>JBGALX010000020.1:0-217559 GCA_044223505.1 Myxococcaceae bacterium
CGGCTCCCCTCACCCCGTCCCTCTCCCCTACGAGGGGAGAGGGGGCTACGTTTCGAAACCTTGAGCCGCCGCCACGCCAGACGACTCAATCGCGTCGGTCGCGCCCTGCTCGCCGCAGCCGCGTTCGCTGCGCCCGTGTGCCTCGGCGGCGTGCCGAACTGGGTCGCCTGGGTCTGCGCTCCGCTCGTGTTCGCGGCCCTCGCGCTCAGCCTCGTCGGCCGCGATCGGCTCGAGCTCCCGCTCTTCGCGTTCGTCCCCCTCGGCGTCGCCGCATGGTGCGCTCTTCAGCTCGTGCCGCTGCCTCCGGCGCTGCTTTCGTTCTTCAGTCCAGCGTCCGCTGAGCTGCGCGAGTTCGCGCTCGTGCCGCTCGGCCTCAACGCATGGCGCCCCATCTCGATCGAGACCGCCGCCACCTGGCGCGAGCTCGGCAAGCACCTGCTCTACGCCGCGGCCTTCCTCGCGGCCATGCACCTGTCGTCGGGCTCACGCACCGCGCGGCCCTTTCTCGCCGGAGCCATCGCCATCACCGGCGCCTTCGTCGCCTCGCTCGCCGTGCTCCACCCGCTGCTCGGCCTCGACGAGCTCTTCGGCTTCTACAAGTTCGTCAGCCCGCCGCGCCTGTTCACCTCGTTCGGCAACGTCAACCACCTCGCCGGCTTCATGATCCTCTGCGGCCTGCTCAGCGTCGCCCTCGCCATCGAGGCCGACGACCGCGCGCGCCGCGCCCTCTGGCTCGCGGTGTTCGCCGCCTGCACCGGCGCCGTGCTCTTCTCGTTCTCTCGCGCCGGCATCGGCGCGTACTGCGGCGGCCTGCTCCTCTTCCTCGCGGCGATTCTCGCCACCCGCCGCTCGCGCAAGCCCACCGAGGGCGGCGGCGACTCGACCATGAACGCCCTGCGCTGGGGCGGCGTCGCGCTCGCCGGCGTCGTCATCGGCGCCGTCGCGCTCTTCGACAAGCTCGTGCAGCGCTTCACCGACACGCCGACCTACAAGCTCAAGGTCATCGTCTGGCCGTCGGCGTGGGCCGCCACCACCGAGTTCTGGCGCACGGGCATGGGCCGCGGCGCCTTCGAGGTCGGCTTCACCCGCTTCAACCCCGAGCACCTCGGCAAGACGTACACACACCCCGAGAACTTCGTGCTGCAGCTCACGACCGAGCTCGGCCTCGCCGCCGGCCTGCTGGTGCTCGGCCTCGCAGCCGCCAGCGTCTTCCTGCAGCTGCGCGCCGGGAAGCGCACGCCGCTCGAGCTCGCCGTCGCGATCGCCGCGATCGCCGTGGTGCTCCACAACGTCTTCGACTTCAACCTCGAGTTCCCGGGCGTCGCGCTCCCGCTGGCCATCGCCTTCGGGGTCGGCGCCGGCGACGCCGAGCGGCTGTGGAGCGTCAAGCTCAAGCCCCGCCCTGTCATCGCCGCCCTCGCCGCCGTGACCGCGGTCGCCTTCTTCTGCGGCCGCTCGACGCTGCGCGACGAAGAGGCCGAGCTGCTGGGGCGCTACCGGCTCGCCTCCACCGCCGCCGAGGTGCGCGAGGGCATCGTGCCGTTCGTCGAGCGCCACCCGGCCGACTACGTGCCGTACGCCCTGGCCGGAGCCGCCTACGTCGAGCGCAAACCGGCCGACCCGCTGAAGGCGATCGCGTTCGCGAACCGCGCCCTGTTCCTCTTCCCCAAGGACTTCCGCTCACACCAGGTGGCCGCGCGCGCGCTCCGGAGCCTCGGCCGCCGCAGCCAGGCGCTGCTCGAGTACCGCCTCGCCTACGAGTCCGCGTGGAACGACGACAAGGTCATCACCGAATGCATCGCGTTCGCGCGCGACAAAGACGAGCTGCTGCAGTGCGTGCCGGCGCGGGCGCTGCACGTCGCGCAGCTGCTCAAGTACACCGGCGACGAAAAAGCCGCCGACGCCTGCATCTCGGCGCTCGCGACGCTGCCCATCGAAGAGACCACCGCCGCCTTCGCGGTGCAGTGCGCGCACCTGCTCATCGCGCTCAAGCGCACGGAAGAGGCGATCGCCGTGCTCGACGCCACCGTCAAGGCGATCGGCGACTCGGCCGAGCTCTCGATCGGCCGCGCCGAGGTCCTCAAGGTGCACGGCCGGCCCGACGAGGCCCTCGCCACGCTCGAGCAGGCCATGCACAGATCGCCGGCCCACTACGACATCACGCTCGCGCTCGCGAACGCATACCTCGAGGCCCGCCGCTACGAGCTCGCCCGCGCCGTCGTCGTCAAGACCACCGCCGTCACCACCGACTCGAGCAAGCGCGCCACCCTGAAGAGCCTCGAGGCCGAGATCGATCTCGGCATCGGCGAGGCTGAGCGCGCCGTGCGCGAGCTCCGCGCCGCCGCCCAGCTGCAGCCCACCGCCCAGCGGCACTACGCCACCGCCTCCGCCCTCATGCGCCTGCGCGCCTTCGACGACGCGTGGGCAGAGGTGCGCGCAGGTCAGCGCCTCGACTCGGCCTCGGGTGGCGCCGCTGCCGAAGAGAACTTCAAGAGCGTCGAGAATGGTTACCGCAAGCTGGAGCAGGTAAAACGCGAGCCATGAGATGGCTCCTCCTGTTGGGAGCGGTGCTCGGTCTCGCCGCTCACGCACAGTCGTCACAGTGCGATCAGCCGCGCCCGCGCGACACCGCCGCCCTGCTCAAGGCGATTCAAGAAGACGACGCGATGGCCAGCACGTTCGACGTGACGTCGGGCGCCTGCACCGCCGAGTCGGCCGCCTGCGACGCCCAGAAGCTCAAGTGCAATGACCAGCTGACCGGCATGCTGCAGCGCCAGGTCAACGTCGACAACGGCATGTGGCTCCGCGACATGCTCCTGCCCTTCCTCGGCCAGCGCTACACGATGTCGGTCACCATCGCGACCACCGAGGTCGCCCAAGACGTCTCGTGCAACGCCGACGCTCCGTCGCTCAAGGCCGCCGGCCTGCGCCGCCGCCAGCTCGCACAGCGCCGCCGCGACATCGTCAACGAGTACCCGAAGTGGGCCATGTGGGCCGCTCAGGTCTCGCAGAAGTGCAAGCTCGACGCGAACGCCACCGCCAAGGCCCAGGCCGACGCCGCCGCCGCCAACAAGGCCCAGGCCGATGCCGCGCTCGCCGCCAAGACCGCCGAAGAGGTCCGCCAGGAGAACGCCCGCAAGGCCGAGGCCGCCGCGAAGGAAAAGGCCGAGGCCGACAAGCGCGCCAAAGAGGACGCCCAGAAGGCCGAGGCCGACCGCCTCGCCAAGGCGAAGAAGGACCAGGAAGAGCTCCTCAAGCGCCAGCAAGAGCTGCTCGCCGAGCAGCAGCGCAAAGAGCGCGAGGCGAAGATGACCGAGGAAGAGCGCAAGGCCGAGGCCGCCCGCCGCGCCGAGGAAGAGAAGAAGCGCGCCGCCGAAGAGGCCGCCGCCAAGCAGCGCGAGGCCGAGGAGCGCAAGAAGGCCGAGGCCCAGGCCGCCGCCGAGTCGAAGTTCGTCTCTGACCGCGAGGCCAAGAAGCTCGCCGCCGAGAAGAAGGCCGAAGAGCTGCGGCTCGCCGAAGAGCAGCGCCGCGCCCAGGCCGAGAAGCAGATCTCGCAGTACGAGAACGTCGACCGCAGCGACGAGCGCCTCAAGGGCTCGATCGGCGCCCAGGCCCAGGGCGCGTACATGGCGCTGAACGGGCCGAACGCCGGCTTCCTCATGGGCCTGCAGCTCACCGCCCGCTACGGCATCTGGATGACCGCTCCCGCCCAGGGCATGGCGTCGGGGCTCGAGCTCAAGCTCACCGGCCAGTTCCTCGGCTGCCTCACGTGCTCGACCGGCACGGGCGCGCAGTTCTTCTCGATCGCTCCCGAGCTGCGCTGGTTCTTCGCGCGCTTCGGCGTCGGCGCCACCTTCGAGTACCGCCGCCTCAACTCGCCGCTGCCCACCACCGACCCGGCCGACGGGTACACCCTGGGGCTCAACCTCGCGGTCGCCATTCTCGACTCGCCCGACAGCCGCTTCATCATCGGCCTGCGCTGGCTGCCGTTCTTCTTGAACAGCCCGAACCTCTTCCAGGCCGAGCGCGTCACGATGGACGTCGAGATCGGCTACAAGTGGTTCGTCGCCTCGGTGCAGGGCGGGCTCGTCGGAGTCCATAACGGCACCTCGACCACCGTCGGCTTCTACGCCGGCGTCGGGCTCGGCGCGCGTTTGCGGTTCTGAGGCCGCTCCCTGTAGGGTGGGTGGCTCCCTATGCCCACCACCACCCGGGTCGCCGCGGGCTCCGCCGACCGCGCCCGTGCGCCCGCTGCGCCTGCTGGCCCCAAGACCGAAAAGAACCGTCGCTCGCTCGGCGGCCCCGTCATCGCGCCGGCGCTTCGCCCCGGCTCGGCCTCGTCGTTCGACACCACGAAGGCGCGCTCTGACGGCTCGCTGCTGATCGGCCGGCGTCACAGCGGCCCCGGCGAGGTCGTGCTCTCGAAGACCGGCGACCTCTTGCTCGACGGCAAGAAGGGCCCCGCCGCCGCCATCGAGACCGCGCGGCTCATCGAGACCGGCGTCTCGCCCTTCCGCCACGCGACCGACACGCAGCGCGCCGCGCTCGCGGGCCGGCTGCTCGCCCAGCTCGAGCCGACGGCGACCGGCAAGCAGCCGAGCGTCAGCGTGATGAACCGCTCGGCGGCGGCCACGCTGCTGCTGTCGATCGCGCGCACGTCGACCGGCGAGACCCGCGACAAGGCGCTCGGCGGCTACCTGAAGCTGCTCGAGCGCGAGACGCACCTCCAATTCAAGACGTCGATGCTCGTGAACCTCGACGCCGCGAAGCTGCCGCTCAAGAAGGCCCAGGTGGCGACGGTCGAGGCCGTGCGCGACATCGTGGCGCCCGAGGCGCCTCCGTACGCGAAGTGGTTCAAGGCCGGCGACAAGCACCCGCACCTCGAGGTGCGCCAGTACGTGATGGAGGACTTCTGGAAGGACGAGCTCCGCGGCAACAAGGCGCGCGGCTTCAAGGTCGTCAGCGAGCACGCAGGCGAGGTGGTGCTCGAGCAGACCCTGAAGGACCCGAAGGGCCTCGCGCCCGACACCACGGTTCGCCTCGTCATGCGCAAGCAGGACACCGACGTGCTGCGCGACCTCGACGACCCGAAGGTGCACATGGTGCTGTACTCGGGCCACGCCCAGCTCGGCGGCATCGTCGACTCGGCCGTGCGGGTCGGCCCTCAACAGATGCGCGGCGACAAGTTCGTCGGCCTCTTCAACTGCCGCGGCAAGCAGAACCTCGCGCAGCTGAAAGAGAAGTACCCGCGCCTGCAGCTGTCGGCGACCTACTCGAGCTCGTACGCCGACGACGACAAGCTCGTGCTCGACTCGCTGTACTCGATGATCGCCGCCCGCGGGAGCTACGACTCGGTGCGCAAGTCGCTGAAGCAGAGCGACATGCTGCAGCCGAAGACCAACTACATCTTGCCCGATGACCCGCGGCAGCTCGCCCTCCACGACGACGACATGGACGGCATCGTCGACGGCAGCGCCATCGGCCCCGACCGCTTCTTCGACCCCGGCACCCGCAAGGCCCGGGGCGGCTCGAACGCGTTTCGCCCCGCGGCCGTCTCGGAAGACCCGCACACGCTCTCGGGCGTGAAGGTCGATCACGCGGTCAACTACGCGAACACGGCGTTCTATTACTTCGCCGAAGAGAACCGGGCCGCGCCCATCAAGTACTCGCAGGCCGACACCCTCGTGCCCGGCGGCTGGTTCGTGTCCGACTCGGCCGACCCGGTTCGCATCGTCGAGAAGCAGCGCGACGGCAAGACGTTCTACGAGGTCTCGGTCAACAGCCGGTACGCCGACAAGAGCCGCGAGGCCCTCACCTCGATGGTGCTGTTCGAGACGCAGAAGTACCTCTGCACGAAGGAAGGCAAGTTCGACGCCGACGACAAGCTGCGCGCGCTCGTGCTCGTCGCCGGCTACCTCGACCTGCACGCCGACTACTCGGACACCATCGACGAGGTGCTCGCCGGGTTCGCGAAGAAGTACGGCTTCTCAGGCCCGGTGCTGAACTACGCGCTCACCTTCGAGGCGCTCAAGAACGACGGCGACCACGGCACCGCGACGAAGAAGACGCTCGACTGGCTGAAGAAGCACGGCGTGACCGTCGCCTGATGACGCTCGTGCTTCGAGCGAGCTCGCGTCACGGCGAAAGCCCAGACGCCCTCAGTCCCATGCTTCAGCGTGCTCGCTGAAGAACACCGCGACGTCGGCCTTCGTGACACGACCCTCGACGACGCCGAGCACCAACTCGAACAGCGCCTCGTTCGTCGAGTCGACCCAGTAGCCGTTCACGCCGAGGAAGGAGAGCGCGGCGGCGAGCCCGATGCGCTTGTTGCCGTCGATGAACGGGTGATTCTTCACGAGGTGGAACAGGTAGGCCCCCGCCTGCTCGTAGAGGGTGGGGTGCAAGAGCTCACCGAACATCGTCGCCTTCGGCATGGCCAGCGCCGACTCGAGCAGCCCCGCATCGCGGATGCCCAGCCCGCCTCCGCCGAACCGGCGGATGCTCTCGGCGTGAATCGCAACGACGTCGTCGAGCTCGAGGAACTCGCTCATTCAGCGAGCTTCTTGAACGCACCCGCGTAGGCGTCGAACACGCGATCGGTGACGCGCTTCAGCTTCGCGTCTCGCTTCTTCGTCCGCACCGGCGCGATGACGATGACGGAGCCGTCGCTCGAGACCTCGAGGTCGGTGTCGGCGTCGACGCCGAGCTGCTCCAGCAGCGGGCGGTCGAGCACGATGCCGAGGCTGTTCCCGATCTTCGTGACGCGCTTGCGCATGGTTAGAACATATTGAGCGTACGTTCTAACGGCAAGCCAAGGCGCTCAGAAGCCCGTCGGCGGCATCAGCACCTCGATCTTTGGCTTCAGGTCGTCGGACATGACGACCTTGCCGGCCGCGTCGACGAGCACCGCCGAGGCTCCGAAGCCCTTCGCGAGCTTCAGCCCCTCTTCGCCGCCGAGAATGAACACCGACTTCGTGAGCACCTCGGCGTCGGTCGCGCTCTTCGCCATCACCGTCGACGACGCCGACGCCGTCGCCGGCATGCACGTGCGCAGGTCGATGATGTGGTGGTAGCGCCGCCCCTCGTTCATGAAGAAGTGCTCGTAGTCTCCGCTCGTCGAGAACGCCGTGTCGGTGAGCTCGCCGCGCGCGAAGCTGCTGTCGGCGGGCCCGCGCGGGTCGCGAATGCCCACCTTCCACGGGCGGTCGCCGTTCTTGCCGCTCAGGTACAGGTCGCCGCCCGCCTGTACGAAGAAGTCGCGGTAGCCGCGCTTCTTGAGCTCGGCCGTCGCCTGGTCGACGCCCCAGCCCTTCACGATGCCGCCCAGGCCGAGCGCCATGCCCTTCTTCTTCAGCTTCACCGTGCACTCGCCCTTGGGCTTCGGCTTCACCTCGACGTCTCTGTACGAGACGAGCTTGCACGCGGCCTCGCGCTTGCCCGCGTCGGGCAGCGGCTGCTCGACCGCGCCCGTGAACTTCCAGACGTCGCGCAGGCTCGCCCACGTCGGGTCGAAGAGGCCGTTCGTGCGCTTCGCGCCGTCGAGCGCGAGCTTGATGACCTGGCACAGGTCGGCCGGAGCCTGCACCGCCTCGACCCCGGCTCCAGCGTTGATGCGCCCGAGCGCCGTCTCGGGCTTCCACTCGTTCATCGTGTCGTCGATGTGCTCGAAGATCGCGAACGCCGCCTCGAAGGCCTGGTCGAGCGCCTCGTCGTTCTTCGCGTTCGCGATGGCGATCGCGACCTTCGTGTGCATGAGCTCCTTGCCGCGGCGCACGAGCGCGGGCTTCTCGACGGCGACGTCGCCGGGAGCCGAGAGGACGACCAGCAGCGTGGAGATCACCATTCGCGCCCCTCACCCTGGCCCTCTCCCCTACGAGGGGAGAGGGGACACGCTCTCGAGCTCACAGCTTGATGGAGTAGACGAAGCTCGCCTTCGGCGCCCTGAGCCAGCGCTCGGTCACGACGTCGCGCAGCTTCGCCCAGTCGTCCTTCGCGTCGACCCACTGCGCCTTCATGGCCTCCGCCGCCTTCTTGTCACCCTTGCCCTTCGCCTGCAGCACGGCCGTCTCGAGCTTCTTCACCTCGGGCGCCCACTTCTCGAACACGACCTCGAAGCAGCCCTTGTCGGTGCCGTTCGCGGCCAGCTCGTCGGCCTTCCACTGCAGCGCGCCGGCCTTCCACAGCGTGCCCATCTCGATCGCCGCGAGCTGGCTGTAGGCGCGCGGGCTGCCCGACGCCGAGTACATGCCGCGCGAGATGTGCCCGAACGCCCACGCCACGTCGCGCACGTGCACCTTCTCGGCCTCGTCCTTCGCGAGCAGCTGCTTCTCGACGAGCCAGTCGCTGAAGAAGAGCGCGCTGGTCTGGGCCTTCAGCTCTTCCATCATCGAGGCGAGCGGCCCGCCGAACACCACGTCGTCGGTCTTGCCCTTCACCTTGTAGTCGTGCGCCGGCCCGAGGTTGTGCGCGGCCTCGTGCAGCACGATCGAGATGATCATCGTGCCTGGGTCGGTCGTGGCCTTCGCGTTCGTCGCCTTGCAGAACAGCGACGCCATCTGCTCGCCCGTCGAAGCCCGGCTGTCGTCGTCGGTGTACAGGTTCGTCATCGTCACCGTGCGGCCGCCGGCCTCGGCGACCTTGCCCCAGTTCGGCAGCGACTGGCCGATGGTCGCGCCGTGCGGGTCGCGGCTGTCACCGCCGTTCAAGATGATGTCGATGAAGTCGGGCAGCTTGAACTTCACGTCGCGCGCCTTGTACGGAGGGCCCGCCATCGCCGCGAGCGTCTTCTCCATCTCGAGCTTCACGGGGTCGAGCTTCTTCTGCCAGGCGACCGAGTCGGGGTTGATGCGCGCGAACGCGATCGCGAAGCCCGCCTTCCACGCGCAGGGCTCGTAATAGACCTCGTCGGGCGCGATGCGCAGGTACCACTTGCTGTTCTCGGCGCCCATCGCCGCCCACGGGCCGTTCGCGCCCTCCCAGTCGTTCGTGCGAAAGGCCTTCGCCTGCGCGGTGAGGTACGCCTTGAACGCGGCCTCGCCGGGCGAGGTGATGGCGGCGGCCGCGGCGTCGAGCTCCTTCGCGACGGCCTCCATGTCGTCCTTCCACGCCTCGGAGTAGGGCACCGCCTTGAAGGTGCCCGGCTTGTCGCCTGCGACGACGACCGAGAAGTGGTCCATCAGGTCCTTCGCGTTCGGCTGCTTCGCGAGCATGTCGCAGAACTTCGGGTCGGCCTGCACGCCGGCCGGGTAGAGGCCCACGATGCGCTTGCCGGTGCCCGGCACGACGACGCACTTCGGGTCGTTCTCGGTCTTCGGGGCGACGCAGTGCGCCTCCTGGTTGCGGAAGAAGACCATGCGGCTCATCGGGTCGCCCGCGGGGATCTTCTCGGCCACGCCGTACGTGCCGAGCTGGCGCGCGTGCAGCTGCTCGATGAGGCCGGCGGCCTTCGTGACGTGCTCGACGATCGCGCGGTCTTCGGCCGAGGCCTGCGTGAAGTCGTTCTCGAGGATCGTGGCGCGCCCCTGCGCGAGCTCGGCCTTCAGCGCCTCGCGGCGCTCTTTCTCTTCGGGGCTCGCCGCGTCGGGGTCGGCGGCGACGAGCGCCTCGTAGAGCTTGGTGAACTTCGGCGTGAACGCGACGGTTTCCTTCGCGTCGACCAGATCGGCGCGCTGGGCGTCGCCGTAGCCCCACAGCACCGCGAGCTCGTCGGGGTCGAGCGCTCCGTTCTGGTTCGCGTCGGTGCGCCAGAAGACGTTCGCGTAGCGCTCGGCGGCGCGGCGGTTGAACTCGAGCCGCGGGAGCTTGTCGTACGTCACCTTCGGAGCCGGCTTCGCCCCCGCATCGGCCGGGGCTGCCGCGGGCGCGGCGTTTTCGGCAGGGGTGGGGTCGGGCCGGGCTTCCCGGCTGCAAGACGCTGCGAGGGCGAGGCAGAGAACGAGACGTGCGTGCATGCGCCGCGCGTTACACGGTTTCTCCGCGTGCGTGAAGGCTCGAGGCAGATAAGCTGCGCCCGTGTTCGCCGCGCTGCTCGCGCTCTCGATGGCCGTCGCGCCGCTGCGCGTCGTCGTGCTGCCGCTGCCCGGTGACAAGGGCGCCGCGCTCGGCGAGCGCCTCGCGCAGACCCTGAGCACCGGCGGAGGCGGCATCGACGTCGTTTCCCCAGGCGCCGCCGCAGCCCTGCTCGACGACGAGCGGATGCAGCAGCTGCTCGACTGCAACGGCGGCCGCGACTGCTTGAAGCGCGGCGCCTCGACCCTCGGAGCCGATCACCTCGTCGTCAGCCGGCCCGGCGAGGCGGGCACCGTCGTCGTCGAGCTGCGTGAAGCCAAGACCGGCGAGGTGCTCGGAGTCTGGCAGGCCGTCACGGTCGACGAGGCGTTCGCAGAGCGCGTGGGCGGCGAGGTGCGCAAGGCGCTGATGCCCGAGCCTGCGGCTCCGCAGTCGCGCTCGATCTTCCGCTACCTGCCGATCGCGCTCGGCAGCGTCGTGCTCATCGGCGGTGTCTCGCTGTTCGGCTACGCCGTCTCGCTGCAGCAGAAGCTCGCGAAGGGCGACCCCGAGATCGACTCGAACGACCGCGCCGCGTCGTTCGCCGCGCGCGGGCGCTCGGTCGAGACGACCGCGTGGCTCTTCTCGGGCCTCGGGCTCGCGCTGCTGCTCGGCGGCATCGCGTTCGCGAACCTGGCTCCGGAGTCGGACGTCACCGTCGGCCTCGGCTGGAGCGGCGGACCCGTGGCCGGGCTCTCAGGGAGGTTGCCGTGAGGCGCGTTGCGATGGTGATGCTGCTCGTTGCCGGGTGCCTCGACTTCGAGGGCGCCGCGAACACGTACTGCGAGCGGAACCCCGAGTTCTGCGGGCAGGACGGCGGCACATCGGGCGGCGCAGCCACGGCCGGCGGCTCGACCGCGGGCGGCGGCGCGGCAGGCGGTGCGACGGCGGGCGGCGGCGCTGCGGGCGGTGCGACGGCAGGCGGAGGCAGCGCAGGCGGTGCGACCGCGGGCGGCGGCAGCGCAGGCGGAGCGACCGCAGGCGGCTCGACGCAGGACGCCGGCCAGCCCGACAGCGGCACGGTCGACGGTGGCGACGGTGGTTGACGACCTGCTCCGGTTCCCGACGGCGGTGAAGCGAGATCCGGCGGTCGAGCAGTGGCTGCGTGGCCAGCCCGTCGCGGCCGTCTGGTTCGAGCACATGCGGCGGTGCGGCGAAGACGTTCGCGAGCTGATGCACGACGGTTTCCCTACCGCCTGCGTCGGCGACGCGATGTTCGGCTACGTCGCCGCCTACCGCGATCACGTCAACGTCGGCTTCTACTTCGGCACGTCGCTCAAAGACCCGGCGCGGCTGCTCGAGGGCACCGGCAAGCGCGGCCGGCACGTGAAGCTCAGGCCCGGTGCGGCGCCGAACGCCGAGGCGCTCGAGCGGCTGGTGCGGGCGGCCTACCTGGATGTGAAGGCGCGCCTGCGCTCGTAGCGCGTCAGGGGCCGGCGCCGGCGGTCACGGCCGGGCTCTGGGGCGTCACGCTGCCCGTGGCCGCCGTCATGCTCGCGGGCCAGCCGGCATAGACGTCGGCGCTGGCGAGCACGTCCTTCACGTAGTTGCGCGTCTCGTCGATGGGGATCTCTTCGACCCACTCTTCGAGGCGCTCGGCCGGGTGCAGCTTCAGCCAGCGCGCGACGCGCGTCGGGCCGCCGTTGTACGCGGCCGCGGCGATCGCGCCCTCGCCGTCGAAGCGCTTCAGCATCTGGCCGAGGTACGCGGCTCCGAGCTCGAGGTTGCGCTCGGAGTCGAGCAGCTCGCTCAGGCTCGCGAGCGGCTTGCCGCGCTCGCGCGCGAGCGCCTTCGCGGTCACGGGCATCAGCTGCGTGAGGCCGAGGGCTCCGACGTGCGAGCGGGCTCCGGGGTCGAACGCGCTCTCTTCACGCACCAGCGCCTGCAAGAGCCCGCGCGGCACCTCTTCGTCGTCGGCGTACTTGCCGATCGAGTCGACGAACGGCGAGGGGAAGGCGGCGCGCCAGACCGACGCCGAGTGCTTCTCGCCGCCGAGGTGCTCACGCAGCACGGTGCGCGCGAAGCGGTGCGCCTTGTAGCTCTCGCCGGCCGCGAGCAGCACCTCGACCGCGAGCCGGTTGCCCTCGGCCGTCGGGTTCTTCTTCGCCAGCATCACGAGCTCGTCGGCCGCGCCGTCGAGGCCGAGGCGCAGGGCTTCGACGCCGGGCAAGAGCTCGGGCAGCACGTCGGAAGCCGCGGCCTCGGGCGCCGGCAGCACGGCCGCGAGCGTCACCTTCGCGGCCGCCTCGGCGTCGAGCTCGACGATGCGCTGCCTCGCGAGCCGCGCGTACCAGGTGGCGGGGTGCACGGCGGCGACCTCGCTCATCAGCGTGACGGCGGCCGCCTTGTCGCCGCTCTCTTGCGCGACGCGCGCGCGCCAGTAGCGGGCGCGGGCGCGATCTTGGGCGCCGAGCGTGCCGGCCGGCAGCGCCTCGATCGCGACGAGATCGTCGACCGAGGCCTGGCCCTTCGACTCTTTCCAGCCCACCCAGAACGCGGCGAACGACGCCTCGGCCGCGGTGATCGACGGGCCGGCGACCTTCACGACGCCGCGGAAGGACTCGATCGCCTCGGCGCTCTTGCCGTGCTTCGCCTGCATGCCTCCGAGCGTCATGAGCGCGCGGGAGGCGAGCTCGCTCTGCTTGCACTCCTTGACGATCTTGCGGACGTCGTCGGTGACGTCTTGCCCGCGGCACGCCGAGGCCTCGGCGGCGATCACGCGCGCCGCGCAGCCGACCTCGTCTTTCTCGGAGGTCAGCTTGCGGGCGATCTTCTCGGCCGACTTGCACGCGCCGTGATCGAGCATCTGGTCGGCCCGCGCGACCATTGCCACGGCCGGCGTGCCGAGGCGGAAGCCGACCTGCCGCGCCCACCACGCTCCGATGCCGGCGAGCAGGCCGAGCGCCTCGCGCTCGCGCTTCGCGTCGTGACGCGCCTTCGCGAGCTCAGACATCTCGAGCAGCACGGTCGTTCGCACCTTGCGCTGCAGCGGCCACTGGAGCAGCGGCGCGAGCACGTCGTGCGCCTCCTTCAGCTCGCCGCGCGACTTGTGAATGCGCGAGAGCGCCTGGCGCGCGTCGGGGAAGACCCACGACGCGTCGCTCACCGACTCGAGCATCGCGATCGCCTTCTTCGGCAGCGCGCGCTGCTCGTAGAGGAGCCCCGCCTGGTAGGCGCAGCGATCCGACAGGGCGGGGTAATTGAGCGCGAGCAGCTCGAGCTCTTCGCTCGCCGGGCCCACGCGGCCGAGCCTCGCCGAGGCCATCGCGCGCAGGTACCGCACGTGCGGAGCCGCAGGCAGCGCGGCGAGCGCCACGAGCGCCTTCGCGGGCTCACCGCGATCGAGCGACTGCTTCGCGGCGACGACCGCCGCGTCGTCGAGCTGCACGACGGGGGTCTGCTCGGGCTCCTCGGCAGCTGCGGCCAGAGAGAAGAGGAGTACCGCGATCATGCCCACGCGACTCGCAGCGCCAGTGAGCGCAGCCTCGCCCACAGCGGGACGCGAATCTGATCGGCCGGCAGGAAGGCGACCTGGCCGCGGTTCAGCGCAGTGAGGACGGGCTCGGGCAACTCTTCGAAACACTGGCGGTAATAGTCGCACAGGCCCGCCGAATCCGTATGTCGGGGCACGAGGATGACGACGGTCCCGGGCGCTTCGTGCGCCATCACCCGGCCCGGCAGCGGGCCCTCGCTCAAGACCCACACGTCCTCACACGGCGTGGCGGTGATCGCGGGGAGCTGGCTCAGGGCGGCGTCGACGCGCTCGAGCGCGTGCTCGCAGCGCTCGGCGGCGTCTTCGCAGATCGCGCGCCGCAGCAGGTGGAGCCGAGCGCGGCGCAGGCCGAGGAGCTGCTGATCGGTGAAGTTGTGAACGAGGTGGGTCGCGAGGGTCGCGCGATCGGCGCCGTCGAGCGCGTCGAGCGTGCGCTCGAGCGATCGAACGCCCTGGTGCAGCTCGCGATGCAGCGCGTTGAGATCGACCACGCTCCATCGCCGTGCAAGAGCGGCACCTCACCGTCGCCCGAGGGGAGCCGCCGCGCCCGTGCGCCCGCAGGCATGCGCGCGCTCGTCGCAGGTGTGATCTGCAGTGGTCACTTCGAGGGGTGGACCCTATGCTGGCGGCGCGCCGTGCTCGAGCTGCTGGGAGCCCTCACCGTCATCGTGGCTGCGACACCGGTCAAGGTGGCGACGACCTCGTGGACGGTCTCGGGCGTCGACCAGCCCGTCGGGGCAGCGATGCTCGATCGCTTCGCGACGCAGCTCGGGGCGACCGGCGCCGTCAAGGTCACGACGCGCAACGACATCGAGCAGGCGCTCGGGCTCGAGCGTCAGCGGCAGCTCCTCGGGTGCTCCGACGGCGGCTGCCTCGCCGAGCTCGCGGGCGCCCTCGGCGTCGACGCCGTGCTGACGGGCAGCGTCGTTCGCGTGGGCAAGCAGCTCACCGTGACCTTGCGCGCCGTCGCCGCGAGCTCGGGTCAGGAGATCGCGTCGGCTCCGAGCGACACGACTCCGAGGAGGCCGCACAAGACTGGCTCGATCGCCAGGCCGTGTCGTTTCGCGCGCGCCTCTACGAGGCGTTGAGGCCGGGGCAGGCGCTCGCAGACGTCGACGGGGTTCGTCGCAGCGGCTTCTCGGGCCCGTGGAGGACCGTGACCGCTGGCGCCGCGCTCGCGGTCGTGGGCGCGGTCTTCATCGTGCTGAGCGCGCTCGACTACCAGGCGCTGCAGGGCGACGTGGCGCTCGACGCGATCGGGCCGACGCGCCGGCGTGGCGAGGCCTTTCAGTGGGTCGGCATCGCCGCCGGCGCCGCGGGGGTCGTCGCCGCCGTGGCCGGGCTCGTCTGGGCCGCCGCAGGCAGCTCGGGCCCCATCGCCGCCATCGTGCCGCTCGACGGCGGCGCCGCGCTGAGCTTCGCCGGGAGCTGGCCGTGAAGCGGCTCCTGCTCTTGCTGCTCGTCGTCGCGGCCGGGTGTTACTGGCAGGCGGCCGAAGATCGGGCGCGCGAGCGCGCGCTGCGCCGAGACGGCGGAGAAGGTGGCGGCAGCGGTGGTTCGACGGCCGGCGGGGCCGCGGCCGGAGGAGCCGCAGGCGGAGCAACTGCGGGCGGAGCGACCGCGGGCGGAGCGAGCGCGGGTGGCGCGACTGCAGGCGGGGCGACTGCGGGCGGCGGTGGAGGCGGAGCCGGCCTCATCGGCCCAGGCGACGGCGGGAACCGGGCGACCTGCGGTGGGCCCAGAAGTGGACCACCACGGGGAGCGCGGTGACAGCGCTCGCGGTCGCGATCGACGGCGTCTACGCGGCCGGGTGGGACTTCACGCCTCCCGCGGGCACGACCGTGCGCCGTCTGAACCGCGACACCGGCAACGTTCAGGGGCTCTGGGGGGCGACGACCACGAGCGCGCCTTCGATTGCGCTGCATCTCGTCAAGGCTCCCGGCGGCGTTTTCGCGATGGCGGAGGTCCCGGTGAATCTGCCGCCCAACACGTACGGGAACCCGGCGCAGGTGGTGATCACGCAGACGGGCGGCCCCGCCAGCCTCGCGCCGTGGGATCGCGGCGAGTGGCCGCTCGCGCTCATACCCCCCGAGCCCCTGGTCACGGTCACGGCGGCCGACGAGCCGGTGGTGAGCACCATGAGGTCGACGCGCAACGTCAACGGGGCTCCGATCATGATCCTCTCCAACTGGTACCTCGACGGAGGCTTCGCGTCAGTCCTGCCGGACGTCATCTGCCTCAACCCCGATGCCGGCTCACTGCTCACCGGCAACCAGGTGTCGATCGACGGGGGGCGGGCGGTGTGGCTGAACCGGCCTCCCGGTTGTCAGGACGCGGGGCAGCCTTTCTCGATTGCGCGCATTCGCTCGGTGGGCAACTCGGCGGGCACCGTCTACCCGGCGTTCACGCGCGCGGAGGCCTCGACGGGGCACCTCTTCAACGCTGGCGACTCGGCGTGGGTGCTCCTCGACGAAGATCAACCGAGCACGAGCCTGCATGCGCTCGACGTGCCCGACTTCACCCGACGTGGCGGCGTCACCTTCGCCGGCACCGCCGTCGGCCCGTACGTCGCGGTTCAGGACGACGGCGACGCCTACGCGTACTCGACCTTCAGCGGCTCTGTGATGGTGCAGGGGCAGAGCTACACCACGTCGCGGCAGCACAACCTGGTGCTCGCCCGCGTGAGGCGCGACGGCGGCGTCGCCTGGGTGCACGCGTACCCGAGCGTCAACGATCTTCGTGCCACCGCGGTGAGCTTCTCAAGCGGCACGCTCGCGGTGGCGGGCACCTGCTTCGGGCCCGACGGCGGCACTTCGAATGTCGTGACCGACGACTACTGCACCGGCGGCCAGACGCTCAGCACCTTCGTGCTCGGCCTCGTGCCTTGAGCGGGCCCCCGGTGCGCCCGCTGCGCGGCGAGTGTTCGCCCGGCGCTCAGGTGAGCCGCGATATAGAGACTCGACCCGATGTTCCTGCCCATGAACCAGACCGACCTCGCCGCCCGCGGCTGGGAGGCGTGCGACATCATCATCGTCACGGGCGACGCCTACGTCGATCACCCGGCGTTCGGGCCGGTGCTCATCGCGCGCTTCCTCGAGGGCCGCGGCTTCAAGGTCGGCATCATCGCGCAGCCCGACTGGCACTCGGCGCAAGCCTTCAAGGCGCTCGGCAAGCCGCGGCTGTTCTTCGGGGTCAGCGCCGGCAACCTCGACTCGATGCTGAACCGGCTCACCGCGCAGAAGAAGAACCGCGGCGAAGATCAGTACAGCCCCGGCGGGCGCACCGAGTCGCGGCCCGACCGCGCGACCATCGTCTATGCGCAGCGCTGCCGCGAGGCGTACCCCGACGTGCCGGTGGTGCTCGGCGGCATCGAGGCCTCGCTGCGCCGCATCGCGCACTACGACTACTGGAGCGACAAGGTCCGCCGCTCGATCCTCTTCGACGCGAAGGCCGACCTGCTCGTCTTCGGCATGGGCGAGCGGCCCATCTGGGAGGTCGCCGACCGCATGCGCCGCGGCGAGAAGCTGTCGGAGATTCGCGACGTGCGCGGCACCGCGTACCTCGTGAAGAACGACGAGGCTCGCCGCCATGAGGCCGACCCGGCGACGCGCGTGGCTGATCGGAAGACGGTGGTGCTGCCGTCGTACGAAGAGGTCGTCGCCGACAAGCGCGCGTTCGCGCTGATGTCGCGCAACTTCCAGCTCGAGACGAACCCCGGCAACGGCCGGCCGCTGCTGCAGCGCCACGGCGATCGCGCGATCTACATGAACCCGCCGGCGCTGCCGCTCGAAGACGGCGAGGGCGGGGCGACGGGCGCGATCGCGATGGACGAGCTGTACGACCTGCCGTTCGAGCGGGCTCCGCACCCGGCGTACCGGGGCGAGCGCATACCGGCGTTCGAGACGGTGAAGCACTCGGTGGTGCTGATGCGCGGCTGTTTCGGAGGCTGCACGTTCTGCTCGATCACCGAGCACGAGGGCCGCGTGATTCAGAACCGGTCGAAGGCGAGCGTGCTGCGCGAGATCCGCGCGCTGCGGCGCCAGGGCGACTTCCGCGGCACGGTCACCGATCTCGGCGGGCCGACGGCGAACATGTATCGCCTCAAGTGCAAGAGCGAAGAGATCGAGTCGAAGTGCCGGCGGCTGTCGTGCGTGCACCCGGGCGTCTGCGAGAACCTGAAGACCGACCACGGGCCGCTCATCGACCTGATGCGCTCGGTGCGCGAGGAAGAGGGCGTGAAGCACGTCTTCATCGCGAGCGGGGTGCGGTACGACCTCGCCGAGCTCTCGCCCGAGTACGTGAGCGAGCTGGCGGCGCACCACGTGGGCGGCCAGCTCTCGGTGGCGCCCGAGCACGTGAGCCCGCGGGTGCTCGAGAAGATGAAGAAGCCCGGCATCGAGAGCTACGAGCGCTTCCAGAACATGTTCGCGTGCGCGTCGAAGGATGCGGGGAAAGAGCAGTACGACATTCCGTACTTCATCAGCGGGCACCCCGGCTCGACGATGGAGGACATGATCGAGCTCGCGCTGTGGCTGAAGAAGAACGGCAAGCGCCCGCGGCAGGTTCAAGACTTCATCCCCACGCCGATGTCGATGGCGGCGTGCATGTACTTCACGGGCATCGACCCGCTGACGATGACGCCGGTCTACACGGCGACGGGGCTGCGCGAGAAGAAGCTGCAGAAGGCGCTGTTGCTCTATTGGAACCCCGAGCAGTGGGATCTCGCCCGCGAGGCGCTGCGCGAAGCGGGGCGCGGCGACCTCATCGGCCGCGGCCCGAACGCGCTCGTCCCACCGAAATAATGGGGACAGGCTACTTTTCTGCGCAACGTGGCACGGGGCTTGCGCGACTGCGCAATAAAGTAGCCTGTCCCCATTTTCAGGTCGGCTTTGCGGCCATGAGATCGAGGCAGCGGGTGACGAGCGACGTCCACCCGGTCTGGTGGCTGGCGCCGAGGCCCTTGCCGGTGTCGCCGTGGAAGTACTCGTGGAAGAGGACGAGGTCTTTCCAGTTCGGGTCGGTCGCCCAGCGTGGGTCATCGCCGTGGCACGGCCGGCGCCCGTCGCGCGACGGCACGAAGATCGAGGTCAGGCGCCGTGAGAGCTCGTCGGCCACGTCGCGCAGCCGCATGAAGCGCCCGCTGCCCGTCGGGCACTCGACCTTGAGCGTGTCGGCGTAGAAGAAGTCGTAGCGGTAGAGCGCCTCGATCAAGAGGAAGTTCACTGGGAACCAGACCGGCCCCCGCCAGTTGCTGTTGCCGCCGAACGAGCCCGAGTCGCCGTCGCCGGGCACGTAGTCGACGCGCCACTCGCCGCCCCCGGCGCGGAACACGTACGGCTTCGTGGCGTGGATCTTCGAGAGCCCGCGCACGCCGTGCGGCGAGAGGAACTCGTTCTCGTCGAGCACGTAGCGCAGCACCTTCTCGAGGCGCTCGCGCGACGGCACCGCGAGCAGCTGGTGGCCGTGACCCTCGCCGCGCGCCACGAAGGCGACGTGCCGCGCGAGGTCGGCGCGGTTCTTCACGAACCAGTCGAGCCGCTTCTTGAAGCCGCTGAGTCGGTCGACCACCTCGGTCTCGAGCACGCCGACGGCGAACAGGGGGATCACGCCGACGATCGACCGCGTCTTCAGCGGAATCGCAGTGCCGCCGAGATCGAGCTGGTCGTAATAGAAGCCGTCCTCCTCGTTCCACAGGCCGTTGCCGCCGAGCGAGTTCATGGCGTCGACGATGTGCACGAAGTGCTCGAAGAACTTCGACGCCATGTCTTCGTAGCTCGGGTCGTCGACGGCGAGCTCGAGCGCGATGCCGAGCATGGTCGAGGCGTAGAACGCCATCCACGCGGTGCCGTCGGCCTGCTTGAGCCGCCCGCCCGTCGGCAGCGGCCGGCTGCGATCGAAGATGCCGATGTTGTCGAGCCCCAGAAAGCCGCCGCTGAAGAGGTTGTTGCCGTCTTCGTCTTTGCGGTTCACCCACCACGTGAAGTTGAGCAGCAGCTTCTGGAAGACGCGCGCGAGCCAGCGCTTGTCGTAGCCGAGCGTCTTGCCGGTGATGCGGTAGACGCGCCACGCGGCCCAGGCGTGCACCGGCGGGTTCACGTCGCCGAACGCGAACTCGTACGCGGGGATCTGACCGTTCGGGTGCATGTACCACTCGCGCAGAAACAGCAGCAGCTGCTCCTTCGCGAACTGCGGGTCGACGGTCGCCATCGGCACCATGTGAAACGCGAGATCCCACGCGGCGTACCAGGGGTACTCCCACTTGTCGGGCATCGAGATGACGTCGCGGTTGTAGAGGTGCTGCCAGTCGCGGTTGCGCGAGCGGCCCGCGGGCGGCGGCGGCAGCCCGGGATCGCCGTCGTGCCAGTGCTCGACGACGTAGTGGTAGTACTGCTTGCTCCACAGCAGGCCGGCGTAGGCCTGGCGGGCGACGCGCTGCTGCTCGGCGCCGAGCGAGCTCGAGATGCGGCGCGAGTAATACGTGTCGGCCTCGGCGATGCGCTTGCGGAAGATGTCGTCGTGGTCGCCGGCCGCGCCCGCGGTGAGCCGCAGCTTGAGCACGACCTCGCTGCGCGGGGGGATCGTGAGCCGGTACACGGCCGCCGCGCGCGTGCCCTTGCCCTCGGGGTTGACCGCGTGCTTCGCGCCGTGAACGACGTAGCTGTGGAAGCTGTCTTTCACGTACGGCGACGCGTTCTTGAGGCCCCACAGCCGCTCGGAGTTCGACTCGTTCTCGGTGAAGATCAGCTCGCACGGCTGCGACGGGTCGAGCAGCCACTTCATCTCGGGCAGCTCGTCGTGAATGACGCTGACCTCGCCGTCGCCCGTGCGCTGCAGCAGCGGCTTCATGCCGTAGCCCTCGCCGTCGCGGCCCCAGGCCCAGGTGTTGCGGTACCAGAGCATCGGCAGCACGTGAACGCGCGCTGAGTCGGGGCCGCGGTTCGACACGGTGATGCGGATGCAGAGATCGTTCGGGTCGCCCTTCGCGTACTCGGTGAGCACGTCGAAGTAGCGGCCCTCGTCGAAGACGCCCGTGTGCTCGAGCTCGTACTCGGGCTTGCCGTAGCCGCGCTCGCGGTTGACGCGGAGCAGCTCGTCGTACGGGTAGGCCGCCTGCGGGTACTTGTAGAGCCCCTTGAGGTACGAGCTGGTCGGAGTGGCGTCGAGGTAGAAGTAGGCCTCCTTCACGTCTTCGCCGTGGTTGCCCTCGGGGTTGGTGAGGCCGAAGAGGCGCTCCTTCAAGATGGGGTCTTTGCCGTTCCACAGGGCGAGCGAGAAGCAGAGGCGGCCCTGGCGGTCGCAGATGCCGAGCAGACCGTCTTCGCCCCAGCGGTAGGCGCGGCTGCGGGCGTGATCGTGCGGGAAGTACTCCCAGCAGCCGCCGCCGGACGAGTAGTCCTCTCGCACGGTGCCCCACTGGCGCTCCGAGAGGTATGGGCCCCACCGCTTCCAGTTCGAGTTGCGGTGGCTGTCGTCGAGGAGGCGCTGGCTCTCGGGGTCGTCGGGCTGTTCGCTCACGGAGCGCGGTAGTGTACAGCGCCGTGCGCCTCGGCCTCGATGTGTTGCGGGACCTTTCGAAGGCGCGCGAGGTCGAGTGGCTGCAGGCCGACGGGCTCGGCGGCTTCGCGATGGGCACGGCTGCCGGCATGAACACGCGGCGGTACCACGGCTGGTGCGTGTCGCTGCGGCCGCCGGTCGAGCGCCACGTGCTGCTCTCGCGGCTCGAAGAAGACGTCGGCGGCGTCGAGCTCGCGGTGAACCAGTACCCCGGCGCGGTGCACCCGCGCGGCCACGAGCGGCTCGTCGCGTTCGAGTCGTCGCCCTGCCCGAAGTGGACCTGGGATCTCGGCGGCGGCCTCACCGTCTCGAAGCGGCTGTGGCTCGTGCGCGGCGCTCGAACGCTGCGCGTGCGCTACGAGGCGAGCCGGCCGTGCACGATGCGCGTGCGCCCGCTCGTCGCCTGGCGCGACTACCACTCGCTGCAGCGCGGCGGCGGCGAGCTCGACCGGCGCTGGGCCGAGACCGTTCGCTTCACGCACGGCGGCCGCCGCTCGAGCGAGGGCGAGGGCTGGTACTGGAACACCGAGTACGAGGTCGAGCGGCTGCGCGGCCTCGACTTCAAGGAGGACCTCTGGTGCCTCGGCACCGTCACGCTCGAGCTCGCGCCGTCGGCCGAGCTGACGTTCTCGCTGGGCGAGCCGGTGCTGCGCGAGCCCGAGGCCGCGAGCCCCGCCGAGCTCTTTCGCGTGCGGCGCGCCGATGGGCGGCCGACGATCATCGCGGGCTACCCGTGGTTCACCGACTGGGGCCGCGACACGATGATCTCGCTGCCGGGGCTGCTCGGTGGCAAGGCCGAGGCGCGCGAGGTGATTCAGGCGTTCGTGCAGCACCTCGACCAGGGGCTCATGCCGAACCGGTTCCCCGATCGCGGCGAGCGCCCCGAGTACAACACCGCCGACGCGACGCTGTGGGCGTTCGAGGCGGTGCAGGGGCTGCAGACCGACCGCTCGTTCTTCTTCGAGGCCGCGAGAGAGATCGTGGCGTGGCACGAGCGCGGCACGCACTTCGGCATTCACGTCGACCCCGCCGACGGGCTCGTGGTGAACGGCCCACAGACGACGTGGATGGACGCGGTCGTCGACGGGCGGGCGATCACTCCACGCGCGGGCAAGGCGGTCGAGATCAACGCGCTGTGGTTCAACGCGCTGAAGCTGATGGAGCAGTGGGGCCTCGGGCCTCAGTACGGCGAGAAGGCCGAGCGCGTGCGGCGGTCGATCGCGCAGACGTTCTCGGGCGGGCGCAGCGGCCTGCGCGACCTCGAAGGCGACGCCGCGTGCCGGCCGAACCAGCTGTTCGCGGTGTCGCTGACGCACTCGCCGCTGGGCAGCGCCGAGCAGCAGGCCGTCGTGCGCGCGTGCGAGGAGAAGCTGCTCACGCCGTTCGGGCTGCGCACGCTGGCGCAGGGCGAGGCGGGCTACGTGGGGCGCTACGACGGCGGGCCCGTGCAGCGCGACGGCGCGTACCACCAGGGCACGGTGTGGCCGTGGCTCATCGGGCCGTACGTGGCGGCGCACCTGCGGGCGTTCGGCCGGCCGCCCGACGCCTCGGTGCTGCGACCGCTCCGCGAGCTGCTCGAGCGCAACGGCACGCTGCCCGAGGTGTTCGACGGCGACGCGCCCCACCGGCCGGGCGGCACGCCGGCGCAGGCGTGGAGCGTGGCCGAGGTGCTGCGGGCCTCAGCGCTGTGCCGCTGAGATCGCCGCGGGGTACTCGGGCGAAGGCGTCGGCGGGCATGTGGCGACCGCAGACCAGAGCTCGGGCGGTGGGCCGTAGCGACGCGCCTCGATGTAGTGCGCGATCAGCTCGGGGCACACGTCGATGCAGCCCGCGGCCGGCACGAAGAGCTCTGGTGGCCTCCGGGGCGCCTCGAGCCTGTCGGGCACAGCGAGCAGAAGCGTGGCCCCATCACGTCGTAGGGCGCCCATGGCTCTCTCAGGAGGCCGACCAGCCGCGTGAAGAGCACGCCGTCACATTGCCCGGTCGCGTACGGCTTGCCTTGCTCGAGCCAGCCCACCGCGGTGCACTCGGCGAGATCATGGAAGAACGCCACGCGCGCCTCGTCACTCGGTGACGATCATCGGCTCGGGCAGCGGCACCTCTTCGCAGTCGCGCGCCGTGCCGTCTTCCCACGCGAGCATCGCGAGCTCGGCGGGCGCGTCGAGCGCCGTGAACGGGTGGTGCCAGGTGCCGACCGCGTAGTTGATGCCCTGGCCCGGGCCGGCGACGAACGCGCGCAGGCCGGCCCAATCGGGCGAGCCGTCGCGCGCGGTCGGAGCGACGACGACGAGGTAGCGCGAGCACTGCAGCGGGATGAAGGCCTGCGAAGAGCACGGGTGGCGCTCCATGAGGCGCATCTTCAGCGGCAGCGGCTGCGGCAGGGCGCGGACCATCGCGAGGTTGGGAGGGCAGCTGCCGCGGGTGCTGACGAGGGCCGCGACGCGATCGAGCCGCACGGCGGTGCCCTGGTTCGAGTTGGCGTCGCCGCGCATCGGCGTCTGCAGCACCTGCCCGAACGGAGCGAAGGCCTCGGCGGTCAGCGGCTCGGTGCGGAGGGTTCGCATCTTCAGTGGGCCTCGAGCGTGACGGTCTCGGTTGCTCGCGCGCAGTCGGGGCCGCAGCCTGGCCCGTTCGGGCTGGACGTGGAGTAGCGCGGCGCGAGCGTGCCGGCCCACGAGAGGCCGGCGTCGGGTACGTCGAGCGTGAGCGGCAGCATCGCGGGGCCGCCTTTGCCGACGGCGCGGCTCGCACCGTTCGGGCTGCCGATGCGGCCGATCCAGTTCAGGTTGATGAGCACCGTGCCGCCGTCGCACTCGTAGTCCTGGCCGGCTTCGAACGTCGTGGGGCACGAGAACGCTCCGGCCTCGCCGTCGACCGTGATGACGCCGGTGAGCCGCTCGATCGCTCCGCCGTCGGGCATGCGCACGTCGAGTGTCAGCATGTCGTGGCAGAGCACTTGTGTGCAGACCCTGCAGGCGTGCACCGCGAGCCCCAACGCGACGAGGGCGGCGAGCTTACGAGCCACGGTAGGTCGAGAACCCGAACGGGTTGAGCAAGAGCGGCACGTGGTAGTGCTCCTTCACGCTCTTCACGGTGAAGTCGATGCTCACCACCGGGTAGAACGACTCCTGGCCGAGGTCTTTGAAGTACGAGGCGACCTCGAAGCGAATGCGGTACGTGCCGGTGCCGGGGATCACGTCGAGCAGCGGCTTCACGCGGCCGTCTTCGTTCGTGACGCCCTCGCCGACGCGGCGCCACGAGCCGTCGGGTGAGTGCTGCTCGAGCGCGACGGTGACGCCGGTCGCCGGGCGGCCGCGGGTCGTGTCGAGGATGTGCGTGCTGATTCCCATGAGGTCACTCCTTCTGAAGCAGCCACTTCTCCATGCGCAGCCGCGTGATCTTCGCCTGCTCGGCGGCGGCGTTCTCGAGCTCGACCTTCTTCGGGTTCTTCACGCGCTCCTGCAGCGACTCGAGCATCTGCGCCGCCGACTTCCCGCTGGCGAACACGATGAAGATGAACCCGTGCTTCTCGAGGTACTCGCCGTTCAGCTGCGCGAGGCGCTTCTTCACCTCGGCGTCGGCCGAGGCCATGCCCGACTGCTCTCTCGACTCGCGCTTCGGAGCCTTCTTCGCGCCGATGCGCGGGTGCGCCGCAAACGCCTCGAGCCAGTCTTTCGGCTCGAGCCCCCACCAGAGCTCGTCGGCGAGGCGGAACAGCTCGCGCACCGAGAGGTAGGGGCGCTTCTCCCACAGGCGGGCGGCCCAGCGCTTCGAGCCGCAGAACGAGGTCAGCACCTTCGCGACCTCGCGATCGTCCATCGCGTTGAGCACGTCGAGGCGGTCGCGCTCGGCGGGCGTGTCGAGCGCGTGCCCGTACAGGCGCAGCCGGTTCACGCCGCCGTGCGGGAAGATGTGCACGCGCAGATGCGTGACGGGCCGCGGCCGCTGCGGCTCGAGCTGGTGCCGCCGGTGCTGCACGAGCGGCGACTTCGTGACGAGCACGTCCCAGCCCTTCGGAGCGCGCAGCCGCGCCTTCAGCTCGTCGGCGCCGAGCTCGTCTTCGTCGAGGCACTCGATCAGCACGGCCTGCGGCGCGTTGCCCTTGAAGAAGTGCGTGTCGAGCTCGATGCGGTCGAGCACGCCGCGCCGCGCCAGGCGGATCACCGCCCAGTCGGAGCCCGGAGTGCGCCGGCGCTTCGTCTCCCACCCGTCGCCCATGTTCACGCCGCGCCCGGGCAAGAGCAGGTTCGACGGCGGGCCGAAGAACTGGTCGCTCACCTCGACGACCGTGCCGCCGTTCTCGACGGCGCCGAGGTCGACCGAGCCCTGCCGCCAGAACGTGCGCGGGGCCGCGTCGACGACGCCGTATACGCGCAGGCGGGCCACGCCGCCGTCGGGGTAGATGCGCAGCCGCACGTGCGTCACGCGCGCCGACGGCTCTTCGAGCGCGAGCACGTTCGGGAAGTCGGGCTTCACGGCCGTGCGCGGCAACAGCTCGCGCCACGCGGTCGAAGCCTCGAGCTCGGCGGCGGTCGACGTGTCGGGCGCGTCGATGCCCTCGAGCGCGACCTCTTGCGGAGCGTTGCCCTTGAAGTGCGTGGTGTCGGCGACGATGCCGTGCACGAGGCCAGGGGCTCCGAGGCGAATGACGGCCCAGTCGTGACCGGGGATGCGGCGGCGCTGGGACTCCCAGCCGTCCATCCACTTGCCCTTGTCGGTGTACTTGCCCTCGATCCACTCGGGGGCGCCGGGCTTCAGCAGGTTCTCTTTCTCGGCGAAGTAGTCGTCGGTCGCGAAGAGCGCGAACGCTCCCAGCACATCGGAGGCGAGGTCGACGAGATCTTTGAACGGCTCGGGCGTGCTCGGGCGTTGACTCATGACTTTCTCAGGAAGCTGCCGACGGGCTTGTTCGACGGCCAGGCGAGATCGCCGCGCACGAACGTCTGCTTCACGCGGCCCTTGAAGGTGCGCCCGACGTACGGGCTCACCTTGTGACGGTGCCGCAGGTGCTGCGGCTCGACTGTGACGGTGGCGGCGTCGTCCCAGATGACGAGGTCGGCGTCGTGACCGCGGGCGAGCTTGCCCTTGCGGCCGGCGAGGCCCGCGAGCGCGGCGGGGCCTTCAGAGTTCCACCGCCAGATGCGGTCGAGGCCGATGCCGCGCTGCGCGGCGAGCGTGTAGAGCACGCTCAGGCCGAGCTGCAGCGACGAGATGCCGCCCCACGCGTGCATGAAGTCACCGGCCTTCAGCTGCGGCGTGCACGGCGAGTGATCGCTGACGACCATGCTCAAGGTGCCGGCCTCGAGGCCCTTCCACAACAGCTCGCGGTTCTCGGCCTCGCGAATCGGCGGCGAGCACTTGAAGTGGGTCGCGCCAGCGGCGATCTCTTCGGCGGTGAACGCGAGGTAGTGCAGGCACGTCTCGGCGGTGATCTGCACGCCGTCGGCCTGCGCCTTCGCGAGCAGCGGTAGCGCAGAGGCCGACGAGAGGTGAACGATGTGGGCCTTCGCGCGGTGCTTGCGGCACAGCTCGATGATCATCGCGATGGCCTCGTCTTCGGCGGCGCGCGGGCGGCTGTGCAGGTACGTCGAGTAGGCGTTCGGGTCTTGGCCGCTCACCGCCTTCTCGGCCGTCTCGAGCGGGCCCGGAGCCTCGGCGTGCACGAGCAGCGTCAGGCCGAGGTCGCGCAAGACGGGCAGGGCGGCGTCGAGCTCGGCGCGGCCGACGTGCGGAAACTCGTCGACGCCCGAGGGGCAGAGGAAGCACTTGGCGCCGGGGACTCCGAAGCGGGCGAGGCCCTCGAGCTCGCCGACGTTGCCCGGGACGACTCCGCCCCAGAAGGCGACGTCGACGTGGAGCTGATCTTTCAGCGCGCCGAGCTTCTCTTCGGCCGCCTTGCGAGACGTCGTCGCGGGGATGCAGTTGAGCGGCATGTCGACGACGGTGGTGATGCCTCCGGCGGCGGCGGCCTGGGTGGCGGTGCGAAAGCCCTCCCACTCGGTGCGGCCGGGCTCGTTGATGTGCACGTGCGAGTCGACGATGCCCGGCGTGAGCACGTCGTTGCCGGCGTCGACGACGTCGGCGCCGCGCGGCACGTCATCGTGCGCGCCGACCTTGTCGATGCGGCCGTCGGTGACGTGAATCGTGGCGGGCTTCAGGCCCTCGGGCGTCAGCACGCGCTGGCCGCGGAAGATCATGGCGCGCGACCCTACACGACCGCGGCCCGAGGGCCGACAGGGAAGCGGCGGTACCTCAGGGCCGGCGCATGGCCACGCGCTGCTCGGGCATCGGCAGCGCCGCGCGCTCTTCGGTCATTCGTTCGCGCAGCGCGGGCGACCACCCGCGCTCGTCGAGGCGGCGAAAGCCCATGCGCTGGTACCACGGCGCGTTCCACGGCACGTGCGCGTAGGTCGTGAGCGTCAGCGGGTCGTGCTCCATCGCCTTGCGAAGGAGCGCCGCGCCGATGCCCCTTCGGCCGAAGTCGCGACGCACCGAGAGCTGCTCGAGGTGCATCACGCCGTCGAGGGACTCGAGGGCCGCGAAGCCGGCGACGGTGTCGGCCTCGACGGCGAACCACATCGCTCCGAGCTCGGCGCAGCGGCGCCACCGCGCGCGCTCGCCCAGCACGAAGGGGTGCTCCTCGGGAAAGCGCAGCGCGATGCCGGCGGTCGCGTAGAGCTCGCAGGCGTCGTCGTCGATGGCGACGGCGATGGGGAGCTCGGAAGGGTCGGCGAGGCGCAGGAGCATGGCGTGGCCAGGTACGCCGCAGCGCCCCGACGGTTACAGCATCGGCGGCACCTCGGGGGTCGTCTCCTCGTCGTCCTCAGCGTCGGCTGGGTCGAGCACCGCACGCATGCTGCGGATCAAGCGCACGAGGGCGTCGAACTGCTCCGGCGTGCCCTTGCCGGCGAAGGCCCTCATGCGCGAGTCGGCGACCCCGAGCACGATGGCGTCGCGGATCTCGGCATCGGTGCGCGAGTCCTGCCAGTCGGCCGAGATGACGTTGCGCGCGCCGGTGCTGTGGCCGCGCCCGCTGCCGTCTTCGCCGTGGCACATCGCGCAGCGCGCCCTGAAGGTGTCCTCGGCGCTCGAGTCTTCACGAAACGGCGAGCCGCTCGCACGCTCGGGGTTCCCGAGTGTCGGGAGCGGCACCTTGCGCAGATCGGCGGCCACCAGCGGCGGCGGCGTCAGCAGCAGCACGATGGGGACGAGCAGCGAGAACATGACGACGCCCCGGGGCCCGCAGACCGACGCCTACTAGGGTACCGCCGCCCCGAACCCGCGAACAATCTTCACGAGCTCATCGACCACCTCGGGCTTGCCCTCGAGGTCCTGGTTCGGAGGCATCGTCGCGCTCTTCCCGACCGCGGCGCCGCCCTTCAAGATGATGGTGCGAATCGCCTCGTCGGTGGTCGCCTTCTGCCACTCGGGGTCGTGGAAGTTGCGGGGCTTCACCTGGAAGGCCGCGGCGGTGGGCGTCTGGGCGTCGCCGTTCTGGCCGTGGCAGGCGGCGCAGAGGTTCTTGAAGCGGTGCCGAGCCAGCGCCGGCGGCGAGACGTCGCGTGCGGGCTCTTCGGAGGGCCCGGCGTCGGGCACCGCGACAGCCGACTCGCCGACAGCGGTGATGTCTTTGCCCTGCGCAACCCAGGCGCCGAGGAAGGCGCGCTCGTCGTCGGTGATGCCGGTCATGTTCCCGAGCGGCATGGTCTTCGTCGCGACGGCGCGAACGAACATGCGATCGGCGTGCAGCGCGATCTGCTCGGGCGTCTCGAGCACGATGCCGTTCGGCGGCGCAGGGAACATCGGGCTCGTCGGCTTCGTCGCGTGGCACGTCACGCACCGCGCCTGCATGATGGTGTTCACCGTCGCGAACGAGACCTTCGGCTTGCCCTCGTACGCCGACAGCCCCGACATCGCGTCCGAGCCGCGCGCGGTGAGCCCGATCACCACCACGAGCGCCATCGCCGTGCCGACGAGCACGAACGGGTGCGTCTGCCCGCGGAAGTTCATCACGTACTTCAGGCCCGCTCCGACGACGACGAGCAGGCCGAGCACCGCCCACGCCTGCGGGTGGCCGTACGTCGACGGGAAGTGGTTCGACAGCATGCAGAACAGCACCGGCAGCGTCAGGTAGTGGTTCTGAATCGAGCGGCCCTTCGCGCGCAGGCCGTACGAGGTGTCGACGGGCGTGCCGGCCTCGGTCGCCGCGAGCATGTGCTTCTGCGACGGGATGATCCGGAAGAACACGTTCGACGTCATGATCGTGCCGAGCATCGCGCCGACCTGGAGGAACGCGCCGCGGCCCGAGAACAGGTGGGTGAGCTCCCACGCGAGCGCGACGATCAGCGCGAGCCCGACCGCGGCGAACGCCTTCTGGCTCTTCGCGAGCGGCGTGAGCCACAGCCCCTCGTACACGAGGTAGCCCGCGGGCAAGAGCAAGAGCGAGACGTGCGCCGCCATCGCGGGCGACAGCGAAGAGACCGACGGGTCGACGAGCAGCGCCGCGCCGCCGAGCCAGTACACGATCGCGATCAGGCAGAAGCCGCTCAGCCACGTCGTGTAGCTCTCCCACTTGAACCAGTAGAGCGTGCCGACGCTCTCGCCCTTGCGCAGCGCCTTGCGCTTCATCACCTCGTAGAAGCCGCCGGAGTGCGTCATCCACAGCTCGCCGGTGACGTTCTCGTCGCGGCCCGCCTTCGGCTTCGACAGGTGGCTGTCGAGCCACATGAAGAGGAAGGAGTCGCCGATCCACATGATCGCCGCGATCACGTGGACCCAGCGGACGAGGAGGTTCAGCCACTCCAGGACGATGGCGGGCATCTGGGCTGCGCGGTCTTCTAGCACCCCGTGCGTCTGATTCGACGCCGTCGCGCGCGACCTCGGAGCGCCGCTCGGCACTGGAGCCGCGCCCGTCGCCGCCCACCGACTTCTCAGGGTTCGTCACAGGCTTCTGACACCGCTGCACGAGACGTCGCACCGTGTCGCGCTGCCCAAGCGCCTGAAGTCATTGGCTCCCCGTCTGGCACCGCCGTTGAAATGCCAGGTCCCCATGGGACTCTTCAGCAGCATCGGGAAGGCATTCAAGAGCGCAGTCAGTACTCTCTCCAAGGTCGCCGACGTGGTCGCGCCGATCGCGTCGTTCATCCCGGGCCTGAACCCCGTGGTGACGCTGGCGGCGGCGGGCCTCAAGGCGGTCGACGGCCTGACGGACAAGCCACCCAACTTCGGCAAGATGTTCGAGGGCGCGATGGGGCTCATTCCCGGGGGCGCGCTGACGAAGGCGCTCGGGCCGCTCGGCCAGGGCACCGCGGGCCAGTTCGCGCAGCAGATCCTCGGCGCGGCGGCGGGCGAGAAGGGCGGCGGCGCCGGCGGTCTGTTGGGTGACGTGCTCGGCAAGGCGCTCGGCAACTCGGCGATCGGCGGACCCGACTCGCCGCTCGGTGGCCTCGCGACCCAGATGTTCGGCGAGCTCGCGGGCAAGCTGCAGAGCGGCCCGTTCCAGTCGGAGCTCACCGACATGATCACCAAGCTCACGGGCTCGAAGGCCGGCGACATCTTGAGCGCCGACCAGATCCTGCAGGCGCTGACGCAGCCGACCGGCAACATGGTCGACCGCCTCATCGACGGGGCCGTGCAGCAGGTGCCCGAGTACCTGCTGCGCCCCGAGTTCCAGAAGCTCTTCGAGAAGGCCGCGAGCTCGGTCATCGCCGAGAAAGATCGCTACAGCTCGGGCTTCGAGCAGCGCTCCGAGCCGATCATTCAGATTCGCCCCGACTGAGGGCTGCGCGAGCGCGAATGTGGATGTCGAGCAGCCTCACCGCTCGACGTCCTGATGAGCAGCGCAGCCCGACCACAGGACTGACGGGACGAGTCGTCACGATGAGGTGACAGCGGGTTGTGCACCGACGCGCATGAGGGGCGCGACTGGTGCACAACCCGTTCGTCATGGAGCCCGACCTCTTCTTCGAACGGCAGCAGTGGCGGCAGTGGCTCAAGGCGCGTCCCCGCTTCGCGACCGAGGTGCTGGTCGAGATGGTCGAGCGCGCGAGGCTGTGTCAGCGCCTCGAGCAGGCAGCGTTCAGCGCGGCGCTCTTCGAGGCCATCTGGGATCGCCAGCCCCAGCCGGGGCAAGAGCCCGTGCCTCCGACGCGCCGGCAGGGCGTGCCGCCGTGGGTGCTGCCGGTGCTGGTGCGCGGGCTCTCGACCGACCCGGTCGTGCGCTTCCCCTCGCTGGTCGCGCTGCTCGACGCGCTCGACCCGCATGCGCCCGGCGCGCGCTCGAAGGCGCTCTTCGTTTCTCCACGTCTTGTGGCCGCGGCGAGCTAACCTGCCCGGCCGTTGAAGCCCCGCAAGATTGGCCCCTACAAGGTCAACGACGAGCTCGGCCGAGGCGGCATGGGCGTCGTCTACAAAGGCTCCCACGAGCTCATCACCCGCGACGTCGCGATCAAAGAGCTGACGCAGGACATCGCGAAGAAGGGCGAAGAGGCGCTCTTGCGCTTCAAGCGGGAGGCGATGGCGCTCGCCGGCTTCCGCCACCAGAACATCGTCACGCTGTACGACTTCATCGAGAAGGACAGCGGCTATTACATGGTGATGGAGCTGGTGGACGGCATCACGCTCCAGGAGGTGCTCAAGGAGGGCCCGCTGCCGCCCGACGTCGTGACGGTCATCGGCATGCAGATGGCCTCGGCGCTCGAGCACGCGCACTTCGCGCGCATCGTTCACCGCGACATCAAGCCGGCGAACATGATGCTGTCGAAGACCGGCGACGTGAAGCTGATGGACTTCGGCATCGCCCTCGACGAGCAGCTCGAGAAGCTCACGAAGGCCGGCATGGCGGTCGGCACGCCGACGTACATGAGCCCCGAGCAGGTCGGCGGCGAGCCGGTCGACGCGCGCAGCGACGTCTACTCGCTCGGCGTCGTGCTGTACGAGTGCCTCGCGGGCATCAAGCCGTTCACCGGCGCCAACGCGGGCGAGGTGTTCGCGAAGATCCGCACGGGCAAGTACCCCGCGCTGAACAAGGTGGCGCCGCGCGCGCCCGCGCAGCTCAAGCAGATCGTGCGGCGCTGCATGATGCGCAAGCCGAAAGACCGCTACGCCGACGTCTCAGAGCTCAAGCGCGCGTTCGACCGATACCTCGCGAACCACCTCGAGATGGCGCCCGGCGCGCTGCTCGTCGCGTTCTTGAAGAGCCGCGGCAAGATCTCAGAGCTCGAGGCGCTCTCGCGCATCACCAAGGTCGAGATGGATCGCGCCGAGCGCGTGCAGATGAAGCCCGGCGGCAGCCCGGCGCACGGCGCCGACGGCATCGGCTGGGCGTGGGCGCTGCTGTTGCCGCTGCTCGCCGCCGCGCTCTGGTTCACGAAGAACGGCTGGCTGCCGATCGTGAAGGCCTGGCTCACGGCAGCTGGATCTCGATGAGCTCGGTGTCGTCGGGCTCGCCGGCGTCGACGTGCCGCCCGCAGCTGAACGGGTAGTTGTTGTCGTTCACCACCGCGAGCCGGCCGCCGGGCAGCGGCAGCGCGCTCTCGATCGTCCAGAACGGGTAGGTGAGGCCCGGCAGCGCCTCGAGATCGACGAGCTCGCGCTTCGTGCCGGCGTCGGGCTCGAAGGCGAACACCCGCTTGAAGCCGGCCGGGTCGCCTTCGGTGTCGTCGCGCTCGAGCACGACGAACGTGCCGTTCACGATCTGCAGATCGCTCGCCGCGACCGCGCGCGCGTGCAGCGGGTACTCGAACGCGAGCTCGAGGTCGGTGCCCTTCGGGTCGAGGCGGAAGACCGGCACCGAGTGCCCGTCGATCGGCTTCTCGAGCATCGCGTAGAGCGCCCCGTCGGCCGCCAGCCCCAGCGCCTCGAAGCCGCCGCTCTTGCCGACGCGCGGCGCCCACTTCTGCTCTGCGGGCGCCGCCTCGAACAGCGCGACCGTCTGCAGCTCGGGGGCGACCTCGTGCGAGTGCAGCAGCGCGAGGTGAATGAACGACTGCAGCTCGACGCGCGGGGCGAGCCCGTGCTTGCGAATGACGGCGATCGCCGCGTCGGTGAGCGCGATGGGGTCGGTCTTGATCTCGAGGTTGAAGCGGGCCGGCGACGCCTTCGCGAAGCGCAGCAGCTGATCGAGCGTGATGATCGCGAAGGGGCTCGTGAGGCGCTCGGCCTTCGCGAACGCGGTCGCGGCCTTGCCGGCGATCGCCCGCTGGTCGGGGAAGTCGGGCAGCAGCTTGTCGCAGACGATGCGCTGCGCCTCTGCGGCCGTGAGCGTGCGCAGCGCGACGGGCTTGCCGACGCGGCACTTCGCGGGGCTGAGCTCGGGGTCGTGGCCGACGACGGGCACTCCGTCTTTCGTGAGCTGCAGGTCGGCCTCGAGGGTCGCGACGCCCAGCTCGAGCGCGGCCTCGAAGGCGGCCAGGGTGCTCTCGGGCCTCAGCCCGCGCGCGCCCCGGTGGCCCTGGGCCCCGGTGACGAGATCGGGTCGGTCGGAGATGAGCCCCGCGACGCCGAGCTTTCGCAGCTCGTCGGCGCGCGCAGGGTCGTTCACCGTCCACGGGATCACGTCGAAGCCCGCCCGCTTCAGCGACGCCGGGTCGAAGACCTGGGGAATCAGCGTGTGCTTCGGCGATGCGATCGGCACCGGGGCGCCGTTCGCACGCGCGTGCGCCGCCAGCGCGTTCATCGCCCTCAGCGCCGGCAGCGTCTGCGCGGTGTAGCCGGGCGCGAACAAGGGCGGCCCGAGCAGCCGGCCCTCGGCGTCGAAGTGCAGCAGGTACGGCCCGAGCTCGTCGCCCACCCACAGCGTGCCGTCGCTCACGCGCTGCATCGACTCGGGGTCGAAGTCGGCGCCCGTCAGCACCCGCCCCGCGTCGGTGTGCTCGTTGACGATGGGGAAGGGCGCCCAGCGCTGAGGGTCGCTCAGCTCGATGAACGACCGCCACGTGAGTGCGGGCCCATCGGCGCGGATGCGGTAGATGCGCAGCCGGTAGTCGGCTGACGTCTCGGGCGCGCCGTAGCCGTTGTCGCTCAGCGCGAGGTAGCCGCCGTCGCCGTCGCTGAGCAGGCTCGAGAAGCCCTGCACCGGCTGAGACGGGAAGGGCGCCTTGCGGCCGCGCAGCTCTGCAGGGTTCAGCACGCGCCCCGACTCGGGGCCCGGCGCGAACGTGTCGGCCGGCATGACCGAGCGCGAGAGCAGCCGCGGCCGCGGTGCAGCCCGCGGGGCCACCGGCGCCGGCTCGGGCGTCACGCAGCCCGCGACCAGCAGCCCGAGCGCCCAGCGCCTCACGTGAGTGAGCGCAGCTCGCGGCAGCCGCGCTCGAGCTCCTCGTCCAGCGTGTAGGGCGCGGGCCCGAGCCGCAGCAGCGCGCCGCGGTGGTCGACGAGCACGCCGCGCTCGTGCAGCTGCTTCGCCGCCGCTGCGGCGTCGGGCAGCCGCACCGAGACGAAGCCTCCGCGGGCCTGCGGGTCTCGCGGCGTGACGACGTCGAGGCCGTCGAGCAGCTCGATCACGCGCGAGGTCTGCCGCAGCGACAGCTCGCGCAGCCGCGCGACGTTGAGGCCCTCGCGCGTGAAGAAGCGGCTCACGGCGCGCGCCCGGTAGTGCGACGTCGGGTCGTACGTGCTGCCCTGAAAGCGCTCGGCGCCCGTCGCGCCCCAGGCCACGCCCTCGCCGTGCGCGTGCGCCAGCGCGCCGAAGCCCGCGAACCAGCCCGTCAGCACCGGCTCGAAGGCCCGCGGCGGCACGCGCATGAAGCAGTTGCCCTCGCCCCACTGCGCGTACTTGTAGCCGCCCGCGACGACGAACGCGTCGGCGGCGCCGAGCTCGGCCACCGTGAACGGCACGACGCCGAACGCGTGGTACGCGTCGAGCAGCACCTCGGCGCCCTTCGCGCGCGCGCTGCGCACGAGCTCGGTCAGGTGCGGCACGCGCTCGCTCGTCTCGAACAGCACCGTCGACGCCAGCACCGCGGCCGTGCGCTCGGTGACGGCGGCGGCGAGGCGCTCGGCGAGCGTCGCCACGGGGCGCGCGTCGACCCACGTCACGTCGATGAGGCCCCTCGCGCGCTCGAGCTGCCGGGTGATCGAGTGGAACTCGCCGGTCGTCGTCACCAGGTGTGGCCGCCGCTGCAGATCGCACGCCGACAGCATTCGCGTCACGAGCTCGTGGGTGCTCGCCGCGAGCGCGATCTGCGGAGGCGGGCAGTCGATGCACCGCCCGATGTACGCGCGCACGGCGTCGGCGGCGGCGAACGCGGCGCCCCACTTGTCGTCGGCGAGGCGGGCCGCGTCGTCGAACGCCTCGAGCTGGCCCTCTCGCGCGGCGTCGGGCCACGCCTGGTGCGAGTGCCCGGTGAGCAGCACGCGCCCGGCCTTCAGAAACGCCGAATAGTGAGGTCGCAGCGTCTCGGGCTGAAGCATCGGCGTGAGCTTGTTATGTCGATCGGTGCAATATGGCCACCGTGAACGTTCGCCCTGCAGCCGTCGCCGGCTCGTTCTACCCGAGCTCGAAGCACGCGCTCGTCGAGCTCGTCGACCGCCTGCTGTCGCAGGCCACGACCCAGCCGGGCGGGGCACCGAAGGCGCTGGTCGTGCCGCATGCGGGCTACGTGTACTCGGGCCCGATCGCGGCGAGCGCCTACGCGCAGTGGCGCGGCGTCGAGCGGCCCGCCCGCGTCGTGCTGCTCGGCCCCGCGCACTACGTCGGCCTGCGCGGCCTGGCGCTGCCCGACGCGCAGGCGCTCGAGACGCCGCTCGGTCAGGTGCGCATCGACCCGATCGCGTCGTCGCTGGGGGTGCCCGTCTCGTCGCTCGTTCACGCGCGCGAGCACTCGCTCGAGGTGCAGCTGCCGTTTCTGCAGGCGCTGTTCGGCGGCGACCTCACGCTCGTGCCGATCGCCGTCGGCCACGCCGACCGCCACGAGGTGGCGCGCGTGCTCGACGCCGCCTGGGAGGGCTCGCACATTCTCATCAGCTCGGACCTGTCGCATTTCCTGCCGTGGGCCGAGGCGCGGGCGCTCGACGCGAAGACGGCGCGGTCGATCGTGGCGCTCGACGGCGACGCCATCGAAGACGACCAGGCCTGTGGCAACGCTCCGCTGCGCGGCTTCCTCGACGTCGCGAAGCGCCGCGGCCTCAGCGGGCGGCAGCTCGATCTGCGGACGTCAGGCGACACCGCCGGCGACAGAGCTCGCGTCGTCGGCTACGGCGCGTTCGCGTTCCACGAGGCAGAGGCTCGGGCATGAACGGGCCGGTGCTCATCGAGCTCGCGCGGCGCTCGATCGCCGAGGCGTTCGGAGGCCCCCCGCCCGAGCGCCCGGTCGGCCACCCGTGGCTCGACGATCAGGGCGCGGCGTTCGTGACGCTCACGATTGACGACGAGCTGCGTGGGTGTGTCGGCAGCTCCCAGGCGCGCCGGTCGCTGTACGACGACGTCGTCGAGAACGCGAAGGCGGCGGCGTTCTCGGACCCGCGCTTCGACCCGCTCACGGCCGGCGAGCTCGACCGCACGCGCGTCGAAGTCTCGGTGCTGTCGCCGCTCGAGAAGCTCGACGTCGAGACCGAGGCGCAGCTGCTCGCGGCGCTGCGCCCCGGCGTCGACGGCCTGCAGCTCGCCTGGGGCTCACACCGGGCGCTCTTCATCCCCGAGATGTGGCACCAGGTCGAAGGCCCGACGCAGTTCGTCTCGCTGCTCAAGCGCAAGGCGGGGCTGCCTCCGCGCGAGTGGCTGCCGGGCACCCGCGTTCACCGCTTCACCGCGAAGCTGTTCTCCGAAGAGAGTCGGGCGGAGCGCCCGCGAATGTGGACGTCGAACAGCAGTACCGTTCGACGTCCTGATGAGCAGCGGAGCCCGACCAGTAGGAAGGTCTCATGAGCGTCCCGGGCAAGTGGTGGCACCGGCTCGACGACGGGCGCCTGCAGTGTGATCTCTGCCCGCGCGACTGCCGGCTGCACGAGGGCCAGCGCGGCTTCTGCTTCGTGCGGCAGCGCACCGGCGACGCCATGCAGCTCACGACCTGGGGTCGCAGCTCGGGCTTCGCGCTCGACCCCATCGAGAAGAAGCCGCTCGCCCACTTCTACCCGGGCACCAGCGTGCTCTCGTTCGGCACCGCCGGCTGCAACCTCGGCTGCCGCTTCTGCCAGAACTGGGACATCTCGAAGGCGCGCGAGTGGGACCGGCTGCAAGACCAGGCCTCGCCGCGCGCCATCGCCGCGCGGGCGAAAGAGCTGCGCGCGAAGAGCGTCGCGTTCACCTACAACGACCCGGTCATCTTCGCCGAGTACGCGATGGACGTGGCCGACGCCTGCCGCGCCGAAGGGGTGAAGACGGTCGCCGTCACCGCCGGCTACGTGCACGCCGCGCCGCGCGCCGAGCTCTTCGCGAAGATGGACGCGGCGAACGTCGACCTGAAGGCGTTCACCGAGGGCTTCTACGAGAAGATCGCGTTCGCGAAGCTGCAGCCGGTGCTCGAGACGCTCGAGTACCTGGTGCACGAGACGAAGTGCTGGGTCGAGGTGACGACCCTGCTGATCCCCGGTCACAACGACAGCGAGGAAGAGGTCGCGAAGCTCTCGGAGTGGATGGCCTCGAAGCTGAGACCCGAGGTGCCGCTGCACTTCTCGGCGTTTCACCCCGACTTCAAGATGACGAACGTGCCGGCGACTCCAGCGGCGACGCTGCGGCGGGCGAGGGCCCAGGCGCTGAGCGCGGGCCTGAAGCACGTGTACGTCGGCAACGTTCACGACGTCGAAGGCGACACGACGGGCTGCGCCGGCTGCGGCGAGAAGCTGATCGTGCGCGACTGGTACGAGCTGCTCGAGTACCGGCTGACGGCCGAGGGCGCCTGCCCGAAGTGCGGCGCCACGCTGGCCGGGCACTTCGACGCGCAGCCCGGGACGTTCGGGCGGCAGCGGTACCGCGTGGCGATCTAGCCCGATCTCGCCCGATCTCGCCCGCTTCGGGCTTCGGCCGGTCGGGCACAAGACGCCCTCGACGCGCTGGCGCGCTACGCCCGCTAGAGCCGCTCGAGATCTTCCGACCGGTCTTTCGTCACGCCGTACGTCGCCAGCACCTCGCGCGTCGCCTGGTCCACCTCGTTCGCCCTCAGCGCCACGTGCGAACCGAACGTGTACAGCGACTGATCGAACTCGATGACGTGCAGCTTGCCGAGCGGCTTCTTCACCGCCCGCACCACGTCTCTCATCTCGCGAATGTGCTTCCCGTTCACCTTGGCGACGATGGCGCCGCGAATGTCGTGGTACCCCTGGTTCACCGCGTGCGCGAGCACATGCGAGACGATCACCACCTCGCGCCGCTTCGGCGACTGCAGCCCGTCGCGGTACAGGTGCTGAAAACGAATGTCGACGTCCTTCCAGTCCCACGAGGCCAGGTACTCGCTCGTCAGCGGCACGAACATCAGCCCCGCGAACACGAAGTACGTCGGCACCCGGTCGGGCTGCGGCAGCGGCACCAGCGTCGAAGGCGGCTTCATCGTCACCTTCACCTTGAGCCGCTTGCCCTTGCGCAACAGCTCGCACGAGAGCGTCTCGCCGACCCGGCGCTGGCTGATGACGTGCGAGAAGTCGACGCGGTCTTCGCCGCGCAGCACGATCGTGCCGTCTTGCTCGATGCGCGTGCCGTCGACCGAGAGCAGCACGTCGCCCTCGCGAATGTGCCCGGCCGCCGAGCCCGCGAACATCACGCGCGAGATGAGAATGCCGCTCTGCTTCGGCTTCAGCCGCGCGTGCTCGCGCAGCGCCTCGCTCTCGATCTTCTGCCAGAAGATGCCGAGCGACGGCACGCCGAGCACCTTGCCGGCCGCGATCTCTCGCCGGAAGTGCTCGATGACCGGCATGGGCACCACGTAGCCCGTGTTCTGCGCCGTCGTGCGCTCGTGGCTCTGAAACGCGACGCCCGCGAGCTTGCCGTCGCTGAACACCGGGCCTCCGCTGTTGCCCGGGTTGATCGCCGCGTCGGTCTGCAGCGCCAGCAGCCAGCGGCGCGAGTGCGTGTACGAGATCACCTCGACTCGCGAGATGACGCCCGCCGTGATGCTCAGCTCGTTGCCGCCGATCGGGAAGCCGTAGACGTGCACCCGGTCTTGCCGCACGGGCAGGGTGCCCCACTGCACCGGCGAGGTGTCGTCGAAGAACGACGGGTCGTCGACGGTCAGCACCGCGAGCTCTTCGTCGTGGCTCACGTGCTCGACGCGCGCGACGTACTTCTTCACGTCGCCGTTCTTCAGCGCCTGAATGAACACGGCGTTCGTCACGACGTGCGCGTTCGTCAGAATGCGCTTGCCCTCGATGATGCAGCCCGAGCCGCCCGACGCGTGCTGGTAGCCGTGCGACCACGGCTCGTAGTGGTTCGGCTTGCGCGTGACGGTGAACAGCTTGACGACGCTCTTGCGCAGCGGGTCACCCTGCACGACGCGCTGCTGTTTGGCCTCACTCACGTGATCACACCCATCACCAGCTGTTTGATCGTCGCCTGCGCGACGGGTTGCGCTTCGTCTTCTTGCCACGCCCACGTGTGCACCGTCGCGACGCGCCGGCCCTGACGCACCGTCTTCGCTCGCACCCACGTGTCGACCGCCTTGCCCGAGCGCAGGTAGTCGATCGTCAGCGTGATCGTCTTCGGCAGCATCAGCGTCTGCGCCCGGTACATGAGCTCGAACTGCGCCGCGAGCTCGAGCAGCGCCCCCAGCGTGCCGCCGTGCAGCGCCGGCAGCGTCGGGTTGCCGACCAGGTGGTCGGCGAACTTCATGCGGCCGACCAGGCCGCCGTCGCGCTCTTCGAGCGTCACCCCGAGGAAGCGCGCGTACGGCACCGACGCGATCATCGTGTTCCAGTCGCCGCTCGCCCTGGCGCGGGCGACCTGCTCGACGATCGTCACGGAGTCACTCCGGGTGCGACCGCCTGGCCCTTCGTGCCGATCATGTACGTCGCGGTGCCGAGCGCGATCGGGTCGTCGGGGTCGTCGTGGTACGCGCTCATGCGCACGAACGCGACGTTCTTCGTCACCTTGATGCACTCGGCGCGCGAGTGAACGTGCAGCCGGCCCGCCGCCGGCTTCAGGTAGTCGATGCGCAGATCGAGCGTCGCGATCGGAGTCGGGTTGCCGATCTTCACGTAGACGGCAGCTCCGCCGGCGGCGTCGAGCAGCGTCGTGACCGCCCCGCCGTGCAAGAGCCCGCTGTCGGGGTGGCCGACGAGCCGCTCGTCGAACGGCAGGCGCGCGATGATGAACGACGGGTCGAAGCTCGCCTGCACGACCGTGAAGCCGAGCACCTTGTTGTGGGGGATGAAGTCTCGGAAGCCGGCGTTGAGCAGCTCGAGCCCCGCCTCCGCGTCTTTCGTGCTCACCGGCGGCGCACGCTACCCGAACGGCTCCAGCGGCCAAGCGCCAATTTCACGCCGGCGCCGCGCGCTGAAACGTGCAGCCGAGCGCCCGCGCCATCTTCTCTGCCGTGGTCGTCGCGCCGATGAACCGGCACTTCGTGAGCTCGACGCCGTGGCGCTTCGCCCACGCGACCGCGAGGCCCGGCAGCGGCGGCCGGCACCAGCACCGCGGAGGCCCCGCCTCGTGCTCGCAGACCGCGAGCTCGACGCCCGCGGGCAGCTCGGGGCGCTGCTTCGGCTGCCAGCCGATCACGAGCGCCGGCGTGCTCCACGCGCGCACGTGGGGCACCGCCTCGAGCGAGACGATGAGCCCCTCGCGCTCTCGCACCGGCCTTCGCTCGAACGCGACGCGCTCGATGGTCGAGAAGCCCTCGTCGTCGGCCGGCGCTTCGAAGTCGCGCACCATGCGCAGCAGCGACACCGGCATGAGGCCGTCGTCTCTCGCGCGCTCGCAGACGTTGAGCTGCGCCTGCTCGAGCGGCGTGTCGAGCCAGATGCAGCGCACGGGCAGCTCGTGCCGGTGCGCGATCTCGACGACGAGGTCGCGGCTCGCCCGCGTCACGTAGGTGTTGTCGAGCACGACGCGGCGCGCTCCGGCCTTGAGGCGGGCGTCGAGCTCGAGGGCCAGGCCGCGCAGCGTGCCGCCGCGATCGTCACGGTTGAGCCGCTCGTAGCCGCGGTCGACCCACGCCTTCACGTGCGTCGACTTGCCGGCGCCGGCGATGCCCATGATGAGCACGACCTCGCCGTCGGCCGAGGCCTTCGGGGCCGCGCGAGGCTTGAGCGCCCGGGCCGCGGCGGTGAACTCGGCGTCGAGCTCCTCGCGATCCTGCTCGGTCAGCGGCAGGGGCACGAGCTCGCGGGCGGTCTCGACCCGGCGGGCTCCGGCGATGGGCGTGATGCCGAGCGCGACGAGCCACGAGAGCACCACGCGCTGGGCGGTCGCGCCGTGTCGCGCGGCGATGCGGGCGAGCACGGCGTTCTTCGCGAGGCCCTTGGCGCGCTTCAGGCCCCCGAGCGGAGTGTGCGCCTGCACCACGATGCCGTGACGCAGGCAGTGGGCGACGACGCCGTCGCGAAACGGGCCCTGGTGAAACGCGCCGAGCGCGACCTGTACGGCCGAGAGCGGCGCGAGCTCGAGGGCCTCTTTGAGCTGCGGCAGCGAGACGTTCGAGAGCCCGATGCCGGCGACCAGGCCGTCGTCGCGCAGACGGGCGAGGGCGCGCACGCTGGTCGAGAGCGCGACCGCCGGGTCGGGCGCGTGCAAGAGGTACACGTCGACGCGGCCGAGCAGGCGCGCCGACTGCTCGCACTGGGCGCGCAGGGTGCCGGCGCGGGCGTCGCTCTTCCACAGCTCGCCTTCGCGGTGGAGGCCGCCCTTGGTGACGATGATCGGGCGCTCGCCGGGCCACGCGCGCAGGGCCTCGGCGACGAGCGCTTCGCTGGGGCCGTAGGCGTGGGCGGTGTCGAGCAGGCGGACTCCGGCGTCGAGCGCGGCGCGAATGACGTCTGCGCGCTCGAGTCGCATGCACCCGAGGCCGATGGTAGAGGCCGCAGCCATGCTGCCTACCCTCGCACTCGTCATGGCGCTCTCCAACATCGTCTCGAAGCCCGTCGCGTACACCGCAGGCAAGACCCCGCTCGAAGGCGTGCTCGTCTACGACGACGCGGTGAAGACGCCGCGGCCGGGCCTGGTGCTGGTGCCGAACTGGCTGGGCATCACGCCCGCGAACATCGATCAGGCGAAGCTGGTGGCGGGCAGCAAGTACGTCGTGTTCATGGCGGACATGTACGGCAAGACGGGGCGCCCGAAAGATCGCGACGAGGCGGGCAAGGCGTCGGGTGCGGTGAAGGGCGATCAGGCGCTGCTGCGCGAGCGCATCGCGGCGGCGTTCGAGACGCTGAAGGCGCAGAAGGGCGTCGACGGCGCGAAGCTCGGCGGTGTCGGCTTCTGCTTCGGCGGCACGGTGGTGCTCGAGCACGCGCGCACGGGGGCGGCGATCGCGGGCGTGGTCTCGATTCACGGCGGGCTGGGGCCGCTGAAGCCGGACGCGCCGCCGAAGGAAGTGAAGGCGAAGGTGCTGGCGCTGCACGGGGCCGACGACCCGAACGTGCCGCCGAAAGACGTCGAGGCGTTCGAGAGCGAGCTGCGGGCGGTGAAGGCCGACTGGCAGCTGGTCGCGTACGGCAACAGCGTGCACAGCTTCACCGACCCCGACGCGAAGATGCCGGGGCGGGCCGAGTACAACCCGGTGACGGCGAAGCGAGCGTACGCGGCGATGAACGCGTTCTTCGACGAGCTCTTCGGCAACTGAGAGAAAGAAAAAGAGTCCCCTCTCCCCCGTAGGGGAGAGGGACAGGGTGAGGGGGCAGTTGAGCGAGAGAATCACGCGTTGCGCGGTGGTTCTTCTCTCGCTCGACGACCCCCTCACCCCAACCCTCTCCCCTACGAGGGGAGAGGGCTTACGGGCGGCAGCCGAGCCAGCTCGGCGAGCCCCTCGTCGCGCGAGACGTGGCCCACGTAGCCGAGCTCGCGGCGGGCCTTGTCGTCCTTCACGGTCACCTGCTGCCCCATGAGGGCGACGGCGACCTTCGTCGCAGGCGGAGCGCTCTTCTTCCCGAGCATGCGCCAGAGGGCCTCCGTCACGGTCGCGGCGGCCCACGCGAGCCCGAAGGGAACGTTGCCGGTGGGCGCCGTGCGCTTCTGGGTCTCGATGAGCCGGGTCATGAACGAGCGGAACTCGACGGGAGGGCCGTCGGTGACGAAGTACACCTCGCCAGCGCGACCCTTCTCGGCGGCGAGCAGCGCGCCCTCGCAAGCGTTCGCGACGTGGGTGGTGCTGCTCGGGTACTTGCCGCCGCCGATCCACTTGAAGCGGCCGGCCTTCACGGCCTCGAGGATCTTCGAGAGCAGCGCGGTGTCGTTGCGGCCCCAGATGAGGCGCGGGCGCACGACGACGGTCTGGAAGTCGGCGTTGTTCGCGGCCCGAACGCGCCGCTCGCTCTCGGCCTTCGTGAAGGGGTAGCCGGGCAGCGCCTTCGCCGGCAGCGGCACGGTCTCGTCGGCGTCGATGATGGCGTTGCCGTCGGCGAGGGCGGCCTCGCTCGAGATCATCACGAACCGGCGCACGCGAGCGCCGCGCGCGGCCGCGAGCACGTTCTCGGTGCCCACGACGTTCACGCGCCAGAAGGCCGCGTCGCTGTCCCACTCCTCGGTGTGAGCGGCGCAGTGGATCACCCAGTCGCAGCCCTCCATGCCTCGCTGCATCGACTCGACGTCATCGAGGTCGCCGCTCACCGGCTCGGCGCCGGCGGCCTTCACGGCGGCCTCGGACTTCGCCGACCGGGCGATGGCGCGAACCGTGTGCCCGCGAGCGATCAGAGCGCGGATCATCTCGCGGCCGAGAAACCCCGACCCTCCCGTAACGAACGTACGCATGGCGTGGTCATATCTTCCCCCGTCCCCCTGGGTGGGCGATGTTCACCCCCTCATGGATCTCAACGCCCTGGAGCTGTTCGTCGCCGTCGCCGAGACGAACAGCTTCTCGACCGCCGCGAAGAAGCTCGCCGTGCCGAAGTCGACGGTGAGCCGCGGCCTGCAGCGCCTCGAGCGCGAGCTCGGCATGACGCTCGTGAACCGCACGACCCGCCAGGTCTCACTCAGCACGGCCGGCCAGGCGCTGCTCGAGCGAGTCGGCCCGCAGCTCGCGACCTTGAAGAAGACCCTCGGCGAGCTGCCCGAGTCCGAAGAGAAGCCGAGCGGGCACCTGCGCATCACGGCGCCGGTCGATCTGGGCGCGACGCTGCTCCCCGAGCTCGTGAGCACCTTCGTCGCGCGCTGCCCGAGCGTCAGCGTCGAGGTGAACGTCAGCAACCGCGTCGTCGATCTCGTCGGCGAGCAGTTCGATCTCGCGTTCCGTGGCGGCGGTGAGCGCCTGCGCGACAGCTCGCTGGTCGCCCGCAAGGCCGGGGTGCTCGCGATGCGCCTCTTCGCGTCGCCGGCCTACCTCGCCCGGCGCGGCACGCCGCGCACCGTGAAAGAGCTCGAGGGCCACGACTGGGTGCTCTTCCACGCCTTTCGCGAGGTGCTGCTCACGGGCGGCAGCGAGAGCGTGACGGTTCACCCCAAGGGCCGCATCGTCGCCGACGACCTCTTCTTCATTCGCGAGGCGGCGGTGAAGGGCGCGGGCATCGCCATCGTGCCGCCGTTCCTCGCCGAGAAAGACGTCGCCGCCGGCCAGCTCGTGCGCGTGCTGCCCCGCCACGAGACCCGCGCCGGAGGCCTCTGGGTCGTCACGCCGCCCGGCAACCTGCCCAAGCGCACGATCGCCTTCCGCGACTTCGCGCTCGACTGGTTCAAGACGCACCCCGTCGGCGGCACGGTGACCTGACGCAACGCTCTGTTGCTTGCGCGGGCTCGGGCCACGACACATACGAAAGGCATGATCACCGTACGTCCTGCAGCGCAGCGCGGCCACGCGAACCACGGGTGGCTCGACAGCCATCACACGTTCTCGTTCGCCGACTACTACGACCCCAAGCACATGGGCTTTCGCGACCTGCGCGTCATCAACGAAGACCGCGTCGCTCCGAACACCGGCTTCGGCACGCACGGGCACCGCGACATGGAGATCATCTCGTACGTGCTCGAGGGCGAGATCGAGCACAAGGACAGCATGGGCACTCGCGGCGTGCTGAAGCCCGGTGAGGTGCAGCGCATGAGCGCGGGCACCGGTGTGCGCCACAGCGAGACGAACCCCGGCGAGCGGCCGCTGCACTTCCTGCAGATCTGGATCATGCCCGAGCGCGAAGGCCTGCAGCCCGGCTACGAGCAGAAGGCGTTCACCGAGGCCGAGCGGCGCGGGAAGTTCCGCCTCGTCGTCTCGCCGGGCGGTGAAGACGGAGCGCTCAAGATCAACCAGGACGCGCGCATCTTCGCGACCCTGCTCGGTGCCGGTGAGAAGGCCGAGCTGGCGCTCGCGGCGGGCCGGCACGCGTGGCTGCAGCTCGCGCGAGGCGCGGGCACGCTCAACGGCGTGGCGCTGGGCGAAGGCGACGGCGCTGCGGTGAGCGGCGAGCAGAAGCTCGTGCTCGAGGCGAAGGCTCCCATCGAGGCGCTGCTGTTCGATCTGCGCTGACGCACGCGCTCGATCGTGTGGAGCGCGACTCAGGGCGTGCCGCTTTCAGCGACCCCGACGGCTCAGGCCGGGTCGAGCGCGGCTGCACGATGCTCCACACGAGCGAGCCGGTTATAAGGCACGGCCATGACCATCATCGTCGAGAGTGGCGAGGGCTACGCGCAGTCGATCACGGCGGGGAAGCACAAGCTCGTGTCCGACGAGCCGCCCGCGAACGGCGGCCAGGACTCGGGCCCCGCGCCGTATCAGCTGCTGCTCGGGGGCCTCGGCTCGTGCACCAGCATCACGTTGAAGATGTACGCGCAGCGCAAGGGCTGGGACCTCGGCAAGGTCACGGTGCGCCTCGACGCGCACCTGGCGGAAGAGCGCGTCGAGCGCGTCATCTCGACCAGCGCGACGCTGACGCAGGAGCAGAAGGACAAGCTGCTCGAGATCGCGGGCAAGACGCCGGTGACGAAGACGCTGCTCAAGACGTGGAAGATCGAGACGAGCCTCAAATGAACGACGTGGAGCTCGTGCTGGCGGCCCGAACGGCCGAGCTCCCCGGCGGCCTGCACGTGCTGCGCGCGCTGCCACAGGCGCGGCGGCGCATGGTCGGGCCGTTCGTCTTCCTCGATCAGATGGGGCCGGCCGAGGGGCCTCCGATGGCGGTGCTGCCTCACCCGCACATCGGGCTCTCGACGGTGACGTACCTCTTCGAGGGCGAGGCGGTGCACCGCGACACGCTCGGCTCGGTGCAGCGCATCGTGCCGGGCGACGTGAACTGGATGACGGCGGGCCGCGGCATCGCGCACTCCGAGCGGGGCGAGCGCGCAGGCCGGACCTTCGGCATTCAGATCTGGGTGGCGCTGCCGAAGGCGCACGAAGAGACCGAGCCTTCGTTTGCGCACCACCCGGGCGCGACGCTGCCGGCGCTCGACGGCGACGGAGCGCGCCTACGCGTCGTCGCGGGCCGCTTCGGCGGAGCGGTCTCGCCGGTGAAGACGCACTCCGAGCTGTTCTACGTGGTGGCCGAGGTCGAGGCGGGCGGGGTGCTGCAGCTGCCCGCCGAGCACGAAGAGCGCGCGGCCTACGTCGTCGACGGAGCGATCGAGGGCTTCAAGAAGGGCGAGCTCGCGGTCTTCCGCCCGAAAGGCGACGTCGTGCTGAGGGCCGACGAGCCCTCGCGCGTGCTGCTCTTCGGAGGCGCCACGATGGATGCGCCCAGGCACATCTGGTGGAACTTCGTCTCGAGCTCGAAGGAGCGCATCGAGCAGGCGAAGGCCGACTGGCGCGCGCAACGGTTCGGCCAGATCGCAGGCGAAGAAGAATCGTCCCCTCTCCCCTCGTAGGGGAGAGGGACAGGGTGAGGGGCCGAAATGTCACCCGCGTGTCATCCCCAACTGACACGTGTGCAATGACCGTGAAGCCCGGAGCGTCAGCAATGCATGCGTCTCTGGCCGCTGCTGATCCTGGTCGCAACGAGCTGCGTGCGAGCCACGCGGCCCGACGCCATCGTCGAGCTCGACGTCCCGCAGATCGCGCAGCGGATCCCTTCGAAGGTGACCGACCGTGAAGGCTGGGCGGCCGACCTCGACTTCGCGCTGAACCTGAACGGGCTGCCGGCCGACGAAGAGCACGTGTGCGCCGTCATCGCGATCGCGGATCAAGAGTCGGGCTTCCAGGCGAACCCCGTGGTCCCGAACCTGGCGGCGATCGCGCGGAAAGAGATCGCGGCCAAGGCCTCGTCGCTCGGCCCGCTCGCGCAGCCGGTGCTCACGAAGGTGCTCTCGGCGAAGGCGCCTGGGGCGAAGCAGACGTTCGACCAGCGGCTCTCGGCCGTGCGCACCGAGGCCGATCTCGATCGCCTCTACCGCGACATCATCGACGAAGAGGTGCGTCGCTTTCCGGTGGCGGTCGTGGTCGCTGGCGAGCTGAACGATCGCAACCCGATCACGACGGCGGGCTCGATGCAGGTGAGCGTGGCGTTCGCGGAAGGTCACGCGCGCGCGCTGGGCCGCGACCCCGACTCGGTGCGCGACGAGCTGTACACGCGGCAGGGCGGGCTCCTCTACGGCTCGGCGCGGCTGTTCGCGGGCGGCGACTACGACGAGCCGGTCTATCGGTTCGCCGACTACAACGCGGGCGACTTCGCGAGCCGCAACGCCGCCTTTCAGGAGCAGCTCGCGGCCGTCACCGGCACGAAGCTCGCGCTCGACGGCGACCTGCTCGCCTACCGCCCGTACAGCGAAGACACCGAGACGATGCGCGCGCTGAAGAAGCTCGGCCCTCAGTACGTGCGCGACGCCCGCCTCGAGAAGACGCGCCGCTTCGAGCAGACGGCCGCCTGGAGCGCAGTCAAAGACGCCTGGCGTGCGAAGTACCAGCGAGAGCCGCCGTACGCGCGCCTGCCGGACGTGAAGCTGCACTCGCCGAAGCTGTCGCGCGAGCTGTCGACCGCGTGGTTCGCGCGCTCGGTGCAGCGGCGCTACGACGCCTGCGTCGCCGCGAAGGCGGGGAAGAACTGACGCGGCGCGCGCTTCTTGCGCAGGCACCGCGTCGCCCCGCTCATGAAGCACACCGACAGGCCCAGGCGCCGCTTGCCGGTGCGCGTGCGCCGGCTGCGGTGCCAGAGCAGGTTGTGCACGAGAATCGTCTCGCCGGCGACGGCCGGCAGCGGCACGGCGAGCGACTCGGCCTGGCGGCGCTCGACCTGGTCCGGCGGCACGACTCCGCCGAGCGCTGTCGCGAGGCCCCACGCGTGTGAGCCCGACACCACCTCGAGGCAGCCGCCGTCGAGCGGAGCGTCGTCGAGCGCCGTCCACAGCTGCAGGTGCGGGTCTTCGCTCAGGCCCCACAGCCGGCCGCCGTCCTGGTGCCAGGGGATGTCGCTGCCGCCCGCGGCCGCCTTGTTGAAGATGATGCAGCGGTACAGCGAGATGGCGCCGGCGATGCGCCGCCGGGCGATCTGCTCGTAGAGCGGGTTTCTGATCCACGCGAGGAACAGCGGGTCGAGCTCGAGCTTCTCGAGCTTGCGGTAGCCCAGCGACGGCCCCTGCCAGCCCAGCCCGAGCGGAGCGTCTTCGTGTCGGCCGGTCGCCGAGTCCATCTGAAAGAACATGCCCGGGTACACGACGCGGCCGAGCATCAGGTCGTCGGCGCGGGCGCTCAGGGCGGCGACGGTCTCGTCGGGCATGACCTTGCCCAGCCGAGCCCAGCCGTGTTCCGCGAAATGCGCGAGTGACGCGTCGAGATCCACCCGGCGGCAGCGTACCGAAACCGGGTACGCTTCAGCACCGTCGATGCGCCGACTCCTCGTGATCGCCTCCCTCGTGCTGGCGGGCTGCCGTGACAACCGGCCGAGCGCCATTCGGCCCGTGCTGTCGGTCGAGCCGCTCTCGCTCGAGTTCGGCGACGCGAAGGTGGGCCGCGTGAAGTCGCTGCCCGTGAAGATCCGCGCGTCGACCAACATCGCGCTGCACGTCACGTCGCTGCGGGTCGACGGCGAGGCCGCGTTCTCGGTCGAGCCCGAGCCGCTCGCGATCGAACCGTTCGCTTCGCTCGACGTGCCGATCTCGCTGAAGCCGGCCGAGGCGCGCAGCTACACCGGCACGCTCGTGCTCGGCTCCGACGACGAGGAGCACCCCGAGGTCACGGTCGCGCTGAGCGGGAAGGGCGCCACGCCCGTGATCGAGGTGACGCCGCCGTCGCTGCAGTTTCCGCCCGAGCCGGCCGATCGCGCCGTCGAGCCCGCGGCGGCGTTCTGGCCGGCCGTGCGCATCGCGAGCGCCGGGCCCGTCGCGCTCGATCTGCAGAGCGTGACGATCGAGGGCGCCGACGCCGCCGCCTTCTCGGTCGTGACCGCTCCGCCGGCGACGCTCGAGCCGGGCGGCCTCGCCGACGTGCACGTGAAGATCGACACGAAGGTGAGCCAGCTGGCCTACGCGGCCGAGCTCGTCATCCGCTCCGACGACCCGGTGCGGCCGGTGGTTCGCGTGCCGCTCACCGGCACGCTCGGCATGAACTTCCCGCCGGTCGTGTGCGCGAACGTGACGCGCGTGCGGCCGGGCGACGGCTCGGCGCCGGTCGACTACGGCGACTGGGCGCCGGCCTCCGATGCGGGCTACGACTTCACGCGCTCGCGAGAGATCTCGCCGAACGCCGTCGTCGAGCTGTCGGCGTGGTCGAGCGCCGACGACTCGGCCTGCACCTTTGACCCCGAAGATCACCGCATCGGCCTCACGTACTTCTGGGAGGTCGTCGCCTCCCCGCCGGGGCCTCCTCCGGCGATGACCGGCGGCAGCTCGCCGAGCCCGCGCCTCGTGCCGCTCGCGACGGGCGCCTACCGCTTGCGCCTCACCGTGCGTGACGTGCAGGGCCACGGCAGCAGCGTGGAGCTCGGGCTCAACGTCGCCGTGAAGCAGGACCTGGTCGCCCAGCTGTCGTGGGTCGGCTCGTCGGGCGTCGATCTCGACGTCCACCTCGTGCGGCCAGGCTCTGCGCCGTTCGGCTTCTTCAGCGAGGGCGACGCAGGCCTCACCAGCGGCGATGTCAACGGCTGGGCGCAGCTGATGCGCACGCCCGACTCGGGCTTCGACTTCGAGTGGGGCGAGCCGGGGCGGCACGACGACCCGCGCCTCAACATCGACGACACCGGCACCGGCGCGCTGCTCGAGAACGTCTCGCTCAACTACCCGGAGCACGCCGCCGCCTGCTCGAGCGCCGACTGCCGCTACGGTGTGTTCGTGCACTGGTTCCGCGACGCCCGCGCCGCCCAAGGCCCCGCGTGCACGGTCTGCAGCGACGGCGAGCCGTGCGCGTGTGCCGCGGGCCAGCGCTGCGTGGCCGACGTCGCTCCGCGGGACGACGCCGGCACTGGAGCCGGCACCTGCCGCGACGCCGTGAAGCCGGTGGTGCGCGTCTTCGCGCGCGGCGCCCCGGCTGCCGTCGTGCCGCTCGACGCGCTGACGCCGCCCGACACCTTCGCGCTCGGAGCGCCCTGCCAGCTCTGGCATGTCGCCGACGTCGTCTGGCCGAGGCGCGGCTCCGACGCCGGCGTGCGCGTCGAGGCGATCGGCGCGGACGATGCCGGTTACCTCGCCTCGCCCTCGGTGAGCCGCTACGGCTGGCGGCCGGGCCCGTCGGGGCAGTGCAGCCCGAACGCCACGCTCGGCGGAGTTGGCTGGTTCACCCGAGCGCCCTGAGGCGCTTCGCCTGGCGAGCAGTGCACCGTGGAACGCGACGCTCAGCGGGTGCGCCGCCGACGCGCTACGGCCGGCGCAGCGGCACCGCCTGAAACGCGACGCTCGACCGATGCACTCCTGCGCTCGGACCGCGCGCTACGACCGGCGCCCAGCGGTAGAGCCTGAAGCGCGACGCTCGACCGAATCAGGCTGGACCGCGCTTGCCCGGGCCCGAGCGACTCTCGCGGCGCAGTCGCCCCCCTACGGCAGGATGAACGTGAAGCCGTCGGGCGTGAAGGTGCAGGAGCCGCCGGCCCCGAAGCGGATGTTCCCGACCACCCACAGCTGATCGATCGTGTTGAACGATCTCACGCGCGTCGTGGCGAGCGTGCCGCCGCAGTACACCTTCACCGTCGCGGTGACGGCCTGCGGTGAGGCGGCCCACGAGAACATGTGCACGCCGACGACGTAGTCGTGGTTCGTGCGCGGCGTGTTGATGCGGATGTTCTCGGGCCCGCGCCCCGAGATGTCGTCGCGGTCGAGCGACGGGTCGTCGGCGGTGCCGGCGGTGTCCCACGGCGGGTTGGTGTCGCCGTAGAAGCAGTCGTAGCCGAGCGAGCTGTAGCTCCAGCTGTTCACGTTGTGCGAGTTGCCGCCCGACGGGTGCTGCAGGTGCAGGTCCATGTCGTTGTTGCGATCCCACGTCAGCTCGATCCACAGGTCGCCGACCGGGTTCACCGTGATGGTGACGGTGCAGCTCGAGCTGACGCCGAGCGAGTCGGTCACGGTGAACTGCAGCACGTGCGTGCCCACGACGTCGGCGAAGTAGGTCGAGCTGCCGCAGCTCGCCGGCGAGCCGAACGTGCCGCTCGACGACGCCGGCCGCGAGACGACCGACCACGCGCAGGTGAGCGGCCTGCCGACCGGCGAGCTCGCGCCCGTGTTCAGCGTCACCGTCGTGTTCGCGTTCACCGTGCTTCCGGCCGGGCACATCGCCACCGGCCCGCACACGCCGTCGTCGATCGTGCCGTCGCAGTCGTCGTCGATGCCGTTGCACGTCTCGGTGCCGGCCGCGCCCGGCGTGCAGGTGCCGGGCACTCCGCCCGTGCAGGCCACGACCGTGCGCGCGCACGCGCCGACGCCGCAGCTCACGTTGCCCAGCCCCTCGTCGGTCTGGCCGTCGCAGTCGTCGTCGGTGTTGTTGCAGGTCTCGGTGCCCGGAGCGCCCGGCGCGCACGCCCGCGGGGTGCCGCCGACGCAGTTCTGCACCGTGCGCAGGCAGGCGCCCGTGCCGCACGTGGTCGAGCCGAGCGTCTCGTCGGTCTGCCCGTCGCAGTCGTCGTCGGCGCCGTTGCAGAGCTCGGGCGCCGCCACGCCGGGCACGCAGACGAGCGGCATGCCCATCGCGCACGAGGGTGTCATGCGCAGGCACGCGCCCACGCCGCACGTGAGCACCGGCAGGCTCTCGTCGACCGCACCGTCGCAGTCGTCGTCGATGGCGTTGCAGATCTCGGCGCCGGGCGCGCCGGGCGTGCAGGTCTGCGTCGTGCCGCCGACGCACGCGGCGACCGTGCGCGCGCAGGCGCCCGTGCCGCAGCTCGAGGTGCCGAGCCCCTCGTCGGTCTGCCCGTCGCAGTCGTCGTCGGCGCCGTTGCAGCTCTCGGTGCCAGGAGCCCCCGGCGCGCAGGTCTGCGGCGCCCCGCCGACGCAGTTCTGCACCGTGCGCTGGCAGACGCCGATGCCGCAGGTCGACGCACCGAGCGCCTCGTCGGTCTGGCCGTCGCAGTCGTCGTCGGCCCCGTTGCAGGTCTCGGTCGTCGGCGTGCCGGGCGCGCAGCTCATCGCCTGGCCCGTGACGCACGCGGCGACGGTGCGCGCGCAGGCGCCGGTGCCGCAGCTCAAGGTCGTGAGGCCGTCGTCGACGGCGCCGTCGCAGTCGTCGTCGAGCCCGTTGCAGGTCTCTGTTGCGGGCGCGCCGGGCGCGCAGGCGTGCGGGGTGCCCGCGATGCAGCTCGGCTCGACGCGGCGGCACTCACCGAGGCCGCACGTCGAGTCGGGCAGCTCTTCGTCGATGAGGCCGTCGCAGTCGTCGTCTTTGCCGTTGCAGAGCTCGGGGGTCGGGTCGACGTTGCCCATGCAGGCGCCGTAGCGGCCGTTCGTGCAGGTCGCGGTGCCGAGGCGGCACTCGCCCAGCTTGCTGACGCCGCACGTGACGACGTCGTCGTCGCTGCAGGGCGGCGAGAGGCCCGCGTCGGGCTCGTCGGCAGTCTCGGGGTCGTCTTTCACGCACGAGCCCGAGCTCGGCACGCACACCCAGCCCGCGGCGCAGCTGCAGCGCGCGCCGGCGTCGGGCGGCGTCACCTGGACGGAGCCACCGTCGCTGCCGTTCTGCAGCGCGCTGCCCGAGTCGCTCACGTCGAGCGTGACGGCAGGGCTCCCGCAAGCGGCGAGCGACAGTGCGATCAACGAGGCCGGCCCAGACAGACGCACAGAGGAGCGGGAGGCTACGTCAGTTGAGAGGCCAAGGGTGAACTCACGCGCCTCGAGCCGTCGCCTGCGCGTGCCGCGGTTGCGAGGGCCGCGAGGTAGCCTGCGTGGCGTGCAGCCCCGGCGGCGCGGCAGGTGGCTCGTCATGCTGGTGCTCGTCGCGGGCGGGCTGTCGTGGTGGCAGTGCGGCGACGATGAGCCCGCTCCGGCGCCGGCAGCCGCCGCCGGCGACGTGTCGGTGCGCGACGAGGGGCTCGAGCCGCCCCCGCTCGACGCTGGAGCGGACGCCGCGGTCGCCGAGCAGGCGCCGGCCGCTCCGGTTCAGGCGCCGCCGCGCCCGCCCCCGCAGCCGGCGAAGCCCGCGCCTACGGCAGACGAGCTCGAGGCGTACATTCGCCGCTGGCGGGAGGCCCTCGAGCCGCTCCTGAACCCGCGGAGCCGCCAGCCCGCGCCGGTGAAGATCGTGCGCTCGGAGCCCGAGGCGAAGCTGAAGCCGCCGGCGCCCTGCGAGCCGGGCACGCTCGCGCTCGAGCTCCTCAAGACGCAGCTCGTCGATCACGTCGTCGCGGTGGACACGTCGGGCTCGATGTACGGCGGCGGGCTCAAGGCGGCCGCCGACTTCCTCGGGCGCCTCGAGTACGGCCTCGCTGCCGAAGGCCGGGAGTACCGGCTGCTCGTGCTCGCCGAGCCGCAGCGGCTGCTGGTCGTCGACGCCGGGGTGCTGCGCGGCGCCGTCGTCGCGTCGCACGACGGCGTCGACGTGATGCTCGCCTCGGCGTTCGACCAGCCGCCGGGCTGGGGGCGCCTGTTGCGCCCCGGAAGCGAGGTTCGGCTCGTGCTCGTCAGCGACGACCGGCCGTTGTTCACCGATGTCACTGCGGCGGTGGCACGGCTCGCGGCGGTCACCGAGGGCCACCGCTTCACCTTCAGCGTGGTCGGCGGGTTCTCGACGACCCTCGACCGCCCACTGCTCGGCCCCGAAGACCCGCCGGCGGCCGGCCGGTGCCGAGAAGAAGGTGTGTTCGGCGTGAACGAGGGCCTGGCGTACCAGCGGCTCGCGTCGGCGACGGGCGGGTCGCGGGCCTCGCTCTGCTCGACGGCGTCGCGGAGCGCCCTGGCCTCGACGCTCGTCGCCGAGGGGCAGGCGGTGGAGCTGTGCTCCTGGCCGCTGCCGCCGGGAATTCGGCCCGTCGAGGTCCGTGCGACCGGCCGCCTGGGCACCGACTACCTGCAGTCCGAGTACGCGCCCGCGAACTGCGCGCAGATGCGGCGCAGCTACCTGCTCGAGCCCGGCGCGCTGACGCTCTGCCCGACCACCTGCGCCTCGCTGAAGACCGACCGCTTCGTGAGCGTACAGGTGCGCTACGAGTGCCGGTGATTCGGCTCGTCGCTGAACAGCGCAGCCAGGCGCCCCGCGATGAAGTCGACGAAGCGCTGGGTCAGCGAGTCGTGCCGCGCGTTCGCCGGCCAGACCGCGAACACGCCGAGCGTCGCCGGCTGCCAGCCCGGCAGCACCTCGGCGAGCCGCCCGCGGGCGAGCTCGTGGCGTGCCATCACCTCGGGGATCGTCGCGATGCCGGCGCCGGCGATCACCAGCGCGCGAATCGCGGCCGCGCTGTCGGTCGCGAGCTTCACCAGCGGCGTCACCGTCGCCGAGGGCTGGCGCTTGTGCACGAGCTGGAGCTCGGCCGGCCGCGACGCGAGCCGAATCGACTCCCACGTCTCGAGATCGCGCGGCTTGCGCGCGGGGGCACGAGCGGCCGCGTAGCGGGGCGACGTCACGAGCAGGCGCTTCATCTCGGCGACCTTGCGCACGCGGTGGGTGCTGTCTTCCAGCTTGCCGATGCGAATCGCGAGGTCGAGCCCGTCGCGCAAGAGGTCGCGCGGCACCTCGGTGAAGAGCGCCGTCACGCTGACCTTCGGGTGCAGCACCGAGAAGGCAGCGACGTCGCGACAGAACGTCGTCTCGGCGAGAAACGCCGGAGCCGTCAGCCGCAGGGCCCCGGTGGGCGTCGCGCTGCGGCCGCTCGCCCGATCGAGGCCGCGCTCGGCGGCGGCGACCATCTCGCGGGCCGCCTCGACCCGCTGCTCGCCGTCGGGCGTCAGCGCCAGCCGCCGCGTCGACCGGTAGAGCAGGGTCATCGACAGCCGCTGCTCGAGCGACCAAGGGTAAGGCCGAGCTGATGAAGCAGGTCGAGGGCTTCTGGAAGCTCATCCCCGACCTCAAGTGGGAGCCGCAGGACATCAGGGTCAGCGGCAACAAGGTCGCGGTGCGCAGCGTCGCGACCGGCTCACGGAAGGTCGCGTTCATGGGCCTGAAGTTCGACAGCACGCGGTCGTTCAAGATCGATCGGAAGGACGCGGGAGCTGGTCGCTGACGTGCAGACGCTGTTGGGGCAGCGGTCTTGAAGCTCACCTGCCAGCCCTAATCGGTTTCCGGTTGGTGCAACTAGCGAAGTCCGTACTCGCGATTCAGGTCGAGCACGTAGTGGCCCGCGATGCTGGCTGCCGGTACATCGACCATGACGACCAGGAAGACGTTCTTCGTCCGCGTCATCACCAGGACGTGGTGATAGCGAGCATCAGCGGTGAGGTAGACACACTCTACGAACTGCTCGTAGACGGCGTGACCTTCCAGCTCGGTCGCTGGCACCGAATCAACGTATGGCCAGATGTCGAGAAGCGGTGGTCCGACGTACCTTGTCATCGGTCCAGCAAGAGTCCCCTTGAACTCAGCTTCGCTTAGTAGCTTCGGCTTCATCTGGTCGCCCAGTTCAGCAAGTTCGGCCGCACCGCATGGTATTTCGATGTCATGGACGACGACTATCCACCGGCGCTGATCGCGATCAACCATGACGACCATCACGCGGACCTCATCGGCCACACCGCCGACGGGCGCCAGTTCTTCATCACCACTCCGTTCGAGCCGCACGGGCACGAGTTCGTAGCTGCCTATCTGTTTGATCGAGAAGGGCGCCTACTTGAAGCGAAGATCGATGACTTCGGCCTCCGCGCGAGCTGCGACGAGTTGAAGCGCGCGAACCTCGTCAAGCAACGCCTTCGCGAGCTTGGAGAGGTCACCCTTGGTCGAATCGAGGTGGCTCCGTTCGCAGTTTCGCGGTTCGGTCTTACCTTCGGGCTGATCCCTCGCAATTTGGATGAACTCGACCCGGAAGAGGCGGCCGACAAGGAAGTCGTTGGCGCGCCGTCGAACTGCTGCCCGGAAATTACATGGCCTTCTTCCCACCGTGGGACTCCGGCGACTACGACACCTAAGAAGGCGGCCACGTTCAGCCACTCACGCAGCGGGCGGTCACAACCCAAGCGCCCCGCCAACGTTCACCGACTGCCAGACGGCGATGGATCTGGCTCGTCCAAGACGGGCCGTGAGAGTTCTGGAGAGACCCAGCTCGCTCCTCTACACTGAACAAAACGACAGGAGGCCAAGCTGTGGCTCAGAGTTCCGACATCGAGTGGACGGACGCGACGTGGAATCCAGTGCGCGGCTGCGTGAAGGTCAGCCCCGGCTGCAAGCACTGCTACGCAGAGACGTTCGCTGAGCGGTTCAGAGGAGTCCCCGGTCACCCCTTCGAGCAGGGCTTCGACCTTCGGCTCGTGCCGGAGAAGCTGCCGGAGCCGCTGCGCTGGAAGTCTCCGAAGACCATCTTCGTGAACTCGATGAGCGACCTGTTTCAGACCGGCGTCGGCACCGACTACGTGACGGCGGTTGCGCGGGTCATGGAGCAGGCGAACTGGCACACGTACCAAGTCCTGACGAAGCGCTCCGACCGAATGCGTGACCTACTCAACGACGACTTGTCGTGGGCGGCACGCCTTCCCCACGTCTGGTGGGGAGTGAGCGTCGAGGACCGCAAGTACGGAGTCCCCCGCATTGACCACATGCGCCAGACGAGGGCGCGAGTCCGGTTCTTGTCGATCGAGCCCCTACTTGAAGATCTCGGCGAGATCGACCTGCGGGGCATTCACTGGGTGATTGTCGGGGGCGAGAGCGGTGCGGGCTGCCGACCAATGAAGGAGGCGTGGGTCGTCTCTCTTCGCGATCAGTGCCGTAGGGCGGGCGTGCCCTTCTTCTTCAAGCAGTGGGGCGGCTTTCCCAAGAAGGTGGCCGGTAGAACACTGAAGGGAAAGACGTGGGACGCGATGCCCTCACGTCCCGAGGTCGAGGTGCTGGGCACCGACGAGCGCGAGTTGCTCATCAAGAGGGCTGCGGCCGTGGCGGCGCGATGGACCGCTCCCGAGCGCGAGCGGAGCATCGCGCGTGCCCCGTAGAACTCCGCCTCCTCCCTCCGAGCTGCCCGAGGTCGGCCGCTGGGCGCAGGACAAGCTCGACCGACTCCGGGCGTACCTTTGCGAGTACACCAAGATTCTCTCGAAGCAGGCGTGGGCGAAGACGGTGTACATCGACGCGTTCGCAGCGGCCGGAAGAGCCGCTCTCCGGCCGACAGAGCCCGCCGCCCAGAAGAAGCTGTCGATCGTCGATGACGCGCAGGCGGTGATCGACGGCTCTCCCCGCGTCGCCCTCGATGTCGAGCCCTCGTTCAACCGGTACGTGTTCATCGAGCAGAACGCCGAGCGACTGAGGCATCTCCGTGAGCTGGAGCAGGAATACGCAGGTAGACGCCAGATTCGCGTTCACGAGGGCGATTGCAACAAGTACCTGACCGAACACCTGACCGGCCTGGGGCTGAGAAGGAAGGGCTGGCGCGGCGTGGTGTTTCTCGACCCGTACGGGATGCAAGTGCCGTGGGAGACCATCGCGGCGCTCGCCGCGACTGGCGCCATGGAGGTGTTCATCAACTTCCCGCTGGGCATGGCAATTCAGCGGCTGTTGAAAACGAGTGCGTCGCTGAGCAATGCGGAGCGCAGGAAGCTCGACACCTACTTCGGCGACCCGAGCTGGTACGACGAGGTGTACGAGGAGCAGAGCGCCGACATGTTCGGCGAGGTGAGGACGAAGAAGGGGAAGGACGCAGGCCGTAAGCTGCTCGACTGGTATCGGGCTCGGCTCAAGCTCCACTTCGGTCACGTCACGCCCGGCTACCTCGTGAAGAACTCTGCGGGCGGCGACCTCTACTACTTGCTGTTCGCAGGGCCGAACGCCACAGGAGCGAAGATCGCAAGCCACGTTCTCGGCGGCGGCACGCGCGTGTAGCCCGCAGCGAGAAGGTCTCGATTCCGGGCTTCTGAAGAGGTTCCGAAGCGGTCGTTGGGGTCTCCAACGAACTTCAGACCCCTCCCGTTGAAGCACAGGACCGCGCCCGCGCCGGACCACCCGCACGCGCTTGCTACAGACGCGGTGCGCCAAATGAAAAGCCCCGAGAACCTTTCGGCTCTCGGGGCTCTTTCTTCTGCGAGGAGTAGGGGACTTGAACCCCTGACCTCCGCCGTGACAGGGCGGCGTTCTAACCAACTGAACTAACTCCCCAGCGCTTCCACTTCTATTTACCTCAATGGGCGGAACAGGGATCGAACCTGTGACACTCGCCTTGTAAGGGCGACGCTCTACCAACTGAGCTATCCGCCCGGCTCGCCCGACTGCATGTCCCCCGTTGAAACCGCGCCGCTAATACAAGACGACTCCGCGCCGCGCAAGGCCTGACGTCACGGAGTCACCACTCCGATGTTCGAGCCGCCGCTGAACCCGCCCACGATGCTCCCGGCGCCGTTGAGATCGCCGTAGCAGGCGGCCGTGCCGTACCGGAACCGCAGCGTGTACGACTGCCCCACCGGAGCCCCCGGCGGCAGCGGCGCCACGTACTCGTTGTTGTTGCCGCAGGCCGGGCAGTTCTCGTTGTACGTCGCGGGAACCCACGTCCAGCTCGCGGCAACGCCGGGGTCTTCCTGCTCGCGCCCGTAGCCGAGCTCGGCCACGATCGGCGCGCCCGCGTCGCGCGTCACCCCTGCGATGTACACCTGCCCGTACACCAGCGTGCCCGCGTCGGCCGCCGGCGGGAACTGCAGGTTGCAGAACTCGATCGACGGCCGCCCGATGTTCAGGTCCCACTGCTGCGCCGGCTCGTAGCCGTTCACGTCCGACCCGTTGCGGTCGCAGTACTGCCAGCCGCCGTCGTCGACCGCGAAGCGAAACGAGACCGCCCGCGTGCCGCTGTACGCCGGGCTGAACGTCGCCACGAACTCGTCTTGCCCCGCATCGGGCACGTCGACGTTGAACGCCGCCGGCCGCCAACCCCACGCCGGGTCCGTCGACGCGTTCGCGCCCGTCGTGCCGACCCCGACCTCGCCGCGCAGGCCCGGCGTCGCCCCCGCATCTTCCGACCAGCCAGGCACCCGAACCCGCGCGTACGCCGTCAGCGTGTCGCCGCTCGCCACCATCGAGCCCAGCGGCCGATCGACGAACTGCAGGTTGCACGCCGCGATCGACTTGAAGCTCGAGCTCTGCGCCGTCAGCGCTCCGAGCTGCCCCTGCACGATCATGCCGTCTGCCGGGTCCGAGTCGCAGTAGCGCCACGGCCCGCCCTGCACGCGGAAGCGGTACGCGTACGAGTACATGCCCGGCGGCGGCCCCACGAGGTCGGCCTGCCACTCCTCCTGGCCGTTCGGCGCCTCGACGTTGTACGTCGCAGCCGTCCACGACCACGTGTCGGTCGGCAGCGTGCCCACCGCTCCGTAGCCGAGCTGCGCCTCGATGCCCGGCCCCGCGCCCATCGCCTCGGTCACCGTCGCCGCCAGCACCCGGCCGTACACCGTGCCGGCCACCACGCCTTGTCGCGAGCTCAGCGTCAGCGGGAACTGCAGGCGGCACTCGTCGATCGTCACCGTCGACAGCTGCAGCCGCCCCGCCTGATCCTCCGTGAAGCCGCCCGTGCCGAGCCCGTCCGAGTCGCAGTACGTGTACGGCCCGCCCGACACCGAGAAGCGAAACGCGAAGCGCTTGCTGCCCGCCAGCGCCGCCGACGTCGGCAGCTGCCCCATGAACTCGTCATTCGACCCGCTGTTCGTGTCGTGGTTGTACGTCGCCTGCGACCACAGCCACGTCGACGGAGCCGTGCCCGCGTCGCCCACCCCCAGCTCGCCCAACAGGCCCGCGCCGGCGCCCGCCTTGTCGGTCACGCCCACGACGTAGACCTGCCCGTAGATCGTCGGGCCCATCTGCCCGATGCGCAGGTCGAACGACTCGGGCGCCGTGACCTGCTCGCCGCCGAGCTTGCACCAGTCGATGCCCTTGCGCGCCACGGTCACCCGCGGCCGCTGCGCGTCTTGCAGCCCGTTCGCCGAGCCGTCGCGATCGCCCTCGACCCAGCTCGCGCCGTTGTTCACCGAGAACCGCACCCCGATGACGTACGTGACCGGCGTGTTCGTCGTCGCCCCCGGCAGCATCGCCGCGCCCTGGTAGCGGTCGTAGACGTCGAGGTCGTCGAGGTACGTCGCGTCGGCCCACGTGAACGCCGTCGAGCCTTCGATCGCCCAGCCCACCTGCGCACGCACCCCCATGCCCTGCGAGCCCGCATCGGGGTCGACCACGTCGGTGATGCCCGGCACGTGCACCTGGCTCCGCACCGCGAAGCGCACCGGGTTCGCGCCCGTGCTGTCGGTCGACATCGCCGGAGCGATCACCGCCGCGTCGACGATCGTCCCCGTCGTCGTGCCCTGAAAGAGGTACGCGTTCGGCAGCGAGCCCTGCTTCCCGTTCGGGTTGATCACCGTCACCGACGTGCGGCCCTCGGGCGCCGCCGGCGTCACCGCCACGAGCCGCCGCTCGGTGTCGAACGTCACCGACGCCGCCGCCGTCGTCCCGAACACCACGCTCGACGTCGGCACGAAGCCCGAGCCGTTCACGACCACCATCGTGCCGCCGCTCACCGGCCCGCGGTCGGGCGAGATCGACGTCACCGACGGCGGCAACACCGGGCCCGCATCGAAGCCGCCATCGCCGCCGCCGCCGCCGCCCGAGCAGGCGAAGAAGATCGAGATCAGGGTCGTGAGCTGAACGTGCCGCATGGGGGCGCAACCTACCTCGCCGGTCGCGCGAGATGAACGCGCTCAGCCCTTCACGCCGCCCGCCGTCAGCCCGCCGACCAGGTTCTTCTGCAGCGCGAAGAACAGCGCCATCACCGGAATCGAGATCACGATCGCGCCGGCGGCGAAGTGCCCCCACTCGGTCTTGTACTCGCCGACGTACCGCTGCAGCGCGACCGGCAGCGTGAACCGCGCCTCGTCGTTCATCAGCGTCGCCGCGAGGATGTACTCGTTCCACGCGGTCATGAACGCGAACAGCGCCGTCACCGCGAGCGCCGGCCGCGACAGCGGCAGCACGACCTTGAGGAACACCTGCGTCTGCGACGCCCCGTCCATCAGCGCCGCCTCTTCGAGCTCGCGCGGCAGCGCGTCGAAGTAGCCCTTCAGCATCCAGATGCAGAAGGGCAGCGACGTCGTCGAGTACACGAGCACCAGCCCCGTCCACGTGTCGAGCAGGTGCAGCTGCTGCAAGAGCTCGTAGATCGCCACCAGCATCAGCGTCGCCGGGAACATCTGCGTCACGAGCAGCCCCTGCAGCCCGAGCTCCTTGCCGCGGAACCGGAAGCGGGAGATCGCGTACGCCGCCGTGACGGCCAGCGTCAGGCCGATCAGCGTCGAGATGCCCGACACGAAGAGGCTCGCGAACAGCTGCCGCCCGAACAGCCAGCGGCCCTGCAGGTCGGTGTTCAAGAGCACGTCGCGGAAGTTCTGCAGCGTCACCTGGTCGGGCAGGGGGCTCACCGCCGGCGACAGGCTCGCCGAGGGCGAGAGCGCCAGCTTCACCACCCACATGACCGGGTAGAGCGTCACGAAGCACAGCGCCGTCACCGCGGCGTGCAGGGCGAACGATCGCAGCCTCATGCCGGGTTCTCCGCCACGCGCTTCGTCACGCGCGACCAGCCGAGCAGCACCACGAAGATCAGCACCGAGTAGGCCGCCGCGAACCCGTACTGCTCGTTGCGCTGAAACGCCCAGCGAAACGCCTCGCTCACGAGAATGTCGGTCGCGCCGCCCGGCTCGCCGCCGCTCACCAGGTAGATGACGTTGAACATGTTGAACGTCCACACCGTGCCCAGGATCACCGCGGGCAGCAGCGCCGGCTTGAGCAGCGGCAGCGTGATGTGGCGGAACTGCGCCCACTTCGAGGCGCCGTCGACCTCGGCCGCCTCGTACAGATCGGGCGGTATCGACTGCAGCGCCCCGAGCGCGACCACCATCATGAACGGGAAGCCGAGCCACGTGTTCGTCGCCACGTTCGCCGCGAACGCCGTCGACCAGCGCGTGAACCAGCTGATCGGCTCGACGCCCAGCGCGATGAGCAGCCCGTTGATCGCTCCGAACTGCCGGTGGAAGAGCCCCTTCCAGATCAGCGCCGTGATGTAGTTCGGCACCGCCCACGGCACGATGAGCAGCATGCGGTACACGCCGCGCAGCCTGAGCAGCGGGCTCTTGAGCAACAGCGCCATCGCGAGCCCGATGCTCACGTGCAGCACGACGTTGACCGCCGTCCAGGCGATCGTCACCGCGAGCGTGAAGTAGAACGACAGGGGCTCGGTGATCGAGTACCCGCGCGACGAGAGAATGTCGGTGAAGTTCGCCAGCCCCACGAAGCGGTACGTGCCCGCGTCGTGGTGAAACAGCGAGAGCCCGATGCCCGCGAGCAGCGGCAGCACGATGAGCACGAGCACCCCGACGGCCGCGGGCGTCACGTAGACCAGCGCCCGCCTCGTGTCGGGGAACCGCTCGCGCGACCGGTTGCGCACGAGCCAGACGACGCCCGCCGCCACCAACACGCCGAGCCCGACGAGCCACGGCACCGGGCTCGCGAGCGGCGGCGCCTCACGGTTCAGCGCCCGGTACCGGCGATCGGCCAGCGCCCCGGCGCCCTCGGGCGTCACGGTGCCCTGCAGCACTCCGCGCAGCGCGAGCTTCATGGGCTCCCACACGCGCGCCATCTCGAGCGTGTTCGGAGTCGGCGTCGCCGCCGTCGCCGCCCTCGCGAACGCCGCGATGAACGGGTCGTTCGGCTGCTCCCGCCCCGCGGGAATCTGCATGCCCAACTCGACCCGCGGCCCCGACTGCCGCGCCACGTACAGCGCCAGCGCGCTCGCCTCGGCCTTCGCCTTCGTCTGCGACGACACGAACGCCGCCTCGACGCCGAGAAACGACCGCATCGGCTCGCCGGTCTCAGAGATGATCGGCAGCGGGTCGACCGCGTACTGAATCGACGGGGCGATCTCGCCCGCGAACCACGGCCCGCTGATCACCACCGGCGTGCGCTCCTCGTTGAAGAGCGACTTCACCAGCGCGCCGCTGACCTCCGACGGCATCAGCGCCGAGTCCTGCAGAGACTTGATGAAGCGCAGCGACGCCGCCATCTGGGGCGTGTCGAACTGCGCGCGCCCCGTCGTCGCGTCGAACAGCCGCCCGCCGAACCCGAAGAGAATCGGCGCGTGGTAGTAGAAGTCGCCCGACTCCCAGGCGACGCCGAACAGGCTCTGCTTCGCGTTCGCGAACGGCCTCAGGCGCGGCTCGAGCTCGGCCGTCGCCGCGATCGGCTCGGCCAGCATGCGCGTGTTCCGGTACATCGCGAGGCACTTGAGCGCCAGCGGGTACCCGTACGTCTGCCCGTCGACGTCGAGCGCCTCGATCGCCGCCGGCAGCCACTCGTCTCTCTCGAGCCGCGACGCGGCCACCACGTCCATTCGCTTGAACTGCCGCAGCCGCTCGTGCGCGAAGATGAAGACGTCGGGCCCCGCGCCGTGCGGAATCGCCGAGGTCAGCTTCGCCGAGAACGCGTCGTACGGCACCGCCAGCAGCTCGACGTCGATGCCCGTCTCTTGCGTGAAGCCCTTCGCGAGCTGCTGCAGCGCCTGCTCCTCGCCGCCGCGGTACGCGTGCCACAGCTTCAGCGGCGCCGCGGCGGTGATCGCGAGGGTGAGCGTGAGCGGGCCGAGCAATGGCCGGCCTTATACCCGTCATGGCTCCGTTTGCCCTCAGACACGCGCTCGCTCGTGGGGAGCCTCCATGTGCTCCACGCCCGTGAGCCCTGATGAACCGGGCTGGTGGAAAACGAGAGCCAGGTCGGCGGGGCGTCGGGTAGCGTCCTCGGCATGCTCCTGCGCCTCGCGGTTCTCGCCGTGCTGCCCTTGTGCCTCGCCTCCTGCAGCAAGCCGAAGGCCGGCGCCTCGTGCACTGCGACGCCCCCCGTCGCGAAGAGCTTCAGCGGCGTCTGCGACGGCAAGCAGGCGGCGCTCGTGTGCCTGAACGGCACCTACCAGGCGATCAAGTGCGCGAAGAGCGCCGTCGGCTGCATGGAGGTCATGGGCAGCGTCTCGTGCGACATCGTCGAAGACGTCGGCGAGCCGTGCTTCGACCGTGAGGTCGGCTGCTCGTCGGATCACAAGAAGATGCTGCGCTGCGACGGCGGCAAGTGGGCGCTCAAGATGGCGTGCAAGTCGTCGCTCGGCTGCGTCGAGAACGTCGAGGGCGTGCGCTGCACGAGCGGCGAGGCCGCCGAGAATGACCCGTGCGAGGCGAACCAGAAAGACCAGGGCAGCTGCTCGGCCGACCACCTCTCGCTGCTCGTGTGCGACGGCTCGAAGTTCTTCGTCGCCAGCACCTGCCGCGGGCAGAACAAGTGCCGCGCCCTCGGCGGGAAGATCGACTGCGACGCGTCGCTCGCCGAGCTCGGCGACCCCTGCGAGGAGCCCGACGCCCTCTCGTGCGACGTCGCCAAGAAGCACATGCTCAAGTGCGTCGACGGCAAGTTCGCGATGCACGAGGCGTGCAAGAAGCGCTGCAACAACGCGTTCAAGAAGTACTCGTGCGACTGACAGAGCGTCAGGGCGCGAGACGAATCGGCGCGCCGGCGGCCGTCGACGCGGTGAACGTCGCGGGGTCGAAGAGCTCGAACTCGGGGGCGATCACGCGGCCGTCGATGGCGATGCGCCAGGCGAGGTAGCGGGGCGCCTGCGACTCCCAGAGGCTGAAGCCCAGCGACGCGTAGCGAACGTCTTGAATCCACCGCGCGACGTACGGGTCGGCCTCGCCGCCCCAGCTGCCGACCTGTGACGCGACGCGGTCGTACTCGGCGACGGCCGCGTCGTGCATCGCCATCACCTGCTCGATCGCGTCGGCGGGGCTCGCGCCGGTCTCGCTCATGAACGTCGAGATGAGGTTGATCTGCTTCTCCGAGAGATCTTTCCCGAAGCTCAAGATGTCGTTGCCGAGGCCGACGATCTTGTTCGAGAGCTTCTTGAGGCGCCGCGTCTTCGGGTCGGCGTGAAAGGCGCGCGGCAGCTCGTAGTCGTACGCGTCTTCGAGCAGGTACGCGGTCGGGTACATGCCGATGGTCTCGATGCGCATCTCGAGCTGCACGTCGAAGCGCGGAGGCGCTTGCCCCTCTTGGCAGGCCTTCATCACCTCGGCCTCGCGCTGCGCCCAGGTGTTCCACCGCGTCATGCCCTGGCAGATGTCCTCGAACCAGCGCGGGCTGCGGCGGGCGGCGAATTCCATGTACAGCTCCCACCAGCCGCGGTCGAAGCGGGTCAGGTCGTCGGGAGCCTTCCGCGCCACGACGTGCGCGGCGTCGATCTTCCACCGGTTCTGCGAGCTCTCGATGTGCACGTCGTCCCACAACAGCCACATCGACAGGTACTTGCCGATGCGCACGGTGAGCTCGGGCGAGAGGTTGGGGAAGGGGACTCCGACGTAGCCGGCCGAGTCGAAGCGGCGGGCGCGCTGCAGCTCGCGCTCGGTGCAGCCGAGGCGCTCGAACCAGGCGATGATCTGCTCCTGCGCGGCCGCGGCGTTCGGGTTGATGCCGATGGGGCTCTTCCAGTGGCGCGGCACGCGGAAGCGGAAGCGCTGGGGGTGCCGCGGCATCGCCGAGGCCTCGGCGGCCGTGACGACCTGCATCACGCTCGTGCGCGGCGCGTGGGCGTGGCCGTTGGCCCCGGTGACGCCGTGCTGCGCCCCGAGCGACGCGCTGCGCAGGTGCAGCGCCATGTGGCCCTGCTGAATGCCGACCGAGCCGAGCGCGCGCACCGCCGCGAGGTTCTGCGCGAGCCCGACCGAGGCCATCACCTGGGCGAGCTCGCGCGCCGTCGGCGAGCCCAGCACCTTCAGCGCGAGGCGCGCGAGCGGGTGAGAGCGCACCGCGCCGCCGACCGTGCCGACCGCGAGCGGCAGCTCGATCGCGCCCTCGAGGCGATCGCCGAGCTGGCGCCAGGTCGAGAGCGGCCGGTAGCCGCCGTGCATCGCCGCGTACGCGTGCGCCCCCGCCTCGATCGCGCGCCAGTCGTTGCCGGTGGCGAGCGCGACGGCGTCGATGCCGTTCATGATGCCCTTGTTGTGGGTCGCGGCGCGATGCGAGTCGAGCTCGGCGAAGCGCGACGCCTGCACGATGCCCGCCGCGATCTCGGCGCCGGGCCTGCCGAAGTCGGCGAGCAGCCCCACGGGCACCGAGCAGCGCGCCCGGGCCCTGCGGTGATCGGCGAGGTTCGAGAGGATGCGCAGGTAGACCTTGCCGCCGGTGAGCAGCTCGACGAGCGGCGCGATGCCCTCGGCCATCGTGTTGATGATGTTCGCGCCCATCGCGTCGAGCACGTCGACGAGCAGGTGCACCACGATGAGCAGGGTGCCGTCGCTGCTCGGCAGCACGCGCACCTCGATCTCTCTCGCTCCGCCGCCGCGCGCCCACAGCTGCGGGTGGCAGCGGTTCGCCGACGCGAGGATCTCGGGGGCGCTCATGCGCAGCGCCGCGACCGCCTCGGCCACCTGGTCGGCCGGCACGTGCGCGACCTGCACCTGCCCGATCATCAGCGGCGCGTCGGCCTCGGCCGTGAACCCGCCCGCCTCGCGCACGATCTTCGCCGCGAGCGAGACCGCCGCCACCACCGACGGCTCCTCGACCGCCATCGGCACCAGCACGTCGCGGCCGTTGATGCGGAAGTTGAGGCCGACTCCGAGCGGCACCCCGAACACGCCGATCGCGTTCTCGATCATCTGATCGGCGCTCGACACCGGCAGCCCCGCATCCAGCGACTGCACCTCGCTCTCAGACAGCTCACAGAGCCGCCCGATCGCCGCCACGCGCTCTTCCAGGCTCAGCTTGTAGAAGCCCGCCAGTCGAGAGCTGAACTCGCTCCGCTTCCCATCCATCGACATCCCCAGCCCCGGCCGTTGAAGTGTATGAAGCCGCTCGCCCGTTGTGGCCAAATCTGTATTTTCGACAAAGTAGCAGCTTCCGGTAGTAACGAAAAGGTCGACAAGTCAGCGCCGGACCCGGTAACGTCGGTGATCGCGTTTCGCGCGGGAGGCACGTCGATGATGGCCATGAGCGAGTTCTCGACTCCGAAGGGCGTGAAGATCGTGCGGGTCGAGCTCAGCCAGTACTACTCGGCGGTAGAGGCCGGCGAGGTGGCGAAGGGCATCGCGTCGGAGGGCAGGTTCCACGGGCTGCGCATGCTGGTGGTGATGCACCCGGGCACCGACGTGCCGGCCGAGACGCGCGAGGTGATGTCGAAGATGAGCAAACAGGCGCTCGAGGGCGCCGCGGTGGTGGTGCCGTCGGCGCCGCTGCGCATCTTCGCGTCGTTCATCACGCGCGTGATGGGGCTCAAGTCGGTGACGCTGCACCCGACCGAGTCCGAGGCCGTCGCCGCGCTCGACCTGCGCAACTGAAGGGGCGCCATGGGCTCGATCTCGGTGATGAAGCTCGGCGACTGCCTGTTCGTGAGCGTCCCCGAAGAGCTGCGCGACTCGCAGGTGCGCGACCTGCAAGAGACCGTCTCGTCGCGGCTCTCGCAAGACGCCGTGCGCGGCGTCGTCATCGACGTCTCGGCGCTCTCGATCATCGACAGCTTCGTCGCCCGCGTGCTCGGCGACACCGCGGCGATCGCCCGCTCGTTCGGCGCCCGCGGCGTGCTCGTCGGAGTTCGGCCGGCCGTCGCCACCACGCTCGTCGACCTCGGCATCGACCTGTCTGCCGTCGAGACCGCCCTCAACCTCGAGCGTGCGCTCGAGAAGCTCAATCTCAGGGTGGTCAGCACCGCCTGACGTGAAGAGGCACCATGGCACTCGTGACGGAAGCGGTGGGCAGCGCGCTGGAGTCGATGATCCCGCCCAGCGCCTTGAAGAGCGTGGTGGCGACGCTCGAGCTGCCGCCACACGCCGAGGTCGGCACGCTCGACGTCGCGACCACGCGCCGCGTGCTCGAGCAGCTCGCCGTCGGCCTCAAGCTCTACACCGGCCGGGCCGCCGGCCCCCAGGTCGACGCGCTGCGCAAGGTCGTCACGGGCAGCCAGCGCCCCGTACCCACCCGCGTCGAGCTGCCCGTGCTCGGCGAGACCGACGTGCTCGTGTCGGTGAAGGCCTGCCAGCGCCTGTGCACCGGCTTCTTCAGCGCGACCGACTGCGTGCGGCTCGCGACCGTCGTCTCTGAGCTGTCGCGCAACATCTACATGTACGCGCGCCACGGGCGGGTGACGCTGAAGCTCGCCGAAGACGACCGCGGCGTTCAGCTCTCGATCACGGCGGTCGACGACGGCCCCGGGTTCGAGGCGCAGCAGGTGCTCGCGAAGGGCTACGTCTCGAGAACCGGCCTCGGCCGCGGCCTGAAGGGGTGCCGCGACATTCTCGACACGTTCGACGTGAAGTCGCGCCCGGGCCACACCGAGATCACGGGCACCAAGCGGGTGCGCCGGTGAAGGTGACGCACGCGTCGGCGGTGCGCCCGTACCAGGGCCTGCAGAGCTGTGGGGACGCCGCCGTGCACGTGACGCACCTGCAGGCGCAGCGGTTCGTCATCATCGACGCGCTCGGCCACGGCCCCGACGCCGAGAAGACGGCGAAGCGGCTCTCGGCGGTCGTGCGTGAGACGGTCGAGCTGCAGCTGCCCGAGGTCTTCGCGCGCTGCGACGCCGAGCTCACCGGCACGCAGCTGCGGGGCGCCGCGATGGGCGCGCTCGAGGTCGCGGGCCAAGAGAGCTGGTTCAGCGGCGTGGGCAACATCGACGTCTACGGGCCGAAGGGCGCGCGGCGGCCGGTGTGCATTCCCGGGACGCTCGGGCGCAAGGTGCGGCGCGTGCGCATGCTGCCGGTCGACATCGCGCCGGGCAGCCGCTGGGTGATGGTCTCTGACGGGCTGCGCGTGCGCGATCTGCCCGCGGCGATCGAGTCGACGAGCGCGCTGGCTCCCAGAGAGGCCGCCGCGCGGGTGCTCGACGCCGCGGCCCGCCCCGACGACGACGCGTCGATCTGGGTGCTCGACTTCGGAGCGGGCGCGTGATCTTCAACTGGCGCCTCGTCGGCCGTGCCGACTGCCTCGGAGCGGCCGTTAAGGCGCGCGACTGCCTGTCCCGGGCCGGCTGGTCGCAGCGCGAGGCCTCGGAGCTCGCCGTGGTGGTCGCCGAGCTCGCCTCGAACGCGATTCGGCACGCCGGCGGCGGCGAGTGCGTGCTCGAGATCGAGCGCCGCGGGTGGACGGTGACGGTCTGTGACGAGGGGCCCGGCTTCCCCGCCGCGGTGCTGAAAGACCGCGGCCGCACCGACGGCGTGCAGCCGAAGCTCGGCATGGGCTCGGGCCTGTCGTGCGCGCGCCGCCTCGCGGGCTCGCTCATCGTCGAGAACCTCGTGCCCGCGGGCGCGCGGGTGATCGCCCACAAGCAGCTGTGACCGAACAGGAGCGCACCCACAGATGAAGATCGAAGATCGCATCGAGAACGTCGTCGACTCGCTCGCCAAGGCCGCGTGTCAGGACTTCACCCAGCGCGTGCCGATTCCCGACGGGGTCGAAGACCCGTTTCTGCAGATCGAGATGGGCACGAACATCTTGCTCGAAGATCTCTCGCTCTCGCGGAAGCGCAACGAGGCCGCGATGCTCGAGATCGCCGAGAAGAACCGCGAGATCGCCGAGCGCGCGACGATGGCCCTGCGCGAGCTGTCGAACCCCATCATCGCGGTGTGGCAGGGCATCCTCACGCTGCCGGTCATCGGCACCGTCGACACCGAGCGCAGCACCGACATGATGGAGGCCCTGCTCGCCCGCGTCGTCTCGGACCAGGCGACCCACGTCATCATCGACATCACCGGCGTGCAGGTGCTCGACACCCGCACCGCCGACCACTTCATTCGCATGGCGAAGGCGGTGCGCCTGCTCGGCGCCGAGTGCTACCTCACCGGCATCAGCTCGGCCGTCGCGCAGACGATGGCGTCGCTCGGCATCGACACCTCGGGCGTGCGCACCCGCCGCCGCGTCTCGGACGCGCTCGGCGAGGCGTTCACCCAGCTCAAGCTCAAGGTCGTGCCGCTCGGCGACGGCCCCGCCGCGAGGTAGGTGGCCCGGCGCCGCTGTCTGCGTTGTGGCGGGTTTTCTCGGTTTGGCAGAATTATCGTCATGACACGAAAACTGGCAGTGGTGGGGCTGTTGGTCTTGATGGTCTCGGGCAACGCGGCAGACGCGGACCCGCGGTGCAGGGTCGTGCTGGGCAGCCTCGACCTGATCCCCGTGAGCGACAGCTGCGCGTCGCCGGTCGGCGTCTGCGGCAAGGGCACCTTCCGCGGGCTCTTGCGCGGCCCGTACACCTCGGTGCTGACGAGCCTCGTGCCCACCGCCGACACCGCGCAGACGGGCGTCGTGCTGATCACCGGCGACACGCCGCTGCAGGCGCGCCTCGGCAACAAGACGGGCGTCATCAACTTCAAAGACAGCGGCGCGTTTCACACCACCGGCGACGGCGAGTTCGCCGAGCTGTTCTCGATCGTCAGCGGCACCGGCGACTTCACCGGCGCCACCGGCACGCTGTTCATCAGCGGCACGTTCGACTTCGCCGCCGGCGGCGACGGCACGTACCACGGCACGATCTGCCTGCCCTGAGCGGCAGCCTGGGCCCGGCCGGGCGCGTCTCGCGCGCCCGGAGCCATGGGACGTCTCCGCGTCGGGGGACGAACGGTCACAGCGGCACGCTGGGCCCCGGCAGCGGCGGCGGCGGGCTCGTGCAGCGTGGGCGTCGGGGTGTTCGTGAGCCGGCCCGCGCCGGCCGACGTCGGGTGCTGACGCCTGCCGCAGCCAGGGAGCCTGGAACGACGACCGCCGAGCTCGCGGCGCTGATCGACGGCCGACGGGAAAGCCGGCTGGCCTTTCGACCGGGGAGTCCGAGCCCGGCGGGGGTTGAAGGCATGTTTAACAAAGGCGACCTATTGTTAAACATACCCGCACCGGTCCTCCGCTCCGAGCTCGCCCCCAAGCGCCGAGCAGCCCACCGCTTTCCCGCGTGCGGTCGGTCAGCGCGTCGAGCTCGGCGGTGATCGCAACGGAGTCTCTGGCCGCTCAGCGAACGCCGAGCAGCATGCGCAACGCAAGCTCGAGCGTCGCGTGCATGAACGGAAAACCGGTGACGACGAGCCGCTTGGGTGCAACGCGCTGGCTCGCGACGATCGCGGCCTTGCGGCCTCGCTGTACAGCGCCCCGAGCACGCGGCCGAGCTCCTTCGCGAAGGCGTCGGCGGTGTGCGGGCCGTGAGCGTGCTCGATGGCGCCGAGCGTCTCTTCGATGGAGATCCAGCTCTTCCACTGCCGAATCCGAGACATCCCATGGGAGGTCTTCGCCATCGCGCCGAACCCCCACGGCAGGCACACCATGACTTGTTGACACGGCGTTCTCGGCGTCGGGCGAGAACCGCCGGCTGTCGCGCGCCGGCCGTCGCTCGCGTTCGGCGCATGGGGTCGCTCGCTCACGGGGCCTGACCAAACAAAGTTCCGAGCCCGGGGTATACGGCGCGAAAGCCATGTCCACCGCGCTCCTCATCGCCGCCACGCTCGTCACCGCGCAGACGCGCACGTTCTACACGCTGCCCGCCTCGAACGGCTTCGGCACCGTGCTGGCCGACACGCGCGCGGCGAAGGTGACGGTGTTCCGCGAGCGGCCGCCCGCCATCGAGGAGCTCGAGCTCGACGCCAGCGGCAACGTCGTCTTCGACGGCGTGCAGCCGAAGGTCATTCGCACGCGGAACCTGCTCTTCGACGCGTACTTCGGCATTCGCGCGAACGGGGCGCAGCGCTGGCTGAGAGATCTCACGCCGACCTCGTCGGGCTACGAGAGCGGCATCGTCACGTGGACCCAGGAGCTCGGCGGCGTGACGCTCACCACGTACCTCTTCGCGCCGCGCGCGTTTCCGCACGCCGGCTACGTGATGCTGCTCCACGTGCAGGGCGCCGGCGCGCTCAGCGCCTTCGCGCTCCAGAACTTTCACCTCGGCTACGGGCGCCCGACGCCCGGGGTGAACGGCGAGACCGTCGTCGTCGCGGCGAACCGCGACATTCTCGAGCGCGCGTTCGCCGGCGTCGTCGTCACGCGCCCGCTCGGCACGGCCCTGCACGCGGCGGCCTGGAAGCCGAGCACGCCGGCGGCGGCGAACGGCTTTCAGATCGTCGAGACCGGCAACACCGACTACCCCGACTCGAGCGGCGACCTCGGCGTGTCCGACGACTGGGCCAGCGCGTACCAGTTCCAGCTCACCGGCACCGACGCGTGGCTCGGAGTCGCCGTCGCCCACCACGGCGACCCCTTCGCCGGCGCCACGGTGCAGGGCTGGCTCGACGCCTACGTCGGCACGAAGACCCCGCTCGAGCTGCTCGACGAAGAGCGCGCCTACTGGATGACGCTGCAGCAGGGCCTCACGCTGCCTGCGGGCCTCACCGCCGACGAGCTCAAGGTCGCACGGCAGTCGGCCGTCATGCTCACGATGGCCCAGGTGAGAGAAGACTCGGCGTTTCTGCGCGAGCACCTCACGCGCGACGGCGAGGTGCGGCGCTCGAAGCTCACGATGACGCTGCCCGGCACCGTCATGCACAAGGGCAAGGGCGCCGTGCTCGCGAGCCTGCCGCCCGGCGAGTGGACGTACGCGTGGGTGCGCGACGGCGCGTACGCCGCGGCGGGCCTGGCGAGCGCCGGCATGATGACGCAGGCCCAAGACGCCGTGCGCTTCGTGCTCGACGCCGCGCCGCTGCCGAGCCTCACGCGCTACACCGGCTTCGGCCTGCCCGAGCAGGACTACAACGACTTCGGCCCGAACGTGGAATACGACGGCTACGGCCTCACGCTGTGGGCGATGCGCAAGGCGGGCGTGCAGGACACGGCGAAGGCCAGGGCCATCGCCGACGAGCTGCTCATGCTCATCGAGCCCTCGACGGGCCTGATGAAGAAGGACTCGTCGATCTGGGAGACGCACACCATGGGCCGCGAGCGCACGTGGACGTTCACGAACGTCACCGCGGTGCGCGGGCTGTGCGACGCGTTCGCGATGACCCAAGACGTGCGCTACCGCGACGCCGCGCTGCGACTGCGCGCCGCGATCGCCGAGAAGCTCACCGACGCGAACGGCGCGCTCGCCTCGAACCGCGAAGAGCTGCAGGCGGGCAGCGGCTACGCCGACGCCGCCGTGCTCGAGGCGTTCGAGCTGGGCCTGTTCCGTCGCGACGGCCGCATCGCCCGCGCGACGGTCGCGCTGCTCGACGCGAAGCTGAAGACCACCGCGGGCCCGGGCTGGGCGCGCAACGACGACCGCACCGACACGAACAACCTCTCGCCGTGGGGCAGCGAGTACGACAGCGCCGAGTGGGTGTTCACCGATCTGCGCGGCTCACGCCTGAAGGGCACGCGCGCGTTCACCACGGCGCAGGCGGCCGCGAACGCCGGCGTCATCCCCGAGACGTACGACGAGGCCACCGGAGCGTGGAAGTTCAACGCCCCGATGATCGGCTTCGGCGCTGGCGCCTACCTCTTGTCGCTCGCGGCGCCCGAGGGCCCGGCGTGCGACGTGTACTTCGACGAGGGCGGCACGACGACCGACGGCGGCATGATGCCCGCCGACGCCGGCACGATGACGGGCGACGCAGGCACGATGATGCCGGTCGTGAGGGGCAAGGGCTGCGCGTGCAGCTCGGCGCCGGTCGGGCTGGCTCTCGCGGCGCTCGCCTTGCGGCGGGTAGGCAGACGCCGTACCTTGCGCTGACCATGCCGCCGGTACGCCTCTCTACTGTTCTGCAGTATTCGAAGGGCAACGAGCTCACCGCCGCGAAGCAGGCCGACGAGGCCCGCGCGAAGGCGGTCGTGAACCCCTCGGCCACGACGGGCCTGAGCGCCGCCGAGCTGCAGCGCGCGCAGGCGCGGCGGTCGAGCTTCGAGGCGGCGCGCGGGGCGCCGCCTGCGAAGGCCGAGATCCTCGGGCTGTGGAGCGAGCAGTCGAAGGGCGGCCTGCCGCGCTTCCGCTGGCATGGCCCGGGCGACAAAGAGACGTTCTACATGTCCGTGAAGGTCAGCTCGGGCGACCGCAAGTCGGTGGTGCCCGAGCTGTGGACGAACATCAACCACCTCGCGAACCCCAGCGACTTCGAGGCGTGGCCGATGGAGCTCGTCTCGGAGAAAGACGGCGTCGCGATCTACAAGGCCTCGATTCCGATCGATCAGATCGGCAACTTCCGCGTCACGGGCCGGGTCTCGACGAGCGGCGACGCCGCGAACCCGAGCTGGCAGTGGGCGAGCCAGAAGGGCGTCGGCGACATTCGCTTCCGGCCGCGCGCGGTCGCGAACGAGAACATCTCGGAGCAGGTGGTGCACGTCGGCCTCGCGAATGCGGGCTCTGACGGCATTCAGGTCTCGACGTTTCGCGACCTGATGGACCCGAAGTTCGGCAAGTACAACATTCAGGCGATCAAGGCGGCGGGGAAGAACACGATTCGCCTGCAGCCGCCGTTCAGGCACGACCGGTGGGACAAGCAGTACGCCGGCGACACGCTCGGCAGCCCGTACGCCGCGACCGACTTCTTCTCGATCGACCCGCGCTACTCGCGCGACGCGCAAGCGAGCGGGGTGCCGTCGTGGGACAAAGACAAGCTGCGCCAGATCGCGAACGCCGAGTTCTGGGACTTCGTGAAGGAGTGCCACAAGCAGGGCGTGAAGGTCATTCTCGACATCGCGCTCAACCACACCGGGCACAGGACGACGATTCGCGATCTGTTCGACGACCCCGCGAACGGCGAGCGCGTCGTGCGCAACAACTTCGATCAGATCACCGTGAACGCGTCTCAGACGAACGCGGTGCACGATCGGCTCAAGAACAACCCGTACGGCGACGGCGAAGACCTGTTCCCCGAGATGTTCGCGAGCAAGTACAAGAACCCCGACGGCGCGCACTCGGTCAGCGACACGATCGGCGGCGGCAACGGCGAGTGGGCCGACACGAAGCAGCTCAACACCGGCGCGTTCAACTGGGGCGGCACCATCTTCGAGACGCCGATCAACCAGAGCGTCACCGACTGGCACACGCGCATCTTGAAGTACTGGGCGCAGCCCCCGGCGTCCGAGACCGGCGGCGTGCAGGTCGACGGCGTCGACGGCTTCCGCCTCGATCACGCGACGAACCTGCCGCCCGAGTTCTGGGAGCGCTCGGTGAACCAGCTCCAGGCGATGGTCGACAAGCCGCTGGCGCTCGTTCAAGAAGACTTCAACCAGGGTGAGCGCCTGCGCGTGTACGGCGACGCGATGGAGGCCGGCTGGTACCGGAACCTCATCGAGCACTTCAAGTCCTCGAACCTCGACGGCGTGTTCAGCGTCGTCGACAGCCCGTACTTCTTCGAGACCTTGCGCGGCGGCAACCACGACGAAGAGCGCATCGTGCAGATGTTCGAGAACGACATGATGGCGACCGGCCGTTACCTCGCGATGCTCGACCTGTTCGGCGGCGTCTCGACGACGGTGATGGGCGACGAGTTCGGCGAGGGCAGCAAGCTCGGCTTCAAGGTGGCCGGCATGCGCCCCGACGTGCTGCGCCAGGCCCACGACGGCACGCTGCCGAGGGCGAACGTCGACCTGCAACAGGCGATGCGGCGCGCGGGCGAGGCGAAGAACTCCGACCCGTCGCTCAAGACGGTGCTGCGCACGCGGCTGTGGTCCGACGGGCCCAACAACAACGTGCTCGCGGTCTCGCGGCACGCCGACGACCGGGCGGTGCCGGGCACGCTCGTGTTCGCGAACCTGGCGAACCACGACGAGCGCACGAACACCTTCCGCCTCGATGACGAGACGAAGGGGCGCATCGACCCGAACGGCTGGTACCAGGCGAAAGATCTGATGTCGGCCGACCCCGGCCGGAACATCTGGCCCGACCGCATTCGCGGGTCGGATCTCATCAACAAGGGCGTCTACGTGAAGCTGGTCGCGTACCAGATTCAGGCGCTCAAGCTCGAGAAGGTGGGCTGACCGATGGCTGCTCCGACGCTGGAACAGACGAGGGCCGCCGCGAGCGGCATTCACTCGATGGCCGAGGCCGACTTCAAGCGGCGGCGCTCGGCCGAGGCGGGCGACACGCTCGTCGCGTTCTTCGTGATCCTCGCGAAGAAGCTCTTCCCGCAAGACGTCGAGCAGCAGACGGCGCTGCGCGTCGAGCTGATGCTGGGCGCGTACTTCCTGCGCGGCGAGGTGGATCACAGCGCCGCGAAGCCTCCCGCCGAGGCGGCGGCGAAGAAGGTGATCGACTCGCTCGCCGTGCTCGACGGCGCAGCCCTCGGCCAGCGCATGACCGACGAGGTCGGCGACGCCGTGCTCGCGTTCTTCAGCGCGTTCGCGACGAAGGTGATGGGTCGGCTCGACCCCGACTCCCGAGCGAAGACCGTGCAGCTGATGGTGCTCGCGTACCTCGCGCGGCCGCAGCTGGTGCAGTAGCCGGTTCCCACGGCGTCGCAATAGAGTCCGAGCGACGCAATCTGGCGCGCCGCGCCGGCCCCGTTCGTGATTAATGTGCACGCCGCTTGGCGCCTCCGAACCGCATCTCCGGCAAGCCGAAACCCGCTGCTGCCCAGAAACCGCAGAAGCCTGCCCAGAAGCCCGCGCAGAAGCCGGCCCAGAAGCCGACGGGCCCGACCGTCCGTGCGGTGTCGAACGCCGAGCTGAAGGCGCGCGTCGCCGACCGCAAGCAGCTGCTGAAAGAGAAGCTGCGCGGCGAGGCGCTCGACAAGGCGCTCGGCCGCCTCGAGGGCTTCGCGAAGACGGGCGTCGCGGCCTTCGACCCCGTCACGGGCGACGTGCTCGTCGCGGTCGAGCGCGTGAAGGGCGGCCGCATCAACGACGTGCTGCAGCACGAGCTCGCGCACCGGCGCTTCTACGCGCTGAGCCCGAGCGAGCGCGACGGCGTCATCGAGGCGTTCACGAAGAGCCCCGTCTGGGAGGGCCTCAAGGCGCTCATCGTCTCGGACGACCCGACCATCGACGGCGCGAGCGACGACGAGCTCGTGAGCGAAGTGCTGTCGCAGGCGGTCTCGGCGCCGAAGGGCCAGCTCGCGCGGCTCGCCGCGTCGATCTTCGAGTCGAAGGCGCTCGCGCCGCTGCGCGAGGCGCGGCCGTTCAGCGTCGACTGGGGCGGCGAGCTCGAGCTCCAGCCGTGGAACGAGCTCGACGGCCCCGACGCCTCGGCGAACTGGTCGCGCCTCAACGAGACGCAGAAGAAGGCGCTGCGCACCGCCGAGGCCTCTGCGAAGAAAGAGAGCGAGGCGAAGCACGCCGCCCTCGTCGCCCGCGCGAAGCGCCTCGGCTACACCGAGGCCGAGCTGAACGCGGTGCTCGAGCACCTGAAGACGAGCGCCGAGATCACGATCAATTTCCAGCCCGACAAGAAGACGACCGACGGCAAGCCGCTGATCGACGCCTTCCTCGCCGACGGCCGGTACGTGAACCAGTTCGAGTCGAAGATCACCTCGGGCTCGTTCGGCCCCACGCCGGGCAGCGCCCGCGACGGGTGGGAGAAGACGATCTTCCGCGGCGACTACCACGACCACCCGCTCGACCCGAAAGAGCGCCCCAAGTACGGCTCGCTCAACGCCGAGCAGGGCGCCGCCGGCGGCGCGACCCACTACGGCAACTCGTTTCTCGTGCTGAAGGACGGCGTGAAGAACCGCCTCACGATGACGCCCTCCGACTCGTCGGGCGCCAACGCCGCCCAGGTCGGCACCTCCGAGTTCATCGGCGTCGTGCTCAACGACGGCTCGGTCTCGGATCAGAAGTTCCAGTCGATCATGAACCGCGCGCTCGGCCGCCCGGTCGCCGGCGCCACCGGCTGGGGCTACATCGAGGTGCAGGTGCACGGCCCGGTCGACTTCAAGACCGACGTCGCCCGCGTCGTCGCGAACTCGATGTACCGCGGCAACAAGGACTACGAGGCCAAGCTCCGTGAGTTCGCCGCGCAGCTCGGCGTCGAGCTCGACTGGACGAACGGCACCAGCGTGTTCGACGACGACTCGGTGCCCGTCGACTACGCCTGGGCCCCCGTCGGCTCGGCGCGCATCGCGAACGTCTCGGCCCCCGCCGCGCCGCCGAAGTTCACGGCCGTGCGCTACGGCGACTCGGTCGCCTTCGTGCCCAGCGAGGCCGGCGCCACCGCGCCCGACAAGCTGCCGCGCGGCTACGTCGCGGTCGCTCACCCCGTCGCCGGCACGGTGCTCGTGCCCGACCGCTTCGCGAAGGACGGCAAGCTCACCGGCACCGCCCACTTCGGCGCCTCGCCCACTGGCGCGGCGGCTCCGCTCGTGACGCTCGGCGCGACCTACGCGCTCGCCGCCACCACCGGCCACGGCGGGGCGACCGCGCTCGACGGCCCTCCGGCGCCCGCCGGCTACACCGTCGTCTCGGCGACGCTCGGCGCGGTGAGCGGCATCGCGTTCGCGCCGATCGCCGCCGGCACCGCCGCGCCGGCCGACCTGCCCGAGGGCTTCGCCGCGATCACCCACCCTCGTGCGGGCACGGTGCTCGTGCCGAAGATCCTCACCGACGGCGACAAGCTCTCGGGGGGCGTCGTCTTCGGCGGCCCCGCGGCATCGCTGCCGGCGCCGGCCGTCAGCCTCGCGCCGCCCGCACCGGTCAACTACAGCTTCCCGAGCCCGTACGGCCCCTCGTACGGCGCAACAGCGATCTCGGCGCCGCCCGCTCCCGCCGAGTACACGGCGGTGCGCTACGGCAGCGCCGTCGCGTTCGTGCCGACGCGCCTCGGCGCTCCGCTGCCCGACGAGCTGCCCGCGGGCTACGTCGCCGCGAAGCACGCCGCGCTCGGCACCATCTACCTGCCCGCAGCGACGCCGGCGTCGTCGGGGGCCGCGGCCGTGACGCTCGGCATCACCGCGACGGGCCTCGCGGCGCCCGCGGTGCCGATCGCGCGCACGTACAAGTTCTCGGGCTACGCGTACCCGGTCGAGGCGGTCGAGCCTCCGCCCGGCTACACCGCGGTGCGCCTGGGCCCGAGCTCGGTCGGCGTCGCGTTCGTGCCGACGGCGGGCACCACGCCGGTGCCCGACGCGCCGCCCGAGGGGTACGTCGCGATGAAAGACGACGAGGCCGGCACGCTCTTTCTGCCCGAGGCGATGGCGCCGGGCGGCGTGCTCGCGGCCGGCTGGGAGTTCGGCGAGACCGCCGACGGCATGCCCGCGCCGGTGATGTCGCTCGCGCCGCCTCCGCCGGTGAGCGTCGCGATCCCCGCGATGCCTGGCGGCGGCTACTACGCCGGCGGCCGCACGCTCACCGTGCCGGCCGCGCCGCCCGACTACACGATCGTCGGCTTCATGGGCTCGGTCGCGTACGTGCCCGCGAAGGCCGACGCGAAGGCGCCGAAGCGCCCGCCCACGAACTTCGTCGAGCTCATGCACCCGAAGGCCGGCCGCATCTACGTGCCGAACGGCTACACGCTCGGGCCAGGCACGTTCTTCGGCAAGACGGCGACCGGCTACCCCGAGCCCGCGGTGAAGGTCGAGGCTCCGATGTTCACGTTCCCGGGCGGCACGACGCTGCCCGGCGACGAGCCGCCTCCGGGCTACACGGTGCTGCTGTTCGCGGGCAGCGTCGTCGCCTACGCGCCGTCGGCCGCCGGCGCGAAGGCCCCGAAGGAGCTGCCGCCGGGCTACATCGCGATCGAAGACGACGACGCCGGCACGCTGCTCGTGCCCGAGGCCTACGCGCCCGCGGGCACCATCACGCCCGGCTACGAGTTCGGAGTCACCGCCACCGGCATGCCCGAGCCCCGCGTCGCGCTCGCGCCGCCGCCGCCGGTCACCGTCACGATTCCCGCGACGCCCGGCGTTCGCTACGGAGCGAGCGGCGGCACCTACCACGTGCCTCCGCCGCCGGCCGACTACACGATCGTGGGCTGCTCGAACGGCGGCATCGCGTACGTGCCCGTGAAGCCCGACGCCGCGGCGCCGAAGCGGCCGCCGAGCGGCTATGCCGAGGTCACGCACCCGACCGCGGGCCGCATCTACATGGCCGCGGGCTACGCAGCCGGCGCGGTGCCGGCCGGCACCATCTTCGGCAAGACCGCCGCGGGCTACCCCGAGCCCGAGGTGAAGGTCGAGACGCCGGTGTTCACGTTCGCGTCGGGGCTCACGCTGGCGGGCGAGGCGCCTCCGACCGGCTACACGGCGGTGCTGTACGGCAGCAACGTGGTCGCCTACGTGCCGGCGGTCGCCGGTGCGGCCGCGCCCGCAGCGCTGCCGCCGGGCTACGTCGCGGTCGCCGACGCGACGCGCGGCACCTTCCTGCTGCCCGAGGGGTACGCGCCGGGCGGCGTGCGCACGCCGGGCTACCTCTTCGGCGCGACCGCGACGGGGCAGCCGGCCCCTGCGGTCGCGGTGGAGGGCACGTAAGTGGAGATCGTCGCCGTCGGCATGCAGGACGTGCAGGCCTTCGGGGTCGACCGCTTCTACGTGCGGCTCGAGCCCGACAAGGTGCTCTTGTTCGACGTCTACCGAGATGGCCGCGTGGTGCAGGTCAGCCCCGAGCCCATGCCCGAGCGCATGGTGACGAGCGCCATCGAGAAGTTCAACGCGAGCTACCGCGTCGTGCCGCCCGTCACGGTGAAAGACACCGCCGAGCTGCCGCGCCACCTCGACACCTTCGTGATCATCGACGCCACCTCAGTGAGGAAAAAAGATGCCCGAAAAGATCGGTAGCAGGCCGGCCGTTGGAATCCCGACCACGCCGGGCTCAGCGCCCGTGACGCCCGCCACCGGCGGCACGGTTCGCCCGACCGTGTCTCCCGCCGACGGGTTCGGCACCCCCCTCACGCCCCCCAAGCCCATCGACGGCGCGCCGCTCACCAGCGCCGGCGGCATGAAGCCGACGTCGATGACGTCGATCTCGGCGACGTGGGATCTCGGCGGCCGGCGCATGAACCCCGGCGACGAGCTGCGCCTCGAGATCCCCGAGCACCTGCGCAAGGGCGCCGTGCGCTCGGTGATGCTCTCGCACCGGCAGGATCCCTCGACCGACACCGGCCTCAACCCGACGACCGGCCGCGACGCCAACCCCGGCCTCACCGCCGTCAACCTGCGCTCGATCGACGACGGCACCTGGCGCGACTGGAACAGCCCGTGGGGCTCGAGCGGCCCGAAGGGCGCCAAGTTCGCCGAGCAGCGCGGCGCGTACAACCCCGAGTTCGAGAACATGTTCGACTGGAACGTGCGGGGCCACATGAACGCCGACACCGGCGGCGATCTCACGACGAAGGGCCTGCACTCCGATCAGGTGCGCGTGCTGAGCCTCGGCACCGACCCCGTCTACGTGCACAAGATCGTCGTCAACGTCATGGGCGAGACGCCCTCCGAGCTGCAGGAGGCCATCTTCAGCGCCGGCACCGCCTTCGGCGACTGGGAGACCGGCGCCGGCCGCAGGTACGGCGGCGGCCAGGCGTTTCAGGGCACCTTCCCCGGCGCGGTGGTGCTCGGCGGCTCGGGCAGCCCCGCGACCCTGCCCGCAGGCTGGTCGGTGCGCGGCAGCAGCCTCGTCTACGAGCTGCCTCCGGGTCGCGTCATCACCGGCGTCGACGCCGCCGTCGGCGACTCGCACCCCGACAAGATCCGCAACAAGGACGGCGGCTGGGGCACCCCCGGCTGGTCGAAGCTCACGATGTCGATTCAGCACGCCGACGGCAGCTCCGAGGTGTTCGTCGACGGCTCGGGCGTGCCGCCCGAGGGCATCGTCAGCGGCGCCCCCGTGCAGCACCAGCAGGTGACGAAGCCCGGCGACAAGCTGGTCATCACCGGCGCGAACGACACGCTCTACGTCATGGGTGTCCGCGTCGGGCTCAAGAGCCCCTGAGGGGCGCAGCGACCGCGAATGGGCACGTCGAACAGCCGTGCCGCTCGACGTCCTGATGCGCAGCGTAAGCTGCGAGTTGGAAAGCCGGCGCCTTGATATCGGCGCGTGGCGTGCGGTAACCCTGCCGCCCGCATGCGGTCGCTCCCTCTCTGCCTCACCGTTCTCGGTCTCGCCGCCTGCAAGCCTCCTGAAGTCACCCCGTCGGACTCGGGCATGATGAACGAGCCCGAGGGCTGCGAGGTCGCCTTCACGCACCGCGCCCGCTCGACGGCGTCGACTGTCTACGTCATCGGCGAGTGGAACCAGTTCGATCGCCAGAAGCACGCGCTCAAAGACCCGATGACCACCAACACCTGGTCGGGCACCTTCAAGGTTCCCCCCGGTCGCTGGGCCTACGCCTTCCTCGAGAACGGCGCCGAGGTGATGGACGAGGGCGGGCCCGGCGTGCGCTACATCGAGGGGCGCCCGTGGTCGGCCCTGCGCGTCGCCGACTGCACGAAGCCGCTCTTGACGCCGCAGGCGAGCACGCTGGTGAACGGGGGCGGCAGCTTCTCGATCGAGCTCACCGCCGTGAACACCGACGCGGTCGAGGTGTCGCTGTCGAGCTCGAACAGCTCCGCGGCCGGCAGCATGCTGCCCGTCACCGACGGCGCCGTGACGTACTCGGTGACCGGCCTGCAGCCCGGCAAGTACACCGCGAAGCTGACGCCCACGAAGGCGGGCGTGAAGGGCGAGACCCTGCTGCTGCCGTTCTGGGTCGAGACCGAGACGTTCAGCTTCAGAGACTCGCCGCTGTACATGCTGATGACCGACCGGTTCCGCAACGGCGACACCTCGAACGATCGGCCCGGCACGGCGACCGCGCGCTTCGAGGGCGGCGACCTGCAGGGCGTCGAGGCCGCGATCCGCGAGGGGTACTTCGACGCGCTGAGCGTGAAGGCGATCTGGCTCTCGCCGTGGCAGACGCAGCCGACGCGCGTGTTCCCCGACGGCTCGAACACGGTGTCGGGCTACCACGGCTACTGGCCGGTGAAGGCCCGCGAGGTCGATGCGCGCTTCGGCGGCGACGCGGCGCTGCGCAGCCTGGTGAAAGAGGCGCACCGCCACGGAATCCGAATCGTGATGGACGCCGTACTCAACCACGTGCACGAAGATCACGAGTACTTCGCCGACGCGGCGAAGAAGTCGTGGTTCCGCACGGGCTGCCTGTGCGGCTCGTCGCCCGAGTGCGGGTGGGACAACGCGGCCCAGACGTGCCTCTTCCGCACGTACATGCCCGACATCAACTGGACGGTGAACGAGGCCTCCGACCAGTTCGTCTCGGACATGGTCTGGTGGATGGAGGAGTTCGACCTCGACGGCATTCGCGTCGACGCCGTGAAGCACGTCGAAGACGCCGCGATCATCAACCTCACGAACCGCGTGCGCGAGCGCTTCGAGACCGCCGGCACCGACTACTACATGTTCGGCGAGACGTTCACGGGCGACGCCGCGGCGATCAACCACTACATCGGCAAGAACAAGCTCGACGGCCAGCTCAACTTCCCGCTGTTCATGCAGATGCCCGAGACGGTGTTCGCCCGCGACGACCAGGGCATGCAGCAGGTGCGATCGGCGACCCAGGCGTCGCTGTCGAACTTCGCCGGCGCGACCATGGTCGACTTCGTCGGCAACCACGACGTCGCCCGCTTCATCACGAAGGCCGACCCGGCGAACCGCGACCGGCAGGGCAGCCAGTGGTCGAACCTGCCCGGAGCGCCGGTGGGGCAGGGCCCGTACGACCGCCTCTACCTGGCGTTCGCGCACCTGATGACGACGCCCGCGGTGCCGCTCATCTACTACGGCGACGAGTACGGCGAGTTCGGCGGCGCCGACCCCGACAACCGGCACTTCATGAACAAAGAGGCGACGTACTTCCCCGAGCAGCGCGCGCAGCTCGACCGCATGAAGAAGCTGCTCGCCGCTCGCGCGAAGCTGCGCGGGCTGCGGCGGGGGCCGATGGTCGACCTGTGGTGCAACAGCGAGCCGTGGGGCTCGGGCTCGGGCAACCTGTACGCGTACGCGCGCACCGACGCCGACCCGCGGCAGAGCGCCGTCGTCGTGCTGAACCTCACGCTCAACACGTGGACGGGCGTGACCGTGAACTTCCCCTCGAGCCTGCAGTGGTCGTCGGGCACCGTGCGCGAAGAGATCTCGGGCCGCACGCTCCCGTTCTCGAGCTCCACAGTCACCGTCGACGTGCCGGCGCGCGGCGCCGTGATCTTGAGCCTCCAATGAAAAAAAATGGGGACAGGCTGCTTTTTTGCGCAATGGGCACCCGACGAACACACGCCGCAGCAGCTGCGCAAAAAAGCAGCCTGTCCCCATTTTTTCTCGCGCTCGTGGCCCTCGCCGCCGCCTGCGCGTCGGACGATCAGCCGCGGCTCTACTTCGCGTCCGAGCTGCCTCCGGCCGGCACGCTCGTCGAGGCGCCTCCCGCGCTCTACGACCCCGCGAACGACGGGCCGCGCCAGGTGCCCATCACGCCCGAGGGCATTCGCGACCTTCAGTTCCTCGGAGCCACCGTCGCCACCGACGCCGACGGCAAGGCGAAGGGCGTGAACTTCGCGCTCTACTCGCAGCGCGCCGAGAAGGTGCGGCTGCTCTTGTTCGACTCGGCCGACGCCGACCAGGCGACCCGCACCTTCGAGATGACCCGCACCGGCGACGTGTGGAACGTGTTCGTCGAGGGCGTCGGCCTCGGCCAGGCGTACGGCTACGTCGCCTGGGGCCCGAACTGGACGTTCAAAGACTCGTGGTTCCCCGGCTCGCCCGACGGCTTCGTCGCCGACGTCGACTTCGCGGGCAACCGCTTCAACCCGAACAAGCTGCTCTTCGACCCGTACTGCAAGGCGTTCACGCGCGATCACGACTGGTCGAAGGGGTCGGCGGGCACCGGCCCCTTCCGCACGCAGTCGACCTACGGCGCGGCGATGAAGTGCGTCATCGTGAAGTCGAAGCACACGTGGGGCGAAGCCGAGCGCGCCTTCCGCGAGAACCGCAAAGACGAGAACTGGGTCGGCCACCGGTGGAACGACCTCATCCTCTACGAGGTGCACCCGAAGGGCTTCACCGCGAACTCGGCCTCGAAGGTGCTGCACCCCGGCACGTACCGCGGCTTCGGCGAGAAGGCCGACTACCTCAAGGCGCTCGGCATCACCGCGGTCGAGCTGTTGCCGCCCTTCGAGAAGCCGCTCGACGGAGGCTACTGGGGCTACAACACGCTCTCGTTCTTCGCGCCCGAGCTCTCGTACGCGTGGCGCCGCCAGCGCGAAGAGGTCATCGACGAGTTCAAGTGGATGGTCGAGGAGCTGCACAAGCGCGGCATCGAGGTGATCCTCGACGTCGTCTACAACCACAGCGGCGAGGGCGGCCTGTGGCGCGAGAAGATCTACCAGCAGTCGCAGTCGGCCCCGTGGAACCTCGACCCGCAAGAGATCGCGTCGCTGTTCAGCTACCGCGGCATCGACAACGCCTCGTACTACGCGCTGCCGCCCGACAACTCGCGCGAGTACTGCGACTACACGTCGGTCGGCAACACGATGCGCTGCAACGGCACGCCGATGAAGCGCCTCATCATCGACTCGCTGCGCTACTGGGTGCGCGAGCTGCATGTCGACGGCTACCGCTTCGATCTCGCGCCCGCGCTCGGCGCGAAAGACCTCGAGTGGAACAACTGCCCGACGTCGCAAGACAAGAACAACAAGTCGGGCATCTCGTGGGACGCGAACGGCTCGGTGCTGCAGGACATCGTCGACGACCCCGTGCTGCTCGCGCACAACACCCGCATCATCGCCGAGCCCTGGGGCGCCGGCGGCTACCCCATCGGCCTGTTCCCCGCGTCGACCCAGCGCAACACGCACGGCTGGGGCGAGTGGAACGGCTGGTTCCGCGACTGGGCGCGCTCGTTCGTCAACTACGACGACTGGGGCATCTCGAAGCCCGAGCCGCAGGGCGGCGTGCGGCCCGAGAAAGACGGCGGCAACATCATGCTCGGCACGTCGAACCTCTACAAAGGCAACGGCCGCAGGCCCTACCACTCGGTGAACTTCGTCACGATTCACGACGGGTTCACGATGTACGACCTCGTCTCGTACAACCAGAAGGTCAACGACTGCTCGCCGCTGAACCCCATCTGCTGCACCGCGCCGCTCAGCTCGTTCTGCGACGAGGCGAAGCGCAGCGGCACCGACGACAACCGCTCGCGCAACTGGGGCGACGAAGACACGAAGCGCCAGATCATGCGCAACTTCTTCACGCTCATGATGGTCAGCGAGGGCACGCCGATGCTGTTCGGCGGCGACGAGTGGCTGCGCACGCAGCTCGGCAACAACAACACGTACACACCCGAGGCCGACAACCCGTACTCGTGGCACGACTGGGGCGCCTGGGAGGCCCGCGACGAGCGCGCCCGCATGTTCGACTTCGTCTCGCAGCTCACCCGCTTCCGCAAAGAGCACGCCGATCAGCTCGCCGCCTCCGCGTACGACACGATTCCCCTCGAGTGGAAGTCGCCGACCGGCGGCACCCCCGACTGGTCGGGCCGCACGCTCATGATCTCGTTCCCGGGCAAGCTCGCCGTGCTCATCAACATGACCGGCGGCAGCGTGAGCTTCTCGCTGCCCGGCGGCGGCCGCTGGCGCCGGCTCATCGACACGCAGACCTACTTCGACACCAGCGCCTACCTCGGCATGAACGCGCTGCCGCTGCGCAAGTCGCAGAACGCGTCGCTCGATGCCCCCGTCGCGCTGCCGACCCCCGACTACGGAGTCGCCGCCCGCTCGATCGTCGTCGTCGAGCCGTTCTGACCCTTCTGTGGGCCCGCCGATTCCCGCGCTGCCGCTCTTTCCCGTGGCGGCGTCGAGCCGGGCGCGCGTTGAGTAATTTAAAGTGCCAGTTCAGATTACTCATGCATGAAGGCCGTCGGGCGCGATCTGGCTCCTCTCTTGCGCCGCGCGGCGCGCGGGTTCGGCGCCCTCGTTCTGACGGGGCCCCGCCGCGCCGGTAAGACGTTCTGCCTGAGAGGGACGTTTCCCGGGGCCTCGTACCACCTGCTCGAGGACCCCGAGACGATCGCCCGGGTCCGCAGCGACCCGCGCGGCTGGCTCGAGGAGGTCGAGCTGCCGGCGATCATCGACGAGGTACAGCACGCGCCCGAGCTGCTGCAGTGGATTCGCGCCCGCATCGATCGCGCTCCGTCGAAGAAGGGGCAGTGGCTCATCACGGGCTCGCAAGACTTCGCGCTCATGAAGGGCGTGACCGAGTCGATGGCCGGCCGTGCGGCCATCTTCGAGATGCTGCCGCTCTCGACCCACGAGCTCGGCCGGTGGGATCTACTGCGTGGCGGCTACCCCGAGGCGTGGCAGCGCCCGACGCTCGCCGGCGATTGGTTTCGTTCGTACGTGCAGAGCTACATCGAGCGCGACGTTCGCGACGTCACGCAGGTGAAGGACCTCGGTGTGTTTCGTCGCTTCATGAGCCTCGCCGCGATGCGCTCGGCCCAGCTGCTCAACAAGAGCGAGCTCGCTCAGCCGCTCGGAGTCAGCGTGCCGACCATCGGCCAGTGGGTCGACGTGCTCCAGACGACGGGCGTCGTTCAGCTCGTGCACCCGTACTTCGAGAACCTCGAGAAGCGGCTCCTGAAGACCCCGAAGCTGTACTTCAACGACACCGGCCTGCTCTGCCACCTGCTCGGCTTCGACTCACTGCGCGCCCTCGAGAAGACGACGCTCGTCGGGGCCGTCTTCGAGACGTTCGTCGCCTCGGAGCTCGTCAAACAGCAGCTCGCGCGAGGTCAGCCGAGACAGCTCTACTACTTCCGGGACGAGCAGGGCCTCGAGGTCGACTTCATGGTCCCGCGTGACGCCGGCCGGGTCGAGCTCATCGAGACGAGGTGGACGAAGACGCCCACGCCGCAGCTGGCGAAGCCGATCGGGGTGCTGCTCGAGAAGCTGAAGGGCAGGGGCTTCGGCACGGTCATGTGTCGCGCCGCCGCCGACCGCCCCGCTCGCGCGACGATCGCGCCGTCGGTGCACGCGGTCTCGATCGAGGCTGCCTTTCAGGCCGCCGGGTGACGCAGCGCCTTCGCGCCGTCGGCGCTGAAGACGTGCAGCACGTCGGAGGTCGGCTTCACCGCCACCGTCGCGCCGACCTCGATGCTCCCCTCGAAGCGCGCGGCCAGCGGGCCCGCCTCGCTCGACAGGTAGGCGTAGCCGTCGAAGCCGAGCCGCTCGACGCTGGTGACGGTGCCCTTCAAGGGGCCGTCGGCGGCGACCTGCAGATCTTGTGGCCGCAGGCCGAGCAGCACCTCGCCGCCCGCGTCGAGCCCCGCCGGCACCGGCAGCGTGAAGCCGGGGCCCACGAACGAGCTCGCCTCGCGCCGCGCGGGCAAGACGTTCATCGCCGGCGAGCCGAGGAAGGTGGCGACGAAGCGGTTCGCCGGCCGGTTGTAGAGCTCGAGCGGCGGGCCGAGCTGCTGCAGCACGCCGCCGTTGAAGACGGCGACGCGCGAGGCGAGCGTCATCGCTTCGACCTGATCGTGCGTGACGTAGATCATCGTCGTGCCGAGGCGCCGGTGCAGCGTCGCGAGCTCGCCGCGCATCTGCACGCGCAGCGCGGTGTCGAGGTTCGAGAGCGGCTCGTCGAAGAGGAACAGCTTCGGCCGCCGGCAGATGGCGCGGCCCATCGCGACGCGCTGGCGCTGGCCGCCGCTCAGCTCTTTCGGGCGGCGCGCCAGCAGCGGCTGCAGCTCGAGCATCTGGGCGGCCTCGGCGACGCGGGCGTCGATCTCGGGGCCCGGCATGCCGCGCAGCGTGAGCCCGAACGCGAGGTTCTCGCGCACGGTCATGTGCGGGTAGAGCGCGTAGCTCTGAAACACCATGCCGACGTCGCGGTCGCGCGGCGGCAGATCGTTCACGCGGCGGCCGTCGAAGACGATGTCGCCGGCGTCGGCGCTCTCGAGGCCCGCGATGAGGCGCAGCAGCGTCGACTTGCCGCAGCCCGACGGCCCGACCATGACGAGGAACTCGCCCTTCACGACGTTCAGATCGACGCCCTTCACGATGAGGTTCGACCCGAACGACTTCTTCAGGGCTTTGAGCTCGACGGCTGACACAGTGCGGCGTTGCGATTAGCACAGGCTGCCTTGCATTCGAGCGGACGGTTGGTCCACATTGCGCCGCCTCACTTCGGGGGTACCCTCATGGAACAGCGACGTCACCGCAGGTTGCCGGCTTCGATTCGCATCTTCGCCCGTCAGGGGCCGTCGCCGTTTCCCGAGCCGGTGAAAGACATCTCGCTGGGCGGCGCCCACGTGCTGACCCAGTCGCCCCTGCCGCCGGGCACCGAGTCGACGTTCGCGATTCACCTCCCGCACCATGAGGCTCCGCTCGAGGTGAAGGGGCACGTGGTCTGGTCGAACGGGCACGCCATGGGGGTGCAGTTCCACGCGGGTGAGCCGCGCCTGCTGGCGTTCGTCGATCGGCTCGAGAGAGACGCGACAGCGCTCTGAAGGGTGGTATGCAGCGCGGCGCTCGATGCGCCTCACGCTGCTCCTCAGCCTGCTGCCCGCACTCGCGTTCGCCCAGGCGCAGCCCGACCGTGTCAGCGCGAGCGGCTATTTCCGGCTGGCGGCGCGCCCCGACTTCGGCGGCGGCAACGGCCGGCTCGGGTTCTGGAACCTGTACGGCCGCTTGCTCAACGAGGGCTCGTACGCGGCGCTCGAGCTGAAGCTCGACCTCTTGCAGGCGGCGCCGGGCTCGAACGATCTGTGGGCGAGCGTGCACGCGCGCGTCGAGGGCGGCAGCGTCTACGCGGGCGACTCGACGAACGGCAACCTGCTCGCGTTTCGCCTCTCGCAGCTCTACGTGCGCGCGGGCAACGTGCTGCTCGACAAGGTCATCTGGCAGATCGGCACGCTCGTCTATTACTTCGGCAACCTCGGGCTGTACGACCTGCGGCCGGCCACGGTGTTCGACGACACGATGGGCGTGTCGGCGCGCTACCAGGGCGACGTGGTCGATCTCACCCTCGGCTTCGGCGACAGCGGCTTCGCGAACCGCGGCACCGCGTACAGCCCGATGCTGACCGCGGGCGGCGTGCTGCGGCTGCACCTGGGCAAGTACTTCGAGATCGGCGGCGGCGGCCAGGTCGCGTTCGAGCCGACGATCGAGGGGGCGCGGTACTCGCCGCACCAGACTCCGAACGTTCGCTACGAAGACTTCGTGCGCCGCGAGGTGGCGCAGCGGTTCGTCGAAGAGAACCCCGGCCAGGAGCTCCTGTTCCCCAAGCCCGTCGCTGCGGCGAGCCCGTCGCTGCCGTTTCGCGCGGTGGGCTACCTCGGCTTCGGGAACTTCGGCCCCATTCAGTGGAACAACCTGTTCGTCTCGTGGAGGCGCCTCGCTCCGCAGCAGAGCTACGTCGAGAGCTTCGGCGGCCGCGACTACACCATCTACGTCGCCGACCTGACGCGCGACCGGTACCAGTTCCAGATCGGCAACGAGCTGCAGCTGCGCATCATCCCCAACCGGCTCGACGCGGTCTGGGCGGTGCTCTACGGCGACGACACCGATCAGGCCGACACGCTCACCGCGAGCGAGCGCAACCGCACGTACATGTCGACGGTGCTGCGCCTGCAGGCGTACGTGACGCGCTCGTTTCACGTGCTGCTCGAGTCGTCGATCGCGCAAGAGAAGAGCAAGAACGGCAACCTCTACCGCCAGCACGTGAACTCGATCTTCGCGAGCGCGGGCGGCGCGAGCGACACCCGCGGCCTCGAGTTCGGCGACTCGGCGGTGCGCAACACGTGGCAGCTGAAGGCGGGCGTCGTGCTCAACCCGACCGGCATCGGCGTGTACGCGCGGCCGTCGCTGCGGCTGTTGTACGGCGTGCAGTACTCGAGTCAGCAGGCGGCGTTCGGCAACGGCTTCTCGGAGTCGCTCGCCGAGTTCAACGACTTCCCCGGCATCGAGCGGCACTGGCACCACATGATCAGCCTGGAGGCCGAAGGATGGTTCTGAGAGCCGTCGCGCCGTGCCTCGCGCTGGTGCTGCTGTGCGGGTGCCTCAACAAGGTGCCCCCGCAGCGGCTCGAGAAGCGGGCGCCGATCGCGGTGGCGTTCGCGGTCGACAACCTCGAGGGGGCTCCCGAGCCGTTCAAGCAGCGGCTGTTCGAGGTGCTCGACAAGCGCAACCTCGAGGCGCGCGAGGTGCCGTCGTCGGTGGTCAGCGCGCAGCGGCTGACGGCGCAGCGGTTCGAGGCGCTCAAGGCCGCGGCCGGCGACGCCCCGTTTCTCTTGCTCGTCGAGGTGCGCGCCCAGTTCTTCACCCAGATGGAGGGCCGCTTCCGGTGGACGGTCGCGGTGAAGTTCAGCGCGGCGCGCGCGGGCGACCCGGCCACGAGCGACGCGGCCGACTTCCCGGCGGTGCTGCTGTTCGAGCACCAGAAGCACGTCGAGGCGATCAACGAGGTGTCCGAGCTCGTGGCCTCGCGCCTCGCTCCGCTCGTCGACGGCCTGCTCGTCGGGCTGGGCGGGCTGGCCGACGGTGGCGCGACGGCGGCGCTCGCTCCGGCCGACGCGATCTACTTCGTGATGGTCGACCGGTTCGAGAACGGCGAGCGGTCGAACGACGGCCCCGGCTTCAACGGAGGCGATCTCGCCGGCCTGCGCTCGCGGCTCGACTGGCTCGAGCAGGTCGGCGTCGGCACGGTGTGGCTCTCGCCTGTGTTCTCGATGCGCACGCAGCCGCTCGACCGGTGGCCGGCGTGGCACGGCTACTGGGTCGAGCGCCTCGATCAGCTCGAGCCCCGCTTCGGCGGCGAGGGCGAGCTGCGCGCGCTGCGCAACGAGCTCCACGCGCGCGGCATCGGGCTGTACCTCGACCTCGTGCTGAACCACGTCGGGCCTGCGACCGAGCTCACGCGCACGAGGCCCGACTGGTTTCACGGGCGCGGCAACATTCGCGACTGGAGCGACCCCACCCAGCTCGTGATGAACGACGTGCAGGGGCTGCCCGACCTCGCCGACGAGCGCGACGACGTCTACGCGTACCTGCGCGACGCGTCGGTGAAGTGGGTGCGCCTGGTGCACCCCGCGGGCTTTCGCCTCGACGCCGTGAAGCACATGCCCACTTCGTTCTGGGCGCGCTTCAACGCCGAGCTGCGCCGCGAGGGCGGGCCCGGCTTTCAGCTGCTCGGCGAGATGCTCGACGGCGACCCGGCGGCGGTGGCCCGCGTGTGGCGCGACGGCGGCTTCACGTCGATGTTCGACTTCCCCCTGCGGTTCGCGCTCATCGACGTGTTCTGCAAGGGGCAGGGCCCCGCACGCATCGGAGCGGTGCTGACGGAAGATCGCCGCTACCCCGACCCCGCGGCGCTCGTCACGCTGCTCGACAACCACGACCTGCCGCGGCTCGCGACCGAGTGCCGCGGCGGCGCTCCCGAGGCGGCGGTGCAGCTCTTGTATGCCATGCGAGGCACGCCCTCGATCATCTGGGGCACCGAGGTCGGTCTCACGGGCGAGCGCGACCCCGACAACCGGGCGCCGATGAAGTTCGACGAGGCGGCTCCGATGCGGGCCGTGATCGCGAGCGCCGCCACGCTGCGCCGTCAGCACCCGTCGCTGCGTGAGGGAGTGCCGGTCGTCGTCGCGGCCACCGAGCGTGCGCTCACGCTGCGCCGCTTGAGCCCGCGCGAGGCCGCGACGATCGAGGTCGCCGATCAGCAGGTGCGCATCTCGTTCGCCGCCGGCGATTTCTCGAGCGAGGTCGAGGCCGCCCGGCGGCAGTGGCTGACCGGCGAGAAGAAGCGCCGCGTCGACTTCGCAGGGCCTGCCGACGCCGTCGTCGTCGGCTCGGGCCCCGAGCTCGGCGGGTGGAAGATCGAGCGCGGGCTGCGCCTGCCCGCAGCGGCCGAGCTGCCCGTCGGAGGCGTCTTCGAGCTCAAGCTCGTCTCGCGCGGCAAGTGGGAGACGGGCGAGAACCGCGTGCTGTTCGTCGCGGACGGCGCCGGGCCGCTGAAGGTCGAGCTGCAGGGGAGGGGCACGTGAGCGAGGGAGCTCCTCCGCCCGCGGCCCCCCCCGCGCCCGCGGCACCGGCCGCTGCTGCGGCTCCGGCGGCGCCCGAGGTCTCGCTCGACGGAGTCGGTGTTCTGCTGCTGCACCGCGGCGACCCGCCGTCGGTCGAGGGCACGCGCGACTGGCTGAAGAGCTGGTACGCCGACCCGTACGCGTTCACGTCGTCGTTCGGCCGCGGCACGCAGGGGTTCTTCGCGAGCATCGCTTCGCGCCTCGACGCGAGCACCTGGCAGCAGCGGCTCACCGAGTCGGGCGGCAAGTCGCCGCTCGAGTCGCAGGCCACCGAGCTCGGCGAGCTGCTCTCGAAGAAGCTCGGAGTGCCCGTCGCCCTCGGCACGCTCTACGGCGCGCCGCGCATCGCCGACGGCATCGCGACGCTGAAGGGGCAGGGCGCGACGCGCATCGTCGGGCTATCGCTGCACCCGCAGAAGTGCGACCGGTTCTTGAGGCCGATCTTGCGCGCGCTCGAAGAGAGCGGCACCGAGGTGTCGGTGATCGATCGGTACGGCACCGCGAAGGGCTACGTCGACTCACTGAGGGCGGCGATCACCGAGGGCGTCGACCGCGCTCCGGGGGCGACGGTGCTGTTCTGCGCGCTGCCCATCGAGTCGAAGGACGACAGCAACGGCGACCCGTACCTGTCGCAGCTGAAGGCGACGACGGCGGTCGTGATGGAGGGGCTGACGGCTCCGTGGAAGGTGTCGTGGCTGTCGATGGGCGCGCCCGGCATCACGAGCGAGGTCGCGCTGCAGGGCATTCGGAAGGGCGGCGGCGACGCCGTGGTGCTGGTGCCGCTCGGCGGCGCCGTCGACGAGCTGACGACCGTTCACGCGCTCGACGTCACGCTGCGGGCGGCAGCGCGGGCCGCTGGCTTCTCGAAGATCGAGCGTGCGCGCGCGCCCGTCGGGTACTCGATGTTCATCGAGGCGCTCGCAGTCGAGGTTCGCGCCCACCTCGCCCGGCTGAAGTCGCTGGGCTTCTGACGGTCTCGCCGCTGCCAGAGACTCCCGGCGACGACCGCCGAGCTCGCGGCGCCGACCGACGGCTGACGGCGAGACGGCTGGCCTGGCGCGCGCCACGCCGAGCTCGACCTGCGAGGGCTCGACCCGGCTGTGCCGTCACAGAACGCCGAGCTGATGCGGCGCACGCAACGGCGCCTGACGGCGCGTGCTGACAGAATGGGTCGAGCCTTGCGCGTCACCGGCCTCGCGCGGTCATTCTGGTGCGCGCAACGGCGCCCGACCGGTGCTCTGCACCCAGAATCGCCGCAACGGCGGTTCTGTCAGCCTGCACCGCGCTGGGACCGGGCGCGTGCTGACAGAATGGGTCGAGCCTTGCTCGGGTTCGCTGCACCCAGAATCGCCGGCTCGACCGCGCGCGCATCGCAGGCGCACCGTTCTCGGCGGGGCACGATGAAGCCGCTACGCATCCTCGTGGGCCGTCGGTCGGCGCGCCGGTCTCGGCGGTTGTCGCCACAGGCGCTCTGGCAGTAATCGACCCCGCGCATGCGCCCGCTCGCCGATCTGCACCGCCACCTCGACGGCTCGCTGCGCCGGTCGACGCTCGACGAGCTCGCCGCGCGGGCGGGCACGAAGGTGCCGAGCGACTTCGCGTTCCACGCCGGCATGGGCCTCGACGCGGCGCTCAGCCGCTTCGCCTTCACGCTCTCGCTGCTTCAGCAGCCGGCCGAGGTGCGCCGCGTCGCCGCCGAGATCTGCGAAGACGCGCGCGCCGAAGGCGTCACCACGCTCGAGCTCCGCTTCGCGCCCCAGCTGCACAAAGGAGCCAACCTCGAGGCCATCACCGACGCCGCCCTCGAGGGCATCGCGGGCCGCGCGGGCCTCATCCTCTGCGGCCTCTACCACGAGGGGCCCGGCACGCTCGCGAGGCTGCTCGACGTCGCCAGGCCCCGGCGCGGCGTCACCGGAGTCGATCTCGCCGGCGGCCCGGTGCCCGGCGGCCCGCGCCTCGACGACTACGCTGCCGTCTTCGGCAACGCCCGCGACCTCGGCCTCGGCATCACCATTCACGCCGGCGAGGGCCGCCCGCCCGCCGAGATCCGCACCGCCATCGAGCGCTGCCACGCGCGCCGCATCGGCCACGGCACCACGCTGCTGCAAGACCCGGCCGTGCTGGAGCTCGTGCTCGAGCGCGGGGTGACCATCGAAGCGTGCCCCACGAGCAACGTGCACACCGGCGTCATCGCCGACACCCGCGAGCACCCGCTGCCGAAGTGGCTCGCCGCCGGAGTGCGCGCCTGCGTCTGCACCGACAACACGCTGCTCAGCGCCGTCGACGCCCGCGAAGAGCACGCGCGGGCCGCGGCGATGCCCGGCATGACGCCTGCGCTGCTCGAGGCCGCGATCGGCTTCGGTCACGCCGCCGCGTTCTCGCGCGCCGTCAGTTGATGCAGTTGCAGCAGATGGTCTCGCCGAACGCCTTGAGGCCCGTCACCAGCTCGGCCGCGTCGGTCGCCACGAAGAACAGCCCCGCGTCACCGGCGTTGCGGGCGCGGTACACGCCGGCGTCGTTCACGAAGCACGTGCCCGGGTAGCCCTTCGCGGTGCCGCCGGCGCAGGCGAGATCGTCGAGGAAGGCGGCTCCGACGCCGCCCTGCAGCGAGGCCTCGGCGCTGAAGCCGACGACCAGCGTCGCCACGCCGCCGTCGCGTATCGCGTCGACCACCGCGAGCGGGTTCGGGTTGGGGCAGCTCTGGTCCCAATCGGCGCCGTCGGTGACGAGCACGATGAACTGCTTGCCGCCGTCGGTGCGGTGCGCCGCGAGCCAGTCGTTCGCCCCGATCAGCGCCGAGCCGGTCGGCGTCGACAGGCAGATCGGAGTCGTCTCGGGATCCAGCGCCGCCGAGATCGCCGGGCCCGCGCCGAGCGCCGGCTGCACCACGATCTCTGGCCCTTCGCACTGCGTGTTCGTCGCCATGATCCCGCGAATGCGGTCGCCCAGCGTCGTGCACCCTGGCGCCGCCCGCGGCCACAGCTCGAGCCCGAACTTGATGCCCTGATCGAACGGAGGCGTCGTCAGCCGCTCGATGCCGTCGATCGCCATCGACCACTTCGACGTCGCGTGGCCCGCGTCGGTGTCGGCGGGCGTCGCTCCGCTCGCGGTGCGGTGCATCGTCAGCGTGCGGTCGAGCGCGACGAGCACGTCGGGAGGAATGCAGGGGCGGGCGCCGCCGCCGGCTCCGCCCGTGCCGCCGCCGGCGCCTCCGCCGGCACCACCGGCGCGGCCTCCGTCGCCCTGACCGATCACCACGTCGCCGCAGTTGCAGCCGGCGACGAACACCCAGAGGACGACGAATCGAGAACGCATGCGGGCGGGCACCTTAACCGCCGCCCTGGGCCCCTCACAGCGTCGCGGCGTACTCGAGCAGCGCGCGCGAGGTCATGCCCGTGGCGGCCGGCGTGCGATCGAGCTCGAGGCCCGTGACGACGCCGTCCTTCTTCGAGACCGGCGCTTTGCTCGGGTTCGCGAGGTCGACGATCTGCGCGCCGTCCGACGCCTTCAGCTTGTCGACCGCGTTGCGCAAGAGCTGCTTCACCGCGGAGGCCGACGGGCCGCTGTCGCCGTCGCCGCGCGACGTCGCGCCATTGAGCGCGGTCAGAATCGCCGCCCGGCCCGACGACGAGAGCCCCGCGTCGTTCGCCGCCTTCCGCAGCGCGTTCGACAGGCCCATGCCGTCGTCGTCGTTGCTCGCGTCGTAGAGCTTGAAGCCCTGGTCGATGATCAGCTCGAGCTTCTTCACCGCCGCCGCCACCTTCGTCAGCGGCGCCTTCAGCGCGAGCTCCTTCGCCGGAGTCGGAGCCGCGTTGTTGCCCAGCTTCCCCGAGTCGACCACCTTGTAGATCTCTTTGGCGACGTCGCCCTTGATGAGGCCCACCTCGCGCTTGTCGACGTAGCCGTCGTTCACGCGGCCCTTCGCGCGCTCGTTCGCGAGCGACGCGATCGCCTTGCTGATCTGCGCGCGCACCTGGCTGCGCGTCGGCGTCTTGCCCGCCGCCGTCTTCGCCGCCGCGTACGCCGCCGCCAGCACCTTCACGCCCTTCGCCCCGATGCGCGGCTTCGCCTTCTCCATCCAGCTCTTGAGGGCCGCCGCGTTCATCGGCTTGTCCATGCCGTCCGACGCGTACAGGCCAGACGTGAACTTGTACTCGGACCACGTGAGGTCTGCTTTGCGCACGGGCATTTCAGGGCTCCAGGGCTGCGAGGGCAGTGATGTGGGAGTTGTCGGCTGATGTGCGCCGTTGGTGCGTAACAAAACAGTTTCAGCGCGTTGACTCCTCTCGTGCGCACGGTTACGCGACGCGTCATGCCCGCCAGCCGCCTCGCAGGAAGAAGGGTCGCCGTGGTCGCAGGCCTGAGAACTCCGTTCGTGAAGGCCGGGACGGTGTTCAACGAGCTCTCGGCGCTCGACCTCGGCCGCATCGTCGTCAGCGAGCTCGTGCAGCGCGCCGACCTCGACCCGGCCGAGATCGATCAGCTCGTGTTCGGCACCGTGATCCCCACGCTGCTCGCCACCAGCATCGCGCGCGAGGTCGTCATCGCCGCCGGCCTGCCGCGGAAGATCGAGACGCACACGGTGATGCGCGCGTGCGCCACCAGCGTTCAGGCGATGACCGACGCCGCCAGCACGATCGCCCTCGGCACGAGCGACGTCGCCATCGTCGGCGGCACCGAGTCGATGTCCGACCCGCCGATCTTCACGAGCAGGAACCTCGCTCACGCGCTCGCCGCCGCCTCCCGCGCCCGCAACATCCGCGAGAAGCTCCGGCCGTTTCAGAAGCTGAAGCCCAAAGACCTCATCCCCGTGCCGCCCGCCATCGCCGAGTTCTCGACCGGCATGACGATGGGCGAGTCGGCCGAGAAGATGGCCAAAGAGAACGGCATCTCGCGCCAGGAGCAAGATCAGATCGCCTTCGACTCGCATCGCAACGCCGCCCGCGCGTGGAAAGAGGGCCTCTTCAAGGCCGAGGTCATGCACGTGCCCGTGCCGCCGAAGTTCGACGCCGTCGCCGACACCGACAACATCGTCCGCGACGACACCTCGGTCGAGAAGCTCGCGACCTTGAAGCCCGTGTTCGACCGCAAGTACGGCACCGTCACCGCCGGCAACGCCTCGCCCCTCACCGACGGCGCCGCCGCCCTCGTGCTCATGAGCGAAGAGAAGGCGAGGGCGCTGAAAGTCACGCCGCTCGGCTTCATCCGCTCGTTCGCCTACGCCGCGACCGACCCGGCCGACCAGCTGCTGCAGGGCCCGGCGTACGCGGCTCCGGTCGCGCTCGATCGCGCCGGCATGAAGCTCGGCGATCTCGACCTCGTCGACATGCACGAGGCGTTCGCCGCCCAGATCGCCTCGAACCTGCAGGCGTTCGCGTCGAAGGACTTCGCGGCGAAGATGGGCCGGGCGAGCCCGCTCGGCGAGGTCGACCGCTCGCGCCTCAACGTGAACGGCGGCTCGATCGCCATCGGCCACCCGTTCGCCGCCACCGGCGCCCGCATCGTGCACCAGGTGCTGCGCGAGCTCGGCCGCCGCAACAAGAGCACCGCGCTGGTCACCGTCTGTGCACAGGGTGGCCTCGGCGCCGCCGTCGTCCTGGAGCGCGCATGAGCTACTTCACCTACGAAGTCGTCGACGGCGTCGCCGTCGTCACGTTCGACACTCCCAACGAGCCCGTCAACACGCTCGCCCCCGACGTCGCCTCCGAGTTCGAGAAGCACCTCACGAAGGCCGCGGGCGACGCGAACGTGAAGGCCCTCGTCTTCACCTCGGGCAAGAAGGACAACTTCATCGCCGGCGCCCGGCTCGACTGGCTGCAGACGATCAAGTCGCAGGCCGAGGCGACCGCCGCCTCGCGCCAGGGCCAGGCCGGCTTCCAGCGCCTCGACGCGTTCGAGAAGCCCGTCATCGCCGCCATTCACGGCGCGGCGCTCGGCGGCGGCCTCGAGTGGGCCCTCGCGTGCGACTACCGCATCGGCACCGACAGCCCGAAGACGCAGGTCGGCCTGCCCGAGACGCAGCTCGGCTTGATCCCCGGGGCCGGCGGCACCCAGCGCCTGCCGAGGCTCATCGGCGCGCAGGCGGCGCTCGACCTGATCCTCACCGGCAAGAGCCTGAAGGCGAAGAAGGCGCTCAAGCTCGGCGTGCTCGACGAGGTCGTGCCCGCTCCGATCTTGCGCGAGGTCGCGCTGCGCCGCGCGAAGGAGCTCGCCTCGGGCACCCTCAAGGTCGAGCGCCGCAACGGCGTGGCCGCGGGCGCCGCGCAGAAGTCGAAGTCGTTCGCCGACATCATCAAGGGGCTGACGAACAAAGAGGCGTGGGCCGAGCTCGCGCTCGAAGACAACCCGCTGGGCCGCAAGATCCTCTTCGACCAGGCGCGGAAGCAGCTGCTCAAGAAGACGCGCGGCAAGTACCCCGCGCCCGAGAAGGCGCTCGAGGTCGTGCGCGCCGGCCTCGAAGACGGCAAGGCGGGCTACGACGCCGAGGCCCAGGCGTTCGGCGAGCTCGTCGTCGACGACGTCAGCAAGCGCCTCGTCGAGATCTTCTTCGCGACCACCGCGATGAAGAAGGAGAACGGCGTCAAGGACCCGAAGGTGAAGCCGCGCGAGGTGAAGAAGCTCGGCGTGCTCGGCGGCGGCCTGATGGGCGGCGGCATCGCGTACGTGACGAGCGCCCTGCAGGGCGTGAGCGTGCGCATCAAGGACAAAGACGACGCCGGCGCCGCCCGCGCGCTCAAGCACGTGCAGGGCCTGTACGACGAGCGCGTGAAGCGGCGCTCGATCAACGCGCGCGAGCGCGACGCGAAGATGGCGCTGGTCACGGCGACGACCGACTACTCGGGCTTCCGCTCGTGCGACCTGGTCGTCGAGGCGGTGTTCGAAGATCTCTCCCTCAAGCACCGGGTGCTGAAGGACGTCGAGGGCCTGGGCCGCGCCGATCAGATCTTCGCGTCGAACACGTCGTCGATTCCGATCACGAAGATCGCCGAGGGCTCGGCGCACCCCGAGACCGTCATCGGGATGCACTACTTCTCGCCGGTCAACAAGATGCCGCTGCTCGAGATCATCACGACGAAGAAGACCGCCGACTGGGTGACGGCGACCTGCGTCGAGGTCGGCAAGCGCCAGGGCAAGACGGTGATCGTGGTGAACGACGGCGTCGGGTTCTACACGTCGCGCATTCTCGCGCCGTACATGAACGAGGCCGCGTACCTGCTCGCCGAGGGCGGCGACATCGCCGACATCGACAAGGCCCTCGTCGACTTCGGCTTCCCGGTGGGGCCCATCACGCTGCTCGACGAGGTCGGCATCGACGTCGCCGAGAAGGTCGGCCACATCATGGAAGACGCCTTCGGCGAGCGCATGAAGGCGCCGGCCCACACCGCCCAGCTCGTCAAAGACGGGCGCCTCGGCCGCAAGGCGAAGAAGGGCTTCTACACGTACGACGGCAAGAAGAAGGAGGTCGACGTCACCGTCTACGCCTCGCTGCCGCACGGCAGAGATCGCAAGCGCCTCGACCGGCAAGAGATCGCCGAGCGCTGCGCGCTGCAGATGGTCAACGAGGCCGTGCTGTGCCTCGGCGAGGGCGTGCTGCGCAGCCCGCGCGACGGCGACATCGGCGCCATCTTCGGCCTCGGCTTCCCGCCGTTTCGCGGCGGGCCCTTCCGCTACGTCGACGCCCAGGGGCCCGGCCGCATCCTCGAGCGCATCGAGCACCTCGAAGAGAAGCTCGGCAAGCGCTTCACGCCCGCGCCGCTGCTGCTCGACTACGTGAAGGCGGGGAAGAAGTTCCACTCGTGAGATCGACGGCGCTCTCCCTCTCCCCTCGTAGGGGAGACGGCCGGGGTGAGGGGGCCGTTGAGCGCCGCGGAGGAGTCGCCCCTCACCCCATCCCTCTCCCCTACGAGGGAAGAGGGTGATCGTTTCTCACCCCGCGCTCTCTTTGTTCGACACGCTCCCGCTCGCGGAGCGCCTCTTCGTGCGCGCGCGCCTGATGTCGGCGCCGCTCGAAGAGCTCGTCGGCGCCTGCCCGCCGGGCCACGTGCTCGACGCCGGCTGCGGCCACGGGCTCGTCACCGCGCTGCTGGCGCTCTCTGATCGGCGCACGGTGCTCGGCATCGACCCCGATGAGCGAAAGATCGAGCACGCCCGCAACAGCGTCGGCCGCCTGCCGAACGTCAGCTTCCGCTGCGCCACCCTCGAGCAGCTCGGCGAGCGCGCCGAGCTCGACGCCGTCGTCGTCGCCGACGTGCTCTACCTCTTGCCGCTCGAGCACTGGCGCTCGTTTCTCACCGCCGCCCGCCGCGTGCTCAGGCCCGGCGGCCAGCTGCTCCTCAAAGAGGCCGAGGCCGACGGCTCGTGGCGCCACAAGAAGGCGCTGCTGCAGGAGCAGCTCATGGTCCGCGCGCTCGGCCGCACGAAGAGCTCCGGCGGCCTGGGGTTTCAGCCTCGAAACGTGCTCGAAGCAGAAGTGAAGTCGGCGGGCTTCAGCATTATCAGCGTTCATGGGTTGGGGGCCGGGTACTCAACTCCGCATGTGCTGATTTGTGCGGAAGCGGTATGATGCGCCCGGTTCAAAGGGTGCCGTGAAGTCTGGAGGTTGCTCCCCATGTTTCGCCCCCTGTCGTTCGGTCAGAGCAGAGCGCTCGGCCACAGTGTCGTGTTCGGCCACAGTGTCGTGTTCGGCCACAGTGTCGTGTTCGGCCACAGTGTCGTGCTGGCCGCGCTTGCGCTGATCGCGAGTGGCTGCGGCTGCAGCAACCCCGTCATGACCCCGTGCAGCAACGACCTCGACTGCGCGTCGAGCGAGCGCTGCCTCGCGGGCCGGTGCCAGGTGCCCTCGGCGGCCGGCGGCGGCTCGGGCACGGGCGGCGGCTCGGGCACCGGCGGCGGCAGCACGATCGTCACCGGCTGCAACCCGACCGACCCCAACAACGCGACGCGCGACACCGACTGCGACGGCCTGCCGGACTCAGACGAGTACACGTTCTCGTACGGCATGAACGCGAAGACCGACCCGTGCAACTCCGACTCCGACGGCGACGGCATCTCTGACGGCGTCGAGATGGGCAAGACCTCGACGGTGGCGGCCGGCTGCGGCACGCGCTTCGTCGCCGACGTCGAGCCCGGCAGCAAGACCGACCCCACGGTCGCCGACACCGACGGCGACGGCGTCAACGACGGCGCCGAAGACAAGAACCACGACGGCAGGGTCGACCCCGGCGAGTCGAACCCGCTCAAGCGCGACAGCGACTGCGACGGCATCGACGACAAAGACGAGCTCGCCGGCACGCTCGGCTGCATGACCGACCCCCTCAAGCTCGACACCGACGGCGACGGCCTGCCCGACGGCGTGGAGCAGGGCGTTCAGGCGCCCGGCGCCGACCCCGGCATGCTGCCGCTGCACTGCGTCTACACGGCGAACATGTTCGACACCGACCCGATGACGAAGACGCCGGCCTGCAACGCCGACGCCGACGGCGACGGCATTCAAGACGGCGCCGAAGACGCGAACCAGAACGGGCGCGTCGACATGGGCGAGCTGAACCCGACCAACGGGATGGACGGCATGGGCCCGGCGCAGCAGGCGTGCGCGGCGATGAACCTGAAGCCAGTGAGCTTCCACCTCGGGTCCGGCGCCGACATTCAGGTGGCGCTCGTGCCCGAGTTCACCGAGGTGGTGCAGCTCAGCGATGCGATGGGCAACCGCGGCGTCATGTTCTACGACTCGATGCACCAGGTGGCCGGCCTCGCGATCGACGACCAGCGCGCGGGCGGCTTCGCGAGCGCCAGCGCGATCGAGACCTACGCGCGCAGCGTGCTGCAGGCGGGGGGCGGCGTCTCGGCTCCGCTGCTGCAGACCTTCACGACGTGGGACGGCTTCATGCAGAGCGTGCGCGCCTCGTACGACCTCGGCGGCAACGTCGACCTCAAGGCTCGCATGAACGACCTCGCCAACCGGTTCGGCACGATGGGCGCGCTGAACGGCACCGCCGGAGCGACCGGGCCCTTCAAGGTGCAGGCCGAGTACGTTCGCCGCGACGTCGATCGGTCGGTGCTGCTGATCGCGGTGACCCCGGCAGCGGGCTACGCGGGCCAGCGCCTGTTCACGCTCGACGACACCGCCGGCGGCTCGGCGCTCGCGCAATTCGGCGACTACGCCGGCGTCACGTGCGAGGTCTTCGACTCGTCGATCAACGGCAAGGTCGACTTCTTGTGGATCGTCGACAACTCGGGCTCGATGGGCACGTCGCAGGCCGCCGTCGGCAACGCCGGCACCGTGTTCGGCAACAAGCTCGCGACCGCCGGTCTCGACTGGCGCGTCACCGCGGTCACCACCGACAACCCCGCGCTCGACACCCGCGCGTTCACCAACGACGTGAACCTGATGCGCCGGTGGTTCACTCAGAACGACGCCCTCTGGTTCAACACGAACGGCAGCGGCAACGAGATGACCTTCTCGCCGGTGCAGAGCTACGTGCAGTCGCTCCTGCCGCGCACGATGAACGCGACCGACAACAAGATCCGCGACGGCGCCGCGCTGCACATCATCGCGCTCACCGACACGCAGGATCACTCGTCGGCCACCATTCAGAACGGCTTCGTGAACTTCCTGAACAACTTCGACGGCGCGAGCGGCAAGGCGGTGCTGCACGGCATCATCTGCCCCGAGGGCGGCCGCTGCTCGACGCAGGAAGACACGATCAGCAACCCGCACGTGATTCACCAGGCGATTCGCGCGACGGGCGGCGTGCTCGGCGACATTCAGGTCGCGAACACCGCGGGCATGGCGGCGCAGATGCAGCTCGCGAACTACATCGACGCGATCTTGTCGGCCGCGATCGCCGGCACCGGCCACCAGCTCCAGAAGCCGCCGATCTCGGCGACCATCAAGGTCGCGATGGAGGCGAACTCGACCCGGGGCATGTGCGACACCAACAACGTGCCGCGCGACCGCATGAACGGGTGGGACTTCGACGCCGCCACCCGCCGCCTCGTCTTCTACGGCAACTGCATCCCCAACGCGGCCGGCAAGAAGATCGCCGTGAGCTACCGCTTCTGGAATGACGGCTCTCCCGACCCGGGCGGCGACCCCTGCAACAACACCTGCACCGCGCCCAAGGCGTGCGACCCCGGCAGCGCGATGTGCGTGTGCCCGGCGAACTGCGGCGGAGCCTGCACGGGGACCACCACCTGCGAGCCGATGTCGTGTACGTGTGTGCCCGGGATCGGCTAGAGCACCTCGAGGCCGGTCGAACACCCGTCACGCTGGAGGTCGTTCACATGCTTCGTGCGCTCGCGGCTGCTTGCGCTCTCGTCCTCGTCGCCAGCGGCTGCGGCTGCGGTGACACCTACACCGTACCGTGCAGCACCGACCGCGACTGCAGCGCCACCGAGCGCTGCCTCAACGGCAAGTGCCAGCCCGGCGGCGCCGCAGGGGGCAGCGGGGGCGGCAGCGCCACCGCCGGAGGCAACGGCGGCACGGCCGGCGGCATGATGATCGAAGACGGAGGCCGCTTCGACTGCAACACCGCGCGGCTCACGTGCATGTCGCAAGGCTTCAACTGCGGCCCGGCCGGCGACGGGTGCGGGCTCCAGCTCGACTGCGGCGACTGCGCGATGCCCGAGACCTGCGGCGGCGGCGGCGTGGCCGGCGTGTGCGGCATGCGCGTGCCGTGCATGCCCAAGACCTGCGCCCAGCTCGGCGCGAACTGCGGCCAGCAGAGCGACGGGTGCGGTGGCCTGACGACGAACTGTGGCACCTGCACCATGCCCGAGATCTGTGGCGGCGCCGGCGTGCCCAGCCGCTGCGGAGCCGTGCTGCCCGACGCCGGCGTCGACGGCGGCATGCGGCCGTGCACCAACCTGTGCCTGCAGCAGAGCGCGTGCGACGGCGGCACGCGCAGCTCGATCTCGGGCACGGTGCTCGCTCCGACCGACCCGGCGCGCTTCGGCGCTCCCGACCCGCTGCCGGGCGCGTTCGTCTACGTGCCGAACGGCACCGTCACGCCCTTCACCCAGGGCGTGCAGTGCGAGAAGTGCTCGGCCTCGGTGTCCGGCGACCCGCTCGTCAGCACCACGACGGCGGTCAACGGCACGTTCACGCTCACGAACGTGCCGTGCGGTCAGAACATCCCCCTCGTGATTCAGCTCGGCCGGTGGCGGCGGCAGATCACGATCCCCAACGTCGCGTGCTGCGGCAACACCGCGCTCACCGCCGACCAGACCCGCCTGCCGCGCCGGCAGGCCGAGGGCCACGCGAACGACAACATCCCCCTGTTCGCCGTGACCACCGGCAGCGCCGACAACCTCGAGTGCATCTTGCCGAAGATCGGCATCGACCAGAGTGAGTTCACGACCCCCAGCGGCACCGGCCGGGTTCGGCTCTACCGTGACAACGGCGTCAACCCGCTCGGCGGGGTGCCGGCGGCGTCGACCCTGTACGGCAGCAGCACCGAGCTCGCGAAGTACGACGTCGTGCTCGTCGACTGCGTGGGCCTCGAGTCAGACAAGTCGGTGGCCGAGCGCGGCAACCTCGAGACCTACGCGAACACCGGCGGCCGCGTGTTCACGAGCCACTATGGCTACGTGTGGCTGTACAACCAGCCGAACAACATCTCGTTCACGTCGACCGCCTCGTGGCAGCCCGAGCAGGCGTCGCCCGCGAACCAGGACGCCTTCATCGACGTCACGTCGATGTACGGGCAGCGCTTCGGGCAGTGGGTGTACGCCGTGAACGCGCAGGCCGCGACCTCGACGGTGGCCCAGCCGAAGATCCGCGTGAACACGGTGCGGCGCGACTTCAACGCGGTGGTCGCTCCGGCCGAGCGCTGGGTCTGGGGCACGCCGACGGGCACCGGCAGCGCGCCCGAGGTGCCGCTGCAGTACGCGTTCAACACGCCCCTCGCGGCCCCGGCCGCCGACAAGTGCGGGCGCGTGCTGTTCAGCGACTTTCACGTCAGCTCGGGCGGCTCTTTCCCCACGTGCACGTCGGGCCCGCTGACGCCCCAAGAGAAGGTGTTCGAGTACCTGATCTTCGATCTCACCTCGTGCGTGACCCCGTACACGCAGACCTGCACGCCGCTCAGCTGCGCGAGCCTCGGCCTGCGGTGCGGCCCGGCGGGCGACGGCTGCGGCGGCACCATCAACTGCGGCATGTGTCAGCCCCCCCAGACCTGCGGCGGCGGCGGCATGCCGGGAGTCTGCGGCGGCGGCTGCATCCCCCGGACGTGCGCTCAGCTCGGCTACAACTGCGGCCCGGCCGGCGATGGCTGCGGCGCCCTGTTGGACTGCGGCACCTGCCCGATCGGCGAGCGGTGCGGCGTGTTCGCGCCCGGCGTCTGCGGCCCCGAGATCGGGTGACGCGTCAGCCGCCGAGCGCCCGGTAGCTCACGAGGGTGATCTCTCGCTTGCGCAAGAGCTCCCTCACGCGGGGGCTGCACAGCGCGAGCAGCTCGGCCTCCCAGTCGTAGCGCCACGCGGGGTCTTCGGGCACCGCGCCGGGCGCGAGCCCGGGATGGCACATGAGCTCCCAGTCGCCGTCGCCGAGGCGGCCGAGCAGCTTCAGCAGCCGCCCCTCGGTGAGGCCGCCCGAGTCGAACAGGCCGACGGCGCGAACGCGGCGGGCCTCACGCGCGGGCCGCGCGAGCCCGAGCGCCGAGAGCACCGTCGTCTTCGCCCAGGCGCCGGGCCGGCGAACCCAGGTCGGCCGCGGCAGCTCGGCCGGCCAGCGCAGCGGCAGCGACAGCCGCGCCGCGAGGCCCTCGACGATGCGCGCCATGCCCGGCAAGAGGTGAACGTGCTGGTGCACGTCGAGGTGATCGGGCTCGACGCCTTGCTCGCGCGCGCGATCGACCTGGGCGCTCAGCTCGAGCTCGACCTCGTCAGCGGGAATGAGCCCCGAGAGCCACGCCGCGGCGAGCTCGCGCCAGTCGGCGCGGAACCGCCCGCCCGGAGCGAGCCACCGCACCTGGCTCGGCGCGGCGCTCGGCGTGAGGTGCGACGTGAGGCACAGGTGCACCCCGAGGGGCAGGCCCTTCTCGGTCGCGGCCCGCGCAGCCCGCGGCGACGTCTTGCCGGCGACGAGCAGCGACGCGCTCGTGACGATGCCCTCGGAGTGCGCCCGAAGAATGCCTTCGTCGATGCGCGGGTGCAGACCCAGGTCGTCTGCGTTCACGACGAGCCGGATCACCGCCCGGCCGCCGCCCTTCGCTTCATGGGCTTCACGCTCGGAGGCAGCCGCACCGGCCGCACCGGCTCGCCCGGCGTCTTCGTCTCGCCGTACAGCGCCGCCAGCTCGCGCACCATCTTCACGATCACCTGCGGCGAGGCCAGCGTCGACAGGCCCCGCGTGCGGGGGAAGTAGTCGACGCCCATCTGGAAGACGCGGAACCCCCGGCGAATCGCCTTCACCACCAGCTCGGCGTCGATGAACGAGCCGTCGCTCTTGAGCTCGATCGACTCGAGCACGCGGCGGTGCATGACCTTGAACGAGAAGTTGATGTCCTTCAGCTGCACGTCGAACAGGTTGCGAATGAGCGTGTTGTAGACGAACGAGTAGACGATGCGCTTGAGGCCTTCGCTCGTGCGGTCGAAGCGAAAGGCGCAGATCATGTCCGCCTCGAGGTACTCCATGAGGTGGAGCGCGCGCTCGAGCTCGTCGAGATCGAACGGCAGATCGGTGTCGCTGTAGACGACGATGTCCTTCGTCGAGGCGGCGAGCCCGGTCTTGATGGCGCCGCCGAGCTTCAGGTTGCGCTCGTGGTGCACGACCCGCACCTGGCGGTGCTTCTCGGCCAGCGAGTCGGCGATGATCGGGGTGCGGTCGGTCGACGCGTCGTCGACGATGATGAGCTCCCAGTCGTCGCTCAGCCGCGACAGCACCTTCGTGGCGCGTGCGACCGCGCGCTCGAGGTACTCCTCTTCGTTCCACGCGGGGAGGAACAGGCTGATCGAAGGCCGCGGCAAGGGTACGTCGAGGTACCACTTCGAAGCGTTTCGTCACAACTCCCAAGATGCGGTAGGAAAGAGGTCGTACGCATGGCGGGGCAGATCCACATCCTCTGGGCGGGCACTGCGCCCGCCGCCCACGTCGACGCCCTCAACGTTGCAGGCACGGTGAGTGAGGCCCGAGAGTTGCTCGACGCCATGCGCCTGTCGAACGAGGTCGACTTCGACGCCGCCATCATCGACGTCGAGGCCCTCTCGGAGGGCGCGTTCACGCTGCTGCGCCACCTGCGCGCGCGCACCTCGCGCCGCTACATGCCCGTCTTCTTCTGGTCGTCGGGCGGCGGCACCGACGAGCACGTGAAGGCCTTCGCCGCCGGCGCCGACGACTGGGTGCACGCCTCGATCGACGCTCAAGAGCTGCTCGCCCGCCTCATGCGCGGCCTCGGCCTGCGCCTGCGCATCGACGGCCTGCTCAACGAGACCGAGCGGCTCTACGAGCTCTCGCTCACCGACGGCCTGACGCAGATCGCGAACCACCGTCACTTTCAGGAGCGCCTGCGCGACGAGTTTCGCCGCGCCCAGCGCTACGACGACCCGCTCGCGCTGGTGCTGCTCGACCTCGATCACTTCAAAGACGTCAACGATCGCCACGGCCACCTCGCCGGCGACCAGGTGCTCAAAGACGTCGCGGCCGCGATCAAGAAGAGCGTGCGCGAGACCGACTTCGTCGCCCGCTACGGCGGCGAGGAGTTCGCCGTCATTCTGCCGAAGACGCAGCTCGCGGGCGCGCTCACGGTCGCCGAGCGCGTGTGGAGCGACGTCGCGAAGCTCAAGCTCGGCTCGGGCTTTCATGTGACGGCGTCGCTCGGCCTCGCGGGCTACCCCAGCCGCTCGGTGGCGTCGGCCGAGCAGCTCGTGCGCTGCGCCGACGACGCGCTGTACCGCGCGAAGCGCGAGGGCCGGAACAAGATCGCCATCTACCAGGCGTCGACCTTCGCCGAAGCCGTCTGAAAATGGGGACAGGCTACTTTTTTGCGCAACGCGCTCGCCTGCCGCTGCAGCGACGACTCGTGGGTTGCGCAAAAAAGTAGCCTGTCCCCTTTTTTGCGCAGCGCCCGCTCTACTTGAAGCGCGCGAGCACGGCGTCGAACAGCGCCGACTCGAGGCGCTCGGTGTTCGGCTCGTTCATCAGGTCGATGCTGAAGTCGACGCGCCACTGGCCCACCTTCTGGGCCGCGACCACCTTCGCTTCGCCGCTCACCGGGTCGACGTCGCGCTTGAGCGTGATCGAGAAGCCCACGCGCTGGCCAACCTTGAGCTCCTTCGGCATCATCGCCGAGAAGCCCGCGCGCGAGATCTCTTTCGTCATCGTCTGGTAGGTGCGGTCGATCTCGAGCTTGTACATCTGCGCGACGCGGAAGTACTTCCGGCTGTTCTCGCCCTCGGGCACCTTCAGCGCCTGCGCAGAGACGAGAGACCGCGCGAGCTCTTCACGCATCGCGAGGTACGTCTTGCGCTGGTCGTCGGTGAGCTGGTTGGCCTTCGCTTTTTCGTGAGTGACGCGGAACGCAGCAATCCACTGGGATGGGTCCACGAGCGTGAAGCCTACCGCATCACCCGTCTTCCCCGGGCTCGCCCGGCGCCTTTACCGCTCGCAGCTGCTCGAGGCGCTGTCGCACCTCGTGCTCCTCGCCGCTGTCGGAGGGGAAGAAGAAGCGCTCGGTGCGCAGCCCGTCGGGCAGGTGGTTGCCGGGCACATAGTGGCCCTCGAAGTCGTGTGGGTATTGGTAGCCGCCGCCGTAGCCGAGCGACTTCATCAGCTTCGTCGGGGCGTTGCGCAGGTGCAGCGGCACCGGCAGCGGCCCGTGCCTGGCGATCGCCTCGCGCGCCTTCGCGAACGTCGTCAGCGCCGTGTTCGCCTTCGGGGCCATCGCCAGAAACGTCACCGCCTGGGTCAGCGGCAGCGTGCCCTCGGGCAGCCCGATGAGCTCGAACGCCTGCAGCGCGGCGACGGCCACCTGCAGCGCGCGCGGCTCGGCGTTGCCGACGTCTTCGCTCGCGAAGATCACCATGCGGCGCAAGATGAAGCGGGGGTCTTCGCCGGCCTCGAGCATGCGCGCCATCCAGTAGACGGCGGCGTCGGGGTCCGACGCGCGCATCGCTTTGATGAACGCCGAGACGACGTTGTAGTGCTCTTCGCCGCCCTTGTCGTAGAGCAGCGTCTTCGTCTGCAGCGCCTCTTCGGCGGCCCTGGCGTTGATGGGGCGCCCCGCGGCGTGCTGCGCCGCGACCTCGAGCGCCGTGAGCGCGCGGCGGGCGTCACCCGCGGCCGACTGCGCGATCAAGGTGAGCGCCGCGTCTTCGGCCTGCGCGCCGGGCAGCCCGCGCGGATCCGTCAGGGCGCGCTCGAGCAGCCCTTTGAGCTCGTGCTCCTCGAGGCCGCGCAGCGTGACGACGCGCATGCGCGAGAGCAGCGCCGCGTTCACCTCGAACGACGGGTTCTCGGTGGTGGCGCCGAGCAGCGTGATGGTGCCCTTCTCGACGTGGGGCAGCAGGGCGTCTTGCTGCGCCTTGTTGAAGCGGTGGATCTCGTCGACGAACAGAATGGTGCGCTTGCGGCTCATGCGCCAGCGCTCGTCGGCCTCGGCGACGGCCTCGCGCAGCTCTTTCACGCCGCTCAAGACGGCCGAGACCGCGTGGAAGTGGGCGCCGGTCGACTGGGCGATCACGCGGGCGAGCGTCGTCTTCCCCGTGCCGGGCGGGCCCCAGAAGATGAGGCTCGGCACGCGGTCGGACTCGATGGCCTTCTTGAGCAGGTGACCTTCGCCCGTGAGGTGCTCCTGGCCGACGAACTCGCCGAGCGAGCGGGGCCGCATGCGCTCGGCGAGCGGGGCGCGGGTGAGCGCGTCGTCCTGCGCGGCTTTCTCGAAGAGGTCCACCTGGCTCAGCGCTGTCTAGCCCAGAGCCGAATCAGCAGCACCGCCATGACGGCGTCGAACGCTCCGATGCCGGCCAGGGGCACGTTGACGCCGTAGACCCACTGACAGGCGGCGAAGCCCAAGGCGGCGCCGATCTTCTCGACGCCGAGCAGGCCGGCGGCGAGCGCGTGGCGCTGGGGGTCTCTCGAGGCGAGGACTCCGCCCAGGCCGAACGTGAAGAGGTACCAGGCCATGACGCGCGAGAGCACCGGGTCGACCGGGCCGACACCGAAGAAGCGCCAGAACGGCTCGGGGGCGGCGAGGCCTCCGAGGGCGAAGGCCACGATCGCGAGGGCGTTCGCGAGAATGAAGGTGCGCTGGGACATGGCGCCAACAGGGTAGCCGTCTGCTACAAGCCGTGGGCCGTGAAGACGCTGGCGCTGGTCAGCAAGGTGGGAAGCCCCGAAGCGGCGAGCCTCGCCGAGGCGGTGCGCGATCGGTACCCCGACAAGAAGTTCCTCGCCGAGAAGGCGCTCGCCGACCAGCTCGGCTGGCCGCCGGCCTCGGAAGACGAGCTCCGCGCGGCCGACCTGGTGCTCGTGCTGGGAGGCGACGGCACGCTGATTCACGCCGCGCGGCTCTTGCGCGGCAAGCCGGTGCCGATTCTCGGCATCAACCTGGGCTCGCTGGGGTTCATGACCGAGGTGCCGCGCAGCGAGGCGTTCGCGCTGCTCGACGTCGCGCTGCAGGGCAAGGCGAAGACGACGTCGCGCATGAAGCTGCAGTGCCGGGTGTTTCGCGAGGGCAGGCTGCTGCTCGACGACGAGGTGATCAACGACGTCGTCATCAACAAGGGCGCGCTGGCGCGCATCGCCGACTTCGAGACGTGGATGGGGCGCGACTTCGTCGCGACGTTCAAGGCCGACGGCATCATCTTCGGTACGCCGACGGGCTCGACCGCGTACACGCTCTCGGCGGGCGGGCCGATCGTGTACCCGTCGATCGACTGCGTCATCCTGACGCCCATCTGCCCGCACGCGCTCACGCAGAAGCCGATCGTGGTGCCCGGCGACCAGGTGATCCGCGTCGAGCTCAAGCGGCACGTCGAAGACGTCTGGGTGACGATCGACGGGCAGGTCGGCCAGCCGCTGCAGCTGGGCGATCGCGTCGAGGTCGAGCGCTCGGAGAACCGGGTGCACCTCGTGAAGAACCCCGATCTCGACTACTTCGCCATCCTCCGGCAGAAGCTCCGCTGGGGCGAACGGTAGGCCTCACGCGCGCACACGGTTGACCGTGACCCGCTCCAAGGCTACTTGCGCGAGGAGTGGCACGGCCTCGAAAGCAGCTCCTCCACCTCGACGTGAACGGCGACCGCCACGAGCTCGCGGTCGAGCCCCGCACCACGCTGCTCGAGGCGATTCGTTACGCGCTCAAGCTCACCGGCAGCAAGCAGGGCTGCGACAAGGGCGACTGCGGCGCCTGCACCGTGCTCGTCGACGGGCGGCCGACGCTGAGCTGCATCTCGCTCGCGGTCGAGGGCCAGGGCCGGAAGCTCACCACCATCGAGGGGCTGGCGAAGGGCAGCCACGCGCACCCGGTGCAAGACGCGTTCGACGTCTGCGGGGCCCTGCAGTGCGGCTTCTGCCAGTCGGGCATGATGCTGTCGGCCGCGGCGCTGCTCGACGAGAACCCGCGCCCCTCGCGCGACGAGATCAAAGAGGCGCTCAGCGGGAACCTCTGCCGCTGCACGGGGTACACGCAGATCCTCGACGCGGTCGAGGTCGCGAGCGGCCAGCGCGACGTACCCGAGCGCGACGAGCGGCCCACCACGGAGCGCCGGTGAAGAAGAAAGCGCCAGCTCCGAAGAAGAAGGCCGCAGCGCCGAAGAAGAAGGCCGTCGCGCCGAAGAAGGCGGCGAAGCGGGCCTCGAAGGGGCCCGTGGCGATCGACGTCGACCCGCTGCCGCCGATCGTGACCTCGACCGGCCGGGCGAATGCGGGGCAGGCGATCGCGGCGTTCGCGAACGGCAAGCCCGAGAACCCGCTCGAGGCGCCGGTCGAGCTCATGGGCAAGAAGCAGATCGCGAGCGGGGCGTCGCCACGACCGAGCGCGCCGAGCCGCCGCGGCAAGACGCCGGCAGTGGTCGGGCGGCGGCTGCGCAAGCTCGACGGGCTGCTGAAGGCGACGGGCCAGGCGGTCTACACCGACGACATTGCGCTGCCGCGCATGCTGCACTGCAAGATCTTGCGCAGCCCGCACGCGCACGCCCGCATCAAGCGCATCGACTTCACGCGCTGCCTCGCGCACCCCGGCGTCTACGCGGTGCTCGAGGGCTCGGAGCTGCCGGCGAAGTACGGCGTCATCCCCTGGACGCCCGATGAGAACGCGCTGGCGACCGACAAGGTGCGCTTCATCGGCGACGAGGTGGCGGCGGTGGCCGCGGCCGACGAGCTGACGGCTGAAGAGGCGCTCGAGCTCATCGACGTCGAGTACGAGGTGCTGCCCGCGCTGGTCGAGCCCGAGGCCGCGCTCGCCGAAGAGGCGATCAAGATTCACGAGCACAGCAAGCACGGCAACGTCAGCAAGCACGTCGATCTGAGCTTCGGCGACGTGCCGGCCGCGCTCGGCGCCTCGGCGGCGGTCGCCGAGCAAGACTTCTTCTACGCCGGCTCGACCCACGCCCCCATCGAGCCGCACTGCGCGATCGGGCACTACGACGGCGAGGGCAACCTCACCGTGTGGAGCTCGACGCAGATTCCCCACTACGTGCACCGCGAGCTGTCGAAGGTGCTGCAGCTCGACCCCGCGCGGGTCCGCGTGATCCAGCCGTTCATCGGCGGCGCGTTCGGCGGCAAGTCAGACCCGTTCGCGCTCGAGTTCGTGGTCGCGAAGCTCTCGATGAAGACGGGCCGACCGGTGAAGTGCCTGTGGACGCGCGAAGAGGTGTTCTGGGCGCACCGCGGCAGGCACCCGATGAAGATGAGGTTCAAGGTCGGCCTCTCGAGAGACGGCCGCATCGAGGCGGTCGACTCGAAGATCCTCATCGACGGGGGCGCGTACTCGAGCTTCGGGCTCGTGACGGCGTACTACTCGGGCCAGCTGCTCACCGGCCCGTACCAGTTCGGCACGTACCGCTTCGACTCGACGCGCGTGTTCACGAACAAGCCGCCGTGCGGCCCCAAGCGCGGGCACGGCAGCGTGCAGCCGCGCTTCGCGTTCGAGGTCGCGCTCGACATGGCGGCCGAGAAGCTCGGGCTCGACCCCATCGACGTGCGGAAGAAGAACTTCATCGGCGAGCACGTGAAGACGGTGAACGGCCAGCAGATCACCTCGAACGGCTTCATGCAGTGCCTCGAGGCGGTCGAGCAGGCGTCGGGCTGGCGCGAGAAGAAGGGCAAGCTCGGCTTCGGGCGCGGCCTCGGCGTCGCGGGCTCGATGTACATCTCGGGCACCGCGTACCCGATCTACCCGAACGAGATGCCGCAGTCGGGCATTCAGGTGAAGCTCGACCGCAGCGGCAAGGTGACGATCTTCTCGGGCGGCTCGGACATCGGGCAGGGCACGAACTCGCTGCCCGCGTACCTGATCTCGGAAGAGATCGGCTGCGACCCGCGCGACTGCACGGTCGTCGTCAGCGACACCGATCTCACGCCGGTCGACATGGGCGCGTACTCGAGCCGCGGCACGTTCATGATCGGCCTCGCGTGCGTCGAGGCGGGGCAGAAGCTCTGGGCGCAGCTCGCCCAGGCGGTGGGCGAGAAGTGGAAGGTGTCGCCCGCGTCGATCGAAGGCCGCCTCGGCACGATCACCGGCCCGTCGGGGCTCACGATGACGTTTCGCGAAGCGGTGCAGCTCGCCGAGGCGAAGTTCGGCACCCTGGGCGCCACCGGCAGCTACCGCACGCAGAAGCTCGGCGCCGACTATCGCGGCGGCACCATCGGCGCGTCGCCCGCGTACAGCTTCACCGCGCACGTCGTCGAGGTGAAGGTCGACGTCGAGACCGGAGTGTGGACGGTCGAGCGCGTCTGGGCGGCGCACGACTGCGGCCGTGCGATCAACCCGACGCTGGTGCAGGGGCAGATCGAAGGCAGCGTCTACATGGGCTTCGCCGAGGCCGCGATGGAAGAGATGACGTACCACGCGAGCGGGCTGCACAAGGGGCCGAGCCTGCTCGACTACCGAATCCCCACGTCGCTCGACACGCCCGAGTTGAGCTCGATCATCGTCGAGAGCGTCGACCCCACCGGCCCGTTCGGCGCGAAGGAGGCCGGCGAGGGGCCGCTGCACCCCGCGATTCCCGCGATCTCGAACGCCATCTACGACGCCGTCGGTGTGCGGCTCACCGAGCTGCCGTTTCACCCCGCGAAGCTGCTCGAGGCGTTGAAGCGCAAGAGCGCTCCGACTCCGGCCGTGCAGCCTCCGGGTGAGCGCGTGGCGCCCGGCGCCGAGGGGGCCCGGTCATGAGCGGGGTCGCGGCATGCTGACGCTGCCTCCGTTTCAGTACCACGCGCCGAAGACCGTCGCCGAGGCGGTCGCGCTGCTCGGCGCGCACGGCGGCAAGGCGAAGCTGATCGCCGGCGGCACCGATCTGGTGCCGAACATGAAGCACCGGCTGTTCACGCCCGATCACGTCATCGGCCTCAGAGACGTCGCCGAGCTGCACCGCGTCGGCGAGCGCGACGGGGCGCTCGCGATCGGCGCGATGGTGACGATCGCCGACGTCGCGCGCGACGAGCGCATTCGCACGTTCTTCCCCTCGCTGTCGAAGGCGGCCTCGCAGATCGCGGGCCCGCAGCTGCGCGAGATGGGCACGCTCGGCGGCAACCTCGCGCTCGACACGCGCTGCGTCTATTACAACCAGACCTACTTCTGGCGGAAGGCGCTGGGCTACTGCCTGAAGAAAGACGGCACGGTCTGCCACGTCGTGAAGGGCGGGCAGAAGTGCGTCGCGGCGGCGTCGAACGACACGGCTCCGGTGCTGCTCGCGCTGGGCGCGACGGTGCGGCTCGTGAGCCCGCGAGGGTCGCGCGAGCTGCCGCTCGATCAGTTCTACGTGGCCGACGGCATCAAGAACTCGGTGCTCGAGCCCGACGAGCTCTTGACCGAGGTGCGCGTGCTCTTGCCGCAGGGCCGCCTCGTGAGCGGGTACCAGAAGCTGCGCATTCGCGCGTCGATCGACTACCCGGCGCTCACCGTCGCGGTCGCAGCCTGGCTCGAGAAAGACGGCCGCGCCCAGTGGATCCGCATGGTCCTCTCGGCGCTCGGCTCGCGGCCGCACCCGGTGAAGCGCATCGAGCACCTGTTCGGCAAGCCCATCGACGCCGCGGCGATCGAGGAGCTCGGTCAGGCCGCGTTCAAGCAGTGCCACCCGCTGACGAACATCAACGTCGACCCCGGCTGGCGGCGCCAGATGATCCCCGTGTTCGTTCGCCGCGCGTGGGCGCAGGCGCTGCAGATCAAGTCGTGATCGGCAGCCGCTGCAGCTCGTTCTTCGAGATCACGTAGAACGATCTGCCGTCGCGGCTGAAGGCCCCGGCGGTGGGCAGCGCGGGGCCCGGCCACGGCAGCGACGCCACGGTCTCGAAGGTCGCGAGGTCGACGACGTCGTATGCGCCGGCCTTCACCTGCACCAGCAGCCGCTTCCGATCGGGCGAGACCACGATGAAGAGCGGCGAGGCCTTCACCGCGCGCGACCGCAAGAGCCGGCCGGTCGCGAGCTCCCAGGCGCACAGGCGCTCGTTCGTGGCCGCGAACAGCACTCCGTTCAGGAACAGCGGCGAGCGCAGGCTGGTCGCGTGCTCGAGGCTCACGCCCTTTCGGGCGCCGCCGGGGTGCAGCGCATACGTTCGATCTGCGGCCACCCACTTCACCCAGCACGAGAGATCGGGAGCGAGGAGAATGAGGTTGCCCGCTCCGCGCGGCGCCGGCACCTCTGCGGCCTGCTGCAGGTCGAACACGCGGGCGCCGAAGCTGACGCGGCCCGCGGCGAACGACAGCCCCATGAACTGCGTGATGCCGAGGGTGCCCGACTTCGTGAGCTCGCCCGTTGCGGGGTCTCTCAGCTCGACCTTCTTGTGGCCCCAGAGCAGGAGCCGCCCATCGGGCGTCAGGCCGCCGCCGCCGATGTGGGCGACGGGGAGCTCCGACCGCAGCAGCTTCTTCTCGGGGTCGACCCACGCGAGGCGGCTCTGCGCGACCGAGAGCAGCGTGCCGCCTTCGAGCTCGATCATCGACTGAACCCCCTCGAGCTTGTCGAACGGCTGCGGCCCCGCACGCACGGTGCCGGCGGCCGGCAGCGTCGAGGCCTGGCCGGGCTTCTTGACCTTCGCGAGGAAGGCGGCCTCGGTCGCTTCGAAGCCCTTCGGCGCCTTCTCGCGATCGAACTCGACCGACTCGAGGGCCCCGTCGGGCAGCAGAGCGGCCATCTCGATCAAGATCGGCGGGTTGAGGCCCTGGTGCTTCACGCGCAGCTTCGACAGAGCGCCGTCGGAGCCGCGGGTGAAGACGCGCTCCTCGCCGAGCTCGAGGCGGGCGAGCTTCAGGGCGCTGGCGCCCGAGAGCACGTCGCGCGTGCGGGTGTAGCGCGGCAGCGCGAGGCACTCGATGCGCTCGGGCCACTCGAGCCGGTGCAGCCACGTGCCGTCGACGGCGTGCAGCTCGAGCCGGCGCAGCTTGGGGAGCAGGGGTGAGGCGAGCAGCGCCGCGAGGTGGTCGGGGCCGCCCGCGTGTGTGACGAGCGTCTCGATCGCCCACGGCTCTTTCGCCGCGAGCAGGTGCGGAACCCACGCGCCGTTCGCGAGCGTGAGCCCGCGCATGTGCGGGCCTGCGAAGAGGCAGTGGGGCTCCTGGCCCTGGGGAATCGGGTTGGGGTGGCTCCAGGTGAGCTCCTCGACCGTGGCCCACTCGGGCAGCGGGCCGTACCTCTCGGCGTCGGCCTGGTGGCGGAACTTCACCATCGCCACGGCGAGGAAGCCGCGACGAAACTCGAAGTGCTTGCCGAGCACCGGCGCGAGCGGCCCGAGCCACTTCTTCCCGTGCTTCTCGAGGAGCGCCTGCTGGCGCGGCTCGTCTTCGCCCGACAGCTGCAGCGCGATCAGCTCGCCGCGCTCGTCGCCCCGCTCGAGCAGGAAGTCGGCGTAGGCGCGGCGCGGGGCGTCGTCGAACGGCCGCTGGTACACCGCCTCCAGGAGCGCGGCCTCGGTCTTCCCGCTGGAGGCGACCTTCGGCGCGGGCGCGGGCAGCTCGCCGAGCTGCGCGAGCAGCTTCTGCGTGGCGGGCGAGGCCGCAGGGCTCTGTGAGGGCAGGCCCTCGATGGCGCGGGCGAACGCGCTCTCGAGCCACGTCTTCATCAGGGCCCGCACCTTCCACTTCGCGGGGAGCTCGCGTGCGAGGGCGGTGAAGCGCGCGTCCTGCGAGCGGGTCACGAGCTCGAACGCGGCGCGCCAGACGGGCTTCGACGAGTCGGCCGAGTAGGGCACCTCGGCGAGCAGCGCCTCGACGGCGGCGTTGAGGCGGGGGTCGGGCGGAAAGTGCCGGCAGTGCTCGAGGCGCTGCTGGGTGTCGATCACCTTCGGCCCTTTGAGGGCGAGGAAGAGGGCGCCGCGCTCGTCCTCGTCGGCCTTCGCGGCGCGCTTCGCCCACTCGGCGGTGGTGCCCTCGAACGGCGGCCGCTTCGAGGCGGCGTCGAGGGCGAGCACGGCCGAGCGCAGCTCCTCCGACTTCTCTTTCTCCCACGCTCCGAGCAGCTTGCTGAGCATCGGCGGTACATACCGCGCGACGTCCATTTGGATCAGAGGTCTTCGACGGGCGACAGCTGCGGGCGCTTGGCCGTGATGCCCTCGGCGGAAGAGCGGCCGGCCGCGCGTCGTGCCAGCCACGGCAGCAAGTAGCCGCGGGCCCACTCGGCCTCGGCGCGCAGCACGTCGCGAAGGCCTCGCGGCGCTTCGGGAGGGAGCGGGTCGTTGTACGAGTCGTCGCCCGGGACGCCGAGGGCGCGGGCGAGCGCGTGGCCGATGCGCTCGTGCCCCAGCGTGCTCGCGTGCAGGCGATCGAGGGCCCACAGCCGGCGGTCGGCGGTGAGCGGGTGCAGCGCGAGATCGAACAGCACCGAGCCGGTGCGCACGGCGGCCGCGCGGAACGCTTCGTTCAGCGCGACGGTGCGATCGCGCACGATGCGCGCGATGGGCATGACCTTCGACAGATCGGGCAGCGTGAAGGTGAGCACGGTCGCGCCGGCCGAGGTGAACGCGCGCATCATCGTCTCGAGCTCGCCGACGACCTCGTCGAGCACGAAGCGGGGCCGAATGAGGTCGTTCATGCCGACGACGACGGTGGTGAGGTCGGGCTTCAGCGCGAGCGCGGCGTCGAGCTGCGTCGCGCGAATCTGCTTCGAGGTGAGGCCGCGCACCGCGAGGTTCGCGTAGAGCAGGCCGCCCTGGGCGCGCGCGACGCGGCCGGCGAGGCGGTCGGCCCAGCCGCGGTAGCCGCCGCGGCCGTCGGGGTCGTCGATGCCCTCGGTCGTGCTGTCGCCGACGGCGACGTATCGCTCGAACGTGCGCATCAGTAGTGCGGGGGCCGCTCGACCTGCTTCGCGTCGACGATCCCGGGCTCTTCGATCTTCTTCGTGAGCCGGTCGACCAGCGCCTTCAGCGCGTCGAGCTCTCTCTGCTGCCGGTAGAGGACGTCCGACAGCTCGTCGAGGGTCTGCTGCTGCGCCATGCTCCGCAGCTCGAGCTCCATGAGTCGGTCTTCCATGGGGCGCGTGTCTACCGCACCGCCCGCCCGCTTTCACCGCGCCGCGCGGGTCTCCGCGCCGGAAGCCGCGCACCGCGGGAAACCGACGTCTCGGGCTGCGCGCCTCGAGGGGCGCGCAGCGCCGCTCACGGCACCAGGCGCCCGGCGCGCAGGAACTCGAGCGTCTTCGCGAGGCCCTCGCGCAGCGGCGTCGGCTTGAAGCCGAGCTCGCGCGAGGCCTTGCCGGCGTCGGCGTCGACGTTCCACGAGAGGAACTCGAGCACGCCGGGAGCCACGAGCGGCTCGACGCCGAGCGTGCGCGCGACGGGCGCGGACACGGCGGCCACGGCCTTCAAGAGCCACGCCGGCGCGACTCTGGGCACGCCCTTTCGGCCGGCGAGCTCGCCGACGAGGGTCGCGAGCTCGCGCATGTCGGTGTGCACGTCGCTGACGAGGTAGCGCTCGCCCGAGCGGCCCTTCTCGGCGGCGGCCACGTGCACGTCGATGACGCCGTCGACGTAGACGACCGGCAGCCCGCCGGGCGGCAGCATCGGCACCTTGCCGTTGAGCAGCCTGATGAAGAACGTGTTGAGCGAGGTGTGCACGGGCGCGGGCCCATAGACGCCCGACGGGTTCACGAAGACGACGTCGAGGCCTCGCGCGCGGATCTCGTCGGCGGCGCGCTCGGCGGCCTGCTTCGAGCGCTCGTAGGCGGTCTTCTTCGGGTGGGGGTCGACGTTCGTCTCGACCAGCGTGCCGCCCGGGGGAGCGGCGAACACGTCCATCGTCGAGGTGAGCACCACGCGCCGCGCCTTCGCGGCGAGCGCGGCCTCGAGCGCGTTGCGGGTGCCGAGGTGGTTGACGCGGTCGAACTGCGCCTCGTCTCGCAGCCACTGCTCGGGCATGCCGGCGGCGTGAAAGAACAGCTCGATGCCGGCACAGGCGGCGTCGAGCGACGCGCGATCGGTGACGTCGCCGCGTACCCGCTCGACCTCGGCGGGCAGGCTGCGCGCCGCGCGCTCGACGTCGCGCACCACGGCGCGCACCCGGTGGCCCTGTGAGACGAGGCGCTTCGCGAGCGCGTTGCCGACGAGGCCGGTGGCTCCCGACACGAGGACGTTCATGGCGCCCTCGTTTAGCGCGTCGCTCGCGCCGTGGCGCCGGTCAGAGCGAGGCGGCGAGCGCCGCTCCGTAGAGGCCGATGACGCAGCCGAAGCCGCACCACCACGCGGTCGACCGCCACCGGCCCGAGCCGGCGATGTACGCGGCGCCGTGCGCGAGGCGAAACGCGAGGAAGGCGAAGGCCAGCCCGCCGAGCCAGACCGAGGGCGCGTGGGCCCAGAAGGCGAGCAGCACTCCGACGGCGAACGGAGCGAACGCCTCGTGGCCGTTCTGCTGCGCGAAGTGGGCGCGGCGCCTCCAGCCGTCGAGCTTCTCGAGCGAGGCGCGCGGGTCGTCGTTGTCGTAGCCGGGGCCCCAGCGCGAGAACGCTCCGCGCGCCGGCAGCCCGCTCACCAGGATGAAGAGGTACGGCAGCAGCGCCGCGAGCAGCAGCACCGCGATGACGAGGGTCATGGTGCCCTGCCTAATACGAGAGCCCTGAAGTCCACCCTTGCGATCGGCCGTCGCGGCGTCGCGACCGACTCGCGCTCGCCGGCAGCGCCACGCCGCGAGCGGCACGAGCTTCCCAGGTGTGTCGAACGCCGCGGAGGGCGCTTTTCAGTCTGCGGGGAAGTACCTGTCGCCGCCGGCGAACGAGCCGTCGTTCTTGTAGTACGTCGACTTCCAGAACCCGGTCTTCTCGCTCGACCACGTGAGCGAGTAGCCGACGGGCTGACCCGCCAGCGAGTAGATGCGCTCGGCCGTGGTCACGCTCGCCTTCTCGGACCACAGCTCCGACCAGCCGCCCTTCGCCTCGGCGATGCGCTCGCGGTTCGCGCCCTTGATGAAGTCTTCGCGGATCGCAGCCGGCACCGTCGACGCCGCGACCTTCTTCGTGAACGTCGGAGCGCGAGCGTCGCCGCGGTCGCTGATGCCCCAGCGCGCGCGGAAGCTCGCGTCCTGATCGATCTTCCACTGCTTCTCGAAGTCGTTGAACTTCTGCACGACGCGGCCACCCGAGAGGCCGAGCTTGTTCACGTAGCGACCCATCGCGACCTGCGAGTCGGTCGAGAACTTGTCGGCGTACGTGACGCGCGCCTTGCGCAGCGCCTTCAGCTCGGTCGCGTCGACCTTGCCGACCTTCGTCTTGAGCTCCGAGATCTCGCTCACGCTGATGCCGCGCTTCGCCGCGTATCCCGCCATCAACGACTTCACGTCAGTTCCCATTGAGCGCTCCGAGGGCCAGCGAGTGAGTGAGTGAATCACCCACATTTTCGAACGGGCCTTCGTGCCGTTGCGTCTGATCTTGCTAGCGATTTCCCAGAGAATGAGACCGCGAGAGGGCGCGGTCGAGGGGAGCATTGCGGGCGCGGGGCACGCGGCTGTCGGGGGCGCTCCCGTCGTTCACGGCCCGGGGCCGGGCATCGGCTCGACGCCCGTCTGCGGCGCGCACGAGTACTCGATGTCGACGAGGTTCACGAACCCGAGCGTGACGGCCGAGAGAATCGAGTAGCCCCAGTTCGTGGTGAAGCGCACGTTCATGAGGTCGGTGCCGGTGTCCTTGCACTGGTTGTTCTCGACCCAGTCCTGCACCCAGCTCGCGCGCACGCGCTGGTACTTCACCTGCGCGTCTCCGGTCTTCTCGTTGAGCCGGTAGTGGATGCAGCTGCACGCCAACAGCAACATCACCCCCCACAAGCGCCTCATGTCGTGAGCCCCAGTGCGCGGCTTCGCGCGTTCGAGAAGACCTTACCGCTCGGGCACGTCGTCTGCCGTGCGGCGACCCACGCGGCGACGTTGCCAGGCCCGAACATGTTGCGCAGCCGCTGCGCGGTGAGCCAGCTCTGGCCGTTCGCGTCTTTGCCGTGGAGCATGCCGAGGTGCAGCGTGAAGGGCACGCCCTGCTGCTCGAGCTGATCGAGCAGGCCGCCGAGCAGCTCCTCGGTGCCGGGGACCTTGAGGCAGCCGAACTCGAACGTCGTCGTCGGGTCCCACTGCGCCATCGAGAGCGTCGCCTGCGAGCGCGCGGTCTGGCGAATCGCGATGATGCCGGGCAGCTTCTGCGGCGCGCCCTGCACGTACGCGAGAATGCGACCGAACACGCCGCGCGCGAGCGGGCCGGGCACCCCGATCTCCATGCCGACCGTGGGCGCGTGCGCGAGCGCCAGCGGGTAGCTCACCGACATGGGGCCCTTCGCGTCGCGCAGGCCGTACATCTGGTTCATCAAGAAGCCCACCAGCGGCGGCACCGCCGGAGGGATCGCGGCCGCGGCCTCGGCGAGCAGCTTGCCCAGATCGAGATCGTTGATCTGCAGGTTCGAGCCGGGCGGGTCGATCGCCGTGTTCTGGGGAGCCGCGTCGATGCGGGTCGGCACGGCCGAGCCGGGCCCGCCGCGCCACTTCCCGTTCTGCAGCGTCATCGCGTACGGGTTCACCACCACCGAGAAGTCGAGCGGCACGTTGCCGCCGAAGTCGCGGTCGAACGCGAGCTTGTCGAGCGTGTCGTCGAACGCCGCCGACTCGCGGTGCACGTGAACCCAGTACATCGGCAGCGTGTCGATCGTGATCGAGTACACGAGGCCGAACGCGCCGAGCGACACGACGGCGTGGTTGAAGAACATCTCGTCCTGGTCGTGCACTCCGATGCCGGCGTTCTGGTACGCGGCCTTCGTCGCGGCCGACAGCACCGGCCGCGAGGGCCGCTCGATCCAGTGGCGCTTGCCGTCTTCGCCGATGAGGTGCAGCGCCCGCACCATGTCGGGGAAGCCGGGCCGCCCGATGAACCCGCCGTGCGTGCCGGTCGACACCGCGCCGGCCACGGTCTGCCCGCAGTTGCCGCCCATCGCGATGAGGTCGCGCCCCGCGTTCTCGGCGTACGTGATGAGCTGCTGCACCATCGTGCCGCCCTGCACCTGCAAGAGGCGCGCGGCGTCGGCCGGGTTCGCGAGGTCGGCTGCCGAGAAGGTCAGCTGCTTGCCCATCGAGCGAATGTCGATCATCGCGTTCGCGTTCATCGCGACGTCCGAGAACGACCAGCTCGAGCCGACGGGCGAGCCGCCGCCGCCGTTGAACGCGAGGTGCCTCACCGCCCACTGCATCGCCTGCAGCCCGACGACCGCAGAGTTCGCCGGGCCGTTCGACAGCCGGTAGTACGTGCCGGTCGGCGTCGTGAGGTTCGTGCCGTAGTTGGTCCACGCGAAGTTGTTGACGAGCTGCACGCCAGCAGGCGGCGGCCCGGGATCGACCGGAGCCGGAGCCGGCTGCGCGAGCGTGAACCCCGACAGCATCGCCGGGTTGAACGTACCCACCGCCATGGGGATCGGCAGCGGCATCGGCGTCGGCGCCGGCGGCGGTATTCCCGCGACGGGGTTCGGCACCGAGACGGGCGGAGGAGCCATCGACGGCGGGGCCACGTCGAGGGCGGCGGGCGTCGCGGCCGCGAACCGGGCCCGCGCGGCGAGCGCCCTCGGCCTGGGCGAGGCCCTGGCTGCGGCCGTCTTCTTGGCCTTCTTCGGAGTCGCCTTCGCCTTCGGAGCCGCCTGCTTCTTCTTCTTGACCGGCTTCTTCTTTGCCTTGGTGACCATGAAGGGCGCGCAGTGTAGCCGAGCCCGTGTTATTCCCGGCGATCCACCTTGGCGACCGACATCGACGACGGCTCCTGGCTCGTTCCGCTCAAGCGCGAAGTGCAGCCGATGACATTCAAGAAGGGCCGCGAGTACGCGGAGGGCAGGCGTGTCTCGATGCTCCAGCGCAACGACGACGGCTCGATCACCGCACGCGTGACCGGCAGCGAGGGCGAGAAGTACGACGTCAGCCTGCGGCCGGGCGAGGCGGGCGCGCTGCTCAGCCAGTGCAACTGCCAGAGCTGGAGCAAGTACGGCCCGCACTGCAAGCACGTGGTCGCGATGGCGCTCGTGTACCTGGCGCGGCTGCGCGCCGCAGAGACGAAGCCGTCGCCCGCGGGCGCTCCGGAAGAGGCGGTGTCGCTGCCCGCGCTCGCGAAGCTCGAGAACTGGCTGGGGCTCTCGGCGCTGCCCGACTTCGAGTTTCTGTATCGGCTGTCGGCGGTGCCGCAGGGCGCGGGCGCCCGCCACTGGGTGATGGACGTGCGCCGCCTCGACGCACAGAGCAAGGGCCCGATCAACGTGAAGCGCACGCTGAGCGCGGGCACGCGCATCGCTCCGGCCGACGAGCGCGTGTTCCTCGACCTGCAGCGCCACGAGGCCCGCTACGACTCGCGCATCGTGCTGTCGGACGAAGACCTGTCGGACCTGCTCGAGCTCTTGCGGCAGCGGCGCGTCGTCTACCGCGGCACGGGCCTCACGTTCTCGCCCGAGCCGGCGCGGCCGACGGTGCGCCTCGAGAACCGCGACGACGGCGCGACCGCGCGCATCGACCTCACGCTGCCCGACGGCGCGTCGGTGACGCTGAAAGACGCGACGGTGCTCTCGGGCGCGCGCTCGTGGGTGATGGTCGGGCAGACCGCGTACACGCTCGAGCCCGACTTCCCGCCGCGCCTCTTGCGCAAGTGGCTGCTCGAGCCGTCGATGACGTTCCCCTCGGGGCAGATCGACCGCGTGCTGTCGTTCTTCGCGGCGCACCTGCCGCGGTTCCGGCTGACGCTGAAGGCCGACGGCCTCGACGTGGCCGAAGACGTCGAGCCGAGCTTCGTGCTCACGGTCGAGGGCACGCCCGAGCGCGTGAAGGCGAAGCTCGCGGCGCGGTACGGGCCGACCGTGACGGTGCCGGTGTCGCCCTCTGGGCAGCACCTGGGGTACGCGAGCGGCGGCGGGCCCGACGGCCGGCGGCTCATCTTGCGGCAAGAGGTGAAGGAGCGCGCCGCGGGCCGGCAGCTCGTCGACGCCGGCTTCCGCCACGACCCGGCGAGCGAGTCGTTCGATGCGGTCGGCGACGCCGCGCTCGACTTCTGGGCGAAGGGCAAGAGCTCGCTTTCGAAAGACTGGGAGATGTTCGCCGCCGCGCCGCCGAAGGTGCGCATTCGCCCGCGCGTGAAGCCGCGCATCCGCGTGAACATGTCGGCCGTGAACTGGTTCGACCTCGACGCCGACTTCGTCACCGACGATCAGTCGGTCGATCTCGGGGCGGTGCGCATGTGGCTCGACAGCGGCCGCCGGTACGTCGCGCTCGGCGACGGCACGTTCGCCGAGGCCGACCTCGCCGAGCTGAAGATCGCCGCCGATCTGCTCGAAGAGGCCGGCGCGATGCCGGGCAAGAAGAAGACGCGGCTGCCGCTCTTCCACGCGCCGGCGCTCGACATGCTCGGCGGCCTGTCGGACGTCGAGATCGACGCGAAGGCCCGCAGGGCCATGCAGGAGCTCAAGGAGATCGACGGCATCCCCGCGGTGAAGCCGCCGACGGCGCTGCAGGGCACGCTGCGCCACTACCAGGAGGCCGGCCTGTCGTGGCTGTGGTTCCTGTACCGGCACGGGCTGTCGGGCGTGCTCGCCGACGACATGGGCCTCGGCAAGACGGTGCAGGCGCTGACGCTCTTGCTCAAGGCGAAGACCGAAGAGGGCGCGAAGCCGTCGATGGTGATCGCGCCGACGAGCGTGCTGGCGAACTGGGAGCGCGAGGTGGTTCGGTTCGCCCCGACGCTGTCGACGGTGACGTGGCACGGCGCCGACCGGCGAGAGAAGGCCGAGGCGCTCAAGGGCGTCGACATCGTGCTGACGTCGTACTCGCTGATTCGCCGCGACGTGAAAGAGCTCGAGGGCCTCGACTACCGGCTCGTGGTGCTCGACGAGGCGCAGAACATCAAGAACGCCGACTCGGCGACGGCGCAGGCGTGCAAGGTGCTGAAGGCCGACTGCCGGCTCGCGCTCACCGGCACGCCGCTCGAGAACCGGCTGAGCGAGCTGTGGAGCCAGTTCGACTTCCTGATGCCGGGCTTTCTGGGCTCGGCCGACGGGTTCCACGATCGCTTCGAGCACCCGATCATGGTGCAGGGCGACACCGAGGTGCGCGACCGGCTGCGGCGGCGCATTCACCCGTTCGTGCTGCGCCGGCTCAAGACCGAGGTCGCGAAAGATCTGCCGCCGAAGACCGAGACCGTCACGTTCTGCGAGATGGAGCCCGGCCAGGCGGCGCTGTACCGCGAGGTGCTCGAGGAGTCGAAGAAGAAGGTCTACGAGCACATCGACAAGATGGGCTTCAACCGGTCGCGCGTGTCGATTCTCGCGGCGCTGATGCGGCTGCGTCAGGTGTGCTGCGACCCGCGGCTCTTGAAGCTGCCGCCGGGCACGGCGCTGCCGCCGTCGGCGAAGCTGCAGCGCTTCTCGGAGCTGGTCGACGATCTCGTCGCCGAGGGCCACCGCGCGCTGGTGTTCAGCCAGTTCACCGAGATGCTCGAGATCCTGAAAGGGCAGGCCGACGAGAAGAAGCTCCAGTACATGTACCTCGACGGGCGCACCAAAGACCGCATGTCGAAGGTCGACGCGTTCAATGATCCCCAGGGGCCGCCGATCTTCTTCATCAGCTTGAAGGCGGGCGGCACGGGCCTCAACCTCACCGCGGCCGACTACGTCATTCACTACGACCCGTGGTGGAACCCGGCCGTCGAAGACCAGGCGACCGACCGCACCCACCGCATCGGCCAGACCCGCGCGGTGTTCTCGTACAAGCTCATCACCAAGGGCACCGTCGAAGAGAAGATCCTCGCGCTGCAGCAGCGCAAGCGCGAGCTCGCCGCCGGCGTGCTCGGCACCGACGCCGAGGTCGGCAAGGCCCTCACCGAGAAAGACGTCGAGGAGCTGTTCAACTACGGCGCTGATTGAGCTCGTGGCCGGGACCGCGGCTGGGAGCGCTTGGAGCGGCGCCATCGGAGCCGAGCTCTCGGCCGCCGCACCTGCGGTAGGGGCTCTGCCGTGCTGCTGCTCGTCCTGCTCGGCGCCGCGCCGATCGCGTTCGTGACCGACGGCCCCGTCGAGGTCGACGGCCGCCGCATCGAGGGCCGGGTCGACCTGCCACGCAAGGCCGCGTACGAGATCTGCGCAGGGCAGGGTGTCATGCGGGTTGGAGCCCGCATGGCTCGCGACGGAGATCGTCGTGCACGCGGGAAGTAGCACCGGGTCCCTTTGCACCCACCCCCGGTACGACACGACCCGTTGCGGCGCGTCGCGGCGAGGCACACGATCTCTTCTGCGATGGTGCGCTCCCAGCGCCGGCTCATGATCGGCATCGTGATCGTCACGGCGGCCTTCTTGCCGCTCGATCTGATCTTCGGCGTGACACAGACGCCCGGGCTCATCGCCTCGCGCGTGCTCCTCTTCCTCTCGTGCGGCGGAGCCGCCTTCGTGCTCCCACGCCTTCAGCCGCGCGCCCGCACGCGCCTCTTCATCGGCCTCGCGGTGGTCGCCCCCATCGCGGTCGCGCTCATGTGCTGGGGCACGGGCGGCACGACGAGCCCGGCGTTCTCGTTCATGTGGGTGCTGCCGGTGCTCATCGGCATCGTCTGCCTCGAGGAGCCCGCCGCCGATCTCGTCGCCACCGTCGTCACCGTCGGCTGCGGCTCCACGCTGCTCGTCACCGAGTCCCGCGGCGCGGCCCACGTCCTCTACTTCGCGATGGTCACGATCACGCTCGGCACCATCAGCGCGGCGGGCACGTGGCTGCGCCGCAAGAACCACCGCGCCGAGCTCGACGCCGTTCGCACGACCGAGGCCGATCGTCGCCGCACCGAGGCCGCCCTCGCCATCGCGCAGCAGCGGCTCGCCCAGGCCGACCGCGTCTCGTCACTCGGCACGCTCGCCGCAGGCATCGGGCACGAGATCAACAACCCCCTCGGCGCCGTCGTCGCGAACGTCTCGTACGTCGCCGAGTCGCTCGGCGCTCAGAACCCCGATCTCAAAGAGATGGCCCTCGCCCTCAGCGAGGCCCAGATGGCCGCGATGCGCGTGCGCGACATCGTCAAAGACTTCAAGGCGTTCGCGCCGTCGCAGGAAGATCGCCGCGAGCGCATGCCGGCCGCCCGCAGCCTCGAGGTCGCGCTCGCGCTCACCGGCAACGAGCTCAAGCACCGCGCGAAGGTCGCGCGCGAGCAGGGCCCGATGCCCGACGTGCTCGTGAACGGACCGCGCCTCGTGCAGGTGTTCGTGAACCTGCTCCACAACGCGGCCCAGGCGATTCCCGAAGGGCACGCCGACACCAACACCATCACGGTGCGCACGTCGACCGACGCGCAGGGCAGGGCGGTCGTCGAGGTCACCGACACGGGCGGCGGCATTCCCGCCGACGTGCTGCCCCACATCTTCGAGCCGTTCTTCACCACGAAGCTCGGCGGCGGCGGAGGCGGCGGCGTCGGCCTCTCGGTCTGCCACGTCATCGTTCAGCAGCACAGCGGCGAGCTCGAGGTCGAGACCGCCGAGGGCAAGGGCTCGACGTTTCGCGTGCGGCTGCCCCCCGCCCCGGCGCAAGAGAAGCCCGCGGTCGTCACGGTGCCGCCGAAGGCCGCGAGCGCGAAGGCCGTCATCGCGGTCATCGACGACGACGACATCGTCGGCAAGTCGGTGCAGCGCATGCTCGAGCGGCACTTCGAGGTGCGCCGCTTCACCGAGGCGCGGGCCGCGCTCGAGTGGCTGCAGAAGGGCGCGCGCTGCGACGCCGTCGTCTGCGATCTCATGATGCCCGTCATGGGCGGCATCGAGTTTCACGCCGAGCTCGCCAAGGCCCACCCGAGCCTCGCCAGCCGCGTCGTGTTCGCCACCGGCGGCGCCTTCACGGTGCGCGCCCAGCAGTTCCTCGCGTCGGCTCGCTTCACGCTCGAGAAGCCGTTCGAGCCGGGGCTGGTGCTGACGACCGTGCGCAAGGCCCTCGCGAGCTGAGAGCCCCGCGTTCCCCAGCCCACAGTTCCTCGAGCTCCTGCCGATGCCGCCGCCGCGGTGTGACAGCGCCGGGAGACGGCGTGCCCGCTACACCTCGCCCTTGAGCACCTTCGGCACGATCTCGCGATGAAACGGCTGGAAGGGCTTCGAGGCCGCGTGATCCTGCAGCGGGAACATCGCGTTCGCGAGCGAAGCGGCGCCGTCGATGCGCACGTTGACGCCGCTCACGAAGGCCGCCGCGTCAGAGAGCAGAAAGCAGATCACCGACGAGACCTCGGCCTCACGGCCGAGCCGCTTGAGCGGGATCGCCTTCTTCAGGTTCAAGATCGTCTCTTTCATCGACGCGTCGTACGTGTCGAGGCCCGACGTCATGATCCACCCCGGCGCGACCGCGTTCACGCGCACCCCGCACTGCGCCCACTCGAGCGCGGCCGTCTTGGTGAAGTTCTCCATGCCGGCGCGGGCGGCTCCGCTGTGGCCCATCATCGGCATGCCGTTGTGAAAGTCGGCGGTGATGTTCACGATCGAGCCGCCGTTCTCGTTCATGCCCTGCATGAACACCTCGCGCGCGACGAGGAAGCCGCCGACGAGGTTCGTGCGCACGACCGTCTCGAACCCCTTCTGCGAGATCATCGCGAGCGGCGACGGAAACTGCCCGCCCGCGTTGTTGACGAGCCCGTGAACGACCTTCGCCTCGGCGTAGATCGACGCGACCATGTCTCGCACCGCGGCCTCGTCGCGAATGTCGCAGGCGCGGTGCCGCGCGACGCCGCCGTCTTCCCTGATCTCGGCGGCGACGCGCACGAGCTTCTCTTCGCTGCGGCCGACCAGGTACACGGTCGCGCCCAGGGCCGAGAGCTCGTGCGCGGTGCAGCGGCCGATGCCGCTGCCTCCGCCGGTCACGATGATGTTGCGGTCTTTGAAGACGCCGGGCCGGAAGATCGACTGGTAGGGCATGCCTCGACGCCTATAGCGCGACTCGCCGTTTCGGCGGCAAGCGCCGCGCGCTCGTCGACCGTCGCCTCAGCGTTCCTTCTTCACCATCAGGTTCCGGAAGGACATCGTCTGCGTCGAGTGCGGCATGTAGTCGCTCGTCGCGCCGCCGAAGAACGTCGAGAACTGCACGAAGTCGATCGACTTCCACAGGTACGTCAGGTGCTGCCGCGCCTTCTCGACGCCGTTCAGGTAGCCGACCGTCTCGCCGCTGTCGACGTCGTAGACCACCTCGATGGTGTTCCACTGGCCGCGCTTCAAGAGCGCGTCCGACGCCCAGAGCCAGTGCGTGCCGTAGCCTCCCGTGCCGATCGCTCCGACGCCTCCGGTCACCCGGTAGAAGTAGAAGGCGAGGCGCCCGCCCGCCTCCCACATGAGGCGGCCGCTGAAGCCGTCGGTCGCGCTGCTGCCACCGGTCGGGCCGCTGCCGCCCGCAACCCCGGGCAGCTTGCCGCCCTTCACGAAGTCGAAGCTGCTCGACGGCATCACCTCGTAGCGAATGCGGTAGCGCCTCCCGTTCGCGAAGTCGAAGCTCGAGTAGACGCCCTTGCCGACCTGGTACGCAGGGTACGTCACCGTCATCGTGCCCTGCGGAATCGACGTGAAGCCGGTCGTCGCCGGCGGGGTGCTCGCCGTCGCCGCGCACACGCGCAGCTCGGTGATGCTCGCCCAGTCGTTCACGTTGTTGCCGTTCACCTTCACGCGCACGTACCGCGCCGGCCGCGCCGTGAACTTCTTCGTCTCGAGGTTCACCGTCGACCCCGAGCTCCACGCCGACGCCGCCGTGCTGAACGTCACGCCGTCGGTCGACGTCTCGATCGCGTACGAGCTCGAGCGCACGTTGCCCTGGTACCAGGCCATCGCCGCGCCATCGATCTGCTTGCTGCTGCCGAGGTCGGCCCGCAGGGTTTGCCCCTTGCCCAGCGCAGACCAGCGCGTGCCGAGCTGCGCGTCGAGCGTGTTCGAGGGGAGGTTGCCGTCATTCGAGCTCGCCGTGACGTTCGTCACGGTGAGCGCACTGCAGTTGCTGGGAGGTGACGCAGTCTGGGCCAGCGCCGGAGCGCTCAGGGCCAGTGCCGCGTAGAGAGAGGTGAGCCAGTACTTCGGAGAACGAGACGTCAGTTGCTGCGACTTCAGTTGCGACTCCTACGGCTTGGGTTGAGGGCCGCGGAAGTCACCAGACGGTGACGGTGGGATGTAAGGGGCAGTGGGTGCTCAGGTGTGCCGGCCTGTGCCGACCTGTGCCGCCGTGTGCCGACAGCGACGGGCGTTCAGCTCGCCCGCCGGCTCACTTGAGCCCGGCGACGAGCCCGTCCATCGAGGCCTTCGCGTCGCCGAACAGCATGCGCGTGTTCGGCCGCGTGAAGAGCGGGTTCTCGACCCCCGCGTACCCGGCCGCCATGCCGCGCTTGAGCACCACGACGGTCGTCGCGTGCCACACCTCGAGCACCGGCATGCCGTAGATGGGGCTCGAGGCGTCGTCGAGCGCGCCCGGGTTCACGATGTCGTTCGCGCCGATGACGAGCACGATGTCGGTCTTCGGGAAGTCCTGATTGATGTGCTCCATCTCGAGCACGATGTCGTAAGGCACGCCGGCCTCGGCCAGCAGCACGTTCATGTGGCCCGGCAGCCGGCCAGCCACCGGGTGAATCGCGAAGCGCACCTGAATGCCGCGCGCCTTGAGCGCCTTCGAGAAGTCGTGCACCGCGCTCTGTGCGCGCGCGACCGCCATGCCGTAGCCGGGCACCACGATCACGCTGCGCGCCTGCTTGAGCTGCTCGACGAGCTCGGCGCTCTCGATCTTCGTGACCTCGCCCGCCGCCTGCGGCCCCTGCGCGACCTTGCCCTCGGCGGTGCCGAAGCCTCCGAACACCACGTTCAAGATCGACCGGTTCATCGCGCGGCACATGATGATCGAGAGAATCGCGCCCGACGCGCCGACGAGCGCGCCCGTCATGATGAGCAGGTCGTTCGCGAGCATGAAGCCCGCGGCCGCCGCCGCCCAGCCCGAGTAGCTGTTCAGCAGCGACACGACGACCGGCATGTCGGCGCCGCCGATCGCCAGCACCAGGTGAATGCCGAGCAGCCCCGCGAGCGCCGTCATCACGCCGAGCAGCATCAGGCCCTCGTGCGGGTCGTGCGTCTGCACGAACGGCACCGCCAGCGCCGCGATGCCGCCCGCGATGAGCGCGTTGACGGCGTGGCGCCCCGGGATGAGCAGGGGCTTGCCCGACAGCGACCCCTTGAGCTTCGCCCACGCGATGATCGAGCCGGTGAAGGTCAGCGCTCCGACCGCGACGCCGACCCAGATCTCGACCTGGTGCACCAGCACCGACGCCGTGTCGCTCGTCGTCACCGACAGCGAGACCATCGTCGTCTCGGCCCCGTGCGGCGCGAGGTACGACGACATGCCCACCAGCACCGCCGCGAGGCCCACGAAGCTGTGGAGGATCGCGACGAGCTCGGGCATGCCCGTCATCTCGACGCGCTTCGCGAGTACCGCGCCCACGATGCACCCGATCGCCACCGCGCCGCCCAGCAGCGCCGTGCCCGCGCCGCGTGCCGCGAACGTCGCGAGGTCGCCGTCCGTCCACCGCAGGGCCGTGACGGCGATGGCCAGCGCCATGCCCACGATGCCGTAGGTCGCTCCGAGCCGCGCCGTCTCTTGCTTCGAGAGGCCGCCCAGCGAGCGGATGAACAGCACGCCCGCCACGAGGTAGGCGATCGAGAGCGTGCCGGTCACGAGTCACCCTCGCGGTGGAACATCTTGAGCATGCGCCGCGTCACGAGGAACCCGCCCGCCACGTTGATCGCCGCGATCAGCACCGCCGCGCCGCCGAGCAGCGTCGCGACGTCGACCCCCGACCCGATCTGCAGCATGCCGCCGATGATGATGATGCCGCTGATCGCGTTCGTGACGCTCATCAGCGGCGTGTGCAGCGCCGGCGTCACCGCCCAGATCACCTGCCAGCCGACGAAGCACGCGAGAATGAACACGGTGAAGTGCTGCAGAAAGTCGCCCGGCGCGAACCGCCCGAGCATGAACAGCCCGCCGACCAGCACCAGGCTGCCGACCGTCGTGCCCCACGCGCGGCTGACCGGGTTGCGAATCTCTTTCGCCTTCACCGACTTCTGCTCGCTCGTCGCAGGCTTCTGCGGCTTCGCGGGCTGCGCCGTCGAGGGCTTGGGCGGGGCCGCGGTCGGCTCGACCTTCGGCGGAGGCGGCAGCACGTCGCCCCCGTGCGTGAGCAGCGCCGGCCGAACGACGTCGCTCTCGAGGTTCACCGTGAAGGCCTTGCCGCCGCCCATGTCCTCGAGCAGGTGAACGAGGTTGTTCGCGAAGAGCCGGCTCGCCGCCGGCGCCAGGCGCGACAGCAGATCGGTGTACCCGAGGATCTTGACGCCGTTGTGCTCGACGACCTGATCGGGCTTCGTGAGCTCGCAGTTGCCGCCCTGCTCGGCGGCGAGGTCGACGACGATCGAGCCCGGCTTCAGCGCGTCGACGACCTTCTTCGGCACCAGCGTCGGGGCCTTCGTGCCCGGCACCAGCGCCGTCGTGATGATGACGTCGACCTCGCGCGCCTGCGCCTCGAAGAGCGCCATCTCGGCCGCGATGAACTCGGGGCTCATCACCTTGCCGTAGCCGCCCTGGCCTTCGCCGGCCTCTTTGACCGTGACCTCGAGGAAGCGGCCGCCCAGGCTCTCGACCTGCTCCCGCGCGGCGGCGCGGGTGTCGAACGCGCGCACCTCGGCGCCGAGGGCGCGGGCGGCTCCGAGGGCGGCGAGGCCCGCGACGCCCGCGCCGATGATGAGCACCTTCGCCGGTGGAGACGTGCCCGCGGCGGTCACCTGCGGCCCGAGCAGGCCGCCGAAGCTGGCGGCGGCCTCGACCACCGCGCGGTAGCCCGAGAGGTTCGCCATCGAGCTGAGCACGTCCATCTTCTGGGCGCGGGTGATGCGGGGAATTCGCTCGAGCGCGATCGCCGACGCCTTCTTCGCGGCGAGCACCTGCGGCAGCGTCGGGTTCCGCTCGGGGTGGAGCAGGCAGATGAGCACGGCGCCGACGCGCAGCTTCTCGACCTCGTCGGCCTCGGGCGGGCGGATCTTGATGACCACCGCCGCGTCGAAGGGCGTGTCGGTGAGCGCTGCTCCGGCGGCCTCGTAGTCCGTGTCGGCGATGCCGGCGCCCGCGCCCGCACCGCGTTCGACGAGGACCTTGAAGCCCGAGGTGACGAGCTTGCGCACGGACTCGGGGGTCGCCGCGACGCGCCGCTCACCAGGCTTTCGTTCTCTTGGGACTCCGAGCTCGATGATGGTGTGGACTCCTGTCGGGGCCACTGTACGGTATGGCGTCCGCGCTGCTTAGAAAGATCTTCGATGCACGTGCTCCTGGCGATGTGGTTGGCCGCTGCTCCGCCGGGCAAGGCGGTGCTCGTCGACCGCATCGTCGCGACCGTCGAGGGGCGCGTCATCACGCGGTCGGCGGTCGAAGGCCGCGTGGTGCGCTTCCGAGAGACCCCCGCCCAGGCGCTCGACGCCCTCGTCGAGCGCACGCTGTTTCAGGTCGCTGCCGACGCCGCGGGCATCGAGGCGACGAGCCACGAGGTCGACACCGCGCTCGGCGAGATCCTCGCGAAGAACCAGCTCACGCTGGCGCAGCTCGCCGAGGCCCTCAAGAAGCAGGGCTGGGAGATGGCCGCCTACCGCGACGAGATCGCCGCCCAGCTGCGCGAGCTCAAGTGGGTGCAGCTGCAGCCCACGCGCGATCGCGCGAAGCTGCTCGAGGGGCTGAAGAGGGTCGCCGCGGTCGAGGTGCGGCCGTGAAGGGGCCGCGCTGGCAGGTGTCCAGGTCGAGCGGCGGCAGCCCTCGAGGCCCCGCCGGGCGGCTCAGGCTCGGCCCAAGCTCCCTGACGCGCCTCTCGCTGCTGGTGCTCGCGGCCTGCGCGACGGCGCCGGCCCCGCGGCCCGAGCCGGTCGCGCCGCCCGCGCCCGTCGAGCCGAAGTGCCCGACGACGCCTCCGCCGACGGCCGGCGCGCCGCGCGACGTGCTGGGCTCGACCATCGCCATGGTCTGTCTGGTCGGAGCGAGCGAAGACGCCTACCTGCGCCTGCACGAGCTCGTGGCGCCGCAAGAAGGTCAGCGCCTCGCCGCCGAGAGCGTGCGCGAGACCCTCGAGGCGCTCTACGGCCTGGGCCTCGTGCGCGACGCCGCAGCGGTGGCCGAGCCGCTGGGCGACGGGCGCGTGGTGCTGAGCTACGTGGTCAGCGAGTACCCGTTCATTCGCCGGGTGACCTTCGAGGGCGCGAAGTCGATCGTGCCGCGCGATCTCGAAGAGGTCGCGTCGCCCGGGAACCGCGCGAGCCCGCTCGAGCTCAAGCGCCTCGAGCGCGCCGTCACGAAGGCGTACGTCGAGCAGGGCTTCAAGGCCGTGAGCGTCGAGCGCAAGGGCGTCGAAGACGTCGTGCTGCACATCGACGAGGGCCCGCGCTCGGTGGTGAAGGCCATTCGCTTCCCGGGCGCGAAGACCGTGGCCGAGGGCGAGCTGCTCAAGGCGCTGAAGTCGATGGTGGGGCTGCCGTTTCGCGAAGATCGGCTCGAGGCCGACGCGCTGGCGGTGTCGCAGGTCTACTACGACCACGGCATGGTGAACGTCTCGGTCGAGCCCGCGTTCGGGCCGCTGCAGGCGCCCGGCGCGACCGAGCTCGTCTTCACGATCGCCGAGGGCCCGATCTTCAAGGTCGGCAAGCTGACGGTGAGCGGTGTGCCGCTCGGCCCCGAGAAGCAGCTGATGCGCGGCTTCGAGTCGAAGGCCGGCTCGGTGTTCTCGCGCTCGGCCCTCAAGCGCGACATCGAGCGGCTGCGAGATCGCGCGAAGGAGCACGGCGTGACCGTCGAGGTGACGCCGATCACGAACATCGACACCGACAAGAAGCTCATCGACGTCGACCTGAGCCTCGAGAGACGCGACGGTCGCATCGAGTTCTGACGAACGGCTCGCCGTCAGAAGATGTGGCCGAAGTTGAAGTAGATGCCCCAGTCTTCGCGGCTGAAGCCGACGTCGCACATGAGAATCGTGGCCTGGTTCCACGACAGGCGCAGGCCGGTGCCCGCCGAGTACTTCCACTCGTTCAGGCGAATGCGGTCGACGCGATCGAACACGCTGCCGGTGTCGAAGAACGGCGCGAGGATCAGGCCCCAGTGCTGCGAGAGCAGCTTGAAGCGAACGAACGTCCACCGCACCTCGAGGTTCGCGAACACCATGTTCGCCGCCACGAAGCGCATCGACCGGTAGCCGCGCAGCGTGCGGTTGCCGCCCAGGCCCAGCGTGAACGTCTCGAGGTAGGGGATCTGCTGCATCGAGAACAGCGGCACGCCCTCGCTCTGCAAGAGCATCGTGAAGCGGCCCGCGAGCACGACGTCGGCCCACTCGGGAAACGGGCTGTAGTACCCGCGCAGCGCCCCCGTGAAGCGCGCGTACTCGTACTGGCTGCCGAGCGCGCGCGTCGCGAGCTGCACCGACGCCTCGTGAAACACGCCGCTGTTCGGGTCGGGCTCGAAGTCGCGCGTGTCGTACGAGACGCCAAAGGTGACGAGGTTGTCCCAGCCGCCCGCGCAGCCGAGCAGCGTGCCGGTCGCGCAGTCGCTCTGCAGCCGCGACTCGCCGAGCGGCGCCTGCACCTTGGCTCCGTCATCGGCGTACGCGTTGATGAGCGTGCCCGGCTCGACGAACCGCATCGCGCCGCGCGAGAAGTACAGCCCCGACATCACCCGCACGCGGCCCTCGAAGAACTGCCGCTCGACGCGCGTGTCGAGGTACGGCTTCTCGGCGTCGACGAAGTCCTTCAGCCCGTACGTCGTGCCGTCGGGCTGCACCGAGTTGAGCTCGCGCTCATAGTCGGCGAACCAGTCGTACGTGCGCCCCTTGAAGCGCAGCGGCTGCAGCGTCGCCTCGCCCCGCCCGAAGTACGGAGTCGTCTGCGCCCGGATGTACCCGAACTCGGCGCGCACCCGAAACGGCGTGCCGAGGAAGAACGGCGAGTCGTAGTCGATCACGTGGTACTGCAGGCCCTTCGTCGAGAAGAACGCCTGCACGAAGAGCCGCTGGCGGTACGGCTCGTAGGCGAACAGCTCGTGATCGCGCTGACCGTCGAAGAAGAGGTAGCCGCGCGCGCCGAGGCCGACGCCGGTGTTCGGGTCGTAGTTGAAGATCGGCAGCCCGGTGACGTACCAGCCCTCTTTCTTGCGGGCGTAGTCGTCGGCGCTCAGCGCCGGCTTCCACGCGAGCCAGTCGGGTGGAGGCGGCACGCCCCCGTCGGCCTGCGCCGCGAGCACCGCCACGAGCAGCGCGAGGCTCACGCCAGCTCCATCCTCACGAACACACGGCCCGTCTTCGGCTCGGCGCCGGGCTCGACGAAGACCCCCGCGGCGCCGGTGCGGCCCTCGCGCTCGTACGGCTGCATCAGCAGCTCGAGCACGTCGCCCGCGAACGACGGCTTGCGGTACCGCACGTCGAGGAACCGCGCGAGCAGCTCGCCGCGCCCGAGCCGCTTCACCGCGGCCTCTTCGAACAGCCGCGCGTACACGAGCGAGTTCACGTGCTGGTTGCTGTCGGTGTGCGTGAGGCCGAAGCGAACGCCGTCGCCCGCGCGCTCGAGCCCGCCCAGCGGCTTCGCTCCGGCGGGCAGCTCGAGCAGCGCGCGCGGCTCGGCCCACGGCACCACCTCAGCCGACACGCCGTACTCGCCGAGCTCGGTGACGCGGCGCTTCGGGCCCTCTTCGAACGGGCGCGTGAAGACGTGCTCGGCGAGCACGCTGCCGACGCGCGCGCGCTTGCCCGCATCGTCGGGCGGAGGCAGGTTCGTTCGGCCGAGCGGCGCGTGCAGCTCGGTGCGCAGCGTGAGCAGAAAGTGCTGGGTCGCTCCGGCGGCGTCGAGCGTGCGCTGCACCTGCCACGCGCCGTTCACCTCGAGCCCGCCCTCGATGCCGAACGGCCCATCGCCGCCCTCGAACACGAAGCGCGTGGTGATGGGGATGATGCCCTGCGCCTGCGCCCACGGGTACAGCGGGTGCTGCACGAGCTCGTCGCGCCAGAGAAGGCCCAGCGACGCGGCGAGCGCCTCGAGACGAACGCGGCCGTCCATCGCGACGTCCTCGAAGCGCAGCGGTACCCGACCCGTCACCATGGGCCGCCCCGTATACCGCCGCTGCGGCGACGCGCAGCGAGATATGGCAAACAGCCCCCGATGCAGCTGCGCGAGGTGACCGAAGCCGACGTTCCGAAGGTCGTGGCGCTCGTCCGCGAGACGCTGGCCGAGTTCGGCCTCACGTTCGGGCAGGGCGCCGTCACCGACGATCAGCTCTACGCGCTGCCGGGCTCGTACACCTCGCAGGGGGGCGCGTTCTTCGTCGCGGTCGAGGGCTTGGAGCTGCTCGGCACCGCCGGCGTCGCTCCGGTGGCGCCCGGAGTCTTCGAGCTGCGCAAGATGTACCTGTCGCCGGCGTCGCGCGGTCGCGGCGTCGGTCACCGCCTGCTCGAGGCCTGCCTCGCACACTGCCGCGCGCGGGGCGCGAAGCGGGTCGTGCTCGACACGGCCGAGAAGATGACCGCGGCGATCGCGTTCTACGAGAAGCACGGCTTCGTTCGCGACGACGCCCAGCTGCGCGGCGCTCGCTGCTCCCGGGGCTACCGCCTCGACCTATGAAGACCGCCCTCGTCACCGGAGCCAGCACCGGCATCGGGCGCGAGGTCGCGAAGGGCCTCGCGCGCAGCGGGCACCACGTCGTGATGGTGAGCCGCGACCCCGAGCGCGCGGCCGCTGCCCTCGAGCAGGTTCGCGCGGTCGCTGCGCCCGGCGTCACCGTCGTCGGCGTGGCGGCCGATCTCGCCTCGCTCGCCGACACCCGCCGCGCCGCGGCCCAGGTGCGGCGTGACGCCGGTCAGCTCGACGTGCTCGTGAACTGCGCCGCCGCGGTGCCGCAGGCGCGCACGCTCACCTCCGAGGGCTTCGAGACCGCGTTCGCCGCCAACGTGCTGGCGCCAGTCGTGCTGGTGCACGAGCTCAAACCGCTGCTCACGAAGGCGAGCGCGCCGCGCATCGTGAACTTCTACGGTGGCAACGAGAAGAAGCTCGACTTCGACGACCTCCAGGCGGCGAAGGGCGACTACGACGGCTTCAAGCAGTACGGCCGAACGAAGCTGTGCGTCGCGCTGCTCACGATCGAGATGGCGCGCCGGCTCGTCGGCGCCGGCGTCACCGCGAACGCCGCCTGGCCAGGCATCGTGAACACCGAGGGCATGCGCGCGCTGAAGGGCACCATCGGGATCATGATGTTCCTGTTCCGCCCGATGATGCGCACGCCCGAGCAGGGGGCCAGGGCCGCCCTCTGGCTCGCGACCGACCCCGCCGTCGAGCGCGTGAGCGGCAAGGTCTTCGGCTCGATGCGCGGCGACTTTCGCAGAGAGGTCGCGCTGCCCGACTGCGCGCGCGACCTCGAGGCGGCGAAGCGGCTCTACGAGACGTGCGAGAGGCTGGCGAAGATCGCGTGAAGCTGAAGCTCTTCGCCGACTACCACCAGCTGCACCTGCTCGACGATCGCGAGGGGCCGAACCTCGCCGACGCGTGGTCGGTGCAGGCCACCGAAGATCGCCTCGCCGCCGCGCCCGGAGCGCTCGGCATCGGCACCGCCGAGGCCGCCGACGTCAGCGTCGACGTCGCCGTCGCCAAGAGCGAGCCCGCGCCCGATCTCGCGAAGTGGCAGCACGTCACGCTCGGCTCGATCGACGTGAGCTCGGGGCGCCTCGTCGTCATGGGCTGCACCGACGACCTGCCCGACGCGAAGCGCGTGAAGCTCGCGCCCGGCACCTGGCGCGTGCGCGTGAGCCAGAAGGGCCTGACGGTGCGCGTGCAGCTCTGGCCCGGGCCCGCGCTCGCGCCGAAGGTCGAGAAGCGGTTCACGCCGCCGCCGCCGAAGGCGCCCAAGCCGGTGAAGGCGCCGAAGACGGCGAAGGCGGCCGCGGCGCTGGCGCGAGCGGGCAAGACCGACGAGGCGCTGCCGGTGCTCGTCGCGCTGTCGGAGCAGGGTGACGGCGCCGCGGCGGCGTCGGCGGCCGTGCTGCTCGCGTACCAGGGCCGCTGGGTCGACGCCGTGCCCCACGCGCTCAAGCTGCTCGCGAACCCCCGCGCGGTCTACGCGGGCAACGTCTTCGACGACATGGGCGGGCTCGTGAACCGCGCGGCGCGCGAGCTGAGAGACCCCGGCCTCGTGCAGCGGGCCGCGGCCGTCGTGCCCGCCGAGATGGCCCCGCGAACCCAGGCCGTGATCGTCGAGCAGCGGCTGGCGCGCATGCGGCGTGACGCGGTCGAGAACCGCGAGGCGTTCGACAAGGCCGTGGCCGCCGCGGGCGCCGACAAGCGCTTCAAGGGCAAGCCGGCCCAGCTCGCGCACCACGGCTTCGCCCTGGCGAGCTCGTTCAATGTCGGCGACGAGCTGATCGCGAGGTACGACCCCAGCTCGCCGACCGTGACGTACGACCAGGTGATCCTCGTCGCGCGGGCTCACGTGAAGCGCGGCGATCGCGACCGGGCCTGGGCCGTGCTCGAGGCGAGGCTGCCCCGGTGGTGGCCGATGGACTCGAGCCAGGTCGCTCCGGTCGAGCTGTTGACCGACGAGCTGCTCTCGCCGCTGATGAGCCCCGAGCGCTGCGCACAGGTGCTGCGAACCCCTCGAGGTGCAGAGGGGCAGGGCGGTTAGCGCGGTCGTTGTTTCAGCGCGCCGGCGGCCCGTGTCCCTGGGGCATGCCTTCCTTTCGCGTCTGGCCCGCCCTGCTGGTGCTCGCGGCGTGCCCCATGAGCTACGAGTTCGTCTGCTCCGTCGACGAGAACTGTCCCACCGGGCAGTACTGTGAAGACGGGCTGTGCAAGCGCGGCGAGGGTGACGGCGCCGGCGGAGGCTCCGGCACGGCCGGCGGCGGAGGAGGCGACAGCGCCGGCGGAGGCTCGGAGCTCGACGGTGGGCTCGCCGGCGGCAGCTCCGGATCTGCCGGCGGCTCGAGCGGTGGGGCGAGCGGCGGCGGGAGCGGCACCGGCGGCTTCGGCGGAGCCGGCGGCGGCTCGGGCGGCGCAGGCGGCGGCAGCTCGGGCACCGGCGAGACCGACTGCACCGACGGCGTCGACAACGACAGCGACAGCCACGTCGACTGCGCCGACTCCGACTGTGAGGGCCAGCTGTGCCGCGCCGCGGGCGGAGAGTGCGGCCTCGCCGAGGTCTGTGGCTCCGGATCTTGCGGAGCCGACCGCGTGAAGGACGCCGGCACGCTCTGCCGCGCGAAGCGCTCGGAGTGCGACGTCGACGATCTCTGCGACGGCGTCACCACGGCCTGCCCTGATGGGCTCGCCGGCTTCAACACGCAGTGCCGCGGGGCGGCCGGTGTCTGCGACGCGCCCGAGGTCTGCAGCGGCGCCGACGCCGGCTGCCCGCCGGATCTCTTCAAGACGGGCGGCGCCTGTCGCGTCGCCGACGGCGGCTGTGATGTCGCCGAGAGCTGCGACGGGACCTCGGCCGCATGCCCGAACGACGGCTTCAAGGCGATCAACACCCCCTGCCGCGGGTCGGTCGGCGGCTGCGACGTCGCCGAGGTGTGCAGCGGCATGAACCCCAGCTGCCCGCCCGACGTCTCGAGCTGCCCGAGCAACCAGTACTGCGGAGGCACGGCGTGCGTGAACAAGCGCGCCAACGGCCAGACCTGCAGCTCGACGGTGCAGTGCACGTCGGGCTTCTGCGTCGACGGGGTCTGCTGCAACTCGTCGTGCTCGGGCCTCTGTGACGTGTGCAACTCGCCTGCGTCGCCCGGGGTCTGCACGCCCGCTGCGCAAGGCACGCTCTGCCGCGCGGCGGTCTCGCCCGACTGCGACGTCGACGAGTACTGCGACGGCACCAGCACGGCCTGCCCCATCGACGGCTACCGCGGTGCGGGCGTGCAGTGCCGCAGCCCCGCAGGCCCCTGCGACAAGGTCGAGACGTGTACGGGGAGCAGCCCCAGCTGCCCGATCGACGGCTACGAGAACAACGGCACCGTGTGCCGAGATGTCGTGCCCGGCATGGTGTGCGACGTCGCCGAGACGTGCACGGGCCTGTCGGTCAGCTGCCCGCCCGACTCGCTGCGCGACGCCGGCGTGCCCTGCAGGGCGGCCGTGAACAACTGCGACCTCGCCGAGACCTGCACCGGCGTGAGCCGCGCGTGCCCGGCCGATGGGTTCGTCACCTCGGGCACGGCGTGCGGCGCCCAGTCGTGCACGGCGGGCACCGTGACCCTCGCGCCGACGTGCAACGGGAGCGCTTCGTGCCTCACCTCCCCGCCCATGTCCTGCAGCGGCTACGAGTGCAACGGCACCAGCTGCCGCACGAGCTGCACGCTCGACAGCCACTGTGCGTCGACGCACTCCTGCCAGTCGGGAGCGTGCGTCGCGAAGCTCGCGAACGGCGCGGCCTGCTCTACGGCGAACCAGTGCTCCTCGGGCTTCTGCACCGACGGGGTGTGCTGCGGCGGCGCGTGCGGCGGCGCCTGCGAGTCGTGCAACCAGGCCGGCTTCGTCGGCACCTGCCGGCCGTACGCTGCCGGCACCGACCCGCAGAGCGAGTGCGGCACCTTCACCTGCAACGGCGCGAGCGCGTGCAACGTCACCTGCAGCGGCGGCGTGTGCTCGAACGCCTGCAAGTCGAGCTACTTCTGCAGCGCGGGCGCGTGCGTCGGCGACAAGACCAACGGCAACAACTGCTCGCAGGGCTGCGAGTGCGCGAGCGGCAACTGCGTCGACGGCTTCTGCTGCAGCAGCGCGTGCAGCGGAGGCTGCCAGGCGTGCAACGTGCTCGGCTTCGAGGGCACGTGCCGGTCGCACGCCTCCGGCACCGACCCCGAGTCCGCCTGCGGCAACTACACCTGCAACGGCAGCGGCGCGTGCTCGAGCACGTGCCCTGGCTTCACCTGCCCGTCGATCGAGTGCAAGACCGCCGCGTACTGCACGCCCGCGAGGACGTGCGCGAGCGATCTGCAGAACGGCCAGGCCTGCACCGAGAGCTGCCAGTGCCCTTCGGGCACCTGCACCAGCTTCGCGGTCGACTCCGATGGCGACGGGTTCGGCGGGTCGAACAGCGCGTCCTTCTGCGGCACCAGCCCGCCGCCCGGCTACGTCACGAACTCGAGCGACTGCAACGACTCGAACGCTGCGATTCGCCCCGGCGCCACCGAGATCGTCGGCGACGAGATCGATCAAGACTGCAACGGCATCGAGATCTGCTACCAGGACTCGGACGGCGACGGCTACCGCCTCGACACGACGATCGCGTCGGGCAACACCAACTGCAGCCAGGCCAACGCGGCGCGCGCCAACGAGCCGACCGGCGACTGCTGCGACATCGACAACTTCGTGCGCCCGAACCAGACGCAGTGGTTCTACACGCCCAACGCCTGCGGCACGCGCGACTACAACTGCGACGGCACCGTCACCCTCGAGTACCCCACGACCACCGGTCAGACCGCGCCGGCCTGTCACGGCAGCGCCTCGCTCTGCTACGAAGACGAGGTCGGGTGGGACTACCCGAACGTGCCCGCCTGCGGCACCACCGGCTCCTGGCAGGACTGCAGCGGCACGTGCACGACGTTTCTCACGACCCGGCAGCAGCGGTGTCATTGATGGCCCGGGAACTGTCCGGGACACGGGCCTTCGTCGCCGCGGATCTCTGCGTCCCCACTGAAGAGTCGGAGCGGGCACTCGCCGTGCAGTGCCGGCCCCGGTTCCCATGCACCTCCAACGCCTCTGGCTGGCGCTGCCCCTCATGGCAGCCGTCGCTCTCGTCGGCTGCCCGCTCAACTACGAGGGCGCGTGCGTCATCGACGACAACTGCCCCACCGGCCAGAGCTGCTTCGAAGGGAAGTGCAAGGTGAGCCCCAGCGGCTCCGGCGGCAGCAGCGGCAGCGGGACCAGCGGCGGCACCGCCACCGCCGGCGGCGATTCGGGCGGGGGCGCCGCGGGCTCCACCGGTGGCGGCAGCGGCTCCGGCGGCGCCGGCGGCAGCGCCGGCGGCTTCAACACCGTCGAGGGCGCGCCCGGCACCTGCGCCGACGGCCTCGACAACGACAGCGACAACCAGACCGACTGCCAGGACTCCGACTGCGTCGACCAGATCTGCCGCGTCGCCGCCGGGCTCTGCGACGCCCCCGAGCTCTGCAACAGCTCCGTCTGCCCGATCGACGAGAAGCGCGGCCCAGGCACCGTCTGCCGCCCGGCCGTCGATGGCGGCTGCGACGCGCCCGAGACGTGCGACGGCACGAACGACTCCTGCGGCCCCGATGGCGGTCTCGACGTCGTCGCGCCCGCGGGCTCGACCTGCCGCACGGCCACGGCTCCGTGCGACGCCCCCGAGGCGTGCGACGGCGTCGCTCCGTCGTGCCCCGCCGATCGCTTCGTCGACGCCGGCACCCTCTGTCGCATGCCCGCCGGCGACTGCGATCTGCCCGACTACTGCGACGGCCTCACGCGCGACTGCGCCGATCGCCTGCGCGCCAACACCGAGGTCTGCCACGGCTCTGCCGGCGACTGCGACCCTCAAGAGACCTGCAACGGCACCGTCGACTGCCCCGCCGACGTTCGCTTCGACAACACCGTCGTCTGCCGCCCCGCGACCGACGGCGGCTGCGACGTCGAAGAGCGCTGCAACGGCGGCGTCGCGTGCCCCGCCGACGGCTTCCGCGGCATGGGCGCCGCGTGCCGCTCCGCCAGCGGCCCGTGCGACTCGGAAGAGCAGTGCTCGGGCAGCTCGCCCCTGTGCCCCCCTGATCGCTTCCTCGACGCCGGAGTCGTCTGCCGCCCCGACGCCGGCGTCTGCGACCTCACCGAGCGCTGCACGGGCCAAAGCGGCGCCTGCCCGGCCGACACGTTCGCCACCAGCGGCGTGTGCCGCCCCCAGAGCGGAGCCTGCGACACCGCCGAGTCGTGCAACGGCAGCGCCGCGTGCCCCGCCGACGTCTTCACCTGCGCCGGCACCGAGTGGTGCTCGCCCGGCGGCTGCCAGCCCAAGAAGGTCACCGGCCAGACGTGCAGCGCCGGCACCGAGTGCAGCCTCGGCTTCTGCTTCGACGGCCGCTGCTGCGACCGCGCGTGCGGCGGCGACTGCGAGTTCTGCAACGCGTCCGGCGCGTGCACCTTCGAGCCCTCGACCACCCTCTGCCGGCCCGATGCAGGTCTGTGCGACGTCGCCGAGCGCTGCAGCGGCTCCTCGTCGACCTGCCCGGCGGACAACCTCGTCGCGGGCAACACCCCGTGCCGCCCGAGCGCGGGCGTCTGCGACCCCGCCGAGGTCTGCAGCGGCTCGTCGGCGGTGTGCCCGGCCGACGTGCTCTACGGCGGCTCGCAGGTCTGCCGCCCCGCAGGCCCCGCGCCGACGTGCGACGTGCAAGAGGTCTGCGACGGCACCAGCGCCGCGTGCCCGACCGATCGGTTCCAGCCCATGATGACCGAGTGTCGCGGCTCGACCGGCGCGTGCGACCCGGCCGAGGTCTGCAGCGGCAGTTCTGCGTCGTGCCCGTCGAACGGCTTCGCGACCGCCGGCACTCCGTGCGGCCTCGCGTTCTGCCTCAACGGCACGCTCTCGCCCGCGCCCCAGTGCGTCGGCATGTCGACCACGTGCCAGATGTTCTCGCCCGTCTCGTGCGGCGGGTTCCAGTGCAACGCCGCCGGCAACGCGTGCCTCACCTCGTGCACTGACAACACGCAGTGCACGTCGGCGAACTACTGCCAGAACCCCGGCCCCAGCGGCTTCTGCACGCCGAAGATCGCCGACGGCCAGCCCTGCGTGAACGCCGGCGACTGCATCAGCGGCGTCTGCCTCACGGGCTACGTCGACGCCGACAACGACAACTATGGCGCCGGCGCGGCAGCCCGCTTCTGCACGATTCTCCCCATGACCCCGACGAAGTACGTGGCCACGAGCGGAGACTGCTGCGACAGCAACAACAACGTGCGGCCGAACCAGACGGCGTTCTTCAGCACCGCGATTCCGAGCCCGTGCAGCGGCCTGGGCTTCAACTACGACTGCTCCACCGACGTGTTCGGCGGCGCGACGCTGCAGCACGAGTACAAGGTGAACGGCTGCATGGGCTACACGTGCAGCGGCCAGCCCAGTCACTGCAACTACTCGTGGAACTTCGGCTGCGGCAGCTCGGTCGGTTGGAGCACCAGCAGCTTCCCAGGCTGTGGTTTCAATGGCACCCTGCGCTCGTGCAACACGTCGGTGATCACCTGCGTTACGGGCGAGCAGGTCTGCCAGTGCGGCACCCCCACCACGTCGACCGTCGTCGACCGATGCAAGTGAGCTCCTCATGACGCTGCCTCTCATCTTCATCCTCTCGGTCGCTGCCGCCGCTCCCGCGAAGGGCAAAGCCAAAGAGCCCGCGCCCGCCGCCAAGAAGGAAGAGGCGCCGGCCGACCCCGCCGCGAAGGCGAAGCAGATCTTCTCGCGCGCCCAGACGCTCTATTCCCAGGCCCGCTACCAGGAGGCCATCGCCTCGTTCGAAGAGGCCTACCTGCTCAAGCCGCACCCCGTCATCTTCTTCAACATCGGCAAGTGCTGGGAGCAGCTCGGCGAGACCGCGAAGGCCCTGCGCGCGTACCGCGACTACCTGCGGCTGCTGCCCGACGCGGCCGACAAAGACACCGTGTCCGACGCCATCGCGAACCTCGAGCGGCGCCTGAAAGAGCGCGGCGTGCAGCAGCTCATGGTGTTCGCCGACCCGCCCGACGCGAAGATCGAGGTCGACGGCAAGGCCCTCGGCAGCTCGCCCGCCTCGGTCGAGCTCAGCGCCGGCAACCACAAGCTGGCCGTCACCCGCGACGGCTACGACCCGGTCGAGCGCTCGTTCGTCATGCAGACCCAGCGCGCGACCGAGATGACGATCACGCTGCGGCCTGTCGGCTCGAAGAAGGAAGAGCCCGTCGCGAGCGCCGAGAGCACGACGACCTCCGCGCCCAAAGAGGCGACCGCCGCCGGCCCGTCGGCCAGCACCAGCGCCACCGCGCAGCCCAAGAAGGGTGGCCGCCTCTTCACGTGGGTCGCCGCCGGCCTCGCCGTCGTCGGCCTCGGCAGCGGCATCACCTTCGGTGTGCTCACGATGGGCAAGGCCAACGAGATTCGAACCCTCGACATGACGCGCACGCGCATGCAGGCCGACGCGCTGCAGTCTTCCGCGTCGACCTACGCGCTCGTCACCAACGTCTCGTGGGTGGTCGCGGGTGTCGCCGCTGCCGCAGCGATCGTGCTCTTCATTCTCGAAGGGCGTGGCTGACCGCTCGTACGACGACCCGAACGTTCGTGCCACGGGCTGCGTTTGCGATCTCTGCGCGCAGCCTAGTCGGGCAGGTCCTTCAGCTCTTTCACGCTCGAGTACGGGTCGTCGTGCAGGTCGTGCTTCTTGCCCGGCGCCGCGGGCCCTGGGCCGTTGCCGTTGCCGCCCTTGCGCTCTTTCTCGAGCTCGAACGCCACCTGCTTCTCGCCCTGCTCGAAGCGGATCTTGCGCGACAGCGGCTTGTAGCCCTTCAGCTCGAACCGCAGCGACACCACCTTCTCGGGGTCGCGTGAGAGGTTGACCGGCGACTTGCCCAGGAAGACGTCGTCTTCGTAGACCTCGGCGCCCGCCGGCGTCGTCACCAGCGTGAGCGTCAGCTTCTGCGGCGCCTCGGGCTTCTTCTCTTCGGGCGTCGGCTCGGGCTTCGCCGGCGGAGGCGGAGGCACCACCACCAGCGGCTGAGGGTCGGGCTGGTGGTTGATGAACGCCGCGGCGCCGACCCCGAGCACGCCTGCGAACACGATGCACACCGCGAACACGAGGGCGATCTTCTTGCCCTGGCCGCCCGCCGCCTGCGGCGGCAGCGTCTGGGGGTTCGTCGGCACGACGTCGGCCGGCTCGGTCGGCACGACGTCGAGCTGCGGCTTCGCGGCCTGCTGCATGGCCGACGCCGGCAAGAGGCCCGGCGTCTGAATGTCCTGCTGCGTGCCCCCGCGCGGCAGCGGCGTCGCCGTCAGCGGCAACAGCTGCGACTGCCCGGGCACCGGGTTCGCCCCCGTCGCGCGGAAGGTGCCCGACGACGACGTGAACGGCTCGATCCGATCGATGATCTCTTGCATCGAGCTCGGCCGCGACTCGGGCTTCTTCTGCAGCAGGTGGAAGATGAGCTTCTCGAGGTCGGGCGCCACCGGCAGCTCGATCGGCCCCGGCGCCAGCGGCGGAGGCGCCGCCGTCATCTGCATCGCCATCAGCACCGACGGCGTCTCGCCCTTGAACGCCGGGCGGCCCGCGACGAGCTCGTAGAGAATGAGGCCCAGCGAGTAGATGTCGGTGCGCGGGTCGACCGGCAGCCCCGCCGCCTGCTCGGGGCTCATGTACTGCGGCGTGCCGACGACCATGCCGATCTGCGTGAGCCCGCCCGAGCCGTGGCCCTCGTTGACCTTCGCGATGCCGAAGTCGAGCACCTTCACGAAGTCTTTCTGCCCCGGCCGCTGCAGCAGCATCACGTTCTCGGGCTTGAGGTCGCGGTGCACGATGCCGCGGTCGTGCGCCGCCGCCAGCGCCCGCGCGATCTGAATGATGATGTTCGCGGCGCGCTTCTGCGGCATCGCGCCGTCGCGCGCGAGCTGGGCGAGCGTCTTGCCGTCGAGCAGCTCCATCACGAAGTAGAAGCGGTTCTCGTTCGTGCGGCCGAAGTCCGAGATGTCGACGATGTTGTGCTGCCCGATGCGGCTCGACGCGATCGCCTCGCGCTTGAAGCGCGCGACGAAGTCGGCGTCTTTCGACAGCTCGGGCAGCATCACCTTCACCGCGACCGGCTTGTGCAGCTCGACGTGCTCGGCCTGGTAGACCTCGCCCATGCCGCCCGCCGCGAGCCGCTTCACGATGCGGTACCGGTTGTCGATGATGTCGCCCGGGTCGAGGTGACGCTTCGGCGGCTTGAAGGTCGGCGCCGCGCGCTGCTGCGACGTCTTCACCCCGACGTTCGTGGGCTGCCGCGTCGGCTCGGTCGGCACCGGGTCGCCGTCTTCGCCCAGCTTCACGGCCGGGTTGCTCTGCGAGCGGCGCATCACCGTGCCCGAGCCTTCGTGCCCCGACTCGCGCACCGACAGATCGACGTCGCCCACCGAGAGGAAGCTGCCGCCGGCGAGCTGGCCCTCCCACGTCGCCGCGCCGTCGACGCGCACCGAGCCCGAGCCCGAGATGTCGCGCACCCACCACGTGCCGTCGGTCTCTTGCATGATCTCGGCGTGCTGCGGCCGAACCTCAGAGCCCTCGAGCAAGATCGCGCAGTCGGGGCCGCTGCCGATGATGAACCGGTCGGCAGGGAAGGGGATGATCTGCTCCCCCAGGATGAACTCGAGCCGCGTCATGGATGCCGTTGCAATTGCGGTTCTCACCTTACCCCATCGGCTTCGACGCTTCAGCCCGCCCCCACGGGTCCGCCCTCAAAAGAACCGACAGTAGATCGTGTACCAGCCGACCAGGCCGAGCGAGGTGAAGCACAGCCCCGCGACCGCCTGGCCCGCCCGGCCCTTGCGCCACAGCCACGCCACCGCGAGGCCGAACAGCGCGTACAGCACCGGCGCCGAGAACTGCATGTAGAGGCCCTTCACCGGCCCCATGCCGTCGACCGGGAAGCCCCACGCGAAGTGGAGCTGACCGACCAGGGCCACCAGCGGCGCGCAGAGCGCCGCCACGAAGCCGTGCTCGCGCGCGCGCACCGCCCAGCGCATCGCCGCACACCACGCGATGAGGGTGACGAGCGCGATGAAGCTGCCCGCGATCGCCGCCTGCCGCGACGGCAGCACCACGCTCTCGCGAATCGGCAGCGTGTTCTTCGTGATCGACGGCCCGTCGTAACCCTTGGGGCTCCCGAAGCCGTGGTTGTAGTAGTCGACGAACGCGCTCGTGACGAGCACGGGGAAGAAGCGCGACTCGGGCAGCACTCCCGCCGGGAAGTACGGGCTCTCGTACGGCGCCATCGACCACCCGAGCACGAACGCCGGCTGCCGCCGCTCCAGGTAGGGGATGAGGGCCCACCCCCGCATGTGATGCCCGTCTTGCCCGTCGTAGCCCGACAGAAACGCGTGCCCGTACAGCCGCTGGTTGCGCGCGAAGTACCAGCCGGCCCCCGCCGCGACCACCGCGAGCCCCACCGCCAGCGCCACGAAGCGCTTCAGCTCTCTTCGCTGCACGAGCTCGAACAGCCCCCCCAGGCCCACCGCGCCGATGACGCTCATCGCCGAGACCTTCGTGAGCAGGTGCAGCGCCACCGAGGCCCCCAGCAGCGAGGCCCGCACCACCCGCTGCTTCCCTTCGGCGCGGAACACGAGCGGCATCGCGACGAGCTCCATCGCTCCGAAGAGGTTGTTCAGCGCCTCGCCCGTGATCATGCCGTCGAGGTGCACCGACGACGAGATGACCGCCGCCAGCGCCAGCGCCGTGCGCCGCGCCAGCGCCTTGCCCGGCAGGTACAGCTCGAGCCCCGCCCAGATCACGAACAGCCGCAGCGAGCCCAGCACCACCGAGAAGCCCGCGATGAAGCCCAGCGAGTTGTGCGCCCGCGCGAGCAGCCCCGTCAGCACATAGTAGAGCGGTGGGTGGTACGCCTCGCGCGAGAACATCAACGGGGGGATCTCGAAGCGCTGCCGCCACCAGTCGACCACCAGCCAGTGATCCGGGAAGTCGTAGCCGCGCGACACGTCGTACGTGACGAGCATCGACACCCTCAGGCTGATGCCCAGCGCCACGATCGCCAGCTCCGGCCAGCGCGTGCGCACGAGCGCCTGCAGTCTCTGATTCAGCCGGGTGTCTTCCACAATGTCAGACCCTACTGATACTGTGTTCAGTGTCAGGAGGGACCATGCTGCTTACACTGCGGCTCACCGATTTTGGAGTTCTGGAAGAGGCGGAAGTGACCTTCGGCGCGGGGCTCACCGTGCTGACCGGCGAGACGGGCGCCGGCAAGTCGATGCTGCTCGGCGCGCTCGGGCTCTTGCTCGGCGGCCGCGCCGAGGGCGACGTGATTCGCGCCGGCGCCGACGAGGCCGTCGTCGAGGGGGTGCTCGAGCGCACCGACGGCCTGCTCCAGCGGCTCGAGGAGCTCGGCCTGCCCGACCTCGGGCCCGAGGTCGTCATTCGCCGCGTCGTCTCGCGCACCGGCCGCGCCCGCGTGCACGTCAACGGCGCGCTCACCGCCGTCGGCGTGCTCGCGAAGCTCATGCGCGGCCAGGTCGAGCTCGCCGGCCAGCACGAGCACATGGCGCTCCTCGAGCCCGAGCAGCACCTGCCGCTCGTCGACCGCGCCGGCAAGGTCTCGACCGACGGCCTGCGCGCCGAGTGGGAGCGCCTCGCCCAGCTCGAGGCCCAGCTCCTCGCGCTCGGTGGCGACGAGAGCCAGGCCCTCGCCCAGGCCGACTTCCTCGAGTTCCAGCTCGACGAGATCGAGAAGGTGAACCCCACACCCGGCGAAGATCTCGACCTCGAGGCCACACGGAAGCGGCTGGCCGCCGCCGAGAGACTGAAGTCTGCGGCCCACTCGGTCGAAGACGCCCTCTCGGCCCGCGAGAGCTCGGCGACCGAGCTCGTCGGCTGGTGCATCGGCCAGCTCGCCGAGGCCGAGCGAAACGACCCCGCGGTCGCCGCCGTCAAAGAGCGCCTCATCGCCGCGCAGAACGAGCTCGACGAGGCGGTGCGACAGGTCTCGCGCTACTCGGGCACCATCGAGTCCGACCCGAACCGGCTCCACGAGGTCGAAGACCGGCTCGAGGCGCTCAAGCGGCTGTGCAAGAAGCACGCGGCTCCGCTCGAGGCCGTCGTGCTGAAGAAGGCCGAGCTTCAAGCCAAGCTCGAAGAGCTCCGCTCGCGCAAAGAGCGCCGCGCCGCCCTCGAGCAGGGCCGCGACGAGCAGAAGAAGCGGGTGCTCGCGGCCGCCGCTCCGCTCACCCAGGCGCGCAAGAAGGCCGCGAGGCTGGTCGAGCAGGCCGTGCGCGAGCGCCTCGCGCGCCTCGCCATCGGCAAGGGCGTCTTCGAGGTGCGCGTCACCGCTGCCGAGCTGGGCCCCAAGGGCGCCGACGCCGTCGAGCTGTGGTTCTCGGCGAACCCCGGCGAGCCCGCGCGCCCGCTGCACAAGGTCGCGTCGGGCGGCGAGGCGTCGCGCCTCATGCTCGCGCTGCGCTCGGCGCTCGGCGACGAAGACGCATGCACCTGCGTGTTCGACGAGGCCGACGCCGGCGTGGGCGGCGCGGTGGCCGACGCCGTCGGCCGGCTCTTGCGCGAGGTGAGCCAGAGCCGCCAGGTGCTCTGCGTGACGCACCTGCCGCAGGTCGCGGCGCACGCCGACCAGCACCTGCGCATCGAGAAGGGCACCTCGCGCGGGCGCACGCGGTCGGTCGTCTCGATCTTGAGCGAGCCGCAGGCCCGCGAGCGCGAGCTCGCCCGAATGCTCTCGGGCGTCGAGATCTCGCAGCAGGCCGTCGGCGCCGCCCAGGCGCTGCTCGAGGCGGCGCGCCGGTCGCCGCGGCCGCGCGGGCGTGCGGCGTGAGCTGCCTGAGCCCTCGGCGCGGCGCGCGAAGGGGGCAGGGCGGCGCGCTGAAGGCCCGCGTGAGCCGCTCACGCCCCGCTTCGCGGTGCTCGAAGCGCGGTCGCGTCGGCGCGAATGAGCACGCGTTCGTCGGGGCCTCGCTCGTCGCGGCCGCTGTTCGAGCGGCGAACGCAGCGCAAAAGCCGCATCGATGACTCGCGCCGCCGCGCGCGCGACTTGGAAAAAAGCGCAACGCTCACTCAAACGCATCCTTGCCCTGTCACAACCGCTCGCTTAACGTCGCGCGCGTGAGGCGGAGGGCGCACAGGCGATGAAGGTCTTGTCAGCCGGGCTGACCGATGTTGGCCGCAAGCGCACCCACAATGAAGACAGCTTTCTGATCGACGAAGATCTGCAGCTCTTCGTCGTGGCAGACGGCATGGGTGGCCACGCTGGCGGCGGCACGGCATCGCGCATCGCAGTCGAAACCATCGATCGGGAGCTGCGCCACGCGCGCGAGCAGCCCGACAACCCGTTCAAGGCCGAGACGAATCTGCAAGACTCGCCGCTGCCCGAGTTCTTGCGCGGCGCCGTCGAGCGGGCCTGCATCGAGATCTTCAAGGCCGCCCAAGACGACCCGCGCCTCAACGGCATGGGCACGACGGTCATCTCGCTGCTCGTGCGCGGCAACCACGCGCTGTTCGCCCACGTCGGCGACAGCCGCGCGTACCTCGTGCGCGGAGATCTGATTCAGCAGATCAGCGAAGACCACTCGCTGGTCAACGAGCAGATCAAGGCGGGCATGATCACGCCCGACGAGGCCAAGCACAGCCGCTACAAAAACATCATCACGCGCTCCGTCGGCTTCGAAGAAGAGGTGCAGGTCGACGTCATGGGCCTGCTCTCGGAGTCGAACGACGCGTACATTCTGTGCTCCGACGGCCTTGCGAACCTCGTCGACGACAAAGAGATCCGCGAAATCATCTCGGGCTGTAGCGACATCAAAGATGCGCCGAAGAAGTTGATCGAGCTCGCCAACGAGCGAGGCGGCGACGACAACATCACGGTCATCGTCGTAAAAACCGTAGCCTGAACCGGTGTTTATACTTGCGTGCGACTTTCAGTTGCGACACTCTGCGTTACGCAAAGCCGCGTCACCGAAAGCCGCGTCACCGAAAGCCGTCACGAAGTGGTAGCACCGTGTTCCTGCAAGACACCCTGTCCTTTTAAGGAGCGTTGGTGGCGAACGAGACCTTCACGCTGATCGTCGTACCCGATCAGGCGACCGCCGAGGTCCGTCGGTATCACTTCAAGAAGAAGTGGCTCATGCAGGCAGCGATCGCCACGGCGGTCGTGCTCGCGGTGCTCACCGCCGGCGCCGTTCACTACGTCTTCGTTGCGCGCGACGCCGCCGAGAACCGCACCTTGCGCGACGAGAACCTCGCGCTCAAGGCCGAGCTGCGCTCCATCGGTGAGAAGGTCGAGCACATGAGCGGCACGCTCGATCGCGTCGAGCGCTTCGACCAGAAGCTGCGCGCGATCACGCTCCTCTCTGATCCGCAGCGCAACCTCGCGATGGGCCCCACCGAGACCGAGCCTCAGAACCAGGTGCCCGGCACCGGCGACAACCCGTTCATCCGCCCGAAGGCCAACGAGACCCCGAAGGCGCTCTCCGAGAAGCTCGACAAGCTCTCTTCCGAAGCGACCCGCCAGGAGCAGAGCCTCCAGGAGCTCCAGGCCTACTTCCAGGATCAGCGCTTCCTCCTCGCCTCGGTTCCCAGCGTCTGGCCGACGCGCGGCTGGGTCACCAGCGACTTCGGCGTGCGGCTCGACCCCTACACCTCCGAGCGCGTGATGCACGCCGGCATGGACATCGCCGGCCCCCACGGCAAAGAGGTCATCTCTCCCTCCGATGGCACCGTCGTCTTCGCCGGCCTCGAGGGCGGCTACGGCAACGTGCTCGTCATCGATCACGGCTACGGCATCAAGACCCGCTACGGCCACCTCGCCACCGTCAAGGTGAAGGCCGGCGAGAAGGTGAAGCGCGGCAGCGTCATCGCCCTGCTCGGCAACACGGGCCGCTCGACCGGGCCGCACCTCCACTATGAGGTGCGCGTCAACGGCATCGCGCAGAACCCCCGCAAGTTCATCCTCGACGACTGACCCGTCTCACCGATGCGTATGGTGGACATCGGGGCGAAGCAGGCGACAGAGCGGGTCGCCGTCGCCGTCGCGCGCGTGAGCATGCTCCCTGCCACCGTGAAGAAGATTCGCGCACGCAAGGTCGAGAAGGGCGACGTCATCGCCGCCGCCCGCCTCGCCGGCATCATGGCCGCGAAGCGCACTCCCGACTTCGTGCCGCTGTGTCACCCCATCGCGCTCTCGTCGGTCGAGGTCGACGTGAAGCCCGCTACCGGCGGCGTCGAGCTCAAGGCCGTCGTCAAGACCGTCGACCGCACCGGCGTCGAGATGGAGGCCCTCACCGCCGTCAGCGCCGCCGCCCTGACCGTCTACGACATGCTCAAGTCCAGTGACCGCGGCATGGTCATCGAGCACGTGCGCCTCGAGCACAAGAGCGGCGGCCGCTCGGGCACGTGGAACCGGCGCTCGCCGGGGCGGCCCCGATGAGGCGCGCGGCCTGCCTCACGCTCGCGGTGCTCGCCGCCTGCAAGCCCACCGCATCGGCCCCCGACGCTGCAGCCGCCGCCGCGCCCGACGCCGGCCTCGCGGTGCCCGAGCGCCCCAAGCCGAAGGGCGGCGAGGTGAAGAAGCTGGCCGACGGAGCGCTCGAGCTCGTCGGTCACACCGAGGCCATTCTCGCCGTCGCGCTCGACGCCTCGGGTAAGCACGCCGCCACTGCCGGGCTCGATCGCAGCGTTCGCCTGTGGGATCTCGAGGCCCGGAAGCTCGTCTGGTCTGCCGGCCCCGCCGACGAGGCCGTCACCGCGCTCGAGTTCGACCCCTCGGGCGAGACGCTCGCCGCCGGCGACCGCGCGTACCAGGTGCGCCTGTTCGCCGTGAAAGACGGAGCGCTCCTCTTGCGCCGCCCGCACCCCGACGCCGTCGCCGACGTCTCATGGAGCCCCGACGGCAAGTGGCTCGCCGTCGCCGGCCTGGGCGGCAACGGCGAGGTCTACCCCCGCGAAGACGGCCTCTCGACGTGCGAGTTCCGCGGCCGAACCGGCGCCTTCACCGACGACGGCAAGATCGTGGTCAGCGCGCTCGGCACCGGCACGCTCATCGCTACCGAGTTCCCCTCGTGCAAGAAGCTCAAAGAGACCTCGACCTTGCCGCAGCTGCCGATCGGCTCGGCCTCGGCGAGCGCGAAGAAGGTCGCGACCTACAACGGCGGCGAGAGCGTCGTGATGCTGTGGGACGCGCTCGGCGGCCGCATGCTCGGCAAGCTCGACAAGCAGGTCGGCGGCGTCACCACCGTCACGCTCTCGACCGACGGCAGCCGCGCCCTCGTCGCCTCGGCCGATCACAAGGTGCTGCTCTACGACACCGGCACGCTCGCGGTCGTGAAGTCGTTGGAGGCGATGTCGATGCCGTTCGCGACGATGAACGGCGACGCGTCGAAGGCGGTCATCGCCGACAACATCGTGGCGCGGGTCGTGTCGCTCGCCGTCACGCCGGCTCCTTGAGCCGCCAGTCGTAGAGCGCCGTCACACCAGCGAGTGGTTGATCGCCCCGCTGCGAGCGAGCGGTCGTCGGCTCCGCAACGCAACAGCTGAGCGTCGTGGGCTCGCCGTCACGCCTGCTCTTTGAGCCGCCAGTAGTAGAGCGCCGTCACCACCAGCGAGTGGTTGATCGCCCCGCTGCGCACGAGCTCGTCGATGCGCGCGATGGGCTCGAGCAGCACCTCGATGTCTTCGCTCTCGTCGAGCTCGCCCTCGTGCACCTTCGCGCAGCCGGTCGCGAGGTAGTGGTGCAGCCGGTTGTTCTGAGTCGCGGGGTTCGGCTCGCTGATGCCGATGGGCACGACGTGCCGCGGCCGGTACCCGGTCTCTTCTTCCAGCTCTCGGGTCGCGGCCGTGAGCGGGTCTTCGCCGGGGTCCACCATGCCCCCGGGGATCTCGAGCGTCGTGTCCCACGTGCCGAACCGGAACTGGCGGATCAGCACGACCCGGTCGTCGGCGGTGAGCGCGACGACGTTCACCCAGTCGGGGCAGTCGAGCGTGACGCGCGGCCACTCTCTGCCGGTGCGCGGGTCTTCGACGCGCAGCTCGCGCAGCGTGAAGATGGTGTGGTTCTTCTCGTAGGCGACGCCGAGCTTCTTCCAGGGCTTCATGCGGCCCCCCGCGGGCCGCTGCGGCGAGGCGTCACGAAGGGCTCGCCCAGAAGTCGTAGAAGTTGAACCACTGGTACGGGTGCTTCTTCACCATCTCTTCGAGGCGGCGCGAGTAGCCGAGCACCCACTCCTGGATCTGCGCGTCCCGCGGGCGCCCGCGCTCGAAGCGGTACGTCTTCGGCGGGTCGGCGACGAACTCGTACGTGCGCGGCCCGATCTGCACGCCGAACGTCACGATCACCGGGCAGCCCGACATCGCCGCCAGAACGAACGGCCCCACCGGAAACGACGCCTCTTCACCCAGAAACGGCACGCGCGCGACCCGCTGGTCGACCGTGCGGTCACCCTGAATCGCGACCACGTACCCGTCGCGCAGCGCGTGCAGAATGTCGAGCGCCGCCAGCTCGGAGTTGCCCACCGCCAGCAGCTTCGGCACCGGCCCCGTGTGCTTGTCGATCAGCTCGCGCACGTGCGCGACCTCGTTCTGAAACGCGACCACCGCGAGCGGTGCCCCCAGCCGCCCCGCGAGCATGCCGCCGCCGACGTCGTAGTTGCCGAGGTGCGCCGTCACCATCAGCATGCCCTTGCCCTGCTTGCTGGTGTCGATGATGTAGTTGACGCCGTTCTCGGTCATCTTGAACGCCTCTTTGCCGGCGGCGCCGAGAATGAGGCGATCGACCATCACGCGCGCGAACGCGAGGAAGTGCTGGTAGCAGCGCAGCCACGCCTTCACGCCCTTCGCGGGGCCCATCGCCCGATCGAGGAACTGCATCGACGCGCGCCGGTTCTCGGGCGCCGCGAACACGAAGTACAGCGTGATCGGGTACAGCGCCAGGTACGTCACCGACGGCCCGAAGACGCGCACCACCACCACGAAGAACAGGTGCCCCCAGTAGCCGCCGCGGCTCGGCGCGCCCCACTGGCGCTTCGTGAGCCCGTACGCCTTTCGCACCATGCCGTTGCGCGCCGAGATCTCGACCAGCCCGAACGCAAAGTAGCCGAGCCCGAGCATCACCCCGGCCTGCCACGGCACGATGCCCTGCGCCCCGAGCAGCGCGAGCCCCCACACCGCGAGCGCCGTCGGCGCGGCGCCGGCGCCGACCCCGGCCGCCGCGAGCACGCCCCACGGCCCGAGCAGCGCGGCGAGCAGCACCGACGCCGGGCGCCAGAACGGCCCCGGGCCCCCGAGCCACGACCACCGGCGGAGCGCGTCGAGCGACAGCCCCGGCTTGCGGAACCGGTCGCGAATGATGGGCGCGAGCAGCACGGGCAAGAGCAGCTTGAGGCACGTCACCGTGTTCAAGAGCGAGATGCGCGCGTTGTCGCTGAACGCCCGGAAGTGCGTGACGCGATCGGCGGGGTAGAGCACGCGAATCGGCACCGACCGAATCGGCAGGCCCGACCACGCCGTGCGCAACAACACCTCGACCTCGAAGTCGTAGCGCGTGCGGCCTCCGGCGACGAGCGTCGTCTCGGGCAGCGGGTACGCGCGAAAGCCGCACTGCGAGTCGGCGATGCGCTCGCCCGACTCGAACCACACCCAGAAGTTCGAGAACCGGCGGCCGAACTGCGAGCTGCCGGGCGCCCCGGCCTTCGCGAGATCGCGCGACCCGACGACGAGGCAGCCCGGGTCTTTCTCGGCCTCGTCGACCAGCCTGGGGATGTCGTCGGGGTAGTGCTGCCCGTCGGCGTCGAGGCAGATGGCGTACTTGAAGCCGCGCTTGCTCGCCTCTTCGAACAGCGTGCGCAGCGCCGCGCCCTTGCCCCGGTTGCCCTCGTGCCGGAGCACCGTCGCGCCCGCGGCCTTCGCCGCGTCGCCGCTGCCGTCGGTCGAGCCGTCGTCGCACACGAGCACGGTGTTCGCGTGGTCGAAGCTCCCCTTCACCACGTCGCCGATGGTGCGGGCGTGGTTGTAGACGGGGATGATGACGCACGCGTTGATGCGCTCGCAGGCCTTGGTGCTCAAAGTCGCACTTCTCTTTACGGCTGAGACCTTCTGCACGCACCCGCAAACAGCGTCAACCCTTGTGCTATTGCCATGACCCAAGCGTGCAGGAAGTCACGGCCACCCCACCTCTGCCCTGGAGAGGGCTCACGCGCTGGGTCAAGCGGGCCTGGCGCCAGCTCAAGCGCGAGCAGCTCTCGCCGGGCCGCTTCGGGGTCGCCGTCGGCCTGGGCCTGTTCTTCGGCCTCTCGCCCTTCCTGGGCTTTCAGATGATCGGCGCGCAGGTGCTCGCGGTGATCTTCCGGCTGAACAAGCTGGCAGTCGCGGCGGCCGTGTCGATCTCGGCGCCGCCGTTCTTGCCGTTCGAGGTGCTCGCGTCGGTGCAGCTCGGGCAGCGCCTGCTCTACGGCACGTGGGCGCCGCTGACGCTCGACGAGGTGCGCGCGAAAGACGCGCTCGAGCTCGCGAAGTTCTGGGGCTCGTCGTACTTCGTCGGCGCGCTGATCATCGGCGTCGTCGTCGCGGTGCCCGCGGGGTTCTTCGCCGCGTGGCGCATGAAGAAGGCGAACCTGCACCGCCGGCCCGAGCTCGCCATCGACGCGCTCGAGGCGCTCGACGATGCGCTGCCGCGGCTGTCGCGAAACCACCGGCTCTACGTCGCGTGGAAGGTGCGGCTCGACCCCGTCTACCCGTTGGTGCTGCCTTCGCTCGTCGGTCGCCGCGAGGTGCTCGACCTCGGCGCCGGCTTCGGCGTCCTCGCCTTCTTCCTGAAGCGCGCTTCGCCCACCACGCGCGTGCGCTGCGTCGAGTGGGACGAGAAGAAGGCCGACGGGGCGAGGAAGCTGCTCGGCGAGCAGGCCGAGGTCACGGCCGCCGACGCCCGCTCGGTCGAGCTCGGCAGCCCCGACGCGATCGTGATGCTCGACGTGCTGCACTACAGCCCCGTCGACGAGCAGCGAGGCTGGGTCGAGCGCTGCGTGAAGGCCCTGCCGCCCGGCGGAGTCCTCGTCGTGCGCGAGCTCGATCTCGAGCGGGGCGTCACCGCCACCCGCGTCGAGGAGCGCGCCGTGCGCACCGGCTGGAACAAGGGCGGCGGCGTCTTCACCCACCCGATCGGCGAGCTGAAGGCCTGGCTCGAGTCGCTCGGGCTCGAGGTGACGCGGACGCCCGTGGGGCGGGGGCTGTTCCGCGCGAACTCGATGCTGGTGGCGACCCGCCCGATCGGGCAGCGACCCGCGGCTGTAGAAGCGCTGCCGGCCGGTGGCGCAGCCTCGGGGTCTTGAGCCCACACCGAGAGCCCTGCTTTAGTCAGTGGCCTTCGTGCGCTCGAAATCGCAGCGACTGGCAGAGATTGCCGCCAGGGCTGCGGAGGGCTTCGTCGTGCTGGAGCTCAAAGAGAGCTACGGCGTGGGGTTCATCGCGGCTCCGGGCCGCATCGTCACGACGCTGCACGTGGTGAGCGACGAGGCGCACGTGACGGCGCACCTGTCGAGCGGCACGGTCGTCGACGTTCCGCACGTGGCGGGCATCGACCCGAGGCGCGATCTCGCCGTGCTGATGGCTCCGGCGGTCGACCTGGCGCCGCTGCCGGCGGCTCCGAAGCGGCTGGCCGAAGAGGGCACGCCGGCGATCACGTTCAGCCTGAGCCGCGACCGCACGCGCACGCAGTGGCTCGACGTGAAGATCTCGGCGATTCAGGTGCTGAGCGACGCGCTGACGGTCTACCGGCTCGAGGGCGACTTCCCGCCCGACCTCTCGGGGGCTCCGCTGCTGTCGGCGCGCGGCGAGGCGCTGGGCGTGGTGACGCTCGCGCAGGGCGACGACGGGCCGATCGTGCTCGCCGTGCCGTACAAGTACTTCGCGCCGCTGCTGACGTCGGCCGATCGGCGCCCGCTGTCGGTGCTGACGCTGCCGAAGAAGGCGCGGCGGCGGCGCATGGTGCCGCAGCACCCGGTCGCCCTGCTCGACGGCTCGAGCGCGAAGAGCCTCGAGCTCGTGGCCTCGGTGTTGAACGGCGCGATCAACGTCGCGGCGAGCGCGCTGGCGAAGGGCGACACGACGACATGCTGGCGGCTGTACTCCGAGACGGCCGAGCGGCTGGTGCGCGACCGGCACGACTGCCCGGGCCCGATGAAGGCGCTGCAAGAGGGGCTCGAGCGGGCGCGCAGCCTGGAAGACACCGAGGCCAGGGTGTGGGCGCTGCGCGACGCGTTCGACGCGCTCCTGATGCTGATCGAGAAGTTCTCCCGGGCGAGGGTCGCGACTTCGCGCGGTGGAGGACGAAAGCCCTCGAAGCTGCTGAACTGAGCGCAACCATGAAGCGCGCCGCTCTACTCCTGTGCGTGATCGCCGCCGGCTGCACGGCCTCCGACCGGTACCGGGGGCACCACGTGCCGGACGAGAAGCTCGTCACCGTGCTGGTGCCGGGCTACCGCGGCTCGTTTCTCTACGACCACAATCGGCTCGCGTACCTCGAGCCGGCGACGGCCTTTCGCGTCGGAGGCGAGTCGCTCGGCTCGTGCGCCGGCGGCATGAAGCCCCTCGACCCCGGCGGCCCGGTCACGACGTTCACCATCTGGCCCTACGCGTTCGACGTCTACGGCGGCTTCATGGAGTGGGGCGAGAAGGCGCTGCCCGGCTTCACCGCGTTCGGCTACGACTGGCGCGCCGATCTTCCGTACAACGGCGGGCAGCTGTGCGAGTTCATCGGCGACCGCCGCGCCCAGGTGATCGCGCACAGCATGGGCGGCCTGGTGACGATGCTCGCGGTGCAGAAGTGCCCCGAGAAGATCTCGTCGGTGGTGTTCGCGGGCGTGCCGTTTCGCGGCGCTCCGGGCCTGTTCCGCGATCTGTTCTTCGGAGCGCCGACGAACCTCAACCGCGCGCTCCTGAGCCCCGAGGCGCTGTGGACGTTTCCGGCCACGTGGCAGCTGCTGCCGCGCACCGACGACTTCTTCGTCGACGAGCAGGGCGAGCAGGTGACGGTGCCGATCTCGGCGCCGGGGGCGTGGGCGCGGTGGCAGGTGCCGTGCCGGGCGCGGCTGAACGAGCGGCTCGCCGATCGGGCGGCGATGCCGGTCGACTTCGCGACCGACCCGAAGCGCTCGCTCGCGGTCGTGGGCCGCGGCATCGCGTCGACGACGGCGCTGCTGGTGCGGCCCGACGGGCTCATCGACTTCGAGCGGCCGCAGCGCGGCGACGGCGACGGCACGGTGTCGGTCGCGAACGCGACGCCCCCGTTCGAGGCCGAGGTGGTGTACACGACCGCCGACCACTTGAACCTGCTCGACGACCCCAAGGTGCGCGAAGCGATCGAGGCCTTTCTCAAGTGAGCGAGGCCCCGCGGCACGTTGAGGCGTTCGTCTTCACGTTCAAAGATGGGCTGCTCTCGCCGCTCGCGCACGATCTGAAGCTCCGGGTGACGAAGGTCGAGCTCTCGGACAAGCGCGCGGTGTTCGACGCGTCGTCGCTGCGCGTCGAGTCGGCCGGCGGCCCGCTGCCGAAGCAGTTCTACGGCGAGATCGAGAAGAACATTCGGGAAGACGTGCTGCGGTCGGCGAAGTTCCCGCAGATCGTGTTCGAGGCGAGCGACGTGGGCGAGGCGAAGATCGTCGGCAAGCTGACCCTCTGCGGCGTCACGCGAGAGATCGCGGTCGCGCGGAAGGGCAACGTCGTCGAGTACGACCTTCACCAGCCAGGGCAACGTCGTCGAGTACGACCTTCACCAGCCGGACTTCGGGGTGAAGCCGTTCACCGCGATGCTCGGCACGCTGAAGGTGAAGCCCACCGTGAAGGTGCAGGTCACACTGCCGTAGGCCTGCGGGCCGTGTCAGCGCGGCTGCGGCTGCTGAAGGTTCGAGCCGCCGCGGTGCGGGCCCGCCCGCGGTTCGTCGTCCGACGCCACGGTCGACAGCCTAGTCACGCGCTCGCTCGTGTGGGGCGTCACCTCGAGCACGGCTGCACCAGCCCCACACGAGTGAGCCCAGGGAATGGTGGCGATGCTCGACGCCAGCGACCGCGCCGCTAAGGCGCCGCACCCGGTACGGCGCCCGAGCGCAGGAGCTGCAGCACCTTCGCGGCCTCGGCCTTGCCGCGCCCGTAGCTCACCGTGCACACGAAGACGCGCCGGCCGTCGTTCAGCACGAGCTCGACGCGGTACAGCGAGCGCACCTGCGTGAGCTGCACGTCGCTGACCGAGCTCGCTGGGAACTCGAGGGTCTTGCGCACGAGGCCGAACCGGCGCTGCTGAACCACGAGCTTGCCGGACTCGATGCTGAAGACGGCGTTCGCGCCGGCGCCCCGGATGATGAGCCCGTAGAAGACGAGCGCGAGGGCTCCGAAGACGAGCGCGAGGCCCGGCTGGGCGCGCAAGGTGAGAGCGACGGGCCCGTGCGCCGGGTCGCGGGCCGCGGCGGTCAGCTGCTCCGCGGCGGCCTTCAGGTCGGCCTCGTCGATCTCGTGCTCCCGCGGCACGCGCAGCGCGACGTCGCCGCCCGCCGTCTTCCACACGAGCTGCCCTTTCACGACCTCGCAGCGCTCGACCGCGCGAACCGCCACCCCGCGGCCGGGCTCGGCGAGGGGCCACCTGTCGGTCACCTTGCAGCTGAACAGCCCGCCGCCGTGCTCGCACCGCACGTCGGCCGGCGACGCGAAGAAGCCGGCGCCGATCGGCAGCCACAGGAACACGAACGACAGCGCGAGCGCCGACGAGCGGCCGACGCTCCAGAGCGTGTGGCTCATGGAATCGGCTTGCGCTTCATGGCCGGGCGAATCTGCGTCGAGTCGTCGTCGGCGTCGGCGGCCATCTCGGTCATTCGCGCGTTCGTGGTTCGCAGCCGCCGCGACAGCTCGCGGCAGATGTTCTGCAGCACCATCACGTAGCCGGGCACGTCTTCCTGGTAGAGCTTGTAGAGGTCTTTGTTGCCGAGCGAGTAGAGCGTCGACGCCTGCTCGACGAGCACCGTCGCCGACCGCTTCTGAATGTCGATCAGCGTCATCTCGCCGAAGAACTCGCCTTCGCCCATGCGCACCATGCGAATGCGCTTGCCGGTCTCGGTCTGGCGCGTGACGACGACCTCGCCGCGCCGCACGAGGAACATCGAGCGGCCGACGTCGCCCTGCTTGCAGACCTCCTGGCCGGGCTCGAGCTTGTGCTCCTGCAGCATCGCGATGATGCGGTTGAGCGTCGCCTCTTCGAGACCGCCGAACAGCGCGATCGTCGGCAGGAACTTCAGCGCGTCTTCGGGGTTCGACACGCCGGACATGACGGTCAGTGCCTCCCGCCGCGGGTGAGGTGGTTCACGGCGTCGCCCAGGCCCTCGAGCGTCAGGGGGAACATGTTGAACACCCGCCGGATGACGTCGATGGTCGTCTGGAACCACGCGCTCACCGGCTCGGGGTTCAGCCACACGGCGTGCTTGTACATCTCGGCGAGCTTCATCAGCCAGACGACGCCCTCTTCATCGCCGCCCGAGTGCCAGCCGCTGCGATCCATCAGCTCCCATGGGGCCATCAGCGCGTCGCCGACGACGATGAGCTTGTAGGTGCCGTTCGTCTCGGCGAACAGCTGGTCGACCGGCACCGCCTGCGAGAGCCGCGCCGACTGGTACACGCGCCCATAGATGCAGTTGTGGAAGTAGTAGGTGCGCAGCTCGCGAAAGTGCGTCGCCTTCTTCGCCGCGGTGAACAGGCGCGAGACCAGCTCGGCGTACGGGTCCATCGAGCCGCCGACGTCCATCAGCAAGATCACCCGCGTGTTCGACTTGCGCGGAGGCCGCACCACCACCTCGAGGTCGCCGAGGTTCTTCGCCGTCTTCTCGATCGTGCCGTCGAGGTCGAGCTCGTCGTGCGCGCCCTCGCGCGCGAACGCCCGCAGCTTGCGCAGCGCGAGCCCGAGCTGCCGCACGTCGAGCACGAGATCGTCGCGGTAGTCCTTGAAGTGCCGCGCCGTCGCGACCTCGAACGCGCTGCGGTTGCCGCCCTCGCCGCCGACGCGAATGCCGTTCGGCACCGGAGCGCCCGAGTGCCCGAACGGCGACTTGCCGCCCGTGCCGATCCACTTGTTGCCGCGGTCGTGGCGCTCTTTCTGCTCGCGCAGGCGCTGCTCGAACAGCTTCTCGAGCGCCTCGCGGTCGAGCTGCGCCAGCAGCTGCTTCTCTTCTTCGGTGAGCGTCGGCCGGCGCTTCTGCGCCTCCTTGAGCCAGTCGAGCAGCGCCTCGTGAATCTCGAGCGCCTTCGCCTCGACGCCCTTGAAGTGCTTCGCGAACGCCTGGTCGAACGCGTCGAGGTGCGACTCGCTGTGCACCATCAGGCTGCGCGCGACCCAGTAGAAGCCGTCGAGCGAGCTGTCGTGCAGGCCCTTCTCGAGCGCGCCCGCGAGCGCGAGCGCCTCTTGCGTCCCCACGGGGACCTTGCGTGCCCTCAGCTCGTAGAGAAAAGAGACCAGCATCGGATCACGCCCGGGTGCGGCGACCTCCGCCGAAGGTCTCGGCGAACACCTGCAGGTCCTGCTCGCGCTTCAACAGCGCGCCCAGGAAGGGCAGGTTCTCGTCGAGCTTGAGGCTGTTGATGCCGCTGGCCTTGAGCGCGGCGATCCAGTCGATGAGCTCGCTGGTCGACGGGCGCTTCCGCAGCCGCGTGAGGTTGCGCAGCTCGTAGAAGATCGACAGCGCCTGCTCGGCGAGCCGCTCGTTCAGCTGCGGGTGGTGCACCGCGACGATGCGCTTCATCAGCTCGGCTTCGGGGAACTCGATGAAGTGGAAGACGCAGCGCCGCAAGAAGGCGTCGGGCAGGTCTTTCTCGTTGTTGCTGGTGATGACGACCACCGGGCGCTCGCGCGCGACGACCTCTTCGTCGGTCTCGATCACGCGGAAGCGCATGCGGTCGAGCTCGTGCAGCAGGTCGTTCGGGAACTCGAGGTCGGCCTTGTCGATCTCGTCGATGAGCAGCACGCGCCGCGCCGCGGCCTTGAACGACTCACCCAGCGGGCCGAGCTTGATGTACTTCTTGATGTCGCGAACGTCGTGGTCGTTGAACCGCGAGTCGTGCAGGCGCTGCACGGCGTCGTACACGTACAGGCCGTCTTGCGCCTTGCTGGTGCTCTTCACGTGCCACGTGAGCAGCGGCAGCTCGAGCGCCTGCGCGATCGCCTCGGCCAGCAGCGTCTTGCCGGTGCCGGGCTCGCCCTTCACGAGCAGCGGGCGTTGCAGGGCCAGCGCGCAGTCGACCGCGGCGCGCAGGCCCTCGTCGGTGAGGTACTTCTCGGTGCCCTTGAATCTCATGCGCCCACGCTATTGCAGCTTCACGGAAGAAAGCGACAGCTCGAACTTGTCGGCACGCTTGTCGAACGCGTTCTTGCCCGTCGTGATCGAGAACAGCAGGTACTTGTCCTTCGCGGGCAGGTAGTAGAGCAGGGCGCGATCGTCTGCGTACTCGAGATCCCACCGCACGACCGGCCCGAACGGAATCGTGCCGTCCTTCGCGCTGCGCACGTTCGTCGGCAGGTTGAGCTTCGAAGCCGACAAGAGCTGCGCCTTCAGCTCGTCTTTGTCGCCCGACGTCGGCAGCGCCGGCGAGGGCACCATGCGCACCTCGACGCCGCCCGAGAAGATGGCGACCACGACCCCGCCTTCCTTCGTCTCGCTCATGAGCTTCACGCCTTGAGGCGGCTTCCACTTCACGCCGAGCGCTCCGTCTTTGTATTCGTTGGAGGAGCAGCCCGCGAAGAGGATGAAGAGGAATGCTCGTTTCATGAGCGCGTACTATCAAGCCGCCATGATGAAGCCGACACTGCTGTTCGTATTCCTCACGGGTTGTACGGCGCAGCTCAAGTACGTCGACCGGTGGCCCCTGCAGCAGGCGGCCGCCCGCAGCGTGAGGGTCGACGTGACCGACGAGCGCCCGGCCGATCAGGGGGGCGAGAACCCCCGGCAGGTCGGCATCGCCCGCGGCGGCTATGGCAACCCCGTGCCGTTCGAGAACGACGACCCGCTGCAGCTCACGCGGCTGGTGAAGCAGGCGACCGTCGACGCCCTGCACGGCGCCGGAGTCGACGCTGCCGACGCGGCGCCGTTCGTGCTGCGGGCGCGAATGCTCCGCTTCTGGATGGACGGCTACGTCGGCTACTCGGCCGAGGCCGAGGTTCAGTACGACCTGGTGAGCGCGGCCGGCGCGGTCGTGTGGACGCAGCGGGCGAAGGGCTCCGAGGCGGGCGCGGTGTTCTCGTACGGCGCTGCCTCCGATCTGCTCAGCGCCGCGCTCGCGCACCTGGCGAGCGACGCGAACGCGCAGTTCCGCCGCGACGAGTTTCAGAAGGCGATCGGCGGTGGCGGCTCGCTCTAGCGCGCCGCCGCACGTGTCGGATGAATCGTACCGCACGAAAAATTGCTCTCGCCTCCGGCTGCAACATGCTCGTAGCGCCATGTCATTCGAGCTCGCCTGGCCCCAGCGCAGTCACCGTGTCCGCTTCAAGAAAGCGGTCCGCGTCGTCCCACTCGTCGATGGCCCTCCGCGGGCCTTCCGCGTGCTGTCGGGGAACCTGTCGAAGCAGGGCATGTTCCTCTCGACGCCCGACCCCTTCCCCGAGGGCACGCGCGTCGCCCTCTCGATCGAGGCCGGTGGCCGCGTGCTGCCGTTCGCTCAGGGCGAGGTCATGTGGCGCCAGGCGTCGGGCGTCGCCGTGCTGCCCGGCAAGCCGTGCGGCGGCGCCGGCTTCGGCGTTCGCTTCACCGGCTTCCTGCACCCGAAGGCGCACGAGCTCGTCGACTACCTCGTCGCGAACCTCGACACCGGCCGGCCCCTGTCGCTGCCCCGCCAGAAGCGGTGGAAGAGGGTCGCCCTGTGGGCCGGCGGAGTCGCCGCCAGCCTCTGCCTCGCCGGCTTCGGCGTCATGCTCGCCCGCCAGGTGACCTTCGACCCCACGCAGTCTGCACAGCCCGAGGCCGAAGAGGCCGTCGCCGTCGCGCCCGCCGCCGAGCCGCCGCACCCGCCGCTCGACCCCGTGGCCGTCGCGGTGCCTGCCCCCACGCCCGCGCCCGTTGCGGCTCCGATCGACGAGCCGGTGGCGGCGCCGGCGCTCGAAGAGGCGCCTCCTCCGGCAGAGCCGGTGATGGCGGCCGCCGCTCCGAGGGCGGCGGCCCCGGCCGACGCCTCGCTCGCGTCGACGGGGCTGTTGCCGCTGCCGAAGTGCGCGGCGTCGAGCCTGCGCTGGTCGCAGCGCGGGTCGCACACCGAGCTCGAGGTCGCCCCGGCGGCGGGCGGCAAGGTCGCCGCCGCGTTTCGCATGAAGAACCCCGAGCGCCTCGTGATCGATCTCAGCGGCCCGGCGCCCAAGCGCAGCCACCTCGTCAAGGCGGCCGAGATCCCGAACGTCAGCGCCCTGCGCATCGGCAAGCGGAAGAACGGCGGCACCCGCATCGTGCTCGACCTCGTGAAGCCCGTGACGCTGAAGGTGGAAGGCAGCCGCCTCGAGCTGAGCTATTGATGCGCGCGTGGCGCGCGCCCTGCTGATCGCCTTCATCGCCGTCACCGGCCTCGCCGGCTGCAAGAAGCGCGAGCTGCGCGGCTGGGTCGAGAGCTCGAGCGACGGCAAGTCGCGGCTCGCGATCGAAGACGACTGCAACGGCGCCCCGATGTGGGTCGACGGCAAGCGCTGGCCCGCGCCGCGCAGCGCTCCGGTCGAGGTCGCTGCGGGCGACCACGACATCTCGTGCGGCGATCGGCCCGACCCCGAGAGCGGGATGAGCGTGACCGTGAAGCCGGGCACCGTCTTTCACTTCGACTACTGGGGCCCGTGACCTCGACGATCGCGATCCTCACCGGCGTCGCGTTCGTGGCCGGCCTCATCGACGCCATCGCCGGCGGCGGCGGCCTCATCACGCTGCCCGCGCTGCTCACGGCCGGCCTGCAGCCCCAGGCCGCGCTCGCCACCAACAAGGGCCAGTCGGTGTTCGGCAGCGCCGCGGCCCTGCTGCGCTACGCCCGCGGCGGCCTCGTCGCGAAGGAGCGCGCCCGCATCGCCTTTCCCGCCGGCTTCGCCGGCAGCCTGCTCGGCGGCCTCGCCGTGCTCGCCCTCGACCCGAAGGTGCTCAAGCCCCTCGTGCTGGTGCTGCTCGTCGGCGCGGGCCTGTTCGTCGCGTTCCGGCCGCAGCCTCGGAAACCGACGGCAGGAGCTCTTCCGACGGGGCCCCGCCCAGCGGGAAGTGAAGCGCAGCACGCGCCGGTGAAGAAGCCCGCGCTGGTGACGGCGCTGATCGCGTCGGGCATCGGCTTCTACGACGGCTTCTTCGGCCCCGGCACCGGCACGTTTCTCATCGTGGCGTTCGTGGCGGTGCTCGGCGACGAGCTCACGAAGGCGACGGCCGAGGCGAAGGTGGTGAACTTCGCGTCGAACCTCGCGGCGGTGACGCTGTTCGGTCTGCGCGGGCTCGTGCAGTGGCAGGTCGCGCTCCCGATGGCGGCGGGCCAGTTCATCGGCGGCCTCGTGGGCGCGCAGGTCGCCATGAAGGGTGGGGGGCCGCTCATTCGCCGCGTCGTGCTGCTCGTCGTCGTGGCGCTCGTCGCGAAGCTCGGGTGGGATCTGCTGCATGGCTGACCTGCACCGCGCGGTGAAGGCGTTCGAAGCGAACGATCTCGCTGCCTGCAGACGCGAGCTGGCGGCGGTCTGGAAGCAGACGCGGCACCCGCGCCTCGGGCCGCTCGTCGCCGCCCTCGACGGCAAGACGAGCGCCCTCGTCGCAGAGCTGGGCGGCCTCTCGTCTCGCGTCGCCGCCGAGCGCGTCGCAGCGCTCGCCCCGTGGGACGCCCCGGCCATCGAAGAAGCCCTGTTCCGCGTGCTCGAGGCGCCGCCGTGGCGGGCGCTGTCGGCGGCTCCGTTCTTCAGCCAGGCTGTGAAGGCGCTGTCGCACAGCGAGGGCGCGCGGCTGCTCGCGCTCGGCGAGCGGTACAGCGACGTCATCCCCACCAGCGCGGGCCACCGGTACGGCAAGCTCATGGTCCGCGCGGGCAAGGCGGCCCGGAAGAAGCAGTGGCCTGAGCTCGCTTCCGAGCCGCTCGACGCGCTGGAGAAGGCGCTCGTCGGCAAGGCGGTGCCGAAGAGCCGCACGCTCGAGCAGCTCTACGCCGCGGTCTACGCGGCCCCGACCGACGACGGCCCCCGCCGGGTGCTCGCCGACGCCCTGCTCGAGGCGGGCGACCCTCGCGGCGAGCTGATCGCGCTGCAGCTCTCGGGCGGCGACCCCGAGCGCGTCGAGGCGCTCTTGAAGAAGCACGGCGAGAAGTGGCTCGGCCCCCTCGCGAAGGGCGTGAACCCCGAGTTCGTGCGGTGGCGCGCGGGCTTCCCCGAGGCGGTCGGGCTCTTCCGCAGCCTCGCGCTGCTGCCGAAGGCGGTCGGCCACGCCGAGTGGGCGACCGTGCGCCACGCGCACCTCGCGGTCGACCGGTGGACGCAGGCGAAGGCGCGCGCGCAGCTCGTCGAGCTGCTGACGTCGCCGCACTGCCGCGCCCTCGAGTCGGTGCGCTGGCTGCGGCCCGACGTGATGGTCGAGGTCGCGGCGCGCAAGCCGCGCTGGCGCCACGTCGGCGTGAGCCTGAACGCCTACGGCATCGACGGGCTGCTCGAGGGCCTCGAGCTGCCCGACTGCCTCGCCGACTTCCCCGCGCTCCACACGCTCGACGTCGAGCTGGGGGACTCGGAGGCCAACCTGAAGTGGGTCTTCGACCCGAAGGTCGCCGCGCGCGTCTCGCGCCTCAGGTTCGTGTCGCCGGGCGACGCCGCGCAGCGGCTCTGGAAGTGGGCGGCCGCCGCCGGGTTCGCCGAGCTCGAGCTGGCCGTCGGCTACGAGCCCCGCGAGCCCGAGGTGCACTCGGCCGGCGAGCGCCTGGTGTTCAGGCGAGGCAAGAGCGGCGAGCTCGATCAGCTCACCGTCACCGAGCGCCCGGTGAACGAGTACTTCGAGAGCGCGGCCCGCAGCCTCGCCGCGTTTCGGGCGGCTTGGCAGGCCGGCCGCCGGTCGGCTACGAACTGACCTTCGAAGTGGCAGAGATCCTCATCGAGCGCCCCACGCTGAACCGCGCCGAGCGCCTGCGCCGCACGCTCGGAGCCGCCCTCACCGACGGCATGTTCGCGGGCATCACGCGCACCTCTCGCCTGCTGCCGCTCGCGAACCCCCGGCTGCACGGCGTCGAGGTGCTCCGCGACGTGCCGTACCAGGGCAACGGCGAGCGCGCGCACCTCTGCGACATCTGGCGGCCGATCGAGCGCACGGGCCCGAGGCCGGTCGTGATGTACGTGCACGGCGGCCGCTTCGCGCGCCTGTCGAAGGACACGCACTGGGTCTTCAACCTCGTCTTCGCGCGCCGCGGCTACGTGGTGATGTCGATCAACTACCGCCTCGCGCCGAAGCACCGCTTCCCGGCGGCGATCGAAGACGTGTGCCAGGCGTGGCGCTGGCTGCACCAGAACGCCGCGCAGTACGGCGGCGACCCCCAGCGCATGATCGCCGCGGGCGAGTCTGCCGGAGCGAACCTCGTCACCGCGCTCACCATCGCCGCGAGCTACCGCCGGCCCGAGCCGTACGCGCGCGCGGTGTTCGACGAGACGCCGGTGCCGCGCGCGGTGATGCCGGCCTGCGGCTACCTGCAGGTCTCGAACCCCGAGCGCTTCGCGACCCGCAGCGCGTACCTCATCGATCGCCTGCACGAGGTGACCGAAGACTACCTGCACGGCGTGCGCGTCGACTCGGAGCGCGGCCTCGACCTCGCCGACCCCCTCGTCGCGCTCGAGCGGGCCGAGGCGCCCGAGCGGCCGCTGCCGCCGTTCTTCGCGCCGGTCGGCACGTGGGACATTCTCATCGACGACACGCGCCGCTTGAAGGTGGCGCTCGAGCGGCTGAACGTGCCCTGCGAAGCGCGCTACTACCCGCGCGGCTTCCACGGGTTTCACGGGTTCGTGTTCACGCCTTCTGCGCGCCAGTGCTGGCGGGAGGCTTTCCAGTTTCTGCGGAGGGCGCTGGAACCTCGCCCGTGACGGTCTTCTCTTTGAGCTTGAGCTGGTAGCGGCTGCAGGCCGACTCGACGATGCGCCCGATGAGCTGCGTGTACGAGAGCCCGCGATCGCGCGCGGCCATCGCGAGCTCGCTCTGGTTCTCGAGGTACGGGTTCGGGTTCACCTCGAGCACGTAGGGCTCGTTGGTCTTCGCGGCGATGCGCAGGTCGACGCGCGCGTAGTCGCTGATCTTGAGCGCGCGGTAGGCGAGCAGGGCGGCGCGCTCGATGCGGGCCTTCAGGTCGGCGCTCAGATCGGTCGCGATCTTGAGCCGCGGCGAGCCCTCGGTCTCGGGCCCGAACTTCACGTCGCGGTCCGAGACCTTGGGCTCGGTCGGGTTCCACTTGCCGAAGTCGAGCTCGACGATGGGGAGGATCTCGGCGCGCGTCGGAGTGCCGAGCACGCCGACGTAGACCTCGCGGCCGTCGATGAACTCCTCGGCGAGGGCCTCGTCGTGCAGCTCTTTGCGAATGTCGCGCACGCGGGCGGTGAGCGCGTCCCAGTCGCGTACGACGCTGTGCTTGCTGATGCCGATCGACGCGTCGCTCTTCGCGGGCTTCACGATGAGCGGAAACGCCATGCGGCCGTTCGTCTCGAAGGTCTCGCCGTCGAAGGTGGCGAACGCCGGCGTCGGCACGCCGTGGTACTCGAGCAGCTGCTTCGTGAGGATCTTGTCTTGCGCGAGCAGCAGGCCCGCGGTGCCCGAGCCGGTGAAGCGCAGGCGGGCCATCTCCATCACGGCGGCGACGTTGACCTCGAGGCGGTAGTCGTCGGCGAAGGTCTCGCAGACGTTGAAGACGAGATCGGCCTGGGTCTTCTCGAGCGCCTTCAGCAGATCGAACACGCGATCGTGCACGCCCACCGTCGTCGGCTGGTGGCCCAGCTCTTCGAGCGCCTTCGCGATGTGACCGACCACCGGGTCCATCGGCTCGTTCGACGGCTGGTAGTGCAACACGGCGATCTTCAGTGAGACGTTTTGAGTCGCCATGTGCTGCGACGATCTACCACGGCGACCGCGCGATCAGCGCGCCGGTTTCGTGGGCACGAGGATCAGGCCCGTGAGCGTCGAGCGGTGCGCGTTTCCGCTGGGGATGATCTCGACCGCCTTCGCGTCGTAGTCGCACGAGCGTGGAGGGGCAGCTGCCAGCCCAGCAGCTCCGCCGAGCAGTGCTGCAGCGACGGCGACGCCGCGCACGCGCTTGTTGCGGCGCTGCACCACGCCCGTCGGGCAATCGCGCGTGAGCACCGTGCCGTCTTCGCGCGTGAAGATGCGCCCGCACAGCCGGCCCTCGGTCTTCACGATCAGGTCGCGCGCCTCGCTCGTCGACAGCTGCGCGAAGTCGTAGACGTCGAGGCGGCACCGGTCGCAGTAGCGCACGGCGCCGGATCCGCGCATCGACTCCCACGGCTCGTCACAGGGCGTCGCGGTCTTCACGACTCCGAGCTCGCACAGATCGTCGTCTCGCATGCGGCAACGACAACGGCGCCGGCGCACCGGTTCCGGTAGGCTCTTCGGCCATGAGCTGCCGGTTCTGCGGCACGTTGCTCCAGCCGGGCACCCTCGTCTGCGAGATCTGCGGCGGGGAGCAGTCGGTCGAGTGGTCGGCGCGCACCGAGCCGCCGCGGCAGCAGGCGACGCCGGTGCAGGTGCTCGAGGTCGACGCGCGCCCCACCTGCTCCGAGCACGCCGGCATGCCGCTGCTCGGCAGCTGCCCGCGCTGCCAGAAGCAGGTGTGCGTGCGGTGCGCGCCCGACGCGGTGAACGACGTCCTCACCTGCAGCGACTGCTACGGCCTCACGCCGGCGCATCGGCCGGCGCCGGGGCAGTCGTTCTGCGCGGTGCACTCCGATCGGCCGGCGCGGTTCGTGTGCGCGCGCTGCGGCTCGTTCGCGTGCAGCGAGTGCCGCCGGCCGAACGACACCAGCGGGCGCTGCAGCCGGTGCACGCTGCCGGTCGGCGAGCTCGCGTCGCGAGGCGACCGCTTCGTGGCGAACCTGGTCGACCACGTCGTCGTGATCTTCCTGCCGATCGCGGCCGCCATCATCATCGGGTTCACGGCCGCGTCGGCGAAGGGGCGCGACGACTCCGATGGGTTCTTCGCCGTGCTGCTGGTCGTCGTGCTCGGCGCCTTCGCGGCCGGGCTCGCCGCCCAGCTCATCGCGCAGGTGAGCTGGGGCCAGTCGATCGGCAAGCGGCTCACCGGCATCAAGGTGGTGCGCACCGACGGCTCTCAGATCGAGCTGTGGCGGCTGTTGCTGTTGCGCAACCTGGTGATGTCGGTGCTCGCGAACGCGTTCGGGCTGATCGGCCTCGTCGACGCGCTGCTCATCTTCACCGACGCGCGGCGCTGCATTCACGACTACCTCGCCGACAGCATCGTCGTCGAAGCGAAGCGCTGACGCCCGCGCGTCCGACGACCTGGAAGCTCATGCCGGGTCGAGCCGCCGAACCATCGCTGCGGGCTGCGTTGGGCTCCCAGCGACGCACCGCCAGGGACGAGCTCAGTCGAGCTCGAAGAACCGGTTCGTGTACAGGTAGTTCATCGCGAGCGTGGTCAACAGCGACGTCACGCGGGTCATGTACTCGTGCGCCTTCTCGCGGTGCACGGTGAGGTTCAGGGCCGAGGTGCGCTCCTGCAGGTGCTCGAGCACCGAGCGAACGACGGCGCGCGACACGCCGGAGTACTGCGTCACGGCGGCGATCAGCGACTGCTTCTCGGCGCGCAGCAGCGTGTCGGCGCGAACCGGCGAGGCGTCGGGCGCCTCGAACAGGTGGGCGAGGTCGAGGTCGAGGTGCTCGCCGAGCTGCAGGTCGACCTTCTCGGCGAGGTTTCGCTCGCGGTAGTGGTCGAGCACGGTCTCTTCCATCTCGTCGACGTCGAGATCGTGCTCGAGGCCGGTGAGCGGCGGGGCGGTGCGGCCCTGGGCGGCTGCCATCGCCTGCACGTACTGCAGCTTCTTGAGCGCGCCCCAGTTCTTGTAGCGCTTCTCCCAGTCGGAGCCGGGCGTCAGCCACACCGCGAACGTCTCGGCGAAGTCTTCGTCGGGGTGCTTCTGGGCGTACCAGCCCGAGATGTGCACCACGTACTTCTTCGAGAAGGGCTGAGGCTTGTAGTCGTCGTGGTACGGCTTGCTGTAGTCGCCGAAGAGCTTCCGCCACTCGTCGGTCTCGTAGAGCTTCCACGCGTAGTTGAAGCAGTGCCCCGCCTCGTGGCGGAGGTACATCATGATGTCGCGCTCGGTCTCGGCGCCGGCGCCGAGCGCCTCTTCGATCGAGAGCAGGTGCGGGTCCGCCAGGTAGAAGGGGATGCCGATCACCGGCACGCCCGACGGGCAGCCCCACTGATCCGACAGGTAGCACTCGGGCTTCAGCGAGATGCCCTTCGCCTCGAGCTCGGCGTAGAGCTGACCGATGAGGCGCTCCAGCACCGTGCCCGAGAGGTGCAGCTTGAGGTCTTTGATGCGCGCTTGAAGCAGCGCGGCGCTGTCGGCGGGCAGGCTCTCTCCGAAATGGAGGTCGGAGGTTCGCTCGCGAAACACGGTCGGGTTGGCGACGGCGGCGGTCACGGCCCAAACATACCCGGAGCCCCCCACGCGTGAAGCGCCCCATCACGGAAAGCACCAAGCGACTGAAATAACATCGTTTATTTGGGAGGTGCGGCCGGAATGTAAGGCTTTGGAACACCCCCCTTGACGAAAGATTCGCCGTTCCAGGCGAAGTAGCCCAGCGGCAGAAAGCGGGCGTAGGCGCCGCTGCGGCCGTTGTACGAGTCGATGCTGAAGCGCGCGAAGAATGCGTCTCCTCGCGGCGAGAGCTCGACCGCCGCGATGCGCACCCACATCTTGCCGCCCATGATGCGCGTGAACGTCTCGCTGAGGCTCTGGTCGAGCAGCTTCGACTTGCCCTTCGCGCCCGTCAGGAACACGCGCACGCGGCCGGCGAGCGTGCCCTCCATGCTGCCCTCGTCGTCGGTGATGTCCGTGCCGTTCTCGAAGACCAGCTGCGCGCCGTGGCCGACGTCGCAGCCCGAGTCGCAAGGCAGCTGCGTGCCCTTGTTGTTGAGATCGATGCCGAGCTTCTTGAACTTCGCCTTGGCCTCCAGGAGCGTCTGCTTCGCGTCGGCCGGCGACGTGCACGTCGGGTAGTCCTGAACGACCCAGCTCTGCAGCAGCTTCCCGCGCTCGTACGCCGCGACGACCAGCTTGCCGATGAACTTCTTGCCCTCGTGGTCGACGTAGCCGGGGCACTCGGTGGCCTGCTCCGTCTCGTCGAGCTCGAACCCGCGCACCGAGAGCTTCGTCTCGTCGGCCGACCAGCCGGTGACCTGCACGTTCGACAGCGTCTCGAGCGGGCTCAACTGAGCGAGCACCAGCAGCAGCGGCAGCGTCGTCATTCGATCGTCCCTTTCATGATGTGAACCGCGTGCTCGAACGCCTCGACCTGGACCTCGGCGTGCAGCACGACGAGCTCCCACGTGGCGCCGGGGCCGTCTCCGAGCACGAGCTCGACCGTCTGGTCGACCGGCACCACCACGCGCCTGCGCACGCCGCCCGCAGACAGCAGCAGCCGGCGAAACGGGTCGCCCGTCGGCACCGCGTGGCCGACGCCGGGCGCCGACACCCGCGCCACGATGCGGCCGCCCAACCGCTTCACCTCGACCTGCAGCGCCGCCGCCAGCGCCGCCGCCTCGTGGCCCGAGCGCGCCGCGTGATCGTGGCAGGCCGCGCAGCCCTTGCCGTCGCGCGCCGCCTGCGAGGCCCGCCACTCGTCGACCGTGTCCTGCATCGGGCCCGGCTCGGCGTCGCGGCTCTGCGGCACGTCGAAGTCGTGGCAGCGAGCGCAGATCTGCTCGCTGACCTTCGCTCCGTGGGCCGCCTGGGGCACGTGGCACGACGTGCAGCCGATCTCCGGCAGGTGGCAGCTCGCGCACCACCGCTGGCGCCGCGCGTTCTTCTCGAGCGACGCGAGGAACAGCGGGTTCGTCGCCGACGTCGCGTGCCGTGACCGCTGCCACTGCTCGTGCGCCTCGGCGTGGCACCCGGCGCAGTCGCTCGTCGCGAGCAGCACGTACGCGAGAAGGATCATTCGAACGCCGAGATGCTCGGGTCCTTGTCCTTCTTGCCGGGCGCCGCCTTGCCCGCGGGCTTCTTCGCGACCGGCTCGAGGTCCAGCTCGAACGTCTGATCGTCGGAGGCCTTGAACGCCTTCTGCACGTCCTTGTACCCGTTCAGCTGAAACGTCACGGTCTTCACCGCGTTGCGCGCCCAGCGCTGCTCGAGCGGCGTCTTGCCCAGCGTCACCCCGTCTTCCAGCACCTCGGCGCCTTCGGGCTTCGTGATCAGCACCACCTTCACCTCGACGACCGCCGGCGCCGGGGGGCTCTTCGAAGGCTCGGCGGGCAGCGGCGCCCTCGCCGCCACCACCGGCGCGACGGCCGGCTTGAGCAGGTACGCCACCGCCGCGCCCGCGAGGCCCGCGACCGGCAAGATCACGATGGCCAGCTTCAGCGCCATCGGCAGCCCGCGGCGGGGCGGGGCAGCCGCCGCGGCCACGCCCACCGGCGCCGACTGCTCTTTCGCGACCGGCGTCTCGGGCGCCGTGACGCGCCGGTCGACCGGCACGAGCTTCTCGTCTTGCGGCTTCGGCAGCGGCCGCGACCGCGACTTCGACGACTTCGACGCCGGCGTCGACGCGCGCGGGCTGTCGCCGGCGTTCGAGCCCAGCTCGCGAATCGTCTCGCCGGTCGGCCGCTCGGGCAGCGCGTCGAGCTCGGCGTCGCTCAGCCCCTTCAGCGAGGCCTCGAGGTCGGCGATGAACTCTTCGCAGCTCTGGTAGCGATCGGCAGGGTCCTTCGCGAGCGCCTTACGCAGGAAGTCTTCGATCGCGCGCGGCACCGGCGCGCCCCGGCGCTTGCTCGCGACGCTCGGCACCGGCTGCGTCAGCGCCGCCGTCAGCGCCTTGCGCACCGAGTTCGCGCCGTACGGCGAGGTGCCCGTCAGGCAGAAGTGGAAGACGGCGCCGAGCGAGTAGAGATCGCTGCGCGCGTCGACCGGCTCGCCGCCTGCCTGCTCGGGCGGCATGTACTGCGGCGTGCCGAGCACCTGGCCGGTCGACGTGAGCTGCTCCTCCTCGGAGTCCTCCGTCGCCTTCACGAGGCCGAAGTCGAGCACCTTCACGTACTCGGCGCCGTCGACCGCCGTCACCATGACGTTGTGCGGCTTCATGTCGCGGTGAATGACGTTGTTCTTGTGCGCGTGCTGCAGCGCGAGCGCGATCTGCTCGACGACCGCCGCCGCGCGCCGCAGCGACATCGGCCCCTTCTTGCGGACCTGCTGGCGCAGCGAGTCGCCCTCGAGCAGCTCCATCGCGATGTAGCAGGTGCCGTCGGGAGTGCGGCCGAAGTCGAAGATGGTGACGATGTTCGGGTGCTTCAGCCGGCTCGCGACCTCGGCCTCGCGCTTGAAGCGCTCGAAGAACGTCGGCGCCGCCGCCAGCGCGGCGTTCAGCGTCTTGACCGCGACGTTGCGCCCCACGGTCGTCTGCGTGGCCTTGAAGACCATGCCCATGCCGCCGTAGCCGAGCAGGCTCTCGAGCCGGTATCGGCCGTCGAGCACCTTGCCGAGCAGCTCGGCCGCATCGAGCGATTGAGCGGCCCTGTCCTTGTCGGCTCCGTCCCCAGGCATCGTCTTCTCGACTGAACTCTACGCTACCGAGCTACGAGGTATAGGGGCACCGTGAGTTTGGTCATCGTCAAGGAGCTCTCGCTCGCGTACGGCGCGCGAACGCTGTTCGACAACCAGTCGTTCACGATCGGTCCCACCGACCGCATCGGGCTCGTCGGCGCCAACGGCACCGGCAAGTCGACGCTGCTGAAGGTGCTGATGGGGCTCATCAAGCCCGACTCGGGCGAGCTCGTGCTGCGGCGCAAGGCGCGCATGGGCTACCTGCCGCAAGATCTCGCGGCGGCCAGCGCCGACGAGGGCTCGGTGCTCGACAGCGTGATGCGCGCCGTCCCGGGCCGCGACGGGCTGTCCGACCGGCTGCACGCCACCGAGGCCGCGCTGGCCGAGGCGCGCGACGAGACCGAGCAGCTCGAGCTCGCGCAGACCCTCGCCGAGCTGCACGAAGAGCTCGATCACTTCGACGAGCACTACGGAGCCCACCGCGCCGAGCGCATCCTCGCCGGCCTGGGGTTCGCTCCGGGCGCGCTCGCGCAGTCGCTGTCGACGTTCAGCGGCGGCTGGCGCATGCGCGCGGCCCTCGCCGGGCTGCTCTTGCAGGACCCCGACCTGCTCTTGCTCGACGAGCCCACGAACCACCTCGACCTGCCGACGCTGGCGTGGCTCGACGCGTTCTTGAAGCGCAGCAACAAGGCGCGCGTGCTGATCTGCCACGACCGCGCCTTCCTCGACCGGCAGGTGAACCGCATCGTCTCGCTCGAGATCGAGGGCATCCGGTCGTGGCCCGGCAACTACGAGGCCTACCAGAAGGCGCGCGCCGTCGAGGCCGAGGTGCTGATGAACGCCGCGGTGAAGCAGGAGCTGCAGCGCGAGCACCTCAAGAAGTTCATCGAGCGCTTCCGCTACAAGGCGTCGAAGGCCCGGCAGGTGCAGAGCCGCATCAAGGTGCTCGAGAAGATGAGCAGCGTGCAGACGCTCGAGGAGCGCGACGTCGTCTCGTTTCGCTTCCCCGAGGTGCCCTCGTCGGGGCGCGAGGTCGCGACGTTCAAGGGCGTGTCGTTTTCGTACGGGTCGACCCGCGTCTACGACGGCCTCGACGCGACGCTGCTGCGCGGCCAGCGCGTGGCGGTGGTGGGGCTCAACGGCGCGGGCAAGACGACGCTGCTCAAGCTGCTGTCGGGCGAGCTCGAGCCCACGGCCGGCGAGGTGAAGCTCGGCCACGGCGTCGTGCCCGGCTACTACGCGCAGCACCACGCCGACACGCTCGACGCGCGGTCGACGATCCTCGACGAGATCTGGAAGCTCGCGCCCGACAAGGCGCAGAGCTGGGTGCGCAGCGTGCTCGGCTCGTTCTTGTTCTCGGGCGACGACGTCGAGAAGAAGATCGGCGTGCTGTCGGGCGGCGAGAAGGCGCGCGTCGCGCTCGCGCGGCTGCTCGTGAAGCCGGCGAACCTGCTCGTGATGGACGAGCCGACGAACCACCTCGACCTCGACTCGTCGGAGGCGCTGATCGACGCCCTCGAGGGCTACGGCGGCACGCTCATCTTCGTCACCCACAACCGCTCGTTTCTCGACCGGCTCGCGACCCACGTGTGGGACGTGCGCGATCGCCGCGTGGTGCCGTACCCGGGCAACCTCGCCGAGTACCTCGAGCACCTCGAGCTCGAGGCGGCCCGCGCCGAGCGCCCGCTCACCGCCGCCGCCAGCGGGCCCGCCATGCCGGCCAAAGACCGCAAGCGCCTCGAGGCCGAGGCCCGGCAGGCGAGGAGCGCCAAGACCGGCCCGCTGAAGAAAGAGATCGCGACCCTCGAGCTGCGCATCGCCGAGCTCGAGAAGGCTCAGAAGGAGCGCGAGGCCCAGCTCGTCGACCCCGACTTCGCGAGAGACTTCGCCCGCGCGAAGCCCGTGATGGACGCGCACCGCGACGCCGCCGAAGAGCTCGACGCCGCGCTGGCCCGCTGGGAGGCCGCCCAGAAGGAGCTCGAGACCGCCACCCAGGCCTGACGTCGTTGTACTTCCGCCTGCGCTGACGGTTAGGTTCCCGCTCGATGCGTTCCCCGACCCTCATTGTGGTGGCGCTGCTCGCCGCTGGCTGCCCCGGCCCGCGCCAGCCCGGCGCCCAGCCGAACGTCGTCTACTTCTGGCGGCTCACGTCGTCGGCGGTCGAGTTCAACGCGTCGTGCTCCGACAACGCGAAGTTCCGCGCCGACAACCCGGCGTACCCGGTGTCGAAGGCCGAGGACACGAACAAGAACGGCAAGCTCGACCCGGGCGAAGACCTCGACATGGACGGCGTGCTCGATGGCGCCACCTACGTCATGTACAAGGCCTCGGAGGACGCGAAGAAGGCGACGCTCCAGCGCTGCGAGTTTCTGTCGCCGAGCTCCTGCTCGCCGGCGCCCGAAGAGGTGGTGTTCGACGTCGCCGGCGGCGAGCTGACCTTCACGGCGCAGCGCAAGCGCGGCATCACGCCCGGCATGTGCAACCTGCTCGACACGCAGTCGTGGCTCTTCACCGACAAGGGCCAGACGCTCGAGGCCGTCATCTCGCACACGCTGTCGCTCGTCGACGACCCCGTCGTCTGCCCCCAGGTCGAGGCCTCGCAGAAGGCGAGCTCGCCCAACGGCATGGGCTTCGAGGGCTGCAACTTGAGCTTCACGTTCTCGGCCGAGCTCGACCCATACTGAGCGCTCGCAAAAATGGGGACAGGCTACTTTTTTGCGCAACCTAGGAGCGATGAGGCCGAGCGGCGCGTGTCCTACGCGCTCTGCAGAATCAGCTTCACCACCTCGGGCGGGCTGCCCAGGCGGGTCGGCGGGCCGACGAAGCCGCAGCCGCGGCTGACGAAGAGGTACGAGTCTTTCGTCTTCGACAGGCCGGCCGAGCGATCGCCCCAGATGAGCTGAGCGCCGAACGTGCCGGGAAACGTCTGGCCCCCGTGCGTGTGCCCCGAGAGCTGCACGTCGAGGCCCGTCGACGCGACCGTGTCGAAGTTCGCCGGCTGGTGCGAGAGCAGCACCGACGCCCGCGCCGGGTCGCGCCCCGCGACGGCGGCCTGCAGGTCGTAGTCACCGCCCCAATCGTCGACGCCGACGAGGTCGAACGAGGCGCCGGCGTCGCCGATCTCGACGCGCCGGTTGCGCAGCACCGTCACGCCCCAGCCCTCGAGCTGCTGCACCCATGGCCCCGCGCCCGAGTAGTAGTCGTGGTTGCCCGTGACGAAGTAGGTGCCGTAGCGGCTCTTGAGCCGCGTCAGCGCCTCGACCGACCGGCCGATGAACTCGGGCTTGCCGTCGACCAGATCGCCCGTGATGGCGACGAGGTCGGGCTTCGCCGAGTTCGCGCGGTCGACGAGCTCGTCGAGGAACCGGCGCTGCAACACGGGCCCGATGTGAACGTCAGACAGCTGCACGAGCGTGAAGCCGTCGAGCGCCTTCGGTAGCCGCGCCAGCTTGAGCGACACCTCGGTGATGCGCGGCGGCGAGAACGCGCGGAAGGCGCCGAACGAGGCGAGGCCGCCGCCCGCGACGACCCCGGTCGCCGCGACCGCGCGCGATAGGAACAGCCGCCGCTCGGGCGAGACCGGCGCCGGGCGCCGGCGGTTCGCCACGTAGCGCACGAGATCGATCGCGATGAGCGCGAGCGACACGTAGATGACGAACGCGAACCACATCGGCAGCAGCATCGTGAGCGCCGACGGCTCGGCCATGCGGAACCGCGCGAAGCCGAAGATCCCGGTCGCGGCCACGGCTCCGAACGTCGTCATGGCGCCGAGCCGCACCGTGCGCCGGTCGGTGACGTCTTTGATGAGCCGGCGGTAGAGGTACCAGTGCAGACCGCCGGCGAGGCTCAGGAAGAGCACTCCGAAGAGGATGCGTACGGGCGTAGGGGGCATTTCGCTCGGGGTAGTGTGGCGCCGGCCTCAGGCCACCGCCGTTAAGTTTTGTTGCTCCGGAAGTCGGCTTCGCGGGCCGGGTCGCCGACGAGGTCGGTCTGCCGCTCGCCGTGGGCCACGTGGCGCTCGAGCACGCGCAGCACCTTCGGCGGGTCCATGTGCCAGTAGTACGTCTCGCCCGCGCTGCGCAGGAGCTCGAAGTCTTCGCGCGAGAACGGGTCGCGCTTGCCGCCCAGGTCTTCGCGCAGCACGACGTTGGGCCCGAGGTGGCACAGGCCGAAGCAGCCGCCGCGGTACACCTCGCAGCCCGCCGGCGCCTTCTCGCGCGCCGCCGCGTACACGGCGTCGGAGCCACCCTTCGTGCAGTCGGGGCCCTTGCACACCGCCATGCGATAGCGCTTCACGTCTGCCGCGAGACGTTACGACCGGTCATGCCTCTTTGGGAATGGCGGGCGAGGTGACGTCTCGCTGCTGAATCGGCGCGATGACCTGCAGAATGAGCAGGCCCGGCAGCGCGCACACCACGCCGTACAGGAAGAGCGTCGTGTAGCCCGAGGCCTCGGCGATCATGCCCGCCGGTGGGCCGGTCGCCCAGCGGCCGAGCGCGAAGATGCTCGACAGCAGCGCGTACTGCGTCGCCCCGAGCCGCTTCTCGCACGCGCGCAGGCAGACGGTGAGCAGCGCGGGCGTGCCCAGGCCGATGGCGACGTTCTCGCCGACGATCGCGAGGTACACCGACCAGCGGGCGCCGTCGAACGCCGAGGCCAGCGCGTAGAACCCGCTCGAGAGGCCCTGCACGACCCCGAAGATCCACAAGCTCCGGCCGAGGCCGAGCTTGGGAATCAGCGCTCCGCCGGCGGTCGCGCCGATGACGACGGCGGCGCTGCCGAGCGTCTTGCTCAAGATGCCGATCTCGGCCCGCGTGATGCCGTGGTCGACGAGAAAGGGGATCCACATGCTCGACGAGAGGTTGTCGCCGAACTTGTAGAAGAAGAGGAAGAACGCGAGCCACACCGCGCCCGGCCGGCTGAAGAAGTTCGACAGCGGCTCGATGACCGCCTTGCCGAGCGAGCGCGGAGCCTCGGCCGGCCGCTCGGCGGGCGGGCAGCGCACCGTGAGCAGCAAGAGCGGCAGGAAGAGCAGGGCGATCACCGTGAACACCCACGGCCAGATCTCGTTCTTGCCCACCGTGATGCCCATGCCGGCCCAGACGATGGGGTCGGCGAGGAAGACGGCGGCGCCCGCCGTCAGCAGGAAGCCGATGCGCCAGAACATCGTGCGGAGCCCGCTCGCCGGGCCCTGCTCGTTGGGCCGCAGGTACTCGACCGCGAACGCGTCGACCGCGATGTCCTGCGTGGCGCCCGCGAACGCGATGAACAGCGCGATGCCGGCCAGCACGAGCAGCACGTTGCCGTCGAGGGCGCCTCCGCCCCGCAGCGCGAAGAACACGAGCCCCGCGATCGCGATGAAGCCCACCGACAGCGCCACCTGGCTGATGAGCAGCCAGCTGCGGCGGCGGTCGGGCCACTTGAGCGCGTAGCGATCGATCAGCGGCGCCCAGAGGAACTTCAGGTTCCACGGCAGCGACACCAGCGACAGCAGGCCGATCGCCGTCAGCGAGACGTCGGCGCCGCGCAGGAAGACCGCGAACGCCCCCGTGATGAGGAAGCCGTACGGCATGCCCGAGCTCACCTGCAGCACCGCGAGCGGCAACAGGCGGGCGCGCTGCTGGGCCTTGTCTGCGGTCGGCTCGGTCAAGGCCGCGCACGATACTCTGCCGTACCTCACTTGCGAGGAACGCGAGCCGCGCTCCCGTTCACGCAGGTCTGCTATTCGGTGGCCCGTGGAGACGTGCGCCCGCTGCGGAGCCTTCGCCGAGCTGCAGACCATCGGGTCTGCGCGCTACTGCGCCGCCTGCGCCGCACGGCCCGAGATCGGCGTCGTCGAGAAGTTCCGCGCCGCGCACCTCGGCCGCCGCGACGTCTACGCGTGGCTCGTGGGCGGCCTCGCGCCCATCGCGCTCTGGGCGGCGCTCAGCGGCTTTCTGCAGCGGCAGTGGCCCTACGCGATCCTCTGCGTGTGCCTGGGCGCCGCTCAGCTCCTGTTCTGGAAGGGCGTGGCCTGGGCGCGGCCGATGCCGCTCGCTGCCGCGGCGATCGGTCTTGGCCTCGGCTTCGCCGCCGGGTGGTCGGCGCCCGGAGTCTTCGTGCTGCCGCTGGTCTTCGCCGCCGCCGCCTATCGCGACCCGATCTGCCAGCTGTTCTTCCGCGCCGAGGTGCCCGAAGAGCGGCTGCGGCCCGCCGTCGAGCGCCTGCAGCACAACGAGCTGAGTCGCACCGCGACCGTGCTCGCGGCCTCGGCGTTGCTGTTGCCGTGGCTCTGGCCGCTCGGCATGGGCTTCACCGTCGCCGCGCTGTCGAGGGTCGACTCGAGCGCTTCGCCGCCGGTCGGGCGCGGCCTCGGGCTGCGCGCCCTGATCCTCGCCACCGTCGTGCCGCTGCTGTTCTGCGTGCTGTTCGTCGCCCTGTACCAGGTGTTCCAGCACACCTCGGACGCGCCCTAGAGCCGCCCGTTCACGACGAGCGTCGGCTGCACGATGGCTCCGAAGCCGGGCAGCGGGTCGGTGCCGACGTCGCGCTCGGCGGCGGCGCCGAACAGCCACACGAGCGACAGCGCGAACCGCGGCAGGGGAATGAAGCGCAGCGAGGGCCCGATGAGAAACTCGTAGCTCACGAACTTGCCGAAGTGCGGGCGCTGGTCGACGAGCTCGACGCGCGTCTCGGCGCCGATCGACAGCGTGCGCTCGATCACCGTGTGCGAGATCGCGGCCGTCACGGCGTACTCGTTGGTCTGGTTGCCCCACAGCTCGCGCTCCCAGCTCAGGTTCGCGCCCCAGTGCCACCGCGGGGCCAGCGAGCCGCCGAAGAGCAGCTTCACCTCGCCCTTGAACGGGCCCTCGTGCGGGCGAATGAACTCGAGGTACAGCGTCGGGTTGCCGGGTATCACGCCCCAGTCGGCGAACGCCCAGCGCAGCTCGACGCGCTCGCTCTCGAGCACGAGCGGCCCGCCGCCGTCGCTCTCGGTGCGCAGGTACAGGTCGAGCTGTATGCGCTTGCCCAGGCCGAACGCGAGCTCGTACAGGCTGCGCAGCCGCGTCGCGCCCGGGTCTTCACCCGGAGTCTTCACCTCGAGCCACACCTCGGCCTGAATGTCGCCCGCGGGGATGACGTAGACGCGCGTCGTGGGGAAGCGGCGGCGCTCGGTCCACCCGGGCTGGCGGTACGCGCCCACGCGATCGTCGTCCGACGCGGCGGTCTGATCGGTGACGATCGTCTCGGGCGCGGGCTTCGGCGCCAGCGCGGGGTCGTCGTGCTTCATGTCCTCTGCGGGCTGCGGCGTCTCGCTCGCGCGGGCGAGCGCCGACGTGCACAGCACCGCGAGAACCCAGGCTCGCAAGCGGTTACTTGATGAACTTCGTGACCGCGACCGGGTTGCTGGTGTCGACCTCGACGCGGTGGCCGCCCGGCAGCTTCAGCGGCACGAGGCCCTCGCCGATGCGCGTGTGGGCCTCCTTGTGCACGTGCTCGGGCTCCTCCGAGGAGCCGCGCTTGTACCAGGGGTCCGACGGGTGCGTGACGGGCGGGCCGCGCAGCAGCCGGGGAATGTCGTAGACGAAGCCCTGGCGCGTGTACTCGCTCGGCGTGTGCGTGTACGTGTCCATGCGGATCGCGTCTTTCGGGCACGCGTCGACGCAGAGGCCGCAGACGATGCACCGCAGCTCGTCGATCACGAACTGGGTGGGGAACTTCTCGATCACGCGCGACTCGGCCGCGTGATCGTCGTCGGAGTACTCGCCCGCCTCGATGTAGATGCACTGCGCCGGGCAGATCGTCGCGCACATGTAGCAGGCCACGCAGCGCGGCTTGCCGTCTTCGCGCGGCACGAGCCGGTGCAGGCCGCGGTAGCCGGGCGGGTAGATCGGCTTCTCTTCGGGGTACTGCACGGTCGTCACCAGCGACGTGCCGGTGCGGTCGACGACCTGCGGGTTCGGGTCGCGCTCGCCGAAGAGGTTGCGCAGGAACTTCCGGGTCGAGATGCCGAGGCCCTTGATCAGCTCGGGCAGAAAGAGCCGCTCGCGAACGTCGGCGGGCTTCTCGTGTTCTGAATGCTCGTGGCCGTGGTCCATGTCAGTGGTGCCCCGCGGGCAGTGCGTGAGCGTCGTCGCCTGCGTGAGCCTCTGCGCGCACGTGAGAGTCGATGCGCGCCTTCGCCGGAGCCGGCGTCAGCGTGAGCGCCGCCATCACGAGGATCTCGATGCCGCCGACGATCGCCAGCAGCTTGAGGCTCGGGTCCCACAGCACCAACGCGCCCGAGACGAAGACGTTCGCGAGGCCGATCGGGAGCAGGATCTTCCACCCCAGCGACTGGATCTGGTCGTACCGGAAGCGGGGGAACGTCCACCGGATCGCCAGCTGCAGGTAGCAGAGCAGCACGACCTTCAGCCAGAAGATGGTCCCCAGGATCGCGCCGTACAGCCACTGCAGGTCGGGCCCGAACAGCCCCTTCAGCCACGTGTTGCCGAACGGCAGGTACGGGCCTCCGAAGAAGATCGCGATCAGCACGCCCGAGAGCACGACCACCTCGACGAACTCGGCGATCATGAACAGGCCGAACTTCATGCCCGAGTACTCGACGAAGTAGCCGATGATCTCGCTCTCGCCTTCGGGCACGTCGAACGGCGCGCGCTTCGTCTCGGCGAACGCCGCCGCGAAGAAGAGAATGAAGCCGAGCGGCTGCAGCAAGATGCCCCACTGCGGCAGGCCCACGTCGACGCCCGCGATGGTCGTCGACCAGCCCGGCAGATAGGCCGCCTGCATGTCCGACATGCCGTCGGCGCCCGCGAGCTTCACCGTCGAGAACGCGATCATCATGCCGACGAGGCCCAGGCCGAGCGCCACCTCGTACGAGATCATCTGCGACGACGCGCGCACGCCGCCCAGCAGCGCGAACTTGTTGTTGCTGCTCCAGCCGGCGAGCGACGTGCCGTAGACCGCCAGCGACGCGATGCCGAACAGGTAGAGCAGGCCGAAGTCGGGGTTCGCCGCGACCATGTCGATCGTCTGGCCGAACACGACGACGGTGGGGCCGGCCGGCACGATCGCGAACAGCGCGAAGACCGGCGCGAACGCGAGCATGGGCCCCAGGTTGAAGAGCAGCTTGCTCGCGTCCTTCGGCACGAAGTCTTCCTTCGTGAGCAGCTTCAGCACGTCGGTGACGACGTGAGGCACGCCCGAGAGCGGGCTGTTCGGCAAGAACGGCAGGCGCGCACGATTCGGGCCGATGCGGTTCTGCATCATGGCGCTCCACTTGCGCTCGGCGAGCGTGAGCGCGGTGGCGAGGACCATGACCATCACGAGCAACAGCACGACGACGTTCAGCAGCTTGTGCGCGCCGGGGAAGAGCTTCTCGTCGAGCAGGCCACCGCCGAGATAGGCGAGCGCGTTGATCGTGAAGAACGCGCCGGGAATGATCGTGATCGTGCCGAGAATCACGTTCCACCTCAGGCGCAGGGGGCCTGATTCGGTCGCGTCGCGAGGCGGCGGAGGAGGGTGTGCGGTCGCCATGGTCAGATCCCCTTCACGCGCGGCGGGCCGTATTCGCGCCAGCCGGGCGGGCGCCCGTCGGCGGCGGCCGGAGCCACGCTGATGCCCTTCTTGATGTTGATGGGGGCCTGCTTGTCCCACTCGTACGACGCGAGCTCGGGAACCGACGGCGCCACCATGCGGAACACGTCGCGAGAGCTGGTCCACGCGAGCGCACCGCCGAGCTCCTTCGCGAGATCGACCGCCCACTTCCAGTGCGGCTGCGAGTCGGCCTTCGGCGGGTACGCGCGGCGGAAGCGCTGCGTGATGCCGCCTTCTTGCGTGAACGTGCCCTCGTCTTCCACGTGCGTCGACGCCGGCAGGAGCACGTGCGCCTGCTGCGTCACCGCCGTCTCGTTCGTCGCCTGCACCACGAACAGCTCGAGCTTCGCCGCCTTCTCGGCGAACGCCTCGTCGGGCACCTCGGCGCCGATCGCGTACAGCGCCTTCACCTGGCCGCCGTCGATCGCCGCGCCGAGCTTCGCGAACGGCTCGAGCGTGAGGCCCAGGCCCTTCGCGACCGCCTCGAGGCCCTTGCGGTTCGGGTTCTTGTCGGCCGTCATCAGGAAGTGGTCGGCCGCGCCGTTCGGGCGCCCGCTCACGTAGACCGTCTTCGACTGCAGCACGTCGCGCGCGAACGACAGGCCCGCCATCAGGTCTTCGTTCGACGCCACCGGCGACGCCATCACCGCGACGCCGCCGACCAGCGGCTTCAGCTTCAGCGCGGCGTACTTCGCCGCCTCTTGCCGACCGGCCTCCCGGGCGTCGGCCGCACGGCCGATCACGCACTGGAGCACGCGGCCCTTGTTCAGCGACTTGTACGAGAGCCGGCCCTGGTCGCACATCCAGCTCTTGTTGATCTGCTCGTTCTCGCGGGGCCGGTAGCGGTACGTGTCCTGGCCCATGAAGTCGGCGAACGTCGAGCAGCCACGCGAGCAGCCGGTGCACACGCTCGGCGCCGACGAGAGGAACCACGCGCGCGCCCGGAAGCGGAAGTCGCGGTTGAGCAGGGCGCCCACGGGGCAGATGTCGACGGTGTTGCCCGAGTAGTTCGAGCTGAGCTCGCCGAACTGCGGGTGCACGTCGATGCGCTCGTGCGAGCCGCGGCCGAAGACGCCGAGCTGCGGCTCCTTGGCGACCTCGTCCATGAAGCGCACGCAGCGGGTGCAGAGCACGCACCGCTCTTGATCGAGCACCACCTGCGGGCCGAGCACGCGGCGCTTGTTGCGCAGCACCTTCATGCCCGGGCCGTCAGAGACGTTCGCGATGCGCTCGAGCCGCGACGACTTGTGGTCGTAGCGCATGTAGTAGTCCTGCAGCTTGCACTCGCCCGCCTGGTCGCAGATCGAGCAGTCGACCGGGTGGTTGAGGAGCAGGAACTCCATCACGGCGCGCTGCTGCTCCTTCGTCTTCGGCGAGGTGTCGACCTTCACCACCATGCCCTCGGCGATCGCCGTCTGGCACGCCGGCACCATCTTCGGCGACGTCGACGACTCGACGAGGCACATGCGGCAGTTCGCCGCGATGCTGAGCCGCGGGTGGTAGCAGTAGTAGGGGATCTCGACGCCGACCTGCTTCGCCGCCTCGATCATGTTCGTGCCCGGCTTGGCCACGACCTCTTTGCCGTCGACCGTGAACGTCACGAACCCCGGGTTCTTCGGCGGAGGCTTCGGCGGCGGGCCAGGAGGAGGCGGCGCAGCCGCCGGAGGGGGAGCCTTCTTCTCGTCGCTCATTGCTCGACCTCTCCGCCGATCATGTTGATGGTGTCGAAGGTGGGGACGAGGTCCGCGAGCATGCGGCCCTCGATCATCTTGTTGACGCCCGAGAGAATGTGGAACCCCGGCGCGCGCACGTGCACTTTGTACGGCCGGCCCGAGCCGTCGCTGCGCAGGTACCAGCCGAGCTCGCCGTTCGCGCCCTCGGTGCAGCTGTAGACCTCGCCGGCGGGCACCTGCACGCCCTCCATGACGAGCTTGAAGTGCGCCATGACGCCCTCGATCGTGCTGTACACCTCTTGCTTCGGCGGCAGCACGATGCGCCAGTCGTCGAGAATGACCGGGCCGTCTTTCATCTCTTTGAAGCACTGCCGAACGATCTTGATCGACTGCCGCAGCTCTTCGACGCGGCACAGGTACCGGTCGTAGTTGTCGCCGTTCTGGCCGACGGGCACGTCGAAGTTCATGCCGTCGTAGACCCAGTACGGCTTCGCCTTGCGAACGTCGTACTTCACGCCGTTCGCGCGCAGGCACGGGCCCGTGAAGCCGAAGTCGAGCGCGTCTTGCGTGGTGATGATGCCGGTGCCGCGGCAGCGGTCGACGAAGATGCGGTTGCGCGTGAGCAGCGCGTCGACCTCGCCGGCGAGCTCTTCGGTCTTCTTGAGCGTCTTCTCGACCAGGTCGGCCCAGCCCGGCGGCGTGTCGCGGTTGAGCCCGCCGATGCGGCCGAAGTTCGTGGTGAGGCGCGCGCCGGTGAGCTCGGTGATGCGATCCCACAAGAGCTCGCGGGCCTCGACGCCGTAGAGAAACGCCGCGAACGCGCCGAGCTCGAGGCCGAGCGCGCCCGTCGCCGTGAGGTGATCGCAGATGCGGTGCAGCTCGGCGCCGATGGTGCGGAGGTACTTCGCCCGCTCGGGGATCTCGATGCCCATGAGCTCTTCGACCGCGTGCAGGAAGCCGAAGTTGTTGCCGAGCGCCGACACGTAGTTCAGCCGGTCGGTGTAGGGGATGCACTGGGTCCACGTGACGTTCTCGCAGCTCTTCTGGAAGCCGCGGTGGAGGAACCCGATCTCGGTGTCGACCTTCACGATGGTCTCGCCGTCGAGCTCGACCTTCATGCGCACCGTGCCGTGCATCGCCGGGTGAGACGGCCCGAGGTTCACCACCATGTTGCGCGTCTGCAGGTGGGCTTCGAGCTCGTCGTTCGAAGGAGACGGATCGTAGTCGTCGGCGCTCATGTCGCTCCGTTCGTGCCGGGGCCGCGGAAGATGTCTTTGATCGGCCGCTCGGGAATGAGCGGCTGCCGGTCGCGCATCGCGTAATCTTTGCGCAGCGGGTGCCCCTTGAACTCTTCGTACAAGAGCATGCGGCGCAGATCGCCGTGGCCCTTGAAGCGGATGCCGTAGAAGTCCCACGTGAGCCGCTCAGACCAGTTCGCCCCCTGGTACACGTGGCGAATCGTCGGGATCTCGGGCTCGTCTTCGGTGCAGCGCACCTTCAGCCGCACGTGCTCGTTGCGGGCGATCGAGTAGAAGAAATACACGACCTCGAAGCGCGGCGTGTTCTCGGGGAGCAGCAGCCGATCGACCGCGTCCATCGACACGAACAGCTTGAAGTCGAGCTGTTCCTTCAAGCACTTCGCGACGTCGGCGATCTTCTCGCGTTTGACGACGCCCCAGTGCCCGCCCGCGCGGTCGACGTACTGCTCGTCGAACGCGTCGGGAATCTTGGCGGCGATCTGCTCGAGTGCCCACTGGCTCATTTCGCGCGGTTATAGGGATCGACAGGGGGGTCAGCAACACGTTTCTGGCCCGTCCGGGCGGCGCAGGAAGTGAACCGTCATGGACGCCATTCGCCACAACCTCATCGAGCACTTCGACCGCGCGAACCTGCGGCTCGCCGTCGCCAGCGGGCCGCTCGCCCTCACGAGCAACTCGGCGATCGTTCAGCTCGACATTCGCCGCGGCCGCTCGCGCAGCGACGAGCACTTCCGCCTCTGGCCGGGAGCCGGCAGCAACCGCATCGAGGTGCAGGGCGTCGATCGCGACCTCGAGCAGCTGGTGCTCATGGTCCACGAGCCCCGCCGGCGCTTCGAGTTCGAGGTGTCGCTGCGGGTCGCCGAGCGCAACCCCGGGCTGAAGATCGTCCGCAAGAACGCGAAGCAGGCTTGGGTCGAGCGCGTCACCGACTCGAGCAAGCGGCACTTCCTGTGCGGCATGGACGAGCAGCACTGCTTCATCGCCCAGCTGCCGGCCGGCGTCTCGACCGTGCAGCGCGCTCACGAGCTCTTGCGGCCGGTCGCGCTCGACGCGAAGTCTGCCGGCGAGGCGGTGCGGCAGGGCGAGTTCTTCTTCGTCGAGCCGACGGCGGGCGAGCTCAAGCGCTACCTGCAGCTCGGCCGCGGCATCGGCTGGCGCACGAACGTCGGCATCGCCCAGGCCGCCGGCTGGGTGCGCGCCGGCCGGCAGCACGTGGCCGACGCGGTGTGGGCGCTGCCCGAGGCCATCGTGCTCGTGAAGGGCAGCGTGCGTCACCCGGATCACAAGACGCAGTACTTCAGTGACTGGCGGCGCGTGTTTCAGAACCGCGAGGCGTACGAGGCGCCGCCCCCGGGCATCTTGTGGGTCGACTGACGAGAGGCAGCGCGCGCTGGACGCAGGCGACCAGCGCGCGCTCGCTCGGCAGCACCGTGCGGTACTCGGCCGCGAGGATCGTGTTGTTCAGCCCCTCGAGCGCGTAGTGCGCGAGCGCCTGATCGCCCTGCGCGCACAAGATGAGGCCCACCGGCGGGTTCTCACCCTCGAGCACCCAGTGGGCCCGCGCGTAGTTCAGGTACATGTGCATCTGACCGGCGTCGGCGTGCGTGAACTTGCCGAGCTTCAGGTCGACGATCACGAGGCACCGCAGCCGCCGGTGAAACAGCAAGAGGTCGACGCGGAACCACTCTTCGCCGATGCGCAGCCGCTTCTGGCGCCCGATGAAGGCGAAGTCGGGCCCGAGCTCCATCAAGAACGACTCGAGCTTCGCGACGAGGCCGGCCTCGAGGTCGTCCTCCGAGTACTCGTCTTTGAGGTCGAGGAACTCGAGCAGGTACGGATCTTTGAACAAGGCGTCGCGCGCGTCGGGCTCGAGCTTCGCCTTCGGCTGCTTCTTCGACAGCGCCATGCGCTCGTAGAACTGGCTCTGCACCTGGCGGTCGAGCTGCTTGAAGGTCCACCCGCCCCTGAGCGCCTCCTGCTCGTAGAACCGGCGGGCCTCGGGCGACTCGAGCGGCAACAGCCGCACGTAGTGGCTCCAGGGCAGGGGAAAAGATTGTGCAGATGGCGTCTGCACAATCTCGCGGTGCGCGAGGAAGAACGCCCGCATGAGGAACAGGTTCCGCGCCGAGAAGCCGCGGCCGAACCGCTTCGTCAGATCGGCCGCGAGCCGCTGTACGAGCTGCTCCCCGTAGCCGGCGCGGTCACGGCCGCGCTGCTCTTCTTCGACGATGCGCCGGCCGATGAAGAAGTACGTCGTCGTCATCACGGCGTTCACCGTGCGCGCCGACGCCGAACGCGCGGCCGCGAGCAGCCGCGAGACGTCGGCGAGCGCGCTTCGGTATGTTTCGAGCTTCATGCTGAACGAGCGTACAGCAGGGGTCTGACGTGGCCGACCCGTTCGCCCCGTTGATGGCGCGCCAGGGCTTCGTGCTCTTCGACGGCGCGCTCGCGACCGAGCTCGAGCGCAAGGGCGCGGACCTCGGCGGGCCGCTGTGGTCGGCGAGGCTGTTGCGCGACGACCCGGCGCTGATCGTTCAGGTCCACCGCGAGGCGCTCGCGGCCGGCGCCGACGTCGTCTCGACGGCGTCGTACCAGCTCAGCCGCGAGAGCTTCGCGCGGGCGGGGCTGGCGGCCCGAGACGCCGACGCGGCGTTCGGTCAGGCCGTGAAGCTCGCGCGCGAGGCGTGCGCAGCCCGGCCGGGCGCGCTGGTCGCGGCGTCGCTCGGGCCCTACGGAGCGATGCTCGCCGACGGCAGCGAGTACCGCGGCGACTACGCGCTGCCTCCTGCGTTTCACCGCGCGCGGCTCGACGCGGTGCTCGAGGCCGCGCCCGACCTCGTGCTCTACGAGACGCTGCCGTCGCTCGCAGAGGCCGAGGCGGTCGCCGCGCTCGCCGCAGAGCACCGCGGCGTCGCGTTCATGGCCACGTTCTCGGCGCTGGGCCCTTCAGGCATCGCGCGCGGTGAGCCGTTCGTGCGCGTGGTTCGCTGCTTCGAGGGGCTGCCGAACGTCGTCGCCGTCGGCATCAACTGCGCTCCACCGCAGGCCGTGGCGCCGCTGCTCGAGTCGGCGCGCGGCACCGCTCAGGCTCGCGGCGCAGCCCAACAGCGGCGAGGTCTGGGACGCGACCGGGCGGGCCTGGGCGGGCGCTGCCGAGCGCCGCCGGCTCGCCGACTGGGCGCTCGAGTACCGGGCGGCCGGCGCGACCGTCTTCGGAGGCTGCTGCCGCACCACTCCCGACGACATCGCGGCGGTGCGGCGCGCGCTTCAGTGAACGCCGGTGACGGAGGCGTCGGGCGCGAGATCGAGCGAGAACGCCGCCGGCACCTTCGGCAGCCCCGGCATCGTGAGGATCTCGCCGGTCAGCGCGAGCAGGAAGCCGGCTCCGGCCGAGACGCGGATCTCGCGCACCGTCACCGTGAACCCCGTCGGAGCGCCCGGCAGCGTCGGGTCGTCGGACAGCGACATGTGCGTCTTCGCCATGCAGATCGGCAGGTTCCCGAAGCCCCACGTGCGCGCGCGCTCGAGGTCTTTTCGGGCCTCGGCGGTGAGCTCGATGTCGGCCGCCCCGTAGATCGTCTTCGCGACGGCGCGGATCTTCTCTTCCGCCGGAGCGTCGAGCGCGTACGGGTGCTGCGGCTTGCCCACCGGCTTCTTCACGGCGGCCGCGATGAGGTCGGCGAGCTCGAGGGCGCCATCGCCGCCCTTCGCGAACCCTTCGCACTTCGCTGCCTGTACGTCGCGCGCGGCGCAGAGCTTCGCGATCAGCGCGTGCTCCTCCGGCGTGTCGGTGGGGAACACGTTGATGGCGACGACCGGCTGCAGCCCGTACGAGCGGATGCTCTGAATGTGGCGCTCGGCGTTCGCGAAGCCGCGCTCGATCGACTGCAGGCCCGGCTGATCGCCGCCGTGCGCTCGAAGGGCCCGAGCCGTCACCACGAGCACCACGGCGCTCGGCCACAGCCCGTGCATGCGGCACTTGAGGTCGAGGAACTTCTCGCCGCCGAGATCGAACGCGAAGCCGGCCTCGGTGCACACGATGTCGGCGAGGCCGAGCGCGCACTTCGTCGCGACCACGCTGTTGCAGCCGTGCGCGATGTTCGCGAACGGGCCTCCGTGCAGCAGCACCGGGGCGCCCTCGGAGGTCTGCGCGATGTTCGGGAGGATCGCGTCGTGCAGCAGCGCCGACATCGCTCCGACGGCCTTCACGTCGGCGGCCGTCACCGGAGTGCCCTGCGGGCTCGTGCCGACGATCAGGCGGCCCAGGCGCGCTTTGAGATCGTCGATGCCGTCGGCCATGCACAGCGTCGCCATCACCTGCGACGCGGCGGTGATGTCGAAGCCGTCTTCGCGCGGCACGCCGTGCGCGGGCCCGCCGAGGCCGATCACGGTGTTGCGGAGGAAGCGGTCGTTGAGATCGATGCAGCGCCGCCACGTGATCTGCTTGAGGGGCGCGGTGCCGAAGTTGAGCGCGTTGTCGGCGAGCGTCGAGAGCACGTTGTTCGCGGCGCCGATGGCGTGCAGATCGCCGGTGCAGTGCAGGTTGATGCGGGCCGAGGGCTCCATCGTGGCCTTGCCGCCGCCGGTGCCGCCGCCCTTCGCGCCGAACACGGGGCCGAGCGACGGCTCGCGCAGCGCCGCGACCGCCTTGTGGCCGCGCTTCAAGAGGCCCTGCGTGAGGCCGATGGTGGTGGTGGTCTTGCCCTCGCCGTACTTCGTCGGAGTCATCGCCGTGACGAGCACGAGCTTCCCGCGCGGAGCCGCCGTGCGCAGCCGCTCGTACGTGGGGAACGACACCTTCGCGAGGTGATGCCCGAACGGGAGAATGTCTTCGCCTGAGAGGCCGAGGTCCTTCGCGACTTCCGTGATGGGGCGCATGAGGGCCGGCACCATACACTCGAAGTGGCCGTTGCACGGCAGGTCGGGTCAACGACGATCATGAACCGACTCGTCGTGGGGCTCGCCGTGGTGCTGCTCGTCGGTGGCTGCAACTGCAACGGGCGGCCCGGGACGGAAGACGGTGGCGTGGGCGGCGGCGACGGCACCGGTGGCAGCTCGGCGACCGGCGGCGGCACGGGAGGCGCGGGGGGCGCCGGCGGCGGTCAGGTGATCGTTCTGCCCGACGGGGGCACCTGTCAGCCGGGGGGCTCGGTGTGCAGCGCGACGACCGTGTGCTGCGGCGGCACGTGCACGAACGGCCGCTGCAGCGCCTCGACGTTCTGCGCGCCGTCGAGCGCGGCGTGCAACGTGGGCACCGACTGCTGCAGCAACCGCTGCGTGGGCGGCACCTGCTCGGCGATGGCGTGCCTCGACGTCGGTCGCATGTGCACGCTCGGCGGCGACTGCTGCACGGGCATCTGCACGGGCAACACGTGCGCTGCGCTGCCGGGCGGCGGCTGCAAGGTGCTCGGCCAGTCGTGCAACAACGGCTCCGACTGCTGCTCGTTTCTGTGCGGCGGCAGCGACGGCGGCACGTGCACGCGCGCGTTCACGTGCCAGCCGCACAACGACATCTGTCACTTCGACAGCGAGTGCTGCAGCCAGGATTGCTCGGTGAACGACGGAGGCGTGGGCCGGTGCGTGAGCCAGCCGGGCGGCTGCGTGCAGGAGGGCGAGCCGTGCGCCGGCGGCAGCACCTGCTGCTCGCGCATCTGCGTCGACCCCGGCTCGGGCCAGAGCGTGTGCCTGCCGGCGGGTGGTTGCCGGCTGACGGGCACGGCGTGCCAGAGCGCGCAGATGTGCTGCGGCGGCGGCACGAACCCCAACGGCACGGTGAAGTGCGAGGCCGGGCGCTGCGACAACGGGCAGGCGTGCAACCCGGTCGGCAACATCTGCGGAGCGCCGGTGCTGCCCGACGGCGGGAAGATCAACGCGTCGCAAAACTGCTGCGACGGCATGAAAGACGTCTGCAAGCCCGACATCTCGGGCATCCCCCGGTGCTTCGGCGGCAGCTCGAACCAGTGCCCGACGGGGTACACGGGCCAGGCGCCGTGCTGCATCGCGCCGGGCAACGCGTGCCAGTTCCGCGATCAGTGCTGCAACGGCGCCGCGTGTCTGCCGGGCGCCGACGGCGGCGTGCAGTGCCTGAGCCCGACGTGCCTCACACCGGGCACGAGCTGCGGTGACGGGGGCACGTGCTGCGCTCCCTTCCAGTGCATCGCGGCGGGCGGCGAGCTCGGCGGCCCGGTGTGCCGCCCGCCCGTCACCTCGGCCGACGGCGGCACGACCGATGGCGGCGTGATCACGGTCGACGGCGGCGCGTGCGTGGCCAACGACGGGGGCTGCGCGACGTCGGCGCAGTGCTGCTCGACGGTGTGCACGAGCGGCATGTGCAGCCCGGCTCGGGCGTGTCAGCCGCAGGGAGGGGTGTGCAGCGCGACGCCCGACTGCTGCAGCGGCACGATGTGTGTGATTCCGGCCGGAGCGGTGACTGGCACGTGCCAGGCGTCGTCGTGCGTCTCGATCGGCCAGGCGTGCACGCAGGGGAGCACGTGCTGCTCGAACCTGTTCTGCCTCAACTCGAACAACCAGGTGTGTGGCGCGACGGGCTCGTGCCTGTGCTTGCCGATCATTCAGTGAGGTTGAGCTAAGAGCGGCTCGTGACCGACGACCCGCTCAAGGCGATCGCGTACTCGCTACACGACTCGCTGATGGTGCTCGCTCCGCCGGGGTGGACGGCGGTGGATCTCGACGTCGTGCCGGCGGCGTCGGGCCTGAAGCTCGCGGGGCTGTCGGCGCGCGGCGACGGCGCGAAGGCTCCGCGGCCGGCGCCGAAGCTCGGCATCGCGAAGGAGCACGAGGCGCAGCGCATCAGCGAAGCGCTCGACGAGCTCGCGCACGGGCTGTCGCATCAGGGCAAGCGGTGGCTCGGCGGCAAGGCGCGCTGCCGGCGCGGGCCCGAGCACTCGGACGTCGAGCTGCTCGATGGCGAGCGGGTGGTGTGGCTTTCGCGGCTCGAGCGGGCGGAGCTCGATCAGCTGCTCGTCACCGACGCGCTGCTCGACGCGCTGTACGGCACCGAGCGGGCGTTCGACGATCTGCAGGCGACGCTGAGCGTCGGCGAGGCGCCGAAGCTGCTCGAGCTCGCGCGCTACGACCGCGAAGAGTTCGTGCTGCACTGGAACCACCAGCAGCCCGACGTGCGGCGGCTCTGCGCGGTCGAGCACCAGCCTCCGGGGCTCTCGGCGTTCTGGCGGCCCGCGCTCGCCTGCGACGAAGGCTTCGCGTGGGCGCTCTGCGCGCACCTGGTGGTGTCGCTGGGCGCGCGGGGCCTCATCAGCGAAGGGCAGAGCACCATTCGCCTCTGCGCGGTACTGCGCTGAGCCCTGCGCCGACGTGGACGCGCAAGTGGACGCGCAAGGACGCGCAAGGACGCGCAAGTGGACGCGCACACGCACACGACGTGGACGCGCACGTGGACGCGCACGTGGTCGTAGCCGTGATCGTGGTCGTGATCGTTGTCGTGATCGTTGTCGTGATCGTTGTCGTGATCGTTGTCGTGATCGACCACGACCACGACCACGACCACGACCACGACCACGACCACGACCACGATCACGCCAACGACCACGTCCACCTCCACGAGCGCGAGCGCGAGCGCGTTCGTTCTCGTTACTTCTTCTTCGGCGCGGCCTTCTCAGGCGCCTTCGTGCCGGCGTCAGGCACAGGCGCAGCGGCCGGGGTGCCGGTGCCCTTGAGCTCGAGCACCCAGTACGTGAGCGCCCAGCGGTCTTCCTCCGAGAGGTGACCGAAGCCCACCATCGCGGTGTTCGGCACGCCCGTCTGCAGCGTCTTGAAGATGTCCTCGGGCTTGTCTCCCTGCTTGAACGGGTCCTTCTGGTAGTTGCGCGGCTTCGGGTTCAGCGCCACCGCGCCGGGGCCGTCGCCCGCACCCTTCTCGCCGTGGCAAGCCATGCAGTTGGTCATGAACGCCTGGCGGCCCTTCTCGAGCAGCTCCTTCGATTTTGCGGGGGGAGCTGCGGCGACGAAGACGATGAGCGCGGTCGTGAGCATGGCGCCTTCTACTACGCGCCGCCCCGCCCGCGATTCACCTCGCCTTCAACTTGAGCGTCATCTTCTTCACTTCTCCTTCTGCGAACGACAAGGTCTGCGACACCTCGACCTTCGGCTTCTTCGCGCTCACCACCAGCGTGTGCTCGCCCGCCGGCACCTCGACGTCCTTCAGCGGGGTCACCCCCACCACCTTCCCATCGAGCGTCACCGTCGCCTTCGGCGGCGTCGTCTCGATGCTCAAGAGCGCCGGCTTCGGCTCCGGAGCTCCGGCGTCGGCGACTCCCGCGTCGACCTCGGGCTCGCCCGCGTCTACGACCTCGGCTCCCGCGTCAGCCACCGGCAACGGCACCGCGATCGGGTCGATGCCCAGCCTCGCGAGCAGCTCGGGCGGCATGCGCGACCGAAGCTGCGGCTCGAGCTCGCGCCAGTCGGTCACCACCTTCCACCCGATGAGGCCCAGCATCGCCACGAACGACAGCCGCATCAGCGCCAGCACCGGCCGCCGCTTCTTGCCCTCTGCGGCCCCCGCCTTCACCGGCTCGGCGCTCGTGACGTCGAGCGCGGCCTCGCCCTTCTTCATGCGCAGCCGCATCAGATCCGACAGGCGCTTCGGGTGCTCGTACGGCTTGATGCGATCGCCCGCGTCGAGCATGCCTTGAAAGGCCTCGAGCCGCTGGCGCAGCGCCTCGGGCCGCTGCGCCCGCCGATCGGGGTCTCGGTCGAGCGCCCAGGCGATCGCCTCGTCGAGCGCCTTCGGCACGTTGTCGCGCGCATCGCGAAACGACGGCAGCGGCCGGCTGTTCACCGCGTCGCACGTCTGCATGAACGTGTCTTCGAGGAAGAGCGGCTTGCCGAGCAGCGCCTCGGCGAGCACCGTCGCCGCCGCGAACAGATCGGTCGCGCCCGTCACGCCGCGGCCGCCGATCTGCTCGGGCGCCACGTACGCGAACGCGGGGTCGGTCTTCGACTGCGGCTTCACGAGGTGCGCCGCCGCGGCGTCGAGCCCGAAGCCCGTCACCCGCACCTCGCCGATCGGCGTCAGCACCACGTGCTCGGGCGACAGCCGCCCGTGAAACACCTTCTTCGCGTGCGCGTGCTCGAGCGCCTCGAGCACCTTGATCGTGAGCCAGGTGCAGTGGCTCACCGGCAGCTTCTCGCCCGTGCTCGCGAGCGTCGTCAATAGCCCCCGCAGCGTGTGGCCCTCGGTCGCCTGCGTGACCACGGTCACGAGCCCTCCGTCGGTCTTCACGTCGATCGGGTGCAGAATCGACGGCTGCTCGAGCTTCATCGCCGCGCTCAGCTCGGCGCTGATGGCCTCGACCGCGCTCTGCGCCACCAGCATGCGGCGCACCTGAACGAGGCGGCCGCCGCGCGTCTCAGTGAAGACCTCGCCGAGCGCGTCTTTGCTCACTCACTTGACCCCAAGGAGATTCGAACTCCTGTTCTTGCCGTGAAAGGGCAATGTCCTGGGCCGCTAGACGATGGGGCCTGCTTCCACTTCCTGCTTCTATGAGTCGAGGGGGATTTGAACCCCCGACCCTCGGCTTAAAAGGCCGGTGCTCTACCAACTGAGCTATCGACTCCTACTTTCTTGCTCCCTTCGCGGGCTCGACCGTGACGGGCACGGTCGTCTTCACACCATCGATCTGGACCGTGACGGTCGCGGTTCCCGGGCCCATGCCGAACACCGCGTTCTGGGCCACCGAGATCACCTTCGCGTCGGAGCCGTTGAACGTCGCCGTGCGGTCTTTGATCTCTTTGCCGCGGTAGTCGAAGGCCTTGGCCTTGAGCTCCTGCGACTCGCCGTCTTGCACGAGCGTCAGCTCCTTGGGCTCGACGCTGATCTTCTCGACGTACAGCACGTCGACCGGCACCCGCGCCTCGACCTCACCGTACTTGGCGATGATCTCGGTGTGGCCGCTCTTCACCGGCTTCACTTTTCCGGTGTTGTCGACGGTGGCGATCGATGGGTCGGCGCTCGACCATCCGACGACGACGCGAATGCCCGGGCGCCCCTGACGGCTCTTCCCGTGCGCCACCAGCCACGCCTCGTTGTTCGGCTGGCGCAGCACGACCTCAGCGGGGTCGAGCTCGATGTAGTCGATCTTGTCGCAAGCGGCGAAAGCCACGAACAGAAGACATGTCGAGACGCGTCGCATCGCGCGCGCGCAATTACGGTAGAAAGCCCCCGTGAGCAAGGCCTTCAAGTCGAACGAAGATTCCCCCGACGACGAGCCGCTGAACTTCGACGAGCCGGCTGAAGACGAGGGCCCGAAGGGCAAGCAGTACATCACCACCCAGGGCTCGAAGAAGCTGCACGACGAGCTCAAGGCCCTGCTCAACGTCGAGCGCCCGAAGGTCACCGCCGAGGTGACCGCCGCCGCCGCCCAGGGCGACCGCAGCGAGAACGCCGAGTACATCTACGGCAAGAAGCGGCTCCGCGAGATCGACCGGCGCATGCACTTCATCACCAAGCGGCTGAGGGTGCTCACCGTCGTCGACCCCACCGAGCAGAAAGACGTCGGCCGCGTCTTCTTCGGAGCCACCGTCACCCTCGCGAACGAAGAAGACGGCACCCAGTCGGTCTACCAGCTCGTCGGCCCCGACGAGACCGACACCAAGGGAGGCCGCATCAGCGTCGAATCGCCCATCGGCAAGGCGTTACTGGGTCGAAACAAGGGCGACACGGTACTGGTCATGCGGCCCAAGGGCGAAATCGAGCTGACGATCGTCGGTATCAAGTACGTCTGAGCCGTCTATACTGTCGGCACCCTCACCACCTGAGGCCCATTGGCGCGCAAGAACTTCGTCCTCGACACCAACGTTCTGCTGCACGACCCGCGATCGATCTACTCGTTCGACGACAACACCGTCATCATCCCGATCTACGTCATCGAGGAGCTCGATCAGTTCAAGAAGGACATGAGCGAGCTGGGCCGAAACGCCCGCATGGTCGCCCGCTACCTCGACTCGTTCCGCGCCGAAGGGCCGCTCGCCGAGGGCGTCGCGCTGCCCAACAACGGCGTCTTGAAGGTCAGCTTCACCGACCACGAGCTGCCGAAGTCGATGGCCGACGGCCAGCTGATGGACAACCGCATCCTCGCGGTGGCCATCGACGCCAAGATCCGCGACCCCTCGACGCCCACGTTCTTCATCACGAAGGACACGAACCTCCGCATTCGCGCCGATGCCCTCGGCCTCGAGGCCCAGGACTTCGAGCCCGAGCGCGTCGAGATCAGCGAGCTGTACTCGGGCTTCATCGAGGTCAGCGTGCCCGCCGAGCTCGTCGACCAGATGTACAAGCCCGGCGCCGAGGTCGACGTGCCCGGGCAAGACACCCTCGCCCCGAACCAGTTCGTGCTGCTCAAAGACGCCGCGAACCCCTCGCACACCGCGATGGGCCGCCTCAACTCGGCCAAGAGCAAGATCGTGCCGCTCGTGCGCACGGGCAAAGAGGGCGTGTGGGGCGTGCGTGCCCGCAACATGGAGCAGAGCTTCCTGCTCGACCTGCTGCTGAACGACGAGATCAAGCTCGTCACCGTCGTCGGCAAGGCCGGCACCGGCAAGACCTTGCTCGCGATCGCCTGCGGCCTGCACAAGGTCACCGAAGAGACGGCGTACCAGAAGCTGCTGGTCAGCCGGCCGATCTTCCCGCTCGGGCGCGACATCGGCTACCTGCCCGGCGACGTCGAGCAGAAGCTCAACCCGTGGATGCAGCCCATCTTCGACAACGTCGAGTTCCTGATGAACCTGTCGCGCGCCGACAAGAAGGCCGGGCGCGGCCATCACGAGCTGATGGACCTCGGCATCATCGAGATCGAGCCGCTCACGTACATTCGCGGCCGCTCGATTCCGAACCAGTACATCATCGTCGACGAGGCGCAGAACCTGACGCCGCACGAGGTGAAGACGATCATCACCCGCGTCGGCGACAACACGAAGATCGTGCTCACGGGCGACCCCTTCCAGATCGACAACCCGTACGTCGACTCGACGAACAACGGTCTCGTTCACGTCGTGAACCGGTTCAAGAACGAGCGCATCGCCGGCCACATCACCATGAACAAAGGTGAGCGCAGCGTGCTCGCCGAGCTCGCCACCAACCTGCTGTGAGGGTCTTCGTCTCGTGGAGCCGCAACCCGTCCGCATCGAATACCCGACGGTCTACGCCTTCAAGGTGATGGGCAAGCAGGAGCACGGCTTCAAGGAGTACGTCCGCCAGCTCTTCAAGCGGCTCCTCGGCACCGAGGTCAGCCCCGACTCGATCAGCGAGCAGCCCAGCCGCCAGGGCCGGTACGTCTCGCTCACCGTGTCGGTGTACCTGTTGTCCGAAGAGCAGCGGCAGTCGATCTACCTCTCGCTGCACAAGGAAAGGCGCGTCCTCTACTACTTGTGAGGTGGGGGCGCCGATGCTAGGCGCCTCTGGCGATTTCAAATGGCCGACAGTTTTCCCTTCTACCTGCCCGCCGAGGCGCGCCGCCTCTACACCTCGGATCCGGTCGCGCGCCGTATCGCTCTCACCGCGCACTGGACCAACACGGCCCGCGTGCTCGAGCTCTATGGCTCGAGCGCCGGCATCGCGCTCGCGAAAGATCTCGGCTGTGACGTGACGCTCGCCGAGGGCGACGACGGCGTGTGCAAGGCCCTCGAGCAGCGCGTCGCAGCGGCCGGCGTCTCTGATCGGGTGAAGGTACATAAGGTCTCGATGACGGCGCTGTCGTTTCCCGAAGGCAGCCAAGATGGCGTGCTGCTCCTGGGCCGGCTCTGGGCTCCGCTCGACGAGACCGCCTCGAAGCTCCGCAAGGTGCTCGCGCTGCGCGGCCGCCTCGTCATGACCTGGCCCGTGCGCGTCGGCCTGCGGCCAAACAAGGCCGCCCTCGAGTACTGGGAGAAGCGCGTCGGCGAGCCGCTCAAGAGCCCGCGCGAGTGCCTCATGGCCGTCGAGAAGCACGGCTACGAGCCCGAGACCATCGAGACCCCCAGCGAGACCGACCTCGACGACTACTACAAGAGCGTCGAGGCGACCCTCGCCAAGGCTCCTGCCGACGCGGCGAAGACGCTCAAGTCCGAGGTCGAGCTGCACCGCGATGCGGGCGGCAAGACCGGCGTCACGCTCGCGCTGCTCGTCGCCCGGCGCAAAGAGCCCGGAGAGCGCCCGCCGGCGGCGCGCGACGGCGGTTGAGCCAGCAGCGCCGCAAGGCGATCGCCACGCTGAAGCTCCTGGGCGCGGCCACGCTGCTCGGCTGCGGCATCTGCGGGCCCGGGCCGACGCCTCCTCCTCCGACCGACACGTGCAGCAGCCCGCAGACGGGCAACGTGACGAGCGTCGAGCTCGCCACCGCCCAGCTCGATCGCCGCAAGTACTCGACTGACACCGCGCAAGACGACCGGCCCCCGCGCCTGCTCGGCGAAGGCGACGTGCTCTGGCGCATTCGCGGAGGGCAGGGCGCCGAGATGGTGCCGGTGCGCCTCGTCTTCAGAGGCCCCGACGTGCCCTCGTGCCTCTCTCAAGACACGCGCGTGAACGTCGGCGGCCAGCTCGCCGCCCGGAACCGCGACAACGTGGCGACCTACGAGCTCGAGCCGGGCGTGCGCGCCACGAAGACGTTCTGGCTGCCCGGCGCGTACGAGCTCACCGCCACGCTGCAGACCGACCTCGCGAGCCGGCGGGCCGAGCTGACCGTGCGCACCGTGCCGATCGACTCGTGCGAGTCGGCCGCGTCGTGCTCGTGCTGGCACGCGCTCGAGACCGACTCGGGCGTGGCCCTCACCGACGCCGGCGCCGCCCTGTGGAGCGCCTACCGGGCGTGCCTCAGCTCCGCCGCGGACGGCGGCTCGTGCGCGGCGGAGGCGGCGGCCTGCGAGGGCCACCTCCAGTGAGCAGGTCGGCGACGTTGCCGGGCCACTCTCTCAGCATCGCGCGCTCGACGAGCTGAGCCGTCGCGGCCTTGCCGAGCAGAAACGGTATGTCCTCGCGCCGCTCGCGCAGCGGCGGCAAGCGCACCTCGACCTCGAAGCGCCGCGGAGCCTGCTCGGGGTGACGCGTCGCCGCGACGACGCGCACCGACGCGGCCGTGAGCGCCTCGAGCGCGCCGGCGGGCGACAGATCGACGTCGTCGATGAACAGCGTGCCGCCCCGGGCGGCCTTCAGGTGCGCTCGCGTGAGCGCCCCGTCTTTCACCTCGACGAAGGGCCGGTTTCGCGCCGCGGCCTCGTGAAAGACCCTCGCGGCGAGCGTCTTGCCGGTGCCGGCCTCGCCGGTGATGAGCACGCTCTTGCCCTCTTCGGCCGCGGCCTGGAGCGCGTCGAGCTGCGCCCGAAGGGTCGGCCCGGCGACGAGCTTGCCGACGGCGACCTTCGCGCCTTCGAAGCGGCGCACGTCGTCCGAGAGCATCACGACCGTCGCGCCCATGCGGACGACTGCGTGCGTGCCGGCGCGCGCCTCGCCCTCGATCTGGAACGCGTCGACGAACGTCTCGGCGTGGGGCATCACCGTCCACCCGGGCCCGTCGAACACGAACGTGGCGTTCGCGAGCTTCACGGGCCCCGGAGCGATGGCGACGGCGCGCAGCGCCGGCTTGCCGGAGAAGACGACGACCGCGCCGGGAACCGAGCCTCTCAAGAGGCCCGTGCGAGTTAGTTCACGGCCCCGGTGAAGTCGACGACCTCGATGGGCTCGGGCGAGACGGTGAAGCGAATGTCCTCGCGGTAGCCCTCGGCGTCGCCGGCCACCTGAAAGGCCATCGGCTTCTCGAACTTGATGCGCACGTCGCTGCAGAGCACGTCGTGCATGTTCTCGGGGTGCCAGGTGCCAGCCCACAGGCCCTTCAGGTTCGCGAGGATGCCAGCCGGCGACAGCGCACCGAAGCGCAGGTTCATCATGCCGCGCCGCTTCGCCGCGAACGGGAACATCTTCAGCTCGTACCCGTAGTACGGAATCGTGCCGGCGGCGGCCATCATGAGCGGCCCCTTGAAGATGGTCTCGCCCTTCGCCCACTCGCGCACGGGCATGCCGTCGGGCCCGCACTTGTACGCGGTGACGCCCTCGTTCACGATCTCGCCGTACACCGAGGTCGAGTGCGTGAAGTAGTAGGGCACCGTCTTGAACGCGACCGAGGTGAAGTACCCGGCGCCGCCCTTCACGAGGGGCTCGAGCATGCCCTTGCCGAGCCGCTCTTTCACCCAGATGTAGTCGTTGAGCAGCTTGCCATCGAGGCCCAGGCCCGCGAACTGGGCGCGCCGGCCCTCGATCATGATCATGTCGAGCGTGCGGTAGCCCGGCACCTCGCCGGCCCGCGCGCGCAGCACGTCGTCGAGGATGCCCTGGTTCTTTGCCGGCGAGGCCTTCACGAGCGACGCGACCGAGTTGCCGGTGCCGAGCTTGAGCACGCCGAACTTCGGCATGTGCTGCGTGGCGTGGTGCCGCCTTCGCATCTCGACCTGGTTCATGATCTCGTTCACGAACCCCATGAACGTGCCGTCACCGCCGCCGAGGAAGATGGTGTGGTAGCGGCGATCGAGCACCGCCTGCGCGATGCGCCGGGTGTCGAGCTCGCTCTTCGAGAGGAACAGGTCGCCCTCGGGCACCGCGTGCGAGAGCGTGCGCACGACCTCGGAGGTCACCTTGCGCGCGTTCGCGTTGAGCAGCACCGCCACCTTGGCCTCGGCCTCCGCCTTCGGCGGCACGACTTCGACTTCAGCGTTGCGGAACGGCTGTACCCACATGGTCGGCCTCTCAAGTAGGGAAGCAGAGGGGGCCTACAGCACTTTCCCTGCCACGATGCCGTGACGCGTCATCGTCAGTGATGTCATGGGGTTGGATGCACACGTCACCGGGCCGTTGCAAAGATGCGGTGGCGGATCTGCGAAGCGGGTTATGCAGCGCCCCGCCTTGACCTGAAGGCACGGACTCTTAGGTTCAGCGCACGAACGGGAGAGCAACACACATGGGAAAGATCATCGGAATTGACCTCGGAACCACCAACAGCGTCGTCGCCATCATGGAGGGCCGCGAGCCGAAGGTGATCGTCAACGAGGAAGGGCATCGGCTGACGCCGTCGGTGGTCGCGTACACCAAAGACGGCGAGCGCCTGGTCGGCCAGGTCGCGAAGCGCCAGGCCATCACGAACCCCGAGCGCACGATCTATTCGATCAAGCGCTTCATGGGCCGCCGCTTCGAAGAGACGACCGACGAGGCGAAGCTGGTGCCGTACAAGGTCGTTCGCGGCCAGAACAACGACGCGCGCGTCGAGATCGACGGCAAGTCGTACAGCGCGCCCGAGATCTCGGCGCAGGTGCTCCTCAAGCTGAAGCGCGCCGCCGAGAACTACCTGGGCGAGAAGGTCACCGACGCGGTCATCACCGTGCCGGCGTACTTCAACGACGCCCAGCGCCAGGCCACGAAAGACGCGGGTGAGATCGCCGGCCTCAACGTTCGCCGCATCGTGAACGAGCCGACGGCCGCCGCGCTCGCGTACGGCGTCGACAAGAAGAAGAACGAGAAGATCGCGGTCTACGACTTCGGCGGCGGCACGTTCGACATCTCGATTCTCGACATGGGCGAGGGCGCGGTCGAGGTGCTCGCGACGAACGGCGACACGCACCTGGGCGGCGACAACGTCGACCAAGAGATCATGTTGTGGCTGATCGCCGAGTTCAAGAAGGACACGAACATCGACGTCTCGAACGACAAGATGGTGCTGCAGCGCCTGAAAGAGGCCGCCGAGAAGGCGAAGATCGAGCTGTCGTCGTCGAGCGAGACCGAGATCAACCTCCCGTTTCTCACGGCTGACGCGACCGGCCCGAAGCACCTGCAGGTCAAGCTGTCGCGGGCGAAGTTCGAGCAGATGATCGACAAGTTCGTCGAGCGCTCGCTCGAGCCGACGCGCAAGTGCATCAAGGACTCGGGCCTCGACGTGTCGAAGATCGACGAGGTGATCCTGGTCGGCGGCTCGACGCGCATCCCCAAGGTGTCTGAGGCCGTGAAGAAGCTGTTCGGCAAAGAGCCGAACCGCTCGGTGAACCCCGACGAGGTCGTGGCGCTCGGCGCGGCGGTGCAGGCCGGCGTGCTCGGCGGCGAGGTGAAAGACATTCTGCTCCTCGACGTCACGCCGCTGTCGCTCGGCGTCGAGACCCTGGGCGGCGTGGCGACGAAGCTCATCGAGCGCAACACCACGATCCCCACGCGCAAGAGCGAGGTCTTCTCGACGGCGGCCGACAACCAGACGCAGGTCGAGATCCACGTGCTGCAGGGTGAGCGCGAGATGGCCTCCGACAACAAGAGCCTGGGCCGCTTCCACCTGCAGGGCATCATGCCGGCGCCGCGCGGCATGCCGCAGATCGAGGTCGTGTTCGACATCGACGCCAACGGCATCTTGAACGTCACCGCGAAGGACAAGGCGACGAACAAAGAGGCGAAGGTCACCATCACGCACTCGTCGGGCCTCGCGAAGGACGAGGTCGAGAAGATGGTGAAAGACGCGCAGGCCAACGAGACCGCCGACAAAGAGCGGCGCGCGCTGGTCGACGTCAAGAACCGCGCCGAGCAGATGAGCTACCAGATGGAGAAGCTCATCAACGAGAACAAGGACAAGCTCTCGATGGACGCCGCGAAGGCCGTGCAAGAGGCCGTGGCCGAGCTGAACAAGGTCCGCGAGGGCACCGACAAGGCGGCCATCGAGGCGGCGCTCCAGAAGCTCGAGCAGGCGAGCCACAAGGCGGCCGAAGAGATGTACAAGGCCGCGGGCGCTCAGGGCGGGCCGCCGCCTCCGCCGGGTGGCCAGCCGGGCGCCGGCGCTCCGGGGGCCGGGCCGGGCTCCCAGGCGACGCCGAAGAAAGACGACGTCGTGGACGCTGAGTTCAGGTCCAACTAACGACGCGGCCACGCGAACGGGGTGAACGAGCCCCGCAGATCCGTTTGGGTCTGCGGGGCTCGCCATTTTCGCGTGTACGGGTGACGTGGCGCGTCGCCCCGGCCGCCGGCCAGCCGCTGCAGCAGACGCGCGGCGCCGAGACTGCCGACCACGATCACGATCACGATCACGACCACGGCTACGACCACGAGCGCGAGCGCGTCCACGTGCATGGAGACGCGCCGTTCGCGAGTGGCTTCTGCTTCACCCGCACGAACGAGGTGGGGCGCACCCTGGAGGCTGCTCTCCGCGTAGACGCGCTCCCGCGCATGTGCCGCTCCATCAGCTGCCCAGGGCGAGGCGGTAGAGCGAGCGGTAGCTCCCGGCCGGGGCGGCGTCGAAGCGATCGATGCGAAACGTGCGCTTGAGCAGGCTCGTGCCCTCATCGGAGCCGTGCATGGCGAGCAGCGCGCGGGTGATGGCGCCGCTGACCTCGGCGTTCATTCCCGCGGCCATCACGACGCCGTCGTTGGGCGACTCGGCGGTGTACGCGACGACGGCGAAGTCGGCGGCGTGGCGCGGGAGGGCCTCGTCGATGCCCCGCTCGGGCGTGCCATCGGGGGCGGCGAAGACGCTCGTGACGTCCGAGCGCTCCTCGAGCACCGCCTTCAGCGCCTCACGGTAGCTGCCGGCGAAGCGCTGCTCGCGAAAGACGTTGGCCGGCTCGATGCCCTTCGACTTGAGGAGCGCGACGGCGAGCAGGTAGCCGCCGACGGAGTCCCGGTCGACCCACGAGGCGCCGGTGCCGCGCAGGCTGAGCGCCGTGAGCTCGAGCGGCGTCGTCTTTCGGCAGACGAGGGCCGCGCGGTACGAAGTGGCACCGGCGCGGCTGCCGCGCACGGTGACGCGGAGCCCCTTGAGCTCGAGGCGGGCGCAGACGAACGGCGGGGCCCAGGCGACGTCGACGATGCCGTCGATCACCATGCTCTGCAGCGTCGCGTAGTTCGGCGCGACGACGACCGCCACGCCCGAGCCCAACTTCGCAGCGAGGTGCTCGCCAAAGCCCCGCGCACGGGAGAGCGCCTCGGCGGTGCCCAGCGAAGGAGGCAGGGCGAAGCGCAGCACGTCTGTGCGGACACTCGGGGGCACCTGGCCCACGACGATACCCGCGAACGAGCCCCGAGAGACGATTTCAGGGCAGGGGAGGGCGGCCTCGCGCCGGCGTGAGCGCCTCGAACCGCGTGCGTGCCCGCGCCCGCCCGATCGTGAACCGTCACTCACAAACGCGGGCGTTCAGCCGCGCCTGGAGCAGTGACACTCCATGCGGGTGAAGGTGCGATCGGATCGCACCCACGCAGCGCCGCGATCAGCGCGCGGGCGTAACCGCGCGATCGCGATCGGGAATTTCGCGGCGCGCTGATCTGCCGTCCGAAAATCGATCGATTCGAGGGCAGTGATCGTTGTCGCGACACGCGACAGGCGGCACCGCTCGGTGACGTTTTCGCTCGGAAAACGGTCGGAAGTGTCTCGAACCCGTCTTGACGACTCCATTCAATATCTGGTACTCACCATCCGCCATTCAAAGGTGAATATTGAATGGCGGGAGCGGGCGTGAACAAGAACGGCATGAATCAGCAGCTCGACATCCTTCGGCCGGAGGAGCTCGCCCGAATCGAGCGCGACTACGCGACGGGGCTTCCGGCCCGCGTCATCCTCGAGATCTTCAAGCCGCGCGGCGTGCAGCTGTCTGAGGCGACGTTTCGCAAGTACGTGCAGGCGGGGCTGCTGCCGCGCTCACGGCGCGTGGGCCGCAAGGGCAAGCACCGCGGCAGCACGGGCCTCTACCCGGTCGACTCGGTGCGCCGCATCAACGCGATCAAGAAGATGATGGCGCAGGGGCACACGCTCGAAGAGATCCGCCGGTCGTTCGTCTTCTTCAAGAACCAGATCGACCAGGTCGAGCGCGAGCTCGGCGAGGTGTTCGCGGGCTTCGAGAGCGAGCTCCAGGGCCGCGGGTTCGGCGACAAGCACAAGCGCGCGCTGGTCAGCGAGCTGTCGGAGCTGCGTCACGCAGCGTCGGCGCTGGTGCGGGCGGTGTCGAAGTTCGGCAGCGCGGTCACCGCGCGCCGAGAGGCTGATGAGGCGAAGTCGGGTGCAGAAAAAACACGGGCTGTTTCTTAGGGCCGGCTGGGGAGCCGGTATTCAATGGAGGGACGCATGAACGAGGCGAAAGAAGAGCTGCCGCTGCTGAAGAGTGAAGATGCCGCCCTGGTCGAAGAGCGGCGCCGCAGCAAGACGATGTCGCGCAAAGAGATGGCGCGTGACCTTCGCCGCCGCCGGCTTCAGGGGCAGGTCGACCCGGAAGAAGAGGGCGTGCTGAAGGAGATCGAGACGAACCGGCCGAAGACCCGCGCCGACTGCATCAACAGCCCCCGCCCGTGCATGTTCGTGTCGTGCAAGCACAACCTCTACCTCGACGTGAACCCCGAGACGGGCTCGATCAAGCTCAACTTCCCCGACAAAGAGATCTGGGAGCTGCCGTACACCTGCGCGCTCGACGTCGCCGAGAAGGGCGGCATCACGCTCGAAGAGGTCGGTGAGATCATGAACCTCACGCGCGAGCGCATTCGCCAGGTCGAGACGCGGGGCCTGCTCAAGCTGCGCGAGGCGACGGAAGCCGAGCCGCGGCGCGACGCGCTCCGCTGACCCCAAAGCCCGGGCAAAGTGTTATCACCGCTGGGGTTCCCCCTCCTTCCCCAGAGGTCACGACACACGTGCTCGCGCTCCTGAGCGTTTCCGACAAGCGGGGTCTGGTCCCCTTCGCCGAGGGGCTGGTTCGCCTCGGCTATTCCATTCTCTCGACCGGCGGCACGCTCGAGGCCCTGAAGGCCGCCGGCGTGAAGGCGAAGAAGGTCTCGGAGCACACCGGCAGCCCCGAGATTCTGGGTGGGCGCGTGAAGACGCTGCACCCGAAGATTCACGGCGGCATTCTGGGGCGGCCGACGCTGAGCGATGACGCGGCCCAGATGAAAGAGCACGGCATCGAGCCGATCTCGATCGTCGCCGTCAACCTGTACCCCTTTCGCGAGACGGTGGCGAAGGGCGCGAGCCGCGACGAGGCCATCGAGCAGATCGACATCGGCGGGCCCGCGATGGTGCGGGCCTCGGCGAAGAACTCGGCGCACGTGGCGGTCGTGGTCGACCCCGGCGACTACGGCGCGCTGCTCGAAGAGCTGCAGGCGAACAAGGCGGTGAGCGAGGCGACGCGGCGCAAGCTGATGCGCAAGGCGTTCGCGCACACCGCCTCCTACGACGCCGCGATCTCGCAGTGGCTCTCGGAGCAGGACGGCGAGCTGTTCCCGCCCGAGCTCTCGGTGCCCATGCAGAAGGTGTTCGAGCTGCGGTACGGCGAGAACCCGCACCAGAAGGGCGCGTTCTACCGCGAGGCGAAGGAGCCGAAGGAGCCCACCGTCAGCTACGCGAAGGTGCTGCAGGGCAAAGAGCTCAGCTACAACAACCTGCTCGACCTCGACGCCGCGCTCGGCCTGTTGCTCGAGTTCCCCGCGCAGCCTTGCGCCGTCATCATCAAGCACAACACGCCGTGCGGCGTCGCCGTCAGCGACAAGCTCGAGGCCGCGTACCGGCGGGCGCGCGCGGCCGACGAGGTGTCGGCGTTCGGCGGCATCGTGGCGCTGAACCGCGAGGTCGACGAGGCGACGGGCAAGGCGCTGGCCGAGACCTTCCTCGAGGCGGTCATCGCGCCGTCGTACTCGCCCCAGGCGCGGGCGGCGCTCGAGGGCAAGAAGAACCTGCGGCTGCTCGAGGCGGGCGAGAAGCTCGCGCGCGCCGACGCGAAGCCGCGGGCGCAGCTCGACGTGCGCAGCATCTCGGCCGGCTACGTCGTGATGGATCGCGACGCCGTCGAGCCCAAGACCGAGTGGAAGGTCGTCACCAAGAAGGCCCCGACCGCCGACGAGCTGCGCGCGCTCGAGTTCGCGTGGAAGGTGTGCAAGCACGTCAAGAGCAACGCCATCGTGTTCGCGAGCCCGACCGAGCTGGTCGCGCAGGGCGGCGGGCAGACGAACCGCGTCGACTCGGTGAAGATCGCGTCGCTGCGGGGCGGCGAGAAGCTCAAGGGCACGGCCGTGGCCTCCGACGCGTTCTTCCCCTTCCGTGACGGGCTCGACGCCGTGGCGGCCGCGGGCGCGAAGTGCGTCGTACAGCCGGGTGGGTCGGTGAGGGATGCGGAGGTCATCGCCGCCGCCGATGAACACGGTATTTCTATGGTGTTCACGGGCGTGCGACACTTCAGGCACTAGCCTCGCCCATCAACGATGCGCATCGTTTGTCAGAAGTGCTCGGCGGCCTACGCCATCGACGACAAGCTCGTGACGCCGAAGGGCATTCGCGCCCAGTGCCCTCGGTGTCGCCACCTCCAACTCGTGAAGCAGGGCGATGCTGCGCCCGCCGTCACCGAGCCTGCCGTGCCCGCGGCGTTCTCGATTCCCGCTCCGCCGCCGCCGCTGCCCCCCGCTGCGCAGGCGCCGCCGCCCGAGCCGGCGGGTGACTCGGACCTGTTCTTCGACTTCGCGGCGCCGCCGACGCAGGCGGCGAAGGCCCAGACGCAGCCTCCGCTGCCGCCGCCGCCTCCTCCGCCCGCAGTATCGCTCTCGATGGACTCTCAGTCGGGCTCGGGCGACATGCTCGACTTCAGTGACCTGTCTGAGCCTCCGCCCGAGCCGGCGACGAGCCCGCGCGGTCTCGCCCCGCTGCCGGCGGCAATGAAGCGGGCCCCGTCGCCGTCGGCTCCGAAGTCGCTCCCGCCGCCGCCGTCCCCTCCGGCAGCGTCGCCGGCGCCGCAGTCGTCGGCGCCGTTCGACTTCTCGGGGGACTTCTCGTTCGACGCTCCGCCGGCTCCCAGCGGCGCAGGGTTCGCGCCGCCGCCGGCACCCTCGAAGCCGGCGCCGGGCCCCGGCGCCCTCGCGGCGCCCCAGGTGAAGTGCAAGCAGTGCGGCAAGCTGCTGATCGACCCGTTCGATCAAGCGCTGGGCATCTGCGACGACTGCCGCAACTCGCAGTCGAGCGCGCTGTCGCCGGCCGACAGCACGGGGCGGCCGACCTCGTCGGCCGCGATCAGCAAGCCGCCGCCTCCGCCGCCGCCTCAGACGTCGAGCGATGCGTTCGGCGACGCGCCGTCGGGCGAGCTGCCGACGGTCGCCGAGAAGAAGGTGCCGAAGCCGAAGCCCGCCCGCTCGGTGGTGAGCGCCTACCGCGACGGTGAAGAGCCCGAAGGGGGCTCGGGCAAGGTCGTGGCGATGGCGCTGGTGCTGGTCGTGCTGTTCGGGGCCGGCGGCACGTACCTGTTCATCAAGAAGCCGTGGGTGAAGAAGCCTCCGCCGATGGCGCAGAAGCTGCCGATCTCGTCGGCGCGACCGATCGACGCGATGGTCGAGCGGTGGAAGACCGAGCTGCCCGGCCTCACGGGCTCGGCGGCCGAGCACCTCGCCGCGGGCGAAGAGAAGCTCGCGCTCGACACCTCGTCGGCCTACGGCGAGGCCGAGGGCGAGTTCAAGAAGGCGCTCGTTCTGGACAAGTCGAATGACCGCGCGATCGCCGGCTGGGCGCTGGCGCTCGCGTTCGGCCGGGGCGACACCGTCGACGCGGACACGCAGAAGATGGCCGAGCAGATGCTGCTCGCGGCCGAGCAGCGCGGCGGCGACGCGCGGGTGTACGTGGCGCACGCGCACCTGTTGCTGGTGCGGTCGGCGAACCTGAACGACGTGCAGGTGCTCGCCGAGCGCGGCACGACGAGCCCCTCCGACAAGGACAAGGCTCTCGCCTACCTCGCGCTGGGGCAGGCGTACCTGAGCAAGAACCCGAAGACCGCCGAAGACAACTTCGCGCTCGCGGTGAAGGCCGACCCGAAGCTGAAGCGGGCGTACCTCTACCAGGTGCGGCTGATGGTGAGTCAGGGCGACTTCCGCACGGCGGTGCTGACGCTCGAGAAGCGCCTCGAGGGCGACCCCGATCAATTCGAGGCGGCCGACCTGCTCGCGCGGCTGTATCTCGAGGTCGGTGAGCCGGCCCTCGCGAAGAAGACGTACCAGAAGGCCGCGGCGGCGAGCCCGTCGACGGCGCGGCCGAAGCTCGCGCTCGCGGTCTTCTCGTACCAGCACGACTCGGACCCGGGCTCGGCCGCCGCGGGGCTCGACGGGCTGATCGGGCAGAAAGACAGCCTCGACAAGCACCTGCTCGCCGAGGTGCTCGGGCACCGGGCGGCGGTGTCGCGGCTGCAGGGCGACCTGCAGGGAGCGGTCGCAAACGCCGACGCGGCGCTGCAGCTCGAGCCTTCGGAGGCGAACGCGCGCGTGCAGAAGCTGCTCGCGAGCGTGGCGTCGGGCAACGCCGCCGAGGCGCGCACGCAGCTGTCGCAGGTGAAGCTCGAAGACGCGGCGCTGGCGGCGCTGTTCGAGGGGCGCGTGCTGATGGCCGAGGGCAAGTTCTCAGACGCGTTCGAGAAGCTGAAGAGGGCGGTCGAGCTCGACGGCCGCCGCACCGACGCCATGCTGCTTGCCGGCGCGGCGGCGGTGAAGGCGAAGAACGAGAGCAAGGGCTGGGAGTACGTGCTCGCGAAGGGCTACAAGGCCGACCCGATGCAGAGCGGGCCGCGGCCGCCGATGGCCGCGGTGTACTTCGCGCGCAGCGACTTCATCGGCGCCGCCCGCGGCACGTTCGCGAAGCTGGGCAAGGACGCCGAAGACCCGAACCCGAACCTCGCCGAGGGGATTCTCGCCTGGCACTCGGGAGATCTCGCCGCCGCCGACGACCGGTTCTCGAAGGTGGTGTCGGCCGACCCGACGAACGCCGCGGCGTTCGCGTTCAAGGGGCTCATCGCGATCAAGCGGCGCGACTTCGCGTCGGCGCTGAAGCACGGGGGCAAGGCGGTCGCGGGCGACCGCACGCTCGGGCTCGCGCACTGCGTGCTCGGCTGGGCGCAGCTGCTCACGAACAAGCCCGATGTCGCGCGCAAGACGCTGCAGAAGGCGGTCGAGCTCGCTCCGACGCTGCACCTCGCCCGGGCGCGCCTCGCCGAGGCCGACGTGAAGGTGAAGAAGGTGGCCGAGGCGAAGACCGCGATGACCACGGTGCTGCTGGCAGATGCGACGTACGTCGAGGCGAAGCGCGTGCTCTACGGGATCGCGCAATGAGGCTCGTGCCCGCCTGCGGTGATCGCGTCACGTGCCGGGCTCCGGTGACTCCGTGAAGGTGCTGCTGCTCGGCGGCGGCGCCCGAGAGCATGCCCTCGCGTGGAAGCTCAGCCAGAGCCCGCGCTTGACGAAGCTGTGGTGCGCTCCCGGCAACGCCGGCATGGCCGCCTCGTGGGAGTGCCGCGCCGTCGACGCGGTCTCGCCGCCCGCGGTCGTCGCGCTGGCCCACGAGCTCGGCGCCGCGCTCGTCGTGGTCGGCCCCGAGGCGCCCCTCGTCGCCGGCGTCGGCGATGCGCTGCGCGCGGCCGGCGTGCTCGTGTTCGGGCCTTCGGCCGCGGCCGCGCGCCTCGAGGGCAGCAAGGCCTTCGCG
>JBGALX010000021.1:0-217604 GCA_044223505.1 Myxococcaceae bacterium
CTCAGAGCTTCTGCCACTTCGGCTCCCACGGAGCGTCGGTGATCTTGGGCGGCCCGATCGACAAGATGTACTGCGCTCGCCGGTTCTGCGCCTCGGCGGTCTCGTCGGGCTTCGGCACCTTCGGCGAGTCCTCGCCGAAGCCTTCGTAGAAGAACTTCGCGTTGAGGCCGCGCTTGCGCAGGTACGCCGCGATCGACCGCGCGCGCGCGAGTGAGAGGTTCTTGTTGTAGTCCTTCGGGCCGACCGAGTCGGTGTGGCCGATGATGTAGATGCTCAAGGTGAGGTCGGGGATCTGCGCGTACTTCACGAGCTCGGCGTTGATGTCTCGATACGACTTCTCGAGCTTGTCTGCCTCGCTCTCGCGAATGTCGGACTTGCCCGTCTCGAACTCGATGTCGTCGTGGGGAATGTCGATCCACCAGTCCCAGAACTCGGCGCCGGCAAAGTGGCCCGTGTCGTCGTAGGCCTTGAGCCACATCATCATCACCCGCCCCGGCGCCTCGGGCCACGTGACCGAGATCGGCTCGCCCGGCTTGCTGTCTTTCAGCTCGATCTCGTCGTTGAAGGCATAGCGGCCCGTGTCCATCAACACCTCGAGCTTCGCCTTGGTGACCGGCCGGTTGGTGACGAAGGGCCACTTGCGCGCCTTGAGATCGACGTCTTCCTTCTTCGTCGTCAGCGTGAGCTGCCCCCAGATCGCGGTCTCGAACTCGAGCGGCATCGAGCCGGTGGTGCCATCGTTGTAGTTGAGCGAGAGCTCGCCCTTCCACCCGAACTTGCCCTCGGTCTGCACGAGCTCGATGACGCGCTTCTGCCCCGGCTTGCCGCCGCCCTTCACGTCGAGCTTCTTGCCGTCGCTGCGCACGAGCTGCAGTCGAAAGCCCGCGATCGGCGCGAGGATCGTGATGTTCACGCTGGGCATGCCGCCCTTCTTGTACGGCGTGGTCGTGACGGTCACGTCGACGGCCTGAGACAGCAGCGTGGCGGCGAGCAGTGCGAGCATGGCGAGTTCAGAGTCCTCTGAGCATCGGCAGCGCGATGCGCGTGATGCGGCGGTTCTGCTTCGCCGCGAACGGGAGCTCGGTTCGCGCGAACAGATCACCCTCGTTGATCCACGCGATCTCTTGCGAGAGCACGTCGTAGAGCTGGTACGCGCGGCTCTTGCCGCTCGTCTGCACCTGCAGGAACAGCGCGAAGCGGCGGTCTTTGCCCGGCTCGGGGCCGAGGGCGACCGGCACGGGCATGCCCCGCTGCAGCGCCTGCGCCGCCTGCGCCATCGCCTCTTCGAGCTTGAGCTGCCCCGCGCCGTCGACGCCCTGCTCGCGGTACGTGACGCCCAGCGCGTGCATGGCCTCGTTCAGCAGATCTTGAAGAATGGCCGGCCCCGTCGCCGCCGGAGGCAGCGCCGCCTGCGGCCCCGACTGCGGGCGGGGGACGGCGTCGATGCTCGCTCCGAGCTCGAGCGCGCTGGCCGCCGCGGTGCGCTTGAGGGCGCCGTCGTCTTTCACGTCGAACCCCGCAGGCCGGTGGGCGCGCACCTTCGGGTCGGTCATCTCGTCGTACTTCGCGCGCTGCGCGCGGGGCGCGCTCGGGGGCACGTACGGCAGCTGCCCGTCGGGTGCCTTCGGTGCGTCTTCGGCCGGCGAGAGCTCGCCGCCCTTGAGCGTGAACGCGAACAGCGGGTCGGCCTCGGCCTTGAGCAGCTGCGACATCGTGTAGCCGGGAGCGCTGTCGAGCCCGATGGTGCACTTGTCGAAGGCCTCGCCGTCGGTCAGGCCCCGCAGCGCGTCGGCGAACGCGTGCACCTCGGCGGCCGAGTGGCCTGCGGCGACGGCGCGGTTGAGCAGCTCGCGCTGCATGTCGTTCGGAGCGTCTTCGAGCAGCTCGGTGAAGAGGTGCCTCGATCGGTCGTTCCACCCGTCGAGGCGCGAGGTGGCCTCGGCGCTGACGAGATCGTAGCCGGCGACGGCCTTGGCCTTCACCCTCGCCCGCCTTTCGGGAGCCGCTCGCTCGCACGCCGCAGCGCCGCGACGGTGGCCGCCGTCATCGCGAGCCGCTCGAAGTGCCCGATGAGCAGCGGCACGTCGACGTCGGACTTGAGCCGGCCCGCCCAGCGCACGAGCAGGTTCGCCATGGCGGGCTGCTGGGCGAAGCGGGCGGTCGCGAGCACCTTGATGCGCGCGGCGGCTTCAGTCGCCCGAGCGCCGGCGAGGTCGCGAAGGCCCGAGACGCAGTCGTTGAACTGGCGCTGGGGGATCTGGGCGTTGCGCAGCTCCGAGAGCTCTTCGAGCAGGACCTCGCCGTTCAGCTCGCGGTTCGCGAACGGGGGCGCTGGCTGGGCTTTCGGAGGGAGTGACGCCACGGGCGGGTGAGACTACACGCCGACGATGCTGATGCCGAGGCGCTCGGCGAGCTTCAGCATCTGCTGCCCGTCGAGCAGCACCGTGCGGCCGGCCTCGATCGCGAGCACGCGCGCGCCCGCCTCACGCATGACCTCGAGCGTGACGGGCCCGGCGGCGGGGAGATCGAAGCGCAGATCCTGCCCCGGCTTCACGCGCTTCACGACGACCGCGCCCTTGCCTCCCAGCCGGCCGCCGCGGCGAATCGCCTCGTCGGTGCCCTCGACCGCCTCGACGGCGACGACGGCGCCGTCTTTCACGACGACGGTCTGGCCGACGTCGGCGCGGCCAAGCGAGGCGGCGACCTCGCGGCCGAGCTCGACGTCGCGCTCCTCGTTGGCCTCGAGGCGGGGGCCGGCGAGCAGGCCCCTGGGGGCGAGCACCTGCTTGACGTAGTCGGTGGGGGCGACGATGCGAACGCCGCCCTCTTCGAAGTAGGCGGCGATGGCACGGAGCATCTCGTCGTCGCGAAAGCCGCGCAGCCGGCGGGCGATGGCCCAGGCTCCGGCGTCGGGCCAGGCCTCTTTGAGGCTGCGGGCGCGGCCGATGCCGCCGGCCATGACGGCGCGATCGACTCCGGCCTTCTTCAGGGCGGTGAGAATGGCCTTCGCCTGGCCGAGCTTCACCCAGGTGAGGCTCGCGACCTCGGCCTCGAGCGAGGGGTCGGCCTCGCCGCGGTGGGCGACGGCGTGAACGGTGAGGCCCTGGTCCTTCGCGGCGCGGGCGAAGAGAAAGGGAAACGTGCCGCTGCCGGCGATGAGCCCGATGGAAAATGGGGACAGGCTGCTTTTTTGCGCAGTCACGGCGGCGCCCCGCGCAGAAAAAGGGGACAGGCTACTTTTCCGAATGCGCGCACTGTTGCAGCCTCGACCAGCGGCCGGAAAAGTAGCCTGTCCCCTTTTTCTGCCACTTCTTCACCGGGTCACGCCGCGCTTGCTGGCGTTCAAGAAGTCGATGAGGTGGTCGATCTCGGAGTGGCCGCCGTGCTCGGCCTGCAGCTTCGAGAGCGCCTCGTTCAGGCCCAGCTTCGAGCGGAAGAGGATCTTGTAGCCGTCTTTCACGCGGGCGATCTGCTCGTCCGAGAAGCCGTGGCGCGCGAGCCCGACCGTATTCAGCCCGACGAGCTCGGCGCGGTCACCTTGCGCGGTGCAGTAGGGCGGCACGTCCATGCCGACCATGGCGCCGCCGGCGATGAACGCGTGCTTCCCGATGCGCGTGAACTGATGCACCGCCGACAGCCCACCCATGATCACGTGATCGCCGAGCTCGACGTGGCCCGCGAGCGCCGCCGAGTTCGCGAGCACGCAGCCGTTGCCGACCTGGCAGTCGTGCGCGACGTGGCTGTACGCCATGAACAGGTTCTTGTTGCCGATGCGCGTGGTGCCGCCGCCGCCGGCCGTGCCGATGTGCAGCGTCGTGAACTCGCGAATCAGGTTGTCGTCGCCGATCACCAGCTTCGTCGCCTCGCCCGCGTACTTCAGATCTTGCGGGTCGGCGCCGACGCTCGCGAACTGGAACACGCGGTTTCGCGCGCCGAGGGTGGTGTCGCCCTCGATGACGGCGTGCGGGCCCACGCGCGTGCCGGGGCCGAGCTTCACCTTCGGCCCGATGACCGCGTAGGGCCCGACCTCGACGGTCGAGTCGAGCTGCGCCTCGGGGTGAATGATCGCGGTCGGGTGCACCCGGCTGGTCATGCCTTGTCCCTCTGCACGACGGTGGCGAGGAACTCGGCCTCGGCCACCAGAGTGCCGTCGACGGTGGCCTCGCCGCGCTGCTTCCAGATCTGACCCTTCTGCTTGATGACGGTCGCGGTGAGCGTCAGCCGATCGCCGGGCACCACTGGCTTTCTGAACTTCGCGCCGTCGATCGCCATCAGGTAGACGACGAGCTTCGAGGCGTCGAGCTTCTCGGTCTTGTACGCGAGCAGCGCGCAGGCCTGAGCGAGCGCCTCGAGAATGAGCACCCCGGGCATCACCGGGTGGCCGGGGAAGTGACCTCCGAAGAACGGCTCGTTGAGCGTCACGTTCTTGTAGGCGATGAGCTTCTCACCGGGCGTGTACTCGACGACGCGGTCGACGAGCAGGAAGGGGTACCGATGCGGGAGGATCTGCGAGATCTCCGTTACGTCCATCACGGCTTGTGACCTTTCTCCAATTGGGCGACCCGTTTCTTCAGGTCGCGCAGCTCTTTCAATAACTCGGGCAGCTGGGCGTAGACGACCGCCGCGCGCTTCCAGGTTCCCGCCTCGAGCGCCGGCGTACCGCCGACGGTCTGCCCGGCCTCGACGTCTTGGGCGACTCCCGACTGGGCGGCCATCTTCGCGAGGTCGCCGATCTCGAGGTGGCCGGCGATGCCGACCTGGCCGCCGAGCACGACGCCCTGCCCCAGCTGGGTCGAGCCCGAGATGCCGGCCTGGGCGCACAGAATCGACAGGGCGCCGATGCGCACGTTGTGGGCGACCTGAACGAGGTTGTCGATCTTGGTGCCGCGGCCGACGACGGTCTCGCCGAGGGTGGCGCGATCGACGCAGCTGCAGGCGCCGAGCTCGACGTCGTCTTCGAGGCGCGCGATGCCGGCCTGGGGGATCTTGACGTGCTGCTGGGCCTGCAGATCGAGCACGAAGCCGAAGCCGTCGGCGCCGACGACGCTCGAGGCGTGCAGCGTGCAGCGGGCTCCTACGACGCAGCGGTCGTAGACGACGGCGTTCGGGTGCAGCACGGTGGCCTCGCCGATCTGCGCGTGCTCGCCGACGAAGGCGCCGGGGTGCAGCACGGCGTGAGCCGCGACGGTCGCGCCGCGAGAGACGACCGCGTGGGCCATCACCGTGGCGGTCGGGTGCACCGAGGCCTCGGGGTGCACGACGGCGGCGGCGCTGATGCCGGCGGGGTGCGCGCGGGGGGGGAAGAAGAGCTGCGAGAGCCGCGCGAACGCGAGCTGCGGGTTCGCCACCTTCACGAGCGTGACGCCGTTGTTCCGCGCTCCGTTGTTACGAACGGTGCTCTCTGAGACGAGCACGGCCGAGGCCTTCGTCGCCTGAAACGCGCGCTTGTAGCGGGTGTTCGAGAAGAACGAGAGCTGGCCGGCCTTCGCCTCTTCGAGCGGAGCGAGGCCGTGGATCTGCACGGAGGCGTCTCCGTCGATCTGCCCCCCGACGTGCGCTGCGAGCTCTTTGAGCGATCGAGTCACACCGCTACTTGGCGGCCGCGGCCGGGGCGTCTTTCTTGGGCGCCTCGCCCTTGGGAGCCGAGCCGCCCTTCTCGTCTTTCTTCGGAGCCGCGACGCCGCCGCCCTGCTTCGGGTACTTGTCGTTGTACGTGCGGACGAGCTCGTTCGTGTAGTCGAGGCTCGCGGGAGCGTAGACGAGGCCCGAGTCGGTCTTCTCGAACATCATGGTGAGGCCGTCGCGCTGCGCGAAGCTCGCGATGATCGGGTCCATCTTCTCGAAGATCTTCTTGAGCTCTTTCTGCTCGGCCTGGGCCATCTCCATCTGGAGCTTCTCGGCCTTCTGGGTGAGCTCGAAGAGGCGCTTCTGGAGCTCGGCGAACTTCTGGTTGCGGACCTCCTCGCTCATCATGGGGCCCTGCTTGTCGAGCACCTCTTTGTCCTGGCGGAGCTTGTTCTGCTCGGCCTCGAAGTCGCTCTTCTTCTTCTCGAGCTCGGTCTTCAGCTTGGCCTTCGCGGCGACGCCTTCGTGGACTTCGCCGAGGGCGCGCTGGAGGTCGACGTAGCCGACCTTGAGGTCGGCGAAGGCAGGCGCGGCTCCGAGCAGTACGGAAGCGGGCAGCGCGAAAGTGACGACGAGCGAAAAGTAACGACGCATAGGAGCGGCCCCTTTAGGCACCCGCGCTCTGGCAGGTCAAGTGAACCGGGCGTATATGCCCGACATGACCAGGTACGGCGCAGCGCTCGGGATATTTCTTGCAGTCCCTGCTTTGGCAGACTCGGCGGGCGGACTCTCGTGGGCTCCGCCGGCGACGTGGAAGGCCGATGCGCCGCGGCCGATGCGCGCGGCGACCTACAAGATCGCGGCGGCGAAGGGCGACACCGAAGAGGCCGAGTGTGGCGTGTTCTATTTCGGCCAGGGCCAGGGCGGCACGGTCGACGCGAACGTGCAGCGGTGGGTCGGGCAGTTCGAGGGCGCGAAGGCTCCGGCGACGAAGAAAGAGAAGGTGTCTGGCTTCGATCTGACGACGCTGGAGCTCGAGGGCACCTACACGGGCGGCGGCGGGCCGATGGGGCCGAAGACGAGCAAGCCGGGCTTCAAGCTGCTGGGCGCGATCGTCGAGGGGCCCGAGGGTGCGGTGTTCTTCAAGCTGACGGGGCCGGCGAAGACGATCGAGGCGGCGCGGGCGGATTTCGCGAAGATGGTGAAGGCGATCAAGAAGTAGCCTTGGTAGAACGTCGGGGCCTTGGCCGAACGACGCCGCATTCTTCTCATCGACGACAGCGAGATCACGCTCGCGATGGAAAAATCCGTGCTCGAGAGCCGCGGCTACGAGGTGCGCGCGACCTCGACGCTGGTCGAGTTCGAGAAGACGCTCGAGACGTTCAAGCCCGATCTGATCCTCACCGACCTGCACATGCCCGACGCGAAGGGCACGGACATCTGCCGCACGCTGAAGAACGAGTTCAAGACGCAAGACATCCCCATCGTGATCTTCAGCTCGCTGGGTGACGAAGAGCTGGGCAAGCTCGCGCAGCAGGTCGGCGCCGACGGGTTCCTGTCGAAGGCGAACGGGCTCGAGGCGCTGGGCGAGAAGATCGACGAGCTGGTGGAGAGCATTCTCTGGTGAGGGGGCTGGCGCTCGCCGCGGTCGCGCTCGCGGCGTGCCCGACCGCCCAGGTCAAGCCCGAGCCGAAGCCCGCCGGGGCGCCGACCGCGACGATCATCGTCAGCGCCGAGCTGCGCGGCTACCTGGGGCCGTGCGGCTGCAGCGAGAACATGCGCGGAGGCATCGCGCGGGCCGCGGCCCAGCTGCAGAAGGTGCGGGCCGAAGGGCAGCCGGTGTTCTTCGTCGACAGCGGCGAGGCGCTGTTCGGAGCCGAGAAGATCCCCGCTGAGGCGGTGCCGCAGCAGGAGCGCAAGGCGCAGGCGCTCAGCGCCGCGCTGAAGACGATGAAGCTCGACGTGCGCCAGGCCGGGCCGCTCGACGACGTGCGCGGCGCCGACTTCCACGCGAAGCAGGCGCTGCCCGAGCTCGAGGGCGGCACGCAGGTGCTCGACCGGGGCGGCTTCAAGCTCGGCGTGGTGTCGGGCGCGACGGCGGCCGAGCTGTCGGCGCGGGCCGAGGGCGCGCGCAAGGCGGGAGCCCGCTTCGTGCTGGGGCTCTTCGCCGGTGCGTTCGACGGCGCGGTCATGCAGTCGCCCGCGAGCGGCGTCGACCTCCTGGTGGCCGCGCGCGCGAAAGACGAGGTCGCCGGCGAGCAGAGCCGGCTCACGCGCGGCGACGTGCCCGTGGCGCAGCTGCAGAGCAAGGGCCGCTCGATGCTGCGGGTCGATCTGTGGGAGGGCACCGGCGACAAGCCGCAGCTTTTCAGCGGCGCGGCCGAGAAGGAGCGGGCGCTCGCGGCGCTCGACGAGCGCATCGAGCTCTTGCGCGCGCAGACGAACGACCCGGGCCTCGCTCCCGAGATGAAAGAGCTGAGGCAGCAGAAGCTGGTCGAGCTCGAGGCGCGGCGGGCGGCGGCGGCGTCAGAGCCCCCGGAGTCACCCAAGGGCGAGCGCGGCTTCGCGGTACGGTTTCTGCCGCTGGAGTCGTCTTTCCCGGAGGACGCCGAGGTGAAGGCGCTCGTCGACGCGTACGACAGAGACGTCGGCGAGATGAACCTGGCGGCGGCGAAGAAGAGCGGGAAAGACTGCCCCGCTCCGGCGAAGGGCGTTGCGGGCTACGTGGGGAATGCGGTGTGCCAAGACTGCCACGACGAGGCGATGCCGGTGTGGCTGGGCAGCAAGCACTCACACGGGTACGAGACGCTGGTGAAGGTGAACAAGCAGTACCACCTCGACTGCATCGGCTGTCACGTGACGGGCTGGCAGGCTCCGGGCGGAGTGTGCCGCATCGACAAGACTGCGGGCCGCGAGGGCATCGGCTGCGAGTCGTGCCACGGGCCGGGGTCGATTCACTCGGACGACTCGAACCCGAAGACGATCGGCAAGGGCAGCGACCCGAAGGTGTGCGTCGGCTGCCACGACCGCGAGAACTCGCCGCACTTCGACTTCGACAAGTACGTCGCGCAGATTGTCGGCAAGGGCCACGGGCGCGAGTAGCGCCGCGGCGGTCAGGTCAGCGCGAGGTACGGGTACTGCTGGTTCGCGAAGCGGTACGAGCCGCCGAAGCGGAACCAGTCGGCGTGCGTCGCGTGGTCCTTCACCGGCTTCTCGAGCGAAGACCAGGCGGCGTCGAGGACCCGGCCGTCTTGGAGCTCGATCCACGTGTGGCCGACCGACCGGCCGACGCCCGTCGAGACGGCGCCGTTCACGAGGCGGAAGGGGATGTCGAGCTTGTTCAAGAGGCACGCGGCGAGCAGCGCCTTCTGAATGCAGTAGCCCTCGCCCGCATCGAGGTACTTCTCGAGGCCGACGACGTCCATCATCTGACCGGTCGAGCGCGGAGGCGCCGTGACGGCGTCGTAGGCGGCCGACTGGTGAGTGCTCTGAGCCGCGGTGGCGTCGACCGGAGTGCGCTTCACGTCCCACTCGAACTCGTCGCGGCCGTCGTTCGCCGAGCTGCCGGCCGTCCACTTGATGAGGCGGTTGGTCTCGCGACGAATGAAGTCGAGCTGGCCCGCCTGGTCGGTCGGCATGCGCGCGATGATGGCGTCGAGCCGCTTGTCGAGGGCCGACCCCTTGCGGAGGTCGACGCCGGTGAAGATGCGGGTCAGGCCGCCGTCGTCGATGATGAAGCGCTGAGGGAGCTTCTCGGCGAACGGCTTGCTGTTCGTGTCGCGGATCGTGCCGGGGACGTCGGCGGTCGGCACCGGCGTGTACACCGTGATGGCGATCGTCGACGGCGTCACGCGCGGCTCGTTGTAGCGGTGAATCGTGCTGACACCGAGGCCTGCGCGAGACGGGAAGCGAGGAGCCGCGGGCGACGTCGAGGGGACCCGGGTCAGCGGCTTCGTGAGGGTGGGCGTGCGCGCGAGGGTGACGGGCATGGTGCTGTTATCGATGTAGGGAAAAAATCGGTGCGGATTGGGACGTTCTCTCAAAAAGCGAGAAGAGCCCCCCCTCTCCCCCGTAGGGGAGAGGGACGGGGTGAGGGGGAAGTTGAGCGGACGAGAGATGTGAGGCGCCGGAAGCTGAAGCTGAGCGGGGCAAGAATGCTCCCGTAGTCGCGGAGTGCACCGGGGACGTGGCCGGGGACGCGGACGTGCCGGTGGCCGGGTAGGCGTTCGGGTTCGCGTTCGGGTTCGCGTTCGGGTTCGCGTTCGTGTTCGTGTCCGGGTTCGCCGTTCGCCGTTCGCCGTTCGCGGTTCGCGGTTCGCGGTTCGCGGCTTGGTTCTCGTTCAGGCTCGCCCACGCGGACGACGCGCCGCGCGCGGGCGGTGTGCCGCAAAGTACGTGGGCGGAAGACTCGGCGGCGCGCGGGGGTTTGGTAGAGTGCGTGCGCCTCCCGATGCTTCTCGTCTTTCTTGCGGTCACTGCGCTCGGCGCGGAACCCGCTGCTTCCGCCGCCGACGTCCCGCTGCCTCCGCCGCCGCCCGGCATGGAGCCGATCGCGCCGCTGCCGGCAGACGAGAGCGACGACGAGGCCCCGGGTCCGAGTGAGGTCGACGAGCTCCGGGCGCTGGAGGAGACGACGCTCGAGCCCGCAGCGAAGTCGGACGCGGCCCTGCGCGAGCAGCTGCAGCGGCTCGGGCTCGGCAACGCGCTGCGCGAGCGCATCGAAGAGGCGCTGAACGACGCCGAGGGCAGCGGCGAGTCGCTGCCATTCGTGCTCGACCCGGTGACCGACGTCGCTTCGTTCGACGTGTCGGTGGTTCGCGACCGCTACGACATCCCCGTCGAGATGCAGCCGCTGGTGGCGCAGTACATCCACTTCTTTCAGCACCAGGGGCGGAAGTGGTTCCGCAAGTGGATGAGCCGGTCGACGCGGTACATCCCCATGATGCAGCCGATTCTGGTCGAGGCGGGGCTGCCGAAAGACACGGTCTACCTCGCGATGATCGAGTCGGGGTTCTCGACCCAGGCGCGCTCGTGGGCGGCCGCGGTCGGGCCGTGGCAGTTCATCGCCGGCACCGCCGACATGTTCGACCTCAAGCGCGACTTCTGGCTCGACGAACGCAACGACTACATCAAGGCGACGAAGGCGGCGGCGGCGTATCTCTCGCAGCTCTACGCGAACCACGGGCACTGGTACCTGGCGTGGGCCGGCTACAACACGGGCGGCGGGCGCGTGCGGTGGATCACGAATCGCTATGGCACCCGCGACTTCTGGGAGCTCTCGACGAAGAAGCCGGGCTTCGCGAAAGAGACGAAGCACTACGTGCCGAAGCTGATCGCGTGCGCGCTGATTGCGAAGCACCCCGAGGCGTTCGGCTTCGCGCCCGAGGAGTTCGAGTACGAGAAGCCGCTCGAGTACGACGAGGTCGCGCTCGACACCCAGGTCGACCTCGACGTCCTGGCGCGCATCGCCGGCACCACGTTGGAAGACCTGAAGGTGCTGAACCCGGAGATCAAGCGGTGGTGCACTCCGCCCGCGTCGGCGAAGGAGCCGTACGTGGTGCGCGTGCCGAAGGGCGCTGCGAAGCAGACGAGCGAGGGCGTCGCGAAGCTGGGGCCCTCGGAGCGGCTCAACTTCCGCGTTCACCGCGTCGCGAAGGGCGACACGCTGTCTGGGGTTGCGACGCGGTACGCGAGCGCAGCCGAGGCGATCATGCGCGTCAACGGCATCAAGTCGGCGCGCTCGCTGCGGCTGGGCACCGACCTGTTGATTCCGGTGCCGAGCGCGGCGGCGCTGAAGGCCGGCAAGACCGACTCGGTGATCGAGCGGCAGGTCGCGCGGGCGCGCCGCAGCGGGCTCTCGACGCGCGCCGAAGACGAGGTGCCCGCCGGCGCTCACATGCTCGGCACGGCTCCCGCGGGCGAGGTGAAGGCGACGCAGGTCGGCGGGAAGACCCGCGTGACCTACGGCATCGCGAGCGGCGATTCGCTGTGGAGCATCGCCCAGCGGTTCGATGTTTCCGTGTCCGACTTGAGGAACTGGAACGAGGCACTGCCGCGCAGCGCGAATGCGCTGAAGCAGGGCATGGCGCTCACCGTGTGGCCAGGGCCCAAGGCGAACTTGAGCGCGCGCTGATCAGCGTGCCTCGCAGTCGACCTCAGCGCGACTGTTGGCCGAGACGGAACCCGCCTTCTCGGTGGTGCCGGGCCCCCACGAGGTGCACCACCGAGTCGCTCACCAGATAGAGGACGATGAAGTCGCCCCGGACGAGGGTTCGTGCCTCGCGAGTGTCCAACCTGCGCTTCATGCGATCGAAGAGCACACGCCCCTCCTCATCGAGGAGCCGATCGTGAAACAGGTGGCCGACACGTGGGAGGCGTTCGAGCAACGGGATGACGAGTTCGACGAGGTCGTCGACCAACTCGTCGACGCGATGGGCTGCACCGATACCCGTCAGGAACCTCTCGATCCGTTCCAGGTCCAGTTCGAAGCTGTGAGTGACCAGGACCCTCGTCTTGCGTGCGCGTGTCACCGCTTCGCCCGGCGGCCCTTGAACCGCCGCAGCGCCAGGCGTGCGTCAGTCACTCGACCGCCTTGAATGTCGTCGAGGCCCCGCTCGAGCGAGCCCACGAGGTCGAGCTGCCCGTCGCGTGCCGCGAGCCGGTGGTAGTAGTCGAGCCGCGCGGCATCGATCAGTGCCACGTACCCCTCGCCGTTCTTGGTGATGACCTTCTCGGCGCCGGCGCGCACCTCCTCAGCGAGCTCCGAGAGATGGCTGCGCGCGTGGCTGAGCGACACGATGTCACGACTGGTCAGGGCCATGGTGCGTACACAATAACGTACGTAGAAGCGTACAGTCACGGCTGCGCCTCTCGCCGAGGGAGCTCTCTGGACCTGGCTCGAACTTGATGAGGTAGTGCTGGTCGCCATGGTGAGGGGACTTCGGTTTGGCGCCGCGGTTGCGTTGTTGGTGATGTTCGACTGCGTGCCGCAGGTGCGGACTTGCGACAAGGGCTGCATCAACGGCTCCGTCTGCGACACGAAGAACAACGTCTGCGTGTACCCGCGAGCAGACGGCGGAAGCGCGGGGGGCTCGACCGCGGGCGGTGCTGGCGGCGGCGGAGCAACAGCGTCGTGCGTGCCTGCGTGCCCGGCGTCGATGGAGTGCGCGGGGTCGGTGTGTGCTGGGAGGTACTCGAGCCTGACGCTGCAGGCGCCGGCGCGCGCTGGGAGACCGCCCGTGGCCATCGGCGCCGATCTCGCGCTGGTGCCCGGGCGCTCACGCGCCGACCCGCCGGTGCTGTTGCTCGCGCTCGATGGAGGCGTGCTTCGCGACGATGCGGGCGTCGCGGTCGCGGTGCTGCAGTTGATCGACGCCGGCAGCTACCGCGCTTTCGGCGCCTTCCCGCCCGTCGATGGGCCGCGGCAGCTGTTCGCGTTCTTTCCCGATGCGGGGTTGGTGGCGACCGCGGTGACGACCGTCGACGTGACGCCGCCGGATCCGGTGATCGAGCTGTCGGCCCCGCCCGCGCGGGTGAGTTCGACCGATGGCGGGTTGACGACGCTCGACGTCGCGGCGCCGAACGCGTTTCGGCGCGACGAGAGCGTGACCGTCACGATTGACTCCCCGGAGACGGATCTCGCCTCGGTATCGGTCGATCTGTTCAGCGACGGCGGGGGGCTTCAGCCGGTGGGCATGGCGAGTGGGACGTGCGCCAGTCGCTTCGATGGAGGCGTGTGCCGTCAGCAGGTCGTCGACCTGTGGCGACATTGGATGCCGTCACACTGCTGCCGCAATGGGAGACCCCCAGTTCGGTCGGCGGACTCGTTCCCGCTTCCATCGACTGCAGTCGAACCAGCTCAGGCGCTCCCCGGCCCGGTGTATCCGGCGTGCTCTATGGTCTTTCGACTGATGGGCTCGTGGCCACCATCGTTGACTCCCCCGGCATTGACGTCACCGCGCGGTGGCCTATGCGGAGGCATGACCCTCGAAACTCGGGCAACAGCACTACCCCGCTGAATAGCTTCTATTGCCCGTGACCGCGGGGGCTGGCCCGGTCATCGATAGGCAATTCGACCAAGTCGGCCTTGCAGCCCGTACGTGACATAGGCCTCGCCATCGTTGCCCGAGACGACCGAGGTGATTGTGTTCACGAAACTACCCATCATTCCCATGATCGGAAGCCCGGGATTGTACGCGACGTTGACCGGACCATAGAGCGTGCTGTTGCAGTACCGCATGACACCAAAATCCGTGTCCGCGTAGTCGGTGAAGAGATAGGCGCCGTAGAGTGCGGGCATCGCGGCGCCTCGATAGACGACGCCACCGACGATTGCCTGATACTGCGCGAACGGGCCCGCGGCACCCATCCGTCGATCAATGCTGAGAATCGGTGGTGTCTGAGTTGTGTTTGGCCCACCAATCGGGCGGTTTGGACAAGTACTTGAGAACGAACCCTCGAATGCTGCCCAGCCGTAGTTGAGCCCGGATTGTCCATAGCGAGAGAGTGAAACCTCTTCGGCGGTGCTCTGGCCGACGTCACCGATCCAAAGGTCGAAGGTGACTTGATCGAATCCGAATCGGAAAGGATTGCGCAAACCGTAGTGCCACACCCGTGAATCGCCTGCGGCGAACGGAGAATTCGGCGCTCCAACTGCAGGTTCCTGATCGACGTCGATCTTGAGCATCTTTCCAAACAACGTGGAGACGTTCTGCGGAGCGTTCTCAAGTCCCATCACATCATTGCAACCGCCGCCTCCATCACCGGTGCCGACGTAGAGGTATCCATCTGGCCCAAACATGGCGGTGCCGCCATTGTGATTGGTCGCCGAAGCCGGAATGACCACAACGTTACGGACCTTGATCGCAAGAGCACGATCCGGATTCGCAGGATCCCGCCGCCACTCAACGACTGAGTCGGTTCCGCCGGCCGAGTAGAGCCCGTTGTTCGTCACAGGCGACGCCATCGTGAAGAAGCGACCGTTCTGCGCATAGTTCGGGTGGAACGCCATGCTCAACATTCCACGCTCATCGCCGCCTGCGGTGTTGACGGTGCCGGTCGCCGACCCCGTGATCATCTGGCGAACATCCAAGAACGGAGTCGCCAGGAACGTGCCGTTGCGGATGATGCGAATCACACCGCGCGTCTCGACCAGATACCAGTCGGTCGTCACTCCGGGCGGCTGAGCCGCGAACGTCGCGGGAAAGCCACCAGCCGTCGTGTTGACCGGCACGATCTGTAGCGGCGGCAAACCCATGCCACCGTCAGCCCCGTTCACGCCCGGAATGCACGGCCCCGCATCACCCGGCATCGCCGTGTGACTCGCCGGAGTCCCGGGAATGAACGCCAGGCCGCCGTCGGGCAGCGTGCCCGGGATGCCGCCTGCCGTGCCGGCTCCACCCGCAGTCCCGGCGCCGCCTGCCGTGCCCACGCCGCCCGCAGTGCCCGCTCCGCCTGCCGTGGCGGTGCCGCCCGCGGTCGCCGTGCCGCCGGCGGTCGCAGTGCCACCCGCCGTCGCGGTGCCACCCGCCGTCGCAGTGCCGCCGCCCGTCGCGCCGCTACCACCTGCCGTCGACCCCGAGCCGCCGGCGGTCGCCGAGCCACCGCCCGTACCGCCTCCCGGGTCTCCGCTGCAGGCACACAACATCACCGCGAGGGTCAAGGTCAGTGAGCGCATGGCGCCGCACCATGGCCGAACTTGAGATATGCGTACAAGCGAATGATGCGGCTTTTCCCTGCGCTGCTGCTCATCCCCGCGTGCGGCGGCCCCACCCTCACCATCGCGATGGTGCAGCAGAACAACTCGGGGCAAGACGGCCTCGCGACGCTGAGCGAGCGGGGCGGCGCCGTCGAGGTCGAGGTCCGCATCAAGCGCTCGAACGTCGGCGGCTCCCAGACGTCGCACGTGCACTCGGGCCGCTGCGACAACGTCGGCCCCATCACCGCCGGCCTGCGCGCCATGAAGCCGCTCGAGATCTCGAACAAGAACGACGACCCCGCCTTCGACAACGACGTCATCGTCTTCACCACCACCCTCGAGGAGTCGCTCTCGACCCTGCGCGACGGCAATCACGTCATCAACGTGCACGACGCCCGCGACAACTCGCTCTACGTCTCCTGCGGAGAGATCGACTGATGAACTACCAACACGCCCTCGTCACCGGAGCCTCCAGCGGCATCGGCCGCGGCCTCGCCGCCTGGCTCGCCAAGAAGGGCATCAAGGTCTACGCCGCCGCCCGCCGCCTCGAGAACCTCGAAGCCCTGCGCAAAGAGGCCGGCGACAACGTCGTCCCCCTGAAGCTCGACTGCTCGAACGGCGAAGGCACCGAGGCCGCCGTGCGCGAGCTCGACCGCTCGAGCGGCGGCCTCGACCTCGTCGTCGCCAACGCCGGCGTCGGCGAAGACAGCTCGCCCAAGCGCATGCAGTGGTCGCGCGTCGAGAACATGCTCAAGGTCAACGTCATCGGCGCCACCGCCACCATCTGCGGCGTGCTCCCGGGCATGGTCGAGCGCAAGCGCGGGCACATCGTCGGCATCAGCTCGATCGCCGCCTACGGCGGCCTGCGACGGCTCAGCGCCTACGCCGCCACCAAGGCCTACCTCATGTCGTATCTGCAGGGCCTGCGCATGGATCTCGACGGCACCGGCGTCACCGTCTCGACGATTCACCCGGGCTACGTGAAGTCCGAGATGACCGCCGACTTCAAGAAGCGGCCTCCGTTTCTGCTCGAGACCGACGACGCCGTCGAGCGCATCGGCAACTCCATCATGCGCGCCGACGAGAGCTTCACCTTCCCCTGGCAGATGGGCCTCGGCATGCGCACGCTCGCGTCGCTGCCGCGCCCACTCTACGAAGCCGCCATGCGGAAGATGCGGTAAGGTCGATGCCCGTACATGCCCGACGAAGTGGATAATGGCGGGGGCAAGCCCGGCGGTGACCAGGAGCGTCACGTCGAGACGATCATCAGGCCCGCCGACGACGAAGAGATTCGCAACCCCGACTCCCTCGCGTTCACCGGCGGCGAGCGCCCCGCCGCCTCTCTCAACGCGCTGAACCCTTCGTCCATCTCGCTCGGCAACAACGCCGTCAAAGACCCCGTCATCGGCAGCACCGTCAATGGCTACGTCGTGCGCGGCAAGCTCGGCGCCGGCGGCATGGGCATCGTCTACGCGGGCGATCACCCCGTCATCGGCAAGCGCGCCGCCATCAAGGTGCTGCGCCCCGAGATCGCCGAGAACGAAGAGCAGGTGAAGCGGCTCGTCTCCGAGGCGCGCGCCGTCAACGCCGTCGGTCACCGCGGCATCATCGACGTCTTCGGCTACGACACCCTGCCCGACGGCCGGCAGTGCATCGTCATGGAGTACCTCGACGGCGAGCCCCTCGCCGACATGCTCCTGCGCAACCGCAAAGAGAAGCGGGTGATGCCGATTCCTCAGGTCATGGTGGTGCTCGAAGAGATGCTGAGCGCCCTCGGCGCCGCGCACTCGGCCGGCGTCATTCACCGCGACCTCAAGCCGTCGAACATCTTCCTCTGCAAGCAGCGCGACGGCATGAGCTACGTGAAGCTGCTCGACTTCGGCATCGCGAAGCTCGGCGTGCTCGGCGCCACGCCGCAGACGCGCGCGTCGATGCTCGTCGGCACGCCGTCATACATGGCGCCCGAGCAGGCGCGCGGCGGCCCGGTCAGCCCCGCGATGGATCTGTACGCCGTCGGCATCATCGCGTTCGAGATGCTCACCGGCGAGCTGCCCTTCACCGGCGAGTCGGTCGTCGAGGTGCTCATGAAGCACGCCGAGGAGCCGCCGCCGAAGCCCTCGACGCTCTTGATGAGCATCCCCGACGATCTCGACGAGCTCGTCACGAAGCTCCTCGCGAAAGAACCCGGCGACCGCTACCAGAGCGCCGACGAGGTCCGCGAGTTCGTCACGCGCGTGCGCAAGAGCCTCTCGGAGTCCACCGCGCGCTCCATCGGCCTCTCGATCGGCCGCAGCATTCCCCAGTCGGGCACGCACACCGCCGTCTCGTCCTCCGGCATCCCCGCCGAGCGCGTCGCCGCGACGCCGCAGTCGGCCGCGACGCCGAGGGCCCCCGTCAATCAAGAGACGCGCCTGTCGCCCGCCGAGCCCAAGGCCCCGACCACGACCTCCGAGATCGCGAAGTCCGACCCGAAGAAGCTGCCGCCCGAGATGGTCGCGCAGACCCTGGCGGTGCCGCCGACGCAGCGGCCGACCGCGCCCGGCGAGCCTGCTCAGCGCTCGTCGCGCGGTCTCGTGCTCGGCGTCATCGGCCTCTTGCTCGGCCTCGTCGCCCTCGCGATCGCGTACGCGAACCGCCCGCAGCCCATCGTCGTGCCGCAGCCGGTGGCCGTGCCGAGAGAGCCGGTGAAGACCGTCGAGCCGACGCCGCCCCCGCCCGAACCGCCGAAGCCCGCGCCCGAGCCCGAGAAGGTGGCCGAGCCCGCGCCGCCGCCGCCCGCACCCGAGCCGGTGAAGGTCGAGCCGCAGCCGGCCCCGCCGCCCGAGCCGGCGCCCGCACCGGCTCCGAAGAAAGACCCTGCGCCCGTGGTGAAGAAAGACCCCGCGCCGCAGCCACCAAAGCCGGTCACGCCCGCCCCTTCCGGGAAGTCCAAGGGCGACAGGCTGCTCGCTCGGCTGATGTCGCTGCAGAAGCAGTCGGACGCGAAGCCCGGCGCGCTCCCCGAGCTCGATAAGACGCGCCTCGCCAAGTACATCAGCAAGTTGAAAGAGGGCACGGTGAAGCCCGAGCAGTACGACCAGATCGAGATCGCGGCCGCCGAGATGGAGTCGGCGCTCAAAGGGAAGTAGCTCGGGCCCGCCGGAATCGCTGTAGGCTGGGCCGCGCATGCTCGCTCTGACGCTCGCTCTTTCGCTGCAGCTCGGCGCCGCGGAGGCTCGCCCCGAGGCGTGGGTCGTGGTCTCGCGCCGCTCGGGTGTCGCGAAGCCCCAGGCCCTCGACCTCGCTCGCACGCTGGCGACGGCGCTCGCCGAGCGCGGGGTGCCGACGCCGACGCCGGTCGACGACGCCTCGTCGTGCGCGGCGAAGGTGCCGTGCCTCGTCGACCTCGCGCAGAAGAAGGGCGTGAGCGTGCTCGTCGCCGTCGAGGCGGGCAGCGCGCTCGACGACGTCGTGCTCCACGTCGAGGCCCTGAGCGTCGAGGAGTTCGGCAAGAAGCTCTCGACGTTCGACTTCACCGGCGCTCCCAAGGAGTTCTCGGTGAACCTCAAAGACAAGCTCGAGGAGTTCTTCGCGCCGTCGGTGCGCAACACGCTCGGCCTCGGGTCGCCGGTCGCGAAGGTCGAGCCGGCTCCGCCGCCGAAGAAGCCCGAAGAGCCGAAGCCTGCCGAGCCCGCTCCGGTCGTCGAGAAGCCGGCCGAGCCTCCGCCAGCCGCGGCGGTCGTGGTCGCGAAACCCTCAGACTCGGGCGGCATCGGGCCCATGAAGATCGCTGGCATCGCGGGCATGGCGATCGGCGCGATTCTGCTCGGCACCTCGATCGGCTTCGGCGTGAACACGCTGGGCCTCGAGAGCCAGCGCAAGGCGCTCTGCATGCCGGGCGCACAGTGCAGCGACCCGCAGGCGTTCGACCTCTTCGATCGCGCGCGCAGCTCGCAGACCGTCGGCGTCACGCTCGCCGTCATCGGCGGCGTCGTCGCGGCCGCGGGCGCGGTGCTGTTCGTGCTCGACCTCGGCGGAGGCAGCACGGCCACGGTGACGCCGGCAGCCTCGAGCGACGGCATGAGCCTCGCGCTCTCGGGCACCTTCTAGTCAGAGCGCCGCGACGTCTCTCGACGTGAGCTTCACGAACCGCGCGAGCAACGCCAGCGAGACCGCGATGAGGCCCGCGCACAGCCCCCACCACAGGCCGATGACGCCGAGCCCGAGCCTGATGCCGAGCAGCATCGAGATGGGCAGCCCGACGCCGTAGTGGCCGGCGAGGTTCGCCCAGAACGCGAAGCGGGTGTCGCCGGCGCCGCGCAGCGCTCCGGCGGCGACGGCCTGAATGCCGTCGAACACCTGGAAGACGGCGGTCACGGCGAACAGCGCGACGACGACCTGCAGCACGTCGGCGCGATCGCTCATCACCTCGGCGGGAATCAGCGGGAACGAATAGAAGAACAGCGCCGAGCTCGACATCACGAGCACGCCGAGCGCGCAGGCGGTGAGCCCCGAGCGCCGCGCCGCCGGCGTGTCTCTCGCGCCGATCGCCCACCCCACCCTCACCGCGGCGGCGGCCCCGATGCCGACCGCGAGGCAGAACGTGAAGCTCGCCCACGTGATCGCGATCTGGTGCGCCGCGATGCTCGCCTCGTTGAGCGTGCCCGCGATGACGCCCGCGGCCGAGAACACGCCGACCTCGAGGAACATCTGCAGCCCGATGGGCAGACCGACGCGCAGCGTCTTCCTCACGGCCTCCTCATCGAGCTCGCGGCGCGTGCCCGCCGGTGGAGGGCCGAACGTCGCCACCACGATGGCGAGCTGCAGCGCGGCGCTGACGACGGTCGCGACCGCGGCGCCCGCGACGCCGAGGCCCAGCGTCAGCACGAGCCACCAACACAGCGCGAAGTTGACGAGGTTCGCGACGACGGTCGCCACGAAGAGCACCCGCGTCTGGTTGACGCTCTGCAGCCAGGCGCGGCTCACGATGAACAGCAGCATCAGCGGCAGCTGCGGCAGGCGCCACACGGCGTAGCGCCACGTCTGGTGAGCGAGCTCGGGCTCGACGCCGAAGCTCGGCAGCACGAGCGGGGTCACCGCGATCGGCAGCGCGAGCGCTCCGCTGACGATGAGGGCGAGCCAGACGCCCTGCCAGAACAGCGTGCGCGCGCGCGCCGGCTGGCCCGCCCCCATCGCCTGCGAGATGAGCGGGTCGAGCGCCATCATCACGCCCATGCCGAGGCAGCCGAAGCCGATGAAGAAGGCGTTGCCGAGGCCGACGGCGCCTTGCGCCTGCGGGCCGACGCGGCCGACGATCGCCGTGTCGACGACGCCGAAGAGCGCCTGCCCGGCCTGGGCGAGCGCCAGCGGCCAGCCGAGCTTGATGAGCTCGCGCGCTTCGTCGCCGAAGGTGGAGGCGCGCGGCTGCGGTTCTGCAGAGGGAACGGCTGCTGCGGCTTCCATGGCGGCCGCTGACGCTTAGCGGGTTGGCGGCCGGACAGGAAGACGGGCGCTGCCGCTGAAGAACTTCGACGGAACCCGACGCCAGGCGCCAATTCCCGGCAGCACAACCACAGGGGAGTCACCAACGATGAAGCCGTACACAGCCGCCTTCCTGGCGGTCGGGATGAGTGCGTGCGCGATTCCGCGCGCGGGCATGCAGATGATGGGCGCCGAGCGACTGGGCAGCGGCAACGCCGAGGTCGGCCTCGCCACGGGAGTGGGGCTGAGCGCGCAGGCGAACCGCACGACGTCGACGCAGCTGCAGCTGCCGGTGGTCGAGGCGAACGCGCGCCTGGGCCTCACCGACTTCGCAGACCTGAACCTGCACCTCGGCGCGAACGGCATTCAGCCGGGGCTGAAGCTGGGCATGACGCTGGGGCCGCTCGAGGTGGCCGCGATGCCGACGGTCGCGTTCGGCCTGTTCCGCCAGGAAGCCAACGGCCAGTCGGCGTTCGGGTTCAACTTCGAGGGTGGCCTCAGGGCGATGGCGTCGCACCCGATCGGCGCGTTCGCCGGAGTCGGCTACGCGCTGCAGTTCGCGAGCCTCGCGGTGACGGGCAGCGGCGCCACGAGCCTCGTCGCGCACAACTTCGGCGTGAACGTCGGTTGGTCGCTCAAGCTGGGGCCGTTTCAGGTGCGGCCGGAGCTCGCGCTGATCTTCGCCGCCGCAAACCTCTCGAGCGGAGGGGTCAACGTGCCGCAGGGAGTGCTGTTCACGGTGATGCCAGGCGTCACCGTCGCGACCGGGTCCTCGAAGTGACTTTGTCTCCACGCCTCGGATAAGGACGCCCCCGTGCGCGCGCGGTGGGGTGTCCTTTGGGTGGCGCTCGCGGCGTCGGGCTGCGAGCTCGCAGCCTCATTGGGCAACCCGCTCGACGCTGGGGGCTCAGCCGGCGGCGCTTCGACCGCGGGAGGCGCAGCCGTAGCCGGCGGAGGCGCTGCGGGCGGCGCGAGCGGTGGGTTCGGCGGCGGACTCGCCGGTGGCGGAGTCGGCGGCGGCTCCGCAGGAGGCAGCGCTGGCGGAGGCTCGGCGCAGCTGCCGTTTCAGTTCACGGATCTGCAGGTGCCCACGATCTCGTCGACGAGCCCGGTCTTCGCGGCCTCGGGGCCGCCGGACGACGTCTGGGCGACGACCTGGGAGGGCATCTTCCACCGCGCGGATGGCGGCTTCACTCGCGTCGCGAGCTTCTCGGTCGCCAGCCCGATCTCGACGGTCTACGCGTCGCCTGAAGGAGCCGTCTTCGCGGGGGGCTCGAACTTCGTCTACTCGTGCATGGTCCCGTGCGATCGCATGTCGGCGTTCGTCGCGGCGCCTGTCATCGGCACGGTGCTCGGGCTCTGCGGCAGCTCTGCGTCGAACGTCTACGCAGTGGGGAAACGGTCGACCAACAACAACGGTTTCTTGTACCGGTGGAACGGCTCCCAGTGGTCGATGCTGAGCGCAGACCTCGGGCTGGCCTACCCGTCGTCGTGCTTCCTGCGCAGCGACGGCGTGCTCTTCATCCCCGGCCTGCGCGACGTGCTCCGGTGGGAGAACGGCACCGGCACGCTCGAGACGGCCGATCTCTCGGCGCTGGGCGGCCAGGCGCCGTCGCAGGCCTGGAACGCGGTTCACGGCGTGGGCACGGCAATGGTCGCGGTCGGCGACAAGCGCCGCGTCATCGCTCGCGACGAAGCCACGAAGGGCTGGCGGCTGACCGACAACCCTTCCTCCGTGGGGCCGTTCGACGACTACGGCACCGTCGGCCTGCTGTCGCCCACCGAGGGCTACGCGGGCATCTCGGGGGCCAGCGTGCCGCTCTGGTTCAACGACGGCGGCACGAGCTGGTCAGCCGCGTCGAGCCCTCTCGGCCTGTTGAGCGTCTCGAAGATCGTCGTGATGGGCCCCGACCACTTCTACCTGTGCGGGTCGGGCGCGAACCAGGCGCCCAAGCTCATCGAGGCTCGCAGGTGAGCGCGCGCGTCGCCGCGCTCGTTGCGGTCACCAGCGCCAGCGGTGCGTGGGCCGAAGAGCACCCTCGCGCGCACCTCGTCTACTCACGCCTGGCTGGCGCCGAGGCCTGCCCCGACCCGGCGGCGCTGGAAAGCGCGGTCACCGCACGCCTCGGCTACTCGCCGTTCGACAGCACGTCGGTGACCGTCATCACGGCGACGTTTCGTGGCGCGGCGCAGGGGCTCGAGGCCGTCGTCGACTTCGGCTCGCAAGGCAACCGCAAGCTGAGCTCGCCCGCGCGCGACTGCCAGGAGCTCGCCTCGGCCGCGGCGCTGGCCATCTCGATCGCCATCGACCCGCTGAGCCTGACGCGCGTGGCCCCGGCGCCGGTCGAGCCGGCCCCTCCTCCGCCCCCGAAGGTCGAGGAGCGCCGCGCTCCTCCTGCACCGCCGCCGGCGCCTTCACCGCTGCAGGTCGCGATCGCCGTCGGAGCGCTGGCGTCGCTGGCCTCGGCGCCGCAGGTCGCGCCGGGCTTCACGGTGGGCGCGCGGGTGAAGTGGCCGTCGTTCTCGATCGCCGCCGAAGGCCGCTTCGACGTGCCGGTGAGGGGCCGCGCGGACGCCGGCGTGTTCGAGACCTCGGTGCTGCTCGGGTCGCTGGTGCCTTGCTTTCACAAGAGCTGGTTCGCCGCGTGCGCCGTCGCATCGGGCGGAGTGCTGCGCGCCGCAGGCATCGACCTCGCCGACGCCCAGCGCGTCACGCTGCCGTTCTTCGGCGCCGGAGCGCGCGCGCAGGTCGAGCTCGCGCTGGGCTCGATGTTCTTCGTGAGGCCGCACCTCGAGGTGCTGGCGGTCTTCACGCGCGCGGCGCTCTCGATCGGTCAGGTCGAGGTCTGGGTGAGCCCTCCGGTGTTCGCGGACGCCGGGCTCTCGGCGGGGCTGGTGTTCCAGTGACCGAAGCGACGGCTGCGGCCCTGCGTGCTCCGGCGGCGGCGCCTCCGCCGGTCGACGAGTTTCAGGCGCTCTACCGGCAGCACTTCGGCTACGTCTTCAACACGCTGCGGAGGCTCGTGACGGGCTCCTCCGACGCCGAGGACCTGTGCCACGAGGTCTTCCTCGTCGCGTACCGGCGCCTCGCCGAGTACGACCGGTCGCGCCCGATTCAGCCGTGGCTCTTCGGCATCGCCTACCGCGTCGCGTCGGACTTCCGCCGCCGGGCGCGCTCGCGGCCCGAGGTGCTGCACGACGAGCCGCCGGAGCTCGAAGACCATCAGGCGAGCAGTGAAGCGCAGCTCATCGAGAGCCAGCGGCGGCAGACGGTGCTGAAGGCGCTCGACGAGCTCGACCTCGAGCAGCGCGCCGCGATCTCGCTGTGCGACTTCGACGGCCTGAGCGGCCCCGAGGCGGCTGCGGCCCTCGAGATCCCGTTGAACACTTTGTACTCCCGCCTGCGAACGGCCCGGCAGCAGTTCTCTGCCGCCGTTCGACGGCGGGCCCTCATCCAAGGTGAAACATGAGCGCCGATCAGCTGCCCTCAGACATGGATCCGTTCATCGCCGCCGAGCGGGCGCGGCCCGCTCCCGGGCTCTCGGTCGAAGAGCGCGTGCTCGCGCGCTTGAGCGCGTCGATCGCGGCGCTGCCGCCGGCCGCTGCGGCTCCTTCCGGGCCGTCGGCGCCTGCGGCGGGCACGTCGGGAGCGGCCGGCGCGCTCAAGGGCACGCTCGCCGGGAAGATCGGCCTCGCGGCGATCGCGTTCGTGCTCGGCACCGGCGCCGGAGTGGGGATCACGCGCTACGCAGCGCCGCCGGTGCCCGCGCCGCCGGTGATCGTGCCGATGGTAGTGACGGTGACCGAGCCTGCACCGGCACCGGCACCGGCGCCTGCTCCGGCGGCTCCGGCGCAAGAGACGCGAAAGGCCGCGGCGCCGACCCCCGCGAAGGAGCCGGCGCCGCAGCCTCGGACCGACAGCGCGCTGCGTGAAGAGCGCGCGATGATCGACACGGCGCGCGCGGCGATGGCGCGCCAGCGGTACGACGACGCGGTCGTGGCGCTCGAGCAGCACCAGGCGAAGTTCCTCTGGGGCCAGCTCGCGGAAGAGCGCGAGGCGCTCTGGGTCGGCTGCCTCGTGAGCTCGGGCCACAAGCCCGAGGCCGAGAAGCGCGCGGCGGCGTTTCGCCAGCTGTACCCGAAGAGCCCGCTGCTGCCCGCGATCGAGCAGCAGCTGGGCCGATAGCGGCTACTGCTCGATGCAGTAGAGGTGCATGCGGTAGCTGCACGGCCAGGCGGAGTACTCGGTCCAGTTCGAGGCCGAGGTGAGGTAGCCGACGTTGCCCTTCTTCGTGGCGTCGTTGAACGCCCACGAGCCGCAGGTGTCAGGCGACCGCGCTCCGCCGCCCAGGGTGCCCGTCCACGCGTAGGAGCCGGAGGTGCGGGTGCCCTGCTCCGAGATGGTGATCTGGCTCAGCGGCACCGTCGCGAGGTTCGCCTTGTTGTTGAAGACCTTCGTGCCGTCGAGCAAGAACCACGGGCCGACGTTCGCGATGCGGTCGAGCGCGTTGGTCGTGTCGTCCGAGAGCCACGCCTTCCACGTGCCGCCGAGGTTCGCCGCCTGCGCCGAGAGGGCGCACTTCGCGTCGGCGCCCGCCAGGCCTCCGAGCTTGCCGTCGTAGTCGGAGGCCGTGACGAAGACGCGCTTCATCACGGACGAGCCGCCTGCGGCGCCGGAGTGCCCACCGGCGGTGCCCACGCCGCCCGCGGTGCCCGACATGCCCCCTGCAGCTCCCGACATGCCGCCCGCGGTGCCGCTGCCGCCGGCGGTGCCGCCCGAGCCCGCGGTGCCGTCGCAGCCGGCGTCGGGCCTCTGGGCGCGAAGCTGCTGCAGCGCCTGAGCGCAGGCGCTCGTGCAGGCGTTGGCGTACGAGCGGGTCGTCGCCCAGCACATGCCGCGCTCACCGTAGAGCGACTCGAGCGCGGAGCCCGAGCCCGCGCAGCCGAGCAGGTCGCGGCACGCCGGCGACTGCGAGAGCGCTTCGTTGCCGCAGCCGGCATCGGCGGCCTGGTTGGGCACGGCTTCGTCGAGATCGGCGATCGTCTTGTTGCAGGCGGCGGTGCACTTGTCGGCGTTCTCGGGCGTCGTCGACCAGCAGTCGGAGCTCGCTCCGATGCCGGCCTCGATCTTCTCGGCGTCCTTCGGCGAGAGCACCTTGCCGCACGCGAGCGCGCGCTCGCAGGCCGGTGACGGGTGAGGGCCCGAGCTGCAGGCCATGAGCACGGCGAGAAAGAGCGTTGGCAGACGAGGTGACGATTGGGTCATGCCGGCGAATTGGCGGGCCGGCTCCGAGTCCGTCGGAATTTGTGGAAGCGACCTACTTCTGCATCATGAAGTCGCCGGTGCCGACGGCGCCCTTCTCGAGCTCCTTGTCCTTCGGCTCGGTGTCGCGCTTGAACCACATGTCCTTCGCGCCCTTGTAGGCGCTGGCGACCTTGCCGGTCTTCTCGTCGACGCGCACGCGGACGAGGTCGAGGCCGGCGGGCGGCGAGAACTCGGGCTGGGCGCGGCCGTCGAGGGCGCTCTTCATGTAGTTGAGCCAGATGGGCAGCGCGGCCTTGCCGCCGGTCTCGGCGCGGTTGAGCGGATGCTGGTTCAGGTCGTAGCCGACCCACGCGGTGGTCACGAGGTCCTTCGTGAAGCCGGTGAACCAGGCGTCGAACGAGTCGTTGGTGGTGCCGGTCTTGCCGGCGGCGGGCTTGCCGAGGCGGTTCGCGGCGGCGCCGGTGCCCTCGCGGACGACGCCGCGCATGAGGTCGGTCACGATGTACGCGGTCTCTTTCTCCATCACCTGCTCGCCGGGCTCGTAGAGGCGCGCGTAGCCGCCGGCGACGCGATCGGTGAGCGTGGCCCACGGGTCATCGTACGAGGTGTGATCTTCGATCACGCGGCCGTAGCGATCGGCGACCTTGCGAATGAAGTACGTGGGCTTCTTCTCGCCGAGGCGGTTGATGGTGGAGTACACCTGCGCGAGCTCGTACGGGTAGACGCACGAGCTGCCGAGGGCCGTCGAGAAGTCGGGGTTGAGCGGCGTGTTGATGCCGAGGTTCTTGATGTACTCGCCCATCAGCTTGATGCCGAGCGGCTCGTTCTTCTTGCCGAGGTAGCGCGTGAGCTCGATGTACGTCTTCACCGCGGGGATGTTCATCGAGTTCACGAGCGCGGTGCGCAGCAGCACGTCGCCGACGTAGCCCTCGGTGTAGTTCTCGGGCTTCCAGCGGTTCTGGTTCTCGGGGTCGTCGTAGACGATGGGCGCGTCGACGAGCACGGTCGCCTCCGTCCACCCCATCTTCTCGATGGCGGCCGAGTAGACGAGCGGCTTGAAGCCCGAGCCCGGCTGGCGGCAGGCCTGAAACGCGCGGTTGAACTCGTTCGCGTCGAAGTCGTAGCCGCCGACCATCGCGACCAGGTACTGGCGATGCGGGTCGATCGAGACGAGCGCGCTCTGGAGCTCGGGGTCCTGCTCGAGGCGCACGAGCGGCACGTTCTCGGGCACCTCTTTCTCGAGCGACGAGTTGTACTGCTCTTTGTCGTCCCACAGGCCCTTCGCGTCGGCGACCGCTCGCACGGGGATGACGTCGCCCGCGGCGAGCGCGCCCTTGAGCGAGCTCACCATCACGCCCGAGTTGTAGTACCGCTCGGAGTTGACCTGCCGCGTCCACCGGGCGCTCAGGGCCGGCAGCTTCGCGATCTGGCCGCCGATGTTCACGTCGGCGACGAGGCCCTCTTTGTCGATGGCGGTGACGAGCCCGATGTAGAAGGCGCCGGGCGTGATCTTCTCGTCGCCCATCGCGGTCTTCGACTTCGCGATGAAGGCGTCGCGCTCTTTCGGCGTCTCGAGCTTGAGCAGCGGGCCGCGGTAGCCCTGCCGCTTGTCGACGGCGAGCAGGCCCATGAGCACGCTCTCTTGAGCGGCGCGCTGCTTCTCGCTGTCCATCGTGGTGAAGATCTGGAGGCCCTCTTCGAGCGCCGCGACGTTGCCGTAGCGATCGACCACCGACTTGCGCACCTCTTCGGTGAAGTACGGCGACAGCTCGTGGAAGACGTCTTCGACCGGGAAGACCTGGATCTCTTCTCTGTCGGCCTGGTCGTGCTCGGCCTGCGAGATCATGCCCTTCTCGAGCATCTGGCCGAGCACGTAGTGGCGGCGCTTCTTCGCTTTGTCGACCGCGGTGAACGGCGAGAAGCTCGACGGCGCCTGCGGCAGGCCGGCGATGAGCGACATCTGGCCGAGCGTCAGGTCCTTCACGTCTTTGCGGAAGTAGTTCTCGGCCGCCGACTGAACGCCGTAGGCGTGGTGCCCGAGGTACACGTTGTTCAGGTAGAGGTAGAGGATCTCTTCTTTCGTGAGCGCAGCCTCGAGGCGCCTCGCGAGAATGGCCTCGCGGATCTTTCGCTTGGGGCTCTTCTCGGTGGCCTTCTTGAACGCCTCTTTCGCGGCGGCCTCGCTCTCGCGGGTGAGCTTGCCCGACAGGCCGCGGGCCTCGAGCACCTTGCGGCGCGCGTCGCTGACGAGAATCGCCTTCGCGGTCTGCTGCGTCAGCGTCGAGCCGCCCTGCACGCTGCCCTTGCCGGTGACCTTCTTGATGACGGTCTTCGTGACGGCGCGCACGGTGCCGAGCAGGTCGACGCCGCCGTGATCGAAGAAGCTCGCGTCTTCGGCGGCGATGAACGCCTGCACGAGCCGCTTGGGAATTCGCTCGTACGGCACGACCTTGCGACGCTCGTTGTAGAGCTCGCCCGAGAGCACGGCGTCCTGGCTCCAGACCTCGGTGAGCACGGGCGGGTGGTACATGTCGACCTGCGGAATCGCCGGCAGGTCGGAGCCGAACTTGAGCCACGCGCCGAGCGCGGCGACACCGCCGAGGGACACGACCGCGACGATCGAGAAGCCCAGGCCCTTGAGCAGCCGCTTCCACAGCTTCGGCTTGGGAACGTCGACGAGAACGAGCTTCTTCTTGTCCGGAGGTGCAGTCATGTCGTGACTCCTGCTGCGCGCAACACTTCGGAGAGCTCCGCGGGAAGCTTCGACTCCATCACCATGCGGCGGCCGTCTTCAGGGTGGGGAAATTCGAGATGCGCGGCGTGGAGGAACAGGCGGTCGAGCTTCCACTGCGCCTTCGCTTCTCGGTTGAACGCAAAATCACCGTGCTTCTTGTCTCCCGCGATCGGGTGCCCGACGGCGGCGAAGTGTCTCCGAATCTGGTGCGTTCGGCCAGTCTCAATCAGGCATTCCACATAAGCGGCAGCCCCGCCCTGCGCCAGCAGCCGCCAGCGTGTCACCGCGGGCTGCATGTTGACGCCGCGGCGGGCCTTGCTGAGCGCGGTCTGCTGGTGCTCGGCGAGGGCGAGATCGATGACGCCCGAGGGCTTGTGCATCTTGCCCATCGCGAGGGCGACGTACTTCTTCTTCGCGCGGTGGTGCGTGAAGACCTCGGTGAAGTGGACCATCGCGGGGCGGCGCTTGGCGACGACGAGCAGGCCCGAGGTCTCGCGATCGAGGCGGTGGGCGGGGCTCGCGCCGAAGTCGTTGCGCACGGCCTTGGGGCCCAGATAGGCGCGGACGAGATCGACGACGGTGCCCGAGTGAATGCCGCTGCCGGGGTGAACGGCGACGCCGCTGGGCTTGTCGATGACCATCAACCAGTCGTCTTCGAAGAGGATGTTGAGCTGCGTGAGATCGAGCGGAGGCTGTGTTCGCTCGGCCTCGGGAACCGGCGTCGTGAGCTGCTTCTCGTCGCCGCGAACGGTGACGACGTCGTCCAGTTGCAGGAGCTGTTCCGGCTGGGCTCTGCGGCCGTTCACCCGCACCTTCTTGGTGCGGATCATCTTGAAGAGGTGCGAGACGGGCACGCTCGAGAGCTTCTTGCGGAGGAACTTATCCAACCGGACGTTGACGAAGTCTGGACCCGGCTTGAACTCGAGCATCGCGAAGTTGTGGAACCAACATGACGCGTGGCGTAGAAGCAAGCGCTCCCATGCCGAAGCCAGTCATCGAAAGTCTCCTCAAGAGCGGCTCCAAAGAGTGGAACAACCTCCGTAAGGACGGGAAGGTCCCGCTCGACCACACCGGCGCGACCTTCGCCCAGCTGTTCTCGGCGAACGCCGACTTCTCGGGTCTCATTCTCATCGGCAGCGAGTGGGAGAAGTGCGACCTGTCGAAGATCAACTTCCGCGAGACCGACCTTTCGAACGCGTACTTCCACGGAGGCCGCCTGCAAGACTGCGACTTCCGGGGCGCGAACCTCGAGGGTGCGACGTTCGAGAAGCTGAAGCTGTTGCGCTGCGACTTCACGGGCTGCAGCGGCCTCGACGCGCTCGAGCTCGAAGACGTCGACATGGATCGCGTCGTAGGCCTCAACGGTGAAGAGGCGCCGCCGCCTCCGCCGCCGCCTGCGGTGGGCATCACGTCGTTCACGCGCGAGCAGCGCACGGCGGCGCTGGCGGCGCAGTCGGGCCCCGAGAGCGACCTGCCGCCCTTCCGCCCGCACGACCCGCCGGGCACCCTGCTGTTCCGCGGCCTCAAGAACGTGGGCAACCCGCCGCTGTGGGTTCTCGACGTACCGGGCCTTCGTCCTCCCCTGCCCACGCGCATGATGCCGGGCACGAGCTTCGAGGCGCTGTACCGCGAGGCCGTGAAGACCCGAATGGAGAACCGCCGCCCCGTCGGCGACAACCAGGCGATCGAGAAGGCGAAGGGCGTGATCGCGGCGGGCGGCAACGACGTCGCCGTGGCGGTGATGTACCTGCGCGAGGTGGGCGTCGAGCCGACGCCGAGCGAAGCCGCAGTCGAGGCGTTGACCGCCGCGCTCTTGAACGAGGTCGAGGTGGAAGATCTGACCGCCACCGTCGACCCGCGTCTGACGGGCGCCCTGCTCGAGCTGAAGGCGTACGCCGAGCCGCTCGAGCACATCGGCGAGCTGCGCCAGCGCCTCGCGGCGTGCCAGCTGTTCATGTCGCTGCTCGAGGCCGGCTTCACGCCCGAGAACAACTGGGAAGAGGCGCTCGACTCTCAGGAGTCTGCGCTCGACCTCGCGCACCAGGCGACCGCCGGCAACCGCGAGCTCTTGAAGGAAGCGTTCAACGCGTTCTCGAGCCTGCCCGAAGAGGTGCGGCTCAAGCGGCTCGCGTATCTCGCCGAGGCCACCGCGCACGTCGAGGCGATGGTCGGCGGCGGCGCAGCGGTCGCCTGAAAAAGGGGACAGGCTACTTTATTGCGCAGTCGCGGCCGCGGTTGCGGGCGCGTCGGTGGCGTTGCGCAAAAAAGTAGCCTGTCCCCTTTTTTCGATGTCGCAGGCGGCGGGGTCGCCCGACTGAAGGCCTCGCTTGAAGGCTGCGGTGCGCTGCGCCGACGAGCCGTGCGTCCACTTCTCGGGCTGTACGGTGCCCGACTGCATGCGCTGCAGGCGGTCGTCGCCGATCGCGGCGGTGGCGGTCATCGCCTCTTCGACGTCGCCGGCCTCGAGCAGCTTGCGCGACTGCGTGCTGTGGGCCCAGACGCCGGCGTAGCAGTCGGCCTGCAGCTCCTTCGCGACGCTCGAGCCGCCCTTCAGGCTGCCGGTCTGGTTCTGAACGTGGTGGCCGATCTCGTGCGCGATGACGTACGCCTGCGCGAAGTCGCCGCCGGCGCCGAGCTTCGACTCGAGCGTGCGGAAGAACGAGAGGTCGATGTACACGTTCTGATCCTGCGGGCAGTAGAACGGCCCGGCCGCGCGGTCGCCGTAGCCGCAGCCGGTGCGGGTGGCGCCGTCGAAGAGCACGAGCTTCGCCTTGTCGTAGCCAGCGATCTGCCGCGCCCAGGTGCTCTGCACGTCGTCGAGCACGAACGAGACGAACTGCACGCGCTCGTCGGCGGACTCGCGCTGGGCGACGGGCTCCTGCGTGGCGCTCGAGCCGATCAGCTGAAAGGCGACGAACGCGAGGGCCGCGAGCACCGCCGCGCCGATGCCGAAGCGCGAGCCGATCATCGACAACAGGCCGAGCGGCAGGCCGCGACCGCCGCCGAGGCCGGCTCCCTGACCACGGCGGTCTTCGACGTTGGGGCTCTGGTATCCGCGCGTCCATTTCATGCGGGGCAGACGCTGCAAGCGATGCACCCTCGCGGGCGTTCGCGCGGTTGGCGGCCGGCGCTGTGGCGTTTCGCTACAACGGAAGCTCGGTCTGCGCCTTGTCGTCGGCGAGGGGCAGCTCCATCTGAACGATCTGCGTCACCGCGCGCGCGAACACGCCCTCGGCGTTGAGCGCCTTCGCGAGATCCTTCGCGAAGCCGTGCACCGTGATGACCTCGCGCGCTCCGCTCTCTTTCGCGCAGCGCATCAGCGCCGGGAAGTCGGCGTGGTCGGACATCGGAAACGCGATGTCGGCGCCGTAGCGCCGCGCCGCCCACGGCTCGAGCGCCCAGCCCGTCAGCACCGCCGTCGTCTTCGGGTACGTGTTCCTCAGCGCCGGGTGCCGCCCGAACGGCGGGAACACGCCGACCTCGCCCTCTTCGAACTCGCCCTCGAAGCGCCGCACGTTCATCTGAACGCCGAGCTCGGTGTAGAGCTGCGAGACCTCGTGAATCGACGGGTGCGCGCAGACCTTCATGCCCCGCGCGTGGAGCTGGTGGATGATCTCTTGGCCCTTGCCGAGCGAGTACGCGTAGAGAATCGGCCGCACGCCGCGGCTCAGCGCGCGCCGCGCCCACTGCTCGATCTCGTCGACGACGCGCTCCTTCGGAGGGAAGCGGAACCGCGGCATGCCGAACGTCGACTCGAGCACCAGCGTGTCGCACTCGGGCATGCTCGCAGGCTCTGCCGTCGCCGACTCTTCGAAGCCGATGTCGCCCGTGTAGACGATGCGGTGACCGTCGGCCCGCGTGACGCGAATCTGCGCGCTGCCGAGCACGTGGCCCGCAGGCAGCAGCTCGACGTCGAGCTCACCCAACCGAAACGGCCGGTGGTACGGCACCGGCAGCTTCGACTGCAGCGGGCCGAGCCGGTGCTCCATGATTCGCAGCGTCGCGGCCGTCGCGATCACCCGCTCGTGGCGCGCGATGTGATCGGTGTGCGCGTGCGACACGAACGCCAGCTCGCTCTTTCGACGCGCGTCGAGCCACAGCGGAGTTCCGCTGACGTGCAGCCCCCCCTTGCGGAGCTCGACCGGCATCGCGCCCTTCTACCACTGCTCGCTCGTTCACTGGCAGTTGCCGCTCACGCAACCCGCGTCACCGGGGCACACGCGCCCGCAACCGCCGCAGTTGAGGCGATCGCTGCGCGTGTCGAGGCACGCGCTCGAGCAGCACGTGCCCGCCGCCGTCACGAGCCCCGCGTCTCGATGGCACGCCTGGCCCTGCGCGACTGCCGTGCACACCTCGAGGCCGCAGCGCCCCGTGTTGCACGACTCGCCGCTCACGCAGATGCGGCCGCACTGGCCGCAGTTGAAGACGTCGGTGTTCCGGTTCACGCAGGCGCCACCGCAGCAATTCCCCGTGCCGCCGTCATCGGCGCAGGCGACCGGCTGGGTCTGGCCGGCGCAGCTGAGCGCGAGGCACGTGCCGCTGGTGCACGTCATGCCCGAGGGGCACACGACGCCACAGCGGCCGCAGTTGCGCCCGTCGGACTTCAAGTCGACGCAGCCGCCGCCCGGGCAGCACGCCCGGCTCGTGCCCGCGTCGAGCGCGCAGAACTGGCCGAGGTGCCCCGCCGTGCACGGCGGAGCGATCGTGCTGCACACGCCGTTGGTGCACGTCGCGCCCGCACCGCACGCGATGCCGCAGCCGCCGCAGTTCTGGGGGTCGTTCGACGGGTTCACGCACGTCGCGCTGAACCCCTGCGAGCAGCACATGCCCGTCTGCCCCGCGGTCGTCTGGCACGCACCGCCGCTGAAGCTCTGGCACGTCGAGGGCAGGCACTGGCCGCTCACGCAGAACTGGCCGCCCATGCAGCCGCCGAAGCCGCAGTTACCGCCGGCCTGCGCGTAGCACATGGCCCCGCCGATGCCGCCCCACGGGCTCGTGGGAACGCAAAGGCCCGACGCGCACGAGGTGCCGCACTGGGAGCAGTTCTGCGGATCTTGAGCGACGTCGACGCACGCGCCGTTGCAGCACTTGCCGGTGATCGTCTGGTACGCGTTGCTGCCCACCCCGACGCCGAACGCGCAGATCTCGCCCGTGGCTCCGACCGGGCACGCGACTGGCAAGCACCGGTTGCCGTCGCACGACGTGCCGGCCGGGCACGCGATGCCGCCGCAGGTGCTCCCCGGCCAGCCGCCGTCGGCCAGCCCGCAGCTGCCCTGGCGGCAGACGAGCCCCGAGGGGCACTGCGCTCCGCAGGCGCCGCAGTGCTGCGTGCTGGTCTGGCGGTTGACGCACGAGCCCGAGCAGCACTGCCCGACGCCGCCGCCGGGCACCGGGCAGTTGACGCCCGAGTTGGCGGCGGTGCATGTCGGCGTCTGGCGGCACGTGCCGAAGTCGCAGAACTGCCCGCCGCCGCACGCGCGCCCGCACACCCCGCAGTTCGCCGGGTCGCTGTAGAGATCGGTGCAGCCCGCGCCGCAGCAGACGCTGTTGCCGCTGCCGATGCACGGCGCGCCGAAGGTCGACGCGCTGCACGCCTGCGTCACGCACTTCGAGCTGCTCGAGTTGCACGACGTACCCGGAGCGCACTGGCTCATCGGGTCCGAGTAGCAGCCGAGGCTGTAGCCGCCGTCGGGCCGCTTGCACTGGGTGTTGGTGCACACGTCGCCGGCCGGGCAGTGCTGGCCGCAGCCGCCGCAGTTCTCGCGGTCGCCCGCGGTGTCGAGCGCCACGCACTGACCGCCGCAGCACTGGCCGAAGCCTCCGTCGCGCGAGCAGCCGCTGTTCGCCGGAGCCGTCGCGCAGTCGACGCGCGTCTCGCAGTTGCCCCAGAGGCACTCCTGGCCGGCGCTGCAGCGCGTGCCGCAGTAGCCGCAGTTGTTGGGGTCGCGCATCGTGTCGAGGCAGGCGTTGCCGCAGCAGCGCCCGGCGTAGACGTCGCTGCGCGCGCACGAGCTGCCCTGCGGCAGCGCGCCGCACTGCTCGGGGTAGCACGCGAGCACGCTGTACATGTTGGTGGTGCACTGGGTGCCCGACGGGCAGACGCCTCCGTCGCAGCTCACGGTGCAGCGGCCCTGCACGCAGCTCGAGCCCGCGGCGCACTGCACGCCGCAGCCGCCGCAGTTCGTGACGTCGGTGGCGTAGGCGCGGCAGACGCTCTGGCAGCACAGGCCCCAGCCGGCGTCGCCTGCGAGGTTGCACGAGCTGCCGTTGGTGCACGTGGCCGAGCCGCCTGCGCTTCCACCCGCTGAGCCTCCGGCGCGGCCACCCGCGCTGCCACCCGCGCGGCCACCCGCGCTTCCGCCTGCACGCCCACCGGCATTTCCTCCGGCCGTCGCGCCGCCCGAGGTGCCGCCGCCGGCAGTGGCGTTCACGCCTCCGGCGGTGGCTCCTCCGGCGCTGCCACCGGCACGTCCGCCGCCGGCGCCGCCATCGGAGGGGCAGGCGTCGCAGAACCCTTCAGCGTTGCAGCAGCCGAAGCACGTCTCGGCGCTGCAGACGTAGGGCGCGGAGCACGAAGACACTTCGAGTGCGACGACGACGGCGAGCGCGAGTCGCATGACGGCGCCTTGGTGCGCTCACGCGCTCACCCCATTCACGGAATGTAGAAAAAGGCGACCGACAGAATCGCGTAGACGCCGAGCAGCATGACGCCCTCGAGCCAGTTCGACTCGCCGTCGAGGCCGATGAGGGTGGCGGCGCCGACGCCGACGCCCATGCCGACGACCTCCATGTGGCTGAACTCGAGGGTGAGGTTCGCGCCGAGGGGAATCGAGAGCAGCACGAGCAGCGGCGCGACGAACAGCGCGATCTGCTTGCTCGACTCGAACGCGATGTTGAACGCGAGGTCCATCTTGTTCTTGAGCGCCATCATCACCGCGGTGCTGTGCTCGGCGGCGTTGCCGACGATCGCGATGACGACGACGCCGATGAACGTGTGCGTCCACCCGAAGCGCTCGATGGTGGGCTCGATCGCGCCGACGAGGTTCTCGGCGATGACGACGACGCCGACGGTCGAGCCGAGCAGCACGACGATGGCCCGGGTCTGGCTCCACTTGGGCAGGTCTTCGCCGTCGTCGTCGTCTTCGCCCGCGTACAGGTGCTTGTGCGTGCGCAGGGCAAACACGAGCGAGAGCACGTAGATGACGAGCAGCACGAGCGAGATGCCGATCGACATCGGGCGCAGCACGACGACGGCCTCGTCGCCGCGCGCGAGGTGAAAGAGGTCGGGCACGCTCATGGCGGTGACGGCGAGGAACATGAGGCCCGAGCCCGAGAGCGCGGCAGTGGCGTTGAAGGTCTGCTTCTCGCGGCCGATGCCGCCGGCGAGCACGGCGGCGCCGAGCACGAGCAGCAGGTTGCCGAGAATGGCGCCGGTGATGCTCGCCTTGACGACCTCGACGTGGCCGGCGCGGAGCGCGGCGATCGCGATGATGAGCTCGGCGGCGTTGCCGAAGCTCGCGTTCATGAGGCCGCCGAGGCCCGAGCCGAGGCGGTGGGCGATGATCTCGGTGGCGACGCCCATCCACCTCGCGAGGGGGACGAGGGCGAGGCAGCACAGCACGAACGTGACGGGCCCGCCGGCGAAGTACTTCGAGCCGATGGCGAGCGGGCAGAAGGCCAGCGCGATGAAGAAGAGGCGGTCGGCGTTGAGCCACGCGCGATCGACAGGCGCGCCGGTCGTCGCGGGAGCGGGAGCAGGAGTACTCAAGACGTGGGGCCCCTGCGTCTATCAGAGGAATCGTTCGAAGGCGGCGCGAACGTCATCGGGCACCCTGACACCGACGAAGCGCGTCAAATCGATCGCAGCCGTGACGACCTTCAGCTCGGCGCACGAGGCGCCTCGAACGCTGAACCGGTAGCGGGACGTGATGGAGCGCTCCCCGACGGCATCGGTGGACAGCTCTATGCGAACGGGGTCTCCGAAGCGCAAGGGGCTCTTGAAGTCCGCGGAACAGTGGACGCTGGGGTAGCCGACCTTGCGATCTTGAAGCATGCGCGCGTACGGCGTGCCGACCTCGGCGGCGAAGAAGTCTTCGAAGACCTGGTGCGCGTAGTCGAAGAAGCGCGGGTAGTAGACGACCTGCGCGAAGTCGACGTCGGGGAAGCGGACCGTGAGCTCGCGAACGAAGGGCATAGAAGAAATGGGGACAGGCTACTTTATTGCGCAACCGCGACGGCGGGCGGCGCGTCGGCGTTGCGCAAAAAAGTAGCCTGTCCCCTTTTTCAGCCGCCGAACGCGTCGAGGCCGGTGATGGCCTTGCCGAGGATCAGGGTGTGCACCTCGTGGGTGCCCTCGTAGGTGTAGACGCTCTCGAGGTTCAGCGCGTGGCGAATCGGGGGGTACTCGTCGGTGATGCCGTTCGCGCCGTAGATGGTGCGCGCGACCCGGGCGATCTCGAGCGCGACCTTCACGTTGTTGCGCTTGCACAGCGACACCTGCGCCGGGTCGACCTTGCCGTGCTCGTCTTTGAGCCGCATCAACCGCAGCGCGAGCAGCTGGCCCTTCACGATCTCTTGCAGCATGTCGGCGAGCTTCTCTTGCGTGAGCTGGAAGCCGGCGATCGACTTGCCGAACGCCTTGCGCTCGAGCGCGTACGCGCGCGCGCCCTCGAAGCACGCGATCGCCGCGCCCATCACCGCGAACGAGATGCCGGTGCGCGCGTTGTTCAGGCACGACAGCGGCCCGCGCAGGCCCTGCACGCCGGGCAGCACGTTCTTCGCCGGCACCCGCACGTCGTCGAACGAGAGCTCGCTCGTGTACGAGGCCCGCAAGCTGAACTTGCCGTGAATCTCTTTCGCGACGAAGCCGGGCATGCCCTTCTCGACGAGGAAGCCGCGAATCGACTCGGCGCCGCCGCCGTCGGTCTTCGCCCACACGACCGCGACGTCCGAGATCGAGCCGTTCGTGATCCACATCTTCGAGCCGTTCAGCACCCACGAGTCGCCGTCTCTCTTCGCGCGCGTGAGCATGCCGCCGGGGTCCGAGCCGTAGTCGGGCTCGGTCAGGCCGAAGCAGCCGATGAGCTTCCCCTTCGCCATGCCGGGCAGCCACCGCTCTTTCTGCTCCTCCGAGCCGTACGTGTAGATCGGCCACATGCACAGGCTCGACTGCACCGACGCGAAGCTGCGCAGGCCCGAGTCGCCGCGCTCGAGCTCCTGCAGCGCGAGCCCGTACATGGTGTTGCTCATGCCCGCGCAGCCGTAGCCCTTCAGCGGCGCGCCGAAGATGCCGAGCTCGGCGATGCGCGGCACGGCCTCCATCGGGAAGGTGCCGTTGCGGAAGTGCTTCCCGACGATGGGGATGTATTCCTTGTCGACGTACTGGGCGACCGCGTCGCGGCCGGCGCGCTCTTCGGCGCTCAGCAGGTCGTCGATTCGGTACAGGTCGGTGATGGCTGCGCGGGACATGCCCGAAGCGAGTACCCGGCTTTTGACGCCCGAGTCAACGCCTGCGCACGGCGGCCTTCGCCTCGGCGAGCAGCGCCCGGCGCTCGCCGACGTGAAGGTCTCTCGCGTCGCTGAACGGCTCGAGCTCGCGCAGCCGCTCGAGGCGATCGACGACGGCCTGGGCGTCTCCGGCGGCGATCTCGGCGCGCGCCCAAGCGTGGAGCTGCTGCCCCATCGAGCTGATCGGCCGCAGATCGTTGTCACCGACGCCCGCGAGCGACCGGCGCGCCCAGTGCAGCGCCTCGTCTTTGCGGCCGAGCGCGAGCAGCACCGTCACCAGGTCCGACGCCAGCGGCGTGCCGACGACGTCCGACTCGCGCACCTCGCGCTCGAACAGCGCGAGCGCCTCTTCGTAGCGGCCGGCGTCGGTGAGCGCCGAGGCCAGGTTGTGGCGCGCCACGCGCGACTCGACGTCGTTCTGCCCGAAGGAGGCCTCGAGCAGCGGCACGGCCTCTTCGAACGCCGCCACCGACAGGCGCGGCTCCTTTCGTGCGAGGAGCAGCAGCGCACGCCGCGAGAGCAGCATGCCCCGCAGCCAGCCGGTCGTGGGGCCCACCTCGTCGAGGGCCGCGCCCGCCTCGTCGAGCTGCCCGAGGTGAATGAGCAGCTTGCCGCGCGCGAGCGCGACGAGCGCGCGCTCGAGCGCTCCTGCGGGCAGCGCGTGCTGCACCTCGCCCGCGACCGAGCTCGAGAACGCGGCCTGCTGAAGGGCTCCGCGCTGGCGCTGGCAGCGGGCCAGCTCGGTCCACGCGCGGGCTTCGAGCGACGGCAGGCCTCCACGCCGCGCCGCCCCGACGAGCTGCTGCAGCGCGGCGAGCGCTTCGTCTTCGCAGACGGCGGGGTCGCGCCACGTGCTCGCGGCCGCCGCCGACAGCGCGAGCGCCTCTTCGGCTGCGGGGCCGTGCGCCTCGAGCGCCTCGAGCGCGGCGAGCTGCTCGCGCAGGGTCGCGGCCTTCAGCACGGGCTCGACGTCGAGCGGAGCGCCCGAGACCGAGGCGACGCGCCGCAGCTCGGCGGCGACATACGGGTCGAGCCCGTCGGGCAGCGGCACGCCGTCGCGCCGCAGGTGCACGGCGCCGGCGACGAGCAACGCGAGGGCGGCAGGCACCGCGAGCCAGCGCCAGACCTTTCCGCTGCGGCCCGCCTCGAGGGCGAGCGCGACGGCCTCCATCGACTCGAAGCGGTCACCGGCCTCGGCGGCGGTCATGCGGGCGATCGAGCCGCGCAGCGGCCGCGGCACCTGGCGGCCGCCGGCCTCGAGCGCCTGGCGCAGCGTCACGCCGAACGCGAACTGATCGGCCGCGGGCGCCGGCGGGGCTCCGCGCACCGCCTCGGGAGCGAGGTAGGCCCACGTGCCCGCGACCTCGCGCGCGCTCGACGACCGCTCGGCGGCGAGCCCGAAGTCGGCGACGCGCGGCGTGCCGCCTTCGGTGAACAGCACGTTGTCGGGCTTGAAGTCGCGGTGCACGAGGCCATGCGCGTGCGCGTGCCCCAGGCCGCGCGCGATCTCGCAGAACACGCGCAGCACGTCGGAGGCCGCCCTGCCCTCCCGCAGCCAGCGGCGCAGCGTGCCGCCGGGCAAGAGCTCCATCGCGAGCCACGCGACGTCACCCTCTTCGCCGGCGTCGTAGACGGTCGCGACGTTCGGGTGGTTGAGGCGGGCCATCGCTCGCGCCTCGCTCATCAGCCCCGCGGCCTTCTTCTCGAGCACCTTCAACGCGACGACGCGGTCGAGGCGCGTGTCGAAGGCGGCGTACACCGAGCCCATGCCGCCCGAGCCGAGCCACTCGAGCAGCTCGTAGTGGGCGACGTGTCGGCCGGGCTTCAACGACGGCTCGCGCTCGGGCCGATCGGCCTGCAGCACGTCGGTGACGAGGCGGCAGGCGTCGCAGGCCTTGAGGTGCTCGTGAACGGCGGCGCCCTCGGTGAGCGAGAGGCGCTGCGAGACGAAGCCCGCGAGCTGCTCCTCGGGCGGGCACGGCGTCACAGGGACCCCGGGCCGATCGAAGCGAGCTGGCGGCGCAGGCTCACGTCGAGGCCGCTCGCGATCGCACGCAAGAGGCTCGCGGCTGAGGCCTCGCCCTCGCCGAGCTCGGCGCCGATGGCCGTCAGCGTGCGGTCGCGCAGGGCGTCGCGAATGCGCTCGAGCCAGCGGGCGGCGGTCGCGCGGTGAATGCCGTAGGTGGCGGCGATGCCATCGATGCTGGCGCCGCCGAGGGCCGAGAGGCGCAGCACGGCGCGCTCGCGCGACGACAGCGTGGCGCAGGCCCGGGCGAAGGCGCGCTCGAACGCGGGGCCGTGGCGGGCCTTCAGGTGCTGGAGCTCGGTGTCGGGGCCCGAGAGCTCGTGCTCGCAGGCGCCCGAGGCGGTGCGCTCGCGGCGCTTGAGGTCGAGCGCGACGCGCACGGCCGAGGCGCGCACCCAGCCCTCGAGCGAGCCCAGGCCCTGGTAGTCGAGGATGCGGGGCGGCGGCCCGACGAAGAAGCGCACGCGCAAGAGCTGCTGCACTTCGTCGGCGCTGACGTCGAGGTGCTTCACGGCGGGGCTGGCGACTCCGAGGTAGCGCTCCTCGAAGTGGCGCAGGGCGACGGGGTCGCCGTGGCCGCAGCCGAACGCGAGGACCAGCTCGGTCGCCGACTGTGGCGTGGCGCGCGGCCTCGAGGCCATGAAGCGCGCGAACGCCTCGCGTGGCACGTTGATGCCGGGGAACTGTCGCTCGCTCGCAGCCAGGGTCGCTGTCAGGTCCATCGACCCGTTGTCGCCGGGCGGGCGCCCCGGGAATCAGGGCGCCCTGGCCAGCGGCCTTACAGAATCAGCGGCAACAGGTGTGGGTGTGCCAGACGGGGTTGGAGCCCTGGTAGATCACGACGTTGCCGTCGTTCTGCACGGCCAGGTAAGCGCCGGGGCGGCCATACGTGTACGTGTGCCAGACGGCGACGCCGCCGGCGTAGATGACGAAGTTGCCGTCTTCCTGCATGGCGGCGGTGTCCGCGCCGGAGCCGTTCGTCCAGCTCGCCCAGATGGCGCCGACGCCGGCCTGGTAGAGCACCAGGTTGCCGTCGCCCTGCATCGCGAAGGTGAACCGGCCGTCGCACGACGTGGCCGACTGGCCGGCGCCGAGCGCCGAGCCGGGGCTCAAGATGCCGCAGCCCGCCGGAGGAGGAGGAGGCGGCGGCGGCGGCGGGGCCGCGCACGCGGTGCCGCTGGTGCTCGCGAGCAGGTTCAGCGGGTTGATGTCGCTGTAGTACTGGCCGTCGGGGGACACGTTGAAGTGCAGGTGCGTCGACGCGGTGCCGGTGCGCCCCATGTAGCCGATGAGCTGGCCCGCCGAGACGTTCTGGCCGACGCTGACGACGGCCTGGTCCATGTGGCCGTAGTAGTACTCCCAGCCGCAGGCGTCGCGAACGCGCACGCGCAGGCCCGAGGTCGAGCTCGGGGTGCCGACCGCGACGACGCGACCGTCGGCGACGGCGACGAGCGGCGCGCGGTGAAACGCGAACACGTCGATGCCGTGATGGCCGGAGCTCGCGCTCCAGTCGGAGTTGGCGTTCTGATCGGGGCAGCTGATCTGACAGGTGCCGGTGCCGCAGCTGCGGGCGTCGTACCCGATGTTGTGCGCCGCGCCGACCGGGAAGCGGTTCATGCGCGGCTGGCAGACGATCGCCTGCCCGGTGCTGGAAAGGTCCTCCTCTTTCGGGCCGCTCTCGGCCTGATCTCCGACTGCGGGGTTCTCGATCTGCCCTTCGACTCCGCAAGCACACAAAAACAGGAAGGCAACGATGCGTCGCATGGAGGCTCCTTTGGGTTCGACCGCCAAGACGCACGTGGCGAGAAATGTCGCAGCGCTGGCCGCTAACGTCCGCCGGCGACGTCCATCAGTTTGTCGATGGGGCCGAGCTCGTGGTCGAGCACGAGCTCGGCGCCGACAGGCGGCAGCTCGAGCGGCGCGATGCGCGCGCCCTTCCACTGCACGAGGGTGAGCGTGTCGAGCGGCTTCGTGAACTCGGCGCGCAGCTTCGTGGGCTGACCGTCGACGGCCTCGAGCACCGAGACCTTCATCGTGGCGACGGTGACGGTGAAGCCCGGGTCGAGCGGGTAGCGCGGCGCGCGAAAGAGCTGCTCGAAGACGGTGCCGAGCATGCGCCCGCCGATGACCTCGAGCTCGATGGCGTCGTCGGCGACGCGCCTGAGTCGGTGCGAGTAGGGCGCGTACGAGAGGAAGTGCCAGCTCGTGGGCAGCGGCTTGCCGCGCAGCATGCGTGCGAGCGAGCCGTACATGCCGACCATCGGGTCGGGCGCGGTGACGAACACCACGTTGCCGGCGAGGGCGGCATCGGTCACGCCGGGCTGGAGCACTCCGTCTTCGACGTAGTCGGCCACCGACCGCAGGAAGTACGGGCTCACCACCCACGCGGGCACCGGCATGACCGCCTGGGTCACGACGAGCCAGGCGCGCGCGGCCCTGGGTATGCGGCCGGCTTCGCGCCACAGCGCGTGCAAGGTCGCGCCGACGACGCCGGCCGAGGCGATCGAGGGGATCAAGAGCAGCCGATCGGCGGGGAACGTCGCGACCACGGGCAAGAGCGCGAAGAGGCCCGACACGATCAGCCAGCGAATGCGCCGCCACTGCGGCTCGTCCCAGTGCTGGCGGGCGCGGCGCAGGAAGACGGCGAACACGCCGCAGCCGAGCAGGCCGAGGCCCATGAGCAGCCAGCGCGCCTTGGACATGAACATCCACAGGTCTGACGCGACGCCGAGCGTGATGCTGCAGAGCAGCGCGAGCACGCGGCCCGGCGCCACGCTGAGGTACTCGAGCGGCTCACCGATCGGGTCGATGTAGATGGCCGAGCCGCGCGCGCCGTAGCCGAGCGACTTGTAGATGACGGCCCAGACCGCGACGACGGCGAAGAGCGGGAAGAGCGCGAGCGCGCGCCGGCGCACCGCCTCGCCGCGCACGTTCGTGAGCTCGTAGGCGAAGACGAACGCGAACACGCCGAGCGCCGACTCGCCGCCGAGCAGCGCGGTCGCGTAGGCGAGCATCGACAGGGGCGCGCCGGGCCTCCACCCGCCTTCTCGCCAGCGAAGGTGCAGCAGCAGGCCGCCGAGCGCAGGCACCGCCGAGACGAGGCTGTTGCGGTTCGCGAGCCAGCCGACGGGCATCCAGTGGGCGTCGTCGATGGCGAAAAACAGCACCGCGACGGGCGCTGCGGCGAGCGGCAGGGCCCGGCGGTACAGCGCGAGCGCCAGCGCGACGAGCGCGAGGTACCAGGCGATCGAGTGCAGGTGCCAGACGTTGACGTGGTCGCCGATCACCTTCACGTCGAAGTGGATGAGGGCCGACGAGAGCGGCCGCAAGAACCCGGCGCGGATCTCGGGCTTCGTCCACCAGGGGTAGGGGCCGGTGTAGATGAGGCGCTGCATCTGCGGCACGTCGACGCCGGTGAAGCGGTAGAGATCGTATGGGCCGCCGAGCTCGGGCAGCCCTCCCTTCACGCGGACGATCTGGCCCCAGTCGTCGACGGCGAGGCCGAGCTGCAGCCCGAAGAGCGAGAGCCCGAAGGCCAGCGCGAAGGCGAGGCCAGTGAGGCGGGTCAGACCGCCCTCGGGTAGAGCGGAGTGTCGGGCCGTACTCCGTCGGTTCCGCCGAACGGGTGATCGAGCAGCAGCGACACGGCGACGTCGCCCAGCGCCTGAATGCCGGCGATGTCTCGCCGCGACTCGGTGATGAAGAAGGCGGTGTGAAAGCCCTCGTCGCGGCTCTGCTCGAGCCACGCGGCCTTGAAGGGCACGGTGAGCGTGCTCGGGCCGGGCTTGCTGACGACGCACTCGGGGTCGGCGGGCAGCCCGAAGCGCTTGAGCTGCTCGATGGTGTGGGGCTCGCGATCTTCCCAGCGGCCGGTGAGGTAGACGAGCTCGGCTCCGGCGGCGCGGGCGGCCTTCGCGAGCTCGACCATCTCGGCGATGGGCTGGTCGTGAACGAAGCTGGCGCCGTCCCAGAAGGCGACGCTCCAGTGATCGACGAACGCCTTCTCGGCGGCCCAGGGCAGGTTCAGCGCGCGCGCGGTGTCGAGGCCGCTGTGGCCGACCTGCGCGAGCGTGAGGCGATCGAAGTAGTGCGTGCCGTTCGCCTGATCCCACTCCTTCGCGATGGCGAGCGTGCGGGCGCGGGTGTCGGCGAGCGTGTCGTCGATGTCGAACACGACGCGCACCTTCTCGCCGCGCGCGGTGCGGGCGGCGATGTCTTTGAGCGCGGCCGCGACGAAGGCCTTGCCGTCGGGGGCCGCGGGGGGCCGGTCGACGGCGTCGAGCGGCTTCGGCTTCGGCGGTGCCGTGACGGTGCCGGCCGCTGGCGCTCGTGAGGGGGGCTTCGCGATAGTGTCGCTGCGGAAGATGCGAGGCACGGTGCGGCGAGCACATTATCACCTGGGCCTCTTGGCGCTGATCGCCTGCTCGCGCCCGCTGCCACCCGCGCGTGTCTGGCCCGAGGCCGAGGCCGCCATGCGGGCCGACCCGCGCTGGCTCGGCGCCGACGGCGTGCTCAGCGTTCCGCTCTCGGCCGACCGCACGCTCTGGCTGTTCGGCGACACGTTCGTGGCGAAGACCTCGCGCAACGTGCGCACCGAGTCCGAGATGGTGCGCAACACCGTCGCGGTGCAGACGGGGCTCGACGTCGCGCGCGCGGCGCTGACGTTCTACTGGCGCACCGACGCCGAGCCGTCGCCCGCCTCGTTCTTCGCCGAGCGCGGCGACCGCTGGCACTGGCCGGGTCACGGCGTGCGGCTGCCCAACGGCCCGCTGCTGGTCTGGCTCTTCGTGCTGAAGGCGGCGCCCGGTGAGGGCCTGGGCTTCGCGGAAGACGGCTGGAGGCTCGTCTCGATCGAGAACCCCGACGACGACGCCGCAGCGTGGAGGCTCACGTGGTTCGACGGGCCGCGCGCTCCGTTCGACGCGGTGCCGGCGACGTCGGTCGTGCTCGACGGCGACTACGCGGTGGCGCTGGCCATCGCGCAGAAGGGCACGCACGCGGGCTTCCTCGTGCGGTGGCGAACGGCAGACCTCGCGGCCGGCCGGCTCGACGCGTGGGAGTGGTGGGACGGCGCGTGGCGCACGCTCGCAGAGCTCGCGGGCCGTGCTCCGACGGCGGTCATCGACGACGCCGGCGCCGAGAGCTCGGTGCACTTCGACGCGGCGAAGCGGCGCTGGGTGCACGTCGCGACCTACGGCTTCGGAGCGACCACCATCGGGGTGCGCTACGCGCCCGCGCTCACGGGCCCGTGGTCGGCGGCGACGGTGGTGTACGAGCCTGAAGAGTCGCGCGCGGCGAAGCCGTTCGTGTACGCGGCGAAGGCGCACCCCGAGCTGACCTCCGACGGGCTGGTGGTGACGTACGCGACGAACAGCTTCGAGTTCGGCGATCTGTTCACGAGCGAGGGGGCCAAGAAGTTGTACTGGCCGCGCTTCGTCGTGGTGCAGCTGCCCTGACGGGCGGAACCGGCGCGCGGGCCGAGTGTCCAACGCGGCACCATGCTCGGCTCCCTCACCGCGGCGCTGCTCGGTGCCGCAGATCTGACCGGCGCGACCGCGGCGCCAGACCCACGCGGGCGCGGCGCCTGGCTGCTCGACCCCACCGAAGACGCCGTGCTGCTCGTGACCCCGCGGGCTGGCGTCGAGCGCTTCGACGGCTGCCGGTGGCCGTCGCAGATCGTCGTCGCCTCGAGCGGGGTCGCCTGGGTCACCTGCCGCCAGTCGGGCGAGGTGCAGCGCCTCTCGCAGGGTGAGGCGCCCGTCGCGTGGCCGGTCGGCGCCGAGCCGACGGCGCTGGCGCTCGACGAAGCGGAGCGCCGGCTCTACGTGGGCCTCGCGAGCGAGGGCGCGGTGGTGATGCTCGACGCCGACACGGGCCGGGAGCTCGCGCGCGTCAACACGGGGGTCGAGCCGACGGCGCTGGCGCTGTTCGGGCCGGGCCTCGCCGTGGGCTCACGCAAGAGCGACGTGGTGCGCATGTACGCGCGGTCGCTCGCGGGGGCCGCGGTCGAGCGCCGGGTGATCGTGCCGCAGCTCGACCCGACGATCGCGGTGTCGGCGGGCGTCGAGGCCTTCGCGCCCGAGGGTGGCCGGCTCATCGTCGTGGCGCCGGTCGCCGAGGTCGGCAACATCACCGCGGCCACGTACTACGCGGGCACCCGCGGCTCGCCGGTCACCCAGGAGCTGTTCTCGCTCTCGGAGCGGCTCGAGCTCAAGCGGCTGCGCAACGTGGTGCTGCCCGACGTCGCGGCGGTCTACGTCGAGGGCGGCGCAGTGAAGCTCGCGAGCCGCGGCCTCGGCGGCGTGGTGTCGGTGCCGCTGTCGAGCGGGTACGTGACGATGGACTGGGACATGCCTCCCGGCACCCTCGGCATCGCCCGCGACGGCGCGCGCACGTTCGCGCTCAACGACGCGAAGCGCGAGGTGCTCGTGCGCGGCCGCAGCGTCGAGCACATCGCGCTGGGCGGCGGCGGCGACCGCGAGCTCGCGCGAGGGCGGGAGCTGTTCCACCAGGCGAACAACATGCGCATCTCGGGGGCGGCGCTCGCGTGCGCGAGCTGCCACCGCGACGGCCGCGACGACGGCCGCACCTGGCTCGGGCAGCTCTCGAAGCGGCAGACCCCGATGCTGGCGGGTCGCGACATCGGGCACACCGGCCCGTACGGGTGGAGCGGCCAGTACGAGAAGCTCGAGGAGTACCTCGCGTTCACGATTCAGGAGCGCATGCTCGGCGACGGACTCACCCGAAAAGACCTCGGCGCCCTGGCCCGCTACCTGCGCGAGGGGCTGCGGCCGGTGACGAAGCCCGCCGTCGCGGCGGCGCGGCGCGACGAGGTGCGCCGGGGCCGGCTCGTGTTTCACGACGCCGCGGTCGGGTGCGCGAGCTGCCACGGCGCGATGGAGGCGTTCACCGACGGCGTGCAGCACGACGTGTGGCCGCACGCCGCGGCGCCGAGCGCGGTGCGGCAGCTGCTGCTCGCGTCGACGGCGTCGCCGTTCGCGCAGCTGACGGGCTACATCGAGCAGCGGCAGTTCGAGCGGGCGGTGGGCCTTCCGGTTCCCCCTCCGGCTCCGCCGCCTCCGCTGCCTCCGCCGCCGCGCTACGACACGCCGAGCCTCTTGCAGCTCGCGCTGACGGCGCCGTACCTGCACGACGGGTCGGCGAAGACGATCGACGACGTGTTCACGCGGCTGGGAGATCACATGGGCACGGTGAACGCGCTGACGTCGCGCGAGCGGGCCGACCTCGTCACGTACCTGTCGACGCTGTGACGTTGGCGCTCTGATATGCCTGCGCCGTGATCGCCGCGCAGCACCGCCTGGGCCGGCTGAGCGCTGCGCTGCTGCTCGCCGGCTGCGCGAGCCTGCTCGGGCCCGCGGTCGTGCGCTGGGCCGACCCGCCGCCGAAGAAGCGCACCGAGCCCGTGCTGCCGCGCCGCGACGACTGCCTGAAGCCGCCGTACACCCTGCCGCCGGGCCGCGCGCTCACGCTCGACGCCGGCGTGCGCATCGAGCCGCGCGGCGACGGCCCGCGAGAGCTGACGCTCGCGATGGGCAACGGAGCGCCGCTCGAGGCCGACGCGGTGCTCGAGCTGCAGGCGCGCGTCGAGCCGAAGCTGCGCGCCATCGACGGCGTCGAGCAGATCGGCCTGTCGGGCTGCATGAACAGCGCCGGCAAGCCGAGGCCCTGCCTCTCGCTGCAGGTCGAGCTGTGCGGGCAGCCGATCGACGAGCTCGCGGGGCAGCTGAAGGCGATCATCGACGACGACCCCGGCTCTCGCGGCCGCGCCATCGTCTTTCACGTCGCGCTGACGGGCGCCGCGGGCCCGCGCTGCGAAGCCGACGACCCGCGCTGCCGCCCCGACCCGTACGCGGGCGGGCTGTACCGGGCAGGCGAGCGGCGCGGCCTGTTGAAGGCGCCCGAGGGCGAGCCCGAGTGCGCGTGGGACGGCGAGTGCGGCCGCTCGTCGTGCGGAGGCGACTGCGTCTCGTGGACGCAGGCCCACCGGCCCGGCACCTGCGCGGCCGACGAGGCGCTGCGCGACGCGTTCTGCGGCTGCGTCGAACGGCGCTGCGCGTGGTTCGTGCAGTAGGTACACTCCGGCGCCATGATCCGCGCGCTCGGGCTCGTCGTGTCGCTGTTCGCAGTGCCGGCACTCGCTCAGGGCAAGACGCCTCCGGGGCCGCCGACGGTGAAGCAGCCGAACGAGGGGTCGGTGCGCATCTACCTCGCGACTCCGGACGAGGCGTTCACGAGCGCGGGCAAGTCGGCCGAGGGCTTCGGGCTCGACGTCGCGAAGGCGCCCGACGGCACGGTGTTCATCGCGAGCCCCGGCCCGTGGACGCTGCCGTACAAGGGCGTGAACTTCACGCACACCTTCATCGTGCGCGTGCGCGCGCTGAACCCGAAAGAGACCGAGGTCGCGATCGAGGAAGAGGCGAAAGACGCGACGACCGACGAGCGCATCAGCGCATTTCACGAGCGGCTCGCTGCGCTGCTCTCGGAGTCGCGCGCGAAGAAGCCGGTGACTCCGCGGCACCCGCAGGAGGCCTCGGTCGAGCCGACCATCATCAAGCCGATCGATCTCGCCGCCATGCGCCCGTACGAAGATCGCGAGGAGCTGCGCGTGTGGAACCTCGGCCTCGATCGCCAGAAGGCGGTGAACACCGCGCTGTGGCGCCTGTCGGGCCACGTGCCGCTGCACTTCACGCCGCTGTCCGAGCGGCGCTTCATGATCACCGAGGGCAGCATCAAGATGACGATCGGCAACCGAACCGTGTGGCTCAGCTCGGGCGACTTCGCGATCGTGCCGAAGGCCGTGCGCATGCAGATCGACATGGAGCCCGGCACCCGCGCCAGCCTCTACGTCGTCGAGACTCCGGCGGTCGACGACACGAAGACCGTGTGGCTCGCGCCGAAGACCGCGAGCAACTGAAGCTTCAGTTCTTCGCGATGGCGCCGCGAATCAGGTCGCGCGCCGCGGGGTCGACCTGGCTGCCGTACATCGCGAGCGCGAGGCGCAGGCCCGCCTTCTGCTCGGGCGTGACTCCAGCGCTCACCAGCCGCATCAGCCAGACGAAGACGGTCAGGCCGTCGAGGCGACCGGTCACCTTGAGCTCGGCCTCGACGAACTGCAGCACCGCTTCATCGGGCGTCGGCGGACCGAGCGGGAGCACCCTCGAACTTTGAGAAACCGGCACGTGAACCCTCGTCACTACGGCACATTGTCGGCCCCCGTCCGGCGGAAGTTTCGGCTATAGCGCTCGCTCGTCGATGAAGAGCGTCGCCGTCACCGGAGCGAGTCGCGGAATCGGCCGTGAGGTCGCCCTCAAGTTCCTGAAAGAGGGCTGGTCGGTGCACGCCGTCGCTCGCGACGCCGCGGCCTGCCGTGCACTGGGCGAGCACGTCACCGCACACGAGGCCGACCTGTCGGACGCCGCCGCCACCGCCCGGGTCGCCGATGACCTCGCCAAGGCCGGCATCGACGTGCTCGTGAACAACGCCGGCATCGCGATGTCGGCGCCGATTCACAAGACGAGCGACGCCGACTACGCGCGCGTGATGGCGATCAACGTGACGGCTCCGTTCGTGCTGTGCCGCGCGCTGCTGCCGGCGCTGGCCGCTCGCGGCGGCGGCCGGGTGGTGAACATCGCGTCGACCGCCGCGCTGAAGGGCTTCAAGTACACGTCGGTGTACTGCGCGTCGAAGCACGCGCTGCTGGGCCTCACGCGCGCCCTCGCGCTCGAGTGGGCGGGCAAGAGCGTCACCGTGAACGCCGTCTGCCCCGGGTGGACGGACACCGACATGTTCACGGCCTCGGCGAACACGGTCTCGAAGACGACCGGCCGCAGCCACGACGACTCGCGCGCGGCGCTCGCGAAGCTGATCCCCACCGGGCGGCCGACGCAGCCCATCGAGGTCGCCGAGCTCGTGTACTGGCTGGCCTCGAACGTCGCCGCAGCGGCCGTGACCGGCTCGGCGTACAGCATCGATGGAGGCGAGACGGCATGAGCGACGTCATTCAACCGAAGGGCTGGGCGAAGCCGCGCGGCTACGCGAACGGCATCGCCGCGAGCGGGCGGTTCGTGTTCATCGCAGGTCAGGTCGGGTGGGACCCGGTCAACCCCGTGCCCACGTTTCCCTCGACGTTCGTCGAGCAGTTCGACCGCGCGCTCGGCAACGTCATGGCCGTGCTGCTCGAGGCCGGCGGCAAGCCCGAGCACCTCGCGAACATGACCGTCTACGTGACCGACAAGCACGAGTACATCGACGCGCTCGTCGAGGTCGGCGCCGCCTGGCGCAAGCACGTCGGCAAGCACTACCCCGCGATGGCGCTCGTGCAGGTCGCCGCGCTGCTCGACGACCGCGCGAAGGTCGAGATCCAGGCGCACGCGGTGCTGCCATGAAGGCCCCCACGTCGTTTCGCTTCGAGCTGAAAGGCCCCGTCGGGCTCATCACCCTGTCGCGCCCCGAGCTGATGAACGCGCTGACCTTCGAGGTCTACCGCGAGCTCACGGACCTCTTCTTCGAGCTCGGCAGGGAGCCCGCGGTGAAGTCGGTCGTCATCACCGGCGAGGGCCGCGGCTTCTGCTCGGGCGGCGACGTCAACTCGATCATCGGCGAGCTGTTCAGCCGCGACCTGCCCGGCCTCGTCGAGTTCACGCGCATGACCTGCGAGCTCATCGGCAACATGCGCGCGCTGAAGAAGCCGATCGTCGCCGCGCTGAACGGCACCGCCGCCGGCGCCGGCGCCGTGATCGCCCTCGCGTCGGACCTGCGCATCGCGTCTGAGAAGGCGAAGATCGCCTTCCTCTTCGTGAAGGTCGGCCTCGCCGGCGCCGACATGGGCGCCGCGCACCTCTTGCCCCGCCTCGTGGGCCTCTCGCGCGCGACCGAGCTGCTCTACTTCGGCGACGCCATCGACGCCGCGACCGCCGAGCGCTACGGCCTGTTCAACAAGGTCGTGCCGCCCGAGAAGGTGCTCGACGAGGCGATGGCCTGGGCCACCCGCCTCGCCGAGGGCCCCACCTTCGCGATCGGCATGACCAAAGAGCTGCTCGACGAAGAGGCCAACCAGGATCTGCGCGCCGCCCTCGCGAACGAGGCCCGCGCTCAGGCCGCCTGCATGCTCACGAAGGACTTTCGCGAGGCCTACGACGCCTTCGTGCAGAAGCGGCCGCCGAAGTTCACCGGACGCTGACCCCACCGAGCGGTCGCGGAATCCGGAAGCGGGCGCGCCTCGACGCACCCTTCCCGCCACGCCGATCGCTCTCGAGCCCACGGCCGAGAATCGCAGCGCGTTCAGCACCGTGACAGGCCGCGGCGGCACCGGCTGGGTGCCACTGCCGAGGGTGGTGAACTTTCGTAGAAGCGTGAGTCACGGCTCACTTTTTCGGCCCAGCAACTCCAGGCCCTTCCGCGCCCGAAAAACGGTGAACGGTGAATCACGCAACTACGAAAGTTCACCACCCTCCGGCGTGGCCCCGGGCAGGCATTGCATTGACCTCGGCAGAGCGCGCGCCTACGTGGGCATCGATGAGCGCTCTGACCGCGCAGCACCTCGAGCTCGCCGCCCGTGCGAGAGAGAAATACGTCGTGATGGAGCCGGGGGCGGAGCCGCTGTCCGACCCGCAGCTCGCGGCGCGGGTCGCGGCGCTCGGCGACTACGGCTTCCTGGTGCCGGCGACGTACGGGGGAGCGCACGAGCGCGTCGACGTTCGCAGCCTCTGCGTGCTCCGCGAGGAGCTCGCGTACCGCAACGCGGCGGCGGACTCGCTGTTCGCGGTGCAGGGGCTGGGCTCACACCCGATCGTGCTGGCGGGCTCGGAGACGCAGCGCCGCGAGCTGCTCACGCGCGTGGCCGAGGGCAGCGTGCTGTTCGCGTTCGCGCTGACCGAGCCCGAGGCGGGCAGCGACGTCGCCGCGCTCGCGACGCGCGCGAACCGCGAAGGTGACGGGTACACGCTCGACGGCAAGAAGCGCTTCATCTCGAACGCCGGAGTCGCGACGCACTACACGGTGTTCGCGCGCACCGGCGAAGGCACGCGCGGCATCTCGGCGTTCATCGTGCCGGCGAGCACGCCGGGGCTCGCGGTTCAGCCGATGGAGCTGATGGGCGAGCACCCGATCGGCGAGCTCACGTTCACGAACTGCCACGTTCGGCTCGACGCGCGCGTCGGCGACGAGGGCGCCGGCATGAAGCTCGCGCTCGGCACGCTCGACGTCTTTCGCAGCACGGTGGGGGCGGCGGCGGTCGGCATGGCGCGCCGGGCGCTCGACGAGGCCATCGCGTACGCGAAGTCGCGCAAGCAGTTCGGAGCGCCGCTCGCCGATCTGCAGGCCGTGCAGGCGCTGCTCGCCGACAGCGCGGTCGAGCTCGAGGCGTCGCGCCTGCTCGTACACGAAGCGGCGGCGAAGAAAGACGGCGGGGCCGAGCGCATCACGTACGAGGCCGCGGTCGCGAAGCTGTTCGCCACCGAGGCGGCCCAGCGCATCATCGATCGCTGCCTGCAGATTCACGGCGGCAACGGGGTCGTGAAGGGCGCCGTCGTCGAGCGGCTGTACCGCGACGTCCGGGCGCTGCGCATCTACGAGGGCGCGACCGAGGTGCAGCGGCTCGTCATCGCCCGGCACCTGCTGCAGCGCTGAAGCCGTGCGACTTTGGCGCGCGGGGTGACTCCTGTGGCGCGTGAAGCCCCTCGTGCCCCTGTCGGCAGTGCTGCTGGTCGCATGCGCGAATGACGCGCGGCTCATCGACACCTACGCGCCCCCGGTCGAAGAGCCGGCGAAGGTCATGCCCGAGGGCCCGGAGCTGCTGCCGATCAAGGTCGGCATGCGCCCTCCGCCAGAGGTGAGCCCGCTGCCTGTCACCGCGAGCTGCTCGACCGACGGCTGGTGCCTCGACGGGCTCGACGCCGACGGGAAGCCGCTCACGACGCGCCACCTGCGAGCGGTCTTCGCCCACTCGGCCGACGCGGCGTGGGCCGTCGGAGATTACGGCACGCTGCTCATCTGGAACGGCATCGAGTGGCGGGCGTTCACCGGCACGCGGCCAGCCGACGATCTCTTCGCGGTCTGGGCCTCGGGCCCCACCGACGTCTGGGTCGCGGGCATCACGGGCGACCCCGAGCAGCTGCAAGCGATGTACGCGCACTTCGACGGCACCCAGTTCGATCACCTCTACAAGCCGCTCGCGAAGCGCCCCGAGGGCCTCTTCGGGTTCGGGCCGACGAACGTCTGGTCGGTGGGCACGAGCGGCGCGATGTTCCGGTGGACGGGGCAGGCCGTCACGTGGGTCGCGGCGCCGCAAGTGACGAGCGAGTCGCTGGCCGACGTCACGGGCCTCGCGGGGAAGATGTGGGCGGTCGGCTCGAACGGAGCGCTGCTCGAGCACGACGGCAGCGCGTGGGTGACGATGGCGACTCCGACGCCGCCGGTGGCGATCGGCGGGCTCGCGGCGATCGTGGCGTTCTCGCCGACCCGGCTCTTCGCCGCGGGTGGCGCTGATCTCCTCGAGTACGACGGCACGACGTGGAAGCACGAGCGCCTACCGGCCTCGCTCGACGCCGAGATCCTCGGGCTGTGGGGCGCGACGCCGCAGCGGCTGTGGGCGGTCGGCACGGGCGGCAAGGCCTGGAAGCTCGAGGGCGCCCGCCACTCGCGGTCGGACACCGGCGTGACGCGCCTCTTGCGCGACGTGCACGGCGTCGACGAGCAGCACGTCTGGGCGGTCGGCTTCGACGGCACGGTATTGCGTCGTTACGGGCCGTGAAGCCGATTAGAAGCCTCTCGCGTGGAGGCCTTCGAACCGTACCTGTCGTACGCGCTCGCGCTGTTCTCGGGCTTGCTCATCGGGCTCGAGCGAGAGCACTCGCGGGCGCAGGCCGGCCAGCAAGGCCGCTTCATCGGCGGTGTGCGCACGTTTCCGATCTTCGCGCTGGCGGCGGCGGTGTCGGCGTCGCTCGGCAAGTCGCTCGGGCCGTGGCCGTTCGTCATCGCGTCGGTCGGCACGCTCGTGTTCGCGGTGCTCGGGCACCGCAAGTGGGACGAAGAGGGCTCGGGCGGCCTCACGAGCGAGGGCGCCTTCTTGCTGAGCTTTCTGCTCGGCGCGCTGTCGGGCACCACCGAGGTGTGCGGCTCGACGACGCAGAAGGTGTTCATCGTCGCGTCGCTCTCGGTCATCGCCACGATGCTGCTTTCGGCGAAGCCGTTTCTGCACGAGCTGTCGGCCAAGATCAGCCGCGACGACGTGATCGCGACCGTGAAGTTCCTGCTCGTCGCCGTCGTGGTGCTGCCGCTCTTGCCGAACGAGGAGCGCGGGCCGTACGGGGTGCTGAACCCGTGGAAGATCGGCGTCAACGTGACGCTGATCGCGGGCGTCAGCTTCGTGGGCTACGCGGCCTCGCGGGTGATGGGGCCGGGGCGCGGCATGCTGATCACCGGCATCGTGGGCGGCCTCGCGTCGTCGACGGCGGTGACCCTGGCGAGCTCGCAGCGCACGAAAGAGAACCCCGAGCTCGCGACGGCCGCGGCGCTGTCGATCACGGCGGCTTCGTCGGTGAAGGCGGTGCGCGTGGTGCTGCTGGTGGCGGCGACGAACCAGGCGCTGCTCAAGACGATGCTCGCTCCGTTTCTCGCGATGGCGGTCGCGGGCGCCGTGGCCTCGGCGCTTCTCTACGCGCGCACCCGCGCGCGGGGGAAAGACGGCCAGGAGCCGAAGCTGCAGAACCCGTTCGAGCTGTCGGAGTCGATCAAGTTCGGCGCGGCGATCGTGGGCGTGATGCTGGTGTCGCGCTGGGCGCAGGAGCAGTTCGGCAGCGTCGCCCTGTACGTCACGAGCCTGCTCGCGGGCCTCGCCGACGTCGACGCCATCACGCTGACGGTCTCGACCATGGCGAGCCGGGGCGAGGTTCAGGCGGCGGTCGCGGTGGGCGCGATCTACCTCGCGGTGCTCGCGAACACGCTCACGAAGCAGGGCATCACGATGGTGGTCGGCACGCGGGCGCTCGCGGTGCGAACCGCGGTGACGTCGGCGCTGATGATGGCCGCAGGCGGAGCCGGCATCGCCGTGCAGGCGCTCATTCGTTGACGAAGGTCCCGACGACGTCGCTCGACGTCCGGAAGTACACGAGCCATACGATCGACAGCCCTGCAGAGATGACGTTCTGCTCTCCGAGGGGAGCGCCGGGCTGCGCGAGCTGCGTCATCGCGACGACGACCAGCACGACGGCCAGGTTCGCTCCCCAGTAGACCTGCATCATCTTCGGCGTTCGGCGCTTGCGCTTCAGGAAGTTGGGGATGATCGCGACGGCGTACAACGACAAGCCCGCGAGGATGGCGAACGCAATCGCCTGGGTCACGACCCAGCCCGGGTTCGCAAGACTGCCCGCCCAGCCGTTCGCCCGAACGAATCGCGCCAGTTGCAAGACGAAGCCCGCGAGCGAGAGCGGCGTCGTCACGAGCGACACGAGCGCCATCGGCAACCAGCCGACCCTCGGCAGGAGCGGGTCCGCGGCGTCGCACGCGTGACACAGCCTCCTCGGCTGGCTGCGATCGCACTGCTCGCAGACGAACCGCCCGCACCGCGCGCACACCCAGAGCGCCGGGGCCCGGTGCTCGGCGCACTGCTCGGCAGCCTCGTTATCCGTGGGTGACCTCTTGCCAGGTGCCCTTGCGCGCGTACGCCTTCTCGAGCTGCTCATCGAGCGCGGCGATCAGCTTCGTGTTCCCATCTTGCGAGTAGCCCTTGAGCGCCTCGGCGCACTTCGGCACCCGCGACAGGAACTCGTTCAGCACCGCGGCGTCGAGCGCCTTCGCGTACATGCCGTAGCCGAGCTTCTCGAGGTACAGCGCGTTCAGCACCTGCTCGAACTGCCCCTCGACGGGCAGCGACAGCATCGGCTTGCGCAGGTACACGGCCTCGCTCATCAGCGTGTAGCCGCCGCCGGCGATCACCGCGCGCGAGCTGCGCAGGTCATCGATGAACCCCTTCTCGCTGAACGGCTTGAACGTGAGGTTCCCCTCGACCTGGTCGGCGGTGAGCTCGCGCCGCATGCCGTAGACGCGGCACGGCAGCCCGCTCGCCTTCAAGCCGTCGATCAGCGCCTGGTTCGTCGTCGACGTCTGGTACACGAGCAGGTGCTCGCCCGGCTCGCTCTTCGCCTGAAGAATGTCGGGCCGCAAGATCGACGGCGCCAGCGTCGTGCGGTCTTTGCGCAGCTCGGGGTAGAAGAACGTCGTGACGATGTAGTGGAAGGCGCCGGGCAGCTTCGCCTTCACGATCGACCGCGTCATCTCGAACGCGTCTTCGTGGCCCGCGAGCAGCGACGCGTCATGCTTGCACCGGTTGATGATCTGCATGTTGTCGACGCTGATCACCGGCAGGAAGTGGTTCTTCGCGAACAGGTAGCTGAACGTCTCGAAGTCGCTCACCACGACGTCGGGGTGAAACTCGTCGACCAGCTCGAAGTACTTCTTCACGTTCTGCGGCCAGCCCGTGACGGCGCCCTTCAGGTTCTGGAGCACCGTCTGCCACTTCTTCACCGAGTTGCCCTCGTACTTGATGGTGAAGCCCCAGATGTTGTGCACGTTCTCGAACTGCTTCGCGAGGTAGTCGCGCGCGCGGCCCGAGACCACGATGTGCACGTCGTGGTGCTTCGTCAGGTGGTCGAGCAGCACGCGCGAGCGCGTCGCGTGACCCATGCCTTCACCGACCACTCCGTAGAGGATTTTCATGGCGCTTCCAGTCTACAAGCCGCCTTGAAGAATGAAGCGCGTGATCATCGGCAGCTTCGCCCTGAGCCTCGTGCTGGGCGCGGTGTACCTGGGCACCCAGTCGATCTCGAACATGCGCGTCGTCTGCGAAGACGGAGGCCACCCCGAGTGCGCCTTCACCGAGCAGACCGCGCACGAGCTCGGCCGCACCCAGGCGCTCGAGGCCGCCGGCCTCATGCTCGTCGGCGCAGGCGCGCTCTTGTTCCTGCGTTCTCAGCGGAAGGAGACCTCACCGTGACGCTCGACCCGTTCGCGCTGCCCGAGCAGATGAACCTCGCCGAAGAGTTCTTGTACCGGCGCGCCCGCGAGAAGCCCGAAGCTCCCGCCATCTACTTCGAAGATCAGGTCGTCACGTACGGCCAGCTCGCCGACGCCACCGATCGCGCCACCGCCGTCTACCGCTCGCTCGGCCTCGAGCTCGAGCAGCGCGTGCTGCTCATGGTGCCCGACGTGCCGCAGTTCGCCAGCGCCTGGCTCGGCGCGGTCAAGGCCGGCGGAGTCGTCAGCGCCGTCAACCCCGACCTCAAGCCTGAAGAGGCCCGCTACTACCTCAACTACACGCGCGCGAAGATCCTCATCGCCGACGAGCAGGCGGCGGCGACCGTCGAGGGCATTCGCCGCGAGGTGCCGCACTTGAAGCACGTGCTCGTCGTCGGCCGCTCGTACGACGAGCAGCTCGCGAAGGCGAAGCCCGACCCCACGTTCGCACCGACCCACCGCGACGACCCGGCGGTGTGGCTCTACACGTCGGGCTCGACCGGCTTCCCGAAGGCCGCCACGCACAAGCACCACGACTTCGTGTTCAACGCGCTCACCTACGCGCTGCCCGTCGTCGGCTACAAGGCGACCGACAAGTCGTTCAGCGTGCCGCGCCTCGCGTTCGGCTACGCGCTCGGCTCGAACCTGCTCTTCCCCCTGATCGCCGGCGGCAGCTGCGTGCTGTTCAAAGAGAAGGGCAGCCCCGAGAAGCTGCTCGAGGTGCTGAAGAAGCACCGGCCCACGATGCTGATCACGGTGCCCACGTCGCTCAACCAGGTCGTGAGCCACGACGCCGCAGCCGCGGCCGACTGGTCGAGCGTGCGCGTCGCCATCAGCGCCGGCGAGGCGCTGCCCGCCGAGCTGTACAGCCGGTGGAAGAAGACGACGAAGGTCGAGGTGCTCGACGGCATCGGCTCGGCCGAGATGTTCCACATCTTCATCACGAACCGCCTGGGCGACGTGAAGCTCGGCTCGCTCGGCCGGCTCGTCGAGGGCTACAAGGCGAAGGTCTGCGACGACGACGGTCGCGAGGTGCCCCGCGGCGACGTCGGCACCCTCTGGGTCAGCGGCGACTCGATGGCGCTCGAGTACTGGCAGCAGCACGAGAAGTCGAAGCAGACCTTCCGCGGAGACTGGTGCGTCAGCGCCGACAAGTTCCAGCAGGACGACGACGGCTACTTCTACTTCTGCGGCCGCGGCGACGACATGCTCAAGGTCGGCGGCAAGTGGCTCTCGCCCGTCGAGGTCGAGAACGCGCTGCTGCAGCACCCCGCCGTGCGCGAGGCCGCCATCGTCGGCTTCAAAGACAAAGACGGCCTCGACAAGCCGCGCGCCTTCGTCGCCCTGCACCCGGGCAAGCAGGCCGGCGACGCCCTCGCCGAAGAGCTGAAAGCCCACGTGCGCGACACCCTCGCTCCGTTCAAGGCGCCCCGCGACGTCGTGTTCATCGACGCCCTGCCCCGCAGCGATCGCGGCAAGGTGCTGAAGACGGAGCTGCGCAAGTGAGCCCCTCGAGAGTCCGCAGCGCTGCGCTTCGTCTCAACGCTCAACTGCCCCCTCACCCCGGCCCTCTCCCCTACGAGGGGAGAGGGGGCGCGCGATGATGCACGCCGCCGCTCACCTCGCCTGGCCTCGCGTTCAGTCGCTCGCTGAAGGGGGCGCCGTCGCCCTGCTCCCCGTCGGCTCGACCGAAGCCCACGGCCCGCACCTGCCGCTCAACGTCGACGTCGTCATCGCCGAAGAGGTCTGCAGCCGCGTCGCGCAGCGCCTCGGCAATCGCGGCCTCGACGCCGTCGTCTTCCCCGCCGTGCCCTACGGCCTCACCGACTTCGCCGCCTCGTTCGCCGGCACGGTGAGCCTCACCGCCGATGCCACGCGGGGGCTGCTCGCCGGAGTCCTCGAGGGCATCGCCGCCCACGGCTTCAAGCGCATCGCCGTCATCAACCACCACCTCGAGCCGGCGCACTTCGCGGTCGTGCACGAGGCCGCGAAGCTCGCACGCGAGAAGACGAAGGCGTTCATCGCGGTGCCCGATCACCGCAAGAAGCCGCACGGCCCGAAGCTCGGCGACGAGTTCACGAAGGGCGGCAGCCACGCAGGCTGGTACGAGACGTCGCTGATGCTGGCGGCGGCCCCCGAGCTCGTCGATGAGGCGGCGCGGCGCGCCCTGCCCGAGCTGGCCATCGACCTGCCCGCCCGGATCAAGGCCGGCGCGAAGAACTTCCTCGAGTGCGGCGGCGCCGACGCCTACTTCGGCGCGCCCGCAGCCGCGACCGAGGAAGACGGCCACCGGCTGCTCGACATTCTCGCCGAGCTCTCGGAAGCCGCCCTGATGGAGGACGCGAAGTGAAGAACGCCCTGTTCGTCGCGCTGCTGTGCCTCGCCGCTCCTGCGCTCGCCGCCCAGCCTCCGAAGCGCGCCAAGCCGGCGAAGCCCGTGAAGGCGAAGCCGCCGCCGCCGCCCGAGCCCGAGGAGCCCGAAGAGCCCGAAGAGCCCGCTCCGGCCGACCTGCCCGACGAGCCTGACGCGCCCGACGCCCCCCAGGCGCCGCACGCGCCGAAGCGCAACCTCGACGACTTCAACCAGCAGTACCGCGAGTGGGGCGGCACGACCGGCGAAGATCTGCAGGCCGCCGTCGGCGCCGCGATGTGCGGCTGCTTCTGCTTCGTCGTGGGCCTCGTCGGCCTGGTCATCTGGCTCGTGCGCCGCAGCAACCGGCCCGCCGCGACCGCAGGCGCCGCTCCGGCGCAGGCGCCGCCGCCGCCCGCCGCCGCCGCCGCGCCGCCGCCGCCGAGCATCCCCTTCCACCTCTCGGTGCTCGCGATCGGCATGCACGCGACGGCGCGGCAGCTCGTCTCGCAGCAGCTGATCCTCTCGGGCGCCCAGGCCGACCCGGCCGACGCGCCCGAGCGCGCGAAGCTGGTGCGTGAGCTCGCGAAGGCGGTGCGCGGCCTCGAGAGCGAGTGGACTCACTTCGGCTACGGCGAGCGCCTCGATCTCGCCGACGACGCGGCGGCCCAGCGCAGCTACCAGCTCGCGGTCGAAGACTTCGGGCGCCGCAGCGGCGAGGCCTCGATCTCCGGCGAGTCGACCTACGCCGTGATGACGCTGGTGCTGTGCACGCGCCGGCAGCTCCGCGGCGTGTCGGCGCTCGACGATCGCGCGCAGATCCGCACGCTGCTCGAAGAGCGCGCCGGCCTCGCCGACGCCGAGCTCATGGGCGCGTACATCGCGTGGTCTGCCCCCCTCGGAGGCCCCGAGGTGCTCACCCGCTTCCCCGAGATGCACGCGGTGCGCTGATGCTCACTCTCGTCCTCCTCATCCTCCACGCCGACCCCAACGCCGAGGGCTTCGCCGAGTACAAGAAGGGCAACTACGCGAAGGCGGCTCCGCTGTTCGAGAAGGCGATCAAGGCCGACGCGAAGAGCCCGTGGCCGTGGGTGAACCGCGCGCGCACGCTCGCGATGCTCGCGAAGGGCCAGGACCCCGACGAGTACTGCGCCTACGAGAAGAACTGGGTGCTGCTGGCGCTCGACGCGCTCGAGCACGCCGTCGCGCTCGACAAGGCCAAGGTGCTCGCGAAGCTGGGCGAGCCCGACCCCGGCACCGACGCGCTCAAGAAGCGACCCGAGGTGAAGGCCTGGCTCGCGAGCGCCTCGTTCGACGGCGACGTCGCGAAGCTGCTCGCGGCGAACCCCGAGTGGCACTCGACCGGCGAGGCCGGCGCGATCGTGAAGCCGCTCACGATCGACGCGAAGGCGGTGAAGGTGGCCGGCAAGCAGGTGACGCTCGCCGACGGCGGCAAGTACGAGCTGAAGGTGCAGGGCTGGTTCTTCGACGAGGGCAAGCGGCACTTCTCGATCGCGCTGCTCGAGGGGCCGAAGACGTGGCAGCTCGGCCCCGCCATGGCGGACTGCGATTGACGTCGTTCCTCTCGAAGGAGCGGCTCGTCGCGCAGCCCGGCACGTCGCGCTGGTGGGTGGCTCCGGCGGCGCTCGCGATTCACCTCTCGATCGGCCAGGCCTACGCGTTCAGCGTCTTCAACCTGCCGCTGCAGGGCGCGGGCGGCTGGAAGCTGAGCGAGCTCGGGTGGATCTTCACGTGCGCCATCGCCTCGCTGGGCCTGTCGGCGGCGCTGTTCGGCCAGTGGCTCGAGCGCGTCGGCCCGCGCGTGTCGGGGCTCGCCGCCGCCGCGTGCTTCTCGAGCGGCCTGTTCATCGCCGCGCTCGGCGTGAGCCTGAAGGCCCTGCCGCTGCTCATCTTCGGCTACGGCGTCGTCGGAGGCATCGGCCTCGGCCTCGGCTACATCACGCCCGTCTCGACGCTCATCAAGTGGTTCCCCGATCGCCGGGGCATGGCGACCGGCATCGCCATCATGGGCTTCGGCGGAGGCGCCATCATCGCCGCCCCGCTCTCTCGCCTGCTCATGAAGCACCTGCCCCTGCCCGCGACCTTCGCCACGCTCGGGGTCATCTACCTCGTGCTCATGACCGCCGGCGCGCTCGGCTTCCGCACTCCGCCGCCGGGGTTCGCGCCGAAGGGGGCCCCGCCGCCGCCCGCCGAGCCGCAGGGCCTCACGCCCGACCAGGCGATTCGCACGCGGCAGTTCTGGCTGCTCTGGGTCGTGCTCTGCATGAACGTCACGGCCGGCATCGGCGTGCTCGGCCAGGCGTCGGCCATGATCCAGGAGGTGTTCAAGGGCGCCGTCGACCCCGACGCGGCGGCGACGTTCGTCTCGGCGCTGAGCGCTTCGAACATGGTCGGCCGGTTCTTCTGGGCGTCCCTGTCGGACCGGCTCGGCCGCAAGGTGACCTACGGCGTCTTCTTCTCGCTGGGCCCCGTCCTCTACTTCGCCGTGCCGCTGTGCGGAGCCGCCCAGAGCGTGGCCGCCTTCGTCGCGTGCTTCTGCGTCATCCTCACGATGTACGGGGGCGGGTTCGCGACGATTCCGGCGTACCTGTCCGACCTGTTCGGCACGCGCTTCGTGAGCGCGATTCACGGGCGGCTCTTGACCGCGTGGTCGGTCGCCGGTGTGCTCGGGCCGGTGATCGTCAACTACGTGCGCGAGCACCAGATCGCGAGCGGCGTCCCCAAGGCCGACGCCTACGACGTGACGATGCGCCTCATGGCCGGGCTCTTGGTGGTGGGGTTCACGGCGAACCTGCTGGTACAGAAGCGCACACGAGACTTTTCGCGCCCCGATGGCATAGTGCCGGCATGAATCGGCTGCTCGCCGTCCTCTCGCTGCTCGCTGCGGCTGCCTGTGACCCCGGCACGCTGCAGGACCCCGATCGTTTCAAGGCGTGCCTGCTCAACGTCGAGAAAGACATCTTCGAGCCGAAGTGCGGCAGCGCGGGGTGTCACTCGGCGATGAGCCCGCAAGGGGGTATGGATCTCGTCACCCCCGGCATCGCGATGCGCATCGCAGCCGGCGTCAGCACCACGTGCCAGAGCAAGCCGTGGAAGTCGTACCTCGCCGAGAAGCTGACCGAGACGCCCTCGTGCGGCTCGCCGATGCCGCTCGGCGTGACGCTGCCCTCGAACGAGATCAAGTGTGTGCGTGACTACCTCGCGGGCATCTCGACCGACGGAGGCACCTGATGCGCTCATGGCTCTTCGTTCTGCTCGTGCCGGCGCTCGCGCTCGCGAAGCCGAAGGTGGTGCTCGACGCTCCGAAGCCGATCGCCCCGGCGATCGAGAAGGCGCTGAAGGGGAAGTACGACGTCAAGAAGGCGCAGCTCTCGGCAGACCCGACGGGCGGCGACGTGAAGGCGGCCTGCCGCAGCGCCGGCGGAGCCATCGCCGTCGTCACCGCGCGCCAGGGCGGCGACCTCTTCACCGTCATGGTGCTGAACGGCGCCGACGGCAGCCCGCTCGCGACCTTCCGCGTGAAGGGCGGCAAGAAGCCGGTGAAGGTGCTCCCGAAGCCGAACATCAAGGCCCTGATGGACGGGCTCGGCGACGCGAAGGCTCCGGGGAAGGAAGAGAAGAAGCCCGAGGAGGCGAAGCCGCCGCCGGAAGAGACGAAGCCGCCGCCCGAAGAGACCAAGCCGCCTCCGGAAGAGAAGCCGGTCGCCGCCGAGAGGAAGCCCGAGCGCTCGAAGCCGTCGGAGCCGCCGCCTCCCCCGAAAGAAGAGGTCCGCCGCGACGACGACGAGCGGCCGACCGCGAAGAAAGACAAGCCGACAGCGCTGAGGCTCGGCGTGGGCCTGCGCCTGTTCAACCGGCGCTTCGGTTACCGCGACGACCTCTTCGACGCGCTCTCGACGTACTACCTGCCGCTCGGGCCCGCGATCGCCGCCGATCTCGAGCTCTACCCGGCCGCGTTCGTCACCAGCGGCTTCGCGGCGAACATCGGGCTCTACGGCGCGTTCGACTACGCCGTGGGCATCGCGTCGCGCGCCGAAGACGGCACGCGCTACGGCACGACCGCGATCAACCTGAAGGTCGGCCTGGTGGGCCGCATTCCCATCAGCGTCCTCACGGTTCAGCCGTCGATCGGGTTCTCGCGGCAGGTCTATTCGATCTCGTCGTCGACCGGCGTGAAGCCGAACATCCCCAGCGTCGGCTACAACGCGATTCGCCCGGCGCTCGACCTGAAGGTGAGGATCTTCGGCCCCGTCGCCTTCCAGGTCGGCGCGGCGTACCTCGCGGTGCTGCAGACCGGCGAGATCGGCGCGTTCTTCCCCCGGTCGAAGGCCGCGGGCCTCGACGCCAACGCCGGCTTCACCGTGTCGCTGTTCGATCGCCTCGAGCTGCGCGCGCGCTTCGAGTACCTGCGCTACTGGTTCTCGATGAACCCCGAGCCCGGCGACATGAACGTGGCCGGCGGCGCGCTCGACCACTACATCGGCGGCAGCGTCAACGTCGCGTTCACGCTGTAGTCGCGCTCGCGTCGACGGCTACCGCATCGCGACGGCATTGAGGGCTGCCGAGCGCGCGGTCGCGATCGCCTTCGCCGCCTCTTCGCGCTCGACGCGGAGCTTCGCGAGCTCCTCCTCCTTCGCGAGCAGCCGATTGCCGAGCTCCTCGGCGACCTTCGTCGCCCCGCCCTTTCCCGCCGCTGCCAGGTTGTCGCGCAGGCGCGCCGTGTCGGCCTCGACCTCGCGAATGCGGGCCTCGAGCCGGGCGACCCTCTCGGCCGCAGCCTCGGCGCGCGCGAGCTCGGCGCGCAGCGACGAGAGCGTCGTGCGCACACCGGCGTCGATCTTCTGCGCCAGCAGGCGATCGAGGCGCTGCGAGGTGAGGCTCTCGAGGGCGACGCGCTCGACGACGGCGCCCTCTTCGACGACGTCGACCTCGCGCTTCGCCCTCGGCTCGAGCGTCAGGCGCGCGTAGCGGGGCTGGCCGGGTGAGCGCACGTCCTCTTCGGCGCCGGCCACCACGCGGTAGCCGCGCGCGAGCGTCAGCGCGAACAGCAGCGTGCGCTTCTTGTCCGAGCGTGACGTCAGCTCGAGGTGGTGCGTCTTCGTGTCGACGCGGTGCAGCTCGACCACGTTGCCGTCCCTGCGCACGGCCTTCACGGGGCCCTCGGCGGTCTTCTCGTCGCCGCTGCGCTCGAGGTCGAGATCTTCGCCGTGCGGCACCACGCGCACCTCGTTCGGCTTCACGCGGTCGATCTGCGCCTCGCCGGCGTAGGCGCCGTCGGTGAAGATCGACACGGTGCCGCCCTCGAGCGTGAGCGGCGTCGAGTTCGTGAGCCGCAGCGCGAGCGACGTCGAGCTCCCGTCGAGCACCGTGACCGCCTCGGCCGTGACGCCGCGATCGATGATGGGCAGCAGCGCGCTCTTCCGCGCTCCGAGGAAGACGGGCTCGGACACCGTGTACAAGAACAGCTCGCCCGCCTCGCTGACGGCCGCCGGCTCGAGCGGCGTAGGCCCGCCCTCGAGGATCTCAGAGACGCCGAGCCCGCCGACACCGGCCGCCGCGCCGCGCCCGGCCACCGAGATCGAGCCGCTGCCGCTGCCCATGCCGTAGCCGTGCCCCACCGTGCCGATCGAGCCCACGCCGACGGTGCCCCCGAGCGAGCCGCGCAGGTGCTCGCGCGCCTCGGCGGTCACGAGCTGCGGCGCCGAGTCGAGGCCGTCTTCGGGCGCCTTCAGCTCTCGGCGGCCGTAGCGCGGCCCCGCGAGCGGGAAGAGAAACGACACGGGCCGGCCCGACGCGAGCGTGACCTTCACGCCCTCCCACGGCTCGTCGCTGTCGTTGTGCACGAGCGCGAAGCCCTGCAGCCGCGGCTGCGCCTTGCCGAGCACGAGGCGATACGTCGTGCGCCACACCGGCGCCTCGGTCGTGTAGCCGACGGCCACGGTGCCGCCCGCGCTGCTGCTGCGCACCTTCAGGCTCTGCCGCTCGGGCTGGGCGGCGCTCGAGCCGGTCGCGCGATCCCACGCGAGCTGCACGGCGGGGTCGGTCGGCCGCACCGAGGCGAGCTCCTCGACGCGAATGCGCTGCAGCCCCGCCTCACCGAAGAGCAGCAGCGTCGGCTTCTGCAGCGGGTTGCCCTTCGAGTCGCGCTCCTCTTCGTCGGCGACGTCGACGACGCGGCCCTTCGCAGCGGGGCCCTCGATGCGCGCGACCTTCACGTCGACGCCCTGGAGCGAGCGCAGGAGCCCGGGCAGATCGCGCGGCCCCTCGGCCTCGGGCAGGCCCGCCATCGCGCGGGCCGCCTCGGCCGCCAGCGGCGGAGCGAACTCGACCGACGCGACGCCCTTGTCCGAGACGACCACCATCGACTTGAGCGCGTCGTCGAGCTGGCCCGGCTCGAGGGGGATCTCGGCGACCGAGCCCGCCGCCATCGGCCCCTTGCGCTCGAAGTACCCGACGCCGTTCTCGTAAAGCAGCAGCGACTTGAGCGGGAGCTTCGGCGGAGCAGCAGCGAGCACGAGCAACGTCAGCGCGACCATGAGGCCACCGACAACGTCTCGGCGACCCGGGTTCCTTCAGCGCGCGGCCGGCAGCTCGGAGTCGGGCCTCGCCTCGTGCACGTCGAGCCGCGAGCGGCTCTTGATGAGCAGCGGCAGGCCGACGGCGAGCCCCGGAGCGCCGATGGCGACCGAGGCCGCGGCGACGTACAGGAACTCGAAGAGCACCGGCGAGCCGCCGAACAGCGCGACGATGAGCGTGATGTAGAGCCAGATGACGGTGCTCGCGAGGGCGACGACGACTCCGACGCCGCCGAAGATGGTGAGCGCGAGGCCGATGCCGAACAGCGCGCCGTCGCGGGGCACGAAGTCGACGTCGACGCCGGTGCCGGGCCTGAACTCGTTGAGCGCGAACTCGCTCGAGGGCGCGCTGCCGTCGGCCTGCACCTGGTACCGGTGGTCGGCGTTGCTGTCGAGCCAGATGCCGCAGGGCGCGCGGCACACCGAGACGGCGCGCGTGACGTCGTAGACCTCGGTGCCCTCGGGCACGTCGGCGAGGCGCAGGTAGACGCGAGTCGTCTGCGGCTGCAGCGGCTCCTCGGGCAGCGGCGGCGGCGCCTCGGTGAGCGGAGGAGGCAGCGGCGGCGGTGGCGGCGGAGGCGTCAGCTCGGCGGCGAGCAGCAGCGCGGCGATCAAGGTGCCCACGCGCCACAGCGTAGCCTCTAAAGCGCTTCGACCGAGCGGATCTCGACGCTCACCGGGTCCTTCACCGTCGACTGCATCAGCTTCGAGCACAGCGAGCCGAGGAACTCGATGCCGGGCGCGGTCGCGCTGGCGCGGAACTGCCACGTGTCGGGGCCGGGCGCGGTGGGGACGCCGTCGATGAGCACCGAGACGAACGACGGGTCCGACGGCTCCCTCGCGAGCACCTGCAGGCACTGCGGGCACGTCACCGAGTCGCGAATCGCGTCCATCACGCGGCCGAGCTCGCTCGCGTTGGCCGCTTGAAAGAAGCTCTGCCCGCACGTCTTCGCGGGGCGGCCGCACGGGTCGACGCCGCCGCTCGCGCAGGTGTCGCCGGCGTTGCAGTCGGAGTCTTGCTGGCACGGCCGTGTGAAGCCGCCGGCGGCCGCCATGCGCGCCATCGTCGCGGCGCCCTCGGGGTTCGCGACGTCGGTGCCGAAGCCGATCACGATCGTTCGCACGCCCTTGCTTCGAACGAGATCGATCGCGTCGGCTGAGCCCTGGTCGTCGAGGCACTGGTTGCGGAGCCGGCTGCCGTCGCTCGCCGCGCACGCCGCCGTCGGCGTGGTCTTCGCCTGCGTGCAGGCGCACGTCGTCTCGACGGGCTTCAGGTCGTCGTTGCAGTTCGGGAGCCCGTCGGTCAGCAGCACCGCGAAGCGGTCGCGGTCTCTCTGACGGATCAGCGGCTCGTACGAGGCGACCGAGCGCATCGTGGCGTTCGTCGGCGTGCCGCCGCCGGCGGTGAGGGCGTCGATGCGCTGCTTGACGACGTCGGCGACCTGCGTGAGCCGGGTCGAGTCTTCGTCGCCTTCATCGATGGGAACTCCGACTGCGGCGACATTCGAGAGATCGGCGCCAGAGCAGGCGTTGCCCGCACCGGCTTGCGGAAAGGGCACCATGCCGAGGTGCGCCGATGCGCCCGACTGCGTCAGGAAGGTGCCCATCGCCGCCTTCATGGCCGTCATGCGCGAGACGCCCGACGAGACCTGCAGATCCATCGAGCCTGACTTGTCGACCACGAGGAAGAGCGCCGGCTTGAGGGGCGCAGCCCCCACCGTGACCTTCTTCACCGTCTGCGCCACCGCCAGCGGCGTCACCGGCTCGAAGTCGTACGTCTGACACCCCAGCAAAAGCAGCCCCAAGCCGATCGCGGTCGCTCGCATGCCCCTCACGATTCGGCGCAAGCCCTGCGCGGCTCACAACTTGCCCTAATGACACCCCGTCGTTACAGTAGCCGGCGCCATGCAACTCGAATCGCTGAGGATGTTCTGCGACGTCGTCGAGACGGGCAGCTTCTCGCGCGCTGCGCAGCTCAACCACGTGACCCAGTCGGCGGTCAGCCAGCAGATCCGGGCGCTCGAGACGCGGTACGAGCAGCGGCTGCTCTCGCGGAGCGCCCGGCAGGTGACGCCGACACCGGCGGGAGAGCGTCTGTTTCGCGGGTGCAAAGAGATCCTCACGCGGTTCGCCGAGGTCGAGCAGGAGATCCGCGAGCAGGCGACCGAGGTCTCGGGCGCGTGCAACGTCTCGACCATCTACACCGTCGGCCTGCACGAGCTTCAGAACCTGCAGCGGCAGCTGCTCAAGACGCACCCGAAGGTGAACCTGCGCCTCAACTACCGGCGCTCCGATCAGGTCTACGACGACGTCATTCTCGGGGCCGCCGACCTCGGCCTCGTCGCCTACCCTGCTCCGCGCGCGGGCGTCGACGTCATCCCCTTTCGCGAAGACAAGCTCGCCGTCGTCTTCCCGCCGAACCACGCGCTCGCGCAGAAGCAGAAGGTGACGATGGCGGCGATCGCGTCGAGCCCGTTCATCGCGTTCGACCGCGAGGCCCCGAGCCGCCGCGGCATCGACAAGCTCTTCCGCGACAAGGGCCTCGAGCTCAACCCCACGATGGAGATGGACAACGTCGAGACCATCAAGCGCGCGGTCGAGCTCGGCCTCGGCGTCTCGGTGCTCCCGATGCCGACGGTGAAGCCCGAGCTCGCGCTCGGCACGCTCGTCACCCGCCCCTTCTCGGAGGGCACCTTCACGCGGCCCATCGGCATACTCGTGCGCAAGGGCAAGTACCTCGCGCGCGCCGCTCAGGCCGTGCTCGACACCTTCAAGGTCGCCGAGAACGAAGATTGACGGGCCGCGGCGGGCGCACCGAGATGGTGATCGTCCGCTGGCTCGACCCGCCCGCCACGTTCGCGACGGTCGCGCTCGGCACGTTGCCTTTCGGCACCTGCACGACGCGCGCCCGCTGGCGGGAGCGCTCTGATCGTTTCGCCATGATGAAAGGGCAACCCCCGCCTCAGGGGGGATCTTCCGGCTCGAGCTCGGGCGGCAGCAAATTCCCCCGGTTCTCGAGCAGCTGCTTGTACACCCGCAGGAAGTGCCGCTCGGCGTCGGTCGCGATGCCCGCCACCTGCGGCTGGCACTCGCACGTCACCCGGCCCGTGCGCAGGTCTTGAGCGAACGCGCACGTGCCCGGGCACTCGGGCAGCGCGCCGTCTTCGAACATCGAGAGCTCGACGGCCGTCGCGTCTTTCAGCGCGTTCGCGCAGGCGGGCATCACGCTCGCGAGCTGCTCCCACGGCAGGTCGTGCTGCGTGCTCTCGCCGCGATCGGTCGGGCTGAACGTCAGCCCCATGCGGCACGGCGACGAGATCTTCCCCTTCGCCGAAGAGAAGTCGAAGTGCAGCCGGCCGCCCTCGGGCAGCGCGCGCCAGATCGTGCCGGTCGCGACGAGCGACGCCTTCGTCTTCGCGACCTGCAGCTCGAAGCACGACTCTTCGTCGATGCGGCCGCCGCGATCGCACCGCTGGTGCGCGCCGCTCGCGAGCACGCGGGGCCGCTGCAAGAGCAGCACGCCCGCACCCACGTCGATCACGGCGTCGAAGCGGCCCCACAGATCGCAGCCGAGCACTCCGGCGGCGGCGCGCGGCCGGCCGTCGGTGCCCGGCAGGGCGCGCAGCGCTCCCTCGCGCACGCCGACGCCCGGCGCCAGCTCGACCGAGTCGAACGTGATGCCCTTGAAGCTCTCGAGCTCGGGCGGCACCTGCAGCCCGTCGGGCAGCTCGATGCCCTCGAGCAGCTCGAAGCCGGTGCGCAGGCCCGCGCCGCGCGCCGCGTCTTCGGCGACCTGGCTCACGGGCTCGCCCGTCGAGAGCACGAACGGCCCGACGAGGTCGGCCTGGCCCTGCGTCACCTTCACCGCGAGCAGCGGCCAGTCGGTGCGGGGGTCTCTCGTGAGCTCGAGCAGGTGCGACTCGAAGCCCGCGCGGTCGGCCGGAGGCTTCACCGCGAGCTCGCGCCAGTGCTCGATCGTCTGCGACTTCGAGAACGTCACGGTGCGCCGCGCGACGTCGACCGACATCGCGAACGGCAAGAGCGCGTCGTTGCCGAGCGTGACGACGCAGCGGTCGCTCTGCCGCGAGGCCGCGACGAACGACGCGTAGCGGTGGCCTCCGAAGCTCAAGCCCTGCACCGCGACCTCGCTGACGGTGTCGGTCTCGCCGTCGGGCCGGGGAATGCGCACGGTGCCCCCGGTGGTGGGCAGCGACTCGAAGCAGCCCGTCGTCACGCGGCTCATCGGCGACGCGACGTCGAAGACGACCTCGACCGCCGCCCCCTCGAGCGCCCCGTCGACGCTCAGCTTGAGGCCGGGGCTCGACTTCAGCGAGAACGTCAGCCCGTCGAGGTTGCCGCTGCCCGGCGCCCCACCGCCCCGCGCGAAACACGCAGAGAGCGACAACAGCAGGGCGGCTCGGAGCATCGGCCGCGCAGTCTACACGTCGCCGTCTCTCGAAGGAGCCGACAGAACGCCCTGGCCCGGTCGCGTCACTCCCAGGTCGAGCGCAGCAGCTGCGCGACGAGCTCGGCCTTCGCCCGCCAGGAGTGCTCGGCGGCCTCGGCACGGCAGCGCGCGACGAAGTCGGCGTCTCGTGCGGCCGAGAGCGCTCGGTCGACGTGGCCGATGAACTCGGCGGCGTCTTTGGCCACCAGCGCGGTGCGCGACTGCCGGCACTCGCGCAGGTCGGTCGTCACCACCGGCTTACCCATCGCCAGCGCCTCGAACAGCTTGATGGGCGAGGTCGACTCGGTGACGTCGTTCTTTAGAAACGGCACCATCGTCACGTCGAAGAACGCCGCGTGCGAGGGCAGCTCCTGCCACGGCACCGGCCCGTACCGCGTGACGTTGGGCAGCTGCTCGAGCCCGCTCTTCGCCAGCGAGCCGTCGTAGTCGACGCCGAGCAGCACCACCTGCAGCCCCGGCCGCTCGACCGCCAGAGCGCGCAAGAGGCCGTAGTCGACCCACTTCGCCAGCGCTCCGAAGTAGCCGACGACCTTCGCGCCGCGCGCCAGCACCGGCCGCAGCGCCTCGGGAGCGGCCGCCGGGCGCCCCTGGCCGAAGTGCTCGAGGTCGACCCCGTTGCCCACCAGCGCGAACGGCCCCGTGCGCCCCGACCCCCGCACCGCCTCGAGCAGCCGGTGCGCCGACGCCGTGCACGCCGTCGCCTCGCGCAGGAGCACGCGGTGCCGCTCTCTCACGGCCTCCGAGATGGGCTGGCCGGCGACGTCTTCGTGCAGCTCGTCGATGACGTCGTAGAGCACGTGGGCTCCGGCGTGCCGCGCGGCGCGGACGCCGTCGAGCTCGCAGCCCGCGTCGGTCGAGTACACGTGCATAAAGCGGCGCCGCGGCGCAGCCAGCAAGAGGTCGAACCGGTCGGTGAGGTAGCAGCGCTCGCCCAGGCGCACGAAGCCGCTGACGCGGTCGCGGTGGTTCGGGGTCACGAAGAACGACCAGAAGCCCGCCTGCCCCAGCGCGCGCGCCAGGTGGTGCGGCCGCTGCTGCATCGGCCAGTCCCAGTCGAGCATCGGGCGCGTGAAGACGAGCGGCGCCCCGTCGCTCGCGAGCAGCCGCTCGAGCTCGCCGGCCGGCCCCTGTGCCGCCGGCGCGGCCACGCTCACCGGAGCCGGCCGCCGCAGCGCCTCGAGCCGCGCCTGAGCCCGCCGCCGCGCCTGGTTGCCCCGCCGCAGCGGCTGCGTCACCTTCCACGAGAGGGTGTTGCGCATCCACTCCGAGTGGCGGCGCTCGGCCTCGAGGGCCGCCTGCGTCTCGCGCAGCCCGTGCCGCAGCGCGCGCGCCTCGTGCTTGAGGGCCTCGTGCTCCCCGCGCACGGCGTCGAGCGCGCCGACGTGCTCGCGCCGGGTCGCCGCCTCGGCCTCGGCCCGGGCCCGCGCGGCCTCGGCGACGGCCTGCTCGCGCGCTGCCGTTGCGGCGGCCTGCTCGCGCGCGGCCACGGCGGCTGCCTGCTCGCGCACCTGGGCGACGGCGCCCGCGAAGTCGGCGGCGAGGTTCTGGTGGGGCAGCAGGCCCTCGCTCAGCCCGTCACGGCGCTCGCGGTGGGCCCGCTCGACCTCGGCGACCAGCCGCGCCCTGCCCTTCTCGACGGCCGCGGCCACCGCGCGCGCCACGCCGAGGTTGTGCTCGGCCATCTCGCGCCACCCGGCGTAGTCCGGCAGCGCGCGCGCGAGGTACTGCTCGAGGGGCACGGTGCGGTAGCCCAGCGCTTCGAAGTCTCCGATGGCGCGCGAGTGCACGATGGGCACGACGCCGTGAGCGAGGTACTCCTGCAGCTTGGTCGGGCTCGCCACGGCGTTGACGACGCTCGGCTCGCGCAGCACGAACCCGAAGTGGCAGCGGGCGTAGACGGCCTCGAGCTGCGCGGGCGTGCTCGACTGCACGTCGACCTCGGCGCCGGCGGCGCGAAAGTGCTGCGAGAGCTCGTCGACGAACGGCGAGTACGCCTCGAACGCCTGCTCGGGCCAGGCCGCGACGGCCCGAGCCATCAGCGGCACCTGCTGCCAGACGTCGACGCCTCCGCAGTAGCAGACGCGCAGAGCGCGAGGCTTGTCGAGCACGCCCTCGGCGATGGCGCCACCCTCGATCGGCAGCGTCAACAGCTCGGCCGAGACCCGGTGCTTCTTGCGCATGTGCTCGGCCATCGCGTCGCTCACGCAGAGGCCGAAGGCTCCGTGCGAGAGCACGAACGCCTCGACGCGCTCGTGGCCCTGCGCGGCGGCGTGGCCACGGCCGAGCATGAGGTTCTCTTCGGGCACCGCGCCGTGGAGGTCGGTGATGGTGGGCCGCACGCGGTACAGCGGCAGCACGTCGCGCGCCCAGTAGACCGAGTGGGTGAGCAGGCACGCGGCCCGCTCGGCCTGCTGGGCGAGCGCGGCGAGATCGCCGGGGTCGAGCGGGTTGAAGCGAAACCGGCTGACGCGCGGGCCGATGGGCTCGGCGGCGGCGGGAGGGTGGCTCCCCGGCGGGCCGCGGTGGAAGTCGAGGTACACGCGCTCGAAGGAGTCGAGCATGCGGTCGATCGAGGCGACCCGCCGAATCATCCCGCTGCGATCGTTCGCGGCGTCGGGGTACGGCCCGCTCACCAGCACCATGTCGAAGACCGCCTGAAGAGCCGTGCGCCCGCCTCGGCTGCGCGGTCGTCTGGAATGAGCTGCGTGATGCGCGCCATCGAAGGCCGGCGCGCCGTTCGGGTCAAGCGTCGTGCGCGCCGGTGAGCAGCCGCTCGACGTGCCCGACGATGGCCTCGGCCGCGTGCCCGTCGCCGTAGAGCGGCCGCACCTCGGCCATCGCCGCCCACGCCGCCGGGTCACTCAGCAGCGCAGACGCGGCCTCGACGATGGGCTCCTCTCGCGTGCCGACGAGCCGCGCCGCTCCCGCTGCGACGCCCTCGGGCCGCTCGGTGACGTCGCGCAGCACGAGCAGCGGCCGCCCGAGCGCCGGCGCCTCTTCCTGGAGCCCGCCCGAGTCCGTCAGCACCAGGTGCGCCGCGCGCAAGAGCCAGAGCAGCTCGAGGTACGACAGGGGCTCGAGCAGGTGAGCGCGCGCCCGGCCGCCCAAGAGCCGCCTCACCGTGCCGGCCACCTCGGGGTGCGGGTGCACCGGCAGGGCGAGCTCGACGTCGTCGAAGCGTTCGACGATGCGCGCGAGCGCGCGGCAGATTCGCTCGAGCGGAGCGCCGAAGCTCTCGCGCCGGTGCACCGTCGCCAGCAGCAGCCTTCGGGCCGCGAAGGGGAAGCGCGCAGCGAGCTCGGCCGTCTTCCGGTCGAGCGCGGGCAGGCTCAGCCGCACGGCGTCGATCACGGGGTTGCCCACCTGCACCACGCGGCTGCGGCCCTCGGAGGCGAGCGCCCGCGCCGCCTGCGCAGTCGGCGCGCAGTGCAGCGCGCTCAGGTGCGAGAGCAGCACGCGGTGTGTCTCTTCGGGGAAGGGCGCCGACGGGTCGCCCGAGCGCAGCCCCGCCTCGACGTGCACGACCGGCACGCGGGCGTAGTGCCCCGCGAGCCCCCCGGCGAGCGCAGAGCTCGTGTCGCCCTGCACCACCACCACCGCCGGCGTGAGCTCGGCGATGAGCGCCCCGAGCGCCTCGAGCGCCGCGCCGGTGAACGCCGAGAGCTCGGGCCGGGCCAGCGCCAGCTCGCGGTCGACCGCGACGCCGAAGTGCTCGAGCACCGGCCGCACGAGGTCGGCGTGCTGCCCCGTGGTGCACACCCGGCACGGGTGGCCCGCCGCGCGCGCCGCCAGCACGACCGGCGAGAGCTTGATCGCCTCGGGCCTCGTGCCGATGACGAACAGCCAGGGGGCGCTCATCGGTAGAGGGTGCTCAAGCTGATCCCCTCGGGCATGCGCTCGAGCGGGGTGTGAGAAGCGTCGCCCCACGCCGCGGCGAACGTGACGACGAACAGCGAGAAGAGGCCCTCGTGGGCGAGCGGCGCGCGCGCGCCCGGGCTCACGAGCAGGCCGTCGCTGAAGCCTGCGGCCGAGAAGCGCTCGAGCAGCGCCGGGTCGCGGCTGATGATGTGGAGCGGCGTGTTGAAGCTCATCGGCTTGCCCCCATTGCACGGCAGCTTCGGCTGGTGGTCGCCGAGCACGATGAAGACGGTGTCTTCGCCGCGCTGCGACTCGATGAGGTCGGCGAGGCCCCGCCACTCGTACTCGAGGGTGTGAAAGTAGCCTCGGCGCTCTTCGCCGATGGCGGCGCGCTCGTCGATGGGCTGCCACGGCGCGGCGGCGGCGGCGGTGTCGAGCGCGGGGTCCTGCAGCGCCTTCCAGTCGTTCACGTAGACGAACGGAGCAGACCACGGGTGGTGCGTCGAGACGCTCATCGAGAACAAGAGCCAGGGCCGCGGCAGGCCCGGCAGCCGCTCGCCGATGAACCCCAGCGTGTACTGGTCGGGGATGCCCATCCACCCGACGTAGCGCAGGCCGCGGTAGTCGAGATCTTCGGCGTCGAGCACCAGCTTCCGGTGCCAGGTGTCGAAGCGCTGGAGCCCCGGGCGCCGGCTGTTGCCGGGCTGCACCGCCGCGGTGAAGTAGCCCTGCCCCTCGAAGAAGCGCGTGAGCGAGGGCGTGTCGGCGCCGACGTTCTCGACCAGCGCGAACTTGCGCACCGTGTCGATGCGCATGCCGAGCTGCACCGTCGCGATGCTCAGCCACGACTGCCCACCCGAGATGGGAGCCCGGCTGTAGGCGGTGCGCGACCCGTAGCCCGCCGCGGCGAGCCGCTCCTGCATGCGCAGCATCAGCGCGCGGTACGCCGGGCCCGTGTCGCAGGCCGCGGCGAGCTCGCCGTAGGCCTCGATCATCATCAGCGCCACGCTCGGCTTGCGCTCGAGCCGCACGCGCGAGAACTCACGGTAGCGGTGATCGGGCTCACCGACGGCGAGCGCCTCGAACTCGCGCTTGCGCTCGAGCGACACGCGCACGTTCTCGGCGAGCGGGCCGGTGACGAGCCGCGCCACAGGGTCTTCGCGCTCGGCGCCGAACCACGCCACCGACGCGAGGCCCAGCCCCGCGAGCGCGAAGAGCGCGCGCTTCACGGGCGCCGGCCCGTGGGTCGCGAGCGTCGAGAGCGCCCAGCTCAGCGCCGCCAGCACGAGCGCGAAGGCGACCGCGCCGCCCGCGGCCACGGCCGCCCACCGCCACGACCACAGGTCGGCGACGTAGTGAAAGAGGTTGCGCAGGAGCCGCCAGTCTTCCCAGAGCGCCGGCGCCCGAAGGAAGAAGGCCCGAAACGTGTGGTGGTAGCTCAAGAGCAGCAGCGCCGCGCCCGCGCACGCCACCACCGCCCGCCGCAGCCAGACCGCGCGCGGCCAGACGACCACCGCCGCCGTCGCGACGGCGAGCTCGACCGAGACGCGAAACGGGTCGAGGTTCGCCCGGCGCAGCCCCAGGGCCTTCAGGTACTCCCACGCGCTGCGCAGGTCGAAGCCCCAGGCGCCGTACGGGTGCTCGGCGGGGAAGAACGGCGTGAGGTCGGGGCGCGGCTGCGCGTTCAGGTACGCCGGCAAGAACAACCCCACGTTCACCGCGACGAGGCAGAGGGCGGCGACCGTCAGGCGTAGCCGCGCGCGCCGTGCACCGGCGGGCTCGAGCGTCATCAGCGGCTGCATCGGGCGCGCGCCACCGCGACGAAGTCGGGCGTGAAAGAGAACACCAGCGCCGCCACCGCGGCGGGCATGAGCGCCCACGAGACCGCGTCGAGCGCCGGCCACAGCCCGCTCAAGAGGCTCAGGTAGCTGAAGCTGAAGATGGCCCGGCCCAGGCTCGAGCGCCGCTCGGGAATCGGCCCGCGCGCGAGCAGGCGCGCGAGCACCAGCAGGTACCGCAGCGCCCCCGCGAGCAGCACCCACGCGCCGACTCCCCGCGCCACCACCAGCTCGACGCACAGCAGGAAGACCAGCGACGCGTCGGTCTCCTGGTCGAGCAGCGCCCCGAAGGAGGTCGCCTGCCCGCGTCGACGAGCCAGCCAGCCGTCGAGCCCGTCGAGCACCCACGCCGCGAAGAAGGCCGGCACCGTCACGCGGGGCTCGCGCCAGGCGAACGCGAGCGCCGCCACCACCACGAGCAGCCGGCCCGCCGTCACGAGGTTCGGCGCGCTCACGTGCCCGCGCAGCCGCCCGAGCGTCACGAGCGCCGTGCCAGCCGCCAACGGCAGCGGCGTGCGCGCCCAGACCGCGACGAGCCCCAGCGCGAGCGCGCCGACCGAGCTCGCGCTCGACGAAGACACCATGGCCGGGCGGCCTACCACACTCGTGCGGCCTTGAGCGCCAGCGCCCGGCGCACAGCACCCGTGCTACACGCCTGCGCGTTGACCGCACCTTCTTCTCGCTGGCGAGACGAGCTCACGCGTCTCAAGGCCTCGACCGCGCCGGTCGGCCGCCCCTTCGTCACCGTGTCGTTCGCGGTGAGCGCCGACGGGTGCCTGTCCGCGAAGCAGGGCGCCGCCTCGCGCGTGAGCAGCGACGAGGCGCTGCGGATGACCCACGAGCTGCGCGCGGTGCACGACGCGCTCCTGGTCGGCGTGGGCACGGTGCTGAGCGACGACCCGCTCTTGACCACCCGCCTCGCGCCGGGCCCGTCACCCCGCCGCGTGGTGCTCGACACGCGCCTGCGCGTGCCGGCCGGCGCGAAGCTCTTGAGCGCGACGCCGACCCCGGCCGTGCTCATGACCACCGCCGCAGCGACCGCCGAGCGCGAGCAGGTGCTGGCCAGTGCCGGCGCCGAGGTGGTGCGCGTCGACGCGGGGCCCGGAGGCGTCGACCTCACCGCAGCGCTCGGCGCGCTGCACGCGCGCGGGGTGCGCTCGCTCATGGTCGAAGGCGGCGCCGCGGTGCTCGAGAGCTTCTGCCGGGCCCGCCTCATCGACTTCTGCGCCGTCACCCTCTCGCCGCAGCGCCTCGGGCTGCCCGGCGCGGTTCACCTGGGCCCCGCGGCCCGCGCACTGCTCGCGACGTGGGACGCCCGGGGCGAGCCGCTCGGGGTCGACCTGCTGCGCTCGGGAGCCGCCCCGTGAGCCGCGCGCTGTGGTTCACGGGCCCGCGCTCGGTCGAGGTTAGGCCGGCCCCGCGGGTCGAGGTGCCCGAGGGCGGCGTGCGGGTGCGCGCCGTGGTGTCGGCGCCGAGCTCGGGCACCGAGCTGCTCTTCTACCGAGGCGAGCTCGAAGAGGGCGTGGCGGCCGACGCGACGCTGGCCTGGGGCAGCGCGCCGCTCCGCTACCCCTTTCAGTACGGCTACGCCTCGGTGGGCCGCGTCGTCGAGCTGGGCCGCGGGGTGCCCCGCGAGCTCGACGGCGCGCTCGTGTTCGGCTTCCACCCGCACCAGGAAGAGACGGTCGGCCCGTGGGAGTCGTTCGTGCCGGTGCCGCCGGGCGTCAGCGCGGAAGGCGCGAGCTTCACCGCCAACCTCGAGACGGCAGTGTCCCTCGTGATGGACGGCGGGCCCCTCATCGGCGAGCGGGTCGCGGTCGTCGGCCAGGGTGTGGTCGGCCGCCTCACCGCCGCGCTGCTCGCGCACACGGGCGCCGAAGAGGTGCACGCGGTCGACCTCGTCGCCGAGCGCCTCGCGCCGCCCGGCCCGCGCGGCACCACTGCCACCGCCGTCACCGAGGGCACCCGCGGCACGTTCGATCTCGTGTTCGAGCTCACGGGCCGGCCCGAGGCGCTCGACTCGGCGCTCGCGCTCGCGCGCGACGGGGGCCGCGTGGTGGTGGGCTCGTGGTACGGCAGCCGCCGCGCCGCCGTCGACCTGGGCACGCGGGTTCACCGCGCGCGCCTCACGCTCACCTTCAGCCAGGTCAGCGCCGTCGACGGCCGCCACACGCCCCGCTTCGACAAGGCCCGGCGCCTCTCAGTCGTCGCCCGCTGGCTGAGCCGGCTGCCGCTCGAGCCGCTCGTCACGCACCGCGTACCCTTCGCCGAGGCGGCGCGCGCGTACCACCTGCTCGACACCCGCCGCCCGGGTGTGCTGCAGGTGCTGCTCACCTACCCTTGAAGCCACGAGGCTCTCGCCATGTACCAGGTCGCCATTCGCAAGCCGCTCACCGCGTTTCACCAGCTCATCGGGGGTGACTGGGGCGCCGAGAACCAGCACCACTCGCACGACTACGTGGTCGAGGTCATCGTGCAGGGCGCGAAGCTCGACCGGCACGGCTACCTGTTCGACATCGCCGAGCTGCGCACGCAGGTCGACCGCGTGCACGCGCGGTACTCGGGCGCGACCCTGAACTCGCTCGAAGAGTTCGCCGGGCTGAACCCGAGCGTCGAGCACTTCGCGCGGCTGTTCATGCAGCGGCTGCTGCAGGCGCTCACCCTGCCGGGCGCCGAGTCGATCACGATCAAGCTGTGGGAGGACCCCGAGACCTGGGCGAGCTACACCGCGCCGCTCTCACCATGAGGGTGCTGCTGCTCACCCCGCTCCGCCGCGGCGCGCAGCCCTCGGGAGGCGACCTCTACGACGCGCTGATGGCCGAGGGCCTGAAGCGGCTCGGCCACGGCGTCGAGCTGCGCTCGTCGCTGCCGCGCCGCGTGACCGCCGACGTCGTGCTCGAAGACTCGCTCGACTTCGAGCGCTTCACCGCCTTCAACGAAGCGCTCGAGCGCGCGGGCCACCCGGCGCGCCGCGTGGCGCTCGTGCACGTCACCACCGCGCGGCTGTCGCCGAAGGCCCAGAGCGCGGCGCGCGAGGCGCGGCACCTCGACTCGTCGCACGCGGCGGTGTTCGTCAGCCGCCAGGCGCGGGCCGAGTCGCTGCGGCTGCTCGGCGCGCGGCCGCTCCCCACGGTGGTGGTGCCCCCGGGCGCCGACCGACTGCCCGCCGCGCCGCGCCGCGCCCGGCGGCGGGGCCCGCTGCGGCTGTTGTGCGTCGGCCACCTGAGCCCGCTCAAGGGCCAGCGCGCGCTGCTCGAGGCGTTCGCCGCGTGCCGAAAGCTCGACGCGACGCTGGTGCTCGCCGGCGACGGAGGCGTCGACCCCGGCTACACGCGCGCGCTCGAGCGCCGGCTGCGCGAGGTGCCGCGCGCGCGCTGGGTCGGCCCGCTCGGGCGCCGCGCAGTGGCGCGGGCGCTCGCGTCGGCCGACGTGTTCGTGAGCGCGAGCGCCTACGAGTCGTGGGGCATGGCGGCCGCCGAGGCGCGGGCGGCCGGGCTGCCGGTGGTGTCGTGGTCGCGCGGCGGGCTGTGGGAGTGGCTCGAGCCCGGGGTCGACTCGCTGCGGGCGCGCGCTCCAGGCCCCGCGGCGCTCGAGCCGCTGCGCGACGCGCGGCGGGTGGCGGCGCTGCAGGCCGGCGCCCGGCGGGCCCCGGTTCGGCGATGGGCCGACGCCGCGGCCGAGCTCGCGACGTTTCTCGAGAGGCTCGTGCAGGCATGAACCGCTCGTCGCTCGTGCGCGCGGCGGGCATCGCGCGATCGCTGCTCATCTACTACGGGCAGCCGTGGCGCGAGGGGCGGCGGCGGGCGTTCTACGGGCAGCTCGTCTCGCCGGGCAGCCTGTGCTTCGACGTCGGCGCGCACCTCGGCGACCGGGTTCGCACCTGGCGCCGGCTGGGCGCGCGGGTGGTGGCGGTCGAGCCCCAGCCGGCGTGCCTCTCGGTGCTGCGGGCGCTCTACGGCCGCGACCCCGAGGTGACGGTGGTGCCGTCGGCGGTCGGCGCGGCGCCGGGCGAGGCGACGCTGCACGTGAGCGAGGCGAGCCCGACCGTGTCGACCCTCTCGGCGGGGTGGATCAACGAGGTGCAGGTCGACCCGCGCTTTCGGAAGGTGCGATGGGGCGCACAGCTCACGGTCGAGGTGACGACGCTCGACGCGCTCATCGCCCGCTTCGGCGCGCCGGCGTTCGTGAAGATCGACGTCGAGGGCTTCGAGGGCGAGGTGCTCGCCGGGCTCAGCGCGCCGGTGCGCGCCCTGTCGTTCGAGTACATCACCGCGGCGATCGGTCGCGCGGTCGCCTGCGTCGAGCGGCTGAACGCGCTCGCGCGCTACGAGTTCCGCACGTCGGAGGGCGAGAGCACGCGCTGGGACCAGCAGCGCTGGGTGAGCGCCGCAGACGTCTGCCGCCACCTCGAGGCGCTGCCGCTGCACGCGCGATCGGGAGACGTCTATGCGAGGCTGACCGCGTGAGGCGCGCGCTGCCGCTGCTGTTCGTGGCGCTGGCCTGCCGGCCGACGAGCCCCGCGCCGCCGCCGCCTCCGCCTTCACCGTTTCGCCTGACGACGCTGAACACGGCGAACGGAGCGGGCGACGTCTACCGCACCGCCGCCACGCGCGCCGCGCAGGTGCTGTTGGTGGCCGGCTCGGACCTGGTCGCGCTGCAGGAGGTCGACGTCGGCGTCGAGCGGTCGGGGCGCGTCGACGCGGCGCGGGCGGTGGCCGGCCCGGCGTTCGAGGGCTGTACGCCCGCGGTGGCCTCGGCGCCGCACCTGTCGGAAGAGGGTCTCGCGCGGTGCAGCTCGGATGCGGGCACGGTGCTCTTCGCGCTCGGCTTCCGGGGCGATGACCTCTTCAGCGCGGACGATGCGGGCATCCCGGGCGGCATCGACGACGGCGACGACACGCTCAACCCCGCCGGCACCGACCGCGGTCACGACGCGCTGTTCGGCAACGCGCTGGTGGTGCGCGGCAGGCCGGTCGATTCAGCGGTGGTGGTGGCGCTGCCCATCTCGGCCGGGCCCGCGTCGCTGGCCGAGTACGCGACGCTCTCGACGGCCTCGGAGCCCGAACGCGCGGCCCACAACCTGGCGATTCGCTCGGCGCCGGGGGTCGAGCCCCGCTCGCTGCTGGTGGCGCGGCTGGGCGGCACGGCGGTGCTCGTGACGCACCTCGAGACGGGGAGCTCCCCCGAGGTCCAGCGGGAGCAGCTCGCGGCGGCGCTCGTGGTCGCGCGAGCCGAGCGCGCGGCAGGTCGAAGGGTGGTGCTCGCAGGAGACCTGAACATGTCGCCCGCGGTGGCGGCGACCCAGCTCGAAGATGCGGGGTTCGCCCGCGCGGCCGGCGAAGGCCTCGACCAGCTCTGGGCCGACCCGACGGTCAGCGTGCGTGACGTCGACGAGCGCGCGACCGCCGGCAGCTCGGATCACCCGACGGCTCCGACCGCGACGTTCGAGTGACCGGGCTCTAAAAGTCGGCGCGGTAGACCCGGGTGCTGAAGAGCTGGGTGAGCTCGTAGGCGCGGGCGTTGGCTCGCAGCTCGGCGGCGGCCTCGTCGGTGAGCGCGACGTGGTGGCCGGCGAGAATCCACACGGTGCGGCCGCTGCCCCGGTACTTCTCGACGACGGCCCGCGCCGCGTCGACGCTCGGGCCCACCACCTCGAGCGCCTGGGCGACGCCGTCGGCCCCGCGCCGGCGGAAGTAGTAGCGGTAGAAGCTCAAGTTGCGCACGTAGTACAGGCTCCACTCGTCGGCGGCCTGCAGGTACTCGAACATCGTCTTGCTCTGACTCGCCCCGAGCACCAGCACGACGTCGTCGGGCTTCGCCCGGGCGAGCACGAGATCGACGCTCTTGTCCCAGTGCTGCCGGTCGAGCGTGTCGGCGTGACGAAACTCGGCGACGGCCGCCCGCGAGAGAAAGACGAGCGGGACGAGCGCCAGCCACCCGCGCTGCAGCGGGAACGCCGCGGCGACCAGCACCCCGATGCTCAACAGCAGCGCCGGGAACACGATGAGGAAGTAGCGAATGAAGAAGACGGGCTTGAACACGCCGGCGAGCAGCAGGAACCCGAGCACGCCGCAGAGCAGCACCGCCAGCCGGGCGTTGCGCGGCGTCTTCAGGGCCTGCCGCGCCGCGGGGCGGAAGAGCAAGGCGAGGCTCACTGCGACCAGGAGCCCGAGCGCGAAGTACGGCACGGTCGGGTCGAGGAAGAAGGCGTGCGGCAAGAAGTCGCGCGCCAGCTGCGCGAACGAGTCGTGCTGCCAGTCGCCCGGCGTGTACCGGAGCATCGTGTACTGGAACCACAGCAGCGGTGAGCACACGAGCGCCGTCAGGGCCGACCCCTTGAGGCCGCGCATGAGCTCGCCCCGATCGCGCCGCACGGACGACAGCGCCATCAGCCACAGCAGCGCTGCGTAGACGGTCGCGAAGTAGTTGAGCCACGCGAGCGCGGCGAGTGAGCCGAAGAACGACGCGCTCGTCTTGCGGTCGGCGAAGCTGCGGCGCTCGGCGAGCTCGAGGCAGCTCACCGTCGCGACGGTCGCCCACAGCAGCATCGCTGCGTACTGCTTGGCGGTGAGCGCGTAGAGCACGAAGGCGTGCGAGGTGGCGACGAAGCCGGCGCTCATGACGCGCTCGTCGAGGCTCAGCACGCGGCGGGCGCCGAACAAGAGGTAGGCGACCGTGGCGACTCCGGCGAGGGCGCTGGGGATGCGCGACCAGAGCTCGTCGTTGGGAAAGACCTTGAACCACGCGAAGTAGAACAAGAAGTACCCGGGCGGGTGCGGGTCTCCGAGCATCCACTCGCGGTACACCTCTCGCAGCGGGCGGTCGGAGGCTCCGACCACCGACCACAGCTCGTCGTACCAGAGGCCCACGGCGCCGAGCCGCCAGAAGCGCGTCGCGCACGCCGCCAGCAGCACCACGCCGAAGGCTGCGAGCAGCGCGCGCCGCGCCATCACGCCTTCCTGAACGTCAGCAAGCGATGGCAGACGAGCCGCCGTGAGAGCGAGCGCTGCAGCGCGACGCCCCCGACCCACGAGCGGATCAACCAGCTGCGCGAGCGCAGCCCCCGCACGAGAGGCACGACGGCGGCGAGCAGGCGGTCTCGAGGGCGCTCGAGCTCGAGCCACGGCGTCCAGTCTTCGTTGGCGGTGAGCTGAAGACCCGCTGCGCGCGCGGTCTCGACCACCACCGAAGGGAGCGCGAGCGTGTTCGCGAGCCAGCCCGTGCGCACGTCGTCGAGGGTGCGCTGCTCGGCAGGCGTCGCCGCCTCGCGCTCGAGGAAGTCGTCGAGGATGAAGAGCTGCGCGCCCGCCTTCAGCCGCGGAGCGACCCCCGCGAAGAAGGCCTGAGGTGACGGCGCGTGCACGAACGACTCGACGGCGAAGGCGAGGTCGACGTCGTTCACCTCGGGCGGAGGCGAGACGTAGCTCGCCGCGACGCACCGCAGCCGGTCGTGCAGGCCGCGCCGCGCGATGGTCTCGCTGAAGTGCTTCGCCTGCACGCCGCTCAAGGTGAGGCCGATGCCGTCGAAGCGCGCGCGCTCGCTCAGCCACAGCAGGCTCGAGCCGACGCCACACCCGAGGTCGACCACCCGCGCGCCCGGCGTGAGCGCCGCGAGGATGCGCTCGTCGATGGTGCGGAAGGCGTGCTCGCGCTGCGTCACGCCCGGAGCCCACACCGCGCGGCGAATCGACGCCCCGCCCTGTCCGGACCCGATGAACGCGGAGGTGTTGTGGTCGTAGTAGGCGCGAACCCGCTCGACGTCATCGCTCACGGTGGCCGCGCACCTTGCCACAGTTCCCGCTACGGTCGGCCGATGCGCAGCCCTCTCGTGTCGATGGCCGCAGCGGCGTTGCTCGCCTGCGGCCCGCCGGCCGAGATGAAGCCGGCTCCGGTGAGCTACTCGGCGGACATTCGCCCCCTCTTCATCGCGCGGTGCGCGGCGTGCCACTACGCGGGGAACCTGTCGAAGCTGAACCTGCTCGACGCGTTCAGCGCGACCGAGGGGCTGTTCCGCACGAGCATCTGGGCGCCGCGCGCGCGGCTCTCGACCCTCGTCGTGCCGGGCATGCCGGAGCAGAGCCTGCTGATGGTGAAGCTCGACGCCTCGCTCGAGCTCGACCCCGCCAACGACGGCGACCGAATGCCCACGCAGGTCGCCGACGTCACGACCGCCGAGCTCGCGGACATTCGCACGTGGATCGCGAGCGGCGCGGCCGACGACGCGTTCTTCCGCAGCAACGTGCAGCCCGTCTTCGGCACCGCCGCCAACCTCGGGCGCGCGATCGGCAAGTGCTCGTACTGCCACACCGCGACCTCGCTCAACCCGCCGGACCTCGTGAATGTCTTCAGTGCGCGCGGTCTGGTGAACGTGAGCTCGTCGTTCGGCGGCAAGCGCGTGCAGCCCGTAGACCCCGACGCGAGCACCCTCGTGAAGAAGCTCGCGGCCACGGTGCCGCCGGCGCTCGGCCAGAAGATGCCGTACAACTACCCGATGCTCACGGCAGACGAGCTCGCGCTGATCCGCAGGTGGATCGCCGAGGGCGCGCTGCAGAACTGAGCCGCCGCCGTCTCGCGAGGGAGAGCGGCCCAACGCCTTCGAGGTGGCTCGTCGGCGGCGCGCTGCAGAGTGGAGCCGCCTTCGCGCGGGGCGGGTCGCCGACTACACGCCGCCGTCTCTCGAGGCAGCCGGCGCGAACGCCTTCGACGTGGCTCGCCGGGGGCGCGGGGCGCGTCGGGGTCTACACGCCGCCGTCTCTCGAGGCAGCCGGCGCGAGCGCCTTCGAGGTGGCTCGCCGGGGGCGCGGGGCGCGTCGGGGTCTACACGCCGCCGTCTCTCGGGGGGAGCGGGCGCGAGCGCCTTCGAGGTGGCTCGCCGAGGGCGCGGGGCGCGTCGCGGTCTACACGTCGCCGTCTCTCGAAGGAGCCGGCGCGAGGTGCTATGTGCTCGGGGGTGTTGCCGCGCATGTCGCTCGCGTTGGCAGTGATCGGGCTCGCCGCCTGCGCGCCGTGGAAGTCGACTCAGGGCTCGTCCGAGGCGCTGCGCGGCAAGCGCACGTTCACGGTGCTTCCGCTCGACTTCACGAGCACCGAGGTCGACGGCCGGCCGGTCGAGGCCTTTCTCGCGAGCGAAGACCCGGCGTGGCGCGCCACCTGGGCGCCGAGCGTCGCGGCGGCGTCGACCGAGTTCACGAACGTGGTGAGAGACGGCGTGCGCGCTGCGAAGCTCGAGTACGCCGAGCAGGGCGTCGCCGACGTCACGGTGCGGCCGCGCGCGCTCGCGCTCCAGACCGGCGGGTATCGCCCTATCGTGCTGCGCGTCGAGGTCGATGCGGTCGACGCGAACGGCGTGATGCTCGAGCAGATTCAGTCCCGCGCGGTCTTCGACCTGCTGTTCGTCGAGTTCGAGCAGCGGCTGCGGTTCGTATCGCGCGAAGCGGGGACGACCGTCTCGAAGTGGCTGGTCGCGGGCGCGGGCGGCTAGGGAGAGCGTAGGGCGTAGGCGGCCGTAGCGCGCCAGCGCGTAGAGGGCGTCCTGTGCCCGACCCGCAGAAGCCCGAAGCGGGCTAGGAGCCACCGTCTTTCGACGGAGCCGGCGCGAACGCCTTCGTCATGTCGACGACCGGAGTGCCCTTGGGGATCGAGATGAGGAACGCGTCGTCCTTCACGCCCACGTTCGTCTTCAGGTTCGGAAACGTGATGGCGTTCTCGCTGCCGTCGGGGTCGACGACCGTGCTCTTGATCACCTGCGCGGTCTTCGGGTCGACCTCGAGCCGCACCTGCTTGAAGCGCGGGTCGGGCCGCAGCGGCGTCAGCTCGAGCAACAGGCCCGTGCACTTGGCGCAGTCTTTCTTCGCGATGGAGAACTCGCTCGCGAGCTTGCCCTGCCCCCACAGAAACGAGACCGACGCCGACAGCTTGTCGGTCGACATCGCGCTGACGTTCAGCTGCTGCGCGGCCGGGTCGTAGAAGCGGACCTTGTCTTCGGCGAGCACGAAGCTCTTGGGCTCGGGCTTCTCGTAGTCCCACCGCATCTTCGGGCCCTTCGCGCTGCGCAGGTAAGTCACCTTGCCCGTGCTGGTGATCGTGCGCTTGAAGGCCTTGTACGTGTACTCCTGCTTGAAGTCGGCGGTGAAGTCGCTCGCCTTCTCGTAGAACGCCTGGAGCCGATCGACCAGCGCCGCCACCTCGTCGTTCTTCGCGGGCGCAGCCGCCGGAGCGGGCGTGCCGCCGTCTGCGGCCAGCATCGGTAACAGCAGGAAGATCATCATTTGTAGAGCCTCTTGTGCTGTTTGACGGACAGGCGCTGAAAACGTTCTCTCAGGGCCGACATTTCCGAGTCGTTCAGGTCACCTGGCCGGCCGAGGCGGGCGCGGGTGACGCAGGCCGACGCCGCGGCCGAGATGTTGAGGCTCTGCGAGAAGCCGACCATCGGGATCCAGAAGAAGCCGTCGCACTGGTCGATGACCTCCTGGCGGACTCCGAAGCGCTCGTTGCCGAGCACCAGCGCGACCTTCTGATCGAACGAGATGTCGGTGAGGCTCTGCGCTCCGTCGCGCGCGGCGGACGCGAGAATTCGAAAGCCCGGCAGCGTCGCGCGGCAGCCGGCGAAGTCCTTGTGGTGGTGAACGTCGAGCCACTTGTCGCAGCCCTGCGTGACGGTCGCGTTCGGCTTGAACGGCGCGTTCGGGTTCTCGATGACATGAACGTCTTGAACGCCGAAGGCTTCACACGTGCGCAGCACCGCGGCCATGTTGAACGCGTCTTCGAGCTGATCGAGCACCAGCGTGAAGCTGCGCGTGCGGCCCTTGAGCACCGCCTCGATGCGATCGAGCCGCGGGGCGAGCAGCAGCGAGTCAGGAGGCGGCACTCCCTCGCGCGGCTCGTAGTTCGGGCCGCCTCCGCTCATCTCCGCGGCTTCCTTCGAGGCGTCTTCTTCGAAGCAGGCTTCTTCTTGGAAACGGGAGCCTTCCTCGAAGCGGGCTTCTTCTTCGTCGTCGAGGTCGGGGCGCGCGCCGCAGTCTCCGGCGCCGGCTTCGCGTAGAGCACCTTCGCGACGGCATCGAGCACGGCCTGCAGCCCCTCGCCGGTGGCGCCTGACAGCGGCAGCACCTTGACGCCCTTCTTCTCGAGCTTCGCCTGCAGCTTCGGCAGGGCCTCGCGGGCATAGGGCAGGTCGAGCTTGTTCGCGACGACGACCTGCGGGCGCTTCGCGAGCTCGGCGCTGTACTTCTGCAGCTCCTTGTTGAGCACGGCGAAGTCGTTCGCAGGGTCGCGGCCCTCGGCGACGGCGCCGAGGTCGAGCAGGTGGATCAGCACGCGGCAGCGCTCGACGTGCCGCAGGAACTGAAGGCCCAGGCCGACGCCCTCGCTCGCTCCCTCGATCAGCCCGGGAATGTCGGCCATCACGAACGAGAGCTTGTCCTTGTACTGAACGACGCCGAGGTTCGGCACGAGCGTCGTGAACGGGTAGTCGGCGACCTTCGGCCGGGCGCGGCTCACGCGTGAGATCAGCGTGCTCTTGCCGGCGTTCGGAAAGCCGAGCAGGCCGACGTCGGCGAGCAGCTTGAGCTCGAGCCGCAGCATCTTGAGCTCGCCCTTCGTGCCGTCTTGCGCGAAGCGCGGCGTCTGCCGCGTCGACGTCGCGAAGTTCATGTTGCCGAGGCCGCCGCGGCCGCCCTTGGCGGCGGTGAACACCTGGCCGGGCTGGCTCAAGTCGACCAGCACCTCGCCGGTCGCGTCGTCGCGTACGAGGGTGCCGACCGGCACGCGCAAGGTGAGATCGACCCCCGCCTTGCCGTTGCAGTCGCTGCCCATGCCGTGCTCACCGGCTTCGGCGCGGTGGTGCTGCTGGTAGCGGTAGTCGAGCAGCGTCGTCAGCTGCGGATCAGCGACGAAGATGACAGAGCCACCGTTGCCTCCGTCGCCGCCGCTCGGGCCGCCCTTGTCGACGTACTTCTCACGGCGAAAGGCGATGGCGCCGTTACCGCCGTCGCCGGCCTTCACCTCGATGCGAACCTCGTCGACGAACTTCACGGCATCGCCGAAGGCGCCCGCGAAGCAGGTCGCCGACCGACCTCAGGCCTGAGCCTGGGGAGCCGCAGCGTCGGGATACACGGACACCTTCTTCTTGTCCTTGCCCTTGCGCTCGTACTTCACGACGCCGTCGGCGGTCGCGAAGAGGGTGAAGTCGCGGCCGAGCTTCACGTTGACGCCCGGGTGGATCACGGTGCCGAGCTGGCGAACGAGGATGCTGCCGGCGGTGACCTTCTCGCCGCCGTAGACCTTCACTCCGCGCCGCTGCGCATTGCTGTCGCGACCATTGCGCGACGAGCCCTGACCTTTTTTGTGTGCCATTGCTGTGACCTCGTGAGTTTCTTTAACCGGCGATGCTGACGACCTTCACCTCGGTGAAGGGCTGGCGGTGACCCTTGCGGCGCGTCCAACCTTCCTTCTCTTTGCGGAAGTGGAGCACGCGGCGCTCTTTGTCCTGACGGAGGATCTTGCCCGTCACCTTCGCGCCCTGCACCGTGGGGCGGCCCACCTTCGGAGCGTCACCACCCAGCATCAAGACTTCGTCGAAGCTCACGTCGGCTCCCGCGTCGCCCTTGATCTTCTCGATGCGCAGCACGTCACCCTGCGCCACGCGGTACTGCTTTCCACCCGTTCGAATCACGGCGTACATCGGTCGTCCCTCGCTTCTGAAATGCTGCTTCTGAAATGCTGCTTCTTGAAATGCTGGCTAAATGGGGCTCATGGCCCAAAAGGGCGAGTCGGATACGGAAGATCGCGCGCGAAGTCAAGCCATGCGGGTCAGACTTTGCGCGGGGTTGGGCTTTTCGGGCGTCGCCTGCGGCGCGCTCGGCGCCCACGCCGTGAAGGCGCTCGGGCCTGAATCGCTCGATTGGTGGAACACGGGCGCGAAATATCACCTGATTCACGCGCTCGCGGTCGGCCTCGTCGCGGCGCTGCAGCCGAAGCGCGCGGGCCTGGTCGCGGGGCTCTTCAGCGCAGGCGTGCTGCTCTTCTCGGGCTCGCTCTACGCGCTCGCGCTGACGCACGTGCGCGCGCTCGGCATGGTGACGCCGTTCGGAGGCCTCTGCTTCCTCGCGGGCTGGGCTGCGCTGTTCGCTGGAGCGCGCCGGTGAGGTGGCTGTTGCTGATCCAGCTCGGGCTCCTGCTGATCGGCGGGGTGCTGGCGCTGCTCGCGACGCGGCAGAACGATCGTGAGCTCTGGCTCGCGGCGACGGCGCTCAGCGTGACGGCGATCGCGGCGGGCCTGGTGCTGCTGATCGCGGCGATCGTCGAGCGGCGCGTGCTGTTCGCGGTCGGCGGCCTCTTCCTCGGAGGCCTCGCGTTCTTCGCGGCGTGGGTCGAGCTGCTCGTCGGAGCGGCGCTCGCAGACCCGGCGGGTCGCCCGCTGCTGCGGCGCAAGCGGAGCATGGCGAGCGCCGAGCAGGAGTCGGTGCCGGCGTTCGCGCGCGTGGCGCTGCAGCTGTGGGCGCATGGGGCTCCTCCCGAGCTGATCGCGCGGGCGCACCAGGCGGCGCTCGAAGAGATCGATCACGCGCGCCGCCTCGGGGCCGACTTCGGCGCGCTGCCGCTGCCGAAGCTCGAGGTCGGCACGCTGACGGAGCTCGCCGTCGAGAGCCTCAAAGACGGAGTCTGGGGCGAAGGCCGCGCGGCTGCCGCGGCGGCGAAGCGCGCCGAGCTCGAGACCGACCCTGCGCTGCGCGAGCACTGGGCCGTCATCGCGCGCGACGAGCTGCGTCACGCGGAGCTCGCCCGGGACGTCGTGCGCTGGGTGCGTTCGTTGCGCTGACGAAACGCAAACCCGGCTTACGCAGGGCCGCTGTTACCTGCATTCGGGCGTCGCGTTTCGGGATCATGACCACGATCCAGCGCCTGTACCGCCCCGTTCGCACCGACCCGACGAAGCCGGACCCGAAGCCGATCAGCCCGCCCGTCGAGCCCCGCGTCGAAGACCGCTTCTTCGCCGCGGTGCGCCGCGCGGTCGTCGACCTGAAGCCGAAGCCGCCGCCCGAGCGCACACCACAACAGCGCCTCGAGAACGACCCGGCGTTTCAGGCGCTCAACCCCGGCGTGCAGCAGGCGGTGCTCGAGACGGTGAGCAACCCCGACCTGGAGCCCGAGGGCGTCGACACGCTGATCGCGGCGGTGACGTCGCCGGGCTTCGGGCTCTTGTCGACGCAGGAGGCCGAGGACTTCCTCGAGTACGCGGGCAACACGATCCCCGGTCATGGGGAAGCGATTCGCGAAGAGATCGCCGATCACCTCGCGTCGGACGAGTTTCAGAAGCCGCGCATCGGCTGGTTCCCGCTGCCGGTCGCGCTCGGGCAGCGCAGCGAGCTCTTGCAGATCTCGCGCGGCGACGAGGCGCTGCCCGGTGAGACGCCGGTGGGGAGCCTGCCGGCCGGCCAGCGCGACGTGACGGTGACGGGCCCCGAGCCGATCGGCGAGTACGACTTCGAGACGGGCGAGGTCGAGGCTGAGCGCTACACGTACGAGGTCGACGGCCGCGACGTCGAGGTCATCTACCCGGTGCCGGCGCCCGACGGCGCGCCGTCGCCCGAGGAGCTCGAGACGCTGTTCGAGTCGCTGCCCGACCTGGCCGCAGTCGAGTACGACCGCGTGCTGATCGAGCCGAACGACACCGACCGCGGAGCGTCGGCGAGCACGAACGGCGAAGGCCAGATCCGCATCTACCCGATTCCCGGGCGCTCGCTCGAGCGGCTGCAGTCGACGCTCGTGCATGAGGCGGCGCACAACCTCTCGAAGAGCGAGCTGGGCGACACGAGCTCGATTCCGGTCGATGGCGAGCTGAGCGATCTCTCGCCCGGCTGGGAGCGCTGGGCCGAGGCGGCCGAGGCCGACGGGCACTACGTGTCGGGCTACGCGCATGACTCGGCGGTGGGCGACAACGACGATCACCAGCGGCGGTTCGGCGAAGACTTCGCCGAGACGGTCGAGCTCTACTACCAGGTGAAGGGCACTCCGGCAGAGGCGGAGTTCGCGCGGCTGTACCCGAACCGCTACGACATTCTGCTCGAGGTGCTGGGATGACGGCGCTCACGACGCGGGTGCTGCCGAGTCAGGCCGGCGCCGTTCGCCGTCAGCTCGAGCTCATCTCAGACCGGCTCGAACGCGACCCGGTGCTGGAGCGTGGCGACCACGGCGCCGCGGTGACGGGGCTGCAGCGGCAGCTGATCTCGGCAGGGCTGTTGCGCGGAGAGCCGACGGGCCGCGTCGGCGCGGCGACCGAGGCGGCGCTCGAGAAGCTGCAGCGGCAGCGCGGGCTGCCGGTGACCGGCGCGCTCGACCGGGCGACGCTGCGCGAGGTGCGATCGCTGAACCTGTTCGTGCGCGACGGCTTCGAGCCGTGGGCGCGAGAGGGCCAGCGGGGCGACGACATCTTGCGCATCGAGCAGGCGCTCAACGTGCTGCGGCCGAGCAACATCCGCGCGGACGGCGTGTTCGACGGAGCGACCGAGCGGGCGGTGCGAGCGTTTCAGCGGAACCACGGCCTGCGGGTGACAGGAGCGATCAACCCGCGGACGGCCGACGAGATCGGCGAGGCGGCGTTCGTGAAGGCGTGGTTGCAGCAGGCGCGCAGCGTCACGGGCTACGTCGGCGGCGCACCGCAGAGCATTCGCATCTTGCCGGTGGGGGGCGGCGAGTGGCTGCGCACGGACGCGGCGATCGCGTTCAAGCGCATGCAGCAAGCGGCGGCGCGCGAAGGGGTGACGCTGTCGCCGGGCTCGGGCTTCCGCACGATGGACGAGCAGCGGCGGCTGTATGCGCTGTACCTGAGCGGTCAGGGAAACCTGGCGGCGCGGCCGGGCACCTCGAACCACCAGGGCGGCGTGGCGATGGATCTGAACGGGGTGGGTGGCTACGGCACGCGCGCGTACGGCTGGCTGTCGGCGAACGCGGGGCGGTTCGGGTTCGTGAACGACGTCGGCGGCGAGTACTGGCACTGGACGTACACAGCGGGCCGCTGAGCAACTGAGTGACTTTGCCGTTGTTGGAACAACGCCAATCTCACACAGAACGGTGAGGCACGACGGTCGCGGGCGGTGAAGGGCAGAGGAAGGCCACCGAGAGCGTGGCCGTCGGGTCGTGGCGGGCGGTCGGCGCGAGACGGAGGCGGCAACGGGGGCAAGAGGCGATGGCGGGGAAACGAACCGCTGTATCCCTGTGGGCAGTCGGCGAGCGGGAGGGGACGCGCGTGCGGGCGCGAAGATGTCGATGTTGTCGGTCGTTGGGCGGTGGTGTCGGTCGCGGGCGGTGGTGTCGGCGCGAGCGGTGGTGTCGGCGCGAGCGGTGGTTTCGGTCGCGCGCGGCCGTGTCGGTCGCGAGCGGTGGTGTCGGTCGCGAGCGGTGGTGTCGGTCGCGAGCGGTGGTGTCGGTCGCGAGCGGTGGTGTCGTCGCGAGCGGTGGTGTCGTCGCGAGCGGTGGTGTCGGTCGCGAGCGGTCGGCGAGCGGTAGCGAAGGCGGCGCAGCGCGGCTCAGGCGCCGAGCTTCTTGGTGACGAGCTCGTTGACGACCTTGGGGTTGGCCTTGCCCTTCATGGCCTTCATGACGCGGCCGACGAAGAAGCCGAGGAGCTGCTTCTTGCCGGCGCGGTAGCTGGCGGCCTCGTCGGGGGCGGCGGCGATGACGTCATCGACGGCCTTCTCGATGGCGCCGGTATCGCTGACCTGCTCGAGGCCCTTGGCGCGGATGACGTCGTCGACGCTGGAGCCGGAGCGGTAGACCTCGGCGAGCACGTCTTTGCCGGCGTTGGCAGAGATGCGGCCGGAGTCGACGGCCTTGAGCACGTCGGCGAGCAGTGCGGGAGTCAGCTTCGACGCTTCCGTCACCTCGTTCTGCAGCCGGGCGACCTCGCCGATGATCCAGTTGGCGACCTTCTTCGCCTCACCGCCGTAGGCGTGCAGGGTGGCTTCGAAGAGCGCCGACCACGAGCCGCTGAGGAGCCCGGCATCGTACGGCGAGAGCTTGAGCTCGGCCTGATAGCGGTCGCGCTTGGCGGCGGGCAGCTCGGGCAGGGCGGCGCGCACGCGCTCGACGAAGTCGGGCTTCACGACGAGCGGCGGCAGATCGGGCTCGGGGAAATACCGGTAGTCGTGGGCGTCTTCCTTGCTGCGCATGGCGCGGGTCTCGCCGCGAGCGGTGTCGAACAGGCGGGTCTCCTGAACGACGGCGCCGCCGGCCTCGATGACCTCGACCTGGCGGGCGGTCTCGACCTCGATCGCCTGCTTGATGAAGCGAAACGAGTTCAGGTTCTTGAGCTCGCAGCGGGTGCCGAGCTCGGTCGAGCCCTTCTTCATCACCGAGACGTTGGCATCGCAGCGAAACGAGCCCTCTTCGAGGTTGCCGTCGTTGACGCCGACGGCCATGAGGATCTCGCGCAGGGCCTTCAAGTACTCGACGGCGTCGTCGGCGCTGCGCAGGTCGGGCTCGCTGACGATCTCGAGCAGCGGCGTGCCGGCGCGGTTCAAGTCGACGAGCGAGCGGGTGCCATCGGCGTCGTGAACGCTCTTGCCGGCGTCCTCTTCCATGTGAATGCGGCGAATGCGAACGGCGCCGACCTGGCCGTGCTCGCAGATGGGCTGGTCGTACTGGGTGATCTGATAGCCCTTCGGCAGGTCGGGGTAGAAGTAGTGCTTGCGGCTCCAGACGCTGACCGGGTTGATGCGGCAGCCGAGGGCGAGGCCTGCGCGCACGGCCATCTCGACGACGGCCTCGTTGAGCACCGGCAGGGTGCCGGGCATGCCGAGGCACACGGGGTGAGTCGAGGCGTTGGGCTCGGCGCCGAACGACGTCGAGACGGGCGAGAAGATCTTCGTCTGCGTGAGCAGCTGCGCGTGCACCTCGAGGCCGACGACGACCTGGAAGTCGGCGACGCTCACGCCGCGAGCCTCGGCATGACGATGGTGAAGCGAGAGCCCTGCCCCGGCGAGCTGGTGACGTCGATGGAGCCGCGGTGGGCGAGCACGATCTCTTTCGCGATCCACAGGCCGAGGGCGGTGCGGGGCCCGCGCGTGAAGACCTGGGGCAGGTCGTCGGGGGCGATGCCTCCGCCGTGATCGGCGACGACGATCTGAACCTGGCTGCCCTGCGGGCGGACCTCGATGTCGACGGGCTTTCCGGCGCCGTGCTTGAACGAGTTCGCGAGCAGCGTGGCGAGCACCTCTTCCATGCGGACACGGTCCATTCGCACGGGCAGCTCGTCGGGCACGTCGATGCGAACCTCGCAGCCGTTGTCGCTGGCGGTGTGCTTGAGGCGCTGGGCGGCGTGGCGCACCACGGCCGACAGCTCGAAGTCAGACCAGTCGAGCTTCCAGCGGCCGCTGTCGATGCGCGAGACGTCGACGAGCATGTTGATGGTGTCGGCCATGCGCATGGCCTGCTCGATCGCCGACGACGTCGAGCGCTCGAGGTTGTCTTTGTCGAACAGGCCGCGCTGCAGCTGCCGCAGCTGGGCGCCGAGGTGAATCTGCATCGCGGCGAGCGGCGTCTTCAGCTTGTGCGAGGCGAGGCTCAGCATCTCGTTGATGCCGGCCTCGGACTTGCGGGCGACGCCGATGACGGCGCCGGAACCGGCGGGCGAGAACGTCAGCGAGTACGGGCGCTGCTGATCGGAGTCGGGGAAGAGGTCGGCCTGCGTGCGCCCGATGGCGCGGCTGGCGTCGACGCCCGTGAGCCGCTCGAGGGCGGTGTTCCAGTGCGTGCAGCGGCGATCGCGGTCGAAGATGCAGATGCCGTCGATGCTGGCCTGCAGCACGTCGTCGAGTAGGTCCGCCACGGCCGCCGGCTCATAACACGGCCAAACGACGGCGGCTTCGCTCTCGCCCGCACGTTCGGGGAGCAAGCCCCGTCCTTCAGCCATGAACACCTCGATCCCCTCGATCTCGGACGTCTTTCGCACGCTTCGCAGCTACGTCATGCCCGAACCGCAGCTCGAGCCGCTGCAGGGCGAGGCGCACGGCGCGGCCGGGCTGGCGATCGACGACGGCTTCGACACCGACCCCAGCGACACGCAGAAGAAGCTCGCCGACGTCGAGCGGCGCCTGTCGCCCGCCTACACGGTCGAGGTCGACGGCAAGCCGGTGACGGTGAACGTGCCGGCGCACTTCCGCATGGTGGGCGGCTACGGCTGCAAGCCCGAGGACGCGACGAAGAAGATGACCGAGGCGATTCGCTCGGGTGGAGCGTGGCCGAAGAGCGCGACCGAGTCGCTGGCGCTCAAAGACGCGATCACGCGCAACGCCTACGGCCGCGCCACGCCCGAGCAGGTGAAGCTCGTGACGGAGCACCTGATCAAGTCGGGCGCGCTGAACCCCTACCTCGACAAGGTGAAGGCCGAGAACGGCGGCAGCGCGGGGCCCGAGCAGGTGCAGCTCGCGATCCGCCGCATGCAGTGGGATCACGGCGTCGGCATCGACTGCAACGGCGCGGTGCAGATCGCCTACCAGGCGGTGAACGGCAAGAGCGCGACGCGGCACTGGGGCGACGCGCTGATCCAGACCGACAAGACGGGGAAGAGCCTCAACCCGCGCTTCAAGCAGGTCGGGCTCGACGGCGTGCAGCCGGGCGACGTCATCAAGCTCGCGGACCCGGCGGGCGGCGTGGGGCACAACGTGGTGGTCACGAACGTGCGGCGGCTGTCGAGCGAAGACGCGCAGACGCTCGAAGGCGAGCCGAAGCCGACCGGGCCGCTGAAGGCGGTGACGGTCTTCTCGTCGTGGGGCGCCGGAGGCAACCCCGACAACTCGCGCGGCGGCGTGCGCAAAGAGACGTGGGTCTACGACGAGGCGACGAAGAAGTGGGGCACGCTCAACGGCAACAAGGTCGAGTGGAGCACCGAGAACGGGCCGTACGATCACAAATGGGTGGGCGCGTACCGGGGCGCTTGAGCCGGCCCAAGTCACAGCGCCGGCGCGCGCTGGTGCCACGCGTGCTGCTGCTCGTACGCCCGCGCGATCGAGAACAGCTCGCCCTCGGCGAAGGGCCTGCCGATCAGCTGCAGCCCGATCGGCAGACCTGACGCGGTGAACCCGCCCGGCACCGACAGCCCGGGCAGCCCGGCGAGCGCGCTGGGGATGGTGAAGACGTCCATCAGATACAGCGCCATGGGGCTCTTCAGGGCGCCGAGCTCGAACGGGGGCACCGGCGACACCGGCGTCAAGAGCACGTCGGCGGCCTGCAGCGCGGCGTCGAAGTCGCGACGCACCAGCGTGCGCACCCGCTGCGCCTTCACGTAGTACGCGTCGTAGTACCCGGCGCTGAGCGCGAACGTGCCGAGCATGATGCGGCGCTTCACCTCGGCGCCGAAGCCCTCCGAGCGCGTGCGCTCGTACAGCTCGCGCAGGCCCTTCACGCCGTCAGCCCGGTGCCCGAAGCGCACGCCGTCGTAGCGCGCGAGGTTGCTCGACGCCTCGCTCGGAGCGAGCAGGTAATACGTCGCGAGCGCCGGCTTCGTGTGCGGCAGCGAGACCTCGATCAGCTTCGCGCCCTGCTGTTCGTACCAGGAGGCCGCCGCGCGCACCGCCTTCTCGACCTCGCCGTCGAGCCCCTCGCCGAAGTACTCGCGCGGCAGCCCGATCTTGAGGCCCTTCAGCGAGACGTCGGCGCGCCGCGGCGGCGGCACACGCGCGCTGGTCGCGTCGCGCTCGTCGGGCCCGGCGATGACCTGAAACACGCGCTCGCAGACGTCGACCGTGCGCGCCATCGGCCCGATCTGATCGAGCGAGCTCGCGAAGGCGACCGAGCCCCAGCGCGAGACGCGGCCGTACGTGGGCCGCAGCCCGACGAGGTTGCAGAACGCGGCGGGCAGCCGAATCGAGCCGCCGGTGTCGGTGCCGAGCGCCGCCTCGCACATGCCGGCGGCGACCGCCGCGGCGCTGCCGCCCGAGCTGCCTCCGGGCGTGCGCTTCAGATCGTACGGGTTCATCGTCGGGCCGAACGCGCTGTTCTCGCAGCTCGAGCCCATGCCGAACTCGTCGAGGTTCGTCTTGCCGACGAGCACGGCGCCTGCCGAGCGCAGGCGCTCGACGACGGTCGCGCTGAACGGCGGCATGAACCCCTGGAGGATCTTCGAGCCCGCCGTCGTCGGCATGCCCTCGACGTGGATCAGGTCTTTGATCGCGACCGGCATGCCCGCGAGCGCGCCCGACCCCGAGCCCGCCGCCGCCCGGTCGACGTGCAGAAACGCGCGCACCTTCGGCTCGACGGCGTCGATGCGCGAGAGCCAGGCGCTCACTCGATCACCTTGGGGACTCCGAAGCTCGAGCCGACGCGATCGGGCGCGTTCGCGAGCGCCTTCGCGACGCCGAGCGGCTCGACCGCCACGTCCTTGCGCAGCGGCGACTCGGTGAGGTTCACCTGCGCGGTCGGCGGCACGTCTTTCAGGTCGAGCGCGTCGAGCGCCGCGGCGGCGTCGAGCACCGCCTGCAGCTCGCGCGCGTACTGCTCTTCTTCTTGCGCCGTGAGCTTCAGGCGCGACAGCGCCGCGACGTGACGAACCTGCTCGAGCGAGAGCTTCACGAGGGCCGTGTCTACACCGGGAGCGTCATGTGACACAGCGCGCCGAGCGGGCTCCGCACCGTGGGTTTCAGCGCTGGCCCGCCCCTTGCTGAACCGGCCTCCATGCACGTCCCGAAGACCTCGTCGCCGGTCATCGCTCAGATCGGGTTCCCGAAGCAGGAGCCGCTGCAGGCGCCATCGGCTCCGCGGCAGCCCGGTCAGGTGCCGGCCGACGGGTTCGACGCTCCACCGGCGGCGGGGGGCTGGCAGCGGTTCATGGACGACCCCGACGCCGGCGCGGTCGGCGGCAGCGGCGCGGTGGCGCAGGTGAAGTCGCCCGACGAGCAGAAGCGCGATCAGCTCCTCGAGCACATGTGGCGCGACAACGACCCGCCGCTCAGCGACAAAGAGCAGAAGCAGCTCCGCGCGGCCTTCCGCTCGCTGTCGACCGCTCAGATGGAGTCGCTCGACAAAGAGGGCATGCGCATCTGGCGCGGGCGCGACACTCCGCCCGAGCTCGCGAAGCTCGGCATGTCGACCGGCGGCATCTCCGAGCGGGCTCACTACCAGTACGCGTCGAAGACGCTGACGCTGAACCCCGATCTGCCTCCGCACCTGAGCGACATCGTTCACGAGCTCGGCCACGCGCGCGACGACCTGTGGAACGACACGAAGCTCACGAAGCCGCTGTCGGAGGTGAAGGGTGAGAAGGCGCGCGAGAGGCAGATGGACGCCGCGAGCCTGATGTCGCACACGAAGCAGAAGTTCGCCGTGAAGACGTACAAAGGCGGCACCGACAGCGAGCTCGTCGACAAGAAGATGAGCATCAACGACATGTACAAGGCGTACGTGAAGCGCACCGAGAACACGCCGACGAGCATGCTGCCGGCCTCCGAGAACGCTCGGTCGTCGTACGCGAAGTCGTCGCCCAGCGAGTTCTACGCCGAGGCCTTCGCCATCTTCCACGGCGACGACCCGCAGGCGCAGGCGCGGCTGCTGACTTTCGCGCCCGAGGTGTTCTCGCTGCTGCAGGCCGACGCGAAGGCGAACGGGCTGCCGACGCTCGACGAGGCGGCGCTCGCGAAGGTCGACATCTTCGACCACCGGTAGTTTCTCGAGGCGAGCGGCGACCGGTCAGCGGCTACTTCAGCCGCTCGATGTTCGCCTTCGCGACGCCGGCCTCGGGCCCGTTCGGGAACGCGTCGAGGTACTTCTGGTACATGCCGATCGCCGAGTCCTTCTTCCCCTGGAAGCGGTAGCTCTCGGCGAGGCCCATGATGGCCGGCGCGTACCGCGGGTTCAGCTTGAGGGCGTGCTCGAGCACGGGCTCGGCCTGCAGCGGCTTCGCCATGTCGAGGAAGCAGAGGCCCTTGCCGGTCAGCGCCTCGACGTTCTCGGGTGAGATGTCGAGCGCCTTGCCGTAGGCGTCGAGCGCGGCCTCGGCGCGCTCTTTGTCGCGCAGGCGATCTCCCTGGCCGATCCAGTAGTCGGCGCTCTTCTTCGGAGCCGGCTTGTCGGGCTTCTCACCCTTCTCGCCCTTCTCGGCCTTCTCACCCTTCTCGGGCTTGTCGGGCAGCTCTTCGCCCTTCTTCGCCGTGGCGGGCCCGGCATCGGGCACGAGCGCCGCGGCCTTCGCGGCCTCTTCTTCCTTCTTCTTGCGCTCGGCCTCGGCGGCGTCGGCGGCCTTCTTCTCGGCCTCGATGCGCTCGGCCTCTTTGCGGGCCTCGTCTTCTTTGAGCTTCGCGGCGGCGTCGGCCTTGGCCTTGTCTTCGATGTCGCGGGCTTCCTGGGCGCGCTGCTGCTCGGGCAGCCAGACGACGAAGTAGTAGCCGGCGGCGCCGCCGAGGCCGGCGAGCACGAGCAGCAGGCCGATGACCATGCCGGCGCCGCCGCCCTTCTTGGCGGGCCGAATCGTCTCGGCCTCGACGGCGACCTCGGGCAGCACGTCGCGCCTCTGCTGCACCGGCAGCGGCGGCGGCTTGTACTGCGGCCGATCTTCGGGGGCGCGGGGAGGCAGGCTCGTGAACCCCGGGTCGCGCAGGGTCTCGAGCAGCTTCTTGCGCGGATCAGCTTCGTGCCGGTGGGCCTCGGGCGGCTGGGTCGGCGCCTCGTGCGGCTTCGGCGGAGGCTGCGACACGGGCTGCGCCTGCATGCGCGGGAAGGAGTCGTCGGGCGGCGGCGGAGGCGGCGCGACGGGCGCCGGTGACGAAGAGGGAGCGACCGACTGCGGGTCGACGCCCGGCTTGGTCGAGAGCTTGTCCTTCATCTGCTGAAGCGCCTCGAGCTCGTGCACCTTCTTCGCGTCGTCGACGATCTGAAAGAAGCTCGCGAGCTCGGCGATGTTGCCGAGGCGCTTCCACGCCTCGCCGGTGAGCGAGATCTCGTCGTCGCGGCTCACCTTGCGCTCGACGATCCACTTCTGGAGCGTGGTGAGCTCCTTGAACGAGAAGATGTTGCCGCTCGGCTGACGCACCTTCCACTCGCGCACTGGAGCCTGCTGCAGCTGCGACGACTTCGCGGGCAGGGTCTCGTCGCCGACCTTCGGCGTCGGCACGAAGGCGGGCTGCGACATCGTCGCGGTCGGAGCGCTCTTCTTCCGGACGCGGAAGACGTGGTTGCACGAGGTGCACTTCACGGTCACGCCGCTGTCCGGCACCCGCGCGTCGTCGAACTCGTACTCGGTTTTACAGCGCGGACAATTGACGTCCATGAGCGTGACCAAAACCTACACCCAGATCGGGCAAGCGGCCGGAAAAATACCGGAGGCCGGGCCGGGCACCCGATCGGGCTCCCGACGCTCGGCGACCTTCCGGAGGCCGACCCAGATCCGGAGGCCCTTCGGCCCCCTTGGCCGCACGCCACGTGCGGCGAAGCGGCGTCAGCCGTTAGGTCCCCGATGGCCGACCCAGATCCGGAGGCCTTTCGGACCCGTAGCCCGCACGGCACGTGCGGCGAAGCGGCGTCAGCCGGAAGGCCCCCGATGGCCGACCAAGAAATTGACCGATCCGACCCTCGCCCTACGCTCCGCCCGGTACAGCGAACGACAGGGGTGTTGCACATGGCCGCGAAGCGGAAGGGTGAAAAAACGGTCCTCACCCGGCAGGACATTCAGACGCGCCGCAAGGCGCTGACCCAACAGCGCATGGCCGTGATGGGCATCGGAGCCCGCGCCATCTTCGCCGTGCTGCTCGTCGCCGCCGCGGTGCTCGCGTTCTTGTCGGTCGCCACCTTCGACCCGCACGACCGGCTGGGCCCGGGCTTCCGCAACGCGATCGGCCCGGTCGGCCACGCGATCGCCGAAACCCTGCGCGGCTTCTTCGGCATCGGCGCCTTCGTGCTGCCGATCGCCGGCGCCTACCTCGCCGTGCTGATGGTCGCCGACGAGAGGCCGCGGCGCCGCTGGCCGCAGGTGCTGTGCCTGCTGCTGCTGCTCGTCTGCGGCTCGGTGCTCGCACAGCTCGTCTTCGGCGAAGAGCACGGGTGGGCGCACGCGCCGGGCGGTCTGCTCGGTCGCAGCGTCGGCGGGGCACTCACCGGCCTCTTCTCGACCGTCGGCACCGTCGTGCTCGTGAGCGCGCTCGCCTCGGTCGCGCTGATCGTCGGCACGCAGTTCTACTTTCTGACCGCCGTGAACTGGTGCTGGGAGGGCATGCAGTGGCTCGGCGCGAAGATCTACGACGCGAGCCTCGCGATCATCGCGAAGCAGAAAAAGCGCTGGGCCGATCGCGCCGCGCTGGCTGCCGAAGAAGAGCAGCGCGAGGCCGCCTTCCTCGCCGCCCTCGACGCGCAGGACGCCGAGCTCGCCGAGCTCGAGGGCGAGGCCGCCGAGGCCGAAGCGATCGCCGAAGAGAACGCGCGCCTCCAGAGAGAGACCGACGAAGATCGGCTGGCCCGCCTCGCCCGCAAAGAAGCCGAGCGCCAGATCCGAGAGGCCGAGCGCCAGCAGCGCGAGATCGAGCGCATGGCGAAGCAGCTCGTGAAAGAGCAGCGCGCCGAGGCCAAGGCCCGCGCCCAGGCGATGGTCCCGCAGGTGACGGCGCAGCCGGCAGACCCGCTCGAGGTCGACCCCGACGAGCTGCTGCCCGAAGCTCCCCTGTCAGGAGACCCCGCGTGGGCCATGACGCTCGCGTCGCCGGCGCGTGCCGGAGCTCCGCTCGCGCCCATCGAGATCCTCGCCCAGTCGATTCCCTCCGACCCGCCGCCGACGCGACGCTCGCGCGTGCCGAACATCATCGAGCCGCCCGCGATGCCGCCGCCGCCTCCGCCCGAGGCGCTCGCGTCGCTGCCGCCGGTGCCGGCCGCCCAGCTCGAGGTCGCCGCCGAAGGCGCCCCCGTCGCCCCGGCCGAGAGCCTCGCCCCGCGCGGGGCGCTCGCGCGAATGCCGCTGATCGTCGAGCCGAAGGCGCCGCCGAAGCCGACGGTGAAGAAGCAGCAGGAGCAGTTCGAGTTCGTGGGCGACCGCAGGTCGTTTCAGCAGCCGCCGATCGACATCCTCGAGGTGCACAAGAAAGAGCGCAACGCCCTCGACAAAGAGGCGTTTCTCTCGACCGCAGAGAAGCTGCGCGCGAAGCTCGCCGACTTCGGCATCGTCGGCGAGGTCGTCGAGATCCGCCCGGGCCCGGTCGTCACGATGTACGAGTTCCTCCCGGGGCCGGGCATCAAGGTCTCGAAGATCGCCGCGCTCGCCGACGACCTCGCGATGGCGATGGAGGCCATGCGCGTTCGCATCGTCGCTCCGATTCCCGGCAAGGGCGTCGTGGGCATCGAGGTGCCGAACAAGGATCGCGAGACGGTGTTCCTGAAAGAGGTGGCCGAGCAGGACGCGTTCCAGAAGTCGGCGTCGCGGCTCACCATGTGCCTGGGCAAAGACATCGAGGGCATGCCGTACGTGCTCGACCTCGCCAAGGCGCCCCACCTGCTCATCGCCGGCACCACGGGCAGCGGCAAGTCGGTCTCCGTGAACGCGATGATCATGAGCATTCTGCTCAAGAGCACGCCGGAAGAGGTCCGCTTCATCATGGTGGACCCGAAGATGCTCGAGCTCTCGGTGTACGAGGGCATCCCGCACCTGTTGCTCCCCGTCGTCACCGACCCGCGCAAGGCGGCGATCGCGCTGCAGTGGGCGGTCGACGAGATGACGCGCCGCTACAAGCTGCTCGCCGAGGCCGGCGTGCGCAACATCGCCGGCTACAACGCGCTCGTCGACACCACGAAGAAGAAGCCCGTCGAGCCCCCGAAGCCGGTGGTGATCGACGTGAAGCCCGTGGCCGTGGCTCAGGCTCCGTCGCCCGCGCCCACCCCGGCGCCCGCCGCCGCGGCGACGCCCGAGCCCGCGGCCTCACCGCCGAAGAAGAAGCGCAAGATGCTGATCGTCGATCTCGCCGACGGCGAGGCGACGCCGGCACCGGCGCCCGAGGCCGCGCCGCCCGCGGCCGCCGCCGACGTCGGAGTCCCCGCCCCTGCCGAGGCCGCTCCCGAGAACCCCGTCGAGCCCGTCGACGCCGCCCCGATCGCGCCTGCCGTGATCGAGGCCGAGGTGAAGGCCGCCGAGAAGGAAGGCGAGATCCGCGTCGAAGAGACCGCCGAAGAGAGCGCGGCGCTGGCGCTCGCCAGCGTCACGGCCGAGGTGCCCGCGGAAGACGCCGCGAACGAGAAGAAGAAGCTGCCGTACATCGTCGTGATCATCGACGAGCTGGCCGACCTCATGATGGTCGCGAGCAAAGAGGTCGAGACGAGCGTGGCCCGCCTCGCTCAGATGGCGCGCGCGGCCGGCATTCACCTGATGGTCGCGACGCAGCGCCCGTCGACCGACGTCGTCACCGGCGTGATCAAGGCGAACTTCCCGACGCGCATCTCGTTCATGCTGCGCAGCAAGCCCGACTCGATGACCGTGCTCGGCACCGTCGGCGCCGAGGCGCTGCTCGGCATGGGCGACATGCTGATCCTCCCTCCGACGAGCGCGCACCTGCAGCGCGTGCACGGTTGCTTCGTGAGCGAGGTCGAGATCAAGCGCGCCGTCGATCACCTGAAGGCGCAGGGCAAGCCGGTCTACGACGAGAGCATCTTGAAGCCCCGCGACGAAGACGGCGGCGAAGAGGGCGAAGAAGACGATCTGAGCGACGAGCTGTACGACCAGGCCGTCGCGATCGTCAGCGAGATGAAGCAGGTCAGCATCTCGATGCTCCAGCGCAAGATGCGCATCGGCTACAACCGCTCGGCGCGCATGATCGAGCGCATGGAGCGCGACGGCATCGTCGGCCCCGCAGACGGCGCGAAGCCGCGCGACGTGCTGATTCGCCCCGTCGGCCAGATGCCCGCGCCGTAGCCCGGCTCAAGGCCCGGGTCTGGGTTTTCCAAAACGGAAACACTGATTTCCCGGTCACGACTTTGTTTCGGCGGGGGTGGGGAGTATGCAGCCGGCGCCGACACCAGACGTTCCCGGGCCGAGTCGGCACACATCAAGGGCGGTTCTCATGCGCAAGCTCCCTCGTTCACTCCTCCTGCTCGCGGTGGTCGTGGTGTGCGCTGGCTGCGCGGTCGACGGCAGCGGCGGCGGTGTGCTGCCCGACGGCAACCACATTCCCCAGCTGCGCTACTTCTCGTGCGCGCCCGAGACCGGCGTCGCGCCGTTCGAGGTGACGTGCGCCTGGGAGGTCAACGAGGTCGACCTCGAGGCCGTCAGCTGCGCCATCGACGTCGGCGCCGACGGCACGCCCGAGATCAAGCACGACAACTGCGCGGCGACCGGCTTCGAGCGCATCACGCTCACGACCGCCGGCACCATCACCATTCGCATGTCGGTCACCGACGCGCGCCTGGCCTCGGCGACGCTCGACAGCACCGTGAAGGTCGCTGCGGCGCCCGTGCCCCCGAACAAGGCGCCCACGATCAGCAGCTTCACGGTGAACCCGCCGTCGGGCGCGAAGCCGCTGCCGGTCACGTTCTCGTTCGGCGTCGCCGACGAAGACTCGGGCGACACGCTCAGCTGCACCCTCTCGGAAGCCGGGCAGGTGCTCGTCGCCGCGAGCGCGTGTGGCGCCTCCGAGACGCGCAACGCCACCGTCGCGCAGGCCGGCATGCACACGGTCACGCTCGAGGTCACCGACGGCAAGGGCGGCCGCGCCACGCGAGACGTCACGTTCGAGGTGCTCGACCTGCCGCAGGTGGGCGACCTGCGCATCTCGAAGGTCGAGTGGGGCCAGACGACGGTCACCGCGAGCCCGCGGCTCGTCGCCGAGAAAGACGCCCTGCTCCGCGTCTACGTGCTTTCCGAGCGCGCCGGCGTCACCGGCGTCACCGTCACCGCGACCGGCACCAAGAACGGCACGGCGCTCGGCGAGCTGACGCTGACCGGCCCCGCGACGGTGCCGACGGCCGACAACGCGAACGACCTCAACCAGCAGTTCCGGGTCGTGGTGCCGGCGGCGTGGGTCGGCGGCGGCCTCAACGTCACCGTCAGGGTCGACCCCCAGAACCGGCTCGGCGAGTCGAACGAGACGAACAACGAGCAGGTGCTCGTGCCGACCGTCGGCAAAGGCAGCGTGCTCGCCGTATCGCACGTGCCGATCGTGCAGAGCGCCCGCACGGGCACGCCGCGCCTGATCGACACCGGCATGAAGCAGACGTGGCCGCTCAAGGGGCTCGACAACCAGACGCGCGCCGCTTACACGTTCAGCGGCACCGTCAGCGCGAACGGCGCGGGTTGGGACACGCTGCTCCAGCAGCTGATGCAGACCCGGCAGAGCGACGGCAGCCGCCGCAACTACCTCGGCTGGCTGAACCTCGGCGGCGGCTTCGGCGGAGTCGCCGGGCTCGGCTACGTCGGGCTCGGCGCCGCGCTCGCTCGCGACGGCCAGCAGACGGGCGTCGGCACGGCGGTGCACGAGCTGGGGCACAACATGGGGCGCGAGCACGCTCCATGCGGCGGCGCGAGCGGAGCCGACCCCCAGTACCCGGTGGCGGGCGCGCGGCTCGACGTCCAGGGCTGGGACTACGTCAGCCAGCGGCTGATCCTCCCGACCGCGGCCTACGACGTGATGAGCTACTGCGACCCGCAGTGGGTCTCGAACTTCAACTACGTCAGGGTGCAGCAGTTTCTCGAGGCGCGCCCTGCCCTGCAGTCGCTGCAGGGCGCCGTGGCCTCGCCGTACATTCAGCTCGGCGGGCGCGTGACGGGCGACGAGGTCGAGCTGAACCCGATCTCGCTGATCGAGACCCACGCGCTGCCCGAGAACGAGGGCGGCGAGTACACCGTGACGCTCTACGGAGAGCGCACGGTCACCGTGCCGTTCGGCACCGCCCGCATCGCCGACCTCGAGCAGCAGCACTTCGCGCTCCTCGTGCCCGCGGTGAAGGGCCTCTACGGGGTCGAGGTGAGCCGCGGCGGCAAGCTGCTCGCCCGCAAGGTCGCCGGCCCGGTGCGCCCGCAGCAGCAGGCGACGGTGAAGCCGGTCGAGGGCGGCGTCGAGCTCTCGTGGGACTCGGCGGCCTTCCGCTACGCGTCGCTCTCGCACGTCGACGCCGACAGCCACACGACGCTGTCGCTGTTCCTCGAGGGCGGCCGGGCGTTCGTCTCGACCCAGGGCCTCGAAGACGGCGGCGCGTTCGAGGTGTCTCTGTCGGACGGCGTTCAGAGCCAGCGGCTCGTCGTCGCGCGCTGAGCTCAGCGCTCGCTGTCGGCGACCTCGCGCGTCACCTCGCGCAGGGCCTGGTGCGCCTTCTGCGTCACGCGGTCGACGTCGACCGCGAGAATGAGATCGAACTCGACCCGCCAGCCCTGCACGGGCACCTCGACCAGCGCCCGCTTCTCGACGAAGGGCTTCGCGGCGAGGGCCGGCCCGAAGATGAGCTGGCCCGTCTCGGCGGCGAGCTCGAGCGCGAGCGAGATGGTCTGGGCCTCGTGCCCCGGCTTGCGCTCGTTCGGCGGCAGCGGGCAGCCGTCTTGCACCGGAGTCCACTGGCCGGCGCTGAACGACACCGGCGTCACGAACGGCAGCGAGAGCAGCTGCGCAGTCGTCACCGGCCGCTTGAGCGAGCGCGCGACCGCCGGCGTCGCGTAGAGCGCGCTGTGCATGCGCCCGATGCGGTCGGCGCGCCAGTTGCCCGGCATCGGCACCGGGCCGGTGAGCAGGCCGACCTCGAACTGGTCGAGCGACAGCGAGGCCGCGACCGCGGCCTGCGAGAGCTGCAGCGCGCGGCACCGCACCGGAGCGAGCGCCCTCGCCATGCGCGGCAGCATCGCCGACAGCAGGTACGACGGCGCGGCGACGGTGACCTCGAGCGGGGCGTCGACGGCGCGGCGGGCGCGGCGCAGCGACTCGAGCGCGGCCTCGAACAGCGGCGTGGCGCGAATCGCCGAGGGCGTGAGGGTGACGCCGCGGCTGCCGCGGGCGAGGAGCCGAAAGCGCAGGGCGCGCTCGAGGCGCGAGATGGCCTTCGAGACCTGCGACGGAGTGACCGACAGCTCGCGGGCGGCGGCGGTGACCGTGCCCTGCCGCCGCACCGAGAGGAAGGTCATGAGGTCGGCGAGGCGGACGTCGTAGAACGATTCCAGCACCGGCATGGCCGGCAGCTTGGTACCCTAAAAGCGTGGCGAGGGACATCAAGCAGACGATGGAGTTCCACGACGGGCCGGGCACCCGCATCAACAAGCCGGTCAAAGGCGTGCGCGTGCGTCCCCGCCGCTCGCACGCGGTCGAGATCACGGGCGGCCCGGTGGCGGCGGCGCGCCTGGCGCTCGACCGCGATCGCATCTCGATCGGGCGCGCGCAGGGCACCGTGCTGCAGCTCGACAGCGACGAGGTCTCGCGCAACCACGCGCAGCTGACGCGGCTCGACGACGAGTACACGATCGAAGACCTCGGCTCGCGCAACGGCATCTACTTGAACGGCGTGAAGGTGCACGCGGCCGTGCTGCGAGACGGCGACGAGCTGCAGCTGGGCGACGTCTTTCTGCTCTACCACGAGGGCAGCTGATGGCGTTCTTCGTGCGCTTCTGGGGAGTCCGCGGCAGCATCCCCACGCCGGGTCCGAAGACGCGCCGCTACGGCGGCAACACGTCGTGCGTCGAGATTCGCAACGAAGACACGCTGATCGTCTGCGACGCCGGCACGGGCCTGCGCGAGCTCGGCGTGCACCTGATGCGCGTGCCCCAGAAGAACGGGCTCACGATTCACCTGTTCCTCTCGCACCCGCATTGGGATCACATTCAGGGCTTCCCCTTCTTCGGGCCGGCGTACCTGAAGACGACGACGCTGTACGTGTACTGCCCGCAGGGCGATCAGCAGAACTACCGGCTGCTCTCGGGCCAGATGAGCAACGCGTACTTCCCTGTGGGCTTCTCGGACCTCGGCGCCAAGATCGTGCCGCGCAGCTTCGAGAGCGACACGGTGAAGGCGGGCAGCTTCACGGTGCGCTGCTTTCAGCAGAAGCACCCCGGCGGCTCGCTCGGCTTCCGCTTCGAGCACAAGGGCACCTCGGTGGTGTACGCGACCGACAGCGAGCTCGACCAGGTGATCGAGCGGCCCGAGAAGGTGATCGAGCACCCGGGCGCTCAGCGCAAGCTGCCGGCCGAGCTCGTCAAGGCCGTGAAGGGCGCCGACCTGCTCATCTGTGACGCCCAGTACCTCGACGAAGAGTACGTGATGAAGACCGGCTGGGGTCACCCCCGCGCCACCACGTGCGTCGACCTCGCCGGCCAGGCCAAGGTGAAGCAGCTCGCCCTCACCCACCACGACCCGATGCACTCGGACATGCAGGTCGACCTCAAGGTCGCCTCGTGCTCCGAGCGGTCTGATCAGCTGGGGTTCGGGCTGCAGGTGTTCGGCGCCCGCGAGGGCATCGAGCTCAAGATCGGCGAGTGACTCGCCGACTTTGAGAGGCCGAGAAGGCCGCTTCCGCGTTCGGGCGGAAAGGCTCCTGACATCGATCGGAGCATGCATGCCGCGGCGCGCGTGTCATCTTGCGAGTGCGTTGTTGAGACCTGTATGTGACGCGTCTGTTTCATCGTCGCAGGCCGGTCCCCCCCTTTTCCGCAGCGCTCTCAATGAAAAAGCTCTCGACGTTCTCTGCTCTCATCGTCGGCCTGATGTTCGGGCTGTTCCTCTCTCTCGCGTCGTGCGGCGGCGGCTCAGGCAGCTGCCAGAAGACGTGCGGCGGGTGCTGCACGGCCGCGGGCATCTGCGAGTCCGGCACCGCGAACTCGTCGTGCGGCAAGGGCGGCGCGCTCTGCTCGCCCTGCGGCGCGGGCCTCGTCTGCGGCGCGGGCGCGTGCATGATCAGCGGCGGCACGGGCGGCGGCAGCGGCACCGGCGGCGGCAGCGGCAGCAGCGCGGGCGGCAGCGGCAGCAACGCGGGCGGCAACGGCAGGGCGGGCGGCAGCGGCGCTACGGCGGGCGGCAGCGGCGCCACGGCGGGCGGCAGCGGCGCTACTGCGGGCGGCAGCGGCGCGACGGCAGGCGGCAGCGGCGCCACGGCGGGCGGCAGCGGCGCCACGGCGGGCGGCAGCGGCACCGGAGGCGCAGGCAACTGCATGCAGATCGCGAGCATCTCCTCGCCCGCCGGCGCCTTCATGGACGCAGACGCGGCCGACGCGGGCTTCACCGACGCGTACGTGTTCGCGGCGATGGCCGCGGCGACCCAGGGCCGGGCCCACTTCGCGGGCCTCGAGATGTACTACCCGACCGGCCAGGTTCCGGCGGCGCCCCGCAACAACGTGACCATCACGAACACGACCTACGCAAACTGCTCAGACTGCTTCCTGTTCGACTTCGACTGCACGAACATGGGTACGCAGTGCGCCAAGTCGTATCTCGGGCAGAGCGGCACGTTCAGCATCGCGTCCCAGAGCCTCAGCGTCGCTGCGGGGAGCATCGTCGGCAGCGCGAGCAACGTGCGGTTCGTCGAGTGGAACTTCATGGCCGACGCACCCGCGAACAACGCGTCGTGCATCGACGTCGGGAGCATCACGTTCAACGACATGTGGCCGTGAGCTGACTCAGCCCTTCTTCAGCGCGGCGGCGAGCTCGGCCCAGAAGGCCTCGCCCTCCGTCGCGCTCTTGAAGGCGACCTTCTTACCAGCGGCCTCGAGCTCGACCTCGGCGTTGCCCATGTTGTGAACGATGCGCGAGCGCGTGAGCTTCGGCAGCGTCTCGGCGCGGAACTCCTGGTAGCCGCGCAGGAAGCCGACCGCGAGCTGCGCGAGCATGGCCTCGTCGACGTACGCGCCCTGAATCAGCAGCCGGAAGAAGTGGCGGTGCGCGCCGCGCCGCTCGACGAGGTACAGGGCGTAGCTGTTGCTGCCGCGGCCCCAGCGCCCCGCGAGCGTGTAGTCGCCGAGGTCTTCACGAAACTCGGGCACCATCGGCGGAGGCGGCACTTTGCCCTGCAGGTTCGCCGTGCCCCACATCTCGGAGCCCCAGTCGCGCGCGTCGAGGTCGACGAGCGGCTCGGCCGGCTTCACCGGAAGGTCGGCCGAGTACGTCTTCTGAAACCACTGCTCGAGCGTCATTCTTTCACCACGTTCGCGAGGCCGTTCTTCGCGATGAGCGCGTCCATGGTCTTCACGATGCCGTCGCGCTGCGCCAGCATGCCGCGGATCTCGTCGTCCGAGATGAACTCGCCGAGCTGGCGCTTCATCGAGTCGAACTGCAGCCCTTTGAGCGCGTCGAACGTGCTCTTGCGAATCACCTGCACCGGCCCGGTGCCGAACGCGTTGTCGTGCTCGAGCGTCACGTAGGCGCCCGGCCGCAAGCCCGCCGCGTGATCGATCAGCATCGCCCGCGGCTTGCCGTCGACCCAGTGCGCGCCGATGAGGAAGTTGCCCGCGTGCCGATCGCTGTTCTGGATCAGCACGTCGAGAATTCGCGTGTCCGAGAGCAGGAGCTCTTTGCTCGTGCCCCACTCGCTCTCGTTCGAGTACTTGAGCAGCTTCGCGTCGGGCACCATGTACTGCACCGAGCCCTCGGCGTGCTGCTGGCCGCCCACCTCGAGGTTCCGCCGGTACGCGACCGGCGGCACGTAGTCCATGCCCAGCATGCGGTTGAGCGCGTAGGTCACGTACTCCATCGGAGTGCGGCCCCAGCCGTCGTTGTCGCCGAACGCGCGCGGCTTGAACAACCCCTCGCGCGACCGCCCCGTCGCCGGGTTCTCGATCGACACCTTGTAGAGCGACGTGTTGTTGTTGTTCGCGTTGAACGGCGCCGACCACGCGACCCGGCCGTTGTAGAGGTCGGTCGCGATCGCGTAGTGCGCCGCGTCGGCGTTCGTGCCGCCCATGATGCCTTCGCGCATCAGCGTGCGGATCTCGTCGCGCCCGAAGCTCTTCTGCAGAATCTCGACCTTCGCCCGCAGCTGCGACCACGTGAAGTTGCCGACCTGGGCCGCGTTCACGCCGTCTTTGCCGACTTCGCCCATGCCGACGAGGTGCGCGCGCTCGAGCGCGTCGGCCTCGACCGCGTCGAACGTGCGGCCGCCCAGCACCCGGCTCGCCCCCGGCCTCACGTCGACGAACGCGAACGGTACGTGCTGCTTCGTCTCGAACACCGACGGCCGCGACATCACCGGCACCGTGCCCTCTGGCTTCGGAGCCGCGGCCTGGTTCAGCGCCGCCTCGCGCGCGCTCCGCTCGACGCCGTCGCGCTCGACCTTCACCGGCTTCGCGCCGACGACGCCGCCCGCCTTCGCCGCGAGCCCCGTCTTCGGCGCCTCGAGCCGCTGCGGACCCGGCCGGGAAAGAGTCTTCTTGACGTTGAAGTCGGCCATGCGCGGCAACCTTATGTCACGAGAGGTTCCTGCGCTTCAGCTCGCCCACCGCGTGCTCGACCGCGCGCGCCGTAATCGCCATCTCGGTGTGCGTCGGGTTCTGCCACCCCGACGAGACCCAGCAGGCGCCATCGGTGACGTAGACGTTGGGCAGCTCCCAGAGGCGGCAGTAGGGGCTCGTCACCGAGGTCTTCGGGTCGAGGCCCATGCGGGCTCCGCCGACCTCGTGCACGAAGAGGCCGGGCGTGGTGCGCCGCCACTCGTGCTCCATGCCCTGCATGAAGCCGCCGATGAGCGGCGTGTAGATGAGGTCGGTGAACGGGGTGACGATGCCGCCGGCCGCGTCGATCATCTCGCGCGCCTCGTCGGTCATCGCCTGGGCGACCTTCAGATCGTTCGGCGTCCACGCGGCCGAGATGAACGGCGCCGGCAGGCCCCACGCATCTTTCAGGCGCTCGTCGAGCCGCACGAAGTTGCCGTCGTCGGGCAGCGTCTCGCCCATGCCCGCGTAGAAGCCGAACGCCACGCCCCGCAGCTTGCGGAAGGGCAGCTTCAGCCGGTTGATGCCACCCCAGAAGCCGAAGCCCCGCAGGTGGCCCGCCTTCGGCCCGCCGTCGAGGTTCTGGTACCGCGGCACCATCGAGCCGTCGCTGCCGAGCAGGTCGAAGCCGTCGACCTCTTCGAGCTGCGGCATGCGGAAGTAGGTGTTCGCGACGATGTGGTCCATCAGGCCCTTGCCGAGCAGGCCCGACTGGTTCCCGACGCCGGTGAACATCAAGATGCGCAGCGACTCGATCGTCGACGCGCACAAGAAGACGAGCCGCGCCCGCGCTCCGGTGACGTGCTTGCTCGCCGTGTCGACCCACTCGACGCCTTCGGCGCGCCCGTTCTCGACCAGCAGCCGCGCGACGACGGCCCCCGACTGCACCGTGAGGTTCCCCGTGGCCTGCGCCGCCAGCAGCGACGAGCCCGACGACGACAGCCGCGAGAACTGCTCGCCCTTCGCCGCCGACCGCCCCGCGCGAATGCCGCGCGACGCGATGAACGGCCGGTGGAACTTCTCTTCGATCACCTTCTTGAAGATGAGCTCGCCCGGTGAGAACGGCTGCGCGCCCACGAACTCGCCGTCGGGCAGCTGCTCGAGGCCATCTCTTCGCCCGTGCGCCGAGAAGAAGCGCTCGAGCATCGAGTAGTACGGAGCGAGGTCGGCCGCCGAGATCGGCCAGTCGGAGCCCCACCCGTCGCGGCTCGCGGCCTTGAACTCGTAGTCCGAGAAGCGCAGCAGCACGCCGCCCCAGGTGTGCGAGCGGCCTCCGACCTGGCGGCCGCGGATCCACCGGTACGGCCGGTCGGCCGGCGTGGCGTACGGGTTCTCGAGGTCGTTCGCGTAGAGGTCGGGGTTGGTCTCCCAGTAGCCGCCGTGTCGCTCCTGCACGCGCTGGTGCCCGGTGAGCCACCGCTGCTTGAGCTGCTTCACGAGGTTGACCGGGTGGTTGCCGTACGAGCTCGGGCCGCTCAGCTTCGGGCCCGCCTCGAGCACGAGCGTCTTCAGGCCCGCCTCGCACAGCTGCTTCGCGGCGATGCCGCCGGTCGCTCCAGAGCCAACGACGATGGCGTCGAACCAGGTCTCCACGTGGGAGACCTGCGTGTAGCGCAGCTACCCGTTGTAGTGGTGCACCGAGAGCACCGTGTAGCTCATGTTCCCCTCGGTGATGCGCTGCGTGCCGTCGGAGTTCACGTTGTTCGAGCCGATGTAGGTCGGCTTGCCGTCTTTCCACCCGGCGAACATCACGGTGTGGTGGCCGCCGCCGGGCGTCGCGAACGTCACGACGTCGCCGGGCTTCGCGTCTTTGAGCTCGACGCGGCTGAAGTTCGGGTTGGCGTCGAGGTTCGCCTGCAGCTGCACGCAGCCGGCCGAGTAGTCCTTGTGCGTGATCTGCCCCGCCGCCTGCAGGCACGCCGACACGAAGCTCGCGCAGTTCACGTCGTTCGGCACCCAGTCTTCCATCGCGCCGCCGACGGCGCTGTCTTCGAGCTTCAGCGAGCCGGCGTTCTTGCCGAGCTGCGCGCGGGCGATGTCGAGGGCGCGGCTGCTGCCGCCGCCACCGGGCGAAGGCGTGAAGCCGTCGTCAGGCGCCGGGCCCGGCGCCGGCCGGTCGCCGAAGCTGTCGCCCCCGCCGGGGACCATCAGGTTGCGCCCGGTGATGATGAGGTTCGGGTTCGCGATGCCGTTCGCCTTCGCGAGGGCATCGACGGTCGTGCCGAACCGCCGGGAAAGGGCCCACAGGGTGTCGCCGCGCTGGATGGTGTAGTTCTGCATGCAGCAGTTCTCGCCCGCTCACCAGACGAGAAGCGCCCGAGCGCCGCCAAGCAGGTTGACGATCTGCAGGCATTTCCCGACGGAATTTCCTAAGGGGTCGCCCGTGGCGACGGCACCCAAGCGCTCGTGGCTGTTCGGCATCGCGATCGTGGTCGCCCCCTCGCTCGCCTTCCTGGTGCTCGCCGCCGCGGGCCTCAACCTCTCGCGCGCGAACCGCGAGAAGAGCGTCAGCGCGCTCGACCGCGCGTTCGTGGTGACCGCGGCCGACGTGGGCGCAACGGCCGACCCCGCCCGCGAGCTGCTCAAGAAGACCGAAGAGGACAACGGCTCGCTGCGCCTCACCTACCGCTACCCGTACGAGCTCGGCGCCGACGAGCCCGTCTCGATCGAGTGCCTCGTGGTGCGCTCGCTCGACGTGGTGGCCGCGAAGAAGGTCCTCTCGGACGTCGAGGGCGAGGTGCGGCGCGCGCTCGACCCCAAGCCGGGCGTGCTCGCCTGGGGTGACGAGTCGAAGGCCGGCCTGCTGCTCAACCAGGGGCGCCCGGTCGGCACGTTCTTCGTCGCCCGCAAAGACCGCTTCGTCTTCGTGCTGCGCATCACCGGCCTTCAGCTCGAGCCCACGCAGCTCGAAGCCGCCATGCGCCCCAAGCTCGAGCAGCTGCTCCAATTCGGTGAGCCAGCTTCGAACGCCGCGCCCTGAGCCCTCGGGCGCAGCGCTCGGCGCGCGGGCTGCATCGAGCGAGCGCATGAACCTGCTCAAGCTCGCGGTCGCGGGTGCGGTGCTCGCCGGCCTCGTCGTGCTCATGCGCCGGGCGCGCCGGAAGCCCTCGGCCCGCGGGGTGCGGCGTTCGGAGGTCCCATGGGGCGACGACGTCTGATACAGCGCACCCGTGCCCGAGCGACTCCCCCTCTTCGCGACCGCCTCGCGCGGCACCGAGGAGCTCCTCGCCGCCGAGCTCACGGCGCTCGGCGCGAAGAAGGTGCGGCAAGACCGCGGCGGCGTGCGCTTCCACGCGAACGTCGACGAGGCCCTGCGCATCGCACTGTGGACGCGGCTGGCCATGCGCGTGCTCTACCCGCTCGGCGAGTTCGAAGCGCCCGGCGCCGAGGGCCTGTACGAGGCCGCGCGCAGGGTGCCCTGGCACGAGCACCTGTCGGCGACGTCGACGTTCTCGGTCGAGGCGACGCTGCGCGAGTCCGAGCACACGCACTCGGGCTTCGTCGCGCTGAAGGTGAAAGACGCGATCGCCGACACGCTGCGCGAGCGCCACGGCCGAAGGCCCGACGTCGACTCGAAGGACCCCGACGTCCGCGTCGTCGCGCACCTGCGCAAGCAGACGCTGTCGCTGTCGCTCGACCTCGCGGGCGAGCCGCTGAACCGGCGCGGGTACCGCGAGCAGATGACCGACGCTCCGCTCAAAGAGACCCTCGCGGCCACGATGCTGGCGGCGGCGAAGTACGACGGCTCCGAGCCGTTCGCCGACCCGATGTGCGGCTCGGGCACGCTCTGCATCGAGGCGGCGCTCATCGCGATGAACCGGGCGCCCGGCCTGTCACGGCGCTTCGCCGTCGAGCGCTGGCCGTCGCTGGGCGCACACGCACGGTCGCTGCTCGCCGACCTCAAGCGCGAGGCGAAGGCGGGAGAGCGCGCGCCGGCGTCGACCTTCCTCGCGCGCGACTTCGACGAAGACGCGCTCGCCGCGGCGCAGGCGAACTTCCGCGCCGCGGGGCTCGGCCCGCGGGTGCGGGTCGAGCAGGCCGACGCGACGAGAGACGGCCCTCCGGCAGGTGACGGCGGCCTGCTCGCCACGAACCCGCCCTACGGCGAGCGCATCGGCGGCGGCCGCGGCGGCCAGAAGGGCATCAAGGCGTTCTACTTCAAGCTCGGAGACGCCCTCGCCGGGTGGCGCGGCTGGCGGCAGGCCGTGCTCGCCGGCAACCCGGGCTTCGAGAGCGCCTTCCACGCCCGGCCGGTGAAGCGCCTGCGCCTGTGGAACGGGCCCATCGAGTGTGAGCTGCTCGTGTACCCCGCGAGGCCGTGAGCGCGACGCCAGGGCATGGCCCTCGTCACGCGCGGCGGCACCACGACGCACGTCGGCCCGCTCATGCGCATGGGGCAGGTCACGGGCTGGGCGCGGCTGCGGCTGGTGTACCCGGCCGGCTGGTGCTTAACGTTGCCGTCGGCCGATGTCGCAGACAGACGATTCCGACGAAGAGCACGTCACGGGGGTGATGACCCACCCCGGCGTCGACACGCTCATCGGCGAGGTGCTCGACGGGCGGTTCAAGATCGTCGAGCCGCTCGGCCAGGGGGGCATGGGCCGCGTCTACAAGGCGGTGCAGGCGCCGCTGAACCGCGCCGTGGCGCTCAAGGTGCTCGACTACAACTACGGGCCCGGCCGCGACCCGACCTTCCGCCAGCGGTTCCTGGTCGAGGCGGCGCTGACGGCGAAGCTGAACCACCCGAACACCATCACGGTCATCGACTACGGCTGCACGGCCGAGGGCATCTTCTACATCGCGATGGAGTACCTCGAGGGCGAGACCCTCGAGCACGAGCTGTCGACGAGCGGAGCGCTGTCGTGGCGGCGCGTGCTGACGATCGGCCAACAGATCGCGCGGTCGTTGCGCGAGGCCCACAACCTCGGCGTCGTGCACCGCGACCTGAAGCCGGCGAACGTGATGCTGCTGAACGCCGACGACGACGCCGACGTGGTGAAGGTGCTCGACTTCGGCCTGGTGAAGAGCTTCGTCGAGGGGCACGAGCTCGAGGGCCGCGCGGTCACGCAGCAGGGCATGCTGATGGGCAGCCCGCCGTACATGGCGCCCGAGCAGGGCGAGAACAACGTCGCCGACCCGCGGAGCGACATCTACTCGCTGGGCATCATTCTCTTCGAGTGCCTGACGGGCGCGCCGCCCTTCAAGGGCAACAACGCGATGCAGGTGATCCTCGAGCACGTGAACAAGCCCGTGCCGCCGCTGAAGGTGCCCGCGAACCTCGAGGCGCCGCCGCGCGAGCTCGTCGCGTTGGTGCAGAAGTGCCTCGCGAAGTCCGCGATGGATCGCTTCCAGTCGATGGAAGAGGTGCTCGCCGCGATGCAGGAGATCGCCTCGCCCGAGAAGTTCCTCACGCCCAGCACCGGCACGAAGGCGCCGCCGCCGAAGCCGCGGGCCGAGGCGCCGAGGTCGTCGAAGCTGCTCACGGTGCTGCTCTTCATCGTGGCGACGGCGCTCGGCAGCGTCGCGACCGTCGCGCTCATCAAGCGGCCGGCGTCGAAGCCGGTCGAGGCGCCGCCGCTCGTGATTCCTCCGCCGAAGCCGCCCGAGGCTCCGAAGCCGGTCGAGGTGACGTTTCACATCGACAGCGAGCCTCAAGGCGCCGCCGTGCTCGAAGGGGCCGAGTCGCTCGGCGTGACGCCGCTCGAGGTGATCCGGCCCGCGGGGGCGAACGGCCGCACGAGCCTCGAGCTCACGCTGAAGCTCGACGGCTACGTGCCCATCACCGTCACCGCCGGCGGCAGCGGGCCGGTCATCGAGGTGCTGCAGAAGCTGCAGGCCGAGAAGGCGCCGGTGGTGGTCGAGCCCCCACCCGCCCCGGCTCCGACGCCGCATCCTCCCGCGCCGGCGCCGGCGCCCGCGCCCTCGCCCTCGCCGAAGCCGCAGCCCGCGAAGAAGAAGCCGCCGAGCTCCGCGGTGAAGCCGGGAGCCGGCTCGAAGCTCGACGAAGAAGACGAGGCGCCCCCGGTGCCGACGCACGCGCCGCCGAAGAAGGGCGACACGCTCAAGAAGCCCAAGTGAGCGTCGGGCTCAGACCTTGTTCTCGCTGCGCTTGAGCAGCCGCGAGATGTTCCCCCGGTGCGTGAAGACCATCATCAGCAGCAGCCCGAGCCCGAGCAGCGGGTACTCGATCGGCTTGCCGAGAAAGAACGACACGACGAGCGCCGTCACGCCGCCGGCGAGCGACCCGATGCTCGCGACCCGGAACAAGGCGACGAGCAGCGCGAAGACGGCGAAGCCCGCGGCAGCGGCCAGCGGCACCAGCACGGCGAGCACGCCGGCGGCGGTCGCGACGCCCTTCCCTCCCTTGAACTTGAGCCAGACGGGGAAGACGTGACCCAGAAACGCCGCGAGCGCGACGGCGGCGTGCGCGCGGTGCTCGGTAGGCTGAAGGTGCAGCGCGAGCAGCACCGGCAGAGCGCCCTTGCCCGCGTCGAGCAGCAGCACGACGGCGCCGATCTTCTTGCCCGCGACGCGCGCGACGTTCGTGGCGCCGATGTTGCCGCTGCCTCCGGCACGCACGTCTTTGCCGGCGAACCACTTCGTGAGCAGCACACCGAAGGGAATGCTGCCTGCGAAGTAGCCGAGCCCGACGAGCGCGAGGCTCAGCCCCACAGCAGCCCCGGGAACCGGTGCTGCACGATGACGAAGGCGTAGTTGATGAGGAAGGCGGCGACGGCGCCGTAACGAATCAGCCGCCACTCGCGGTCGCTCAGCGTGACGTCGGGGAACGGCACCTTGAAGGCGAGGTGAAGCACCGTCCACACGGCGACGACGGCGAAGAACAGCGCCCCCAGCGTGCCGAGCGGGTTCGACTTCAGCGCGATGAGCCAGTGCAGGTGCGCGAAGTGGTCGGCCGCCCGCGTCAGCCCGCAGCCCGGGCAGGGTATGCCGGTCATCTTGCGGAACATGCAGCCCCAGAAGGGGATGAGCTTCGCGACGGGAATGAAGCGCGCCACGAACAGCCCCGCGAGGCCGATGAGCCCGAGAATGTCCCACGGCCCGAACGTTCGGTTCGGTTTAGGCCAGTGCACCTGCATCAGTTGCCCGTCATACCCCAACTGCGGTACCCACTTGGCAATGCTCCTCCCTGTGACCCTGCTGCTCCTCGCCGGCAACCCCGATCAGTGTGACTCTGCTTCTCAGACGCCGGGGTCGAAGGCGAAAGACTCGACCGAGTGCCACCACCCCTCGTCCGACCCGGCCGCGGCGGCGACCAGCTCCGAGGGCGTGCTGCTGCGCGGCGAGAAGCTCAAAGGCCTGCCGAAGACCGAGCTCGCGACGGTGCTCAAGACCCCGGGCGACTTCGACGGCAAGTCGGTGGCGGTCGAGGCGAAGGTGCGCAAGGCGTGCGAGCGCAAGGGCTGCTGGATGGAGCTCTCGCCCCCGAGCGGCAACGGCCCCGGCGTGCGCGTGACCTTCAAGGACTATGGCTTCTTCGTGCCGCTCGACTCCGCGGGGCGCACCGCCAAGGTCGAGGGCGTCGTGAAGGTCGCCGAGCTGAGCGAAGAGCGCGCGAAGCACTACGAGTCCGAGGGCGCCGTCGTGCCGCGCGGCAAAGACGGCAAGCCCCGCGAGGTGCAGCTGGTCGCGTCGGGCGTCGAGCTGCGCAAGTAGCTTTGCGCTCGTACTCGATGCGCGGCGTGCAGGGCGCCGCCGACCGCGCGGTCATGCTCGCGTGTGACTGGCTGCAGGCGCAGTCGCCGGGCTCGCGCGTGCACGATGTGCAAGACGACCCGCGCTTTCAGCACCGCGGCGTCGACCTCTTGTGGGATCGGGCGGGCGAGCCCGTGCTCGGCGTCGAGGTGAAGGGCGACCGCCAGGCGCGACGCGGCAACTACTTTCTCGAGCTCGTCAGCAACCTCGAGCGCGACACGCCCGGCTGCTTCCTGTACTCGACCGCCGACCTGCTGCTCTACGTCTTCCTCGGGCCGCGCGAGGTGCACTGCCTGCCGCTCAAGGCCACGCGCGACTGGTTTCTGCCGCGCGCGAGAGAGTACCCCCTCAAGTCGACGCGCACGCGCACCGGCGCCGCGCTGTACACCACCGTCGGCGCGATCGTGCCGGTGAAGCAGGTGCTGAGCGAGGTGCCCGGCGCGACGCGCACGAAGGTCGGCTGATCGACGTCGTCTCTCGGCTTCGACGGCGGGCCCTGCGTTTCGCGCGTCACTCGCGGTCGCCGCGAGCCCGACCCCTTCGTCTTCGCTTGGTCCGACGAGGCAGTTTTCCCTCAGCAGCCGCAGGGCGCCGGCGTGCCCTGCAGGCGGTAGAGCACACCCGGCACGTCGAGCTCGGTCGACTGTTCGACCGGGGTCTGCAGCAGCGACTCGAGCCGCGCCCGCGCGTCGGCCTCGTCGACGCCGACGACCACGCCGTGAATCGCTCCGTCGCTCTCGACGCGAAACGCCTGCTCGGTCTCGGTGACCTCGCCGAGGATCGCGGCGTTCGCCAGGTCGAGCACGAGCAGGTTCGGGTCACACTCCTCGCCGTTCGAGTACGGCAACGTCCACGCGTAGAGGTTCGTGCCGACCGGCCACTCGGCGACGTCGACGATCAGCTCGGCCGGGGCGTCTCCGGCGTACGACAGCTCGAGCGTCGCGCGCATGCCGCGCCGAACCTGCGGAGGCGGCTCGCGATCGGGCGCCGACAGCGGCGGAGCGACGCTCGGCGGCGCCTCGACCACCACCGGGGGAGCGGCGGCCGGCGGCGGCGGGCGCGGCACTTCGACCACCGCAGGAGGCGGCGGCCGGGCCTCGTCTTCGTGGCCTCGCGCCCACAGGGCGCCGAGCGCCAGGGCCGCCGCGGTGAGGAAGATCGCGAGCGTCTTGTTCATGCTCGGGTGCAGTTCAGGAATCGCGCCGCCGCGCTTCGGCCACCCGCGGACGGATGTACAGCCTTCGAGGGAGGACCTTCTGAAACGTGAACGACAGTTGTCCACGAAATGAAGTGTCGAGCACCGAAGGCCGTACGTCCGTCCAACTGCGAGGGGTCGAGGCCTCACTCGGCCGCCCGCGTCGAGCACCTCGGCAACCAGACTCGCGGCCGCGCTCACGCCGAGCGCGCACGCGTCCCGGCCCCGCGCAGATCGCCCCGCCCTACGCGGCCGACCCCGCCGTCAGGAGGGACCTCGCCGCCTTCCTCACGCGCCAGGCTCGAAGACCGGCGAAGCGTTTCTCGCGGCCGCGATCACGCCGAGCGAACACGCGCCCCGGCCTCGCGCAGATCGCCCTGCCTTACGCGGCCGCCCCCGCCGTCAGGAGCGACCTCGCCGCCGTCCTCACGCGCAGCGTTTCTCGCGGCCGCGCTCAGGCCGAGTGCACGCGCGTCCCGCGCGGCACCGCGAGAGCGAACGTCACCGTGCCGGGCTGACCGAGCGGCTCGCTGCACCCCGCGCGGCTCGGTGCTCCGGCCTCGCGGCGCGATCAGCGGGGCGGGTTCAGAACGCGTCGCTGTGCTCGAGCCGGCCGATGACCGCCTCGAGCTGTTCGCGGTCGTCGTCGGACATGGGCGCCCCGAGCCGCTCGCGCACCTTCTTCACCTGGCGCTCGTACAGCTCGGTGTCCTGGCCGTTCGCCCGCGCCCGCGCCATGCGGTGCTCGAGCCGATCGAGCCGCACGGCTGGAGTCGCCTTCGCCGCCCGCGCCGGCTTCGCCGGTGGAGGCGAAGGCGAAGGCTGAGGCACGACCTCGACCCGCGGCGGCGGCGCGGGCTCGACCGCCACCGGCTCGGGCGCTGGGCCCGGAGCGGGACTCGGCGGCGGCGGCGGGGCGACGCCGCCGCGTGCGGGCGAGGGCTTCGGCTTCGCCGGCTCGACCTTCTGGGGCTCATCGCTGGCGCCGAGCAGCAGCGCGCCGACCGCGGCACCGAGCACCAGCACGAGACCGACGACGACCGCCGTGCCGAGGCCGGGCCCCTTGCGCAGAAACTCGGGCTCGGGCGTCAGCGCGTTCGGCGCCGGCATCGGCGTCGTGGGCGGCGGCTCGCGCGGCACCGGCCGCGTCTCGACCGGCGCGGGCGGGCGCGTCGGCCAGGGGTACACCAGTCGGCGCTCGCTGTCGGGCGGCGGCGCGGGCGCCGGAGTCTCGACGCGCACGGTCGGCGTCGCGGTCGGGTCGGCCATGCCGACCTTCAGCGCGAGCACGCGGGCGCGCACGTGCTCGGCCGAGGGGTAGCGCTCCTCGGGCCGCTTCGACATGAGCCGCAGCACGAGCTCGTCGGCGCCCCCCGAGATGCCGGGCATCACCGACGAAGGTCTCGGCACCGGCTCTTTGCCGTGCATGAGCAGCACCTCGACCACCGACTCGGCGACGAACGGCAGCCGGTTGGTGAGCAGCTCGAACGCGACGACGCCGACGGCGTACAGGTCCATCGCGGGCGTCGCGGCGTTGCCGAGCGCCTGCTCGGGCGCCATGTACGACGGCGTGCCGACCATCATGCTCGCGCGATCTTGCGGAGAGGCCCCGCCGAGCGCGCCCAGCTTCGCGATGCCGAAGTCGAGCAGCTTCACGAAGCGGCCCCCGTCGCGCTGACGGCAGATGTAGATGTTGCTGGGCTTCAGGTCGCGGTGAATCACTCCGGCGCCGTGGGCCGCCGAGAGCGCCGAGAGGATCTCTTCGAGCAGGCCCAGCACCTGCGGCTCGGGCATCGCGCGGCCGTGCTTCTGGTTGTCGAAGAGCAGGTCCGAGAGCGCCTGGCCCTCGAGGTACTCCATGACGATGCACTGGCGGCCGTCGGGCAGCTGCCCATAGCCGAACACGTCGATGATGCCGCGATGGCCGACCTGGTTGACCGCGCGGGCCTCTGCGACGAGCCGCTCGATCACCTGCGGGTTGTCGGCGAGCTCGGGGCGCAGCACCTTGATCGCGACGCGCTTGCCGATGACGGCGTGCTCGCCCTCGTAGACGATGCCCATGCCGCCGACGCCGAGCCGCTGCTTCACACGGTAGCCGGCGACGTCGCTGCCGATCACCGGGTCGACGTAGCGCCCGCTCGGGGTCACCTTCGCCTCTTCCGCCAGCGGCTCGCGCAGCGGCACGGTGCCCGGCTTCGGCGGCTGCGGCTCGTCGCTGGGCCGAAGCTGGGTGGCGATGCGCGCCTCCTCGTCGGGCTTACCCATCGAGCGCCGAGAAGAAGAGGATGGCGCCGAGCACGAACAGCCCGGCGCCGATCCCCGCAGCGACCAGCCCCGCTGACTGCGCCGTCGCTGCACGTCCATAGGCGTCGAACGCCGCCTGCTGCGAGCAGGGGTTCGTCGGGCAGATTCGAGCGCGCTCGCCCGCCGCGCCCGTCGCCACCACGCCGAAGCCCGCGCCCGTGAGCAGCCCCGCCGCGCCCAGCGCCAGCGACACGATGCCCAGCGTGCGCCGCGCGGATGTCGAGTCCGCGGGCGCGCGCGCCGAGGTCGACACCAACGGCCCGGGAGCTGCCTCGACCGCAGACGGCGTGAGCGCCGGCGGCGCAGACACGATCGGCGCCGGCTCGGGCTCGGGCGTCGGCGGCGGCGGCGCGACGGCCTCGAGCCCCAACAGCTTCTTCAGGTCGGGCACGATCGGAGCGACCGCCTCGGCCTCGAACTTCCCCTTCGCACCCTCGATCTGCGTCTGCGCCACGCGCCGGCCGTCTTCTTCGACCGACAGCACCGACAGCACCACGATCTGATCGTCGAGCACGTTCGCGACGTCGATGCACACCAGCGCGTCGACCTTCGCCGCCCGGCCCTTCTGCATCAGGCACGGCACCTTGCCGCTGCAGGCCGTCAGATCGTCCGCCGGCAGCAGCGTCACGCCCTCGCTCGCCAGCCGCGTCGAGATCGTCCGCGCGAGCTCGAGCGCCTGCGGCCGCGTCACGCTCGAGCGGCGAGACACCACCACCCAGGCCGACGTGTCGGCGGTGAGGCCCAACATGACCGTCATCGTGAGGAGCATCGCGAGCACGAACAGTACGGCGGCGACCGCCCGCCCTCGGTTTCAGTGCGGTTGCAGCCCGCGGTTTCAACGCGCTTACACGCGCGCGATTGACCGCCTCGCGCGGGCCTGTTCAGGTTCGCTCGCATGAAGGGCTGGATCCGCGACGCCGCCGGCGTCCGCACGCCGCTGACGGCGAAGGGCGTGCTGATCGGGCGGAGCAGCGCCTGCACGGTGGTGATCGACGAGCCGTCGATCAGCCGGCACCACGTGCTGCTCCTGCTCGCGAACGAGGCCGCGCTCGTGCTGCCGCTCGGCCGCAAGCCCGTGCTGCTGCGCGGCGAGCCGTGCGCCGTCGCGACGACCGCGAGCCACGGCGACGCGCTCACCGTGGGCCGCACGCAGTTTCACTTCGAGCTCGGCCGCGAGCCAGCGCCCTCGCCGTGGCTGTTGTCGATCGGCGGCGTGCGCTACCCCATCTCGAAGCCGGTGTTCACGCTCGGCGGCGACGCGACCGACGATCTGGTCGTCTCGGCGTGGCCCGCGCGCACCTGCACGCTTCATGCGGTGAACGCCGGCCAGGGCCTCGTCCTCGAGCTGTCGGAGCCGTGCAAGGTCGACGGTGCGATCAGCCAGGGCGAGGCCTTTGCGATGCGGCGCGGCGCCCGCATCTCGCGCGACGGCGTCGAGGTCGAGATCGTCGAGGCGCCTGCGAGCGTCGAGACGTACGACGACGCGACGCTGCCGAGCGAGGTGGTGCTCGAGTTCGTGCCTGATGGCGCGCTGCTTCGCCTGCAGCTCAGCGGCGAGTTCACCGTCTACCTGCCGCAGAAGCGCGCCGACCTCGTGGCCGCGCTGCTCAAGCCGCCCTCCGGCATCGTTGCCGGAGAGTGGGTCGACGACGAGGTGCTCGCCCGCCGCATCTGGGGCAGCCAGGCCGCGACCCGCAACCAGGTCAACGTGCTGATCCACCGCACGCGGTGCTCGCTCACCGAGGCCGGCCTCAACGGCCCCGCGCTGATCGAGCGCGCGCCCGGCGGCGGCGCGACCCGGTTCCGCGTCGCGTCGGCGCGCCGCGTGACCGTGCTCTGAGCGCAGCCCGGCCGTGCGCGTCAGCGGTGCGCGTCGAACCAGTCGGGCACGCGGGTGACGCCAGCCTCGAGCCACTCGTGCCCCGCCTCGGCCGACACCTCGGTCGACACCTCGAGGCCCTGCTCGCTCAGCTTCGCCTCGTACGCGCGCATGGTCGAGATCGGCACGATCGAGTCGGCCTCGCCGTGCAGCAAGAGCGTCGGCGGGTGATCGGCCGGCAGCTCGGGCACGCTGCAGATCGACCCGCCGCACTTCGCGTAGGAAGCAGAGTGCACCGCGAACGCCTTGAACGTGCCCGCGTACGAGACCGCCATGCGGCTCGTCATGTACCCGCCGCTCGAGATGCCCGCCGCGTACAGCCGGCCCATGTCGAACGGCGCCGGCTTGCCCTGCTTCATCAGGTCGAGCAGCTCGAGCATCATCTTGTGATCCGGCGCGACGCCCCAGTTGTCGGCGTACCCCACGACGTTCGTGTTCCAGTACCAGGCGCCGCCGTGAATCGACTCGGGCGTGAGCACCGCGTAGCCGCGCTCGAGCAGCGCCTTCGTCGTCTGCGCCGCCCGGTACGCCCCCCACTTGTCGCCGTCGCGCGCGTCCCACGCGGGGCCGGTGCCGGTGAACGAGCCGTGGAAGAGCAGCACCGCCGGCCAGCCGGTCTCGGGGGCCTCGCCTTGGGGAATCTGCCAGTGCACCTTGCGCGTCTGCATGCCGAGCTCCTGGCGCAGACAGCTCACGTGCGAGCCCTCGTCGGTGCACCGCACCACGTCGCGACCTGGCGGATCGACCGGTAGACCCGACCCACACGCCAGGAGCATGAAGACGTGTGTGAACCGCACCATCGATGGCCTCATCCCACGCCCTCAGTCTCCGGGTCAGCCCCGCCCATTCGGGCAGGCGCCCACTACTGGCGTGCGCGTTTCTGCAAGTTAGATACACTCATGACGGTTTCGAGCACATGGCAACCCGGAAGAAACCAGGCGAAGAATCTGGCGACACCGGTGTCGTCACCGAGACCAAGAAGCAGGAGAAGCTCGCCAAGCCTCCGCTCTACAAGGTCCTCTTCCACAACGACAACTACACGACGATGGAGTTCGTCGTCGCCGTCTTGCGCGAGGTCTTTCACAAGTCCGAGTCCGACGCGGTGGCCATCATGCTGAACGTTCACAAGAACGGCCTGGGGGTGGCAGGCGTCTACACGTTCGAAGTCGCCGAGACGAAGATCAACAAGACGCACGCGCTCGCCAAAGAGCACGAGTTTCCCCTCAAACTCACGATGGAACCCGAGGAGCTTTAAGCGTGGCATCGCCCATCATCGCCAAGGAACTTCAGGCATCGATCCGCTTCGCGCTCAGCGAAGCCCGTCGCATGCGTCACGAGTACCTCACGCTCGAGCACCTCCTGCTCGGCCTCTTGCGCGACCCGCGCTGCGTCGAGGTCATCAAGGCCTGCGCCGGTAAGCCCGAGCGCATTCGCGAGAAGGTCTTGCGCTTCCTCGAAGAGACCGTCGAGCGCCTGCCCGAGGGCGTCGAGGCCGAGCCCCAGCAGACCATCGGCGTCGAGCGCGTGCTCCAGCGCGCCGCCTTCCACGCGCTCTCGAGCGAGCAAAAGGTGATGGACAGCGCCGACGTGCTCGTCGCGCTCTTCCGCGAAGACTCGAGCCAGGCCCTCTTCTTCCTCAAGGAAGAGAAGATCGGCCGCCTCGACGTGCTCAACTTCATCTCGCACGGCATCCGCAAGGAAGCCGCCGAAGAAGACGGCGCCTCCGAAGGCCCGTCGGCCGCCCCCGGAGTCGAGGGCGACGACGAGCCCGAGGGCCCCGCGAAGAACCCCCTCGAGGCCTACACCACCAACCTCAACCAGCAGGCCGCCGACGGCAACATCGACCCGCTCATCGGCCGCGCCCTCGAGCTCGAGCGCACCATTCAGGTGCTCTGCCGCCGCCGCAAGAACAACCCCCTGTACGTGGGCGAGACCGGCGTCGGCAAGACCGCCATCGCCGAGGGCCTCGCGCTCGCGATTCACGAGGGCAAGGTGCCCGCGGCGCTCAAGGGCGCCACCATCTTCGCGCTCGATCTCGGCGCGCTGCTGGCCGGCACCAAGTTCCGCGGCCAGTTCGAAGAGCGCCTCAAGGCCGTGCTCAAGGCGATGCAGCAGCACGACGACGCCGTCATGTTCATCGACGAGATTCACACCATCGTCGGCGCCGGTGCGACCAGCGGCGGCTCGATGGATGCGTCGAACCTGCTCAAGCCCGCGCTCGCGAGCGGCAAGCTGCGCTGCATCGGCTCGACCACCTACCAGGAGTTCAAGGCCAGCTTCGAGCGCGACCGCGCGCTCTCGCGCCGCTTCCAGAAGATCGACGTCGGCGAGCCGACCATCGAAGAGACGTACCAGATCCTCAAGGGGCTCGCGCCGAAGTACCAGGAGCACCACAAGGTCACGTACGACGACGACGCCCTGCGCGCCGCCGCCGAGCTCTCGGCGAAGCACATCAACGAGAAGTTCCTGCCCGACAAGGCGATCGACGTCGTCGACGAGACCGGCGCGATCGACCGGCTGCGCGAGAAGCCCACCGGCAAGGTGACCGTGGCCGACGTCGAGGCGATGGTCTCGAAGATCGCCCGCGTGCCCGCGCGCAGCGTCGCGCAGAACGAGAAGAAGCAGCTGCTCAACCTCGAGAGCGAGCTCAAGGCGGTCATCTACGGGCAAGACTCGGCGATCGCCGAGCTCGCCTCGACCATCAAGCTCGCGCGCTCGGGCCTGCGCAGCCCCGAGAAGCCGATCGGCTCTTTCCTCTTCTCGGGCCCCACCGGCGTCGGCAAGACCGAGCTCGCAAAGCAGCTCGCGAAGGTCATGGGCGTCGAGTTCCTGCGCTTCGACATGTCCGAGTACTCCGAGAAGCACACGGTCAGCCGGCTGATCGGCGCGCCGCCGGGCTACGTCGGCTTCGATCAGGGCGGCCTGCTCACCGACGCCATTCGCAAGAACCCGCACTGCGTGATGGTGCTCGACGAGATCGAGAAGGCCCACCCCGACCTGTTCAACATCCTGCTCCAGGTGATGGACCACGCGACCTTGACCGACAACAACGGTCGCAAGGCCGACTTCAGAAACGTCGTCATCATCCTCACCACGAACGCCGGCGCCCGCGAGATGAAGACGAAGACGCTCGGCTTCGGCGGCGTCGAGGGCGTCGACGTGAGCAAGGCGAAGGGCGCCATCGAGCGCACGTTCTCGCCCGAGTTCCGAAACCGCCTCGACGCCTGGGTCGTGTTCGGCGGCCTCGATCGCCCGACGATTCTGAAGGTCGTCGACAAGGAAGTGGGCCTGCTCCAGAAGCTGCTCGACGACAAGAAGGTGAAGCTCGAGCTGACGCAGGCGGCCCGCGACTGGCTCGGCAAGAAGGGCTACGACCCCGAGTTCGGCGCGCGGCCCATGGCTCGGCTCGTCGACCAGAGCTTGAAGAAGCAGCTCGCCGAGGCGCTGCTGTTCGGCTCGCTGAAAGACGGCGGCATCGCCAAGGCCGACGTGAAGCCCGACGGCGAGGGCCTCGCGCTCACCTTCTCGACGCCGACCTCCGACGCCCCTCCGCCCGCGAAGAAGCCGGTGCCCGAGCCGGTCGCGTAGAGAAAAAGGGGACAGGCTGCTTTATTGCGCAGCGTGCCCCGCGCCACGCGCCTCGCCACGCCCCGGTTGCGCAGAAAAGTAGCCTGTCCCCTTTTTTGCGCAGCGCTGCTCGCGGCTGGCGCGGCGGCGGCGGCTGAGAAGCCCGTCGTCTCGGTGCTCTACTTCGAGAACCGCGGCGGCCCCGAGCTCGACGTGCTCAAGAAGGGCTTCGCCGAGATGATCATCACCGACCTCGTCGCCTGGGACGGCGTCACCGTCGTCGAGCGCGGCCGCCTCGAAGACGTGCTCAAGGAGCAGCAGCTCCAGGGCACCAAGGCGTTCGACAAGGCCACCGCCGTCAAGGTCGGCAAGCTCGTCGGCGCCCAGTACGCAATTCACGGCTCCCTCATCGTCTCGGGCTCCGAGCTGCGCGTCGACGCCAACGTCACCAGCGTCGAGAAGGGCGACGTCGTCGCCTCCGCCAGCGCCACCGATCAGAAGGACAAGGTCTTCGACCTCGAGCAGAAGCTGATGGACCAGCTGACCGCGGCCATCGACTGGAAGCTCAAGAACCGCGACGCCCGCAAGAAGGCCAAGGTGCCCAGCTTCGAGGCCCTCGTCGCCTACTCGAAGGCGATCGACCTGTCCGACCAGGGCAAGGTCGACGAGGCCCAGAAGGCCATGGCCGCCGTCGTCTCGAAGTCCCCCACCTTCCTCATGGCGCGCGAGCGCAAGAACGAGCTCCTGAAGCAGCTCGAAGAGTACGAGTCGCGCAAGAAAGACCTCGTCACCGCCTCGGCCCTCGAGGTCGGCAAGCGCGCCGACGACGAGCTCAAGAAGAGCTACTCGGCCTTGAGCCTCGACCAGAAAAAGCAGTACCTGTTCTGGCGCGCCGCCAAGGGTCGCTTCCTCGCCCGCGTGCTCAAGCAGCACCTCTCGTGGCGCGACGAGGGGCTGCGCGTCGTTCGCCCCGGGCAAGAGGCGAAGGCCCTCGACGCCATGAAGGGCTGGCTCGAGAACCAGCGCCGCTTCATCGACGAGGCGCAGGCCGTCGAGAAGGTCGAGCCCGGCTCGTCGTTCGACGCCTCGCGCACCTCGTACCGCGAGCTCGTGCGCGACTCGGGCCTCTTCGCCGACGACTCGAGCCCGACCTTCGACCTCGAGCGCCTCAACGACGCCCTCGAGATGTTCGTCATCAAGGGCCGGTGCACCGACGGGCAGTCGTTCGACATCGCTCCGGCGCTGGGCGTGCTCGTGCCCGCCGAGAACGACCGCGCGCTCGACGCGATGGCCCAGGACGTCGCGCGCGCCGAGGCCGCCTACAAGCGCGCCACGAACAAGGCGCAGGTCGAGTACGCGCTGACTCGCGCCATTCGCCAGCACGCCGAGACCCTCGAGTGGCTGCGCCGCGACGACGCCGCCGCGGCCGCCTACCAGAAGCTGCTCGACCTCTTGCCGACCTCGAGCGACGCGAAGAGCGCCGAAGAGAAGATCCAGCTCATCATCGGCGCGAAGTCCGACTACGAGCACGACCAGCGCGAGAAGTTCGAGAAGGCCCTGCGCGACTGCGAAGACTTCTACGTCGGGCCCGAGGCCGGCTGGCGCCTGCGCCGCAAGGGCCTGCCGGGCCTCGACGAGATCGCCGCCGAGATGGAAAAGGCCTGCTTCGGGCTCCCCGGGAACAGCTATCAATGGAGCCGCTTCTACGACGCGCTCGCGAGCGACGCCGCCCTCCACGAAGACTGCGAGCGCGCGAAGAAGTACTACCTGAAGTCGTTCACGTTCGGGAACAACGGCCCGCGCAGCTTCGAGCACCTGGCGAAGAACGAGCCGTGGTGCAGCTACCGGCTCGACGAGAAGACGCTGCCTTCGAAGGTGCGCGTCTTCGCCGGCAACGACGCCACCCAGGGCAACAAGACCGCCGAGGCGCTCATCGACGCGATGGAGGACCTCACCTACGAGGAGCTCGCCGCCCGCGGCGTCGCCGTCGAGTGGGGCGGCTCGAGCAACGGCGGCGTGCTCGGCATGGTCGTGAAGCTCGACGTGAAGAACGAGAAGAGCACCGACTTCACGATGTCCGGCTGGGTCGACTCGCCCGACGAGGGCGCGCCCAACGTGCAGCTGTCGGCCCCCGTGAAGGGCAAGCTCGACTTCGACGCCTTCTTCGCTCCGGCGCTCAAGGGGCTCCGCGGCAGGTCCGAGACCGGCCCCCGCAAGCCGACGCCCTCGATGCCCGTCGAGCAGGCGGTCGCCTACGGCCGCGCGATGCGCCTCTTCAAGGACCGGAAGTGGAAAGAGGCGCAGGCCGCGTTCGAAGCGCTCGCGAAGAAGGTGCCCGGCTTCCGCCTCGCCGCCGTGCGCGCTCGCATGGCTTCGATCGAGGCCGCGAAGAACTGATGCGGGCTCGCAAGGCCGTGCCGCGGGCCGAAGTCGAAGGGCGCTCCGCTCAGCGCGACCAAGAGCGAGCCTCCGGGCTGGGGTCAGGACTTGAAGACCACCCGGTACGTCGTGATCGCCGGCGGCTCGTAGCGCACCGCCTTCACCGACGCGTCTTTCGCGCCGGTCACCTCGAGCGACTCGAGCACCATGCCCTCGTACCACTCGGGGTACTGCGCATCGAGAATGTCGAGCTCGATGCCCTCGGGGGTCTCGCGAAGCACCGCCTTCGAGTAGTTGTTGCCCGTGCGAAAGCTGCGCTCGAGCCGCATCAGCGCCCGCTTCGGGCCGAGCACGCGCAGCGCCGCCGCCAGGGCTTTGCCCACCAGCGTCTCGATGTACCCGCGCACGAAGCGGCGGCCGAGCGCCACGCGCTGCTCCTTCGGCGGCAGCGACGGGTTGAGCAGCTGGCCCGCGTAGAGCGACACGCGCATCCACACGTCGCGCGGGTAGGTCGGCTTCATCGGCCCCCGCATGGGGATGCCGAGCTCCTCGAACTTCTTGAACGCCGGCTCGTCGAGGCGCCCCGCCAGCGCACGCCGCATGCCCTCGACCATCGACGCGAACGCGAGCGGCTCGTCGCTCATAGCCGCTCGTTGACGGTCGTCTCGGCGTTCTCTTTCACCGTGAGCTTCACGGTCTTCTTCACGCCCACGGCGGGGTTCTCGAGCTCGACCGGGTAGTCACCCACCGGCAGCGTCAGCTTGAGCGGCGTGACGCCCATCTCTTTGCCGCGGATCAGCACCTTCGCCCACGGGTACGCGTTGATCATGAGCACGCCCGTCGCCGCCGACCGCGTGGCGCCCGCGGGCTTGCTGTCGTCGCGGTCGCGCTTCTTCTTCTCGCGCTTCGCCTGCGGCGCGTCTTTCGGCTGGGGCTCGGGCTCCGGCTCGGCCTCGACCGGCGGTGCCGCCTCGACCGGCGGCGGCGGGGGCTCGACCGCCGTGGGGGCTACCGGCGCCGGCGCCGGAGCCGGCGAGGGCGCGGGCTTCGGCGCCGCCGCAGCGAGCGGCACGGCCGGCGGCGGAGACTCGCTCGCGCCACCTCCGCCGAGCGTCATCGCGATGACGACGCCCAGCACGAGCAGCACCGCGCCCGCGGCGACGACGAACGCCACCGGCGGCACACGCGCCGGCGGAGCTGGCGCCGCGGGCTCACTCGGCGCCGTGCCGCTCTCGTCGAGGTCGGCGCCCAACGTCTGCGACATCGGGTCGCTCACCACCGCGGGCCGCACGCTCGAGGTCAGCTTGCGCCGACCCGAGGCCGAGGGCCGCTCACCCGTGCCCGGGTGCTCGGTCGAGCCCGGGTCGACCGTCGCGAGCTTCTCGTCGCGCTGCGGGCCGGGCGTCGCGCGGCTCGAGCTCGGCTCACGCGAGGCGTCGTGGCCGTCGTCGGTCTGCGGAGGGAACAGCTTGCGCACGAACTCGCCCAGCTCGCGCGGGCTGGGGAAGGCGCCCGTCTTCGCCGCGAAGCGCTCGAGGTCTTCGAGCATGTCGCCGGCCGACGGGTACCGATCGTCGGGCTTGAGCGCCATCGCCTTCAAGATGATGCGCTCGAGCTCGGGGTTGATGTCTCTCTTCACCTGCGAGGGCTTGAGGTAGCTGCCCTCCATGGTGGCGTTCATCTGCGCCATCAGGTCGGTGCCCGCGGGCAGGTGCTCGAACGGCTTCATGCCGGTCGCCATGAGGTACAGCACGGCGCCCGCTCCGTAGACGTCTGCGCGGTGATCCACCTTGCTCGAGCGGCACTGCTCGGGCGCCATGTAGCCGCCCTTGCCCTTCACGCGGCCCGCCTCGGTGCGGTGCACCTGGTTCGCGGCGCGCGCGATGCCGAAGTCGAGCAGCTTGATCGCGCCCTGCTGCGTCACCATCACGTTCGATGGGGTCACGTCGCGGTGCACGAGGTTCAGCGGCGCGCCCGTCTCGTCGGCGAGCCCGTGCGCATACTCGAGCGCCTCGAGCAGCTGCATCTCGACGCGCAAGACACAGCTCATCGGCAAGAGCAGCCGCTGCTCGCGGCAGCGCTTCAGCACCGCGTACAGCGACTCGCCGGGCACGAACTCCATCGCGAGGTAGTGGCGACCTGCCTCTTCGCCGAGCTCGAACGTCTGCGCGATGTTGGGGTGCGACAGCTTCGCAGCGAGCCGGCCCTCGTCGAGGAACATCTCGACGAACTGCGGGCTCTCGGCGAACGCCGGCAGCACCTGCTTGATGACGACCAGCTTGTTGAACCCCGCGGTGCCCTGCAGCCGCGCGAGGCACACCTCGGCCATGCCGCCCATGGCGATGCGCTTCACCAGCACGTATTTCCCGAAGGGCTCACCGGCGAGGGAGTCGGTGGCCTTCGTCGACGCCTTGGGGGGCATGAGGGGCACGGCGATTCTAATCCTTTCCCGTACTGCGCAGTATGCTTCGCCACAACCGCATGCCCCTGATCTGGCTCGTTTCTGTGACGCTCGGCTTCGGCGTTCAGACGTCGTGCCCGGGCGCGGCGGCGCTGTCGGCGAAGCAGCACTACGCGAAGGGCGAGTGGGCGCGCGCGGTCGCCGCGCTGGCCGACGTCGAGGTGTGCGTCGACGGCTCGGACACCGAGCTCGCCGAGGCGTTTCGCTGGCGCGCACAGGCGAAGGCGACGCTCGGCGACACCGAGGCCTCGATCGACGCCTGGGCCCTCGTGTGGACGGTGCTGCCCACGTACGCGCTCGACCCCCTCGAGAGCCCGAAGTTCCACGAGCTGTACGCGCAGGGCCGCACGCGCGCGGCGCAGGGCCGGCGCGTCTTCGGGCGCCTCACGCACACGAAGGGCGGCCGCGTCGTCACGCAGGTGTTCGACCCGCACGGGCGCGTGAGGCGCGTTCAGATTCAGTTCGACGCGATGGAGATGCCCGCCACCCGTCACGACGACGGCACCTGGTCGGCGCTCGTGCCCGAGGGCGCGCTCTCGGCCGCCGCCGTCATCGAGTCGGGCGACGCCGTCGTCTATCGCACGATGAAGGTCGTGCTCACCGAGCTGCCGGCTCCCGTCGAAGAGCTCACCGCGGCGCGCGAGAAGCCGTCGCGCGCGCCCGACAAGAGGTGGTTCATCGTCGGAGGCGCCGCCGCTGGCGCCGTCGTCATCGGCGTCGTCATCACCGCCGTCGCCCTCGGAGCCAAGCGCCTCGACGGCTCGCTCGGCCGCGTGGAGCTGCCGTGAGCGCGCAGCCACCGCGACCGCCGAGCGAGCGGCCGCTCCCGACCCACCGATGTCGAGCGGCGAAGCAGCCACGGGCTCCTCGCGCGGAACCCGAGAGCGTCTGGGGGCCGCCCGCCAGGGTGGTGAACTTTCATGCAAGCGTGACTCACGGTTCACCGAGGCCCGAAAAGTGAACGGTGACTCACGCTGCTACGAATGTTCACCGGTCGCGCGGGCGCTCCCCAGGCTCCCGGTCGGGGCGCTCATCGGCGCGCTCGCGGGGCTGCTCTGCGCGTGCGGCGAGGTCGGGCTGACGGTCGACATCTCGGCGAAGAGCGACGTGCCGGAGCTCGAGCAGCTGCGCGTCGAGGTGGTGCAGGGCCCGCTGTTCGTCGAGCAGGCGTACGCGCTCGGCGAGAAGGCGCTGCCGCAGTCGGTCGCGATCGTCTCAAAGGGGCTCACGCGAGGGTCGGTCGACGTGACGGTGCAGGGCATCGCGCAGGGCCGCGTGGTGGCGGTCGTGCGGGTGACGGGCGAGCTGCGGGCGGCGAGCTCGTCGGTGCGGCTCGCGGCGGTGCTCGAGAAGCTCTGCGTGCCCGGGGCACCCGCCTGCGGGTGCACGCCGGCGAGCTGCAGCGAAGGCCCGCCGAAGCAGTGCGGGCTGCGCGACGACGGCTGCGGCGGGCACCGCGACTGCGGCGGCTGCTCGGGCGGCGACACGTGCTCTGCAGGCACCTGCCGGGCGGGCGCGTGCACGCCGAAGACCTGCGCGGAGCTCTCGGCGACCTGCGGGCTCGTGCTCGACGGGTGCGGCGGCTCGCTCGACTGCGGCCGGTGCGACGCGGGCCTCAACTGCGGAGGCTCGGGCGTCGCCAACGTCTGCGGCCCCGGCGTGTGCGTGCCCCGCAGCGGCTGCGACGCCGGCCTCGAGTGCGGCAGCCAGATCGACGGGTGCGGGGGCCTCGTGAGCTGCGGCCGCTGCGACGCCGGCGCGTGCGGCCTCGACAACCGGTGCCCGTGCGTGCCGCAGACCCAGTGTCCTCCGAGCCGGTGCGGGCAGTGGCCGAACGGCTGCGGCACGGGCTCGGTCACGTGCAACCTCACCTGCACCCTGCCCGAGACGTGCGGCGGCGGAGGCCAGGCGAACCAGTGCGGCTGCGCGCCGCTCTCCGTCTGCCCGCCGCTCGCGTGCGGGCAGCAGCCGAACGGGTGCGGCGGCATGATCGGCTGCGGCAACGTCTGCGGGGCGAACCGCACCTGCAGCACGCTCGACGGCGGGCCGACGCGGTGCAACTGCGCGACCGGGCTCACCGAGTGCGACGGCGGCTGCGTCGATCTCAAGACGAGCGCGGGGAACTGCGGGGCGTGCGGCCGCACCTGCCCGCTCGCGCAGACCTGCTCGGGCGGCCTGTGCCCGTGCGTCGACGCGGGGTCCAACCTCGACGGGCACTGCTGCCCGGCCGGCTGGGTCCTCTCGCCGACGCTCGAGTCGACGGGCGTGCGGTGCTTCAAGGGGCCGTTCGACGCCGGCACCGAGGCGACGGCCCTGGTCGACTGCAAGGCCGAGGCGACGGCGGCGTTCGCCCTGGCGGTCTCGGCGCTGGGGGCGGGCAGAACGAGCGCGGCGACGGCGGCGCCGCTCAGCGCGTGCGGCAGCTACCTGACCGGGCGCAACGGCCAGGTCATCGACGCCGAGAGCGGCGGCATGCTGGCCGCGAACCGCGTGTGCAGCGCGGGCTGTACCGGCAGCAGCTGCGTCTGCAGCACCTGCGCGTGCCAGGGCGCGTCGCGAGCGTGCAGCCAGAAGTTCTACTGCGCGATGGACCCGCTGGGCCCCACCATCGAGGGCCCGTGCCAGCAGGCGGCGCAGTGCCCGCCCGGCGCGACGTGCATGGGCGGAGCGTGCGTCGACGCCGGAGCGCCGCCGTGCGTCGACGACGTCGACTGCATGTCTCCGCGGAGCTGCCAGAGCCGGGGCAACAGCCTCACCGGCCTGTGTCAGTGACGCTCAGCCCGCGGCGGGCGCGTCTTCGGGGGGCACCGGCTCGGCGCCGATGGCGTGGTAGCCGCCGTCGACGCGAATCAGCTCGCCGGTGGTGAACGGCATCCAGTCGCTGAGCATCGCGCAGGCGGTGCGAGCGACGCCGTCGATGCACGCCTCGTCTTTCGCGTTCCACCCGAGCGGAGCCTGCCGGCCCCACTTGTTCTCGAGGTGCTTGAACCCGGGAATGCCCTTCGCGGCGATGGTGGCGATGGGGCCGGCGGCGAGCGCGTTGACGCGAATCTTCTTCGGGCCGAGGTCGCGCGCGAGGTAGCGCACGCACGACTCGAGCGCCGACTTGCAGACGCCCATCCAGTCGTAGAGGGGCCAGGCGTTGGTCGAGTTGTCGAAGTCGAGCGTGACGATGCTGCCGCCGCCGGTCATCAGTGGAGCGCAGGCCGCGGCGAGCTCTTTCAAGCTGAAGGCCGAGATGCGGAAGGCCTGCATCGCGCTGTCCCACGGGGTGGTGAGGAACTTGCCCCCCAGGGCGTCTTCGGGGGCGAACGCGATGGCGTGGACGACGCCGTCGACGCGGCCCCAGCGCTTCCTGAGCTCCTCGGTGAGGGCGGTGAAGTGTGCCGGGTTCGTCACGTCGAGCTCGAGCACGTCGGGCACCGGCGAGAGCTTCTTGGCGGTGCGCTGGGTGAGCGACATGGGCCTACCGAAACTGGTGAGCAGCACCTCGGCGCCGGCCTTCTGAGCCTGCTCTGCGATGGAGAAGGCGATCGACTGGGGGGTGAGCACTCCGGTGACGAGCAGCTTCTTCTTGTCGAGCAGCATGGGCGGCGCGTTAACCCACCTTCCACGCCGATTCCATGGGAGAATGCCGGCGCCGCTCCCCTCAACCATGCCGATCGATTCGCCCGCAGGGTTCCTCTACACGCTGGAGGAAATGGTCAATTCCGCCCGCGCGGACAAAGAGCGTCTCGAGCGGCGATTCACGCAGCCGGTGCTGCTCGTGGTGGCGCCGCAAGAAGAGTGGGCCGAGACGACGGCGGTGCGAACGACGGCCGACGGCAACGACCCGGTCTCGGTGACGATGATGCCGACGCTCGTGCTGCCGGTGGCGAAGCGGCACCCCGGCTCGGCCGACGTGACGTTCGGGCGCTCGACGGTGTGCGACGTCGTGCTGCCGTTCGCCGCGATCTCGAAGGCGCACGGCTTCTTCCGCAGCGAGGCCGAGGGCCGCTGGGTGGTGGGCGATCTCGGCTCGAAGAACGGCACGTATGTCGACGGGCACAAGGTGACGGCGCAGACCGCGCACCCCATGCGCGACGGGGCGACGTTGCGGTTCGGCGACGTGACCGCGAAGTTCCTGTCGCCGGTGAGCTTCGTCGCCGACCTGAAGCGCCGCCTGAGCTGAAGGCCGCTCAGACGATCGCGAGCGAGCCCTGCGCGTCAACCTCGGCGATCACCTCGCGCGTGATGTCTTCGCGATCGCCCCACAAGACGGCCTGAGTCTCCATCACCCACTTCGCCTTCTTCTTCTTCGCGAGGCGCTCGACGATGGGCCGCGCGCGCTCGATGAGCGCCTTGCGCAGCATGAAGCGCTTGCCCTCGAGCTCTTGCAGGGCGAGGGCGCGGGCGGCCTCGTTCTTGGGGTCGACCTTGGCCCAGCGCTTCTCGAGCTCGGCCGCGGCCGTCTTGCCGACCTCGCTGTTGTCGAGCAGGGCCTTCGTATCGAGGGTGAGGAGGTCGGGCATGGGGCTCTCATGCTAGCTTCGAAGCCATGCCCGTCAACGGACCCACCGGCCCCGTCGGTCCTCCCGCTCCTTCGACCACGCGAACCGACACGACCGCTGATCCGCGCCTGCAGCAGCCGCCGCTGATCAACACGGAAGACACGTCGGCGCTGCCAGGCTGGCAGCCGAACCGCTCGCGGGCGCCGTCGATCACCGACACCAGCGCGCCCCTGACGTCGGACGCCGTGATGCAGGCAGCGCTCGATCGTTACCGCACGCGCTTCGAGTCGATTCTGCACGCCGACGCGATGAGCCTCGCGCGAGGGCAGCAGCCGTGGCGCGAGGGAGACAACCTCACGGATCAGCAGCAGAAAGACCTCGTCCGCGCGACGACCGACCTCTTGAAAGACACGCCGGTCAGCCGGCTCTCACCCGACCTTCAGTCGGCCGTCGAGACGGCGCTGCGCTCGCGCGGCATTCACCGCGATCTGACCACGACGCGGCTGGGCGATCTCGGCGACGCCGGCGCCGACCTCGCCAGGTCGTTCGCCGAGCAGCTGCGCGAAGAGCGGCCGCAGGTCTTCTACGGCGTCGGCGCCTCGGCGGCGGCGCTGGCCGGCTACTCCGCGTGGAGCCAGGGCAGCGACGGCCTGCGGCGTCTCGGCATCAAGCCCGAGGTGAAGACGCGGCTGTTCAACGATCACGTGCGCGTGGGCGCGGGCGTCGACTTCGACCCCCACTTCCAGAACCCGCGCGCGCGGCTGATGGGCAACCTCGACTTCCCGGGCAACGCGGTCGGCAGGCCCGACTTCCGGCTCGGCGCCGACGCGCGGCTGACCCATTCGGGCGCGATCGAGACGCTGACGACGACCGCGAGCGTGACGGGCCAGAACTACAGCGCGGCGGCGATGGCGACGATGCGCGGCGACCGCCTCGAGACGGTGGCGGGCGCGTTCACGTACACGCCCAACCCCAACTTCGCCCTGAGCGGCGGCGCGATGTGGAACGAGCCCGATCGCCGGCTCACGCTCGGCGCCGAAGCCGCCTGGCGGCTGTCGCGAGACGTCGACCTCGCCGCTTCGATCTCGCACGACAGCCAGGGCGGCCAGGGCGGCCAGGGCGACACGCGCGCCGGCGTCGCAGCGCGCGTTCGCTTCTAGAGCACCGAACAGGTTACCGAGCCTCCTGCGGCGAACGATCCTCTCGCTGCGCCGGGCAGGCTCGCCACTGCGCTCCTCACTGGGCTGGGCGAGCACAGCTGTGGTGCTCGCTTCTCGCGTGCCCGGCTCGCGTCGGTCTCGTTCGCCTCGCGACGGCCCGGTAACCCGTCCGGTGCTCCAGGCTTCTAAGGGCACGTCGCGCCGGTGCTGAGGAACCAGCACCGCGTGAACGGCGACTGCTTGAAGAAGTTGAGCAGCAGGCCGCCGACCTTCTGCTGGCCGCTCATCGACGGGTGCGTGCCGTCGGCGGCGAAGTCGGTGCGCGGCCACACGAGCCCATCGGAGCGGGGGCTCAGCCCATCGGCCCACAGGTACGGGCCCCACGCCATCCACGCGGCGACCGAGCCGTAGTCGAGGTTCCCGCTCCGCGCGTCGACCATGCCGGTGTTCGCCTGGCGAATCTGCGCTTCGATGGCCCACTTCACGGCGAGGCCGCCCTCGTACGCGTACGGCTCGGGGTTGAGCGGGGTGTTCGCCCAGCCTGCGTAGATGCGCGACGCGAGGAACACCTGCTTGAGGCTCGGGTAGCGCGCCTTCGCGTTGCGCACGATCGCTCCGACCTGCGCCTGCAGCACGTAGGTGTCGCTGTTCGCCGCCGGCAGGGGCGTCATCGGCTGCCCGTTCGCGAACTTGATCCACAGCACCTGCACCTGCTTCTCGGTCAGCCCCAGCGGAGCGAGCCGCTCGTCGCGAACCCGGTTCCAGTTCGAGTCGGCGGGGTTCGCCCAGAGCACCGAGGTCTGGCTGCCGCGAGCGCCGTCGACGATGACGAGGTGACTCTTGTCGACCTGCGGGTCGGCGAGCGCCTGGCCGGTGAACGTCCACGCGTAGCAAGGGGGCCCGCCGTCGGCCTGCACGTTGTCGGTGCACCACTCTTGGGTGGCGTTCGAGAAGCCGATCGACATCAGCACGATCTTCCCGGCGTCGCTCGCCCCGCCGTCGGCGTCGAGCGGCTGCACGAGGCGCGCGGCCTGCAGCCCCGCATCGCGGTGCACGGGCGGCACCGCATTGCCGTTCGGGTAGAGCCAGAGATCGAACTGCCCCAGGTAGCGCGTCGCAGCGCCGCCGTCCCAGTCGGTCAGGGGAATGAGCCCGGTGGTGCCACCATCGCGCGCCGTGCCGCCGGCGGCGCTTCCGCCTGCGGTCGAGCCTCCCGCGGTGCCGCCTCCCGCGGTACTGCCGCCCGACGTGCCGCCTCCGGCCGTCGCGCCTCCCGCCGTCGCGCCTCCCGCCGTCGCGCCTCCCGCCGTCGCGCCTCCAGCCGTGGAGCCACCGCCCGTGCTGTCGCCGCCCGCAGCGCCTCCCGCGGCGTCGCCTCCCGCCGTCGAGCTGGAGCCGCCGCCGGTGGAGCTTGCGGTGCCACCTCCGCTGCCTCCTGTACCCGGTTGACCGCACGCGACGGCGAGGACCAACGGCAACACGAGGGTCGAGCGCATGGGCTCAGCTTACCGTCACGGCCTCAGATTTCTGGCGCCGGCGCCGTCACAACCGCGCAGAACGCGGCCCGCCACTGCGGCACCTCGTTTGCGCCGGCGAACGTCATGCTCCCACGTGCCCTGCTCTTCCTCGCGCTGCTCGCTGGCTGCGGCAGCAAGGCCATGTGCCCCTTTCTCACCGAATGCGACTGCGTAACCTCGCCCGAGTGCCGCGTCGTCGCCGAGCCCTGCTACTGCCCCTCGCAGTGCACCGGCGTCGCGTGCGTCTGTGGTGGAGGCAAGTACCAGCGCTGCGAAGCGCGTTGACGCTCAGTCGCAGCGCTGCAGCCGCACCTGGGCCACGCCTCGATCGAAGATGCCGAGCTCACGAGCGGCGGCCTCGCTGAGATCGATCACGCGCCCCGCGACGTACGGCCCGCGATCGTTCACGCGCACCTTCACGCTGCGGCCGGTCTCGACGGCGGTCACCTTCACGCACGTGCCGAACGGCAGCGTCTTGTGCGCGGCGGTGAACTTCGCTCGATCGAACTGCTCGCCGTTGGCGGTCAGCTTTCCGTCGAAGCCCTCACCGTAGAACGACGCGAGGCCGCCTCGAAACGGGTCGCCGGGCTGCACGGCTTTCGGCGACGGCTTCGGGGCCGTCGCGCAGGCAGCGAGCGCGACGATCAGTCCCCAATGCGGAGCACGAGCGCGATGCCGGTGTGCCACCACGTTCCGTTCCCCGTCGGGTTGAGGGTGGCGTACGAGCCGGGCTGCGGCGGGTTCTGATGGGCACCGTCCCAGTTCAGGTAGAACTTGTCGTGCTTGATGAAGTTGCACTTCGCGAAGAACTCGAACGCGAAGTACCGCGTGAGGAAGTAGTCGATCGCGAAGCCCCACTGCACGGTGATGCCGTCCATGCCCCAGGCCGCCGGCACGTTGCCGCCGATGATGCCGTAGCCCAGGCCGACGTGCGTGTTGAAGTCGAGGCCGAACGGGCGCTGCTCTTTCTGCAGGAAGAACAGCTCGAGCGGGTGCCACGCGATCAGCCCGACGAGGAAGCCGGCGCCGCCGCGGCGATCGTTGAACACGTCCCACCCGGTCGCGGTGAAGTCGGCGCCGATCGAGGCGTGCCCGAGAATGTTGTAGGCGAGCCTGAAGCCGACGCCCGCGGCCGCCTGCACGTTCTGCGTGAGCAGCGTCGCGCCGCCGATCTGCATGTTCAGGTTCGCCCCGTCGAGGTTGGGCACGGCGCCGCCGGCTTGCAGGCCGATCAGCACCCCGCCCTTCTTGAACTGGGGCACCTCGAGGGCCGAGGCCGTCACCGGCGCTACAGCGATGATCAAGGGGAGTAAAAGCGTGCGCATCGTTTCGGGTGGGGCCCGTGCGTATTAGAAAGAAGGCGTCATGTCGAATGCCTCCGAGACGTATCTCACCGGGTCCAACATCGATTTTCTGGAGGCGCAGTACGCGCGCTACCTCGAGAACCCCCAAAGCGTCGACGGCACCTGGCAGGAGCTGTTCCGCACCTTCGGCCGCCAGGGCCGCCCCATCGTCACCGAAGGGCTGACCTTCCCGAAGAAGAACGGCAACGGCAACGGCAACGCGGTCGCCGCGGCCGGCGTGCTCGCCGAGGGCCTCGCGCTCCAGGGCAAGGTCGACCAGACGGTCTTCGCCTTCCGCCTGCGCGGGCATCTCGTCGCACAGCTCGACCCGCTCGGAGTGCCCCGCCCTCCGCTCGATCACGTCGCCGACATCGGCCTCGTGAGCCGCGCGCACTTCTCGGAGGGCGAGCTCGCGGCGCCCGTCGAGCCGCAGCAGGCGTTCGACGAGCCGCGCGTACCGCTGAAGAAGCTGCTCGAGCGCCTGCGCCGCACGTACAGCGGGCACATCGGGGTCGAGTTCATTCACATGTACGACTCCGAGCGGCGCCGGTGGCTGATGCGCCGCATGGAGCAGTGCGAGAACGAGACCGACTTCTCGCCCGACGAGCAGAAGCGCATCTTGCTCGCGCTCTCGAAGGCCGAGGCGTTCGAGCAGACGATTCACACGAAGTTCCAGGGCCAGAAGCGGTTCTCGGTCGAGGGCGGCGAGGCGATGATCCCGATGCTCGAGGAGCTGCTCGAGACCGGCTCGGCGCTCGGCGTGCGCGAGGTGCTGATCGGCATGGCGCACCGCGGCCGCCTCGCCGTGCTCTCGAACATCTGCGGCAAGCCGCCCGAAGAGATCTTCTCTGAGATCGCCGGGCCGACCGACCCGAAGCAGTTCTTGAACCGCGGCGACGTGAAGTACCACATGGGGTACTCGAGCGACTGGGTCGCGCGCACCGGCAAGAAGATTCACCTGTCGATGGCGTTCAACCCGTCGCACCTCGGCGTCGTGCACCCGGTGGTCGAAGGCCGCGCGCGCGCGAAGCAAGACCGCATGGGCGAGAACAGCCGCCACAAGATCCTGCCGCTGTTGATCCACGGCGACGCCGCGTTCGCCGGGCAGGGCCTCGTCGCCGAGACGCTGAACCTCTCGGAGCTGAAGTCGTACGACACCGGCGGCACGGTGCACGTCGTCATCAACAACCAGATCGGTTACACGACCGAAGCGGCGCAGGCGCGCAGCTCGCTCTACTGCACCGGCATCGCCGAGATGCTCGACATCCCGGTGTTTCACGTGAACGGCGGCGACCCCGAGGCGTGCGTGCACGTGATGCGCATCGCGACCGAGTGGCGCCAGCGCTTCCACACCGACGTCGTCATCGACCTCGTCTGCTTCCGCAAGTACGGGCACAACGAGGGCGACGTGCCCGAGTTCACGCAGCCGAAGATGTACGAGATCATCCGCGCGAAGAAGAGCGTGCGCACGCTCTACGGCGAGGAGCTCGCGCAGAAGGGCCGCGCGTCGGCCGAAGAGATTCAGGCGCTGTGGGCGCAGGCCCAGAAGTACTTCAACGAGGCGTACACGCGGAGCCGAGAGGCTCCGGTGGTGAAAGACCCGAGCTACCTGCAGGGCGTGTGGGCGAAGTACAAGGGCGGCGCCGACGCCGAGGTGCCCCAGGTCGAGACGGGCGTGCCGCGCGCGAAGCTCGAGCCGCTGCTCAAGCGGCTCTCGACGGTGCCCGACGGCTTCAAGCTGCACCCGAACGTCGCGAAGGCCGTCATCGAGCGCCGGCAGCAGATGCTGAGCGGCGAGGCGGCGATCGACTGGGGCACGGCTGAGATGCTCGCGTACGCCACGCTCGTGACCGAGGGCTACCGCGTGCGCGTCACGGGGCAAGACACCGAGCGCGGCACGTTCGCGCACCGCCACGCCGTGCTCCACGACATGCTGACCGGCGCGAGCGCCTTCCCGCTCGGCAGCCTCGAGTCGGGCCAGGGCGTCGCCGAGGTCGTCAACAGCCCGCTGTCCGAGATGGCGTGCCTCGGCTTCGAGTTCGGCTACTCGCTCGATTACCCCGACGCGCTCGTCGCCTGGGAGGCCCAGTTCGGCGACTTCGCGAACAACGGCCAGGTGATGATCGACCAGTTCATCGCCGCCGCGGAAGACAAGTGGAAGCGGCTCTCGGGGCTCACGCTGCTCTTGCCGCACGGGTACGAGGGCGCAGGCCCCGAGCACTCGTCGGCGCGGCTCGAGCGCTTCCTCGAGCTCGCGGCAGAAGACAACCTGCAGGTCTGCTACCCCACCACGGCGGCGCAGATCTTCCACCTCTTGCGCCGGCAGGTGCTCCGGCTGATCCGCAAGCCGCTGATCGTGATGACGCCGAAGAGCCTCTTGCGCCTGCCCGAGGCCGCCTCGACGTGGGACGCGCTGGCGGCCGGGTCGTACCGCCGCGTGATCAGCGAAGCGCCGAGCGCGAAAGTGACCCGCCTGCTGTTGTGCAGCGGCAAGGTGTTCTTCGACCTCGCGGCGGCCCGCAAGGGCGACTCGGTCGCGATCGCGCGGCTCGAGCAGCTGTACCCGCTGCCGACGGCCGAGCTCGTTGAGACGCTGAAGGCCTACCCGAAGCTCACCGAGGTGTACTGGGTGCAGGAGGAGCCGAAGAACTCCGGCGCCTGGCGTTACCTGATCGAGCCCTTGATGGAGCTCATCGCGAAAAACGCGCCGAAGGCGAAGCTGAGTTATGTGGGAAGACCAGAGAGCGCGAGCCCCGCGACCGGGTTCTTGAAGACGCACCAGTTCGAGCAACAGACTCTCGTCGAAGAAGCGCTGGCGAAGGGATGACGAAACGATGGACGTGAGGGTGCCGCAGCTGGGTGAGTCGATCGTCGAAGCGGTGGTCGGCAAGTGGAACAAGAACGAGGGCGACGCCGTCGCGGCCGACGAGCCGGTGGTCGTGCTCGAGACCGACAAGGTCACGATCGACGTTCAGGCGCCCGCCGCCGGCGCGATCTCGAAGATCAACTACCCCTCGGGGGCGAAGGTGAAGATCGGCGACGTGCTCGCGACGATCTCGGAGGGTGCCTCGGGCAAGGCGCCCGCAGCGGCAGCTCCGGCCGCGGCTGCGTCGGCCTCAGCGATGGCGACGACGAAGGTGCAGGCTCCGGCCCCGACGCCGGTGGCGCGCGCCGTGGCGGCCGATCGCGGCATCGACACCGCGAGCGTGCCGGGCTCGGGCTCGAACGGCCGCGTGATGAAAGACGACGTGCTGAGGGCGTCGTCGTCGCCGACTCCGCCGATCGTGCACCCGCAGGTGCCCACGGTGCCGTCGGCGCCGGTGACGCAGCTGAAAGGCCCCACCGGGCCGCGCGCCGAAGAGCGCATGGCGATGACGCCGCTGCGGCGGCGCGTGGCCGAGCGGCTGCTGCAGGCGCAGAACAACGCCGCGATTCTCACCACGTTCAACGAAGTCGACATGAGCGCGGTGATGGGGCTGCGCAAGACGCACGGCGAGCGGTTCGAGAAGAAGCACGGCATCAAGCTCGGCTTCATGAGCTTCTTCGTGAAGGCAGCGATCGAGGCCCTGAAGGCGTTTCCGGCCGTGAACGCGTCGATCGACGGCGAAGAGGTCGTGTTTCACCACTACTACGACGTCGGCGTGGCGGTGTCGGGCTCGCGCGGCCTCGTGGTGCCGATCGTTCGCGACGCCGATCGCCTGTCGATGGCCGAGCTCGAGAAGACCATCGCCGAGCTGGGCGTGCGCGCCCGCAACGACAAGCTGACGCTGCAAGACCTGCAGGGCGGCACGTTCACCATCTCGAACGGCGGCATCTTCGGGTCGATGCTGTCGACTCCGATTCTGAACCCGCCGCAGACTGGCATTCTCGGCATGCACAACATCGTCGAGCGCCCCGTCGCGCGCGACGGCCAGGTCGTGGTGCGCCCGATCATGTACGTGGCGCTCTCGTACGATCACCGCCTGATCGACGGGCGCGAGGCCGTGCAGTTCCTGGTACGGATCAAAGAGTGCATCGAGACGCCGGAGCGCATGCTGCTCGAGGTGTAGCCGGCGGGTCGGCCGGCGAGGTGGCCGCGGCGGTGCTCGCCGTGCTGCTGATCGCCGGGGTCGTGGTGCTGGGGCTGGCGGGTCTCGGCGTCCGCTTCGACCACGGCGCGTGCTTCGGGCTGCCGCGGCACAGCCCGTGCGCCACGTTCGTCGTGGCCGCCGTTCTCTCTGCGGGCGTCGGTGTGGCGATCGCGCAGCGGCGCGATCGGGCGATGGTGCTGGGGCTCGTGATCGGCGGCGCCCTGCTGTGGCTCTTCCTCGTCGTGACGCTGGTTCTGCTGTGCGCGGGCGCATGAGCCCCTTTCGCCCCATCTCGAGCTTCTCGCTCGTCGTGATCCTGGCGTGCGCCCTCTTCTTCGTCGCCTTCGCCGTGAGCATCGCGCCGAGCTTCGCGCTCGCGTTTCGCGACCTCGGGGGTGAGCTGCCGTTCGCGGTGCGCGTCGCGCTGAAGCCGATCACGCCGATCGCCGCGCTGATCTTCCTCGGCGCGGGCACCGTGGCTGGGTTCGTGAGACCCACGGAGCGCGCGATCATTCTCTCGCTCACCGCCGGTGGGGGAATTGCGCTTGCCTTCGGCGCGATGCTGGTTCTCTACCTTCCGCTCTTCATGATCGCGGGGCAGATCAAGTGACGCGGCCCGTTGGACATCCGGAAACCACCTTGGCTAGAAGCCGCAGCCGTCGTCCGGCTGCGAGCACGGGGGACCCGGCGGGATTTTCCGACGGCGGAACGTAAGGACAGTCGAAACAATGGCAACTGGTACTGTGAAGTGGTTCAACGACGCGAAGGGCTTCGGGTTCATCGTGCAGGATGGCGGCGGAGAAGACGTGTTCTGCCACCACACTGCGATTCAGATGGACGGCTTCCGCACCCTCGCTGAGGGTCAGAAGGTGATCTTCGACGTCACCCGCGGCCCGAAGGGCCTGCAGGCGCAGAACGTTCGCGCAGGGTAACGAACCACCTGTTGGGGGTCACAAAACCAGGGCTCGGTCGGTGACGACCGGGCCCTTTTTGTTACCCAACCGAACCCTCTTCGCGGCCCGACACGGCACAAGCTCGCGACATCGTGAAGCGGCACCGCTGTTGCCTGATGGCTGGGCATGAACACACTCAAAGCACTGCTGCTCGCTACCAGTCTCGCCGCCGGGAGCTCGAAGCCCGACGGGTGGATCACGACGAAGTCGAAGCTGACGCTGATGACGAAGGGCGAGCTGAAGAGCTCGCAGGTGCACGTCGACACCAACGAGGGCGTCGTCACGCTGTACGGCAAGGTGAAGGACGCCGCGCAGAGGAAGGCCGCCGAGAACGCCGTGCGCCAGATCGCCGGCGTCGCGGGCGTGAAGAACCTGCTGCAGATCGTGCCGAGCGCGCAGGAAAAGACGGTCGCGCGCTCCGACGCCGACATCAAAGACCAGGTCGAGAAGATGCTGCGCGAAGACCCGGCGCTGAAAGACAGCAAGCTCGCCGTGAAGTCGGTCGACAAGGGCGTCGTGCTGATCACCGGTGAGGCGAAGACGTTGAGCGACCGCCTGCGCGCGGTGGCCGACGTCGATCAGATCGCCGGCGTGAAGCGTGTGGTCACCGAGGTCGAAGGCCCCGACGAGTACGGCGACGACGAGCGCAACCTCTCGGGCGGGAAGAGCTCGCGCCTCGAGCAGCGCAACAGCCTCACCGACACCCGCATCACCGCCGACGTGAAGATGAAGCTGCTCGGCGCGAAGGGCGTGCCGAGCACCGACATCAACGTCGACACCCGCGACGGCATCGTGACGCTGTTCGGCGCCGTGCCGAACGAGACCGCGAAGAGCCGCGCCGAGATCGAGGCTGCCGAGGTCGGTGGCGTCACGCGCGTGAAGAACCAGCTCGAGATCGTGCCGAAGAACGCCGAGAAGGGCATCGCGGCGCGCGACTCCGAGATCGCCGACGAGCTGAAGAAGCGCTACGCGACCGACGACGCGTTCAAGGACCTGAGCCTCGACGTGAAGAACGGCAGCGTGCGTCTGACCGGCACGGTGCGCAACGCGTGGGAGAAGCTCCACGCGATGCGCATCGCGCGCAGCGCCAAGGGGGTGAAAGAGCTCCACGAGGAGATCGAGATCGAGCGGCGCGAGGGCCGGCAGTTCTAGGGCGCTCCGGCGTCTGCGGTCTCACCGGCGTCGGCGGCCTCGGGGTCGCCGGCGCCGGCGCCGTTTCCGCCGCCCATCATCTGATCGAACAGCGAAGTGTCTTCGTCTTCCTCCGAGCCCGCGTCCTTCGCGTACTTGATGCGGTCGGCCTCGCTGCACGGCTGCGGCGACAGCGTGTCGGCCTGCACGCACTCCATGACCCAGGCCTCGCGCGGCGGCTCGCCGAGCTTCTCGGCGCGGGCGCGGGCGGCGTCGATGTCCCTCTGCACCAGCACCGACGACAGCGAGGGAAACGCCATCACGATGCCCAGCGACAGCGCGAGCAGGCCGACGAACGGCAGCGCGCTGCGATAGAGCGACGACAGCGGCCGCTGGAAGCGAAACGCCGCGATGAAGAGGTTGAGCCCCAGCGGCGGCATGCAGAACGCCAGCTCGAGGTTCAAGATGAACATCATCGCGAGGTGAAACGGGTGCAGCCCGAAGCGCGCCGCGAACGGCAGCACGAGCGGCACCGCGACGAGGATCGCCGAGAACCCGTCCATCACCATGCCCACCACCAGCAGGAACACGTTCAGCGCGACGAGGAACTGCCACCGCTCGGTGAGGCCCAGCGACGTCAGCGCCTCGAGCACGTGCATCGGCACCTGGCGATCGATCACCCAGTTCATGAGCGCGTTCGCCATGAGCAGAATGAGAATCACCGCCCCCGCAAGCGCCATCGACTTGTGCAACAGCCGCGGCAGATCGGCCTTCGGCTTCACGTCCTTGTGGACGAACAGCTCGTAGAAGGCCGCGTACGCCACCGCGAGGCCCGCGCTCTCGTCGAGCCCCGCGAGCCCGCTGCCCATGGTCGCGAGAATGATGACGGGCACGCCGAGCTCCCACTTGAGCGACCACAGCGCGCCGGCGAGCGCCGCGCGCCGCAGCGGCTCGCGCGCGACCTTCTCTCGCACGCCGACGATCACCGAGTAAACGATGAGGATGCCGAGCACGAGCAGCCCGGGGATCAGACCCGCCTTGAACGCGAGCGTGAAGTCGAGCCCCGCCACCAGCGCGTAGACCAGGATCGCGAGCGACGGCGGAAACAAGAGGCCCAGCGAGCCGCCCGTCGTCACGAGGCCCATCGAGAACTTCTCGGGGTACTTCTGCCCGAGCAGCGTCGGCACCAGCAGCCCGCCGATCGCGACGATGGTGACGCCGCTGCCGCCCGTGAGCGTGGTGAAGAACGCCGACGCCACGAGGCACACGACCGCGAGGCCGCCGGGCATCCACCCGAGGAAGGCGCGGGCCGCTCCGACGATGCGCTCGGGGGCCTTCGACTCGGCGAGCAGGTAGCCGAGCAGCGTGAAGAGCGGAATCGTCACCAGCACCGGCGAGCCCGCGAACTGCTCGTCCAGCACCTTCGGAGCCATGTGCCTCAACGGCGACCCCGCGCTCAGCCACGCGAGCTCGGCGGCTCCACCCATCACCGCGAACAGCGGCGCGCCGATGAACGCGCCCAGCGAGACGATCGCCACGATGGGCCCGAACAGCGCCACGGCGACGGTGGGGATCGCGGCGAGCCCCGCGACCGGCACCCACGGCCGCTTCGGCTCGACCGGGGCGCCGTGCTCGGACTCGGTCGGCCCGCCCCGCAACGCCCAGAGCAGAAAGCGAAGCGCGATCCACAACAGGCCCAGCGGCACGATGAGGTTCAGGCTGCGGGCGAGCAGGCCGCGCGGCGCTTCCTTCGGCGTGACGATCAGCGGCGTGCGCTTCGCCGCGGGCTCTTCGCGCAGCGACTTCACGACCTCGGGCTCGAACCACTCGCCCCACGCGCCGCCGTCGAGCCACGCGTTCCACGCCTCGCCCGTGACGGTCTCGTCCCACTTGTCGCCGCTGAAGACCTTCGGAGCGACCCGCAGGTCCATCAGCGCCTGCCGGCGGAAGAAGAAGAAGTGGCGGCGCACGCCCGTCGAGACGTCGGAGAAGCGCTGGGCCGCGCCGGCCTCGGCGGGGCTGCCGAACGTGTCGACGCCGACGAAGTCGAAGAAGCCCCACGCGCTGCTGAAGCACACGACCGCGGCAGTGACGCCGCCGGTGAGCGTCGCGGCGCGCCGCACTTTGGCAGGCAGGCTGCGCGAGAGCAGGTCGATGGTGACGTGGCGGCCGGCGGCGGTGGCGAGCGCTCCTCCGAGCAGCGCGAGCGCGAGGGTGAGGCGGGTGCCGAGGCCGCGCAGGCCGCCGAGCAGCGTGAGCGTGCTGCCGTCTTGCAGCCAGTTGAGCAGGTTCGCGCCCCAGCTCGTGCCGACGTCTCGCCACAGCGGTGCCGTGACGATGCCCGCGAGGGTGAGCGCGACGGTGACGACCCGGCGCATCGTGCGCTCGAGCTTGCGCGTCGCGAGCCACCCGAGGCTCCCGAGCGCGAACGCCGCGAACATCGCGCGGAAGACGACGCCGGCGGCGTTCTCGGAGGTCGTGATGCTGGCGAGGCCCTTCAAGCCGACCCACAGCGTCAGCGAGCCCGTGAGCCAGATCGCGCAGCAGAGGCAGAGCACGGTCTCGATGCGCGTGAGGCGATCGTCGAGGCGGTCGAGGGCGCTCGTGCTCTTGGGCGGCGCAGGTTTGGGCGGCGAAGCGCTTTCGTCCGTCACGGGCGCGCGCAGTGTAGCCTGTCTAAATGCTCGCGCTCGTCGCAGTCTCGCTGCTCGCGAACACGCCGCTCGAAGCCGGCCAGGCGTTCTGGAAGGCGCACTGCGCGCTCATGCGCGGCACGCACGGCAAGGCCGGCCGCAAGAAGTGGGAGCAGTCGCTCGCTCAGCTCGCGACGTTCGACTTTCAGATCTTCCTGCTCGGAGACCACTTCGCCGAGCCGGTCGAAGAGTCACAAGACCTGAGCCAGTGCGAGGGCCAGCGCACGTTCAAGGCGCGCGTGACGGAGCAGACCGCGACCACAGCGAAGGTCATGATCGCGGCGGGCTTCGCGGACCCGCTGACCGACACGGTCGAGCTGCTCCTCGTGCTCGACAAGGGCACGTGGCGAATCGACGACTGCCTGCCGCTCAGCGTCGAGAGAAGGCCGCGGCCGCCGCTCGAGCCGCCCGCCGATTTCACGCAGGGCCCCGCCGAGCGCGCCCGCGGCCTCTACGAGCTCTACCTGCCGTCGGCGGAGCAGTTCAGCGGCTACCCGGAGCCGCGCCGCGACTACGTGCTGCTCGGCCTGCGCAGCTACCTGACGCGGCCGTTCATGATGCGACTGCTGACGGGGCCACACCCGAATCACGACGGCTACATCGACGAGCTCATCTGCTTCGCGCCGTCGCTCGAAGACCTGCACGTGGCGCCCGCGCTCACGATCTCGGCCGCGGCGAAGGGCACCGTCACCGTGACCCAGCCGCGCGCCGACGGCGGCACGAGCGCTCCGGCGCAGCTGCACTTCGTGAAGCAAGACGTGTGGCGGCTCGACGAGGTGACGTGCCCTGCCGGGCGCCTGAAGCCCGAGTGAGCCAAGGGCTCGATCTCACGGCCTTTGCGCAGCAAGTGCAGGCCCTGATCACTCGAAAATTCACCCGAGTTTGTAAGCAGCGTCGCCAGCCCGCCCCCGGCGCGCTCTTTCTCGCGCTCCGAGAATCGGCCTGAGTGCGCCGTCTGGGGCGCACCTCTCGAAGAGGTTCGACCCATGGGCTGGTGGAACAAGGCAACGAGCGCGGTTCGCACGACGGTGACGGCGGTGAAAGACGTCGCCGAAGACGTGGTCGACGACACGGTCGAGACGACGAAGAAGGTGACGGCGCCCGTCGTCGACTTCACGAAGGACACCTTCGAGACGGCGAAGCACAACCCGATCGTCGACGGCACCAAGAAGCTGTTCACCGACCCGGTCGACTTCGCGCGCGACGCGACGCGCTCGACGCTGCGCGTGGCCTACGACGGCGCCAACGCGATCTTGCCGAAGGGCACGGTGCCGTTCGCGCTGAAGGCCGCCGAGAAGGTCGTCGATGGCGTGGCCGCCCCGATCGTCGCCATCGCCGGCAAGGACAGCAAGGTCGGCCGCCTCGCGAACGATCTCTCGCGCGTCGATCTCGAGGGCATCGCGCGTACCGACGGGCTCGAGGCCGACTGGGGCAAGCTGTGGGGCACCTGGCTGTTCGAAGAGAAGCCCGCCGACCTCGGCACGTGGGACAAGACGACGGTCAACGGCCAGCCGGTCGACCGCGTCACCGTCACCGACCCGAAGTACACCGGCGACCTCGCGAAGCAGCCGACGCAGCAGAAGGCGCTCGAGCGCTTCCTGCAGCAGCACCCGAACCCGAAGCCGGGCGACAAGCTCGACCCGCCCGAGCTCTTCGAGTTCACCGGCGAAGGCACCGCCGAGGGCGCGGACCACCCGTACAACGCGCTCGAGTGGTTCACCGGCTCGTACCGCACCAACGTCGAGTGCACCGGCATCGACGCGAACGGCAAGCCGCAGCTGCAGTTCACCGTCGAGAACCTCTCGCACTGGGAGTCCGCCACGCGCGTGCCCGGCGTCGGCAAGGACGCCGGCTTCAACGACTACCTGGTGCCCGACGTCGGCCGCGATCGCGGCGTGGGCCTCGGCGGCGACTTCCAGCAGCGGTACGTGTGGTCGCAGAGCGTCGATCTCCCCAACCGCTGAACCACGAACTGCAGCCGGGAACGGCACCGGGACCGGGATCGTTCAGCGGCCCGGTCTTCGGACCGGGGTAGCCGGACCGGGGTAGCCGGACCGGGGTAGCCGGACCGGGGTAGCGGGGCCGGCCTCACCTGCGCTCACGGGATCAGCTCGACCCGCACCTCGGCGCTGCTCGCCGCCAGCGTCACCTCGGTCTCGCCGCCCGCACTCGTCCACCCCGTCGCCAGCGCCTGACCGTTGAGGCGCACCGCGCTCGCGCTCGACAGCGCCCGCAGCTTCGTCGCCTTCGTGAGGCGCGCCGCGGTGAACGTGCGGGCGTCGGCGCTGTAGACCGTCTTCGTGTCGTCTTCTTCGTGCAGCACGAAGCGCGACGTGCCCGACGCCGCGGGGAACCAGAGCACCTGGCTCTGCATCGGCACGATCGCGCCTTCGCGCACGAACAGCGGCAGGTGCTGCTGATCGGTCGAGTCGTAGTCCGTCAGCGTCGTGCCGCCCGCGTGCACCGCGCCCGACCACCAGTCGCGCCACGCCGCCCCGGCCGGCAGCTCGACGTTGCGCCGCCCCGTGTCCGACAGAATCGGTGCCACGAGAAACGCCTCGCCGACGACGAACTGGTACTGGCGCCACTGATCGGCCTCGCTGCCCATCGGGTGCAGAATGACGCCGTCGCTCGCGTACGCCTCTTCGGCCAGCGAGTAGAAGAACGGCACGAGGTCGTCGTGCAGCTTCGCCCAGTACTTGTAGATGGCGACCGTCTCGGTGGGCTTGTCGGGCACCGTCCACGGCGCGAAGTTGCCGCGCCCGTGCAACTGCATGAACGGCGTCATCGCGCCCACCGCCGTCCACCGCACGAAGTTCACCTGGCTGAATGGAATGCGCGGCCCGCCGAGGTTCGTGTCGTCCAGGTCGAGGTAGCCGCCGATGTCCGAGCCCACCACCACGTAGCCCGCCTCGGCGCTGCGCATCAGGTGATCGAGCGCGTCGGCGAGCCCGACCCAGTCGCGCCGGTTGTCGCCGACCCAGCCGATGGGGCAGTGCTCTCTGCGCGCGAAGAAGTGGCCTTGAAAGCCGTACGACTTGTCGTAGGGGCGCGACATCGTCGTGAACTCGTCTCGGCCGCGCCGCGCCACGCCGTACGCCAGAAAGTCGCGGTAGTACGCCTCGCGGTACGCCTGCCGCGTCACCGTGCCGGCCGCGGTCTCGAAGCCGGTCGTCTCGGCGTACTCGTCGCCGAAGTCGAGCTTCCAGCCGCTCACGCCCGCCGCGAGCAGCGCGTCTTGCTGCCGGTGCCACCACGCGACCGAGTCGGCCTTGAAGAAGTCGACCGTGGCGCCCTGCCCCTTCCACCACAAGAACGTCTTGCCGTTGTCGACGAAGTGGCCCCCGCGCCGGCCGGCCGCGAAGTTCGGCGACGCTCCCATGTACGTGTCGCCGCCGGGCTCGGCGTCGAACGACAGCTCGTTCACGAGCGACGTGATCCACAGCACGGTGCGCACGCCCTTCCCGCGCAGATCCGCCACCATCGTGTTGAACTCGGGGTAGCGCGTCGGGCTGGGGACGAACGTGTTGTATTGAGTCTCCCAGGGCGAATCGAGCACGCCGACCCCCACGGGGATGTCGCGATCGAGGAAGCCCTGCACGAACGCGCGGTGATCCTCGCCGGTCGAGATGTCTTTCGAGATCCACGGGCGAAACGCCCAGCGCGGAGTGTGCCGCGGCGGCTCGGGCGACTCCTGCACGGGCAAGAGCGCCGCCGAGAACTCCAGCGCAGGTTGAGAGCAGGCAGCGAGGACGAGAGCGAGGGCGACCGGGCGCAAAGCGCCAGCACCTTATTCTCCGTGTGGAGCGCCGTGCCACCGCGCTCCTTGGGTGCCGTACAAGAGCCGACCTACTCCGGCGGCCTGCGCAGCGCGAGCAGCGCCTCGGGCGAGCCGATGCAGCCCACCACCGCCCGCTCGGAGGCGATCACGTCGCCCTCGGCCGGGTCGAGCAGCGGCCCTCGGCGCTTCACCCACAGCCCGCCCGGCACGTCGCCGACGTCGACGCCCTCGCGCACCACGCGCGCAGCGGCCGGTCGCGGCACGAGCACCCTCCAGCCGGGCGCGCGCGGGTGAGCCCGCACCCAAGCGAGCAGCTCGCCGCCCTGGCTCACCCCGGCGAGCTCCTCGTACGGAAGGTGCGGCACCGTCGCGTACACGACGCCGCCGTTCGAGAGCCACGCGCCGATGCAGTCGGCTCGCGCCACCGCCCGCTCGACGAGCGCCTCGAGCGACTCGGGCCCCCGCGGAAGCGAGAACGTCACCGACAGCGGCACCGACGGCGGCGCGGTGAAGCCGCTGCGAAACGCCCTCGGCAGCACCGGCGTGCCGTTCGGAGCGTGGCTCACCACGATGCTCGCGGGCACGCGGCCCTCGGTCCACTCGGGCTCGAGCGTCAGCACGCCCTCGCCTTCGAGCATGTCGAGCGCGTGGCTCCACTTCGAGTAGAGCATCCGCTCGCCGGGCTTCAGCACCGCCTTCACCTCGGGGTGCCGGCCGTCGGTCGTGAGCCTCGCGTGCAGCTCGGGCGCTCCGCTCGCGGCGAGGTCCGACACGAGCTCGAGCACGAAGTCGCGCGCCGCCGCGAAGCTCGTGTCGAACGCCACCCAGCCGTTCGCGAAGCCGGTCGCGTGGTAGTCGTCGAGCAGCTGGTCGTCGCGGAAGCTCAGCTCGGTCTTCGGGGTCGGCAGCACCGGCACGCGCTTCGCCGCCTTCACCTCGAGCACCCCTTCCGTCGAGGCCTCGGCGCCGCCACCGCGCACGGTGACGCGCAGCGCGTGCGAGCCCGCGGTGACCGGAGTGCCGACGAGGCCGAGCATGAGCTTCGCCGCTCCGCTCGCCTGCAGCGACTGCTGAAACGCCCGCAGCGCCGCAGCGCCGCCGCGCTCTGAGAAGGCGTCGCCGGCCGGTGGCGACTCGAGGCGCGCGTTCGGGAACCGCACCGCGCCGCCGGTGAGCGGCACCGGGCGCATGCGCTCCTCGGCGGCGGCCCGCTGCTCGCGCATCCACCGCTGCACGGCCTCGAAGTCGGCGGTCGCCGGTGGGCTCGCCGAGCCGAAGTCGCCGCTCCAGCCGCGCACCGCGGTGATGCCCAGCGCCGCGACGGCCGGCCCGCTCAGAGAGATGTCGAGACCGCTCACGGCCGCGCCGCCCGTGAGCGCGACCTCGGCCACCGCGCTCTCGAGCATCGCCGTGCCGCAGGTGAACGGGTACGCCGGGAGCAGCCGCACCTCGAGCTGCGACGGCCCCGACGCCGGGGTGTCGGCGCCGCTCGCGCGCGCGGCACGAGCGTCGTGTTCGAACACGAGCACCTCGGCGTTCTTCGGCGCCTCACCGCGGATGCCGTAGCGGGCGCCGAGCCCGGGCCAGGGCACTCCGGCGGCGCGCGCGACGTCGACGACGGTCTGCTCGGGGAAGGTGTGATCAGCCCGCGCGCGCGGCTGCTGCAGAAACGAGACGTCGACCCACTTGCTGCCGTCGCGGTCGACCGTCGCGCCTTCGGGCACGCGAACCGCGCCGAGCAGCTCGCCCCCCCGGTACGCGCACAGCTCGGCGAAGTCGCTGTGGAAGACGCCGATGCCGATCGCGAGCGCCTCGCACCGCGCCGACAGGTGCTTCGCCCAGTCGTCGCGCACCTCGGGCTCGAGCTCGGCGTCTTCGTCGGCGACCGACGTGAAGCCGCCCTCGTCGCAGATGAGCACGTGCCGCGCCTCGGGGCGCTCGAACGCCGAGGCCTCGATCTTCCGCCAGCCCAGCTTCGACAGCCGCGCCAGCACCTCGGCGCGGACCCTCTCGCGGGGAGCCTGCACGTGAACGGCGCTGAAGGTCGAACCCATGAGAGAAGAATGACCCGTTGTCATGGGGCGGTCGACGATCGAATCGGCGCCGCCGCTCGAAGCCCCGACCTACTTCGCCGACATCAGGTCTTCGACCTTCTTCACGAGCTCGGGCTTGAACGTGCCCTTCACGAGCTTCTCGCGCGTCGCCTTGAAGACCTTCGCCCACTCGGCCTTCTCGGCGTCGGTCGGCTCGACCACGGCCATGCGCTTCTTCACGCGCTCGGTGGCCTGAACGTCTTCGCCGCGAATGCGGTCTGACAGCGCCTTGCACGCGAGCTTGCCGGTCTCGAGCACGATCGCCTTGTGCTCGGGCTTCAGCTTCGCGAGCGTCGCGCTCGACACCACGATGCCGCCGACGTTCGGCGACACCACGAGCAGGTTCACGTTGTCGAGCCGGCTCGACCACTGCAGCTGCTCGGCCGCCAGCGCGCTCGTCACCATCGCGTTCGCGTTGCCCGTCGTCAGCTCGGGCAGCGCCTCGGGCACCCCCGTCGGCACCAGCACCACGCCGCTCGCCGCCGACTGGTAGAACGGAGGAATCACCGGATCCTCGCGCCAGACCCACGGCTTCTTGCCCTTCAGGTCCTCCGGTTTGTGCACCGCGTAGCCCTTCGTGAAGATGCGGTTCAGGCCGACGTCGCCCCAGCCGACGATCTCCATGCCGGCCTTTCGGAAGCTGTCGTCGAAGTGCCCTTTGAGGCCGTCACGCACCTTGTCGAGCGTCGCCCAGTCGGTGATGAGCCCCGGGATCTGCAGCACGTTCACGTCGTTGTCGATCGCGCCGAGGCCGACCGCCGTCACCACCGCGCCGTCGAGCTGGCCCGACTTCACCTTGCCCATCTGCGCCGCCTCGTCGCCCTGCGTCGCGTTCCAGTAGAAGTCGAGCGCCACCGCGCCGCCGGTCTTCTCTTTCACGGCCTTCGCCCAGACCCGCAGAATCTGCCCCCACGGCGACTCGCGCGGAGCCAGCGAGCCCAGCTTGATCGTCTGCGGCTCGCCCGCGCCCGCGCCCGACAACGTCGTCATCACCAGCAGTGTGGTCAGCATGTCGTTCTCCTCAGAATGCGCAGCGCTTCAGCCGCGGAGCGCCCAGGTACCGCTGCGCCTTCCGCTTCGCGATCAGGTTCTCGAGCCGCTGCTCGGGGAAGTCGGGCGCCGCGATCACCTCTTCGAGCAGCGCGCGGTACTGCTTCTCGTCGTGCGACACGCACGCCAGGTTCTGCGCTCTCAAGACCAGCGGCGTCAGCGCCTTGCGCTGCGTCTTCGCGAACGAGCGATCGAACAGCGCGGCGGACTCTTTCAGCTCGGCGTCGGGCGAGCGCGCGTGGTACGCGCCCAGCGCCGCGAGCCCCAGGCCATAGCCCAGCGAGTCGTCGAGCTCGTTCGCGCGCTCGAGCAGGGCCTCGCCGACGAACAGCTCGGCCACGATCTCGGGCCGCTCGGCCGCGACGGCGCCACGCCCCATCCACGCGATACCGAGCCACAGCACCGTCTCGGCGTCTTCCTTGCCGATGCCCTGCAGGTACGCCTTGATCGTGTCGCGGTTCTTCTGCGCCGCCACGAAGCCCGGCGCCGTCATCTCGAGCAGGTCGGTGCCGTAGCCGATGGCGCGGTCGTAGTTCTTCTTCGCCCGCTCGGCGTGCAGCGCCTCGGCGTCGTCATCGCCGCGGTCGTAGGCCTGCTCCCACTCGTCTTCGACGAACGCCGAGGTGTAGCCGGCGTAGCCCTGCATCAAGAGGTAGAGGGCGTCTTTTTGATCGGGCGCCAGCACGTGCATGCCTTCGAGCTGTACCAACGAAGAGCCCGCGCCGATCTTCGCGACCTCGAGGTCGTTCAGCGTGTCGAACGAGGTCGAGGCCTTGCGCGTCGCGGCCAGCTGGCCGTCGAGCAGCACGCGTTCGAGAGAACAGCCGGTACCGCAGAGGGCCAGCGCCAGTGCGAAGTGCCGATGCATGGGGCGGGCTTGTAAGACGCCGCGCCCCCGGCCGGCAACGAATCACTGAACGAGGCAGCCCTCCATGTTGCCGCAGCCCTGCGGGCGCCCGTTCTTCACCTGGCGGCAGCCGGCGATGGTGCCGAACGTGAACGCTCCGGTGAGGTTCGGCCCGAAGTCGCTCGTCGACCACATGGGGTTGATGCCATGCCCCGCGGAGTCGTTGACGGTGACGTTCACGAAGTCCGTCGCGTTCGGGAGGTAGGGAATGTCTTTGCCGCCGATGAACAGCGCGGCGTTGTCGTTCGTCATCGCGGCCCGGCAGTTCGCGCTCGAGATGCCGTTGGGCCCGCCGGCCTTCTCGATGATCACGTTCTCGAGCCGCGAACCGGGTGCGTTCATCAGGTGAATGCCCGCCCAGTCACCGGCCGCCGGCGCCGACTTCGCGCCGGTGAACACGATCTGCTCGTTCGCTCCGGTGCCTCCGACGGCGATGATCTTGCCGGGGCGGAAGTCGTTGCCCGGAGGGTTCGCCCACCCGACCTGAATCGAGGCGTCGAAGCGCAGCCGATTGCCCTTCTCGATGGTGAGCGTCGGCGACGCGGTCTGCGAGTGCACGCGCACGTAATCGAAGATGAAGTGGTAGGGCACGCCGAGGTTCTTGAGCGTGACGTCGCGCTCGACGGCGAGCGTGCCCGCCTTCACGTCGATCTCGTCGAGCGCGTTGTCGCGGATCACGAGCGTTCGCGGAAACGTCGTGAGCGCATACGGCCCGGCCTGAATCGCTCCCACGCCCTGCCCGCCGCTGTGCGTGATGAGAATGTCCGACGAGTCGTCGGTGAACGCCGTCGCCGACTCGAACCGCAGCCCCTGGCCGGCCGAGCCGTCGAGCACCACGCCGATCAAGCGAATCGTCTTGTAGAGCTCGGTGAACGTCGCCGTGCTGCGCGCGACGATCATCGGGTTGCCGATCGTGCTGCCGCCGCCTCCTCCGCTCACCGTCGTGTACGAGAGATCGATGAACGACTGCTCGTTCATCGTTCGCAGGTCGGCGAACGCAGCGCTCGCATCGAAGCGCTCGAGGGTGACCCGGCGCCCCAGCTTGCCCGCCGCGACGAGCTTCGCGGGCCTCGACGTCGCGACGTCGCCCGCCACGATGATCGAGCGCCCCGGGATGATCTGCACCTTCGCGCACTCGCCGAGCGTGAGCGTCGCGCCCGGGCGAATCGTGACGTCGAACGCCACCTTGTGCAGCGAGCCGTCGCCCGCCCACGTCTCGTCGGCCATCACGTCGTTCTGGTGCGTGACCACCGTGCCCGTGGCGGCGGGGCATGCCTCGATCATCATGCCGGCGTCGACCTCCATCGGCATCGGCGAGCAGGCGGCGGCAGCGAGAGCGGTGAGAGCGGCGAGCAGCAGGTGGTTGCGCATGGGTTCCCTCGAGACACGCGTACCACGCCTGATTTTCAGTCACGCTCGGCGATCGAGAGCTGCACCGCCGTGTCGAAGGCGACGGCGTCGGTGTAGAGCCGCATGAGCTCGCCCATGTCCGCGAAACGACGCACGAAACCGGCGCTCATCTGAATGAACTTCGAGCCGGTCAGCATCGAGACGTGCGCGAACGAGGCCTTGCGGCGCCCGAGCCACTTCGCCCACTCGGCGCTGACGTCGACCGACGCCGCCGTCGCCTTGCGCGCGTCGATGTAGAGCTCGGTGCCCGGCACGAGGCCCTCGTCGAGCTTCTGGAAGGGAGCGTCGCCGAACTCGTTCGTGTCTTTTCCCGAGAAGGTCACGACCGCGACCCCGGGAGCAGGCCAGTCGAGCACGAGCGTGCAGTGGGCTCCTTCGAAGCGAACCGTCATGCGTCGGGTGTACGCAGCGCGGCGACCTCGCGCAACACCCGGGGGATGACCTCGCCGCTCGTGACGATGCGCATGTGCGAGAGCGGCGACAGCTCGCACTTCACCTCGGGGTGCCGCGCGCAGAACGGCGCCGACTGCTTCGCGGTCGAGCGCGCGACGACGCGCAGGGTGCCGCCGCGGGCGACGAAGCGCTCCCAGGGCCTGGCTCCGCCGTAGAACGCGTCGAGCAGCACGACGTCGGTCAGGCGCGGCTCGCTCACCCACGCTCCGACGGTGCGGTACGCGCCGCTGTGGCCGATCGCGACGACGTGCTCGGGCAGCTTCGCGCCGGTGCGCGCCTCGACCTCGGCGAGCAGCGCGCTCAGGCTCGGCCACCGCACCGCCTGGCCGGGGCCCGACGGAGCCTCGGGCGCGATGACGACGGCGCCGGTCGCGAGCAGCTGGTTCTGAAGGTCGTGCTGCTCCCACGCCTCGTCGACGTCGTTCCAGAAGCCGTGCACGTACACGACCGTCAGGTTCGAAGGCCGCGGCGGGATCGCCACGTGCACGGGCCCATTGTCCGTGACCCACCGGGTGTGCAGCGGAGCGGCAGCCAGCACGAGGAGGAAGAGCATGGACCACGGGCAGTTGCAGCCCCGGGGCGAGGCCCTCGGCGACGGCGATACGGGCGGTTCGGCCGACGGGCCCGTAACGGGCCGTTGCACGCCGTCACGGAGCGTTACGTGAGCGCCCTGCCGCATAAGATGCCGCCCGTGCCCCGGTTGGTCGCCCTGTTCGGCCCGAAGCGCGGAGTCACCCGCGAGTTCGACGGAGTCCTCCGCATCGGCCGCAGCGCCGACGCCGACCTGCAGCTCATCGACGAGCGCGTCTCGCGAGACCACTGCACCCTCGAGGTGACCGCCGACGGCGTGCTCCTTCGCGATCTCGGCTCGCGCAACGGCACGTGGCTCAAGGGCAAGCGCATCGAGGGCGCTCCGGTGGTGCTGCAGCCGGGCGATCAGTTCGCCGTCGGCGAGAGCCTGCTCGCGTTCGAGCCCGAGCTCGAGGCCCTGCGCTCGAAAGACGCCGACATCACCGTCGTGCTCACGCGCCAGGGCACCGCGGCGGCGAAGCGCGCGAGCACTCCCGGGTCACGCCCCGCTCAGCTCTACGAGAAGCTCGCCGAGGCCCGCGACGAGCAGCAGGCCGCCGCCGCCCTCGCGGCCCTCGCGCACGAGACCTTCGGCGCGCGCTCGGTCGCCGTGCTGCGCCAGGGGCCGGGCGAGGTCTTGCGCGCCGTCGCCGGAGCGCCCGCGGGCGCGCAGCTCGCCGTGCCGGGCGACCTCGTCACGCTCGCGTTCACCGAGAGGCGCGCGGTGACCCACGCCGCGGCGCAGACCGACGCCGAGGCCGACGACGTGGTCACCCGCGTGCGCAGCGCCGCGGGCTGGGTGCTGTGCGCTCCGGTGGTGCGCCTCGGCCGCGTGCGCGGAGCCCTGTGCATCGCCCGCGCGAGAGAGTTCAGCCCCGACGAGCTCGAGCAGGCGCAGGCGATGGCGGCGGCCGGCGCGGCAGCGTTCAGTGACTCGACCGAGCCGGCGGCGGTGAAGCCCCTCGCGGCCAGCGCCGCCATGAAGCAGGTGCTCGCGCTCGCCGAGAAGGTCGCGGCGGTGCCGTCGACCGTGCTGCTCAGCGGCGAGTCGGGCAGCGGCAAAGAAGAGCTCGCCCGCTACATTCACGCGTGCAGCCCGCGGCGCGCCGGGCCGTTCGTGGCGCTGAACTGCGGCGCGATTCCCCCCGAGCTCGCCGAGAGCGAGCTGTTCGGGCACGAGAAGGGCTCGTTCACCGGCGCCGCCGGCACGCACGCGGGCGTCTTCGAGCGCGCCGACGGCGGCACGCTCTTGCTCGACGAGGTCGGCGACCTGCCGCCTCCGATGCAGGTGAAGCTGCTGCGGGTGCTGCAAGACCGGCTCATCTCGCGCATCGGCGCACGCGCGGCGTTCGCGGTCGACGTGCGCGTGATCGCGGCGACCCACAAAGATCTTCAGGCGCAGGTGAAGGCCGGCTCGTTTCGCGAAGACCTCTTCTGGCGCCTGAACGTCGTGAACCTCGGCTTGAGGCCGCTGCGCGAGCGCCCCGACGACGTCTTGCCGCTCGCCGAGCACTTCCTCGCCTCGCTCGGCAAGCGGCTCGGCCTCGTCGCCGACGGCTTCACCGACGAGGCGCGCGAGGCGCTGCGGCGCTGCCCGTGGCCCGGCAACGTGCGGCAGCTCGCGAACGCGATCGAGCGCGCCGTCGTGCTCAAGAGCGGGCCCGGCCCCGTCGGCGTGCTCGACCTGCCGCCCGAGGTCTCGGCCCCGGCGCCCGCTGCGGCGGGCAGCAGCGGTGGAGCGCCCCGCCCGCTCGCCGAGCTCATCTCGGCCCTCGAGCGCGAGCAGATCACGCTCGCGCTGCACCGCGCCCGCGGCGTCAAAGCGAACGCCGCCGAGGCGCTCGGCATCTCGAGGCCGACGCTCGACCGCAAGATCGCCGAGCTCGGCATCGACCTCTTCGCGGAGAAGAAGTGAACTTCCTCTGCCCCGCCTGCAAGACGCCGCTGCCGGTCGCCACGCCGGTGGTCGTCGCGTGCTCGCAGTGCGGCGTCGAGGTCGACCTCACGCGCGTCGACACCGCGCCCGGCCAGGCGAAGCTGTGGCCCGAGGTCGATCTCACCGGCGAGATGCTCGGCACCTTCAAGCTCGTCTCGCGCGCAGGCAGCGGCGGCATGGGCACCGTCTACGTCGCCGAAGGGCTCACCGGGCGGTGCGCCGTGAAGGTGCTCTCGCCGCAGCTCGCCGCCGACCCGTCGCTGCGCGAGCGCTTCCGCCGCGAGGCCCAGGCGCTGCGCCAGGTGCAGCACCCCGGCGTCGTGCACATCATCGACGAGGGCTCGCAGAACGGCTTCTGCTGGTACGCGATGGAGCACGTCGACGGCAAAGACCTGCGCGCGCGCATCGCCGAGGGCCCGCTGCCGGTGCTCGAGGTCGAGGCGCTGGCGCGGCAGCTGCTCGACGCGCTGGGCGCCGTGCACGACGCGCAGCTCGTTCACCGCGATCTGAAGCCCGGCAACATCCTGCTCTCGCCGTCGGGGGCTCGCCTGTGCGACTTCGGCATCGCGCGCTTCGACGGCGCCACGACGCTGACCGAGTCGGCCGCCCTGCTCGGCTCGCTGCGCTACATGGCACCCGAGCAGCGGGCGGGCGTGACGACTCCGAAGAGCGACCTCTACTCGCTGGGCCTCGTGCTGCACGAGGCGGCGACCGGCGGGCTGCCCGGCGAGCGCGACCTGCCGGGCGGCCGCATCGGCAAGCTCATCGAGGCGCTGCTGCAGGCCTCGCCGCAGAAGCGGCCGACCGACGCGCGGGCCGCGGCGAAGCTGGTGGCGCTCAAGCCGAAGCGCGGCATCGGCACGGCGGTGGCGGCTGCAGCGGCGACGCTGGGCATGGCGGCCTTCGCGGCGTGGGCCGTCGTCGCGACGCAGTTCACGCCGAACACGACCGCGAACAACCCGGTGAAGTCGGCGCCGCTGCCGATCGCGGCCGTCGCCGACGCGGGGCCCCCGGCGGTCGTCGAGGCCGCGGTCGTGCCCGACGCCGGCGTCGCGGTGATCGCTCGCGTGCGGCCCGGCGTCTTCGCGATCGAGGGCTTCGACGAGGCGGCCGTGCGCGAGCTCGCGGCAGCGCGGCAGGGCGAGCTCGAGCGGTGCTACGAGGGCGCCCCACCCGAGGTCGCGGGCCGGCTCGCGGTGCGCGTCACCCTGCGCGGCGCCGCGGGGGTGAAGGGCCGCGCGACCGACCTGCTGCGACCGCTCGTGCTCCACGGAGCACCGACGAAGGCGATGCCGAAGCCCGCCGAGAAGCCTGCCGAGCAGGCGCTGGACACCGCGGGCGACAAGGCCGAGGCCCCGCTGGCGCCGACGCCGAAGAAGGGCAGGTCGAAGAAGGCGGCCCCGCCCGAGCTCGCGCCCGCGCCGGTCGTGGCGATCGACACCTCGACGCTCGAGAACGCCGAGCTCGAGTCGTGCGTGCTCGCTGCGGTTCGCGCGTGGAGCCTGCCGCCTGCGCTGAACCCCATGAAGGGCGGCTTCATGCGGCTCGCGTGGACGTTCGATCGCGGCACCGAGCCGGTCGAGCCGGTCGAGCCGGTCGAGCCGGTCGCGCCGCCGCCTCCGCCGAAGACGGCGATCGATCTGATCCGCGGCACCGAGCTCGGCACCAAGAAGCCGGTGAAGAAGCCGCTGCCGACGAAGGCGCCGACGAAGATCGTGGCCGAGGAAGAGGCGGCGCCGGTGAAGGCCCCCGAGCGCGTCGATCGCGTCGCCGCGGTGCGCGCGCGCCTCGACGACCTGCGCGTGAAGGCGAACGGCGACGAGGCGACCGACGCGCTCATCAACGAGAAGATGCTCGCGACGATCGACGCCGCCATCTCCGAGCTCGGCAAGCCCAGCGACAAGTACGACCTCCAGCAGCTCTCGGACCTGATTGCGCTCCGGAAGAAGCTGGCGCCGAAGGGGAAGACGAAGATCGCGAAGCCCACGAAGGCGCCGCTGCCCACCGAGCAGTGAGCCCGCAGCTCGAGGCGCGCGCACGGTCGCGCTGAGGGCTGATGCACCTCGCCGGTGGCTGCCAGCCCATCGCGCTCGGCGTGACAGCGCCCGGTCTACGGCGCCCGCTCGAGAAGTTCCTTCACCTCGGCCGACAGCGAGCCGGCGGCCTCGGGGAAGAAGCGGCACACGACGCCGGCCATCGCGACGTGCTCGTGCAGCGCGAAGCCGTAGAACGTGATGCGCGTGATGCGCTTCGGCGCAGCGGCCTGCAGCGTGCGGCACGCGACCTCGGTCGAGTCGACGACGCCGAGGCCACCGGTGCCCGCGCCGAGCGCGACCATCGCGACGCTGACGTCTTCGTGGAGCGCGTCGATCGCCGCCCACAGCTTCTCGCAGCCACTGCGCACGCGCTCGAGCGAGGGAAACGACGAGGCCGAGACGCCGCTGCGGTAGTCCATCACCGCGACGTGAACGATGTACCGCACGCGGCGGTGCGCTCCGGCGCCCGTGACGACCACGTCGCCCGGCTCGAGCGGGCCCCCGCGCTTCTCGAGCAGCGCGTCGAGCGCCCCCTGAAACGCCGTGCCGCACGCGCGTCGAATCGCGCCGCTCACGCCGCTGCCGAGCTGCAGGTTCGTGTTCGACGCGTTCACGAGCAGCGTCTCGTCGCCGTCGGTGAGGCTGCCCTGCTTCAGCGCGACCTGCATTGCGGGCTCCGGGGTTTGCTCAGGCCGGCGACCGCAGCCGCTCTTCGCCGGCGGGGTTCACGGTCGCTTCACCCTCGGCGACCTTGGTCCACATCGCGGTCTGATCGCCTTCGTAGACGAGCTTGCCACCCTGCGTGAACTCGAACGAGTACCTCGCGAGAATGTTCTTCGCGCCCCGCCGGAGCTGCGTCGTCCACCCCTTCATCACGATCGGCTCGCCCATCACCGCCATGTTGTGGAAGCGCGCGTGGTGAATGCGCACGCCGTAGCCGATCCACCCGTCGCGGTGGCGCAGGTCGAGCACGTAGTACGCGTGCACGAAGCCCACCATGCCCGTCATGTGCACGATGAGCCCGCCCGAGACGTGCTGCGGGTGCCGCACCGGGTGCGTCTTCTGCGAGCGCGTGAGCGGCAGGTCGGCGTGCGCCGGCATGCTCACCTTCACCATCGAGGCCTCGCGATCGACCTCGACGATCTCGTCGATGAGCAGCGCCTCCTGCGCGTACGGGCAGTCTTCGATGAACGTGGGGTCGAGCCTGCCGATCACAGGGTCTCCTTGAAGAACTGCGCGATGCGCTCGTACAACCGCTCGGTCACCACCGGGTCGGGCACCATGTGCGTGAAGTTCGACAGCGGCAGCACCTGGTGCGGCTTCCCCGCGCGGAACAGCGCGTCCGACAGCTTCAGCGTGTGCAGGAAGTACACGTTGTCGTCGGCCGTGCCGTGCAGCACCAGCAGCGGCCGCTTCGCCTTCGGCACGTAGGTCAGCACGTTCGAGACGTCGTACGCCTTGTCGTCGGCCGGCGGTACGCCCAGGTACCGCTCGGTGTAGTGCGTGTCGTAGTCGTGCCAGTCGACGACGGGCGCACCGGCCACGCCGCTCTTCACCGCGTCGCCGAACCCGAGCGTGAGCAGCGCGCTCAGGTAGCCGCCGAAGCTCCAGCCGTAGACGCCGACGCGCTGCAGGTCCATCTCGGGCACCGTCTTCGCGAGCGCCTTCAGCGCGGCGAGCTGATCGCCCGCGATGCCGGTGGCGAAGTCGCCCTTGATGGCGCGCTCCCAGTCGCGGCCCCGCCGCTGCGTGCCGCGGCCGTCGGCCTTCACCACGATGAAGCCCTGGTTCGCGAGCCACTGATCGATGAGGTGCTCGCGCTGCGTGTACACGACCATGTTGTGCCCGGGGCCGCCGTACACCGAGAGAATGACGGGGAGCTTCACGCCCGGCTTCATGCCCTCGGGCTTGAAGACCATCGTCCAGAAGTCGCCCGCCTTCTTGACCTCGGCCGTGACCTTGAGCGACGGCTCGACCGCGACGCTCGGCACGTCGGCGATCTTCTTGCCGCTGCTGTCGAACACCGCCGCCCGCGGCATCGTGCCGATCGCCGTGTAGCCCGCGACCAGCACCTTGCCGTCGTTCGACAACCTCGCCCACTGCGACGCCGCCTCGGGGAAGCCCTCGAGCTTCACCGCCACCGCCGCGCCGCCGTCGGTCACCTTCCACACCGTCGAGCCCGCAGGGTCGGCGCTGCCGGTGAAGTAGAGCGTGCGCGTCGCCTCGTCGTACGCGACGGCGTCGGTCGTCTTCGCCCAGCCCGCGTCTTTCTTCACCCACGTCGACTTGAAGCTGCCGTCGGCCGCGTGCAGCTCGAGCTCGGGCCCGCCGTTCTTCTCGGTGAGCCAGAAGAAGCCCGAGCCGTCGGGCAGCCACGCGGGGAACTCCTGCGAGAGGTTCACCCACGCGGCGTCTTCTTCCGCGAGCAGCAGCTTCGTCTTGCCGGTCTTCTCGTCGACCTGCAGCAGCTGCTCCTTCGTCTGGGCGCGGTTCTGCACGACGATGCACAGCGGCGCCTTCGGCTGCCAGCGCACGGTCGCGAGGTACGGGTAGGCCTCCGAGTCCCACTGCGCCCACGTGACGGCGCCCCCGCCCACCGGCGTGATGCCGAGCTTCACCTTCGCGTTCGTCTTGCCCGCACGCGGGTAATAGAAGCGGTCGGCCTCGGCCTCGGGCTTCATCGGGTCGGCGATCGAGAGCTGCTCGACGCCCGTGTGATCCGTCGCCTGAAACGCGATCGCCTTGCCGTCGGGGCTGAACCAGTAGCCCGAGAACCGGTTCATCTCTTCCTGCGCCACGAACTCGGCCACGCCGTTCGGCTTCAGCGCGCTGCCGCCCTTCGTCACGGCCTTCTCGACGTTCTTCTTCAGGTCGACGAGCCGCACCTCGTTCGCCCGCACGTACGCGACCGCGCTGCCGTCGGGCGAGAACTTCGGGTCGATCGCCGCGCCCTCGCCCGTCTGCAGCTGCGTCACCTTCCCGCTCGCGCGCTCGAACACGTAGAGCTTGCCCGACAGCGCCACCAGCACCTTCGCGCCGTCTTTGCTGAGCTGGTAGCTCGTGAACCCGCGCGCCGTCACCCGCTGCCGCTCGAGCCGCGCCTTCTCTTCGACGCTCAGCGTCTCGGAGGCCCCCTTCAAGAGCGACTCGGGCGTCAGCAGCTCCTTCGTCTGCCCGCTCGCGACGTCGAGCTCGAACAGCAGCTGCCGCGGGTCCTTCGGAGCGCCCCGAAGGAACAGCACCGACTTCGAGTCGGGCGTCAGCTGTGCGTTGACGGGCCTCCCAGCGAGGTAGCGACGGGTCTCGGCGAACTCCCGGAGGAAGTTGTCCGAAGCGGCGGCGTTGGCGGCGAGCAGGGTCATGGCGAGCACGTTCATCCGCGCCGCCCTATACCGCGCCGGGCGCGTAGCGTGCTGCCTCTTCACTCTTCGCCGGAGCGATCTCGGGCCGCCAGCGGAACTTCTCGAGCTCGGGGTTCGCGACGCCCAGCACCGCGTCGGCGACCCACCCGCCGAGCAGCGGCGCGAACTTGAACGCGTGCCCCGAGCCGCCGGTCGCCACGGTGAGCCCCTCGCGCTGCGGGTGCCTCGCGATCCACAGGTGCCCGTCGCGGGTGTCGCAGTAGATGCACGTGCGCGTCGCCACGATCGGCGCCGCGTGCAGCTCGGGGAAGGCCACCTTCAGAAACTCGCGCAGCGCACCGTGCTGCTCGGGCAGAACGTCGCGCGGCGCGTCGGGCGAGAGCCGCCGGCCCGGCCCGTGGTTCGCGATCTTGAGCACCCCGCTCGGGTGCATCGGGAAGCCGTACCAGCCCGTCGTCGCGATGTCGGCCCCGTACGTCGGGAACACGCCGGCCTCGAAGCGCGACGGCTGCGCGGGCTTCAGGTGAAACACCGGCTGCCCCGACTCGACGAAGCAGCCCTGCAGCTCGGGCAACAGCTGCGCCGTCCACGCTCCGGTGCAGAGCACCACGTGGTCGGCGTCGATGCCCTGAAGGCTCGTCACGCGCACGTTCTCGCGCACGCGCACTCCGGCCGAGCGCGCCTGCTCGAGCAGCGCCGCCACCACCCGGCCGCTCTCGGCCCAGCCGCCCTCGGGGTTGAAGTAGCCGTCGACGAAGAGCTCGGCGTTCCACGCGGGGAACCGCGCGCGCAGCTCGGCGGGCGTCATTCGCTGCGGCGCGTGGCCGCGGCGCGTCAGCACCTGAAAGCTGTCGTGCTCGAAGCCCCCGGGCTGCATGGGCCCGCGCGAGAGGTACATCACGCCCGTCTCGTGAAAGAGCTCTGAGGTGCGCCACTTCGCGAGGGCGCGCTCCATGCGGGCGCAGTAGTCCTCGTCGGCGCCGTAGTCCATGCGCACGGCCTTCGAGACGTCGGTCGACTCGGCGAGCGGGTTGGGGATCGCGCCGAAGTCGCAGAGCGTGACGTCGCACCCGCGCGCGCGGAGCTCGACCGCGGCCGTGACGCCGAAGATGCCCGAGCCGATCACCGCGACGTGCACGGCCCGCTTCTACACCGCCCGCTGGTACAGCCACACGGCCCCGATGACGCCGATCGCCAGCGAGCCCGCGCGCGCGAGCCACGGGTACACGCGCAGCCGCGAGAGCGCGAAGCACACCGGCACCACCACCGCCACGAACATCAGCTGCCCGCACTCGACGCCGAGGTTGAAGCCGAGCAGCTCGCCCACCAGCGACGTGCCGCGCAGCCCCGAGTCTTTCAGCACCGACGAGAAGCCGAAGCCGTGCACCAGGCCCAGCGTGAAGGCAGGCCCCCAGCGCTCGCCTTGCGACAGCGGCCACAGGTTCGAGATGGCGACGAGCACCACCGTCAACGCGATCGCGCTCTCGACGACGCGGCTGGGCAGCTCGACGACGTCGAGGGCCGCCAGCGCGAGCGTCACCGAGTGCGCGACCGTGAACGACGTCACGAGCTTCAACACCTCGAGCGCCGCCGGCTTGAGCGACTCTCGCGGCTCCCAGTCGGTCAGGCCGAGCAGCTTGAGGCGCCCCTTGCGCCGCAGCACCGACGGCAACAGCAGCGCCGTGAGGAACAGCAGGTGGTCGGCGCCGATGAGAATGTGGTGCACGCCCTCGACGAGGAACTGGCCCAGCGAGGCGCCCGGCTCGGGCTTCGCGGCGAACGTGAGCGTGCGAGCGTCGGGCGTCGCGATCAGCGTCTGATCGGTCGAGCCGAGCAGCAGCCGCACGAGCGCCCGGTGCTGAGGGTCGCGCTCGAAGAACAGCGAGTACGTGAGCACCACGGGGCCCGTGGCACAGGCCAGCGGCCCCTCGACCACCAGGTAGTTGCCGTCGCTGTGCGGCGTGATGCCGTGCGATGTCGCCGAGAACGTGCAGCCCTCGACGCGCACCCGCTGGCCGAGCTTCTCGTCGACCGCCGGCAGCCGCGCCTGCACCTCGGCCCACGTGATCGCGCCGTCGCCGTTGGAGTCGAGCCCGAGATCGTCGTCGAGATCGCGCAGCGCCAGATCGACGCGCAGCTTCGCAGCGCCGCGGTAGTCGAGCGTCAGGTACGCGTCGCTCGCCTTGTGCGCGTGCGCCGCTGCGGCGAGCAACACGGTGAGCGCGAGCGCGAGTCGGGGCAGACGGGACGCCAAGCGGCGTCTCTTTACTCCTGCCCGGCCGAAGGCGCGTCAACTCCTCCCAAGGCCCAGGCTGGGCCACCCCGAAGAAGCGCGGCTTCTTCACTTGCGCAGGAGCCTTCTTTCCCTCGCGGTAACGCCGCCGGTCGCAACCGGCCGGATCGCAGTCGGCGCGCCACGCACACGGCTTGCACTGCGTCGAGGGGTGCTCACTCACGTCCTCATCGCAGTCGACGGCTCGCCGGCATCGCAGCACGCCGCGCGCTTCGGCCTCTCGCTCGCCGAGCAGCTGAAGGCGCAGGCGACGCTGCTCACGGTGCTGCATCGCCCCGAGATGATCCCGCTCGGCCCCATGGGCACGTCGGTCGTCACCTCGGGCCCCACCGAGACCGAGCTCGAGGCCCTGCGCGGCGGCCTCGACGCCATCGCGAAGGAGCACCCCACCGTGAAGATCGACCGCGTCATCGAGCTCGGGCCCGTCGCCGAGACGATTCTCGACTGGGCCGCCAGGCGTCACGTCGACATGATCGTGCTCGGCGCTCGCGGCCTCAGCCCCGCCCGCCGCTTCCTCCTCGGGTCCGTGAGCGATCGCGTCGTGCATCACGCGCACTGCCCCGTGACGGTGTGGCGGTAGGCAGCCGGTAAAGTCCGTCGTGTCGAGGCGCGCCGTTGACCGAGTCGCACCTGCAGCGACGTCGCAGAGAGCGCACGCAGCCGGCGGCGAGTGATCGGCGGCGCAACCCGACACGAACTTCCGCCCCGTCGTATTAGTGTCGCGCCGGTGCAAGCCGACGCGCCCCTGACCAGCAACGAACGAGCCCTCACCCTCTCGGTGCTCATCGTCGGAGCGCTCATCGCGCTCTTCACGCTCTTCACCATCGCGTCGTCGCTGGTCATCGTCACGACCGGAAAGGCCATGGGCAGCGAGATGACGCAGGCCTTCGCCAAGGGCTTTCAGAAGGACCCGCAGATGCAAGAGATGATGGAGCGGCAGCTCCAGCTGCAGACCGAGATCCAGAAGCGCTGGGCGCCGGTGCAGCTGGTGAGCGAAGGCGCGTACCTGCTCGCGGTCGCCGGCACGATCGCGTTCGCGGCGATCGCGCTGCGCGGCGGCCGCGCCCGGTCTCGCCTGGGCTGGGCCGCGCTCGCCGCGTCTGGAGTTCGCGTCGGCACCGGCGTCGTCACGTACCTCTTCACCTCCGAGCTGATGAAGGTGACGACCGGGTCGATCTTCGCGTCGATGCAGAAGGGCTCTCGCGGCCTCTCACCCGAGAAGGCCGACGACATTCAACGCTTCACGAAGGGCGCGATGGCAGGCGTCTCGGCGGCCAGCGCCGGCTGCGTCACCCTCATCGTGTGCATCTACTTCGCGGTGGTCGCCTACGTGTTCCTCGCGCGCAAGAAGCCCGAGGCCACGGCGGCGGCGCCCGGAGCGTAAGGCCCCGGGCGCGCCCACCGACGCGGTCAGTCAGCCTTGTTCTTCAGCTGATCCGCCTCGTCTCTCACCGCGTCGCCGCCTTCGTTCACGCGATGCTTCACCTTCTGCTTCGCGCACTCGGCCTTCGTGCCCGTACACAGCGCCTCTTCGGTGTGGTGAACGGTCTTGCGGCCCTGCCGCTTCACGTCCTTCGCGGCGGCCTTGCCCTTCTCGGGCAACGTCTCTTCGGCCTTCGCGACCGCGCCAGTCATCAGAACTGCTGCTGCCAACATGCCTGCGAGTTGTGTCTTCATCACCCCATGCAGAGGCAGCCCGCGTGCCACCGCGAGCGGACGGGGGCTTGGCGACTACGGGTGTGGCGTTCTTGCGTCCGCCCACGTCTCACTCGCCACGACGAGGACGAACTTGTCGTTCAGCGACGGCTCGATGGCCTCGAGCTGCTGTGACGGCCCGAGCGCCTGCTGCAGCGCGCGCAGGCGCGGGTGCTCGACGAGGAACCAGGCTCGCCCCGGCCGTCGCGCCAGCTCGAGCGCGAGCGCCTCGTTGCCGGGCTTCACCTGAACCACCTCGTTGCGCGAGTAGAAGGTCTCGCCCTTCCAGTTCATCCAGAACGCCGCGATGGGCTCACCCGGAGCGCGGCCGCGAAAGTAGCGCCAGAAGAGATCGCGCTGCGTCCAGTGGTGCGACAGCTCGACCCAGTGCACCGACGAGAGCCAGACGGCGAGCACGAGCGCGAACGCTCCGGTCGCGGTCTGGGGGCTCACGCGGCGGCGCAGCGCCCACGCGAGCACGCACGCGAGCGCCCCGACGCCCAGCGCGAGGCTCGAGCGCGCCGTCCACAAGAACGCCGGGTACGCGCGCTCGTGGTTGTACGTGAACAGCTCGACGAAGTGCCTGGGTGACGTCGCGAGATCTTTCGTGACCAGGCCGAGCAGCACGGCCCCGGCGACCAGCGCCATGGGCCGCGGCCGTGAGAGCGCGATGAGGGCGGCGATCGCCGGCAGTGCGGGCAGCACGTAGTGGTGGAAGCGCGTCGCCGACGCCGAGAACAGGCCGAACGAGAGCACCGCCCAGAGCAGCAGCAGCCGCTGCAGCGGCGGGCTGCGCACCATCGCGCCGGCCAGCGCCGCGGGCACGAGCGCGACCCAGGGGAACAGACCGAACCCGAGCTGCTCGACGAAGTACGTGAAGCTCCCGCCCGGAGTCGTCGTGTGCACGCCCGAGCCGAGCCGCGCGAAGTGGTCGTGCACGATGAAGCGGCGAAAGAACGTGAGCCCCTCGGCGTCGACGCCGTCGAACGAGAACATCGCGAGGTACCACGGCAGCGCGATGAGCGCCCAGAGCCCGAGCCCGTCGCGCCACGGGATCTCGCGGAGCACTCCTCTCGCGCGCTTCAGATCGATCGCGAGGAACGCGGCGAGCACGAGCGCGGGCAGCCCGAAGCCGAGCATGCCCTTGCCGAGGGTCGCGACTCCGGCCGCGGCGAACGCGACGCGCCACCAGCGGTCGCGGGCCTTCGGCTCGGTCTCGGTGAAGAGCGCGCGAATCGCGGCGGCGAGACAGATGGTGATCGGCGCGACGTACGCCATGTCGGTCATCGCCTGCCGTGCGACGAAGAAGAACATCGGCATCGTCGACAGCGCGACCGCCGTGACGCGCCCGGCCCGCGGGCTCGAAGACGCGCGCGCGATCGCATCGGCGAGCAGCGCCACCGCCGCGATCGCGAGCAGGGCGAACGGCAGGCGCACCAGCCACTCGGTGTAGGGCGAGAGCTCGGCGCCCGGCACGGCGGCGCCGGTGAGCCACAGGCCCGGCACCATGAGCCAGAACGCGAGCACCGGCTTCGAGAAGAACCAGCTCGACTCCCAGTACGGGTGAATGAGGTCGCCGCGCACGAGCATCTGCCGCGCGACCTCGGCGTAGTGGGTCTCCCACGGGTCCCACAGGCCCACCGAGCCGAGGTACGGCAGGAACACGAGCGCCGCGACGGCGGCGGCTTCCAGCGCGATGCGGTGACGCGACACGACGAGCCTCCTCGAGCGCTGCGCAAAAAAGGGGACAGGCTACTTTTTTGCGCAGCTCACGGCGTGCCGCCCGACGGAGCGCCGGTCACGATGAGCGCCTCGGGCTGCACCAGCAGCGTGCCCCCGGCGTCTGCGTACCTGACGTCGGGCGCGGGCTGCACCACCGCCGGCGGCAGCCGCACCGCCGCCACCGCGAACGCGACGCACGCCGCCGCCGCCAGCGCCACGAAGCTCGTGCGCAGGGGCGCCGGTCGCGGCGGCGTCAGGGGCGCCACCACCGCATCGGCCCGCAGGCCGCACCGCCGCTCGGCCGCCATCGACCGAAGCGCGACCTCGAGCCGCGCCTCGGCGGCCAGCGCCGCCGCACAGGAAGCGCACGCCTCGCAGTGGTCGTCGAGCCACCCGGCCCCGCGGCCCGACACGTATTCCTCCAGCTCCTGCACCGTCGCGTGCCTCATGACGTCTCCTCCTGCAGCGCCGAGCGCAGCCGCGCCCTCACCTCGCACAGCGCCTGCCGCAGCCGCTGCAGCGAGATGCCCGACCGCTCGGCGAGCACGGCGTGCGGCGTGTCGGGGTTCGAGAGCGCGAGCTCGAACAGCTCCCGTGCGCGGGGCGGGCACTGCTCGAGGGCGCGCTCGACGTGGTCGACGAGCTGGCGCGCGGCGACGCGCTCTTCCGGCGAGGCCTGCGGGTCGGGCTTCTGCAGCGTCTCGTCGCCGAGCGGAGCGCCGCGCCGGCCACGCCGATGCTCCTCGAGGGCCAGGAACCGCGCCTGGGTCACCGCGAGCCCCGGCAGCTGCAAGAGATCGAGCCGCCCGGCGCGCCACTGCTCGTAGAGCCGCGCCCAGGTGTCGTGGCACAGCTCGCGCGCGGCGAGCGGAGCGTGCCCCGCGGCCAGCAGCGAGAGGAAGACGGTGTGATCGTAGAGCCGAATCAGCGCTTCCCACGCGGGAGCCGTCGGCGCTTCGAGTGAACCGGCGTTCATTGCCACCCTCAATGCCCGGCCCGGCCCTGCATATCGGCACGACTTCGCCCGCTAGAACGCCGCAGCACCCCACGGCATTCGCCCGATCGCCAAGATGCCCGCGGCGATCAGCACCAGCGCGCCGCCGACCCCGATGAGCGGCCGGACCCAGTTCGGCTGCGCCGACTTCCGGTTCTTGCGCAGCATCACCATCGCGAGCCCGACCGCCGCCACCATCATCACGATGTGACCGATGTTGCGCGGCACCCACGGCCAGACGGTCAGCAGACCCACGCCGACCAGCAGCTGCAGCTGCAGCGCGCCCGAGAAGATCGCCCCGACGATGCGCGCCGCCTTCGTGTACGGCTGCTTCTGCATCAGGCCCGCGAAGCACATCGCCACCATCGTCAGCCCGACGAGCAGGACCACGAACCGCAAGATCGAGTGCGCCTGGTAGAGAACGGTCACACACGCCCCAATAGCACGGGTTTGGCGGGCCTTTGGCCGATCGGCGATATTGCAGCGCATGACCGTCAGCCCCACTCGCATCAGCGGTGCAGCGCGCTCCACGCAGATTGACCAGGACTGGAAGGCAGCGCTCAAGAGCGAGACCCGCAAGATCCCGCTCAAGCTCACCGAGGACCTCAAGCAGAAGGACCCCGAGGCCTACCAGCTGCTCTCGCAGCTCTCGCCTGCGCAGATCAAGGCGCTCAGCGCGGCCGACAGCGATCGCTCGGGTTCGCTGAGCATCAACGAGGTGAAGGGCTTCCTGCTGCGCAACGGCCAGCTCCAGAACGGCGGCAAGTTCGAGTCGTTCACCGAAGCGCTCAACGTGCTGTTCACGAAGGCCGCGGGCAAGAACATCGACGTCCGCACGCCGAACGCGAGCGTCCTCTACCTGCAGTTCAACAACAACACCGACAAGACGCAGACCCAGTACAACGCGCCGCGCGCCGCCGCCGAGCGCAACGGGCTCAGCAACATCGTCGCGAAAGACCCCGACAAGCCCGAGCTCACCGGCCTCGACCTCACGCAAGAGTTCAACAAGGGCCCCACCGAGGCGCAGCAGGCGTTCCGCGACGGCATGCAGCAGTACCTCGACAACCTCGTGAAGACCGGCGGCAACATGACCGGCCTCGTCGTCTCGGGCCACAGCAACGGCACCCAGATGCTCTACGAGCGCCCGCACCACGGCGGCTACGACGGCAACCTCGACATTCGCGCCGAGCTCAAGCGCTTCCGCGACATGGAGACCCCCCCCGGCAGCGGCACGTACCCGTACCGCGAGCTGTTCGACAAGACCGAGAAGGTCGCGATGCTCGCCTGCTTCCAGGGCGGCAACCTGAGCGAGTGGCGCGAGATCTTCCCGAACGCCGTGCTCGCCGGCACCGAGAACTTCTCGCCCGACGCCGGCAGCGCCGCGTCGCCTGCCATCTACGGCGCCGCCTCGGCCGCTCGGCAGTTCTACGAAGACGGCGGCGACATCATGAAGGCCGAGGTCGCCGGCCGTAACGCTCCGAACGCGCGCGCCGACTCGCTGCAGGGCAACCGCGGCCTCAAGCTCTCGGTGCCGATGTCGAAGGCCGACGTGCTCAAGCAGGCCACGAGCGACTTCGACAAGGCGAAGCGCGAGTACGCCGGAGCGCAGGCCGACATCGACAAGGCCCTGCGCGACGGCAAGGGCGCCGTCAGCGAGAGCCGCATGCGCGACATCTACCGCATCGCCCGGCAGTACGAGGCCGCGGCCAAGGCCGTGCAGAACGCGGGCGGCACGCCGCTCGGCCCCGACGGGAAGGCCGTCGACACCGCCGTGGCGAAGCGCAACGCCGACCGCCTGTTCGAGCTGCGCTTCTAAGAGACGATCGAGCGCTTCGGGGCGTCTGGCTGCGAGCGCGGGTTCAGCGAGCCGCCAGCGCCCGCCGGCCCCGCTTCTTCTCGAGCGCCTTCACGTTCCGCCACCAGGGGTCGAGGCCCTCGAAGCGGTGCGGCTCGGTCGGAGCCCCGAGAATCGGCATCATCACGTTCGCGCCGCTCTTCGGCGCCAGCTCGAACATCGTCTCGGCCGGCTCGTCCCACGCGTGCAGCGCGAGGTTGTACGTGCCCCAGTGCACCGGCAGCAGCAGGCCGCCGCCCAGCAGCTTGAGCGCCTCGAGCGCGTTCTTGGGGCCGAGGTGAATCTGCGCCCAGCTCTCGTGAAACGCGCCGATCTCGAGCAGCACCGCGTCGAACGGCCCCAGCCGCTCGCGGATCTCGGCGTACTCCTGCGTGAGGCCGGTGTCGCCGCTGAAGAACGCCGAGTGCTTCGGGCCCTTCACGACGAACGACGACCACAGCGTGCGGTTGCGGTCGCCGAGGCCGCGCCCCGAGAAGTGCTGCGACGGCGCCGCGGTGATGATCACGTCGCTCTCGGGCACCTTCGCGGTCTCCCACCAGTCGAGCTCGGTGATGCGCGTCGCCTCGACGCCGTACTTCTCGAGGTGCGCGCCGACGCCGAGCGACGTGAAGAACGGCACGTCGAGCTTCGCGAGCTTCTGAATCGACGGCTTGTCGAGGTGATCGTAGTGGTCGTGCGAGACGATGATCGCGTCGAGCTCGGGCAGCTCTTCGATCTCGATCGGCGCCGGCTGAAACCGCTTCGGGCCGACGAGCTTCACCGGCGAGATCACGCGCCCCCACACCGGGTCGGTGAGCACGCGCACGCCGTCGAGCTCGATGAGCACCGTCGAGTGGCCGAGCCACGTCAGCCGCAGCTGCGAGTCGGGCGGGCGCTGCCAGAGGCTCAGCGGGCTCGTCGACGGCAGTGGCCCGGGCGGTACGCGCTGCTGCCCGCCGGCGAAGTACTCGCCCATCGTCGCGAACGTGTTGCCCTTGAGGTCGGGCTTCGCGCCCGACGTGTTGCGAAACGTGCCGTCCTTGAACTGCTTCGACGACTGAACGCGCTCGAGCCTCAGCCCCTGCGACTTCGTGATCGCTCTCATGGCCTCACCTTCTTAACTCCCCAGGGCGCGTTTGCGGGACACACTGTCCCAGACGAGTTCGTTGCCGCGCACCGACGCGGGCGGTTAGTTCTCGCGACCCCCCAACAGGAGCACCGCACAAATGATCGTCCTCACTGGCGCAACGGGCACCATCGGCAGCGCACTCTCGGAGCAACTCTCGAAGGCTGGCACGAAGTTCCGCGTCATCGCGCGCAACCCCGGCAAGGCGAAGAAGGACCCGAACGTCGAGATCGTGCAAGCGGCCTACGACGACAAGGCGGCGCTCGACACGGCGTTCAAGGGCGCCACGAAGGCGTTCTTGCTCACCAACTCGGTGCCCGAGTCGGTCGGCTGGCACAAGAACCTCGTCGACGCCGCGAAGAAGAACGGCGTGAAGCACGTCGTTCGCCTCTCGGTGCTCGGCGCCGACAAGGCCTCGCCCGTCAAGCTCGCCACGTGGCACGCCGAGTCCGACGCGTACCTCCAGAGCGCGGGCCTGCCGTGGACGCTCATTCAGCCCACGTACTTCATGCAGAACTTCATGGGGCAGATCGCCACCATCAAGAAAGACGGAGCCATGTACGGCGCCGCGGGCGAAGGCAAGATCGCCGCGATCGACGCTCGCGACATCGCCGCCGTCGCCGCGAAGGTCCTCCGCGAAGACGGCCACGCCGGCAAGACCTACCAACTCACCGGCAAAGAGCCGCTCAGCCACGCCGAGGTCGGCGCCAAGCTCAGCAAGCTCATCGGCAAGACCGTGAAGTACGTGAACCTCACGCCCGAGCAGTTCAAGGGCGGCCTCGTCAGCGCCGGCCTCCCCGACTGGTACGCGCAGGACTTCACGACCATGCACCAGTTCATCGGGCAGGGCGGCATGGCGAGCGTGATCCCCACGACCGGCGAGCTGCTCGGCTCGGTTCGCAGCTGGGACGATTTCTTCGCCGCGTTCGGCGCCGCCTTCAAATGACGGCCCGCTCGGGCGTCAAATGATCTGAGGCCGATTCGGGGCGAATCGGCTACATAACGAGGCATGAGCTACACGGTTCTCGCTCGGAAGTACCGCCCCCAGGCCTTCGAAGAGATGACGGGCCAGGAGCACGTGGTGAAGACCGTCGAGAACGCGCTCAAGCTCGATCGCGTCGCTCACGCCTACCTGTTCTGCGGGCCGCGCGGCGTCGGCAAGACCACCGCCGCGCGGCTCCTCGCTCGCGCCCTCAACTGCGAGAAGGGCCCCACGCCCCACCCCTGCGGCGTGTGCAAGGCCTGCACCGAGATCCGCGACGGCATCTCGTCCGACGTGTCGGAGATCGACGGCGCCTCGAACAACGGCGTCGAGAACGTGCGCGAGATTCGCGAGAACGCGAAGTACCTGCCGTCGGGCTCGCGCCACAAGATCTACATCATCGACGAGGTTCACATGCTCTCGGGCGCCGCGTTCAACGCGCTGCTCAAGACGCTCGAAGAGCCGCCCGGTCACGTGAAGTTCATCTTCGCGACCACCGAGCCCCACAAGCTCCCCGACACCATCATCTCACGCTGCCAGCGCCACAACTTCCGCCGCATCTCGTCGGCCGCGATGCTCAAGCGCCTCAAAGAGATCTGCGCGCTCGAGAAGGTGAACGTCACCGATCGCTCGCTCGCCCTCATCGTCCGCCAGAGCGAGGGCGGCATGCGCGACGCCCTCTCGCTGCTCGACCAGGTGCTCTCGGCCTGCGGCACCTCGCCGACCGACGCCGACGTCGCCGAGACCCTCGGCGCCATCGACCGCACCGTCGTGCACGCGTTCGCCGAAGGCCTCGTGCGCAAAGACTCGAAGCTGCTGCTCGAGAAGACCGAAGAGGTGTGGAACCTCGGCATCGACATGCGCCGCGTCGCCGACGAGCTCGCCGAGTGGCTGCGTCACGTCTTCGTCGCGAAGGCTACCGGCGTCGCGCCCGACGAGCTCTCTGACAGCGAGCGCGACGCCGTGCTCGCGCTCTCGAAAGAGGCCGACGCCGCCACCCTCGCCCGCCTCTTCGACGTCGTTCACACCGCCGGGTGGGAGATCGCCCGCGCTCCGCAGCCGAAGCTCGCCCTCGAGGTGACCCTGCTCAAGGCCGTGCAGCTCGCGCCCGCCTCGTCGCTGCCCGACCTCATCGCCCGCGTCGAGAAGCTCGCCGGCGGCGCCCCTTCCCCCGGTGTGAAGCTGCAGCAGCCCGGAGCGCAGGGAGGTCGCTCCGGCTCGCCGAACTTTCGCGCCTGAGCCGAAGACCGCCGCACCCGTCGCGAAGGCCGCTCCTCCCGTTGCCACGGCCGTCGCCGCACCCACCCAACCCGCCCCGGTTCCCGTCGCGACCTCTGCCGAGGGCTGCGCCTCGGGCGACTGCCTGCCCGAGGTCGTCGAAGAGGCCGAGGCCGCCTCGACCCAGGCGCTGCCCGCCGCCGAGCGGTGGAAGCAGGCGGTCGACGCCGTGCGCCTCGCGAACCCCCGCATCGGCAAGTCGCTCTCGTACGGGCGCCTCATCGCGCTGACGAACGGCGAGGCGCGCGTCGCGTTTCCCACCGACGCCGGCTTTCACCGCGCGACCGCGTTCGGCCACGCGCGCGCCGAGATCGAGACCACGCTCAGCAAGCACCTGGGCGCCGCGACGAAGCTCGTCGAAGAGAAGTCGGACACCGCGTGGCAGCAGGCCCCGCGCAGCGTCGCCGAGCAGGAGGCCGACGAGAAGGCCACCCGCGAGCGGGCGATCGAAGCGAAGGTGCGCGAGAACCCCGCCGTGCTCTCGGTCTTGAAGATCCTCGGCGGCAACCTCGAGCACGTTCAGGTGCTCGAGCCGCAGGCCGCCCGAGAAGAGTCGCTCACCGCCGTACCGGAGGAAGAACCATGAAGCGCGCTGCCGCCGTGTTGCTCTTGCTCACCGCCTGCTCGACGACGAAGGCGATCAGCCGCCCGACGTCGAAGCTGCCCGACGGGCTCACCCGGTGCACGGCGCCCGCGGGCGAGATCGACAGCGGCGACGCCTCGTGCGCGGCCGACGACTCGGTCTGCCTCGAGACCGAGAAGATCGCCGCCGAGTGCAAGCAGACGCTCGCCTCCGAGGCCACCGAGCACGGCTACAAGGGCACGGTGCTCTTCGGCCTGAACAGCGACGACTCGGGCAACGTCACCGGCGTGTGCTTCTACGGCGGCACGCTGGGCGAGGCGCCGAACACGCTCAGCTGCCTCGCCGAGAAGGCGAAGGCGAAGCGCTTCAACATCGCGCCCGACGCCCAGGAGTCGAAGTGGGCCGTGCGCTACTCCGTCGAATGACGTAGAGAGGAAACCACCATGCCCGGCGTCGACCTCAACTTCCTCATGCGGCAGGCCAAAGAGATCACCTCCAAGGTCGAGAAACGAAAGACCGAGCTCGCGAACGAGACCGTCGAAGGCAAGGCCGGCGACGGCCTCGTCATCGCCACCGCGAACGGCGTTCAAGAGATCAAGAGCATCAAGATCGACAAGAAGGCGCTCGACGCGAACGACACCGCGATGCTCGAAGACCTGATCACCGCCGCCGTCAACGCCGCCCTCGCGCAGAGCAAAGAGCACATGCAGAAGGAGCTGGGGAAGATCTCGGGCGGCATCAAGCTCCCCGGGCTCATGTGACGCCCGACGCCCTCAACCGGCTCGTCGCCCAACTCTCGAAGCTCCCCGGCATCGGCGAGAAGACCGCCCAGCGCCTCGCGTTTCACGTGCTGCGCTCGCCGCCCGAGTTCGCCCGCGGCCTCGCCACGGCGCTCAACGAGGTCGTCGAGCGCGTGCGCCTGTGCCCGCGCTGCTTCAGCCTCACCGACGGGCCCGCCGATCAGCCGTGCGGCTTCTGCACCGACGCCCGCCGCGACGACAAGGTGCTCTGCGTCGTCGAGGGCATCGCCGACGAGCTCGCCATCGAGCGCACCCGCGAGTTCCGCGGGCGGTACCACGTGCTGCACGGAGTGCTCTCGCCGCTCGAGGGCGTCGGCCCCGATCAGCTGCGCATTCGCGAGCTGCTCGTGCGCCTCGAGAGCGGCGCCATCGAAGAGGTCATCGTCGCCACGAACCCCGACGTCGAGGGCGAGGCGACGGCGCTGTACCTCGTGCGCCTCTTGCGGCCGATGGGCATCAAGGTGACGCGGCTCGCCCAGGGCATCCCCATGGGTGGCGATCTCGAGTACGCCGATCAGGCGACGCTCGCGCGCGCCCTCGCCGCCCGGCGCGATCTCTAGCGCTCAGGGCAGGCGCTGCCGCCCGCGTGCCTGGCGGCCCGGCTCGGGGCGCGTCACAGGCTCGACTTCACCGCGCTCACGACCGCGCTCTCGTTCGGGAAGCCCGAGCGGTCTTTCGCGACCACGACCTTGCCGTCGATCGCGACCTCGAAGATGCCGTTGCTGCCCCGAACGAGCTGCGCGTCGATGCCCAGCTCGTGCTTCAGCGCGGCCGCCGCACGGACGGCCTTCGGGTAATAGCCTCAAGCCGTGCAGTACGTGATCGTGACCATGCCCGGTTCATAGCGGGCGCGCGGCGCGGTCACCACCGCCCGTGCTCAGCGCTTGACGCTCCACTGCAGCGGCAGGTTCGCCGTGGCGTCGCCGCCGTTGTAGCAGGCGACCTTCACGCTCTTCAGCCGGTCTTCCACGCAGCTCGTGACCTTCGGCGCGCTCGGCAGATCGGCCTTGGCCTCGGTGATCTTGCCGTTCGGCGCGATGCGAAACGTGACCTGCAGCCGCCCCTCGTCTTCCGGCAGCTGCGTCTTGTACCGCTCGAAGCACTGCGTGAGCTCGCTGTACCGGTCGCGCACCGCCTTCATCACCAGCGCCGTCGGCTTCGCGTTCGGCGGGCACTTCGGGGCCGGCGGCGGCGCGTGCGGAGTCGGCTGCACCGCCGCCACCTCGCCCCCCGCATCGGCCCCACCCGCGTCGACCGCCTCGGCGACCGGCAGGGCCACCGGCTGCGGCGGAGTCGTCACGATCACCGTGCGCGCCTCGTCGGGCCGGTTCAACCCGAACAGCGTCAGCGTCACGCCGCCGGCCACGAGCATCATCAGGCCGCCCAGCAGCGCTCCGAGGGCCGTTGCGCCCAGCCGCTGCTTGCGCACGGCCGTCGACGGGCTCGAGCCGCCCGTGGTCTTCGTCGGCGCGTCGGCGTTGCTCGGCGTGCGCGTGGGGCGCGGGCTCGACGGGTCGGTCTTCGGCGAGCTCGGGTTCACGTAGCCCGGGACGTCCCACCCCTTGCCCGACAGGTCTGCCAGCGAGTCGATGCGCGTCTTCGACGCGACGCGCTCGGGCCCGAAGAACGCGTGCATGAACTGCGAGAGCTGCGTCGCGCCGCTGCCCGACGTCGTCGCCGCGAGGAACCGCTCGAGGTCCGACGCGAGCTCGGCGCCGCTCTGGTAGCGCAGCGCCGGGTCGAGCATCAGCGCCTTCAGCACGACCTGCTCGAGCTCGACGGGCAGATCGGGGCGCAGCTCGCGCGGCGGCCGGTACTCGCACTTCAGCACCGCGTTGAGGATCGCGAGATCGTTGTCGCGCGCGAACGGGCGCACGTTCGTGAGCGCCTCGTACAGCGAGACCCCGAGTGAGAACACGTCGGCGCGACGATCGACCCCGCCCGAGCGCGCCTGCTCGGGCGCCATGTACATGTACTTGCCCTTCACCACGCCGGCGGTCGTGTTCGTCACCCGCGACTCGGCCTTCGCGATGCCGAAGTCGAGCACCTTCACCTGCCCGGTGTACGTCACGAAGATGTTCGACGGGCTGATGTCGCGGTGAACGATGTTGAGCGGCTTGCCCTGCGCGTCGGTGAAGCCGTGCGCGAAGTCGAGCCCCCGCGCCGCCTCGGCGAGCACCCGCAGGCTGATGTTCAGCGGCACGTACTCGCGGCGTCGCGCGCTCGTGCGCAGCATCGTCGAGAAGTCCTCACCCGCGAGGTACTCCATGCAGATGTAGTAGCAGCCGTCGGCGTGACCCAGGTCCGAGATGGTCACGATGTTCGGGTGGCTCAGGCGCGCCGCGAGCCTCGCCTCGTCGAGGAACATCGACACGAAGTCGGGCACGCTCGACAGGTGCTGCAGCATGCGCTTGATGACGACGTTCTTCTCGAAGCCCTCGACCCCCACCTGCTTCGCGAGAAAGATCTCGGCCATGCCACCCTCGGCGAGCTTCCGCACGAGGAAGTACTTGCCGAACGGGCGCACGGCCAGCGGGCCGATCGGGTCGCGTGACGGCGGTGGGCCGTCTTGTCCCGCCACAGGGGTGCTCATCTCACTTGCCTCTGCGTACTTTACGCACGGTGTAGACCTCGCTGGCACCGTTCACCATGCGGAAGACGAGCAGCCCCGCCCCCATCGGCGCCGCCTCGGTGTCGAAGCGCGACTTCTCGTCGAGCGTCACCGCCTTGCCGTTGATCTGCAGCTTCGCTCCGACCGGAGCCACGCCCTGGCAGCGCACCTTCGCCCCGCCCGCATCGCCGTTCTTCGGCGCCTTGATCGCCAGGTTCGGCACCGCGTTGTCGTACGTGATCACCAGCTTGTTCATCTTGCCCGTGCCGCCGACCTCGTTGCCGGTCTTGTCGAGGTACTTGAGGCTCCACAGGTACGAGCCCTCGCCCAGCGCGCCCTCGGCCAGCGACACGCGGCCCTCGGTCACCACCTTCTCGGCGACCGGCGTCGACAGCTTGCCCTTCTCGTAGACCTGCACCTTGTACTTCGCCGCCTCGGCGTTCGGCTCCCACTTGAACGTCACGGCCGGCGGCTTGTCTTGAAAGTAGATCGTCGTCTGATCCGCGCCGTCTTGCACCTCGTTGCGGTTGTGCGCGAGGTCGGTCGAGCTCGGCTCGGGCGCGAACGAGGCGCTGCCCTTCGTCACCGGCTTGTCCTGCTCGTCGAACACCCGCCAGTACAGCGAGCCCCGCACCGGAGGCTGCACGTTCACGTGCCGCTGGTGCACGACGCCCGACACGAGCTTCTGGTTGAACGCGGGGTCGGTCGACACCTCGACGCGGTACGGCTTCTCGCCCTCGCCCTCCCAGACGATCGCGAGCTTGCCCGGCTGGTTCTGCAGCACCTTGAGCGCCGTTCGCGACGGCAGCGTCAAGGTCTCGCGCGGCAGCTCCTGGCTCTTCACCGGCCCTTTGAGCGGAATCGCCGCGGTGCGGCCGCCGAACACCGTCGACGACTCGCCGCCCTCGCGGTCGATCTTCACGTCGCCCGCGATCGACACGAGCTCGTAGCCCTCTTTCGTGCGCTTGAGCGTGAACTGGCTCGCGCCCTGGCTGCTCAAGCTGACGCCGCCGCCGAGGTTCAGCCGCGTCTTCACCGGCGACCTGTGGCTCAGCTCGCCCCTCTTGAAGTCGAAGCCGGCCTCTTCGGCGCCCGCGCTCTTGCCGCCCTTCTCCATCGTGATCTCCGAGCCGCGCGCGAACTGCAGCGTGCCCTGCCCGCCCGGCGCCTGCATCGTGAGCGCGCCGTCTTTCACGCGAAACGAGTCGCCCTCGGCGAGCGGCACGGCCTTCTTGCCGAGCGCGCTCCACTTCTGCTCGTCCTTGCGCTTGAGCTCGGCCTTGCCCGCGGCCGAGACGGTGAACTGAATCGGCTCGAGGTCGAAGACCTGGCCGCTCGCGCCGGCGAGCGAGCCCTTCTGGCCCGCGCCGATCTTCGACACCTTGCCGTCGTTCGAGACGAGGTCGACGGTGCCCAGCTTGACGTCGACGCTCGCGCCCTTCTCGTTCACCGTCAGCGTGAGGTCGAGCGGGTCGACGCCCACCTTCGTGAAGCCGAACGGAGTCAGGATCGTGAGCTGCACGCTCGGGCCCGGCAGCGGAGCCGACGGCGCGTTCGACGCGTTGCTCGTGAGCACGAGGCCCTGCGCGACCGACAGCACGAGCCCCCCCTCGCCGTCTCTCAGCTCGAAGCGCCCGTCGGGCCCGAGCTCGACGACGCGGCCGCCCGCGAACCGCACCGTCGCCTCGGAGTCGGCGCCGGTCTCGACCGCGTCACCGACATACAGGTACCCGAGCTGCGCCGGCCCCTTCTTGCCCGCACGCTCGAGCGTGACCTGCCCCTTCGCCTGCTCGAGCAGCGCGCTCGCGGCCGCGCCGCTGCCGCCCGAGTCTGGCGTCGCGCGCGGCCCGTTGGCTTTCGGCACGTCCCCTTCCGGACAGCCGGCCAGGAGCAGGCACAAGCCGAGGGCACGAGCGCGTCGGATCACTTCGGATACAGATCCACGTTGAAGATGGCCTGGTCACCGTCCTTCACGGTGACCTCCTTCGACTGGGTGAGGTAGCCCGGCGCCGAGATCTTCACCGTGTACGTGCCGCCCGGCAGCTGGAAGGTGAACGCCCCCTTCGCGTCGGCCTTCGTCTTCGACTTCGCCTGCGGGATCTCGAGGTCGGCGGGAATCGGCGTGCCGCCCTTCGTCGACCGCACGAGGCCCGTGATCGTCGCCGGCAGCCGCTTCTTCTCGGGCAAAAGGCTCACCGCGACGTCCGTCGTCTTGCCCGCCACCACCGAGCCCGCCTCGTCACCCGGCTGGTACCCGTCGAGCTTCAACACGATCGACACGGGCCCCGGCTTCAGCCCCTCGAACGCCGCGAGGCCCTTCTCGTCGGTCTTCGCAGCGACGTTGCCGACCGTCACCGTCACGCCCGCGAGCGGCTTCTTCGTCTCGACCTCGGTGACCGCGATCGCCAGCGCGCCGACCTTCGGCGCCTCTCTCTGGAGCTTCAGCTCCATCGCCGTGTCGGCCCCCGCAGTCACCGACCCCGCCGACTCGAACGGCAGGTAGCCGTCGGCCGTCGCCCGCAGCGTGAACGACCCGGGCGGCAAGTCGCGCACCGCGAGCGCTCCCTGGGCGTCGGGGCTCACCGGCCGCTCGTCGCCGCCCACCGTGAGCGTCACGTCGGCGCCCGGCACCGCCCTGCCCGTCTGCAGGTCGACGACGCGCACCACCACGCCGCCCGTCGCGCGCGTGACGACCGGGTCCCTCCACTGCAGGTCGAGGCCGAGCCCCGCCCGCACCACGCGCTGCTGCGAGTCGACGACGTTGAGGCCGCTGTCGTCTTTGCCGACCAGGTTGTCGACCACGTAGTGCGCGTCGAGCAGCGCGCCGATGTGCAGCTTGCCCGCGTTCGCGATCTGCACGCGCAGGCCACCGCCGACCCCGAAGCCGTTCGACGCCGCACGCGCCGCCCCCGGCACCGACGTCGCGAGCGCGATCGGCACCTCACCGCGAACCTCGACGGCGATGAAGCCCACCTCGAGCAACAGGCGCAGCGCAGTCAACAGCGCGTGGCGCGTCGCCGGGCCGAACACCGGCGCGAGCGTCGACGCGGCGCCGTCGGCCCCGCGAAACGCGGCGAGCTGCTGAAACGCGTAGCCGACGTACGGCTCGATGCGCAGCGGGCCGAGCGGCAGCCGCGCCGCGAGCTGGCCGGCGACGCGCAACAGGCCCCCGCTGGTGACGGGGCCCGTCGTGTCCGAGAGCGTGAACGCCTCGCGCTGAACCTGCGCGTGCAGGCCCGCGTAGCCGACCCACGCCCAGCCCAGAAACGAGAGATCGTTCGGAGTCAGCCCCTGGTACGTGAGGCCCGGCCCCTGATCCTGCTGGGCGCCGGTGCGGTACGCGATGCCGTAGCGCAGGCGCGCGGCCCACCACTCGCCCACGGGCTTCGACTCCGACGCCGCCGGCTCGGGCGGGTTTGAGGCGACCGATGGCGACTGTGACCATGCACTCGACGCCGCGAAGAGCACCACCGCAGTGAGGGTCGGGCGCACGGTGCGACGGATTATAGGGAGCCCCCCCTTGCAGCGGAAAAATCTTATGGCTTGAGGGCACCTACATGCCCTCCGGCGAACCGCAAAATGCTTAAGAGCACGCCCCGAGTCTGCTAGACCGCGAGTTCATGGCCAGTCAGCTGGTGATGTACGAAGAGGAGTTCCACAAGATCAACGCGGTGTGCGATCGGCTGACCAAAGACGCCAACGCGAAGGTCGTGTTCCTCGTCGACAAGAACGGCCAGCTCATCTCCGCCGCAGGTCAGACCCAGCACATCGACACCACCTCGCTCGCCTCACTCACCGCCGGAAACGTCGCAGCCATGGGTGGCCTCGCCAAGCTGATCGGCGAGAACGAATTTCCCAATCAGTTCCACGAGGGAGCGAAAGATTCGCTCTACATGACGATCGTCGGATCACGCGTGGTGCTCGTCGTGATCTTCGACAACCGCACCTCGCTCGGCCTCGTGCGGCTGCGCATCAAGAAGGCCTCCGACGAGCTGGGGAAGATCTTCGAGGCCTTGTCGCGACGGGCCGAATCTCCGGGAGCGGGCTCGCCGTTTGCCGAGATCAGCGACGCCGACATCGACAACCTCTTCTCGGAATAAACCTTGCGCCTCTAAGAACACGCGCCTCTAAAAACACGCGCCCCTAAAAAAACATGTCCTTCATCAACTACTCGAGCCGCGAGATCAACTGCAAGATCGTCTACTACGGCCCCGGACTGTGCGGGAAGACGACGAACCTGCAGTACATCTACAACAAGACGAACCCCGAGACGAAGGGCAAGCTGATCTCGCTCTCGACCGAGACCGATCGCACGCTCTTCTTCGACTTCCTGCCGCTGTCGCTCGGTGAGATCCGCGGGTTCAAGACGCGCTTCCATCTGTACACGGTGCCAGGCCAGGTCTTCTACGACGCGAGCCGCAAGCTCATCTTGAAGGGCGTCGACGGCGTCGTCTTCGTCGCCGACTCCCAGGTCGAGCGAATGGAGGCCAACATCGAGTCGATGGAGAACCTCCGCGTCAACCTCGCCGAGCAGGGCTACGACCTCAACAAGGTCCCGTTCTGCATTCAGTACAACAAGCGCGACCTCCCGAACGCCGTCAGCGTCGAAGAGCTGCGCAAGGTGCTGAACCCGCGCAACGTGCCCGACTTCCAGGCCGTGGCTCCGACCGGCGTCGGCGTGTTCGACACGCTGAAGGCCGTCGCCAAGCTCGTGCTCACCGAGCTCAGGAAGGGTGGGCAGGGATGATCGGCGCCGTCGTCGTTCTGCTGCTCACGGCAGACGCGGCGGCTCCCGCCGCGACGCCCGCTCCCGCCGCGGCCGCTCCCGCTCCGAAGGCCGCGCAGACCGCCGACGAGGCGTTTCAGACGCGCGTCAAGACGCTCGAAGAGCAGGTCGTCGACCTGAAAGAGAAGATCTACCGCACCAAGGCGCGCCTGCTGCTGCTGCAAGAGACCGTGCTCGGCGGCGACATCACGAACGGCGCGCGCGCCGTGATCTTCCACCGCAACGAGATGGGCGCGCAGTTCGTGCTCGAGTCGGTCGCGTACGCGCTCGATGGCGCACCGATCTTCACGAAGGTCGACGCGAACGGCGACCTCGACAAGCGAGAAGAGTTCGAGATCTTCAACGGCCGCATCGTGCCCGGCAACCACCAGATCGCGGTGCGCATGGTCTACCGCGGCCACGGCTACGGCATCTTCAGCTACCTCGAAGGCTACAAGTTCAAGCTCCAGTCGAACCAGACGTTCAACGCCGAGGCCGGGAAGGTGACGACCGTGAAGGTCGTCGGCTTCGAGAAGGGCGGCATCACCGCCGACATCAAAGACAAGCCCGGCATCCGCTACGACATCAGCACGGCGAAAGACGCGTCGCTGAAGCCTGGCAACACGCCCGCCCCGGCCGAGGGTGGCGAGGCGAAGCCCTAGCCCGTGAAAAATGGGGACAGGCTACTTTTCCGTCTGACGCCAACCCGCACCCCTTCTCGAGCTGCGCGGAAAAGTAGCCTGTCCCCATTTTTCGTCCTGCTCGTCGCTTCACGCGCGTTCGCCGACGCCGCGGTTCAAGACCTGGCCGTGAAGGTCGAGGCAGTGAAGGACCAGGTCAAGAACGCGCGCGACAACATCGAGATCGTCGAGAAGCAGTACAGCGCCCGCGAAGAGCCGAGCGAAGAGGCCGCCCGCGAGGCCCGCTTCAGCGACGGCGAGATCAAGTACCTGCTCGGCGACTACGAGAACGCGGCCGTGCTGTTCTACGACCTCGTCGCGAACCGCGACTTCCAGCAGGGCAAGCGCTACGCCGACGCCCTCTTCTACCTGGCCGACTCGCTGTACCAGCAGAAGAACTACCTCGGCGCCAAGCTCTACCTGAAGCTCTTGCTCTCGCTGCGCGCCGGGCACTACCGCGAGGCGCTCGCCCGCTACCTCGAGATCGCCGGCCGACTGAACGAGTTTCACGGCATCGACGAGCACATCAACCAGGCGCGCGGCCTCTCGGGCGGCGAGCTCCCGCCCGAGCTCAACTACGTCTACGCGAAGTGGCTCTTCCGCCGCGATGACATGGACGCGACCGATCGCATCACCCGCTCCATCAACATCTTCAACGGCATCGCCTCGGTGCCGAACGGAGCCCTCTACCTGCAGGCCGCCTACTTCGTCGGCGTCGGCCAGGTGAAGCTCAAGAAGTACGACGAGGCGATCGCGACGTTCAAGAAGATCGCCACCGCCAACCCGCGCGACGAGCGCGAGCGCAGCGTCAAGGAGCTCGCGATTCTCTCGCTCGGCCGCGTGCTGTTCGAGACCGGCAAGTTCGACGAGGCCATCGAGCAGTACCAAGAGATCCCCCGCGAGTCCGACTCGTTTCCCGACTCGCTCTACGAGATGGCGTGGGCCTTCATTCGCAAGACCGACTACCAGCGCGCGAAGAACGCGACCGACATCTTGCTGCTCGTCGCCGAGAACTCGGTGCTCGCGCCCGAGGCTCAGATCCTCCAGGGCACCCTGCTGCTCAAGCTCAAGAAGTACGACGACGCCACCGAGCAGTTCAACAACGTCATCAACACCTACGCGCCGGTGCGCGACGAGATCGACGCGCTGCTCACCGTGAACAAGGACCCCGCGAAGTACTTCGACGATCTCATCGCGCGCAACGAGCGCACGCTCGACATCTCACAGCTGCTCCCGCCCGCCGCCCTGAAGTGGGCGACCACGCAGCGCGAGGTCAGCGACGCCGTCGGCATCATCAACGCGCTCGAGGCCGGCAAGAACGGCGTGCTCGAGTCGCAGCAGATCGCCGCCCGCATCTTGAAGGGCCTCGACGAGCGCGGCCTCGAGGTCTTCCCCGTGATTCAAGAAGGCTACATGCGCGCCGACGCCGTCGACACCGCGCTCACCCGCTCGGAAGAGCAGCTCACCGCCATCGAGAGCGAGCTGCTCGGCAAGTACCTCGAGCCCGGGCAGACCGCGAACCTCGAGCAGCTGAAGAAAGAGGCCCTCGAGCTGCAGCAGCGCATTCAGACCCTGCCGACGACCGAGGCCGAGGTGCAGGCCCGCAAAGATCGCATCCGCGCCAAGATCGACGAGGTCGACCGCAAGGCGTACCAGACGCAGCTCGAGATCCAGAGCCAGTATGCGCAGCTCGCCGCGATTCAGAAGTACGTCGACGACACCCGCAAGCAGCGCAAGAACACCCCCGAAGAAGAGAAAGAGTTCCTCGAGAAGGTGAACTTCGAGCGCCGCGCCCTCGAGGGCGTCGAGGCCGAGCTCGTGAAGGTGCGCGCCGACCTGCAAGACGAGAAGAACAACGCCGACGCCGCCATCGGCGGTGAAGAGACGCTGCGCCGCGAGTACGAGGCCTCGCTCGGCAAGCAGCGCGACATTCTCTTGAAGGCTCGCGGCCTGATCCCCAACGAGGCCACCCAGGTGCTGCTGCGCTCCGAGGTCGTGCGCGCCGACGCCGCCTCGCTGCGCGACCGCGTCGCCGCCGCCAAGTCGACCCTGCGCGACCGCGTGCAGCGCAAGGCCGCGAAGCTGCGTGAGATGGTGCAGCACGAGCAGGAGCTCTTGAGCGGCTACGGCAACGAGGTCGCCTCGACCTCGACCCAGGCGAAGGGCCTCGTCGGCCGCATCGCGTTCGACTCCTTCCGCCGCGTGCGCGCGTCGTTCTACGACCTCGTGCTCAAGGCCGACGTCGGTGTCGTCGACGTCGCCTTCACCCGCAAGCAAGACAAGACCATCGAGATTCAGAAGCTCGCGACGCAGAAAGACCGCGAGCTCAAGCAGCTCGACGAAGAGTTCAAGGAAGTGCTGAAGGACGTCGACTGACGTCGGGTTGCACGGGCGCTTGCAACCGCGCCTGGCCTCAGACTCTGCTGCCCCCGCCGTGATCGCCGCACTCGAGCGCGCGCTGCACTACGCAGCCCTGGGTCAGCGGGCCTCGATGCGTGACGCGATGCTCGACGCCTGGCGCGACCAGCCGTCAGCCGAGCTCGCCCGGCTGATCCGCGCCGAGCCTGCCCTACCCGAGCTCTCGGAGCTCGCCGAGGCGGTCTCGGTGCACGGCTCGGTCTTCGGCCTCACCCCGCTGTTCACGGTGCTCCGGCGCCACCTCCACGACCCGCGCGTCACTCCGATGCTGCTCGAGCTCACGAAGCTGCCGCTCGACGCCGCGCCCGTCACGCGCGACGAGCTGCTCGAGCTCTTGCGACGAAACCGCGACCCCGAGGGCGCGCCGCCGCTCGAGGCGCTCGGCTCCGAGGCGCCGCGCTACGAGCCGCTGCCCGAGCACGCCGCCGGCCTCATCGAGCGCCTCGGAAAACCCGTGCCGCCCTGCCGCGAGCTCGCGGCCGTCTACGCCGAGCCCGAGGCTGACGCCCCGCGCGCGGTGCTCGCCGACTTCCTGCTCAAGCACGGCGACGAGTGGGGCGCGCTCATCGCGCTGCAGCTCTCGGGGCAGGCCGGCGCCGAAGAGACGAGGCTTCGGGCGGCGCTCGACGCACGCCTCGGCGAGCTGCTCGGCCCCGACGTGACCGTGCTCGAGCTCGAGCGCGGCTTCCCCGTCAGCGTGCGCGCCGAGTCGGCGCTCACGCTGCGCGCGACCCCGGCCTGGCGGCTCGTGAAGGAGCTGCGCCTGCGGGGCGGAGCGCCCCACCCCGTCTTCCTCCAGGCGCCCGAGCTCGAGCGCCTCGAGACGATCTGGGATCTGCGCGCGAGCCTGTCGGACCTCGAGCCCGGGCGGTGCCACATCCGCACGTTCGGCTTCACGAGCGAGCCCGTGCCCCCCGAGCTCGGCGCGCTGATCGGCCGGCTGCCCTCGGCGCGGCACCTCGTCGTCAACGGCGCGAGCTACGCCACCGCCCTGCAGGTCTGCATGGACCGCGAGCTCGAGCGGCTCGAGCTCTCGCTCAAAGGCCCAAGCTGGTCCCTGCGGTGGGCTGACGCGCGCGTCGAGCTGCACACGGGCCCCCGCCTCGCCGGCGAGTGGTACGAGATCTTCCAGGCCGCCGAGCACCGCACGCGCGAGTGCCACCTGCACGTGGTGTCGAAGGCCGACCGGGGTTCGCTGAACGCCCTCGGCACCCGGTTCAAGTCGATGAGCCTGTCCCGCTGACGGGACGCGCCGGCGCTCTCGCGCGGCCTGCCGCGACCCCGCTGCGCGACGCACTCTCGGTGCTCACCCGCAGCACCGAAAGAGGCCCCCCATGCACCGCAAGCTCGCCGCTCTGTTTCTCACCCTCGCCGCCTGCGGCACCCAAGAGCCACCGAAGGAGCAGCTCGTCGCCCTCGCCGAGAGGTTCTACGGAGCCTTCAACGCCGGCGACAAGCAGCAGCTCCTCGACCTCACCGCCGACGGCTTCACCGACCACATGACCTCGCCGCGCCCCGACGACGGCGGCAAGGGCAACCTCGCCTTCGCCGTCGAGGGCTTCAAGCAGGGCTACCCCGACCTGAAGATCGTCATCGAGCGCTCCTTTCAGGATGATCGAACCCTCACGGTCTTCACGAACGTCACCGGCACCAACACCGGCCCCCTGTTCGGCCAGCCGCCGACCGGCAAGGCCGTCAGCTTTCACACCCTCGACGTGCTCGGCCTCGAGAACGGCAAGCTGAAGGACCTCTGGCACATCGAGCAGCAGCAGCAGATGTGGGATCAGCTCAAGCAGTGACGGCGAGGCACGCCGCCACGAACGCCTTCACGCGCTCGGGCGGCTTGAGCCGGTACACCAGCTGGAGCTCCGCGCTCAGCCACGCGGGCTCCAGCACGGGCTCGAGCCGCCCCTCGCGCACCGCCTCGGCCGCCAGCCTCACCGGCAGGCGCGCGACGCCGGCGCCGCGCTCGCACAGCGCCATCAACAGCCGCGGCTCGTCGGCGTGCACGCGCCCCACCACGCGCCGCGTCTCGCCTGCGATGGTCCAGCTCGCGCCCGCCCGCTGCGTCACCAGCAGGTCGGCCGCGTCGTCGACGCTCTCGACCTTGTGCCTGCGCAGGTACTTCGGGCTCGCGAAGAAGCCCAGCTGCACCGTCTTCCACCGGCGCGCCGTGAAGCGATCGCTGTCGGGCGGAGGCCCCGCACGAATCGCCAGGTCGACGCGCGTCGCCTCGAGGTCGAGCTTCTCGGACGACGGCAGCACCTCGACCCGCACCAGCGGGTGCTGCTCGAGAAAGGCCGCGAGCACCTGCGGCAACAGCGTCTCGGTCACGACCGGCGTCGCCGTCACGCGCAACAGCCCGCGCACCTCGCGCCCCTCGGCTCCCAGCTCACCGAGCACTCCACGCGCTTCGTCGACCGCCGCGGCGAGCCGCTCGAAGCTCTCTTCCCCAGCCTGCGTGAGCCGCATGCGCCCGGTGGTGCGGGCGACCAGCGTGACGCCGAGCGCCGCCTCGAGGCGCGTCAGCGCCCGGCTCACCGTCGAGCGGGGCACTCCGCGCTGTCGAGCGAGCGCGCGCACGCCCCCAGCGCGCACCGCGTCGATGAACAGCGAAGCGTCGTCGAGCACGCCGCTACCTTACGCCCGGCAGAACGAGAGCAGCGTGTGAAATGGGCCCAGCGGGACGTCGCCCTCGAGCCTCAGCCCCGCCCGCTTCGCGCAGCGCGCGAGGTCGTCAGCTCGGAGCAGGCGCGATACGCCGCTCGCGATGCACGCGAAGTAGAGCGACATCGCCTGCACCGCGTAGCGCGCCACCGCGTTCGGCTGCCGATCGGCCAGCGGCTCGACCACCCAGACCCGGCCCTTCAGCGTCAGCGACCCCCGCGCGCGCTCGAACAGCCTCACCACGCCGTCGTCACTGAAGCGCGGCAGCAGGTGACACATCCACACGATGTCGTAGGGCCGCGGAAACGGCCGCTCGTGATTCGCGAGGTCGGTCGCCTCCGTCGAGAGCTCGACCCCGTGCGTGCGCGCGTGCTCGAGGGCCAGCTCGACCTGGGCCGGGTAGTCGAGCACCGTCACGGCGACCCCGTGCTGCGCCGCCCGCACCGCGAAGCGCCCCGTGTTGCCGCCGACGTCGAGCAGCGTGCGCGGGCCCGCGCGCACCAGCTCTCGCAGCGCCGGGGCAAAGACGAGCTCCGAGTAGAAGCCGTCGAACGCGAGCCAGCTGGCCCGCACCGTCGTCTCGAGCTCACCCAGCCCCGCCCACAGCGTCGGCCAGCTCCCGCCGAGCGTTCTCAGGCCCTCGGGCCGGCCGCGCTCGAGCGACTCGCGCAGGTGCGCTGCGCCGCGGTAGCAGACGTCGTGTACGAAGTCGGTCTCGACCCGCGTGCGCACGTCAGACCGGTACAGCTCGCCGGCGTCGGTGAGCAGGTACCGATCGCCTTCGAGCTGCACGAGCTCCATCGCGGCGCACGCCTCGAGCAGCACCTGCGCCGCGTACGCCGACAGGCCCGCGCGCCCGGCCAGGTCGCTCGCGGGCAGCGGCCCGTGAGCCTTGAGCGCCTCGAGCACTCCCATGTCTCGCGCACATCGCGCGGCCTGGCTCATGAGCGGCCCCCAGGCCACGCGCGCGACCTTGCTGTAGTCGTCGCTGATCATTCGCCGTCGAGCCTCGCTATGAGCCGGTCTTCGCGGGCGTCTCGAGCGGGCCGGGCAGCGGCGTCGGCGCGATCGGCGGCGGTGTGCGGCGGCCGAGGTTGTACCGCGCCTCGACGACGCTCCAGTCGATGACCAGATCGCCACCCTTGCTCTTGCACTGCTCTTCCCAGCTCCGCAAGAGCTCGAGGATCGCGTGATCGAGATGATCGAGCTCGTCGAGCCTCACGTGCAGCTCGCGGTCGGCCCGCACGCTCTCGAGCGCCTCGGCGATCTCGGGCAGGCGCAAGAACGTCGCCGAGCCCTTGAGGTGCAACACGGTGCGCTTGCTGTGCTCGTCGTCCTCGAGCGTGATGTCGAGCTTCGACATGCGCAGGAGCAGGTTGCCGACCGCGAGGCCCAGCCCGATCAGCACGCCCTTCAGCAGGTCGGTCGACACGATCGCAATCACCGTCGTCGCGTAGATCACGACCTCGCTCGTGCCGTACTTCTTGAGCTGCTTGATCGCCGCCGGGTCGAACAGCTTGTACCCCGTGAAGACCAACACGGCCGCGAGGCTCGACACCGGCACCAGGCGCAGCAGCTGGGGCAAGAGCAGCACCGCGAGCAGCAGCCAGCCGCCGTGAAGAATCGTCGACAAGCGCGTCTTGGCGCCTGCCTGCACGTTCGCCGACGAGCGCACGATCACGCCGGTCATCGGCAGGCCGCCGAACAACCCTGCGAGCACGTTGCCGACGCCCTGCCCCAGCAGCTCGCGGTTGTAGTCGGTGCGCTTGCCCGCCTGCATGCGGTCGACCGCCGCCGCTGAGAGCATCGTCTCGGCGCTCGCCACCACGGCCAGCATCGCGACCGAGCCCCACGCAGCGGGCTCGAGCAGCAGCTTGAAGTCGTCCCCCGTCGGGAGCTTCACCACGCTCGCCAGCGAGTCGGGCACGTTGACGTGAGCGATCGGGAAGTCGAAGACGTTCGCCACGGTCGTGCCGACCAGCACCCCGACGAGCGGGGCCGGCACCACCTTCATGCGCTTCGGCATTCGATTCCACGCGATGAGCGTCAAGATGGTGAGCAGGCCAACGAACGCGGCCTCCTCGTGCGGCAGATCTTCCGAGGGCCTGATGCCCTTCCAGATCGCCTCGGGAATCGAGATGAGGTTGAGCAGGCCGCTGGCCCGCGGCTTGTCGTCGACCATCACGTGAATCTGGCTGCAGAAGATGAGCACCCCGATGCCGCCGAGCATTCCGCTGATCACCGAGGGCGGCACGGCGCGAAACCACCTGCCGCCTCGCGCGAGGCCGGCGATCGCCTGCAGCACGCCCGCCGCGATCACGAGCACCCCGAACCCGCCGAACCCGTAGCGCTGAATCAGAGCGACGACGATGACGACGAGCCCCGCTGCGGGGCCGCTCACCTGCAGCGGCGCGCCCTGAATGGCGCCGACCAGCACGCCGCCGATGATGCCGGTGATGAGCCCGGCGGCCGGCGGCGCGCCCGAGGCGATGGCGATGCCCATGCACAGCGGCAGCGCCACCAGGAACACGACGACGGACGACAGCGCGTCCGCTCCGAGCGTCGAAGGGAGTTTCATGGGGCCCCCTAGATCGCGCGCAACAGCTTGGGCTGGCCGTCGGTCGCAGCCACCGGCGCGCGCACGCGCGTGACCGGCATGAACTGGCGCTCGGCCGGGTCGAAGGCGAACACCTCGCCCGTCTCGATCTTGTAGACCCAGGCGTGCAGGCGCAGGCCGCCGGCCGCGAGCGCCGCCGCGACCGAGGGCTGCGTGCGCAGGCTGTCGATCTGCGCGAGCACGTTCTCTTGCACGGCCGCGTTGACCGCCGCTGGCCCCGACAGGTGCGCGTAGTTCTGCCGCATCACCTCGCGCGTGGCCTCGGCATGGTCAAGCCAGGCGGCGACCCTCGGCAGCTTCTTTGTCTTGTTCGGGTCGAGCAGGGCTTCGATGGCGCCACAGTGCGAGTGCCCACAGACGATGATGTCGCGGACCTTGAGCACCGAGACCGCATACTCGATGGTCGCGGCCTCGCCGCCTCCAGGGGCGCCGTCGTTCGGCACGATGTTGCCGGCGTTGCGCATGATGAACAGGTCGCCGGGCGCCGTCTGCGTGATGAGGTTGGGGTTGATGCGTGAGTCGGAGCAGGTGATGAACAACGTCTCGGGGCTCTGGCCACTCGCGAGGCGGCCGAAGAACTCCTTCTGGGGGCGAACGACGTCGTTCTGGAACTTGTGGATGCCGTCGATGAGCTTCTGCATGTACGGGGAAACCTCTAGAGCTGTGAGTCGGTGGGAAAGCGCGCGCATCGGCCGGCGGCGAGCTGCATGGAGCTCGCGCCGGCTTCAGCGCCGTCGCGGGCGAACGCCGCGACGAGATCTGGGCTTCAGCTCACGCTGACGGGGGTTTGCCGTCTGGCTCGAGGTGCACCGGCGCCGGCGGCTCGACCTGCACGGACCAGCGGGTCGCCAACGGAATGACGGCGAACGCCACGCGCTCGTCTGCGAGCGTCACGTCATCTGCCTCTTCTTCGTCCATCAGCACCGAGCCCGCGGTCGGCGGCTTGAGCGCGCCGCCGATGGTCGTGATGGTCCAGACCTGGAGCACCGCGATCAACGCGAGCACGATCAGCTGGGCGGCAAGAAGGGGCAGAGACCTGCGCATCGAAGGTCCTACAGTTCTTACAAAATCAGCGCAGCGGCGCAAGCCGTCGTCCGGCCACGCTCGAAGGCGTGAACGTGGCGCGGTCGGCCGGGGCGAGAAACAGCCCGCGCCGCGCCATGCGCGGAGGCCACTCGGCTCGGGCGGCGAAGCGCACCCGCCTCAACATCACGGCGAGCATGATCCGCATCTCGAAGAGGGCGAAGTTCATGCCCAGGCACCGCCGCCGCCCTCCCCCGAAGGGGATCCAGACGTCGGGGTCGGGCCGCGCGCCGACGAAGCGCTCGGGGCGGAACTCGTGCGGAGCGTCGAAGTTCTTCGGGTTGTAGTGCGCGAGCAGCGTGCACGGCGCCAGCGTCACCCCGGCCGGGTACGTCACACCTCCCGCTTCGAACGGGCGTGCGAGCAGGCGCACGCCGAAGTCGACGAGCGGGTGAATGCGCAGCGACTCGCGGATCGCGGCGTCGAAGTGCTCGAGGCGCTCGAGCGCCTCGGGCTCGATCGCCGCCCCTGCGAGCTCTGCGGTGACGCGCTCGAGCAGCGTGGGCCGGGTCACGAGGTCGCCGACGGCCCACGCCATCGCGATCGCGGTGGTGTCGTGCCCCGCGACCAGCATCGTGAAGAGGTGATCGCGGATCTCGCGATCGCTGAGCGGCTCGCCGCCGGGGTGCCGCAGCTCGAGCAGCACCGAGAGCACGTCTTTGCCCCCTGCGCGCGGGCCCTCGGCGCGCCGCGCGGCGACGAGCGCGAACGTCGCTTCGTCGAGCAGCGCCTGCAGGCGGAACACCTCGCGCGACGCCGACCCCTGCAGCCACCGCGGAATCAGCGGCGCGAAGAACGCCAGCGGGTGCGCGAGCTGCGCCATCAGCTGCCGCATGAGGTCGGCGACCGGCTCGCGGGCCGCGGCCTCACTGAGCCCGAACGCCACGCGCAAGATCGCCTGCAGCGTGATCTCGCGGCAGACGTCTTCGATCGCCACTGGCTCGCCCGGCCGCCAGCGATCGACCTCGGCCTCGGTGAGCTCTCGCACCGTCGCGGCGTGCGCGTGCAGGTGCTCGCCGTGCAGCGGCGGAATCAGCGCCCGCCGCGCCTGCGCGTGCGGCTCGCCGTCGAGCGTCAGCACCGAGCTCTGGCCCAGCATCGAGGCCGCGAACCGGTTCGCCTCGCCCGTGCGCAGGATCTCGGGGTCGCCCTGGAAGACGTCGCGCAGCGTCGCCGCGTCGCCGATGAAGACGAACCGGCCCAGGCCCGCAAGGTCGGCAGTGAAGTTCGGCCCATGCCGCGTGAGCCCCCCGACGAAGAAGTCGTACGGCCACCGCACACAGTGCGCGAGGTTGACGAGCCCCTTCACGGCTCTCCGGCTCGGGCTTCGCTGCTCGTCAGGATGTCGAACGGTACTGCAGCTCGACCCCCACACTCGCGGTCGCTCCGCGTCACGGCACGAAGTCCGCGATCAGCGCCGAGTACTTGCGCCCGCGTTCTTCGGCGAAGAAGTCGAGCGCGAGCAGCGCCGCCGCCTCGATGAACAGCCCGAGCCCCACGCCGAGCACCGCGGGCTCGCCGCGCACGTGACTCAGGCCCGCCATGAACGCCCCCGTCGTGCCGACCACCAGCTCGAACGCGCGGTACAGCTGAAACCCGCTCATCACGCCGCGCATGCGCTTGCTCTCGAGCTCTTTCCAGCTCCGGCCATCGGAGGCCAGCATCGCCGCGAGCGCCCTCACCTGCCCCGGCGTGCGCAGCGCGAGGCCCACGCCCAGCACGAGGTGTACGGCGCCGAAGACCATGAGCGGAACCGACATCGGCCGCCCGACGTCTCGGCCCTCGATGCCCAGCGGCACCCCGACCGCGAGCGAGGCGACGCCCGCGCCCATGAAGAGAAACGACTCGCGCAGCTCGCCCCCGAAGTACTCACGCAGGCCCTCTTCAGTCGGGCCTGAAGGGCTCGCCGCCAGCGCGATGATCACCGCAGTCAGCACCGGCATCTCAGTGTCACACGATCCTCGCGAATTCCATCAGTTCGTGGCACGTTAGGCCCGCGATCGATGCGGCTCCTCATGGTCATCTCCGCGCTCTCTTTGCCGGCGTTAACGCTGGCCGCCAATGGCCCCCAGCCGGTGAAAAAGGCCGAGAAGAAAGACGCCAAGAAGGCTGAAGAGAAGAAGCCAGCCGAAAAGACCGACACCGCCCCCGATCTGCCGAAGCTCTCACCCAGCGGGCAGAAAGAGGTCACCGCCTCGACCGACGGCGGCGTACCCGCTGAGGGCGCGAAGACCGACGTCGCGCCCGCGAAGAAAGAGGGCAAGCAGTACTTCGACGGCATGGGCCGCACGCCCGAAGAGCAGAAGTACCTCGAAGAGCTCACCGCTGCGCTGAAGCTCTACGAAGAAGAGTCGCGCGAGTTCAAGCGCGAGGTGCAGCTCCTCGTCGAGAAGAAGTACGAAGAGAAGCGGAACACGCTCGCGCAGTCGTACGAGAAGGCGATCCGCGATCTCGAAGTGCTCGAGCGCAAAGAGCGCCTCGACGCGATCGCCCAGTTCGAAGAGTTCCTGCTGCGCTACCCGAACGACCCCAAGTACACGCCCGACGTGATGTTCCGCCTCGCCGAGCTCTATTACGAGCGCTCGAGCGACGACCACATCGTCGCGATGCGCGACTACGAAGAGCGCCTCAAGAAGCTCGACCCCGAGAAGAACCCAAACCCGCCGCCCGAGCCGAAGGTCGACTTCAGCCCGTCGATCAAGCTCTACAAGCGCCTCATCGCCGACTTCCCGGGCTACCGGCTGAACGACGCGAGCTACTACCTGCTCGGCTACTGCGAAGAGAAGCAGGAGCAGTTCCAAGAGAGCCGCGTCGCCTACCAGGCCCTCATCGCGAGCTACCCGAAGTCGAAGTTCGCCACCGAGGCGTGGGTGCGCATCGGCGAGTACTACTTCGACGCGTACAACGAGGACAACGCGCTCGAGAAGGCGGCCGACGCCTACGAGCACGCCGTCGAAGACAAGACGCACACGCTCTACGACAAGGCGCTCTACAAGCTCGGGTGGACCTACTACCGGATGGATCGGTTCGACGACGCCGTCGGCCGCTTCATCGCGCTCATCGACTTCTACCAGGACGAAGCGAAGAAGCGCGGCGACGAGACCGTCGGCGGCGACCTCCGCGCCGAGGCCATTCAGTACACGGCCGTCAGCTTCGTCGACGAGAAGTGGGGCTCGCTCGCGAAGGCCCAGGAGGTCTTCAAGAAGCTCGGCGGCAAGCCCTACGAAGGCGAGATCTACCGCCGCATGGGCGACATCTACTTCGACCAGACGAAGCACAACGAGGCGATCGAGTCGTACCGCCTCGTGCTGCAGAAAGACCCGCTCAACAAAGAGGCGCCGCAGATTCAGCAGAAGATCGTCCAGGCGTACGAGCGCGACCGCAAGCTCGAAGAGGCCTTCGCCGAGTCGTCGAAGCTCGGCAACATGTTCGGCCCGGGCACGCCGTGGCACGAGAAGTGGAAACGCGACCCCGACGTCATCGCCAGCGCCACCGAGATGGCCGAGAAGTCGCTGTACTCGACGGCCGTCTACCATCACCAGCAGGCCCTCGTGTTCAAGCAGGAGGGCAAGTACGAGCAGGCGCGCGCGACGTTCGAGACTGCCGCGAAGGCCTACGACACGTACCTGAAGCGCTTCCCGCGCAGCAAGAACGCCTACGAGATGGAGTTCTATCTCGCCGAGTGCCTCTACAACTCGTTCCAGTTCCAGGAGGCCGCGAAGCACTACGCGGCCGTGCGCGACTCCAGCCAGGACGTGAAGTACCAGGCCGACGCCTCGTTCTCGGCCGTGCTCGCCTGGCAGAAGCAGGTCGAGCTCGACACGAAGGACAAGAGGTGCACCGAGCTCAAGGTGCTCAAGTCGACCGAGCGCGGCGAAGAGAAGCCGAAGATTCTGCCGATGTGCGAGTCGGTGAAGGCGCTCATCGCGGCCTCTGATCAGTACGTCTCGAAGGCGAAGTCGAACGACGACAAGGCTCCGGCCATCGCCTACAAGAACGCCGAGCTCTTCTACGTGCACAACGACTTCGACGAGGCCCGCAAGCGCTTCGCCGAGGTCGTGAAGATGTACCCGAAGAACGAGGTCGCGAAGTACGCCGTCAACCTCACCATCGAGACGTACCTCATCGACAAGAACTGGGCGATGGTCGAGAAGGCCGCCGAAGACCTGATGAAGCTGAAGGACACGGTCGACGAGAAGAGCCCGCTCGCTCAGGACCTGCAGAAGTTCAAGCTGGCCGGCCGCTTCAAGCTCGCCGACGAGCTCATGGCGAAGGGCGACTACGAGCAGGCCGCGAAGAAGTACATCGCGCTCGTCGACGAGGCGCCGAAGCACGAGTTCGCCGACAAGGCGCTCAACAACGCCGCCGTGTGCTTCGAGAACTCACGCCGGTTCGACTCGGCGCTGCGCCTCTACGAGCGCATCTTCCGCGACTACCCCAACAGCAAGCTGGCCGACGCCGCCCTCTTCCGCGTCGCCGTCAACGCCGAGAACTCGTACGACTTCGACAAGGCCGTCGACAACTACCAGAAGCTCGTGAAGGACTACCCGGCCAGCAAGGACCGCGAGAACGCGATGTTCAACACCGCGCGCCTGCTCGAGGGTCTTCAGAAGTATGACCAGGCGGCCGCCTCGTACCTCAAGTACGTCGACCTCTACCCGAAGAGCGAAGACGCGCCGAAGATCCAGCACAAGGCGGCGCTCATCTACGAGAAGCAGGGCGACTACCCGAAAGAGATCGCCGCACTCAACGAGTTCATCCAGCGCTACCAGAAAGACGCGAAGCAGGCCGACCTCACCATCGACGCCAAGAAGCGCATCGGCGACGCGATGAAGAAGCAGGGCAAAGAGGCCGACGCCCGCAAGGCGTGGGCCGCCGCCGCCGACGAGTACGACAAGCGCAAGCTCGACTTCGAGAAGTACCCGATCGCCGCCGCTGCGGCCGCCGAGTCGCGCTTCCTGCTCGCCGAGTACCAGTTCGCCGAGTTCGACAAGATCAAGATCGGCGGCAGCGGCAAAGCGCTCGCGAACTCGTTCAAGGTGAAGACCGAGGCCGTGAAGAAGGTCCAGGGCTTCTACAACGAGGTCTACAAGTACAAGCGCCTCGAGTGGACGCTCGCGTCTCTCTACCGCAACGGCTTCGTGCTCGAGCGCTTCGCGCAGACGCTGGTCGAGACGCCCGTGCCTCCCGAGGTCAAGCGGCTCGGCGACGAGGCCGTCGTCGCCTATCAAGACGGCCTCGCCCAGCAGACCGTGAAGCTCGAAGACGCCGCGGTCGAGAAGTACGAGGCGACGCTGAAAGAGGCGAAGAAGAACTTCATCTCCAACGAGTGGACGAAGAAGACCCTCGAGTCGCTCAACCGCTTCCGCCCCAAAGAGTACCCGGTGCTCAAGGAGCCGAAGGGCGTCATCTCGACCGAGGGCGCGTACGTCGACGGCGTCATTCTCACGCCCGAAGGCAACCCGAAGCCCGGCGACGAAGCCCAGAAGCTGAGGGGTGACGACAAGTGAGGGCGATCTTCGTCGTCTGCACGCTCGTGTTCGGCCTGTGCGACTGCGAGACGACCGGCTCCAACACGAAGACCGACGACAAGGCCACCTCGACCGAGGGCTCGCAGGCTGGCGACACCCCCGAGGTTCCGTATCAGGCGAAGCCGCGCCCCTCCGATCGCGTCGCCGACAGCCAGCCTGCCGCCTCGTCAGCGCAGCCGGCCGACCAGGCCGCCACCACGCCCGCACAGGGCGGCAGCGCGGGGAAGGTCCAGGAGCGCGAGGAGCCCCCACCCCCGCCGAAGCACGTCTTCGACTCCACGACGAACAACACCTTCCGCGCCGGGGTCGACGCCGTCGCCAAGGGCGATCTCGCCACCGCCGAGTCGCAGTTCAAGGCGGCGTACGATCGCGACCCGAAGGCGGCCTACGCGCTCACCAACCTCGGCATGATCGCCGAGCGGCGCGGCGACACGTCGGGCGCCGAGAAGTACTACCGCAAGGCCGGCGAGGTCGACCCTGGGCAAGACGCCGCGTGGGACGCGCTCGCCCGCATGATGTGCCGCCAGAAGAAGTGCAGCGCCATCGAGGCCGAGCTGCGCCTCGCGATCTCGCAGAACCCGGCCGCGCTCGGCCTTCGCACCGCCCTCGTCTACGCGCTGCTCCAGCAGGGCAAGCTCGACACCGCCGCGAACGAGGCCAAGAAGGTCTTGAAGGCCGACGAGCGCAACGTGCGCGCGATGCAGCTGCTCGCTCAGGTCTACCTGAAAGAGGGCAAGATCGAGCTCGCGAAGATGGTGCTCGAGAACGCGAGAGAGATCGACAAGAACGACGCCGCGACGCACAACGCGCTCGGCCTCGTGCTCTTGCAGCTCAAGCAGAAGAACCTCGCCATCGACTCGTTCAAGACCGCCGCGACGCTGCGCCCGGACTACGCCGAGGCCCGCAACAACTTCGGCAGCATGCTGAACGAGACGCAGGACTTCGACGGCGCCGTGCGTGAGCTCGAGGCCGCCGTCGCCGCCGCGCCCGACCTCGTGCCCGCGCACCTCAACCTCGCGAACGCCTACCGCGGCAAGCAGGACACCGCGAAGGCGCTGCAGGAGTACAACAAGGTGCTGCAGCTGCGGCCCGACCTGACCGACACCTATTACAACCTCGCGGTGCTGCACCTCGACAGCGACGTGCCGGGCATCGAGACCACCGACCGGTTCAAGAAGTCGATCGACTACTTCAACCAGTACCGCTCGAAGGGCGGCAAAGACGAGCGCGTCGACCAGTACATCAAGGACGCGAACAAGGGCATCGAGAAGGAAGAGCGCCGCAAGGAGCGCGAGAAGAAAGACGCGCTGCGCAAGGTGCAGCGCGAGGCCGAAGAGAAGAAGAAGGCCGAAGAGGAAGCGAAGCAGAAGGCGAAGGATGAGGCCGAGGCGAAGGCGCGCGCCGATGCCGAGGCCAAGAAGAAGGCCGAGGAAGAGGCGAAGGAAGAAGAGCGCAAGGCCTCGATGAAGGCCGCCGAGCTCAAGAAGCAGCAGGAGCTCGACGACAAGAAGCGTGCTGCCGAAGAGGCGAAGGCGAAGAAGCAGGCCGAGGTCGACGCGAAGAAGGCCGCCGCCGACGAAGCGAAGGCGAAGAAGCAAGCCGAGGCCGACGCCAAGAAGCAGGCCGCCGCCGACGCGAAGGCGAAGAAAGAGGCCGAGGCCGCCGAGAAGAAGCGGCTCGCCGAAGAGGCGAAGGCCGCGAAGATCGCCGAGGCCGAGGCGAAGAAGCGCGCCGAGGCCGAAGCGAAGCAGCGCGCCAAAGAAGAGGCCGAGGCGGCGAAGCGGAAACCTGCGGCGGGGCAGAAGCTGTCAGACAAGGACGACGAGCTGCTCCAGAAGCCCGCCAAGCTGGGAGACGACGACAAATGAAGCGTTGGTTGATGCTCACCCTGCTCGCGCTGTCGCTCCCCGCGCTCGCGCAGGCGAAGAAGAAGAAGGTCATTCGCCTCGACGCGCTCACGGTCGAGGGGCGCATTCAGAAGCCGCAGGCCTTCTACATTCTGCAGCGCAGCCAGCTGAACTTCGACGAGCTGAACCGCGCCGAGTCGTTCATTCCGAAGGTCGAAAAGAGCGTCGAAAAAGACGCCTTTTGAAGATCTGGCGTCCGCAGCTCAAAGCCCCTAAGTTACGCGGGCTTTCCTTTCGGAACCTGAGCAGGCCACTCGAGGTCTAAGCCGACACCCATGTCCACGGTTGCATCGCCCAAGATCCTGCGCGTGGCCCTCATCCAGGGCGCCAAGATCACCGAAGACCGCACGCTGAAGCGCCGCGCCAACGTCACCGTCGGCCAGGACTCGAAGAACACGTTCGTCGTGCCGGTCTCGAACCTGCCCGGCTCGTTCACGCTGTTCGAGTTCTTGAACGGCGTCTACTCGCTCGTCTTCACCGAGCAGATGGACGGCAAGGTGAAGGTCGGAGACTCCGACCTCTCGTTCGCCGCCCTGCGCCAGCAGAACCTCGCGAAGAAGCGCGGCAACGTCTACGTGCTGCCGCTCAACGACGGCATGAAGGGCCGCGTCGCGGTCGGCGAGGTCTCGCTGCTCTTTCAGTTCGTCACCCCTCCGCCCGAGCCGCCTCGGCCCGAGCTGCCTCCCACCATCAAGGGCGGTGCGCTCGCCGGCGTCGACCAGTTCTTCTTCCTCATCCTCGGCGTGTCCCTGTTCATTCACTTCTCGGGCGCGTCGTTCATCGCCTGCCAGCCGATGCCTGAAGAGCGCGAGCTCTCGCTCGACGAGCTCCCCGACCGGTTCGCGAAGGTGATGATGCCGGTGAAGGTCGAGAAGCCGCCTCCGCCGAAGGAAGAGACGGCCAAGGCCGACGAGAAGAAGGACGAGAAGAAGGCCGACGAGAAGAAGGAAGCGAAGAAGCCGATGGACGAGGCGGCCAAGAAGGCGGCGATGCAGAAGGCCGTCGCTTCGAAGGGCCTCCTCAAGATCCTCGGCTCCTCCGGCTCGAAGGGCTCGGCGTTCGATGACGTGCTCGGCAACTCGACCGGCGGCGCCGACATCGCGAACGCGCTCGCCGGCGCCGGTGGCGTCGGAGTCGCGACGGCCGGTGACGTCGGCGGCCCGAAGGGCGGCGGCGCAGGCACGGCGGCAGGCATCGGCGATCTCGGCACCAGCGGCGCAGGCAACGTGAACCTCGGCGCGAAGGGCGACGCCGCGATTCGCGGCCGCGTCGCCGACGCAGCCCCCGAGGTCGACTCGAGCGACGTCGATCGCGAGGCGCTGAACCGCTACGTGAAGGCCCGCAAGGCCGCCATCGTGGCGTGCTACGAGAAAGAGCTGAAGCGCAACCCGTCGATGAAGGGCAAGGTCGTGGTTCGCTTCTCGATCTCGACCTCGGGTCGCGCGACCGAGATCGAGATCGAAGAGAACTCGCTCGGCAACGACGCCGTCGGCGCGTGCATCAAGAGCATCATTCGCACGTGGGTGTTCCCGTTCAAGCCCGACTCCGACGTGCCGGTCGCGTTCCCGTTCGTGTTCTCGCCCGCGACCTGAGCGAGGCGGGAACCTCGACGCGCGGCACGTGGTCAGTCCTCTCATGGACGCTGCGCTCGCCGACGACCGGCTCACGGTCGACACCTCGCCGCTGTCGCAGATCGACAAGCGGTTCCTCCACATTCTCTTCGCGTCGCTGCTGACCCACATGCTGATCGCGGTCTGGGTCAACCGGCAGCCGCACGTCGTCGCTGAAGACCCCTACGAGACGGTGCCTGACCGCTTCACGAAGGCGCCGCTGCTGCCGATCCCCAAGGTCTTCCCGCCGGTGAAGGCCCAGCCGCCCTCCCCTGCTCCTCCGCCGGGAAAGCGGCCGAACAACCCCGGGCCGGGCCGCCCGTCGCCCAACCTCACGGGCCTGCTCGCGACGGCCCTCGCCGACTTCGACAAGGGGGTGACCGCCTCCGAGAAGGCGGCGCTCGAGGGAGCCCAGCGCGGCCCGCTCGACACCCGCCTGCTCGGCAGCCGCCGCGAGCGTGGGCCGACCGAGCTGCAGTCGGTCGGGCCGGTCGTCACCAACGGGGCGAGAGACGTGCGCCTCGGCGAGCACGCCGACGTGGGCGTACCGAGAGGCAAGGTCGAAGACATCGAGATCGAAGAGGTGCCCGAGGTGCCCGACCCTCAGCTCTTCATGCGCTACATCACGGCGCGGAAGGGCGCGTTCACCGCCTGCTACGAGCGCGAGCTGAAGCACAACCCGACGCTCAGGGGGCGCGTGACGGTGCACTTCACGGTGGCGAACGACGGCCGCCCACACGAGATCGACGTGAGCCCCGACACGCTGCGCAGCAGCGAGGTGACGGGCTGCATGGAGGGCGTCATTCGCCGCTGGCTGTTCCCCGTGAAGCCCGACGGTGAAGTGCCGATGCAGTTCCCAGTTCTCTTCACGCCGGCGACGGGTTGACGTAAACACCTCGGGGTGAAGCAACGCCGGTTGGCCGACGTTCGGGCCCTGCTGGGCACCGTCGAATTCACGGAGTGGTGGGGGCAGCTGACCGCCGCGCGCGCAGCGCTGCGAGATGCCACCGCGCGCTACGAGGAGCTCCTCGCGCAGACCACGCTGATGGAGTTCCGCGCCGAGCTGACCCAGAAGAACGCCATCGACACGCTGTACCGGGCCGGGGAGCACGAAGACACGGCCGCCAACATGCTGTTCGAGGCGACCGACCTCGAGAACAAGAGCTTCAAGGGCGTCGGCGAGTTCGAGGAGCAGCGCTTCCGCGCCTCGGAGGCCTGGTACCGGCTCGGCGCCGCCGAGAAGAAGCGCGACGAGGCGGTCGACAAGCAGCTGGGCGAGGTCGAGGTGAAGAACGCGCAGCGCGCGCACCAGACCGCCCAGGAAGAGTACGAGAAAGAGAACGCGCGGAAGCTGAGGGCCTGGGACGAGGTCGAGCGCCTGTGGGCCCGCTCTGCCGAGGTGAGCCTCCTGGTCGCCGAGGAGCGCGCGCTCGGCAAGAAGGTTCGCAAAGCGGCCGAGGGGCTGTTCGCGCTCGCCGAGGAGCGCAAGAAGCGGGCGAGAGAGCTGAAGGCCGAGGTCGAGGCCTGCGCCACGCAGAACGAGGGCGCGAAGGCGAAGGTGTCGGCGCTGCTGTCGGCGGCCCGCGAGAAGTTCGGGTGCGCGACCGGCACCGACTTTCTCTACTTTCGAATGAAAGACGACCAGCGGCTCGCGTACTGCGTCGCGCTCGTGGAAGACGGTGACGGCTACAACGTCGAGGTGAAGCCGCTGGCCGTGTATCAGGTCGATCGACAGCGCGGCGTCGCCTTCCTCGAGCCGGCGCGGGCCTCGGTACCGTCACTCGAGGAGGGCGACCGCAGGTTCGAGGACTATTTTCTCAAGGGCCGTAAGGGAGAGGTACGGGCAACCTGATGGAGAAACTCGCTCTGCTTTCCGGGTCGCCGCTGTTCGAGATGCTCTCGAACCAGGAGCTCGACTACGTCGCCGATCTCTCGCGCCCGCGTCGGTTCGGCGCCGGGCAGATCATCATCGAGGAGGGCGAGCTCGGCGACAGCGTCTACGTCATCGCCTCGGGCGAGGTCGAAGTGATCCGCAAAGACGCGTCGGACGCCGAGAAGGTGATCGCAGTGCTCGGGCCCCGTGAGTTCTTCGGAGAGATGTCGCTGATCGACAAGGAGTACCGCTCGGCGACCGTTCGGGCGCGAGGCGAGGTCGAGCTCCTCCATCTCACCGCCGAGAACCTCACCACCTTCAGGAAGCAGCACCGCGACGGTTTCACCTTCGTGGTGATCAACATCGCGCGCATCTTGTCGGCACGCCTCCGCGAGGCGAACACCCGCCTGGCAGCGCGCCTGTGAATCGTGGCTCCCCCGCCGGGGACCCACCGTTTGGCGGTCGTGTTACCCCGTGGTATCAGTGACTTGCGTTGACTATGCGGTGGACGGTCTCTAGAGTGGTTCGACTTTTGAGAGGCGGGGTTTCAGAGTGCTGAAGCGGGCGTTCTTCATCATTTGCGCTGGAGTTTCCCTCGCGTGGGCCCAGGCCCCTGCGGGCGAGGGCTCGACGGCTCCCGCCGCGGCCAATCAACCGGGTGAAGATCGCGACAACCCGCCCAACCCCGAGAAGATCCGTCGCAGCGCCGAGTCGCTCGCGAAGATGCGCTCTGCGCTGAAAGACGTGCTCTCCAAGCTGGAAGAGGCGCGCAACAGCCGCGACGTGGTGAAGCTGAACTGCGTGAACGAGAAGCTCACGCAGGTGAAAGGCCTGCTCCGCATCTCGGAGCTCGCCGACGTGGCAATGCAGGAGGCGATCGCGAAGAAGGAAGACTCCAGCGCCCTGCACGAGTACACGAAGACCTCGATCGCCACGACCAAGGTGACGCAGCTCCGCGCAGAGGCTGAGCAGTGCCTCGGGCAGCTCGCGTTTCGTACTGACGAGAACCTCGCGATCGACGTCGAGGTGCCTGAGGATCTGCCGAAAGGCGACCCGACGGCCCCGACCACGCCGATCCTCATCGACGCGCGGGCCCCTGCGGCCAGCACCACGATGTGAGGCGATGATTAACTACTGGCGAATCAGGGGGGTGTGTTAAGGCGCTCGGCTCGCGTCTTACCCGGCCCATGACGAAGCGCTTCGCCATTCTCGGTGCGGTTCTCGTCGGTGCTTTGGCTCACGCCGATGCTCCGCCCAAGCCGAACGGCATCAAGATCGGCGACGGCCGCCTGCACCCGTTCTTGTCGGTGCGGGCGTCGTACGACAGCGCTGCGGGGTTCTTCCCCTCGGGCACCGGCGGCACCGGGACTGAGGCGATTCGCGGCGACTTCATCATCACGCCGAGTGCGGGCCTCGCGTTCGCGCTCGACACGCCGTCGACGGCGGTCAACTTCAAGGGCCAGGGTGGGTTCGTCTGGTACACCGGGCTCGTCACGCCGGGCGCCACGCCGATGAGCTACGTGAACGCGCTCGTCGGCCTCGACACCGCGTTCAACAAGACCGGCCCCGTCGAGATCCAGCTCGGCGACACGTTCTCGCGCTCGAACGCGACTGCGAACCTCGCTTCGAGCATCGGCATCATCTCGCTGTTCAACTCGGCGTACCTCGCCGTGCCGATTCACCCCGGGGGCGGGGCCATCTCGGTCACCCCGAAGATCCGTTGGGACGTCGAGTTCTTCTCGCCCCAACTCGCGACCAGCCGCGGTCTGACCGGCTGCGGGACGACCGACATTCGCTGCAACCCCACGCTGCTGCAGGAGATGAACTACAGCAACCTGAACGCGTCGCTGGGCGGGAAGTGGAAGTTCCTGCCGAAGACGGCCGTGGTGGCAGACCTCCAGTTCGACTGGCGCTCGTACTTCAACACGTCGGACCCGGCGCGCCCCACGACGCCAGGAACCCCAGCGCAAACGGCCGGCACGAACCTCACGGCGTACATCCTCCGCGGAACCGCAGGGCTCTCGGGCCTCATCACCTCACGGCTCAGCGTGCTGGCGCTCATCGGCGGCGCAGGCGACTTCGGCCTCGGTCGTGGGGTCAGCCCCCTCGCCCAGGCCGAGGTCGCGTACCTGGGCAGTGAGATCACGGTGCGCGGCGGGTATCTGCTCACGATGAATGCCGTGCCGGTCTACGGGACCTTTGGCCAGCACCGCGGCTATGCAGACTTCCGTGCCACGTTCTTCGGGCGCCTCACCACGCGGCTGTTCGGCGCGTTCGACTACATCGACTTCCCCGCGATCAACGACACCGTTGGCGGCACGACCATGCTCGTCGATCGCAACGACTTCTTCGTCACCGTCCAGGCCGAAGTGACCGTTCAGATCATCAGCATTCTGTCGGCCGGGGTCAGCTACAACCTCGGCTGGCGCATTCCCGGCACCGGCGCGCCGGTCGGCAACCAGTACGTTCGCCACGAGCCCGCCCTCACCGTCACGCTGTCGTACTGATGACCCGGCTGCTGTCGCTGCTCGCCGTGCTTCTCACGCTGCCGCTCGGCTGCGTGAGCCCCAAGCCCAACACCGTCGGCACCGTCGTGACGACCGGCGACGCGCCGCCCGCTGAAGGGCGCGGCACGGCCAGCACGCTGGGCAGCGGCGACCTGCTCGAGGTCCGCGTCTATCAAGAGACCGATCTTTCGGGCGCCTTCCGCGTCTCGCCCGAGGGCAACATCGACTACCCGCTGTGCGGGCGCGTCACCGTGCTCAACAAGAGCTCGAGCCAGGCCGCCGACGCCATCAGCGCCTGCCTCAAGAACGGCTTCTTGAAGAACCCCCAGGTGACCGTGCTGGTGCGCGAGTACACCTCGAAGAAGGTCTTCGTGCTCGGCGAGATCTCGAAGCCCGGCACGTTCCCCTACGAAGAGAACATGTCGATCATCCAGGCGGTCACGCTCGCTGGCGGCTTCACCAAGCTCGCGGCGAAGAACGGCACGTCGGTCACCCGCCTCATCTCGGGGCAGGAGACCCGCGTGCGCGTGCCGGTCGCCGAGATCGAGCAGGGCCGAGAGAAGAACTTCCAGCTCCAGCCCGGCGACATCGTCTTCGTCCCCGAGAGCTTCTTCTAGCCCGCTTCGGGCTTCGGCGGGTCGGGCACAAGACGCCCTCTGCGCGCTGGCGCGCTACGCCCGCCTACGCCCTACGCTCTCCTAGCCCTTCGAGTCGGCCGGCTCGGCGAGCAGATCCTGAACCTCTTTGAGGTAGCGCGAGAAGAACTCCTCGGCGAAGCCCTCGTGCACCTGCCGCACCTTGCCCTGGCGGTCGATGAGCAGGGCGGTCGGCATCACCTTCACCTTCAGCGTGTTCTCGGCGTAGCTCGCGTTCGGGTCGAGGAGGATGTCGAGGTCGAGCTTCGTCTCGGCGAGGAACTTCGGTATCTGCGACGCGTCGGCGTCGACGTTGAGCGCGAGCACCTTGAAGCCCTTCGCGCCGAACTCCTTCTGCATGTCCTGGTACATCGGCAGCGCGTCGCGGCAGGGCTCGCACCAGGTCGCCCACACGTCGACCAGCACGACGCTCCCGCGCAGGCTCGAGAGCTGGAACGGCGTCTGATCGGGGTAGCGGTTCAGCGTGAAGTCGAGCGGCGACAGCGCGACCGCCGGGTGCTCGCTCGCCGGCCCCGTGATGGTCGGCGCCGGCTCGCGCTTCACACACGCCATGCAGCTCAGCAACGTCAGAACCAGCACCGCTCTCGTCATGGTGTCTCCAGACGCTTCAAGAGCTTCTCGATGAAACCGCCGAAACCACCGTTGCTCATCACCAACACCACGTCTCTGTCGCGCACGAACCCCGCCACCTGCTCGACGAGGCCCTCGACCGTCGAAGCCGCCTCGGCAGAGATGCCGCCCCCCGTGAGCTCTCGGCACAGGCGCGGCACGTCGAGCCCCTCGCCCTCGGGGATCTTGTCGTGCTTCTCGGGGACCTTCACGAACGCGTGCTCGGCTCCACCGAACGAGCCGGCGTACTCCTCCTGGTGCAGGTTGCGCCGGCTGGTGTTCGAGCGCGGTTCGAACACGGCGACGAGCCGCCGGCCGGCATAGCGGCCCTTGACCGCGGCGATGGTCTCGCGAACCGCGGTCGGGTGATGCGCGAAGTCGTCGATGACGAGCACGCCGCGAACGGTGCCGCGCTCCTCCTGGCGGCGCCTCACACCCTGAAAGGTCGCGAAGCCGCCCGAGATCTCGTCGTGCGACAGGCCGAGCGAGCGCGCCGCCGCATAGACTCCGAGGGCGTTCTCGACGTTGTGCCGGCCCCCCAGCGGCAGCAGCACCTCGCCGCCCTCGGTCGCGAAGCGCGCGCCTTCGGCCGAGAAGGCCGCCGGCCCCGCCGCGTATTCGATCACCCGCCCCTTGCAGGCCTTCGCGATGCGCACCGCGTTCGGGTAGCTGCGGCACACGACCAGCGTGCCGTCGGCCGGCACCAGCGCGACGAGCTTCTCGAACGACGACTCGTAGTGCTGGAGGTCGCGGTAGATGTCGGCGTGATCGAGCTCGACGCTCGTGAGGATCACGGTGCGGGGCTGGTAGTGCAGAAACTTGGGCCCCTTGTCGAAGTACGCCGTGTCGTACTCGTCGCCCTCGACGACGAAGTGCGGCCCTTTTCCGAGCCGGTAGTTGCCGCCGTAGTTCTTCGTGACTCCGCCGACGAGAAACGTGGGGTCGCGCCCGGCCGCGGCGAGCACGTGCCCCATCAGCGCCGACGTCGTCGTCTTGCCGTGCGTGCCCGCGATGACGACCGAGTGGCGCTCCTTCAAAAAGAGCGAGCCCAGCGCCGCAGGGAAGCTCATCGACTTGAGGCCCCGCTCGCGAACGGCGGTCGCTTCGGGGTTCACGCGACGAATGACGTTGCCGATGATGACGAGGTCGGGCTTCGCCTCATCGAGGTTCGAGGGCGCATACGGGGTCATCGCCCGAATGCCCCACGCCTTCAGCATGTCGCTCATGGGCGGGTAGACGTTCTCGTCGCTCCCGGTGACCTCATAGCCGGCGGCCTTCAGCATGCCCGCGAAGCTGCCCATGCCGGTGCCGGCGACGCCGACGAGGTGGATGCGGTGAATCGACCGGGGGTCGATGGTGGGCAGAACGTTTCCGTCGTCTGGGCTCATAGGTGCAGCTCGTCGAGCACGGCGTCGTGGAAGGCCGGGCGGTACTCCCGAATCTTCACGTTGGCGCGGCCGAGCGCCACCCGATTCGTGCAGAGGGCGACCACGAGCCGGCGATCGAGGTCGACCCACAGCGAGGTGCCGGTGAAGCCCGTGTGGCCGATGGCGCCCTTCGCGCCCTTTCGCCCGAAGCGCGGCCCACACGACGCACCTTCTGCCGAGGGCGTGTCGAAGCCCAGCGCCCGCGTGCTGCCGGGCGTGCTGACGTCGGGCGCCCACGCTGCGTGCGGGGGCTGAAAGCGGCCGTCGAGCACGGCCTGACCGACGAGCATGACGTCGCGCGCGGTGCCGAACAGGCCCGCGTGGCCCGAGACACCGTCCATCGCCCAGGCGTTGTCGTCGTCGACCTCGGCGGGTCGCGTCGGCCGCACCGGCACGTCCCACAGGCCCTCCTGGCCGGGGGCCGGCTCGCGCGGGCGAGTGCCGCCCGTCGGGGCCAAGTAGAGCGGCGCGGGCGGCTTCGCGCTCAGGCGACGGTAGCCGGTCGCCTTCAGCCCGAGCGGAGCCGCGACATGCTCGAGGAACAACGAGTCGAGGGGGGCGCCGGCGGCGCGCGCGAGCTGTTCGCCCAGCACGATGAAGCCGAGATCCGAATAGACGGCGGCGCGCCGCGCTGCGCGCGGAGTCGACTCGGCGGCGGCCACCACGTGAGCGCGGGCGGCGGCGCGGGTCTCTCTCGGGCACGACTCGTCTTGCAGCTGCGGCCAGGTCGTGAGCGCCTCGGCGAAGAACGGCAGAAACGCGGGCAGGCCGCTGCGGTGAAAGAGCAGGTCTTCGACGGCGGCGAGCTCGAGCCTGCGCTGCGCGACGAGGTCGAGGCACACCGTCGTCGTGCACATCACCTTCGTCAGCGACGCGAGGTCGAACACCATCTCTTCGGGGGCGTTGCCGGCCGAGATGACGTGGCGGCCGTCGAGCATCACCTCGGCGCGCGCGAAGGGGAAGACGCCCTGCGCGACGCCTTCGTCGAGGATCTTCACACCAGCCCCTCGAGGAACGTCAGCCGCGCCGAAGCGGCCTCGATGCGGACCCGGGCTCCGAGCGGCACGGGCATGTTGACCGGGCCATGACCGATGGGCAGCCCGAGCACAGCGGGCTTGCGCGTCGCTTCGATCAGCTCACACAGCACGTCGAGCGGGCCGTAGTCGGCTCCCTTCTCTTCACAGCCCGTGAAGTCGCCGAGCGCGAACCCGGCGATGCGGTCGAACGCGCCGCTGAGCTTCAGGTGCATGAACATGCGGTCGAGCCGGTAGGGCCGCTCGCCGACGTCTTCGACGAGCAGCACGGCTCCATCGAGCGGGGGCATGAACGGCGTGCCGATGAGCCGCGAGAACACGCTCAGGTTGCCGCCGACGAGGGGGCCCTCGGCGAAGCCGCCGTTGACCCCGCCGGTGCCGGAGAGCGGCTCGGGGGGCGCGCTCGACTCGAGCGTGGCGAACAGGCGCTCGGTCACGACGCGCGGCTGGGTGCCGAGCTGCGTGAGCACGGGCGCGTGCAGGCTGCGAAGCCCCGCGCACTGCCACAGCGCGTGCAGCGCGGTGATGTCAGAGAAGCCGACGAGCGCCTGCGGTCGCACGTCGTCTTTAGACAGCGACGGCAGGAGCCGGTGGGCGCCGTAGCCGCCGCGCGCGCAGAAGATGGCGTCGAGGCCGAGGGCGGAGCGCAGCTCGGAGAGCCGGCGGGCGTCGGTGCCGGCGAGGTAGCGGTGGGTCGAGAAGATGTCGGGCGCGAGGATCGGGGTGTAGCGAGCCGAGATGAGGGCGAGGCCCTTCTCGAACGACGGGCGATCGAAGGGGCCGGCAGGAGCGATGACGCCGACGCGCGAGCCGGCTTTCAGCGGAGGAACGGGACGGAACAAGGCGCGCTGACTGTATCCTGCGCACGTGAAGCAGCAACGGCAGCCTTTCCCCGTCCCGTACGGGCTGTTCATCGTGCTCGGCGTCTACGCGCTGGGCGTCGTGGGCTACGTCTACGTGACGTACTGGAGCAGCCCCGAGTACCTCGCTGCCGGGCACTTCGCGGCGGCGACGCAGCTGCTCGGGCTCGACGACGGCCGCAAGGTCTCGCAGGTGGTGCTCACCGAGGCGTACACGCACTACCTGGAAGCGGCGAGGCTCATGCCGCGCGTTAAGGAGCTGCACGAGCGAACTGAGGCGATGCGGTGGAGGTTTCAGGAGCGCGGGTTCAAGCTCGACCACGATCTACAGATGCGGGCCGAGGCGGTGTCGGCGGTCTGGGCGCGCCTCGATCGCGAGGAGCAGCCGATGCTGGTGGTCGGTCTGCGTGACCGCGGCTGGCAGCCGGCGCAGCTGCTCGCGGGGCCGGGGCGCACGTTCCTCTATTCGCTGCCGGGCGCGGTCGTCATCGTCGTGGTCTGGGCGTGGCTGCAGTTCTCGGGCAGGAAGGTGCGCCAGGAGGACCACGAGGCGGAGCTCAAGAAGATCGAAGCCGAGGTCGCTGCGCTCGACGGGAACCGCTCGAAGCCGAGGCCGAGCGGCACGAAGCCCGCGGCTACAGGTGCACGGCGAGGCCCACCGAAGCGGTGAGCTGGGTCTGACCCAAGACGCTGAAGGCTCCGGCGCCAACCCGGCCCTGGAGCACGTCGGCGATGGGGATCACGAGCGTGAGGTCGGCGCCGACGTCGAAGCCCGCGCGGCGGAACATCACGCGCGGCATCACCTCGAGGCCGAGCTTCTTGTAGCCATCGCGCATGAACACGTATGTGTGCGGGAGCGCGAGCTCGAAGCCGTCTACCGCGCCGCCCGGCCCGATGGCGCGGCGGACGCCGAGCGCGAGCGCTCCCTCGAGGTGAGCCTTCGGCGGTGGGCGAACGAGGAAGTGGGCCGAGAAGGCGCTCGCGATCGAGGAGCTCGAGGGCATGAGGCCGACCTCGGCCATCGCGCCGACGAACGCGAGGTCGGCGCGGATCTTCGCGACGCCGAGGCCGACGGTCTGGCCGGGGCCGATGGGCACCTGGGCGCCGCCCATCGCCGAGAAGCTCAGCTCGGGGCAGTAGAAGCGATCGAGCGTGAGCGCGTCGGCCTCGGAGTCGACCGCGTAGACGACGAAGGGGAGCACCGCGAGCACGACGACCGCGACCACCAGCAGCGCCTCGGCGCCCTT
>JBGALX010000055.1:0-46346 GCA_044223505.1 Myxococcaceae bacterium
CCGAGCTGGTTCGGGTCGTTCATCACTGCGGTGAGCTCTGCGTCGGTCGGCGCCTGGCCCACGAGCACCTGCTTCACCTTCGCGACGTACGTCGAGGGCGGGTCCGCCACGAAGACCGCGCCGCCGGCGGTGCCGCTGCCTCCGCCCGTGGCGCTGCCGCCGCCGGTGCCGCCGCTGCCGGCCGTGCCGCTGCCGCCGCCGGTGCCGACGTTGCAGCTGCCGACCGGCATGCCGCGGGTCACCCAGCCCTCGAACGCGTCGATGTCGTCGGTCGCCACCGCGGGCCCCGACGCCGGAGGCGGCATCGTGCCGGGCGCCGCGACGCGCATGCGAAAGACGCTGCGCTCGGCGTACGACATCTCGGGCGAGATCGCCGACGGCGCCGTGAGATCATCGCGCGTCACCAGCGCCATCGGAGCGCCGTTCTTCAGCGTCGTGCCGTGGCAGCTCTGGCAGGTCGTCTGCAGCACCGTCGCGACCTCGCACGGAAACTCGGTGCTCGTGATGACGCCTGAGCCTCCGCCGGTGCCGCTGCTGCCGCCGCTGCCCGCGGTGCTGCCTCCGCCGGTGCCGCCGGTCTCGCCGCCGCCGGTGCCGCCGCCGATGGACGCCTGGCAGGCACAAAGAGAGAGAAGAACGATGACGCGCATGCGCATGATGGGGGCCCACACAGCAAGCGCTCTGCCGCCCCCCAGCGCGCCGAAACCGTTGGCGTTTTCCGCGCTGCAGCCCGCGCTTGGCCTATCAGGGCGCAAGTCAGCTGTCTCATGGCAGAGGACACCCAAAGTCGGTAGCTTCGGAGGCGCGTGCTGATCCTCACCCTGGTCGCGCTGTCGGCGCTGCCCGCTCCGCTCAAGGTCCGTGTGCTCGAGCGCGAGAAGCCCTACGAAGCGTGGCTCGCCGCCGAGAAGCTCACGTGCGACGGCGAGAGCGTCGCGGGGTCACGCATCGAGCTCAAGCTCAAAGACCGGCGGCTCACTGCGGGCGAGCGGCTCTGCGACGTCATCACCGCCGAGGGCGAGATCAAGATCACGCTCGACGACAAGCCGCACGGCTACCCGGGAAAGCTGACGGCCCTGCCCGAGGGCTCGTTCATTCGCTTCATCGACGAGGTGCAGGTCGAAGAGTACCTGCCCAGCGTCGTCAGCGAAGAGGCCGACGGGTTCCCCTCAGCCGCGCTCGAGGCGCAGGCCGTCGTGAGCCGCACGTTCGCGCTCGCCTCGCGCGGGCGGCACGAGAAAGACGGCTACGACCTCTGCGACCTCACGCACTGCCAGCTCTACAAGGGCCTCGACGAGATCTCGGCGACCGCCGACGACGCCAGCAAGCGCACGCGCGGCGAGGTGCTCCTGTGGGGCGGCATCGGCTTGAAGCCCGCCTTCTTTCACGCCGCGTGCGGAGGCCACACCAGCAAGGCCTCCGACGTCTTCGGCGAGGGCGCTGAGGGCGTCGGGCCGGGCATCAGCGACAGCGGGAAAGACGGGCCGGCGTGCAAGGAGGCTCCCGAGTTCAAGTGGAGCTTCGAGATCGAGCGCGGCGACATGGCGAAGGGCCTGAACCTCGCGCCCGAGGGCCAGTCGTTCGAGCCGCTGCGCCGCGACGCTGCCGGCCGCGTGCTCGAGCTCAAGGCGTTCGGCCGGCGCTTCCGCGGCGCCGAGTTCATGAGCGCGATGGGCCGCGCGTTCGGGTGGCGCACCATTCGCTCGATGAAGGTGACGGCCGAGGAGGTCGAGAACCTCGTGCGCTTCAACGGAGTCGGTCACGGCCACGGCGTCGGCCTGTGCCAGCTCGGCGCGAAGTCGATGGCGCTGAAGGGCCTCAGCCGGAAGCAGATTCTCCAGAAGTACTTCCCCGACTGCACCGTGCGGGTGCCGTAGCGCTGCAGCGCCGGGACGTTGCACGACGGCGAGCGCGCTTCGTCGGAGCGCCGCGGCTCGATCGCGAAGCGCCGGGCTGTGCAGCCAGAGACTCCAGGCGACGACCGCCGAGCGCGTGGCGCTGTACGACGGCCGACGGAGATGCGGCCGGCGCGCTTCGTCGCAGCGCCGCGGCTCGATCACGCAGCGTCGGGCGCCGGCACGTGTGCAGCCAGAGACTCGAGGCGACGACCGCCGAGCTCGTGGCGCTGTACGACGGCCGACGGAGATGCAGCCGGCGCGCTTCGTCGCAGCGACGCGCTCGATCACGCAGCGCCGGGCGCCGGCACGTGTGCAGCCAGAGACTCCAGGCGACGACCGCCGAGCTCGTGGCGCTGTACGACGGCCGACGGAGATGCGGATGTCGCGGTTCGTCGCAGCGCCGAGCTCGTGGCGCCAGGCGGGCCGAAAGGGAGAGGCCGACGCCTCGCGGCTCGGTGCTCGCGCCGCCAAGCTGGCCCGAGGAGGTAGCTCGGAGGGATCGGCCCGTCGTCGCTTTCCGTAGGTCATCATCTCGCGGCCCAGAGCACCCGAGCTGCACGAGAGCGGGTCAGGCGCAGTCAACGCTCACACGCAGCGCGACTCGTGCCGCTCAGGCTGAGCAGAGGGGAGAGCCAGCTCTGACATTGCTGCGGTACTTATTGCGACGCCTCGAGCGCCACGGCCACAGTTAAGTACCGCGGGAATGTCAGAGCTCGGTCGTCCCGCGAGCCCCAGAGCTCGCGCCGCCAAGCAGGGCGGACCGCGGTGGGGCCGCCGACGGCGGATCGAGACTCCGCGTCCGGTCTCGGAGCACGGAGCGCTCAAAACAGACCACGGATCTCGTCTTTTCCCGCTCCAAAATGGTGCAACGCCGGCGCCCAACTGATTGAAATTGCGGTCTCAAAAAACACGTCTTTTTGAGATCCGTGGTCTGGCAAGAGCGCCCGCTCACCCAGAGCCCAGAGCTCGGCGAAACGAGCGGCAAGCCCGCTCGCATCTCTGTTGGCCAGGACGCCAGCGTCCCGCAGCCTGCGACCACCGCATCAAGAGGAGCTGCCGCAGCCAGGCGCCCCACCACGCGTCGCACCGGGCGTGGCCCCGTCGGGCTTCGGCCCGTGGTCTGCCAAGAGCGGCCGCTCACCCAGAGCCCGGAGCTCGGCGAAGCGAGGGGACAGCCCGCTCGCATCTCTGTTGGCCAGGACGCCGGCGTCCCGCAGCCTGCGACCACCGCTTCAGGCAAGAGGAGCTGCCGCAGCCGCGCGCCCCGCCACGCTTCGCACCGGGCATGGCCCCATCGGGCTTCGGCCCGTGGCCTGCCAAGAGCGGCCGCTCACCCAGAGCCCGGGGCCCGGCGAAGCGAGGGGAAAGCCCGCTCGCATCTCTGTTGGCCAGGACGCCAGCGTCCCGCAGCCTGCGACCACCGCTTCAGGCCCGAGGAGCTGCCGCAGCCAGGCGCCCCGCCACGCTTCGCACCGGGCGTGGCCCCATCGGGCTTCGGCCCGTGGTCTGCCAAGAGTGGCCGCTCACCCAGAGCCCAGAGCTCGGCGAAGCGAGGGGACAGCCCGCTCGCATCTCTGTTGGCCAGGACGCCAGCGTCCCGCAGCCTGCGACCACCGCTTCAGGCCAGAGGAGCTGCCGCAGCCAGGCGCCCCGCCACGCTTCGCACCGGGCGTGGCCCCATCGGGCTTCGGCCCGTGGTCTGCCAAGAGCGGCCGCTCACCCAGCGCCCGGAGCTCGGCGAAGCGAGCGGAAAGCCCGCTCGCATCTCGGTTGGCCAGGACGCCAGGGTCCCGCCGCCTGCGACCACCGATCAGGCCCAAGGAGCTGCCGCAGCCAGCCGCCTCGCCACCCGTCGCACCGGGCGTGGCCGCATCGGGCTTCGGCCCTCTGATCCACCGGCGCCCGTGTTGCTTCTCGTTTTGTAAGAAGTCGATCCGAGGGCTTGGACGATCCTGGTGCAGACAGGCGCCTGCGCAGGAAGCGCAGCTTTGCGCTCGACGCGACCACCCCTGTCCTCTGCAGAGAACACCGCGCAGCCGTTGCGCCCACTTGGGTTTCTGGCACTGCGCGTGCTCAGGCGACCTCCCCAAGAGGTTTCCATGACCCGGATCAACTCCCTCATCGCGGTGCTCGCAGTGACCGTCTCGACGGCGGCGCTCGCCCAGACCCCCGAAGAGCTCGAGAAGCGCGAGCGCTGCGCCGTGCGCGTCGCCATCGCCCTCACCGGCAAGGCCCCCACGCCCGACCTCCTCTCGAGCGTCGACCCCCAGGCGCGCGCCGACAGCCTCATCGACACCACCGACTTCATCGAGCGCTACGCGCGCTTCATCAACACCCAGTTCAACCGCACGCCTGGCGCCACCGCCGAGGCCGACGCTCCGTACTACCTCGCGTGGGAGATTCTGCAGAAGCGCAAGCCGTGGAAGGAGCTCTTCATCGGCCCCTATCGCGTCGAGAAGAACGCCGCCGACACCGTCGTCGTCGTCGCCGACCCCAACGGCCTCGGCTACTTCACCAGCCCCGCGTGGATGAAGCGCTACGCCGGCAACGAGCCCAACGGCATCGTCCTCTCGATGGCGTACCGCACCTTCAACAACACCATCGGCCTCAAGCTCGTGCCGAGCACCAACGCTCCCGACGCCGACATCACCGCGAGCGGTCGCTCGTCGGTCGGCTGCCGCGGCTGCCACTTCGACGGCATGTACGCGCTCGACCTCGCCGCCTCGGTGCTGCCCAAGCGCATCGACGTGCAGGGCGGCGGCTTCGTGTTCGAGCCCCCCACCGGCGCCGCCGTCACCATGCTCGGCGGCCACACCGTCGCCAGCCAGCGCGAGCTCGTCACCACCCTCGTCGAGAGCGAGTCGTTTCGCTTCCGCACCTGCCGCCTCGCCTTCAACTTCCTCTTCGGGCGCAACGAGAACCGCTGCGAGGCGCCCGCGTTCGACCGGTGCATGAAGGAGTTCCGCTCCGAAGGCACGCTCCAGGCCGCGGTCGCCGCCATCGTGAAAGACCCGGCGTTCTGCCAGTGAGGCCCACCATGAGAACCTTCGCTCTCGCGCTCTCTTCGCTCCTCGCTCTCGGCTGCCAGGGCGGCGCCACGCTCGACTACAAGCTGATGAAAGAGATGACGCCCGACGTCATCGACCCTAGCGAGAACCCCGACAACCCGCCCGAGATGGCCGCGTGCGACTTCGGCTACGGCTACGAGGGCTTCGGCGGCACCCGCCTCGAGGCCGGCCGCGAAGACGAAGAGGTCGGCTTCGATCGCGACCGCGTGAAGCCCTTCACCGCGCTCTCGGGCGAGTACGCCCGCGTGCTCGGCAAGGCCGCCCCCGCACTGCTCGGCCAGCTCGCGAGCACCTTCGGCCAGGTGCCGCCGCGCTGGTACGTCGAGCCGTCGGCCACCGCCGTCTCGCTCTACAGCTCGCTGCGCGTCGCCTTCGTCGGCTGCCTCGACTACACGAACAGCGCCGACTTCGACGCGATGCCCGACGCCACCAACGCCGCCGGCAAGTGCACCGAGTTCGCCAAGCGCTTCTGGAGCCGCGCCCCCGACACCGACGAGGTCGCCGCCTGCGTCGACGTCACCGTGAACGGCACCGGCCGCGAGAGCGCGGCGCGGCGCAAGTGGGCCTACGGCTGCGCGACCGTACTCTCGAGCGCGCCCTTCCTGACCTTCTGAAACGGAGCGCAACCATGTCCTCGCCCTTCTCTCGACGTTCGCTCCTCCACGGCGCCGCGGCCCTCGCGGGCGCCACCGCGCTCGGCAAGGCCGGCACCGCGTTCGGCCAGGCCGCCGTCACCGACAAGCCGGCCCTGCTCATCATCTTCTTGAACGGCGGCTACAACTCGCTGTTCCCCAGCCACGACTCGTTTCAGGGCCAGGGCTCGTTCGGCTGCGCTTCGGGCAACGGCCTCTCGCTCGGCAACGACCTCGTGGTCGACGGCACGTTCGGCTCGATGCCGGCGTTCGCGAAGAGCCACATGGCCTCGGTCGGCATTCGCCACGGCATGACGGCGCACGAGGCGGCGCAGCCCGCGCTCGCGAGCAGCAACGGCCGCAGCCACCTGTTGATGCTCGCGAAGTCGCTCGGCGGCGAGGCGGCGATCAAGGCGGCGGTGGTCGGCGGCGGGCAGCCCGACGGGCCGAAGCCGGCCGAGGGCGACGTGAGCCTGCAGAGCATCACCGACATGCGCGCGACCATCGCGGCGCTCGGCGGCGACATCGACCCGTCGGTGCCGAACCGCGAGATCGCGACGAACGCCCTCGTCGGCAGCACGACGATGTCGAAGAAGCGCCTCGTGCGCAGCCCGAACTCGCTGCTGAGCGTCAAAGACGGCTTCGCGACCGGCGTCGAGACGCTGCGCCGCCAGGGCCTCGCGCTCGACTACCCGGGCCTGTGCCAGGCGTACGGGGTGCCCGTCGGCACGACGGGCGTGAGCAACTTCCGCACGCAGATGATGGCGGCCGACCTCATGGTGCAGGCCGGCGCGAACGTCGTCTTCGCCGAAGACGGCGGCTGGGACACGCACGGCGACACGAACGGCAACAACGTGCGCGACATGATGAGCACCCGCATCTTGCCGCCGCTGAACGTCTTCATGTCGCGGCTGCTCGAGGCCACCGGGCGCAACGTGACCGTCGCCATCTACGGCGACTTCGCGCGCTCGCTGCCGGGCTCGGACCACCAGGGCAACCTCACCGCCACCGTCATCGGCAAGAACGTGCGCACCGGCACGACCGGCAAGGTCTCGTCGAACGTCGGCCTCGCCGCAGGCACGCCGAGCATCGCCGGGTTCTGGGCCTACCTCGCCGCCGTGACGCGCTCGCCGGAGCAGCTGTTCGGGGTCAACCCGCACACGAGCATCTTGCTCTGACACATCGTCGCACCGGGTGCGACACTCTCACATGTGGCAGGTTGCCACGTTGCGTTCGAGCGCCTAAGAGCGCCGGCCATGCGCAACACATTCTTCCCCGGTCCAGCGCTTGCTGCGCTCGCCCTGGCTGTCTCTGCGTGCCAGGGTTCACAGGCGCCGACGCCGCCCGAGCCTCCGCCCGTCATCACCGCGTTCGCCGCCGACAAGACGCAGGTGACCGCAGGAGCAGCCGTGAAGCTGAGCTTCACGACCGAACGCGCCACCGAGGTCGAGTTGCTCGACCCGGCGGGCAACCGCGTCACCGTCACCGGCGACGCATCGGCCGGCGAGGCGACCGTGAACCCGACCGAGACGTCTTTCTATGCGCTGCGCGCGAGCGGCCCGGGCGGCCGCGCGAGCGCCGTCGTGCAGGTCGCGGTGAACGAGGGCCTGCGCGAGGTCTTCATCGTGGTGGTGCCCGGCGAGATCGAGTCTGGGCAAGAGGTCACGCTCGCCTGGGCGGCGCTCGGCGGGAGCGGCATCACGGTTCGCGACGCCTCTGGGCAGACGCTGTCGACCGACGAGTCGGGGTCGCGCACCCTCAAGCTCGATCGCAGCACCTCGTTCGAGCTGCGCGCGACCGGCTTGCTCGGCCCGCTCTCGGCCACGGCGAACGTGAAGGTCCGGCCGGTCATCAGGCGCTTCGTCGGCGTGCCGCCGGCGGCTCGCCAGGGCGGCACCATCGAGCTGCAGTGGCAGACCCTCGGTGCCGAGTCGGTGAAGGTCACCGAAGCGACGTTCGGTGAGGTCGCGACCGTCACGAGCCCGGCTGCGGTCGACGACGGCACGCTCCTGTTCCAGGTGCCGAGCGACTTCAACGCCGATGCGGGCCTCTTGCCCGACGGCGGCACCCCGTTCTCGCGGCCGGTGCCCGACAACTTCCCGCTCGAGTTCACGCTCACCGCTGCGACGTCGAGCCCGCCGCAGGCAGTGACGTCGGCGCTGCGCTCGTACGTGCGCGACGGCCCGCTCATCACGACGTTCGACGTGCCGGCGTTCGGCACTCAGGCGCGGCCCGCGACCGTGCGGTGGACCCTCGCGAACGCGCACCGCGCCGAGATTCTGCTCGACGGCGCGCCCGTCTTCTCGACCGCGCCGCCCGCGAGCGCCAACGCGAGCTTCACGATTCCCAGCCTGAACGCAGACGTGCAGGTGACGCTCGTCGCGTACGACTTCAACGGGCTGTCGGTGCGCCAGACGAAGCTGCTCAGGGTCGCGAAGGCCCCGAAGGTGAACACGTTCACGCTGCCCGGAGCGGTCTCGTCGGGCGGCACGCCCGCGACCGCGATGTGGACGACGTCGAACGCCACCACCGTCATCATTCGCCTGAAGAACGGGCCCGTCGAGTTCGAGACGCAGATCGCGGCGATGGTCTCGGCCGGCATGACGTCGCTGCGGCCGTCGCGCACGACGACGTACGTGCTCGAGGCCTACAACGCAGCCGGCGACAAAGACACGCTCGAGAAGACCATCACGGTCTCGACGCCCGTCAACGCGACGGCGTCGCCCAGCCCGACGGCTCCGAACTCGTTCGTCACGCTCACGTGGGACGTCTCGGGCCTCGCTCCGCTCGACGTCATCGGCATTCCCGCCGAGCCGCCGCTGTCGATGACCGGCTCGACGGGCTTCGTCGACATTCACGGCAGCCCCGACGCGAAGGCGCTCGTCTACCCGGCGAGCAACGACGCGACGCTCGGCTTCTCGGTGCCGTTCGGGTTCACCTTCCCCGTCGCTGGAGTGCCGGTGTCGACGTTCTCGGCGTCGACGAACGGCTTCCTCACGTTCGGCAGCCTGACGGCCGCCACGGCCCAGAACGAGAACTTCAAGGGCACGACGAACCTGCCGGCGTTTCAGATGGTGGCCCCGTTCTGGGACGACCTCGACCTGCTGAACGACGGCGCCGTCGAGTGGATGCTCGAGGGTCAGAGCTTCCCCCGGCGGCTCATCGTGCAGTGGACCAATGCTCACATCGCGGGCGACCCGTCGACGGCGATGACCTTCCAGGTGCAGCTGTTCGAGTCGGGCGAGATTCGCTTCGAGTACCAGTCGCTCACGGGCACGAAAGCGACCGGCGAGTCCGCCACCGTCGGCGTGTGGCTCGGCGCGCAGATTCTCGCGGGCCAGTTCTCGTTCAACACCGCGTCGCTCTCGAACGGCCTGCAGATCTCGTGGTTCACCAACGGCGCCCCGGCCGGCACGCGGGGCGTCGTGGTCGGCAACAGCAGCCTCTCGCTCGGCTTCTATTACAAGACGCAGCAGGGCCAGTACGGCTGGGTCTCGGTGCCGGTGCGCGTGTTCGGCACGAACAGCGTCGTCGTGAACGAGGTGATGTCGGTGCCCGCGCTGGGCGTGACCGAGGGTCAGTACGTCGAGCTGTACAACGCCACCGGGCACGACGAGGACCTCGGCGGCCTCGAGGTCTCGGCGGCCTCGGCGCCGGGCATGACGTTCACGATTCCTCCCGACACGCAGGTGGCGACCAACGGGTACCTCGTCATCGGCCAGTCGCAGGTGATGGCCGACAACGGTGGTGCTCCGGTCGACCTCGCGTACGGCACGGCGCTGCCCATCGCCTCGATCGACTCGATCTCGGTGAAGGTCATCGGCTCGCTGACGCCCGACGGCGGCCCGACGAACCCGTTCAACGTCAACACGTACACGTGGGACGCCGGGGTCCTCGGCGCCTCGCAGCAGCGCGACACGGCGCTCGGCAACTTCGGCACCTGCATGCGTTCGCAGATGTACGGCACCGCGGGCTCGCTCGGCACGCCCGGCGCCCTCAACGAGAGCTGCTTCGCGTACACCCTCACGAGCATTCCCGTCGCCTACGAAGACATCAGCGGCATTCCCGGCGCCGGCCCCCTCTTCTCGACGACGTTCTGGGACAGCAACATCAGCAACGCGCTGACGCTCGAGGCCCCGTTCGTCTACTTCGGCGACGGCGGCATCACGCAGGTGAAGGTCAGCTGCAACGGCTTCGTCACCACGGGCATCACCGAGACGAACTCGGGCAACTCGAACAAGGCGGCGCCGAGCACCTCGACGCCGGTCGGAGTCATCGCGCCGTTCTGGGACGACCTGCAGCAGAACTCGATGCTGACGGGCGCCGGCAGCAACGTCTACATGGCGCGCTCGGGCAACGACCGAACGGTGGTGCAGTGGAAGCAGGCCTCGATCTTCTCGAGCGGCACGGCGCTGCTCGACTTCGAGGTGAAGCTCTTCGACAACGGCGTCATCGAGTTCCACTACGGCGACCTCGTCGACACGAACGCGACCCAGGCCGACGCCGGCCGCGCGCTCGGCGGCTCGGCCACCGCGTGGATCGAATCGCCCGACGGCAAGTCGGCGCTCCCCATCTCCATCAACCAGCCCACCCTGCGGCCGTTCTCGGCCTACCGGTACACGCCGAAGCCGTGAGCTCGCGAGGACCTCAAGCCATGAAGCCGTCTGCCCATCTCATTCTCCTGTCTCTCGCGCTGGCCTTCACCGCGTGTCAGAGCACGCCGAAGCTCGACCTGCCCGAGCCTCCGGTCATCGACAAGTTCACCGCGACTCCGGCGACGGTCGCCCGCGGCGGCACGGTCACGCTCGAGTGGAGCACCGCGAACGCGACCGACATCGAGCTCAACGAGGTCGGCAAGGGCGCGGTGGCCGGGAGCGACGGCAAGCTCTCGGGCAGCACCACGGTCACGCTGACCGGCCCGTCGGTCTTCGTGCTGAACGCCTCGAACTCGCGCGGCGTGAAGGTCACCGCCATCGCGACGGCGACGGTCGAGGGCGCGAGCCAGCAGGTCATGTTCGCCGCCCTGCCGGCGCAGATTTCGCCCGGGCAGACGGTGACCCTCGTGTGGACGGCGCCCGCCGCGCGCAGCGTGACCCTCACGCCCGCGGGCGGCGCCGCGCTCGACCTGCGCGGCCAGGTCGACACCGGCAGCGTGCTCGTCACGCCCACGAGCCCCACGCGCTACACGCTGACCGCCGACGGCACGACGCGCACCGTCGACGTGAACGTCACCCAGGGGCTCACGTCGTTCACGGCCTCGAAGACGGTCGCTGACGCCGGTGAGATGGTGACCTTGAGCTGGAAGACGGTGAACGCGACGCACGTCGTGCTGCGGCAGCCCGGCTCGGGCGTCATCGCCGACGTCGGCCCCGATGGCGGCACGATGCTCAGCGACGGCACCGCGACCCACGTCCTGCCGGCGTACCCCAACGGCACCCTCGTGCCCTACCAGCTCACCGTCGAGGGCGCCGGCTCGCCCATCACCGAGACTCGCAACGTCGTCATCGGCCGGGCGCCGGTCATCACGAGCTTCACCGGCCCCTCGTACGCGCCGTTGGGCGGCTCGTTCACGCTGAGGTGGGGCACGCTCAACGCCGACACCGTCGAGGTCGCGACCGGCGGCGCAGTCGTGTACCGCACGGTGAACGCGCTCCAGGCCGCCGACGGAGGCGTGCTGCTCTCGACGCCTTCGACCTCGACCGACTACACGCTCACGGCGCTCAACACCGCCGCCAACGTCAGCGCGACGAAGACGCTCACGCAGCAGGTCATCGGGCCGACGACCGTGACGACGTTCACCGCGACGCCCGGCACCGTCGCCATGGGCGGTAGCCCCGTCACCCTCACGTGGAACGTGCCGAACGCCCGTCGCGTCGTCATCACCGACGGCGCCGGCCACACCGTCGCCTCGGCGCACGGGCCCTCTGCCGAGACCGGCACCGGCACCGCGTACCCGAACGCCGACACGACCTACGTGCTCACCGCCGACAACACCGTGGGCGCGCCGGTGACGGCCAACGCCCGGGTGCAGGTGACCGCGCCCGCGTCGTTCGGCGGCGCGACCTACGTCCTCTCGGGCAACCCCTTCCAGGTGAGCTGGACGATCGGCGGCGGCGCAGGGCTTCAGGGCACCGCGAGCTCGACCGTGACGACGCAGGCGATGTCGTCGGGCTTCGTCGACATCTCGACGACCGGTACGAAGCTCGGCTTCAGCTCGACCGACGACGGCACCGCGACGTTCACCCCGCAGGACTTCGAGACCTTCATCTACGGCTCGCGCGTCAGCGGCGCGTTCACCGCGTCGACGAACGGCTTCGTCGCGCTGGTGCCGACGGCGGCCGCGCGAGGCGGCGCGACGACGGCGCTGCCGAACTCGACGGTCGAGGCCAACTTCCTCGCGCCGTGGTGGGGCGACCTCGTCGTCCCCGCGACGGGCGGCGTCTACTGGCAGCTGCTCAACGAGGCCCCCGAGCGCACGCTGATCGTGCAGTGGAACCACGTGACCGTGAAGGGGCAGGCGATGACGTCGGACCTGACCTTCGAGGTGAAGGTGCACCAGACGGGCGTCATCAGCTTCGAGTACCGCACGCTGTCGAACGCCGGCACCGTGGTGCCGGTCGTCGGCGTGCAGGGCCCGGCGAACACGGCGGCGGTCGGCGCCGCTCCGATGTCGAACGGCTCGATGACGTTCTTCGGCCCGACGGCTCCGCCGCTGACGTTCACCCTCACGACCCCGCTGACCCTCGGCGGCTTCATCAAGCTGACGAACGGCTACCTGCGGCCGAGCTTCACGGTGCCGATCATCGCGACCGGCGACATCGCCGTCACCGAGCTCTTGTACCGGCCCGCGGCCCCGGTCGCGTCGACCGGAGAGTGGCTCGAGATCACGAACCGCTCGGCCTTCCCCATCGACCTCCTCGGCTGGAGCGTCGACCTTGCCGACGCCGGCACGTTCACCGTCGACGCGAGCACGCCGCTGCCGGCGAACGGCTCGGTGATGGTGGGTCAGGTGCTGCGCAGCCCGGCGAACGACGACGTCAACACGACGTTCGAGTACGGGCCGGCGCTCGCGATGCCCGACAACACCGGCGCGGTGTCGCTCTACAACGGAGGGTACCGCTCGACGGTGACCTACAGCGCCGCGCTCGGGGGCAGCGACGCGGGCGTGAGCGTGAACCTCGACGGGCAGCCGCACCTGGTGGTGGGCGACAGCTCGTCGGCCGCACCGCACGGCATCAACTGCAGCTCGACGACGCCGATCGGCGCGCAGGTGCCGCAGCAGCTCGCGACGCCCGGCATCTTCCAGCGCTGCGGCATTCCGTTCACGATGAGCTCGATTCCGGTGAGCTACTTCGACATCAGCGGAACCGGAGTGCCGCTGTTCGCGGGCTTCGCGACGCGCGACGACGAGATCGCGTCGTTCGACATCGCGGCCGCGCCCTTCCCGTACATGGGCACGATGGTGTCGCAGATCACGGTCTCGACGAACGGTTGGATCGTGGTCAAGCCGTACAACAGCGGCAGCAACCTCACGAACAAGACGGTGCCGTCGACGACCCAGCCGGCCGGCGCGACGCTGGCCATCTTCTGGGACGATCTGGACACGAACCTCTCGGGCGTCGTGAACGACATCTACGCCGGTCGCGTGGGGCCGAACGTCGACCCGCTCAACCCCGGCGGCCACTGGGTCGTCCAGTACCACCACTGGGCACACAACTCGAGCCAGAACGACAACTACAACTTCCAGGTCAAGCTCTTCGACACCGGGGTCATCGAATACCACTACGCCGACATGATCAGCGTGACGGCCTCGAACCTCGGCAACGGCAACGGCGCGACGGTCTGGCTCGACTCCATCGACGGCGGCGTCGCGCTCGTCTCGAGCGTCAATCAACCCACGGTTCGCCCGCAGAGCGCGATCCGCTTCACTCCGTGAGCACGCACATGACCCTTCGAACCTCCGTTCTCACAGTCGTCGTGGCGGCCGCGGCCTGCACCAAGCCGCCCGAGGTCGTGCCGCCGCCTCCGCCCGGCGTCGTCAACAGCTTCACCGCCACGCCGAAGACCATCACCACGCCGGGCCAGATGGTCACCCTCGCGTGGGACACGAAAGACGCTCAGCGTGTCGCGCTCGAGCAGGTCGGCAAGGGCCCCATCACCATCGACTCGACCGCCGCGACCGGCACCGTGCAGGTGGCGGTGACCGCGGGCGCGACGTTTCTGCTGACCGCTACCGGTGAAGGCGGCACCGACACGGCGCTGCAGAGCGTCGCGCTCGAAGGCGTGACCGGCGGCGCCCTCTTCGAGGCCGTGCCGCGACAGGTGGCGCCGGGCGAGAAGGTGACGCTCGTGTGGAACGTGCCGGGTGCGCCGTCGGTCACCATCACGCCGGCGGGCAGCGCGGCGCTCGACCTGCGCGGGCAGAAGGCGATCGGCTCGGTCATCGTCACGCCGACGACGTCGACGCGCTACACGCTGACTGCGGGCTCGGTGACGGCCACCGTCGACGTCGAGGTCTCGCCCGTCATCGTGTCGTTCGAGGCGAGCCCGTCGCCTGCTCCCGGCCAGCCGGTGACGCTCTCGTGGCAGACGGTCGGCGGCTCGAAGCTGACGCTCACGCGCGCCGGCGCCGGCACCCCGCTGGTCTCAGAGACGATGGACGCGGCGCGAATCGCGCGCGGGTCGTTCAGCGAGACGGCTCCGGCGGGGCCGGCCGACGGCGTCATGACGTACCGGCTCGAGGTCGAGCAGGGTGCGCTCAAGGCCGAGCGCATCGTCATCGTTCGTCTGGGCAACGACCTGCGGCTCAACACGTTCACGGTGCCGCAGTACGTGCGCGACGGCTTCCCCTACGGCATCTCGTGGACGACGCAAGGAGCGACGTCGGTCGAGCTGCAGGTCGACGGCGCCTCGGCGTTCGTCGCGCCGTCGGCCGCGACGGTCGCTGCGGGCAGCGCGGTGCTCCCGCCCCTCGTGAACGGCACGGCGGTGGTGCGCATTCTCGTTCGCAACAACCGTGGCGGCCTCATCACGGCCGTGCGCACGGTGAGCCCGGTCGGCCCGCCCGCGCTCACCTCGTTCAGCGCGAGCACGGGCTCCATCACGAACGGCGGCGAGCCGGTCGTGCTGTCGTGGGACGTGACGAACGCCCGCGTCGTGCGCATCACCGAGCTCGGCGGAGGCCTCGTGCACTCGGCGACCGGCACCCTCGACAACGGCTCGGTCACGGTCTACCCGAACCGGGCGTCGACCGTGTACACGCTGTCGGCGTCGAACGGCGCGGGTGAGTCGATCACGCCGCAGAGCGCGACGGTCACGGTGACGAACGTGGCGCGACTGACGTTCGAGCGACTCTTGCCTACGGGCGCCACCGGCCGTGTCACGGGGCACAGCGTCATCGGCGGCGCCGAGGTCTGGGGCCTGCCCACGGCCGAGGAGCGACCCGGCGAGGCCTTCGTCGACATCGCCGGCTCGGGCACGAGCATCTCGTACCTCGGGCCCGACACCCAGGCGAAGCAGGTCACGCTGCCCGAGACCTTCAGCACGGTCATCTACGGGCGCCGCGTGAGCTCGAGCTCGCTCTCGATCTCGATCAACGGCTGGTTCATGTTCGGCGGATCTGCGGTCGCAGGGCCGGACAACAACTCGGCGCTGCCGGGCACTGCGCTCGAGCCGCTGGCCATCGCGCCGTACTGGGACGACCTGTACGACATCGGCCCGTCCGAGATCTATTACCGGCTCGACGACGTCGCGGGCCAGCGGCGGCTCATCGTGCAGTGGCAGGAGGTCGAGCACGACGACTACCCGGGCAGCGTGCTCACCTTCCAGGCGCAGGTCTACGCGTCGGGGAAGATCGTCTTCGCGTACCAGCGCCTCGACGGCGTCACGACGATCGACCCGACGGTCGGCGTGGTCTCGTCGACCGAGCTCGACGCGGTCGTCGCGCCGTCGGCGCCGGCTGCGGGCAAGACGTTCACGTTCTTCGGCAGCCCCGCCGTGCTGCCGCTGCCGCTGCGCCTCGAGTCGCTGCCGTACAACGCGCGCGTCGGCGTCGGAGCCGGCTTCGTCGAGCTCGAGGGTGACGGGCGAATTCCTCCCGGTCAGTTCTCCATCAGCGAGGTGAACCCGCGGCCCGCGGCGGGGCTGACGAACGCGGAGTGGCTCGAAGTGACCAACAGCAGCGCGCAGCCCATCGACCTGCAGGGGTGGACCATCAACCTCGGCGGCATGAACACGCACGTCATCGGCATGCCCGTCGTTCTTCCGCCGAACGGCCGCGTGCTCCTCGCGCAGAGCTCGAACCTGGGCGACCCGACGGCGATGCTGACGGCCGACTACGTCTACCCGGCGACGCTCGCGATGCCCGACGCGTCGGGCACGGTGACGCTCGACCTCGCAGGCGTGGCGTTCGCGCGCATCGCGTGGGACTCGACCAGCGTGCCGAGCGCGGGCGTCTCGGCGCGCGGCGTCACGGCGCCCACGGTCGGCAACGTGCTCGGCGCGACCTCGTGCTCGAGCACGGGCACGGGCACGTACGGCGTTCAGACGGGCACTCCCGGAACCGCGGCGGCGCCGTGCATTCCCTACGCGATGTCTCGGCTCGCCGCTCCACGCTTCGAGAGCATCGCCGACGGTGGCACGCTCATGTCGAGCGGCTCGGCCGACGAAGACGTCTACACCGTCACGCTGCCGACCCCGATTCGCTACTACGGCACGAACGTCACGACGCTCTACGTGAGCACGAACGGGTGGATCACGACGACCTCGACGACGAACTCGGCGCTGACGAACAAGACGACGCCGTCGACGACGGCTCCGGTCGGCAGCATCGCCCCGTTCTGGGACGACCTCGAGGTGGGCCTGACGCCGCACTCGGGCATGTTCTGGCGGCAGTTCGACCCCGACGCGATGCCGATGAGCGGCGACGAGTACACCATCGTCTCGTGGGAGGGCTGGCAGGTGTTCACGTGGGACGGCGAAGACCTGAACTTCCAGGTGAAGTTCAAGGCGAACGGCGACATCGAGTACCACTTCGCCGACCTGGTGGCGCTGAGTCCGCGCGGGCAGGGCTCGCAGGCGACGTCGTGGTTCGAAGACCGTGGGGGAAGAACGGCCTTCGCGCTGAGCGTCGACTCGGCGAGCCCCGGCATCTTGCCGTTCACGTCCTACCTGCTCACGTACTCGCCGTAGCGCACAGGGCGCGCGCAGAAAAAAAGAAGCCGCTCGGTCGCATTGTGCGCGACGAAGCGGCTTCTCCGGCTACCTCCGCGTTTCACGCAGCGAACTTCAGAGCTGCGCCGCGGAGGTGGTCGCCGAATTACGTTTGTGCACGGCACCACCTCCTTCCTGCCTCGAACCTTCCGAGGGGCGTCGGCATTCTCGCCCAGATTCTTTTTCTGGCAAGGGGCCGGGCAAAGGCGGGCGGCTGGGCGCTGTGCCCCGCGGCTCACTCGAGCTGAACGCAAGCGCGGCGCGCTCGGCGAGACTCGAGCGCAGTGGCGAAAGGCCTGCCGCGCGCCACGCCGCATTCATCTCGAGCGAGCGGCGGTATAGTCTCGTGCCTACCGAATGATCCGCTGCCCGACGTGTGGGCTGGAGTGGAGTCCCGGGACTCTCACCTGCCCGAAGGACGGCACCCGCCTTTTCGAGCGGTCTTCGGTGCGTTCACCGCTCGACCCCCTCGAGGAAGACGCGGGCGCCACCACCTCGCGCCAGCAGCGGCAGCCGACTCCGCTCGAGACGGCGCCGCTGGGCGCCGGCGACGCCGACCCCACGACCTACGACTCGGTGCTCCCGCCGCGGCCCTCGCCGTTTCCCTCGGCGCCGCTGCTGAGCCCTCCGAGCTCGGGCCCGAAGCGCCAGCTCGGCTTCGGCTCGCTGCCGCCCGAGCCGAGATCCGGCGGGCGGCTCGCGCCGAACCCTTCACCCGCGGTGAGCAACCGCCCGACCGGGGTCGCCGGTGCGGGCCTGAAGCCGGCGGCCGGCCCCGGCAACGTCGCCGTCGCCGAGCCGCCCGAGCGCGTGAAGAGCAACCCGCCGCGCCCCGCGGCCGCCTCGCCGGTGCAGCCGCTGCCGGTCGCGCGCGGCGACGGCAAGAACCCCTGGGGCCACGAGAGCACCGACACGCTGAAGCGGCAGCACGAGACCCCGAAGACGCAGCTCGTGCCGCCCTCCGACCCCGCCGACCCGCTCATCGGCATGAAGCTCGGCGAGTACAACGTCATCGACAGGCTCGGCCAAGGCGGCATGGGCATCGTGTACCGCGGCGAGCAGCCGCTCATCGGCAAGCAGGTCGCCATCAAGGTGCTGCGACCCGAGCTCGCGTCCGACCCGCGCCAGGTGCAGCGGCTCGTCGACGAGGCGCGCGCCGTCAACGCGGTCAACCACCCGGGGCTCATCAACATCTTCTCGTTCGGCGAGACGCCCGACGGCGCGAAGTACTTCGTGATGGACCTGCTCGAGGGCCAGTCGCTCGAGGAGCTGCTCCACCAGCGGGGGCGCCTGAAGGCGTGGGAGGCCGTACCGATTCTCGAGGGCGCCTGCGCCGCGCTCGACGCCGCCCACGGCGCCGGCGTGATTCACCGCGACCTCAAGCCGTCGAACATCTTCATCGTCGACCTGCCCGACCACTCGCACCTCGTGAAGCTGCTCGACTTCGGCCTCGCGAAGATGGGCGCCGCGCGCGGCAGCACGCCGCAGACGATGAACGTCGTCGTGGGCACGCCTGAGTACATGGCGCCCGAGCAGGCGCGCGCTCTCGACGTGTCGCCGCGCACCGACCTCTACGCGATGGGCGTCGTCGCGTACGAGCTGCTCACCGGCGACGTGCCGTTCACGTGCGAGTCGGCGGTCGAGACGCTGATGATGCAGCTCGACGTCGTGCCAAAGCCGGCGGGCGAGCTCGAGCCTTCGATTCCCGATGCGCTCGAGAAGCTCGTCATGCGGATGCTGTCGAAGCGGCCCGAAGACCGGCCGTCGTCGGCCGCCGAGGTGAAGCGCGAGCTCGGTCGCATCAAGCGCCAGCTCACGACGGCCGAGACGCAGATCGCACAGGCCGCTAGCGTCGACGGCGCACCCGCGAGCGTCAGAGAGCCGCCGCCCGCGCCCGCCGCGCCGCCCGAGTCGAAGCCGCTGCCGTCGGGCGCGAAGCGCTTCGAGACGACCGACGTGATGTCGCCGGTGACGAACCTCGAGCTCAAGCCCGCGACCGACCGCATCGAGGTGCCGACCGGCCGCACGCGCCGGCCCGTGGTGCCGTGGCTCCTCGGCGCGGCGCTGCCCCTGCTCGCGGTGGCCGCGTGGCTCGTGTTCTTCCGCGGGCCGTCGAAGGTCGAGACGACGGTCGTGCCGCCTCCTCCGCAGCCGTCGTCGAAGAGAACGCTCGAGCCGCCGAAGGCGCTCGCGGGCGTCGAGCCCGGGACAGAGAAGGTCGAGCCGCCGCCGAAGCCCGAGGTGGCGGTCAAGGTCGAGCCGAAGCGCGTCGACCCGCCTGTTCCGCCCCGGCCGAAGCCGGCGCCGCCGAAGCCGAAGCACACGAAGGAAGACGTGCTGCGCTACATCGACGGCCTGCTCGCGAAGACGCCGCAGCAGGAGCGCGCGAGGCTCGTCGGTCTCAAGGGCTTCCGCGAGCTGCTCACGAACGACGAGAAGACCGCCGAGCAGGTCTGGGTCGACCTCGAGCCTTACGATCCCGGGCGGAAGTAGTACCATCGCCCCGTGCTCGCGCTCGTGCTGGGGCTCGCGCTGTCACAGGCCCCCAAGGTGGTCGTCGTTCAGACGTCGAACCTCGGAGTTTCCGCGAAGCGCACCGGCGAGCTCACGCAGCTCTTGCTCGAGCTGCTCAAGGCCGAGAAGCTCGACGCCGTCGAGGCGAAGACCGCCTGCGACAACCGCGTCTGCGTCATCGCGACCGCGAAGCGACTCGAGGGCGCCGTCGCCGTCTCGGTCGCGTTCGCGTCGCTCGGCAAAGACGCCGTGATGGACCTCGAGAGCATTCTGCTCAGCGACGGCAAGCCCATCGGCCAGACCACGTTCACGTCGAAGGCCGCCGACACGAAGCTGCCGTTCGAAGCCCTCGCCTTCGTCGCCGACACGCGGCGTGGCGTGCCCGCGCCGCCGCCTTCGAAGGTCGCCGCGAGCGACGCGCCGAAAGACACGCGCCTCACGCCTCCGCCTGCAGAGGCGCCGCCCTCGGCGCCCGTGACCGCCGAGTCGTCGTCGGCCGTGCCCGGCGTGCGCATCGGCCTGCTCGCGGCGACCGCCGTCGCCGGCATCGCGTCGCTCGTGCTCCTGTTCCTCGCGGTGAACGACAACCAGCAGGCGAACGCGACCGACCCGGCGGGCTCGATGATGGCGAAGCTCACGCGCGCGCAGGCAACGGCGCGCATCAACGACGCGAACCAGAAGTACACCGTGTCGGCCGCCCTCGGCGGTGCGACCGCTGCGCTCGCGATCGCCGCTGTCGTGACGTTCGCGTTCTGACGGCCGCTCAGGTCAGGAAGCGGGCCCGCAGCTCCCGCGGCATGACCGGGCACGCCTCGGCCGGCCGCGCGAAGAGGCGGTGCCGCACCGCTGCGACCCCGTCGTAGACCGCGTCGCGCAGCGGCGCCGGAACCACGGCCCCGAGCCGCGCTCCGACGGCCCAAGTTCCGCCGAGGCGTTCGAGCACGTGGAACACGGCCGCGCTGCGCACGAGCACCTGCCCGCCGGCGGTCGCGACCACCACGGTGTCGGGCACGTCTCGTGTGACCCGCGCTCGAAACGTCGCGCTCTGCAGCTGCGCGAACTTGAAGGCGCCGCGCGAGTCGCGGGCGAGCACGAAGCGCACGAAGCCATGACAGAGGCCGCAGTCGCCGTCGTAGAAGACCACCTCGTCGAGCGCCGCCATCTGCAGTCAGACTCACGCCGTGGCCGGCCCGCCGCAAGCCGGCCCATTCCTGCGGCTCATGTGATCGATTTCCCCCCGAGCCGACACCCATACCGGCATGAAGCTGCTCGCCTTGTTTCTGCTGACCCTGTCGGTCTCGCCCGAGACCGTCTGCGAGGGACAACCTGCCGGAGCGCCGTGCGTCGTCACGCTGAGCGACGGCGACCACTCGGGCGTCTGCATGGGCGCTCCGCCGTCGTGCATGCCGGTGCCACCGGCGGTGCCGGCGCAGTAAACGCGAGGGCGTGTTCCGCCCTGCCCGCTTCCTCTCGTCACCGCACGCGCAGACGGTCGCGGCGGCGCTCTTGCGCCGGCCGAAGAGCCCGAAGGTGCGGCGTGAGCGGTGGGACACTCCAGACGGAGACTTCGTCGACGTCGACGTGCTCGACGGCTCGGGGCCGCAGGTGCTGGTGCTGCACGGCCTCGAGGGCAGCTCGCGCGCCGGCTACGTCGTCGAGTGCCTGCGGCTCGCCGCCGAGCGCGGCTGGGGCGCCGTCGCGCTGAACTTCCGCGGCTGCTCGGGCGAGCCGAACCGCAACGCGCGCTCGTACTGCTCGGGCGACTACGACGACGCGCTGTTCGTGCTGCGGCGCATGAAGGCGCCTCGCGCGGCGATCGGCTTCTCGCTGGGCGGCAACGTGCTGCTCAAGCTGCTCGGCGAGAAGCACGACGCCGCGCAGGTCGCGGCGGCCTGCGCCATCAGCGTACCGTTCGATCTGCACGCGTGCGCGCGGGCCCTCGACGGGCCCGGCGTGATGATGCGCGTGTACCAGCTGCGGTTCCTGCGCACGCTGCGCGCGAAGGCGCTGGCGGCAGCGGCGCGGCACCCGGAAGCGCTCGACCCGAAGCGCATTCGCGCGAGCCGCGGCATCATCGGGTTCGACGACGCGGTGACGGCGCCGCTCTACGGCCTGAGCTCGGCTGCCGAGTACTACGCGTGGGCGTCGAGCGGGCCGCGGCTCGGCGGCGTCCGCACGCCGACGCTGCTGATCACCTCGGAGGATGATCCGCTCGCTCCGGCGTCGCTGTTGCCGCCGGTCGAGAACCCGGCCCTCACGCGGCTCGTCACCCGCCAGGGAGGCCACTGCGGCTTCATCGCCGAGGGCGGCACGTTCTGGGCCGAGGCCGAGGCCTTCCGCTTCTTCGCGCAGCAGCTACAGCTGTGACATGCGGTCTTCGAGGTCGGCCTGCAGGCTCTGGTCTTTCTTGCCGTGCGGCGTCTCGAGGGCGCGCTGCCAGGCGGCCTTCGCGCGGGCCGCGTCGCCGGCGCCGGCGTGGGCGTCTCCGAGGGCGACCCACGCGGCGGCGTAGCCTGCGTCGATGGCCACGGCCTTCTCGAGCGCCAGCACGCTGTCGGCCCACCGCTTCTCTTCGAGCAGGAACTTGCCGAGCGAGAAGTGCCCCATCGGAGAGTCGGGGAACTCGCTCACCATCTGCCGAAACATTGCCTCGCGTTCAGTCACGTTCGTAAGACAGTATCCGATGACATGAGCTCACTGGTGCTCTTCGCGCTGCTCGCCGCCGACCCGCCGGAGGACCTCTGGGAGTTCGACAACGAGCGCGCCCACGTGCTGGCGCACGGCGAGTCGAAAGACGACGTCACCGCGGTGGCGCTCAAGCAGCTCGGCGTGAAGCTCGACGGCGACGCCTTCTTCAAGGTGTCGGCGCACTCGAACTCGACCGGCGGCGTGACGCTGCGCCTGCAGGACTACAACGACGAGAAGTCGGCGTGCGACCTGTACGCGTCACGCGACGGTGAGGCGCTCAAGTTCGACGACGCCCGGTGCTCGTTTCCCGCGTTCAGCGGCAGCGCGCGCACGAAGGCGACCTGCCGGAAGATCGCCGGCACCGCGCGCCGTACCAAGCGCGGCGTGCTGCTCGAGGCCAGCTCGCCCGACTGTACCGCCCAGCCGATGGGGTTCTCGCTGTCGGGCCGCGCGAGCGTGAAGCCCTTTCCCGAAGAGAAGGGGGAGAAGAAGTGACGGAGCCCGCCGACCTCGTCGCCCTCGCTCCGGCGCTCTCTGCCGCGAGGTCCGAGCTGCCGCGCCGAATCGCCGTGGCGGCGAAGGCAGCGGCGCGCTCGCTGGGGCACGCGTCGACGAAGCAGAAGAACGCGGCGCTGAACGCGATCGCCCGCGAGCTCGTGCGCGCGAAGGACGAGATCGTGGCCGCGAACGCGCTCGACCTCGCCGACGCCGTGCGCGAGGGCAAGAACGACGCCTTCCTCGACCGCCTGCGCATCGACGTCGCCGCCTGCGCCGCCGCCGTTCGCGCGGTGACGAAGCTCGACGACCCGGTCGGCAAGGTCACGCGCGCGTGGAAGCGGCCGAACGGGCTCAAGGTGAAGAAAGTGCGGCTGCCGCTGGGCGTGCTGCTCATGATCTACGAGTCGCGGCCGAACGTGACCACCGACGCCGCCGCCCTCGCGCTCAAGTCGGGCAACGCCGTCATCTTGCGCGGCGGCAAAGAGTCGCTGCGCACCAACTTCGCGCTGGCCGACGCCGTGCGCCGCGGCCTCGAGGGGGTGTTGCCCGAAGACTCGGTGCAGCTCGTGCCGAGCGCCGACCGCGGGCAGCTGCTCGAGCTGCTCTCGCTCGACGGGCTCATCGACCTCTGCATTCCGCGCGGGGGCGAGGGCCTCATTCGCTTCGTCGCCGAGAACGCGCGCGTGCCGGTCGTGAAGCACTACAAGGGCGTCTGCCACGTCTACGTGCACGCGCAGGCGGACCTGAAGAAGGCGCTCGCCATCATCGTGAACGCGAAGACGTCGCGGCCGGGCGTGTGCAACGCGGCCGAGTGCCTGCTCGTCGACGCGAAGGTGGCCGCGAAGTTCCTGCCGGTGGCGGCCCGCGAGCTGGTCGCGCGCGGCGTCGAGCTGTTGGGCTGCGAGCGCACGGTGGCGTTGGTGCCCGAGGCGAAGCCGGCGGCGCCCGACGACTTCGGGCGCGAGTTCCTCGAGCTCAAGCTCGCGGTGCGGGTGGTCGACGGCCTCGACCAGGCGCTCGAGCACATCGCGCAGTACGGCAGCGAGCACACCGAGGCCATCGTGACGAAGTCGAAGGCGGCGGCCGAGCGCTTCGAGCGCGAGGTCTGCGCGTCGGCGGTGATGTGGAACGCGTCGACCCGCTTCAACGACGGCGGCGAGCTGGGGCTCGGCACCGAGGTCGGCATCTCGACGTCGCGCCTGCACGCGTTCGGGCCGATGGGGCTCGAGGAGCTCACGGCGCAGAAGTTCGTGGTCGAGGGCAACGGCCAGGTGCGGTAAGAGCGGCGGTCACGTGAAGAAGAGCAAGCCCAAGTCGAGCCCTGCGAAGAAGAAGACGGCGAAGAAGACCGGGAAGAAGGCGGCGCCGCGCCGCGCGAAGCGCCCTGCTGCGACGCGCAAGCGGAAGGTGCGGGCGCCGAAGGCGGCGACCGGGCCGATCGCTCCGAACGACAAGGCGCTGGCGCTGGCGCGCGAGCTGGCGGCCGCGGTCGTCGACAAGAAGGCGACCGACATCGTCATTCTCGACGTGCGCGGGCGGGCCTCGTATGCCGACTACATCGTGGTGGCGTCGGGCGACAGCGACGTGCAGCTGCGCGCGATGGCCGACGGGGTCCACGAGCGGCTGAAGGGCCAGGGCGTGCGGCCGGTGTCGACCGAGGGCGAGGCCGGAGCGAGCTGGGTGCTGCTCGACTACGGCGACGTCGTCGCGCACTTCTTCGACGGAGCCACCCGCGCCTTCTACGACCTCGAAGGCATGTGGGCCGACGCGCCGCGCGAGCCGCTCTCGGCGACGTGAAGCTGAAGGTCATCTCCATCGGGAAAGACCGGTCGGGGCTGTTCGCTCCGGGCGTGGCCGAGTACGCCGAGCGCCTGCAGCACTACGCGAAGACGGCGCTCGTCGAGCTGCCGGAGTCGAAGAACCTCGGCGCCGAGGGCGAGGCGACGCTCGGCAAGCTCGGCGACCGCGACGTGCTGGTGGCGCTCGACGAGCGGGGGAAAGAGCTCTCGTCGGTCGAGCTGTCGCAGTGGCTCGGCAAGCAGCTGCAGGGCGGCAAGGACCTCGCGTTCGCGATCGGCGGCGACGAGGGGCTGGCTCCCTCCGTGCGCGAGAAGGCGGCGCTGGTGCTGAGCCTGTCGAGAATGACGCTGCCGCATCGGCTCGCGCGCCTGGTGCTGCTCGAGCAGGTCTACCGCGCGTTCACGCTCGTGCGCGGGGAGCCGTACCACAAGTGAGCATCGGGGCTGCTGGTGGGCGTGGGTGGCTGTTCGTTGCGCGCGAACCGCCGAACACGATCACGATCACGTTCACGGCTACGACCACGTTCACGTGCGCGAGCGCGTCCACGTTGGGTGGCACGTGATCGAGCTTGCGCTCAGCGGCCGCGGGCCGAAGCGTGCGTTCGTGTTCGACGAGCACCGCTTCGCGCTGCCGTGCTGGGCGGGTGAGGGGCCTGCGGTGCTGGTGTCGTTCGACCGGCACTTCGACACGGTGCCGCCGGTGAACGCGCTGGCACCCGGCGAGCCGCTCGAGACGTACGCGCGCGACCGGCTCGACCGGCGGAACTTCGACCACATCGTCGCGGGGCTGCAGTGCGGCGTGCTGTCGAGCGCGCTGCTGCTGGCGCGGGCGCGGCCGCAGGGCAGCGTGCTCGACGAGCGCATGGTGCACGCGCCGACGCTCGACGCCCTGCTGAACGGCCCCGACGCGACCCGGGCGCTCGCGCTGCTCGAGGGCGCGAAGCGCGTGGTGCTCGACTTCGACCTCGACTGCTTCACGACGCTCAGCGACGCCGACCCGACGACGGCGGTGCCGTGGCCGATCGAGCTGATCCGCGAGCACGTGCTGCCGCGCGGCTCGCAGGGCTTCTGGGAGCTCGCGCTGAAGAAGTGCGACGCGCTGACGTTCGCACGCGAGCCGAAGCACACCGGCGGGCTGATTGCGTCGGCCCGCCTGTTCGAGGCCGCGGCGCAGGTGGTCTTCGTCGAGCTGCTCGGCGCAGACCTACCGTGACGCGTCAGGGTCGTATATACAATGTGTACACATGGCACGACCGGCTCGAGACACCACGATCAACCTTCGCGTCTCGACCGCTCGACGGTCGCTCATCGACCAGGCAGCCGCCGCGCTCGGCAAGAGCCGCACCGACTTCCTGTTGGAGGCTGCAGCCGAGAAGGCACAGCAGGTGCTGCTCGACCGCACCGTGTTCGCTCTCGACCCTGCCGCCTTCAAGAAGTTCGAACGCCTGCTCGCGGCCCCCGTCGCTCGAACACGCGTGAAACGGCTGCTCAGCCGTCGGGCCCCATGGGAGCGCCGCAGCACGTGAGCCTCAGCGCGCCGGTCGCGCTCGACGACGAGCATCGACTGGAGGACTTTCGATGCTCCGAGAACGAGCTCGAGGTCTGGCTGAAGCAACGAGCGCGGCGCAACCAACGCGACGGCGCGTCCCGCTGTTTCGTCGTCTGTGACGGTGACGAGGTCGTCGGCTACTACGCGCTCGCAGCCGGAGCGGTCGTGCATGCGGTCGCTCCGGGGAGCTTGCGCCGCAACATGCCTGACCCCATTCCTGTGGTCGTGCTCGGACGACTCGCGGTCCACGTCGACTGGACGGGACGAGGAATCGGAGCTGGACTTCTGAAGGACACAGTCGAGCGCGCACTTCGACTCTCACGAGAGCTCGGCATCCGTGCCCTGCTCTGTCACGCCATCAGCGACAGCGCGCGACAGTTCTATCTGCATCACGGCTTCGTGCCGTCACCCATCGAGCCGATGACCCTGTTGCTGAACCTGGCGAAGCTCTCGCGCTGACCGCCTCGCCTACTTCACCTTCTTGGGCAGCACCTGCTCCGACGCCGCCGCGAACTCCGGCCACGGGTCGCCCTTGCGCGCGGGCACGGTCAGCATCGTGAGCTCGAGGGGCTTCACGGTCGGCAGCTCTTCCCAGGTGAGCGGGCACGACACCGTCGCGCCCTCGCGCGCGCGGGGCGACCAGGCGGCGACGGCGGTCGCGCCGCGGCCGTTGCGCAGGTAGTCGACGAAGGTCTTCCCCGCACGCGCCGCCTTGCGCGCGTTCGTCGTGTACCGCTGCGGAGCGTCGCGCTCCATCGCCTCGGCGAGGCCCTTCGCGAACGCCTTGAACGGCTCCCAGCCCTGCTTCGGGGCGCACGGCACCACCACGTGCAGGCCCTTGCCGCCCGTCGTCTTCACGAACGACTTGAGCTTCATGCCCATCAGCCGCTCGCGCAGCTCGAGCGCGGCCTTCGTCACCTCGGGCCACGCGACCGACGGGTCGGGGTCGAAGTCGATGACGAGCTGATCGGGCTTCTCGATGCTCTTCTGGTGACAGCCCCACGTGTGCAGCTCGAGCACGCCCGCCTGCGCGAGCGCCATCACGCCCTCGGCGTCTTCGATGCTCAGCCAGTCGCCGCCCTTGTGCACCTGCTCGGGCAGCGGCGCCGTGCCGTGCTTCTGGAAGAAGCACTTCGTGCGCCCGTCGGGGCAGCGCAAGAGCGCCATCGGCCGCCCCGCGACGTGCACGAGCAGCCGGTCGGCCATCGTCGCGTAGTACGCGATGACCGCGGCCTTCGTGAGCCCGTTCTCGGGGTAGAAGACCTTCTCGAGGTTCGTGAGCTTCACCTTCGTCGGGATCTGCTTCACGAGCTCCGAGATGGAAGGCCCCTCGCGGTTGCTGTGCCAGATGCGGTCGGGCGCCGCCGCGATCTCTTCGAGCGTGCGGCCCGTCGTCACGCTCTTGTCGAGCAGCGTCACGTCTTCGTCGCGCGCGTCGGCGTCGCGGCCCTTGAAGATGAGCCAGGGGTCGCTCTTCCCCTCGGGCTTCATGCGCACCATGTGGAACTTGCCCTTCAGCTTCTGCCCGTGCAGGTCGAACACGAGCTTGCCGCGCTTCAGGGTCTCGCGCGGGTCGCCCTCTTTCGGGTCGGGCGTCCACGTGCCGCGGTCCCACAAGAGCACGGTGCCGCCGCCGTACTCGCCCTTGGGGATGATGCCCTCGAAGTCGCCGTAGTCGAGCGGGTGGTCTTCGGTGCGGGCGCCGAAGCGCTTCTCGTTCGCGCGCATGCTGACGCCCTTCGGCACGGCCCAGCTCAAGAGCACGCCGTCGAGCTCGAGTCGGAAGTCGTAGTGCAGGCGCGTCGCCGCGTGCTTCTGCACGACGAACGAGTAGCCGGTCTCGCTCGGCTTGCCGCCGGCGGGCTCGGGCGTCTTCCCGAAGTCGCGCTTCCGCTTGTACTCGGCGAGCTTGTCGTCGGCGTCAGACACGCGGCGGCCTCGCGAGGCAGGTCGCGCGCGCTTCGCGCCGCGGCGCTGCGCGATCACTCGGCGCTTCATGCTCTGGGCTCACGCAGCGGCGGCGGCGAACGCGCACGCCGCGAGACTATTCCCAGCGTGCGCGCGTGTGGAGCCTCGTGCAGCCGCGCGTGACCTGGCAGGGGCGTTCGCGAGCCGCCGCGCGCGCGCGCCTGCATCGCGCTCCACACGCTCGCTACGGCCCCTCGACCGGCGGGGGCTCGCTCGGCGGCCGAACGTGCTCGGGCTGCCGACTGGGCGGCGGCTCGGTGAGCTGCACGGGGTCGCTCGCGGGGAAGCTCTGCTCCAGGGCCTGATCGAGCTTCTCCTCGGTGTGCTGGACCTGCTCCTTCTTCTTCTTCTGAATCTTCTTCCTGGCCTTCATGACAGATCGACTAACCGCCGGTGCGCAGCGCAGCCACCTTCAGCCACACGCGCAACGTCTCGGCCACGCTCCAGGCCTGCGCGGTGCAGCCGCGCGGCAGGTACGGCGGCACGGCGTCGAAGATCTCGCTGATGCTGCCCATGCACGCGTGGTTCACGTGGTCGACGAGCCCGGCGAGCACCTGCATCGCCTCGCCGGTGTCGTTCGACGCCTTGAGCAGCGCGTCGACGTAGTGCCCGAGCAGCCACGGCCACACCGTGCCCTGGTGGTACGCGGCGTCTCGCGAGCGCAGGTCGCCGAAGTACGTCGCCTTGAAGTCGGGGGCCTTCGGCGACAGCGTGCGCAGCCCGAACGGCGTGAGCAGCTCGCGGCGCATGACGCTCAGCACCGGCCCCCAGCGCGCCTCGTCGAGCACCGCGTGCGTCAGCGAGATGGCGAACACCTGGTTCGGGCGAACGCTCGCGTCGTCGCCGCCCTCGCCGTCGACGACGTCGTACAGACAGCCGGCCGCCTCGTTCCAGAAGCGCGCGTTGAACGACGCCTTCGTGCGCGCGGCGTGCCGGGCGAAGAACTCGGGGTCGGCGCCGGTGAGCCCGGCCCACTTCTTCATCAGCTCGAGCGCGTTGAACCAGAGCGCGCTGAGCTCGACGGCCTTGCCGCGCCGCGGAGTCACGACCCAGTCGTCGACCTTCGCGTCCATCCACGTGAGCTGGTAGCCGCCCTCGCCCTGGCGCAAGAGGCCGTCGGCGCGATCGACGCCGATGCCGAAGCGCGTGCCCTCGAGGTGCTTCGTGACGATGTCGACGAGCGTCGCCCACATGTCGCGCAAGAGCGTGAGGTCGCCGGTGTGCTTCAGGTACTGCTCGAGCGCGTGGAAGAACCAGAGGGTGGCGTCGGCCGTGTGGTAGACGCCCTCCTGCTCGCCCTCGGGGAAGTAGTTCGGCACGAGGCCATTGCGCACGTGGTGCTGGAAGGTGCGCAGAATCGCCGCGGCCTCGCGCGTTCGGCCGGTGCAGAGCGTGAGGCCCTCGAGCGAGATCATGGTGTCGCGGCCCCAGTCGGTGAACCACGGGTAGCCCGCGATGACGCTGCGCAGGTCTTGCCCGGTGGCGTGGGCCCACGCCGCGTCCGGAGGCCGGTGCTTCGGCGCGATGATGAACTGATCCGCCGCGAGCGCGAGGCGCTGCTCGACGCCGTCGGGGGTCGCGCGCTTCACGCGCTCGAGCAGCCGGTGCTCGCGCTCGAGCTCGTAGCCCAGCACGTCTTCGGGCCGGCGCTCGAGCGTCGACCAGTCGTGCAGCGAGGCGCAGAACGCGATGGTCTCACCCGCCTCGAGCGGGCACTCGAACCAGCCCGGGCTCGTGAGCACCTCGGTCGCGGGCAGGCCACGCTCGACCTCGACGCGGTAGAGCAGCTTGCGCGTGCGCTCCGAGAGCGCGACGAACGGCTGGGCGCAGCCCGAGACCAGCTTCAGCTTGAGGTGAGGGGCGTGCTCGTGAAGCTGGAGGCTGACTCCGCGGTCTTCGACGTGCAGCGCGTAGTGGGCGAGGTCGTCGTGCGGCGCGAGGTCGTGCGGGCGGAAGCAGGGGTACGGCCGCAGCTTGAGCCTCACGCCGGGGCCGCTGACGTGCTGGTACGTGACGTAGACGGTGCTCTCGTTGTGCACGAAGACCACGCGCTTCACGAGCTCGGTGCCGGCGACCTTGAGCCTCCACTCGGGGACGAGGCCGCGCAGCGTGAAGCGCTCGAGGAGGGCGAGCCCGGGCAGGTGCAGCTCGCCGCCGGGGTGCTCGGAGCCGCACAGCTCGAGCTCGCGGTCGCCGACGATGACGCGGTCGTCGAGGCGGGCGAGGAGCACGGTGCGGCCGAAGCCCGCGAGCGAGGGCACGAACAGCCCGTGGTACTTGCGGGTGTTGCACATCGCGAGGGTGCCCGACGCGTAGCCGCCGAGCCCGTTCGTGACGAGCCACTCCTCCTGCAGCGCGGCGGCCTCGCTGCCCTGGGCGGGCTTCCTCCACTCGATGAGGGGCAGGTCGTTCACGTGGGGGTGGCCTCGAGCACGGTGCACGCGCGGCCCTGCACGCGCCACGGCCCCAGGCCGTCGCTGGCGAACGCGCCGCGGCCGCCGTAGCGGCTGAGCTCCGACGAGAACGCGAGCTTCCACCTGCAGCCGACCGGCGGAGCGAGGAGCGGCTCGGAGGGGATGTTCACCTGGCGGTCGTGACCGAAGTCGAGCACGACGAGGTGGTTCGGCCAGCGCAGACAGCACGAGACGGCTCCGAGCACGGCGGCGTCGAAGTCGTCGCCCGCCCTCACGACGCGCTTGCGCAGCGCGAGCAGCTCTCGGTGAAAGCGAAACGCGGGGTTGTTCGACGCCTGCGCGAGGTCGAGGCGTGAGGCCTCGAACGCGGGGCGGCCGAGCAGCGGCTGCTTGCCCTCTTCGTAGATGGCGGTGCGCGCGCTCGTGAGCTGCGAGAGGAAGTCGCGGCGGCCGGTGGCGATGGCCTTCATGAGCTCCTCGTCGTGGTCGACGAAGAAGAGGAAGGGCTGCGGCGCGAAGTACTCCTGGCCCATGAAGAGCAGCGGCGTCTGCGGCAGGAGCAGGAAGAACGTGGTGAGCGCGCGCGTGAGGCCCTCGCCGCCGAGCTGGTGGAGCCGGACGCCGTCGAGGCTGTTCGCGATCTGATCGTGGTTCTGCAGCGCGAAGATGGCGCGCTCCTTCGCGACGTGTCGCAGCGGAGTGCCGCGCGGCTTCTTCTGCCAGGCGTAGTACTGGCCCTGGTAAATGCCGTTGCGGAGCGCGCACGCGACGAGCTCGCGCACGCTGCCCTCGTAGTCCTGCATGTACGCCTCGGCGCCGCCCGAGGCGACGACGCGGCCGACGTGGTGAAAGTCGTCGACCCAGATGGCGTCGAGCCCGTCGCGCAGGAGCTTCTCGTCTTGCCGCTCGCTCTCACCGGCGAGGTAGACGCCGCGGCTGCCGGCGGTGAGGCGCACGGCGTTCGAGAGCGACCTCACGATGTGCTCTTCGGAGGCGTCGAAGAGGTTCTGCGTGGCGTCGAGCCGCAGGCCGTCGAAGTGGTACTCGCCGACCCACGCGCACGCGTTGGCGATGACGAAGTCGCGCACGGGCTTCGAGCCGGGCCCGTCGAAGTCGAGCGGAGCGCCCCACTCGTCGGGGTAGCGATGCGTGACGTACTCGGCGAACTGGCCGGCGTAGTTCCCGTCGGGGCCGAAGTGGTTGTAGACGACGTCGAGGATGACGCCGAGGCCGAGCGCGTGCGCACGGTCGATGAGGCGGCGCAGGTCGTCGGGGCTGCCGTAGTTGTGGTTCGGCGCGAAGAGGTCGACGCCGTCGTAGCCCCAGTTGAACGCGCCGGGGCACTCGTGCAGCGGCATGAGCTCGAGCAGCGTGACGCCGAGCTCCTTGAGGTAGGGCAGCTTCTCGGCGAGCGCGGCGAAGGTGCCCTCGCGCGTGAAGGCGCCGACGTGCAGCTCGTAGATGACGTGGCCGCTCTTGCCGACGCCCTTCCAGTCGCCGTCTTCCCAGCGGTACTGGCGGGGGTCGACGATCTGCGAGGGGCCGTGCGGCCCTTCGGGCTGATAGCGCGAGCACGGGTCGGGAAACGCGTCGCCGCCGTCGAGCCGGTACTTGTAGCGCTGCCCGGCCTCGGCGCGCAGCTCGCCGCCGAACCAGCCGCCCGCGAGCTTCCCGAGCGGGTGCTCCTTGCCTTCGAGCACGACGTCGACGCGGCTTCGCTTCGGCGCCCAGACCGTGAAGCGCACGCGCCCGTCGTTCATGGGCACGGCCCCGACCTCCTGCATGCGGCTCGGCATCATCGGGTGCGTAACGGCCGCACATGGGCAGCGCATGGCACGCGGCTTGGAGTCCCTGAGGCCCATGGCTACGTCCCGCGACGCAGACTTGATCTGCTTCTCGCCCACGCGCTGGGAGCCGGTGTTCCAGCGTTACAGTCACTTGATGGCGCGCTGCGCGCGCTCGCGCCGCGTGTTCTTCGTCGAGCCGCCCGACTTTCACGATCGCGCGGCCGACCTCGAGGTCACCCAGACGGATCAAAACGTCGTTCGGGTGGTACCGAAACTTCCACACGGGTGCTCCGACCTCGACGCGCAGCTCAAGCCGATGATCGACGCGCTGCTGCTCTCGGCCGAGCTCCGCCACTACGAGCTCTGGTACGGGACGGCGGCCGCGCTGCCGTGGACGAAGCACCTCGCTCCGCAGCTGGTGGTGCTCGACGCGCCCGACGCCGAGGCCCCGCTCGAGCTGCTCGAGTGGGCCGACGTCGTGTTCTCGAACCGCAACAGCGTCTACCAACAGCTGCGCCGCCTGCGCTCCGACGTCTACGCGTTTCCCGACAGCGTCGACGCGAAGCACTTCGCGCGCGCGAGGCTCGGCGGCCCCGACCCCGCGGATCAAGCCGGCATCCCGCGCCCGCGGCTCGGGTGCTGCGGGCCGATCGACGCCCGCGTCGACTTCGCCCTGCTCGACGAGGTGGCCCGCCTGCAGCCCGACTGGCACATCGTGCTGCCGGGCGCGGTCACTGCGTGGGAGGCCGTCGAGCGGCCGCGCCGCGACAACATCCACTGGCTGCAGCCGCGGAGGTACTCCGAGCTGCCCGAGACCCTCGCCGGCTGGGACGTCGGCATTCTCCCCTACAAGACCGACGCCCGCTGCGCGCAGCTCGTGAACCCGGCAAAGGCGGCCGAGCTGCTCGCCTCGGGCAGACCGGTCGTCTCGACGGCGCTGCCCGACGTTCAGCACCCGTACGGCGAGCTGCGCCTCTTGCGCATCGCCGACAGCACCGAGAGCTTCGTCGCGGCCGTGAAGGGCGCGCTCGCCGAAGACCCGGTCGTGCGCCGCTACCGCACCGACGCCTTCCTCTCGGCGATGTCGTGGGACACGACGTGGCAGCGCATGATGACCGCGATTCGCGACGTGCGCGCGCGGCGCATGGCCCGGGCGGCGTGACGTGGCGACCCTCGCGCTGTGGGGCGGCGCCTCGCTCGAGCAGCTCTCGCACCTCGACTTGATCGCGTCGCTCGGCATTCGCACGCTGAGGGTGCCGCTCACGTGGGGCCGCGTCGCGCCCCACGGCCTGCTCTGCCCCGACTGGCGCTGGGCCGACGAGCGGCTCGAGCGCATGCGCGCGCTCGGCATCAAGCCCGTGCTCACGCTCGTGCAGCGCGGCGCGTGTCCTGCGCTCGACGCGGCGTTCGCCGAGGGCCTCGCCGAGCTCGCGGCCGCCGTGGCCGAGCGGTACCCGTGGGTGACGGGGTGGACTCCGGTCGACGCGCCGCTGTCGCTCGCGCTCGAGCAGGCGGGCGAGCAGGCGCAGCTCAGGGCGCTGTGCCGGCTGCTGCGCGGCACGGCGCTCGCGATGGAGGCGGTGCGGGCGGTGAATGCGGCCGCGCAGCTCGTGCAGAGCGAGGCGTTTCGGGCGACGCACGCGACGCCGGCGCTGCGGTGGCGGGCCGAGGTGCAGAACGAGCTTCGCTGGGCGAGCCTCGACCTCTTGACGGGCCGCTTCGAGCGCAACGCGGCGCTGCAGGCAGCGCGCGTGCACGGCTCGCTCGAGGCCGAGGCGCTGGGCGAGCTGTGCTGCTCGCCCGACCTCGTCGTGCTCGACTACGGGCTCGAGCGCGAGCGGCTGCTCGACGAGCGCGGCGACGTGCCTCACGGCGGGGGCGCGGAGCTCGTCGGGCCGCTCGGCGCGCTGCAGGTCGCGTGGCGCCGGTTCGGCCTGCCGCTGGCGTTGGAAACCGAGCCTCCCTCTCCCCTCGTAGGGGAGAGGGCCGGGGTGAGGGGGCCGTCGAGCGAGCGTCGCTACTCGACCCGAGATGATCAGCTGCGCTGGCTCGACGAGACGCACCGGGCGGTCGAGCAGGCGCAGGCCGAGGGCGTCGACGCGAAGGCGCTCGTCGTGACGCCGCTGCTCGGCCCGAGCGGAGCGTTCGACGTGCGCGGCGAGCGGCCGCGGCAGACCGCGCTGGCCTACGACATTCGCGCGCGCATCGGAGGCACCGAGCGCGGGCGCGACGCAGCGCTCGACTCGCCGGGCTGGTGGCGACGCGAGGCCCGGCGGCGACGCTCGCGGCCGCTGCTCATCATCGGAGCGCCCGGCTCTCTGGCGCGGGCCCTCGCCGCGGCGTGCCAGGAGCGCGGGCTCTCGTGGTTCACGACCGGGCGCGCGCAGCTCGACGCGGGCGACGTCGAGAGCGTCGCGCGCGCGCTGCAAGAGCTCGAGCCCTGGGCGGTCATCAACGCCGCGGGCTTCACGCGCGTCGACGCGGCCGAGGCGCAGCCGGCGGCCTGCCACCGCGAGAACGCCGTGGCGCCGGCGCTGCTCGCGATGCACTGCGGGCGGGCGCGGCTGCCGTTCGTGACCTTCTCGTCGGACCTGGTCTTCGACGGCCGCAGCGGGCGGGCGTACGTGGAAGACGACCGCACGAACCCGCTCTCGGAGTACGGGCGGGCGAAGTCGGCGGCCGAGCGGCACGTGCTGCACGAGAACCCGAGGGCGCTCGTGGTGCGCACCGGCGCGCTGTTCGGCGGCCCGGGCTCGCGCGACTTCGCCGGGCGTGTGCTCTCGGCGCTCGAGCGCGGAGCGCCGGTGGCGGCGGCGGCAGACCACGTCGTGTCGCCCGCGTACGTGCCCGACCTGGCGAACGGGGTGCTCGACCTGCTGTTCGATCGCGCGTGCGGGCTGTGGCACCTGACGAGCCGCGGGCACCTGACCTGCGAAGAGCTCGCGCGCGAGCTCGCCCGTCGCGCGGGCTACGACGCCGCGGCCGTTCGCGGGCTGCCGAGCGCCGAGCTGCACGTCGCGCTGCGGCCGCGCTCGAGCGTGCTCTCGAGCCGGCATGGCGACCTCTTGCCGAGCCTGTCGAGCGCGCTCGCGCGGTTCGGCGAGGCGCAGCGCGGGCGCCGCAGCACACCGCGCGCGGCCTGAGCTCGACCGGCCCTCAGACGACCGACCACCTCGAAGTCGAGGAACATCGAAACGCCGAATCGCGCGAGGCCGGCGCAGGCGGAGGCACGGCGGTGACGCGGCCGGGGCTCCCCGTCGCGAGTTCCGCCGTGCCCGTGACGTGAGCCCGCTCACCGGTACGCCGGAGCCACGAACCGGTACTCCACGCGCGCGTCGAGGTCGTACCAGCGCCCGTTCTCGAGCACCTTCGGAGGCACCCGGCCCTCGATGCGCACCAGGTTGCCGGTCGCGTCGTCGAACGTGAAGAAGACCGGCGCGACGAGCAGCGCGACGAGCGGGCTCGAGGCGCTCATCTTCACCTTCGTCTGGCCGGGCTCGGCGGCGACGGCGGCGAGCTGAAAGCCGAGCGTCTCGAGCCGGTCGAGCACCGCGAAGCGAATTGGCAGCACGCTGCCCGAGCGCAGCGCCGAGAGCCGGTGGTGCATGAAGCCGACGAGCGTCGGTCCCACGACGACGGGGTCCGTGCGCGGCTCGCTGTCGGTGACCACCTGCTCGCCGTCGGTCAGCGTGAAGCGCACGTCGGTCTCGCCGACGTCGATGCGCCCGGTGCGGCCGAGCTGGTCGGTGTGCAGCGTGTAGCGCCCCAGCAGGTAGCTCGCGTCGTACGACGCCTCGTCGACGAGCTGGAGCTCGCCTGCGGCCGTGCGCGTGATGTGCGTCGCCACCGCGCCGTCGGTGCGGCGCTCGTAGACGAACAGCGGGCCCTCGCCGTCGGCGCCCTTCAGCCGGTACGTGCTGCCGAAGTAGACCGTCTCGCCCCGCTGCAGGACGTCGCGGGGCACGGTGGCGAGCCCACGACCTCCGTCGGGCACTCCGCCTGCGCAGCCCGCCGCCACGACCGCCACCAGCACCGCCATCGCCTTCATCGCCTTCATTGCTGCCTCCTCGTTCGGGTCTCCGGAAGTGGAGACGGGCGCAAGGTACGGCGTTCGCGATGGACCGATAATCTGGCTTCAGGCGATAACACTGTTCATGAATTCGAACAGCGCTCCGAGGCCGCTCCCGCCGTTCGAGCTGAGCGTGTTCGTCGCCGTCGCCGAGGCGCAGGGGTTCTCGGCCGCGGCGCGACGGCTCGGTGTCTCGAAGGCGATGGTGAGCACGGCCGTGAACCGGCTCGAAGAGCGCCTCGGGGTGCGCCTGCTGCAGCGCACGACGCGCAAGCTGTCGCTGACGGAAGGGGGCGCGGCGGTGCTGCCCCACGCGCAGCGGTCGCTGCAAGCGGCGCTCGACGCCGAAGACGCGGCGAGCCACGCGAGGTCGAGCCCGCGCGGCGTGCTGCGGGTGAGCGCGCCGATGTCGTTCGGGCTGCTGCACGTGGTGCCGGCCGTCGGCGACTTCATGCGCGCGTACCCCGACCTGACGATCGACCTCGTGCTCGACGACCGCTACGTCGACCTCGTCGAGGGCGCGTTCGACCTCGCCGTTCGCATCGGAGCGCTCGCAGACTCGTCGCTCGTCGCGCATCGCATCGGTCTGAGCCGCATGGCGCTGGTCGCGAGCCCCGCGTACGTCGCGCGCGCCGGGCACCCGAAGGAGCCCTCGGACCTCGCCCGGCACTCGACGCTCGTCTACACGCTGGCGGCGACGTGGACGTTTCGACGCGGCAAGCGCACCGAGACGGTGCGGCCGAAGGGGCGCCTGCGCGCGAACAGCAGCCTCGCGCTGCAGGGGGCGCTCGCCCAGGGCCTCGGCATCGCGCGCATGCCGCTCTTCGCCGTCGGGCCCGACCTCGCGAAGGGCCGGCTCGTGCGCGTGCTGCCGAAGTGGGAGCTGCCCGAGTCGCCCATCAACGTCGTGACCACCGCGCGCGACTGGCTGCCGCGCAAGACGCACGCGTTCATCGAGTTTCTGCGCGGCCGCTTCGGGTCGCCGCCGTACTGGGAGAAGTGACTCAGCGTCGTCGAAGCGCCGTGCCCCTGATAAGGCTCGCAAGCGATGATCCTCGTCACCGGCGGAGCCGGCTACATCGGCAGTCACACCTGCCTCGAGCTGCTCACGGCGGGCCATGACGTCGTGGTGCTCGACAACCTCTCGAACGCGTCGCCGAGGTCGCTCGAGCGCGTCGAGAAGCTCACCGGCAAGAAGGCGCCGCTCGTCGAGGCCGACCTGCGCGACCGCGCGGCGCTCGAGCGGCTGTTCGGCGCGCACCGCATCGACGCCGTGCTGCACTTCGCGGGCCTCAAGGCCGTCGGCGAGTCGGTCGAGCAGCCCTTGCGGTACTACGACAACAACGTCGCCGGCACGGTGAACCTGCTCGACGTGATGGGCCGGCACGGCGTGAAGCGGCTCGTGTTCTCGTCGTCGTGCACGGTGTACGGCGACCCGGCGAAGGTGCCGGTGACCGAAGACCTGCCGCGGTCGGCGGCGAACCCATACGGGCGCACGAAGCTGATCATCGAAGACATGTGCCGCGAGCTGCACCACGCGGACCCGGCGTGGCGCATGGCGCTCCTGCGCTACTTCAACCCGGTGGGCGCGCACAAAAGCGGCGACATCGGCGAAGACCCGCGGGGCACTCCGAACAACCTGATGCCGTACGCGCTGCAGGTGGCGATCGGCCGGCGGCCGCAGCTCAACGTGTTCGGCGGCGACTGGCCGACGAAAGACGGCACCGGCGTGCGCGACTACATTCACGTGGTCGACCTCGCGAAGGGCCACGTCGCGGCGCTCGCGAAGCTCGACGCGCTCGGCGGCTGCGTGCCCATCAACCTCGGCACGGGACGGGGAGTCTCGGTGCTCGAGCTCGTCGAGGCGCTGGGGCGCGTCGCCGGCAAGAAGGTGCCGTACCAGGTGGTGGCGCGGCGACCCGGCGACATCGCGGCGACGTGGGCCGACCCCTCGCTCGCGAAGAGGCTGCTCGGGTGGCAGGCCGAGCTCGGGCTCGACGCGATGTGCGCCGACTCCTGGCGGTGGCAGCAGCAGAACCCCGACGGCTACGCGTGAGTCGTCAAGGCCGGTAGCGGCGCGCGGCGGTCTTCGGTGCCGAAGCGGCTCTCGTACGCGAGCTGCGCCTTCTGCGCCGGCGAGTAGGCCCGGTACGCGTACTTCACGGCGTCGCTCGGAGTCCTCAAGTCCCACACGATGTGCAGCCAGCTCAGGACGCGGAGCGCGTAGTACGAGAGGTCGACCTCCCACCAGAACCAGCCCTGGTTCGCCGTGTTCTGATGGTAGTGGTGGTTGTTGTGCCAGCCCTCGCCGAGGGTGATGAGCGCGAGCAGCCAGTTGTTCCGGCTGAGGTCGGTCGTCACGTAGCGGCGGCGCCCCAGCACGTGCGTGAGCGAGTTGATGAAGAACGTGCCGTGCCAGAGGAAGACGGTCGAGACGAGGCCGCCCCACACGACGTAGGGGAGCCCGCCGAGCAGGTACAGCACGCCCACCGAGAGCAGCGGCGGCAGCAGGTGAAAGCGATCGAGGAAGCGGAGCTCGGGGTAGCGCGTGAGGTCTTTCACCGCGTTCGTGTCTGCGTGCTCGTACTTGTCGCAGAGAATCCACCCGAGGTGGCTCCACCAGAAGCCGCGCAGCGCGGGCGAGTGAATGTCCTCGGGTTGATCCGAGTAGCGGTGATGGTGCCGGTGATGCGACGCCCACCACAGCACGCCCTTCTGGGCCGACGTCTCGGCCATGAACGCGATGACCGCCTGAAACACGCGCGACGTCTTGAACGCGCGGTGCGAGAAGTACCGGTGGTAGCCGGCGGTCACGAAGAACATGCGCAGCACGTACGTGCCCAGCGCGAGCAGCACCCACTGCCACTTCACGCCGGTCACGAACGGCAGCACCAGCGCCAGCAGGTGCGCCGCCACGAACGGCAAGCTCTTCACCACGTTCACCTTCTCGTCAGCGGCTCGCACTCTCATGAGCGGCAATGTGCGCTCGCCACGTCACCGCCCCGTCACGCGCGGTGACCGCAGGCCGGAAAACTTCTCATCGATTCGAAGCCCCGCCCTGATGTGACCGGAGCCCCGCAACCAATGCGGGTCCATGCTGTTGTACGCGCATGAACCGCACCGCGACGTGGCTGTTGGTGTTCGCCGCATGCTCGACGCCGCCTGGGGGCTCCGACAGCGGCAGCCCGCCCGAAGACGCGGGCAGCGGCAGCGACGCGGGCGTCGACGCCGGCCGGTGCGGAGACGACGTCGCGCCCGACGCCGGCATCGCGTTCACCACGACTGGCGCCGTGCAGGGGCTCGCGACCGCAGACGTGCACCGCTGGCTCGGCATCCCCTACGCGCGCGCGCCGCGGTTCCGCCCGCCGGAGCCCCAGGCGTGCTGGGCGGGCGCGAAGGCCGCGACGGGCTTCGGCCCCTCGTGCCCGCAGCTCGACGACGACGGCGGCACCGTGGTCGGCGCCGAGGAGTGCCTCACGCTCAACGTCTGGGCGAAAGACGGTGTCACCGCCGCGCCGGTGCTCTTCTTCATTCACGGCGGCGGCAACACGTCGGGCTCGGCGTCGCAGGGGTTCTACGACGGGCAGGACCTCGCGCAGCGGCACGGCGTCGTGGTCGTCACCCTCAACTACCGGCTCGGAGCGCTCGGCTACTTCGCGCACGCGCAGCTCAACGCCGAGAGCGACGCCGGCGTCTCGGGCAACTGGGGCATTCTCGATCAGCAGGCCGCGCTGCGGTGGGTGCGCGACAACGCGGCCGCGTTCGGCGGCGACCCGTCGCGCGTGCTGGTGTTCGGCGAGTCCGCGGGCGCGCAGAACACGATGATCCACCTCGTCGCGCCGGGCTCGAAGGGCCTCTTCAGCGCCGCGCTCGTCGAGAGCGGCGGCTTCTACCGCACGACGCTCGCCGAGGCCGTCTCGCAGCAGCAGGCCGTCGTCACCGGGGTCGGCTGCGACACCGCGGCCGACGTGCTCGCGTGCCTGCGCAGCGTCAGCGTCGAGGCGCTCGTGCGCGTGCCCTCGGCCATCGGCCCGCTCGAGCGCGGCATGCACTACGGCCCGAACATCGACGGCGTCGTCGTGCCCGGCCAAGTGATGGACCTCTTGAACCAGGGCCGCCACAACGCCGTGCCCTTCCTCATCGGCACGAACTCGGAAGAGACGTCGCGCATGGTGCCGGCGGTGATGAGCGACGCCGAGTACCAGGCGGCGGTGCGCACGCAGTACGGCGTCGCGCTCGGCAACCAGGTGCTGGCGCAGTACCCGTCGGCGCGCTTCACCTCGCCGCGGCAGGCGCTCATCGCGGCGACGACCGACTCGGTGTGGACGTGCTCGGCCCGGCGCATCGCGCGCGCGGTGGCGGCACACCAGAGCCAGCCGGTGCGGCGCTACTTCTTCACGTGGCGCTCGCCCGGCGTCGCGGGAACCGTGTTCGGCGCCACGCACGGCCTCGAGCTCGCGTTCGTGTTCCGCACGTTCTCGGCGTTCGCGGCCGGCTACGTGCCCGACGCGACCGCGACCCGCTTGAGCGACGACGTGCAGTCGTACTGGACGCGGCTCGCGGCCTCGGGCGAGCCGAACGGCGGCGCGGCTCCGGCGTGGCCGCAGTTCCCGGCCGACGGCGGCGAGAACGCGATGGAGCTCGGGCCCACGACGCAGGCGCTCGGCGGCGTGCGCAGCGCAGACTGCGACTTCTGGGACTCGGTCGTGCCCTGACGCGGCGAGCCGCCGTCAGCCGCGGGCCCTCACCGAGCGTCGGCGGCCTCGGCGCTCTCGCGGTTCAGCACGACGGCCTCCATGGGTGGACGCGAGCCGGGGCATCGAGGCGCCGTCGCTCCGCGGGCGGCGGCGCGCACTGACCCATCGACGTGAACGCCAAAAGGTGCTGCTGAACCTTGTTGGGGCTACGGCAAGAGCTCGAGTTGAGGAGGGCCCGGCGCTTGGGGGAGCGTCAGCGCGACGTCGAGCATGCCCATGTTGCGCAGCATCTGTTCGGCGGTGCGGCGGTTCGTCACCAGCGCGACGACTCGGCGTTGGCCACCGCAGGGGCACTTCCAGACGTCGCAGCCGAAGGTCCAGTGCAGAAGCGTCGCCCAGTCGATTCTGGGGCGCTTCCCCTTCTTCTGCTCGGTCGGCGCCGGCCTCGAGCTCGCGGGAGCAGGCGGCAGCGGGCGCGAACACTCCGTGGAAGTTGGTCAAGCGCCTCAGAGCCTCGATTCCGCACGCGCTTCGTCAGACCGAAGCTCACGGGCTCACCCGCGTGACCATGTAGAAAGCGAACGCGCCGACCGCGAGCTCGACGCACAGGGGAACGATGACGGCGAGCTTCGCGGGAAGGAACCCCTTGTGGGCGCCGAAGCCGAACAGCGCTCCGGTGACGAGGCCGGCGACGGCTCCGACGGTCGCGGCGACGCCGATGGCGCTGCTCATGCCGTTGCGCTCCATCGACCAGCCGGTGAGCCCGCCAGCGACGCCACCGATGGGAGCCCACACCGCGGCGCCGACCCCGATCCACGCCACGCTGTCGTTCTGCTTCTGCGCGTCCGTCTGGGCCCACGCCTGATCATCGAGAGACCCGGCGTGGAGCGCGAAGCTGAGAAGCAGCGCAGAGATCATGCGCCGGGCCGCGCGCAGCAGCCCGGCGACGTCCTCGATGTCTTTCGGCCGCCCCGCGAGCACTTTGAGCATCAGCAGGTCGACGGGCCGCGCGGGAAGCCGAAGACGTGAGCCTCAGCGAGGCTTGTAGGTCAGCGGCGTGTCGTAGCTGAAGCCGGTGGCGGGCTCGAGCGCGATCGACTTGCCGCTGAGCTCCCCGTAGCGCGCGGTGTGCGCGATGGTGATGGAGCCCGACAGGCCGGGCACCACGGTCGAGGCGTTCAGCACCAACAGAGCGCGCGCAGCGAGGGTGAACGGCGACGTGCCGGCGAGCGTGCCATTGGAGCTCCAGAAGTAGATGGTGCCCGTGATGGTGGTGTCGGTCGGGTTCTGCAGCAGCACCACCGTCACCTGCGTGCCCGAGTTGTTGAACCGCGAGATGAACGCGGTCGTCTCGACAAAGCGGATCCGGTACACGTCATCGGCGCCACAATTGATGCCGCACGAGGGCGTGCGCACGGCGAGGTACTGGTTCTCGATGCGCGTCGCGGTGGTGTTCGCGAAGCACATGTACCGCGCGTTGAAGGTGCCGGTGCCGGAGTGGCTCTGCAGAATGGTCGTGCCGTCACTCGCGATACGGTGAAAGCGGAACGAGCCCAGATCGGCCGACACGGAGTCGACGCTGACCTCGTACGAGGCGTATGCATCTTGGGGAAAGCGGAACCAGTCCTGATCCGAAACTCCGCTGACGGCCGCGAGGTCGTGCCACTGCTCGACGCCGTGCACGAGCTCGCTCTTCGTCGTGGCCGCGGCGTTGTCGTTGCTGGCGTTCAGGTCGTACGGGTCGGCGAGCGCGACGGCAGCAAAGAGCGAAGCCGCACAGGCGGTGATGGGAAGCAGACGCATTGGTTGTCTCCGGGTTGGGTTACTGCGTGGTGAAGGCGGCCGCGCCAGCGAACATCTCCCACGATGGGCCCGTCGCAGACTGGAGCGTCGAGTTCCAATGGGCTTCGGTGAGCCCGTCGGTCGTCGTGAGACCGCCGTGACTTCTCACGCTCCAGTTGAAGACGTTCTGGCCCGAGAGGGTGCCGAGCCCGAGCGACGAGGTCGACGGCAGCCTGACGCTCTGGCCTGCCGTGAACGCACGCAGAGTCAGCTGCGGCGAGTTACAGGTGGCCAGCCAGTCGTAGATGGAGGGCAACCCTGCCGGGCTCCAGGTGAAGAACTGCGTGGCGAGGTTGATGCCCATCGCATGGTTGATGGGCAGGCCGATCAGCGAGTAGCTGCCCGGGTTCAAGGGAATGACCATGGTGTTGCTCGGCGAGATGCCGCGGTACCGGAAGAACACGTCCGGCGACGCCGAGACAGCGATGGCGATGGTGGCGTTCGTCACCTCGGGCACGTTGTAGCTGGTGGTGAACGGGGGTTGGTTGGCGCTGTGCAGCCGAATGTCGGCGAGCCCGACGTTCAGAACGACGCTCCCGCCTCCCCACAGGTAACCGGGCGCCAGCATGCCCGTGAACATGTTGGAGGTGACCGCTGGCGCGTTGATGTTCTGGTTGCTGAGCGTCGCGCTGGCAGTCAGCGTCACGTTCGCGAGAGAGCCGAAGCCGTAATAGCTCGTCGGCAGACCCGAGAAGTTGTCGCTGTGCTGAAGCGCATAGAGCGTACCCGTGACGGTGTTCGTCTCGGGCCAGGTCACCGGAAACGAAAAGCCGCTCGCGGTCGCCGTCCCGATCGCCTGACCGCCGCGGTACGCAAAGACGACCTGCGTCATTCGGCCGGCGCCGAAGCTGATGTTGGGGCCGGTGACCGTGCCGCTGACGGTCGCCGTGCGCATGATGACGGCCGGCGGGTTGGGCGCATCGAAGGCGACGAGGGCCGGGTCGCTCCGCGTGAGACCGTAGACGAGGGTCACGTAGGTTCGCTGGAGCGCCGTCACGACCAGCGCGACGTCATAGGGGGCTGTGACCGCCGGAACCGTGAACTCGCCCAGCGCATTCGTCACGACCGGCGTCTTCCCCAAGACGATCACGCTCCCGCCCGAGAGCCGCCTGCCATCGTTCGTGTACGCGACCCCCGACACCGTCATCGGGCCACCGCCCGCAGTCGCACCGCCCGCAGTTCCACCGCCCGCAGTCGCGCCGCCCGCAGTCGCACCGCCCGCAGTGCCACCGCCCTGTCCGCCCGCATTGGGGCGACCGCCTGCAGTCGCGCCGCCCGCTGTCGCTGTGCCACCGCCCTGCCCGCCCGCAGGCGACCGACCACCTGCGGTCGAGCCACCCGCCTGGCTGCCGCCCGCTTCACCCCCGCCCGCCATCGCCGAGCCACCCGCCGAAGACTGCCCACCCGCCTGCCCCGAGCCACCGCCAGGTGCTTGCTGCGACGCAGGACCACAGCCGACGACGACCAGCACCAAGCACAGCCTGGCGAGTGAGGGATTCATGATGGCGGGTTGTCGTCACTCTGCGGCGATTGTGCAAGCGCTTCGAACGGTCGCGATCTGCCCTCAGCCGCGACGCCGGGTTGGCGCGATCACTGTGAACTCCCGGGTCATGAAACGAATGTGCGCGCCCCACGTACGCCTGCCGTTCGGAAGTTGGCAGCTCCGGGCGTCAGATTTCCGAATCACGAGCGGCGCCGAGGTCCCTGGGCACGGCCGGTTGTGAGGAGGCACGGCCGTTGAACCGGCGGCCCGCATGCGAAAGCTCGTACTGATCTGACTGATGGCGCTATCGGGTTGCGGGGTGAAGGGGCTGCACGACGCGTGCGACAGCAACGACGACTGTCTGCCGTGGCTGGTCTGTCAGGAACCCAAGATTCGCTGCGGCGTGCGCGCCCAGCTTCCCGAATACGTGCGAGCAGCGGTAGCGGCGCCGCATCGCCCATCAGCGCGTCGAACGCGGCGAGAACGCCCTCTTCCGCGGCCAGAGCGGCCGCCGCTGGCGCGCGCGAGGCCCGAGACGAGCTCGAGTCCGACGCTAGCGCCGTGAGGCTTCGCCGACGTCTGAGAGAAGCCCGGCCCGTCGTCGTGCACCCGGATGCGGGCGCGGCCCTTCTCGTTCGCGGGCTCGAGCAGCACCTCGACGCGGGCGGCTCCTCGCTGACCGTCGCCCTGGCAGGCGTTGAGCAGCATGCGCTCGCTGGTGTGACGTTCCTTCAGGAGCGCGTGAGGGCCCAGCCTCGTCCCAGGAACTCGCGAACGTCGCCTTTCCGCAGCGCCTTCACACGGCAATCTTGCGCACGGCCGCCGGTGCGCGCAACGGCACCTCAAGCAGCGACCGCGGTGAAATCTGCCGGCGCGGGTAGGCGAGTGTGCTGGCACCCATCAACGAGAAGGGCGCCTGGGTCGACGACCTCGAGGCTACGTACCGCCGAGCTCAACGGTCTTCGCGGGCGTGCCAGATCCGGTGAACGATGATTTCGCGATCGAGGAGCTCGTAGCGAATCTCGTAGTCACCGCACACGAGCGCGCGCACGTCGCGCGGCGCATAGCGGCTCACGATGCGGCCCAGCCTGGGGTGGCGTGCGATGCGCTTCACGCCGGCCAGCACCACGTCGACCGCCTTCGCGGCCGCACGCGGATTCACGGCAGCAAGGAAATCGTGCAACCGGACGAGGTCGCGATTCGCTGACGTCGTCCACCGGAGGCCCATACTCAGCGTCTTTTCGTGCGGCGGCGCCCCGGAAGCTCTTTCGACCACGCTTCGATGTCCGCGTGCTCGACGAGTCTGCCCGAATCGAGGTCCTCGAAAGACTCGAGCATCAGCTCGTGGCGCTTCTGCTCGAGGTCGACGAATCGAGAGAGGGCCTCTTTGACGATCCATCCACGAGGCCGATCGAGCCGTTCGGCAAGCTGATCGACGTTCTCGGCGAGAGCTTCCGGAATGTGGGCGGTGACGACTCGGTCGGACATGGGTGCTCCCATCAGCTTGAATCAGAAGCAATCTAACCGAATCGACGCCGGTTCGCTGGCCCGAGCGCCAGCTGGGTGAGTTGCGGCATCAGCGGCCGCCGCTCGGCGTCGACGTACACGAGCGTCTGGCGTTGGTCCGGCGCGGTTCTGAAGACTCTGGGAGCTGGCCGCAGCCAGGGCAGCTGCGGCGGGCCGGGCGACTGAGGCAGCGGCGGCGCGCCGACGTAGCCCGCTCCGAAGATGACCCGTCTCATCGGGCGGCGCACGGTACCTCCTCGAGCCGGGGTAGTAGAACAGCGCGTTGCCGACAGAGCGGCGGGTCGGTGAGCTCACCCTCGGCTCGGTGACCTTCGCGCAGCGCCTCTTTCACCGCCGAGAGCGACGACTACCTCGGCGAGCTCGTGATGCCGAAGGTGCCGTGACGCGGCGCCCTGCTGCCGCGCCTGAGCTCAGCGGCTTGCCGGCCGGCCTCGGCGGTCGTGCCGTCCAGAAGAGGCCCGTTCGAGCTGCAGCCGGTCGCTGGCCGCAAACGTTCAGCGACCCGACGCTCCTGTTCACCTCTGACACCCGGCCGCTCGCACGAGGCACAGGTCATCGCCGAGCGGCGCAGGCCGAAAATCACGCCGATGAGCGGCGCGCTCAGCGCACCGAGAAAGACACGCTGCCGGTGAGCCGCCCGTCGGGGTCGACGACCACCGAGTACGTGCCGCTCGCGCCCAGCGTCACGGGGCCGATGGTTCC
>JBGALX010000022.1:0-208060 GCA_044223505.1 Myxococcaceae bacterium
GAGCCCCGATGTGGATACATGCGGGCCGGCCGGCTCGACAGGAGTCCCTTTGCGTACGTTTTCGATGTGGTCGGCGGTCGTCTGCGCTTCCGTGCTCGCCGCGTGCTCCGGCAATACCCCGGCGTGTGACCCGAGCTTCTGCAGCGGCTGCTGCGGCGTCGACGGCACCTGCTTCCCCGGAAATACCGCTCAGGCGTGCGGCCAGCGCGGGTTTCTCTGCGTGAGCTGCCCCGACCTCCAGCAGTGCACCGCCGACGGTCGCTGCGAGGCGACGGGCGGCACCGGAGGTGGAGCCGCCACCGCCGGCGGCAGCGGCACTGCGGGCGGCAGCGCCACCGCGGGTGGAATGGCGGCGGCCGGTGGGACGGCGACCGCAGGCGGAGCCGGCACCGCAGGCGGCTCCGGCACTGCCGGCGGCACGGCGACGGCGGGCGGCATGGCGACGGCCGGCGGCGCGACTGCGGGCGGCATGGCGACGGCCGGCGGCGCGACGGCAGGCGGCATGGCGACTGCGGGCGGCGCGACGGCGGGCGGCATGGCCACTGCGGGCGGCGCGACGGCGGGCGGCATGGCGACGGCGGGCGGCGCGGCGACGTACCCGGCTCCGCACTTCCCCTACCCGCGGGTCGAGACGTTCGGCGGCCCGGTGATGACGGCCCCGAGGTTCATCTCGGTGAACTTCTCGAACCAGTCGATGTCGATGCGCACGTCGCTCGACGACTTCGTCAACGGGGTCGGAGCGACGAGCTTCTGGACGGCGGCGACCGCCGAGTACGGCGTCGGGCCGGGCATGGCGCTCACGCCGGTGCACCTGGCCGAGGTCGCGCCCGCGACGCTGACCTTCCAGCAGATCGAGTCGTGGCTCATCACCAAGCTCACCAGCGGGCTGCCGGCCTTCGGCACTCCGTCGCTGAACACGGTCTACGTGCTGTTCTACCCGACCGGCACCACCATCACGCTCCCCAACGGCGGAGGCACGAGCTGCCAGCAGTTCGGCGGCTACCACGAGAGCGTGCAGCTGCCGAACGGCACGCGCGTGCCCTACGCCGTGCTGCCGGCATGCGACGACGGCTCGGGCGTGCTCTCGACCGTCACCGCGGCGACGAGCCACGAGCTGGTCGAGGCGGCGACCGACCCGCTCCCGAACGACAACCCGGCGTACTCGGGCGTCGATCAAGACCACCTCGTCTGGGAGCTCATCCTCTTCGGAGAGACGAGCGACATGTGCGCGCAAGACGCCGACTCGTACATCACGCCGGCCGGCTTCAGCTACCGCGTGCAGCGCAGCTGGTCGAACGTCGCCGCCGCCGCGAGCCGCGCGCCCTGCCAGCCGGGCCTCACCGGCCAGGTGCACTTCGCCGCGGCCCCGCGCATGGTCGACACCGTCAACATCGTCTCGGGCGGGCAGTCGATTCCCACCAAGGGCGTTCGCATCAACGTGGGCCAGAGCGCCACCGTGCCCGTCGACTTCTTCAGCGAAGGCCCTCACGCCGCCTGGCAGATCGCCGTCTCGGACCTCGGGCAGAACGACCTGACGTTCTCGCTCAGCCGCACCACCGGCATGAACGGCGACGTCGCCATGCTCACCATCACGCGCACGCGCGCCAACACCCAGTTCGGTGCCACGCCGTTCGTCGTCGCGTCGTTCGGCGGCGGCAACACCCAGCACCTGTTCTTCGGCATCGTCGGAAACTGAGGCTCGCCGGCCGTACCCGGGGTGGTGAAGCCTCTGGCGCTCTTCCAGCGTGAAGGGAAAACTACGGTTTTCGGAGTGCGCGCACCGCTCCGAACGGCGTAGACATGGCGCCCCTGAACGACCCACTCGCGAGCGACGTACCGGTTGCAGAGCTGCTCGAGCTGCTCGAGCTGGCCGGCGTGGCCGTCGTTCAGCTCGACCCGGCCACCGGCGTGGCGCGCGGGCTCGGGGCTGCGGGCCGGGCGCTGCTGCAAGGCGCCGAGCCGCCGTTCCTGTCGCTCATCCCCCAGGCGCACCGCGAGGCCCTGCGCACGGCGCTCGACGCTGCCGTGAACGACGGGCGCGCTCACTCGCTCGAGCACAGCCTCACCGCCTCCGCGGGGCTGACGCGCTGGTACCGCACGACGCTGCGGCGGGCCTCGGGCCACGTGCTCGCGGTGATGCTCGACATCACGAGCTCGCACCACAACGAGCAGCAGTGGCGCAACGTCGAGTCGTGGCTCGCCACGCTGGCCGACACCCTGCCCTTCGACTTCTGGATCTGCGACCTCGAGGGGCGCTGCGTGCTGCAGAACCCCGCCTCGGCGCGCCGGGTCGGCAACCTGCTCGGCGAGCGCTGCCAAGACGTGCTGGCCCCCGAGACCTCACGCGTGCACTTCGCCGGCGCCTTCGAGCGCGCGGTCGCCGGCGAGCTCTCGCGCCAGGAGCTCGAGTACACCGTCGGCGGCGCGCCGCGAACCTACTCGCGCGTGGTCGCTCCGGTGAGCGACGGAGCGCGGGTGACCGGCGTGCTCGGCCTCGACATCGACATCACCGAGATGAAGCAGGCGCAGCAGTCGCTCTTGCGGCGCGAGAAGCTCGCCGAGCTCGGCGTGATGGCCGCGGTCGTGGCGCACGAGGTGCGAAACCCGCTCGGCTCGATCTCGAACGCGCTCGCGCTCGTGCGGCGCCAGGTCGAGCTGTCGAGCGAGGGGCTCGCGCTGTGCCGCATCATCGAAGACGAGATTCGCCGCCTCGACGAGATGGTGGTGAACCTGCTCGACTTCGCGCGGCCAGTCAGCGCGAACCTCGAGCTGCGGCCCCTCTCGAGCCTCATCGACGAGGCGCTCACCTACTCGCTGCGCGCGAACTCGACCGGCGCCCAGGTGCGCGTGTTCAAGCGCGTCGACGAGTCGCTCGAGCCGATGCCGGTCGACAGCCGGCTGCTCTCGCTGGCGCTCACGAACCTGTTCCGCAACGCGCTGCAGGCCATCAGCGGCGAGGGCGAGCTGCACGTCTCGGCCGAGCGCGAGGTCGAGGCCGACGGCGAGTGGGCGCGCCTGCTCATTCGCGACACCGGCTCGGGCATTCCCGCCGAGGTGAAGGAGCGCCTCTTCGAGCCGTTCGTCACGACCCGCTCGACCGGCAGCGGCCTCGGGCTCACCATCGTGCGCCGCGCCATCGACGCGCACCGCGGCCAGCTCACGTTCACGAGCGCTCCCGACGGGCACCGGGGCACGACGTGCGTCATTCGCCTGCCGCTGACGAGGCCGACCCGGTGAGCGGCAGCTTTCGCGTCGACGAGTCGCAGTGGCCGATCGCGGTGCTGAGCGTCGAGGGCACGCTCGACGACGCCCAGGTCGAGGCGTACATCGAGGCCGGCACGAAGCTGCTCGCGCGCGGCGAGCCCTACGTGGTGGTCATCGACCTGCGGCGCATGAGCTCGGTGTCGGCGTACTCGCGCGCGCGCAACACGCAGTGGGCCGAGGCGAACCGCCTGAAGCTGAAAGAGACGTGCCGCGGCTCGGTCTTCGTCGTCACCTCGCCGGTGCTGCGCTTCATCATGATGACCGCGCTGCTGCTCGCGCCGCTGCCGATGCCCTACGCCGTGCGCCGAGACCTCGACGAGGCGTTGGAGTGGGCGCGCCGAACCGTCGCGGGCTGAAGCCTCACGGGCACCGCGCCGGGCTCGCAGGCACGCTGCCCGACCTGAGCCACGCGAGCGCGCACGGCTTCGCGTCGTAGCCGGTCTCGTCTTCGACCGCGTCGAGCAGCTGCTGAATGCCGGCCGCCTGGCCGCGGCGCTGCAGGAAGAAGCGGCGCAGCGACGCGTCCATCGCGGGGGTGCCGAGGCGCGCCTCGAGCGCCGCGAGGAACCAGGCGCCCCACGTGTACACGCCGGCGGTGCGGTGCACCCAGGGGTCGACGGCTCCGCAGCTGTCGGGCCACACCACCGAGCCCTGTGCGCCGGGCGAGGGAAACGACCACTGCGCGGTGCCGCCGTCGTTGACGAACGCGATGGCCCGCGCCGAGAGGTAGTCGGCGGCGCCCTCCGAGAGCATGAGGTCCTCCCAGCAGGCGATGCGCACGCCGTCGCCGAACCAGCCGTGCGCGGCCTCGTGCGCCTGCACGGCCTCGGTGCCGGTGCCGGCCTGCACGTGCCAGAAGGGGTGGTGCTCCATGCCGCCGCCGACCGCGGCGGGCCACTGCACCTCGACCGAGCCGATGCGCGGCCCGAACGGGTACGGCCCGTACGTGCGCTCGTAGAACTCGACGATGTCGCGCAGCCGGCGAGAGCCCGGGTCGAGCGTGCTGCTCGACCGCTGCCACACCGTGACCTTCGTGCCCGCATCGGTGTACCCGAGCTCGATGACGTGGTGGCTGCCGGTGGCCCAGCCGACCTGGTACGCCGGCGCCTCGGAGTACGTGTCGGGCGTGTACACGACGCTCGTGCCCGACGGGTTGCCGCGCACGTTGAGCGTGAAGCGCACACCATCGGCAGGGTTCGAGTGACAGGGGAACAGGTTGCCGCAGTACACCGGCCACGACAGCGTCGAGCCGCTCGACAACAGGCCCTGCGGAAACGGTCGGTCTCCGGTGAGCGTGTAGCGCACGGTGATGGCGTCGGCCGCCGGGCCGACCGCGACGTCGAGCCAGCCGGCGTCGTCTCTCGACCAGGCGACCTCGCCTCCGTCGCCGAGCGTGACGCCCGTGATGCCGAGCCCCGCGGCCTCGAACGACGCGCCCGGCAGCGCCGACGGCGCGACGCTCAACGTCGCGGTGGCGGTGAGGCCCATGAGCTCGACGTCGAGCGCCGTCGTCACGATGTCGCGCGCGCGGTTCGAAGGCACGGGCCCCGCATCGGGAGCGCCGGCGTCGCGGCCCGCATCGGAGCCCGCGTCGCGCTCTGGGCCCGCATCGCCGGCGTCGCCCGCATCGGGGCTGAGCATCTGGGGCGGCGTGCATGCCGCGACGACCAGCAGGGCAATGAGGGGGCGCACCTTCGCGCGGGATTCTAGCCCTGGAGGAACTTCGTGAGCGCGGTGACGAGCGCTTCCGGGGCCTCGCGGTGGCAGAAGTGGCCTCCGGGGATGGCGGCGACCTCGTAGCGGCCGGTGAAGTGGCGGCGCTGGCGCTCGAAGTCGCCGACCGTCACGGCGGGGTCTTGCTCGCCCACGACGGCGAGCGTCGGCACCGCGATGCGCGCCCTCATGAACGGCGGAGTCACGACCGAGATCGCGCGGTAGTAGCCGAGCGCCGCGTTCGCGCTGCCCTCTTGCGCGAACGAGCGCTTCGCCTCGCGCAGGTCGGCGGCGGTGAAGCGCCACGTGGGTGACCACCGCTTGCAGAAGACGTCGACCATCGCGAAGTCGTTCGCGGTGAAGCGGGCGAGCGCTCCCGGCAGCCGCAGCGTGACGAAGTGCCGCGCCGCCCACGCGGTGCGGGGCCGCGCCGGCAGCTGCGTGCGATGGGGAATGCCGACCATCACGAGCTTCTCGACGCGCTCGGGCGCGAGGCCGACGGCCGCCGCCACCGCCTCGGCGCCCCAGTCGTGCCCGACGAGCACCGCCTGCTTCGCGCCGACGGCGTCGAGCCAGCCGAGCACGTCTTCGCCGAGGTCCTTCGACGTGGTGTCGCGCGGGGGAATCGACGACGGCGCATAGCCGCGCAGGTACGGAGCGACGACGTGGTAGCCGAGCGCCGCGAGCTTCGGGCCGACCACGTCCCACGTGTGCGGCGTGTCGGGGAAGCCGTGCACCAGCACCGCCAGCTTCGGGCCGCTGCCCCACTCGAGGCACGAGAACTTCAGGCCGTTCGCTTCGAGCACCCTCATGGCTTCAGCCGACTCGGGCTTCGCGATCGCTGCGCCCTCACGGGCTCTCCCAGTTCGGGCTTCGCTGCTCGTCAGGACGCCGAACGGTACGGCTGTTCGACGTCCACACTCGCGGTCGCTGCGCCCTCACGGGCTCTCCCAGTTCGGGCTTCGCTGCTCGTCAGGACGCCGAACGGTACGGCTGTTCGACGTCCACACTCGCGGTCGCTGCGCCCTCACGGGGGCAGCACCGGGCCGGCCTGCAGCGGGCCGAAGGGGGCGAACGGCCGCTCGCCGCGGGCGAGCTTCTCGAGGTGGCGCTCGCGGGCCCTGAGCTCCTTCTCGTAGAACGGGCTCACGGTGCGGTCGGTGCGCGTCTGCACGAACTCGGCGTCGGCCGTGTGGCACGCAGCGCAGCCGATGAGCTCGAGGTTCTTGCGCAGGTTCGGGAACTGCGCCGCCGCCGCGGCATCGAGCCCGGCGAGCGACAGCGGCACGCGCGGCACGCCCTGGTTCACGCGCACGCTCTGCGAGCGGAAGCGCTCGGGCAAGAGCAGCGTGCGCGCGTCGAGCGCGGCGGCGTTGTCTCTCACCCACGCGAGCAGGTCGTCGCGGCGCGGGCCCGGCGCGTTCAACCCCTCGACGTCGACCTGCTGAAACAGCGGCGGGTTCTCGAGCGTGTACGGCAGCGCGCCCGCAGACGGAGTCTTCACCCACTGGCGCCACTCCCACGGGGCGAGCGAGAACTCGACCGTCTCGACCAGCTCAAAGCGCGCGCTCGTGATGCCGGCGCTGAGCTCGGCGCGCACCCCGGCGAGCAGCGCCGCGCCGTCGAGCCGCGACAGCTCGGCCCATCGGCGCGCGACGAGCTGGCACGCCTCGTCACCCGGCGGCTGCGGCTGGCGAAAGATGAACAGCGCGTGAAACGGCTGCAGCGTGACGTCGGTGCAGCTCACCGAGACGCGCAGCTCGCCGCAGTGCCCGCCTGGCCCGTACTTCGCGAGGTCGATGCGGTTGTGCACGCCGGTCACCTTGAACGGCATGAGCGAGAGGTCCCACGCTGCGGGGTCGGTGCCGTGCGCCGTCGCGAACGCGTCGATGAACTGGGCCGGCAGCGCACGCTCGGAGTGCGGCGTCGTCGAGAAACGGACGAACCACTGCTGCAGCAGCTTGCCGCCGTGACCGTCAGCCGACGCGGCCGCCATGAGCTTGGGGAACTTCACCTCGTCGAGCAGCGACGGGTCGGTGAAGAAGAGCGACCGGTCGGACTTCACCAGCGGAGGCTCGTACGGCTGACCCGAGTCCGGCGTGCCCGAGTCCGGCGCGCCCGAGTCTGGCGCGCCCGAGTCCGAAGCGCCGGCGTCGGAAGGCCCGGCATCGTCGACGGCCGTGACCTGCGCGGGCCCGCACGCGGTCGCGACCATCAGGCTGATCAGCAGGTTCCGCACGGCGGCCTCTTACAGCACGTTTCCCCGCCGCGTACTCCGCAGTTGACTCTGGTGTCAACACAGCGGAAGTGTGTTAGGCAGCGGCCAAGCAAAAAGGGGCCTTCCGACACCAAGGAGGAAGGCAGATGGTTCGAAGAGCAGCCCTCGCTTTCTTCATCTCGGCTTCCGCCCTCGCCGCGACGAGCCCCCGCGCCGTCACGAGCCCGATGGGCGGCAACGGTCACAACGTGAGCTTCGACGGGCGGCTGTTCATCGCCGCGCACGGCAACGGGTGGAACGCGACGCTCCTGAGGCCGGAGCGCATCGTGACGACGAGCGGGTTCCCCGACGTGAGCCAGGGCGCGTTCACGCCGTTCATGGCGCTCAACGCGAGCATGAGCAACGAGAACGGCGTCGCGATGTGCGAAGAGACTCCGCAGCCGACGCGGTGCAATCAAGACGGCAGCGCGAACGCGAGCGGAGCGTACGCCTGCTACGAAGAGGTCATCATCGACAGCGACGCGGTGGCGCCGAAGCCGAACAACTTCATGCGCCGGCGGAAGCTGCGGGTGGTGGTGAGCCAGCCGAGCACGGCGAACGCGGCCATCGACAGCTACACGTGGCTCGACAACACGAAGACTCCGCTGTCGCCGGTGCTGCGGGGCATCGAGCCGAGCGTGACGAAGGACGGGAAGCTGCTGGTGTGGCAGGGCTACCCGGACAACAGCGGCGACATCGACACCATCATGTACTCGTACAACCCGAACGCGTGCGCGACGTCGGGCTGGTCGGCGCCGAGGTCGATCGCGGCGGCGTACCTCGACCCGAACCTGGTGGGGCGCTACCGCATCGCCGAGCGGCAGCTGCGCGGCGCCGACGGCACGCCGTACGCGTCGACCGCGGTGGTGCGCGCAGGCTACCCGTGGATCTTCCCGAGCGGCGAGGCGGTCAACTTCACGTCGGTCGGCATGCCGTGCCGGGTCTCGACTCCGGGCATGGAGGACCCGCCGGGCTGCGGGCCGCGCCGCAACGCGCTCGCGGTCATCGGCTACCCGACGAACTGGCAGCTCGCGCACATCGACGGCGACGTGAACCCCGACACCGACCAGACGGTGCGGCTGTTCTTCTCGTCTCCCGGCCCGCTGAGCATCGCGGGCTTGCCGGCGACGTCGGGCCTCGACGTGTGGCCGTTCTTCGGCAGCAACACGAGCAACTACACCGAGCTCGTGTTCGACGACGGCCTCGACGGCCGGTACGCCGGGTTCTGGCACCTGAACGAGCTGGTGACGAACAACGGCGACTTCGATCGCACGCGCTCGGCCGACTCGTCGGGCTACTCGAACACCGCGCGCCTCATGGGCGGCGCTTCGTTTCCGCTGCGGAACAACGGGCAGCTCGGCAAGGCGCTCGCGCTCGACGGCGTGTCGGGCCGCTTCGAGGTGACGAACGCGGCGTCGCTGAACCCGGTCAACGCCATCACCCTCGAGCTGTGGCTGAAGCCCGCGAGCGACCCGAACTGCGACGCGAACAACAACTACCGCATGCTGCTCGGCAAGGGGAACCTGGCCGGCGCGTACAGCCTCGTGCTCGAAGAGGACCTCTCGTTTCAGGGCCGCGTGAAGGTGCAGGGCAACGTGCAGTACGCCTCGCGCTCGAACGCCACCATCCCCGTCGGGCAGTGGAGCCACGTCGCGTTTCAGTACGACGCCGCCAGCGGCACGATGGTGTTCCGCATCAACGGCGTCGAGACGTCGCGCATGACGTTCGCGCCGGCCACGCTCGCGGGGAGCACCGACGTGCTGCAGGTCGGAGCGCCCGGCACCCGCGCCGCGTGCCCCGCAGCCGGCGACGGTGCGTTTCACGGTGAGATCGACGAGGTCGCCATCTCGCGCATCTGGCGCTACGGGCCCGTGCCGACGGCTCCGGTGCCCGACGCGGGCACCGGCGCGGGCGGAGGCAGCGGCAGCGCTGGGGGCGGCGGCGGCGGGTCGGGCACCGCCGGCGGCGGCATGACGGGCACCGCGGGGGGCGGCATGACCGGCGCCGCGGGCGGAGGCATGACCGGCACCGCGGGCGGCGGCATGACCGGCACGGCAGGCGGCGGCGGCAGCGGCACGGCCGGCGGCGGTGCGGTCGCGACGGCGGGTGGAGTCGGCGGCACGGCCGGAGGCAGCGGCACGTCGGGCGGCTCGACCAGCGCAAGCGCGGGGGGCCGCAGCACGGCGGGCGGCCCGGGCGACGGCGTCGACGCGACCGGAGGCTGCTCGAGCGCGGCGGCGCTGCTGCCGCTCGGAGCGCTCGCGGTGCTGCTGCGTCGCCGGCGCCGCAGCACGCCGGAGTGACGCCAGTGCCCGTCTCAGCTCCGGCGCCAGACTTCACACCGGCGCTCGACTCGCGATGGCCGCGCTGACAGGCTCGCGCCATCGAGACCTTCGGGAAATATCTGCTGCTCGAGAAGCTCGCGAAGGGGGGCATGGCCGAGGTGCACCTCGCGCGCGAGGCCACCGGCGAGGGCCGGCTCGTCGCGCTCAAGCAGATGCTGCCGCACCTCGTTCAGGAACCCGAGTTCATGACGATGTTCCTCGACGAGGCCCGCATCGCGGCCCGCCTGCATCACCCGAACGTCGTCGAGGTCTACGACCTCGGGCAGAACGGCGAAGACCTCTTCATCGCCATGGAGTTCGTTCACGGCGAAGACCTGCGCCGCATCGAGCGCCGCTGCGCCGAGGCCTCGCGCCCGTTTCCTCCCGCGCTCGCGTGCCGCGTCGTGCGCGAAGCCTGCAAAGGCCTCGACTACGCGCACAAGCGCACCGACGCCCAGGGCCGGCCGCTCGGCATCGTGCACCGCGACGTCTCTCCACAGAACCTGCTCGTCTCGTTCGAGGGCGTCGTGAAGGTGGTCGACTTCGGCGTCGCGAAGGCGGCCGACAAGGCGCACGTCACCCAGAGCGGCCTCATCAAGGGCAAGCACCCGTACATGTCGCCCGAGCAGGCCCTCGGCCAGGAGGAGCTCGACTGCCGCACCGACGTCTTCGCCCTCGGCATCGTCCTCTACGAGGCCGTCACCGGCGTACGCCTGTTCAAGCGGTCGACCGACATGCAGACGCTGCGCGCCGTCGCCGAGTGCGAGGTGATGCCGCCCTCGAAGGTGAACCCCGCGCTGACCGCGCAGCTCGACGAGATTCTGCTCACCGCGCTGGCCCGCGAGCGCGAGCGCCGCTTCCAGACGGCCGCCGAGCTCGGCAGCGCCCTCGAGTCGTTCGCCGGCACCAACTCCGATGCGAGCGTCGTGCACGTCGGGCGCTTCGTGAGCGAGCTGTTCGCCGACCGGCTGCAGCGTGAGGCGCGAGAGAAGAAGTTCGGCACCGCGTTCGGGGTGACGCCGCTCGCGACTCCCGCCGCGACCCGCGCCCTCGACTTCGACAAGGCGAAGACCATCGAGCTCGGGCTCGAGGTCGCTCAGACCCGCTCCGAGCGGCCACGGCCCGAGACCGTCACGAAAGAGTCGAAGCCCAGGCGCATCTCGGACGCCACGATTCGCGTCGACGAAGAGCAGCTGGGCGGCACGGGCACGCAGCCCTACGGCCAGCGCCTGCCGGTGCAGACGGTGAGCGCGCAGGCGACCGAGCCCGAGCGCGACCTGCTGCGGCTGCCTCCGGATCAGCAGCGCACCCTGCTCAACGTCGACCGGAGCGAGCTGCTGCCGAGCCCGCCGCCAAAGCCACCCGAGCCACCGCAGCCCCTGCCGCAACAGCCCGCGGCACGCTCGCCGCTGCCGGTCGTCTTGGCGATCGCGGGCCTCGCGCTGGCGGTCTCGGGCGGGTGGTACCTCTACTCGCAGCGCGCTGCGGCGCCGGCGCCCGAGGCCGTGAAGCCGCTGCACCGCGCAGAGCCCTGCGCGCAGCCGTTCAAGGTGGTGACGAGCGGCGGCAAGCGCTGGGTCGAGGCGCCGCTCGCCGAGGGCGCGGCGCTGAACCTGCTCTCGGGCCCGCTGCCGGGCGGCACGCAGCGCGACGTGTACGGCATCGCGATGGTGGTCGAGCACAAGGACTCGCGCGCGCGGATCATCGCCGAGAACCTCGAGGCGCTGCCGGGCGAGCTCTACGCGTGTCCCAAGTAAGTTGAAGCGCGCGCCTCAGGGTGTAGCTTCCAAACCCATCTTGAGCAGGGCCCTCTCTCTCGCGCTGGTCCTGTCTGCGCTGCCCGCGCTCGCGGACAACACGGCCGACGAAGCCGACATCGCGTTCCGCCTCGGCAACGTGGCGTACGCGAAGCGCGACTACGAGAAGGCGCTCGCCGCGTACTTCCTCTCGAACCGCCTCGTTCCCAACAAGAACGTGCTCTACAACATCGCGCGCTGCTACGAGGCGCTGAAGAGCTACGACGAGGCGTACCGCTACTACTTCGACCTCTCGACCGCGAAGGACCTGGCGGCCGACGACGCGAAGGACGTCGAGAAGGCGCTCGATCGACTCGCTCCGAAGGTGGCGCTGCTCGGGGTGACGACCGAGCCGCCCGGCGCCGACGTGTACATCGATCGTGAAGACCTCGGGTCGCGCGGCCGCTCGCCGCAGGTGCTGGCGACGATGCCGGGCACGCACAAGGTGAAGGTGAAGCTCGCGGGCATGCACGACGCCGAGGCCTCGGTGAAGGTCGCGAAGGGCTCCGAGCGCAAGGTCACGCTCAAGCTCACTCCGATCGTCGGCACCGTCGAGCTCAGCGGCGCTCCGGCGGGCGCCGAGATCCGCGAGAGCGAGGGCGGGCCGGTGCTCGGCACGCTGCCGGCGAGCCTGAGCTTCCCGCCCGGGCAGCGGCTCTTCATCGTGAGCGCGCCGGGCCACAACGCGACGCAGCTGCTCGTGACGGTGAAGGCCGACGAGACCGTGCAGCTCAAGGCGACGCTGGCGCCGCTGCCGCCGCCGACGGGCAAGGTGGTGGTGACAGCGAACCGCGAGAACGCGCTGGTGCGCGTCGACGGCAAGGACTCGGGCTTCACGCCGACGGTGCTCGTGCTGCCGATCGGCCCGCATGAGATCGAAGTCAGCCTGAAGGACTTCAAGACGCACACCGAGAGCGTCGAGGTGAGGGCGGACACGGACTACAAGGTGGCGGCCGAGCTGCGCTACGCGGCGCCGAAGGTGCGCGCGGCCTCGAAGTCGCTGACCGACGCCGACGACGCGGCCGCGAGCATCACCATCATCACGCGCGAAGAGATTCAGGCGATGGGGTTTCAGACGCTCGCCGAGGCGCTGACGGCCGTGCGCGGCGTGCAGGTGCATCAAGACCGCATCTACAGCTACCTCGGCATTCGCGGGCTCTCGCCGCCGGGCGACCTCAACACGCGCGTGCTGATTCTGTGGGACGGGCACTCGTTCAACGACATCTGGGCGGGCCAGGGGTTCGCCGAGCGCACGCTCGACGTCGACATCGCCGAGATCGAGCGCATCGAGATCGTGCGCGGCCCCGGCTCGGCGCTGTACGGCACGGGCGCGTTCTTCGCGGTCATCAACGTCGTGCCGCGCGACGTCGTGGCGCAAGACCGGCACGTCGAGGTGGCCGGCGGAGCGGGCGGGCTGTGGGGCGGCAAGGGCCGCGTGACCGGCAGCATCGGCGGCGTCGACGGCCCGTCGGCGCTCGTCACGGCGGCCGGCTTTCTCTCGAACGGCGACCCGACGACGGACCTCGGCGACCGCGGCCTCGTGCGCGGCAACGACGGCGAGCAGGCGGTCAACGCGGGCGTTCGCGCGAAGGCCGGCGGCTTCACGCTGCAGGGCCGCTTCACGGCGCGAACGAAGCACATCGCGATCGCTCCGTACGACACGGTGGTGAACCCCGCAGCGCCCGGCACCGCGTACAACGACGCGCGCGGCTTCGCCGAGCTGCGGTGGGAGAAAGACTGGGAGCGCCTGTCGATCGCGATCCGCGGCTACTACGACCTCACGCGCTACGACGGCGTCTACGCGTACAGCGAAGACACCGGCGGCGGCACGCGACAGTACTCGCAGCGCGACCTCGGCCACGCAGACTGGGGCGGCGTCGAGGCGCGCACGCGCATCAAGCTCTTTCAGGGCAACGTGCTGTCGATCGGCATCGAGGGTCAGTACCAGCTGATCCGCCAGGCGGACTCGGCCGAGACTCCCGAGACGGTCTCGTACACGCGCGTGCTGCTCTCGGCGTACCTCCTCGACGAGTGGCGGCTCGGCAAGCGCCTGCTGCTGACGGCCGGAGTGCGCGTCGACAAGTACCTCGACCTCGACGCGCTGCCCGTGACGCCGCGGCTCGGCGTCGTCGCGCGGCTCTACGACGCGGGCGTGACGAAGCTGGTGGCGGGCTCGGCGTTTCGCGCGCCGAACATCTACGAGACGTACCAGAGCGACGGCCTGCTCACGCAGCGGCCGGCCGAGAAGCTCGCGCCCGAGACCATCTACACGGTCGAGCTCGAGCACAGCCACGACTTCAACGAAGAGATCCGCTTCACGGTGGGCGCGTACTTCAACGTCATCGACAAGCTCGTCGTCTTCGAGACCGACGCGCCGGGCAGGCAGCCGCAGTGCGGGCCAGACCCGGCGAACCGCGACCAGCCCTGCGACGCGAACGTGAACTCGCAGAGCCTGATCTTCGCGAGCGGCGCCGAGGCCGAGCTGCGCTGGCAGCCGAGCCGCTTCCTGTTCGTCGACGCGGCGTACTCGTTCGTGCGGCTGTGGGGCGCGACGGGCGAGCTGTACCTCTTGACGTCGCAGCACATCTTCACCGCGAAGGCGGTGGTGCCGCTGCTCGAGAACTACGTGCGGCTCGCCGCGCAGGCGACGTACACGTCGCCGCGCTCGGGCTCCGATGCGGGTGAGACGTTCCTCATGAACCTCGGCTTCTCGGGGACACTGTCTCACTTCCGTTACTTCGCCGGAGTTCAGAACCTGCTCGACAGTCGCCCGAGCGTGCCAGTGCCGACGGGCGGGCTGACGTCGAGCGTGCCCATCTACGGGCGCACGTTCTGGCTCGAGCTCGCGCTCAGCCTCTGAGGCTGGCACGCCCCGCGCACTGTGAGGGGCATGGTTCACAGTCTTCGGAGTTCGGCGGGCTTCGGTCGCCGCCTGCTGGCACATGTAAGCGCAGTAGTGACCACTCTCGTGATCATCACGGCAGGAGCGGCCGCGGCGCACACGCGGCTGGTGGCTCCGGTTCCGCGCACGAACGACGACGGGCTCAAAGACGGCGTCGGCGGAGCGCCCTGCGGCGGCAAGGCCAGGAACCCGAACGCCATCGCGACGTACACGATGGGGCAGACGGTTCAGGTGCGGTGGGAAGAGACCATCAACCACGCGGGCTGCTTCATCATCAAGATCTCGCAGGCGAATGATCAGAACTTCCAGATGCTCGCGAACCCGGCGCACAGCACGACGGGCGCGACGCCGCGACAGTACATGGCGAACGTCGCCCTGCCGGCCGGCATGACGTGCACCGCGTGCACGCTGCAGCTCATTCAGGTGATGACGAACACGGTGCCCTGCCCGACCACGAACATCCCCACGGGCGACTCGTATTACTCGTGCGCCGACGTCGTCATCACCGCGCCCGGAGGCACCGGCGGCGGCTCGGGCAGCGCGGGCGGCTCGGGCGGCAGCGCAGGCGGCATGGCGAGCGCCGGCGGCATCGGCACCGCGGGCGGCGCGACGGCGACCGCGGGCGGCATGAGCGGGAGCGGCGGCGGCGGCGAAGCTCCGGGCGACACGCAGCCGGCCGGTGGCTCGGGCGGCAGCCGCGCGACCGGCGGAGCGCTCGAGGGCGGCGGGTTCGCCGAAGGCGGCTGCTCGAGCGCCGGAGCGTTCTCGGGGCTCGGCCTGCTCGGGCTCATCTCGGCCCTGCGGCTGCGGCGCCGGCGGCCGTAGCTCTCGGCGCCGCTGTCGAACGACTCGCCCGCAACGGATCGCTAACGCGCGAGAGTCTGCATTCGCGCGTCGAGCCCCCAGCGCCGTCGCTTCCGCGCCGGTCGCGAACGTGCGAGGAGCTCACGCGGTTCGTGAGACGCCTCGCCGCTGCCCTGCTCTTCGTGTCTGCCTGCACGGCCCGCCCGGTGCCCCAAGCCGGCTGCGCCGATGCGGGCTGCGCCGGCTGCTGCGACGCGCAGGGCCGCTGCCAGGCCGGCGACACGCGCGCCGCGTGCGGAGCGGGAGCGGCAGAGTGCACCGCGTGCGCGCCGAGCCAGCGCTGCAGCGCGGGCCAGTGCGTCGACGAGCCGACGGGCTGCGCGGCGACGTGCTCGGGCTGCTGCGACGACGGCGGCACGTGCAGGGCCGGGCGCTCGTCGCTCGCGTGCGGCGAGGGCGGCGCGGCGTGCAGCGCGTGCGCGCCGAGCTGGCAGTGCAGCGCGGGCGCGTGCATCGTGGTGCGGCAGTGCGACGTCGCCTGCGGCGCGGCGTGCTGCGCGGGCGGGGCGTGCATGGGCCTGCCGTGCGGCGCCGACGGGGGCGCGTGCACGGCGTGCGCTGCGGGCGAGCTGTGCGGCGCGGGAGCGTGCGGCAGCGGAGTGGCGACGCGGTGGAGGCTCAAGGTGGTGTCAGCGACGCTGGCGCCGACGCGGCCGAACGGCGACCCGTGGGACGACAAGAACGACCCTGACGCGAAGGTCTGCGCGAACGTGGGCGATGCGGGGCAGCTCTGCACGCTCGAGGCGAGCGAGACGTTCACGCCGGTGTGGAACGCGACGTTCGCCGGGCCGTTCGCGTACGAGCAGCTCGGCTCGGTCGAGCTGAGCGTCATCGACTCGGACTTTCCCGGGCAGACGGTCGTCGACGAGCTCGGCGTGCTCGACCTGCGGCCGCGCTGGAGCGGAGCGCCGCAGGTGTGGACGCTCAGCGGAGCGTCGGTGTCGAACCTGCGCGTCGAGGTCGAGCCAGCGCCCTAGCGCTCGGGGGGCACGATGCCGCCGAGCGAGCGGATCTCTTCTTCGATGCCGGGGATCTTCGGACGAATGACCAACGCGCGAATGAACCGCACGAGGCCGATGGGCGTGAACACGAGGCCGGTGACGCCGGTCGGGAAGCCGGCGATGCAGTAGTAGATGGCGCCGTACCGAGTGCCGCACGACTCGTAGCCGAACCGCGAGAACGTGCCGAACCAGTTGAGGCCGACGCCCCAGAAGATGAACGAGGCGATGAGCAGGCTGGTGCCGATCGCGAGCATGGTGATGCCGCTGGCGAGCGAGGGTGCCTCGCGGGCCTCGTGGAGCTCGCTCTTGAGCTGAAGCAGGCGCGGGTTCTGCGGCTCCTGCGGGTAGAGCGGCGCGTAGCCCGGGCCCGGCACGGGAGGCGGCGGCGAGCCGTCGAGCCCCGGAGGAGGAGGCGGCGGCGGCAGCTCACTGCCGGTCGGCCCACCGCCCACCTGCGGCGGAGGAGGCGGCGGCGGGAGATCGGCGTTCTTCGACACGCACTCGGCCTGGTCGGTGCAGACCTCGCCCGCCGGGCACGGAGGGTTGCAGCGCGAGACGCAGCGGCCCTGCAGGCACATGAAGCCCGAGCGACACTCGGGCTGGCACGGCGCGGCCCACGACGCCTGCAACGGCAACAGCACCAGCGCTACCCAGTACTTCACTCGCTTTCCCACGTGCCCTCCTCGAAGCGCGAGCCGACATCTATCTCACGTTCCAGACGAGCGTGAAGGGTCGTCACGTCGCGAAGGAGCCGGCGAACGTGAGGCCCATCTGCAGCGGAGCGCCCTCCCAGCCCGAGAAGCTCGTGCGCACGATGCCGGCCAACGCCTGCACGGCGATGTAGAACGAGAAGCTGTCGGTGAGGTGCGGGTCGAACGCGAGCCGCGCGCCCGCGTTGAAGATGGGCTGCCACGGGCCGGTGCGCGAGACCGCCGCGCCGCCGACCGCGACACCGCAGGCGCTGAAGAGGCCCTTGTGCACGCAGACGGGCAGCGTGCCGGTGACGGCGAGGCTGCTGTACGTCGTGGTGCAGTTGCGCTCGCACGCGCCGCCGCGCGGGAGCCGGTCGGGCGGCCGGGCGAGCTTGTCTTCTCCCGGCAGGTAGAACGTGCCCTCGATGCCGATGCTGATGAGCTCGATGCGCAGCCGGGCGCCGGCGGTGACGCCGAAGTTCGCTCCGGGAGCCATGCCGGTGGCGAGGGCGACCCCGGCGGCGACTCCGAGCTGGGGGCCCTCTCGTTCGACCGAGGCCTGCGCGGCGAGCAACGAGATCAGGGCGGTGATCACGGCGGCAGCCTAGTACGTGCTATGCGCGAGCGCCCATGAGCACCGCCCACAAGCTCTCGCCGGAAGACGAGCTGCGCGCCGAGGCGCGCGCCGCGATGGAGTACGCGCTCCAGAACCTCAGCCGCCTGCAGGGTGAGAACGGCGCCTGGCCCGGCGACTACGGCGGCCCGATGTTCCTGCTGCCCATGTACATCGGGCTCTGCCACGCCACGAAGCGGCTGCCCGACGCCTACAAGACCGAGCGCATCACGACGTACTTCTTCAACGTGCAGCGCGCCGACGGCTCGATCGGGCTGCACGCCGAGTCGCGCGACGGCAGCATGTTCACCACCGCGCTCTCGTACGTGGCGCTGCGCATCCTCGGAGTGCCCGCATCGGACCCGCGCCTGAAGAAGATGCGCGCGTGGATTCACGAGAACGGCTCGCCGCTCGGCGCCGCCTCGTGGGGCAAGTTCACGCTGTGCCTGCTCGGCCTCTACGAGTGGGAGGGCATTCACGCGGTGGCGCCCGAGCTGTGGCTGCTCCCGTACTCGGCGCCGATGCACCCGGGCCGCCTCTGGTGCCACTGCCGCCAGGTGTACCTGCCGATGGCGTGGCTCTACGGCTCGCGCAGCACGATTGCCGCCGACCCGCTCATCGAGGCGCTGCGCGAAGAGCTGTACGACGGCCGCTGGTCGTCGATTCGCTGGGCCGATCACCGCGACACCGTCTCGCGCGCCGACGACTACCGCCCGCTCACGAAGGCGCTGCGCGCGGTGAACGAGATGATGGATCGCGCCGAGCGGCTGCCGTTCAAGCCGATGCGCAAGCGCGCGCTCGCCGAGTGCCTGAAGCACATTCAGTTCGAAGACCGCGTCACCTCGTACATCGACATCGGCCCGGTGAACGCGGTGCTGAACGCGTTCGTGCACCACTTCCGCGGCGCCGAGGGCCGCGCCGAGCTCGACAAGAAGATGGCCGCGAACGACGTGTACCTGTGGGACGGCCACGACGGCATGAAGTTCCAGGGGTACAACGGCAGCGAGCTGTGGGACACGGCGTTCGCGGTGCAGGCGATCTTCGCGTCGCCGTTCGCGTCGGACCCGCGCTTCGAGAAGATGATCGAGAAGGCGCACACGTTCGTGCGCGACAACCAGATCCTCGAAGACGTGCCGGCGCTCGACGAGCACTACCGCCACGCGAGCAAGGGCGGCTGGCCGTTCAGCAACCGCGCCCATGGCTGGCCCATCACCGACTGCACGAGCGAGGGCTTCAAGTGCGCGCTGCTGTTCGAGCCGCGCGGCTACGAGCCCGAGATTCCGCTCAGCCTCTTGCGCGACTCGGTGCGGCTGATGCTGTCGTGGCAGAACGAAGACGGCGGCTGGGCGACGTACGAGCTGCAGCGCGGCAGCCGGCTGCTCGAGGAGCTGAACCCGAGCCAGGTGTTCGGCGAGATCATGGTCGACTACTCGTACGTCGAGTGCACGTCGGCGTCGGTGCAGGCGCTGGTTCGCGCGAAGCGCCGCTTCCCCGGTGAGTTCCACGCCGACATCGACCCCGCGCTGCGCCGCGCCGAGGCCTACCTGCGCAAGCAGCAGCGGCCCGACGGCAGCTTCGAGGGCAGCTGGGCGGTGTGCTTCACGTACGGCACGTGGTTCGCGGTGAGCGCGCTCGAGGCGCTGGGCGTGACTCCGAAAGACGGAGCGATGCAGCGCGCCGTGCAGTTCCTGCTCGAGAAGCAGCGCCCCGACGGCTCCTGGGGCGAGGCGGGTGACACGTGCCGCGAGCGCCGGTGGATCGAGGCGAGCGAGGGCCAGGTCGCGCAGACGTCGTGGGCGCTGCTCGCGCTGCTGAAGGCCGGCTGCACCGACACCGACGCGCTCGATCGCGCCGCGCGCTTCCTCGTCTCGCGGCAAGAGACCGACGGCTCGTGGGCGCGAGAGCCGCTCGTCGGCGTCTTCAACAAGACGTGTCTCATCAACTACGACAACTACCGCCACTACTTCCCGCTCTGGGCCCTGGCCGAGTGGTCGAAGCGCTGAGCGCAGGGTAGCGTCCGGGCCCTCTCTCGAGGGAGCCCGTCCATGCAGAGAATTCTCGCCTCCGCCGCGCTCGCGGTGCTCTTCGCCGCGTGCAATTGCGGGAACCAGGCCGACAAGTGCGCGAGCATCGAGTGCGCTGCCGGGAAGATGTGTAACCCCAGCACCGGCCTGTGCGAGGGCGGAGCGGGAGGCGGCTCCGGCACCGCGGGTGGGCGAGCGGGGGGCACCGCGACCGCGGGCGGCGGCACCGCCGGCTCGGCGGGCGGCATCGCGACGGCAGGAGGCGGCGGCGGCGGAGGAACCGGAACGTCCGGCGGAGGCTCGGCCACGGGCGGCGGCATCGCGACCGGCGGCGGCTCCGGCACCGGCGGCGGCATCGCGACCGGCGGCGGCATCGCGACCGGGGGCGGCTCCGGCACCGGCGGCGGCTCCGGCACCGGCGGCGGCATCGCGACCGGCGGCGGCAGCGGCACTGGCGGCGGCACCGGCACCGGCGGCGGCACCGGCACGGGCGGTGGCATCGGCACGGGCGGCGGCTCCGGCACTGGCGGCGGCATCGGCACCGGCGGCGGCTCCGGCACTGGCGGCGGCTCCGGCACGGGCGGCGGCAGTGGCACGGGCGGCGGCTCCGGCACGGGCGGCGGCTCCGGCATCGGTGGAGGAAGCGGCACCGGCGGCGGCTCCGGCACGGGTGGCGGCAGCGGCGTGCTCGGAGATCGCTGCCAGGACGCGACGCCCATCGGCAGCGGCGTGATCATGGGCACGACGTCGGGCTTCACGAACAACTACGGCACCTCGAGCACGTGCCAGGGCGCGAACGGGCTCGACCGCGTCTACTCGGTGAACGTCGGCGCGGGCGAGCGGGTCATCGCCTCGATCGAGTCGGCGAGCGCGGGGTTCGACCCGTCGATCGCGATGGTGCTCGGGCCGGCGATGCAGTGCGACGCGATGCCGCGCGTCTGCGTGTCGAGTGACGACAGCGGCGGCACGACGACCATCAACTTCGCCTCGTGGGCGAACACCGGCATGAGCACGCAGCAGGTGTTCATCGTGGCCGACGGCTTCCAGTCGAACACCACGGGCGGGGCGTTCAACCTGAACGTCGCCGTCGGGCCGGCGCCGGCGGGCGACACGTGCGCGACGGCGCGGCCGCTGACTGCGGGCGTCTCGGCGATGGCGACGCTCGACGGCTTCGGCGACGACAACGCCGCCGGCACGTGCTCGACGACGTTCGGCTTCACGCCCGACGCCGTCTGGAGCATCACCATTCCCGCGGGGCAGCTGCTCACGGTCGAGGTGACTCCGTCGGCGGCGCTCGACACGATCCTCTCGCTGATGCCGGGCGGCACCACGTGCACCGGCATGTGCCTCGCGAACGCGAACAGCAGCACGACCGCCGGCGGCCTCGACACGCTGACGTTCGCGAACTCGGGCATGACTCCGCTCGCGGTGAACGTGGTGGTGAGCGGTCAGATTCGCGCCAGCGGGCCGCGCTCGTACACGATTCGCGCGACGACAGGCTCGGCCTCGGCCGGCGACACCTGCACCGGGCCGGTGGCGCTCTCGCCGGGCGTTCCGGTGATGGCGACGCTGAGCGGCTACCTGAACGACCCGCACGCGACGGGCACGAACTGCGCCATCAACGACCCCGGGCCCGACGCCTGGTGGTCGGTCAACGTGCCGGCCGGCCAGCGCGTCGTCGTGACGGTGACGCCGAACGCGATGGACACGTCGATCACGCTGACGCTCCCGAGCTGCACGCCGGGAGGCTGTCTCGCCTCGGGCGACGCCCCCGGCACCGGCGCGATCGACTCGGCCACGTGGACGAACGCGAGCATGACGGCGCAGCAGATCTACATCGTCGTCGACAGCTTCACCGGGGCGAACACGTACACCATTCGCGCCGACGTCGGCCTGCCGCCCGCGGGTGAGACGTGCAGCGCGGCCACGGCGCTCTCGCTGCCCGGCTCGCGCCCGGCCGACGACACGATCGGCTACGTCGACGACTACACATTCGGCAGCAGCTGCGCGCTCACCAACGCCCCCGACCGCGTGTACGCGGTGAACGTGCCCGCAGGCACGCGCGCGAACTTCGCGCTGCAGCCGACGGCGGGCGTGACGGCGCGGCTCTCGCTCGTCGACACCGCGACCTGCACTTCGACGGGCATGACGTGCGCCGGCGCGTCGGGAGCCGTCGGCGCAGGGCAGCCGAGCAACGTGACCTACGACAACCTGACGCTGAGCGCGCGCCAGGTGTTCGCGATCGTCGACTCGCCCGGCGGTCAGTACTCGCTGACGACCACGCCGTCGATGCCGGCGACGGGCGACCTGTGCCAGACGGCGCCTGCGCCCATCGCGGCGAGCACGGCGTTCAGCGACACGCTCACCGGCTTCGTCGACCACTACAACACGACCACGGGCCAGCTGCCGTGCCGCTTCGTGACGGGGCCCGACCGGGTCTACGCGTTCACGCTGCCCGCGGGCCAGCGCCTGACCGTGACCGTCATCGCGTCGGGCGCGTGGGACCCGTCGCTCACGCTCGTCGACTCGCCGGCGTCGAACTGCGATCGCCCGGCGACCTGCCTCGCGGGCTCGAACTCGACGGGCATCGCCGAGACGCTGCGGTACACGAACGTGGGCGGGGCCGCGCAGGCGCTGCTGCTCGTGGTCGACGGCAGCACGGCGGCGGCGGGCTTCGACCTGAGCGCGGTGATCGACACGCCGCCTCCTCCGCCGACGGGTGACGTGTGCTCGGCGGCGCCGGCGACGATCAGCACGAACACGACGGTGAGCATGCAGACGACGGCGGGCTACGCGAACGACTACGCGTCGGCGAGCTGCGGCAACCGGCAGGGCGCCGATCGCGTGTACGCCGTCAGCATTCCCGCGGGGCAGCGGCTGACGGTGACCGTGAACACGACGACGCTGTGGGACCCGGCGCTCGGCTTCGTGATCGGCACGGCGGCGGCGTGCCTCAACGCCACGTGCGCGGCGAACACCGACACCGGCTCGCAGCTCACCGAGACGCTGCGCTACGCGAACTCGGGCACGACCTCGGTCGACGGCTTCATCATCGTCGACAGCTTCTCGGCGCTGCAGGCGGGCTCGTACGACATCACGTTCACGTTCGACATGGCCCCGGTGGGCGACACGTGCTCGGCCGCGATGACGCCGATCAGCACGAACCAGATGCTGAGCATGCAGACGACGGTGGGCTTCTCGAACGACTACTCGTCGGCGGGCTGCGGCACGAAGCAGGGCCTCGACCGGGTGTACGCGGTCAGCATCCCCGCGGGGCAGCGGCTGCGCGTGACGGCGACGGCGACGTCGGCGTGGAACCCGGCGCTGGGCCTGGTGCTCGGCGCGGCGTCGACGTGCGCGGCCGGCCTGTGCGCGGCACAGACCGACGCGGCGGGGGCGACCGAGACGCTCACGTTCGTGAACTCGGGCGCGACGGCGGCCGACGGCTTCGTCATCGTCGACAGCGCGCTGGCGAACGGCAGCGGCACGTACGACCTGGCGTTCGTCTTCGACACGCCGCCGCCGCCGCCGCCGGGCGACACGTGCGCGAGCGCGCCGGTGCTGGTCGCGGGCACGCTGACGATGCAGACGACCGCGGGGCTCGTCGACGACTACAACCCGAGCCCGGGCGCGACGAGCTGCACCGGGTTCCAGGCCGACGGCCTCGACCGCACGTACCTCGTGACGGTGCCGGCGGGTCAGCAGCTGACGGTGACGGTGACTCCGACGGGGCCCGGCGCGAACATCGACGACCCGTCGCTGTACCTGATCCCGGGCCCGGCCTCGAACTGCGTCGCGGTGCCGATGATGTGCCTCGCGGGCTCGGACAACGGCATCAATGGCGACCCCGAGACCGTCGTGTGGCGGAACACGGGCGCCGCGCCGGTGAGCGTGTACGTCATCGTCGACGCCTTCGCGAACAGCCTGCAGGAGTTCACGATGGTGACGACCATCGCGCCCTGAGGCTCAGCGCTTCGAGCGGCCCTTCGCGAGCTCGAGGTACTGGCGCTCGCGGAGCAGGCATACCTTCTTCATGACGGCCTCGGCGTCGCGCTGCTTGCCGTCTTCGAGGGCGTCGAGGAGCTCGTCGAACAGCGACGAGTCGTCGTGAAGGTCGATGCGCGCGCCCGAGCTGCGGTTGAGCACTTCGAGCACGCGGCGCAGCCCGTTGGCCGTCAGTGACACGGCGATGTTGTCGGTCGCCTCCGCCAGCATGACGAGGAGCAGCTCCTCGTGCTGCAGCACCTCGGTCGGGAGCCCGCCGTCTTTGCGAAACAGCATGTGCAGGGCGTGCACGTGGAAGCGAACGTCCTTCAGCTCGCGGCGGCGGCAGAGCAGCTCGCAGAGGCTGGAGTAGAAGCCGCGGCGCAGCCAGAGCACCTGCTTCGTGACCTCGGTCATGCCCTCGGGGTCGCGGCCGAGGTACATGAGCATCAGCCACTCGAGCACGCGCATCGAGCCGTTGCGCTGCCAGCTGCGAACGAAGGTGCCGAGGGCGGCGTTGGCCTCGAGCAGCCCCTCGTTGACGAGCATGGCGATGCCGGCGCGAACGGTCAGCCGGCTGTAGCCGAGGGTGGCGGCGAGGTCGTGCTCCTTGGGGATGCGCTGGTCGGCGGCCCACGTGCCGCTGAGGATGTGCTCGTAGAGGTACTCGGCGACGCGTTCGTGGGCGCTGCGGGGTCGGGAGTTCGGGGCGAGCATGGGGTGAGCCCATGTTTAGCATTGCTCACCTATTGTTTAACATGGCCTCGCGGGTCGCCCGGAGCGAGCTCCCGCGCAGGAGGGTGACCCCCTGCGCCGAGGAAGCCGCCGCTTTCCCGTCGGCCGTCGGGCGGGCGAGCCTAGGATGGCCGAACCGCTTACCGCGCCGTCGCGAGGTGGCCGCCGGCCGGAACCGAGGCGGGCGCCCGAGAAGCGAGCGGCGGAGGTGGGCGTGCAGGCCCATCGAGCAGCACAGCGACGAGGCCGCCCGCAGCAGGCAGGCCGGGGCCACCGCAGTAGGCGGGCTAGAGTTCTAGGCGGTGGCCTGGAGCATCGAGGCTCCAGAGGCGAGGGTCGTCTGGAGCTGGCCCATGAGCCGGGCGACCTCGAGGCGCGAGACCTTGGCGCCGGGGCCGTCGTTCTCGAGCACCTTGAGGGCGGCGCGGGCGAGCATGACCGAGATGCCGGTGAAGCCGAGGTAGCCCTTCGGGGCGCCGCCGCGCTGGAGCGCGTCGATGTACTTGCTGGCGCAGTCGAGGTCGTGGCGAGCGAGGTCGAGCACCTCGTCGCGGTCGACGCCCTTCGGCAGGTAGGCGCGGCCGTCTTTCGCGTCGTCGCCCGAGTCCTTCAAGATGTTGACGAGCTGCAGGCCCTCGCCGAACTGCACCATGTTCGATGTCAGCGCGTCGCGGACGGAGGCGAGCTGGGGCGCGTCGTGCAGGAAGACGTCGGTGAGCAGCTCGCCGACGATGCCGGCGACGATGTAGCAGTAGGCCTTGAGGTCATCGACCGACTGGAGCTGCAGGTTCCCCTGTGCGTCGCCGCGGGCGACGATCTCGGCCATGCCCTTCGAGGTGCGCACCGTGTGCTTGATGAGCACGTCGCGCGCGCCGGGCGACATCGCCGACAGCGTGCCGACGACCTCGGGGGTGAGCCGCAAGAGCTCGAGGTAGCCCGCGTGCTGGTGGGGGGGCTTCGCCATCCACCTCGCGGTGAGCGCCTTCAGCCCCTCGACGTCGACCCTCGTGACGGCGTCCGAGAACGCGTGCAGCGCGGCGATGCGCTCGGCCCGCGGCCACGTGGTGGCGTCTTCGAACGTGTCGGCGATGCGGAACAGCAGGTACGCCACCGAGACCTCGCGGCGCGTCGGCTCGGGCAGCATGGGGATCGCGAGCGCGAACGTGCGGCTCGTCTTCATCAGCAGATCGTCGAGATCCATCGCGAACTCGCACGTACCCACTGACAAATGTCAAAGCAACTGGTGCGCCCGACTTTTCAAAATCGATTCCGTTGCGCTAGAGCGCTCGGCGCTGGTGATGAGGAGCGACGTCATCGTCGTCGGAGGCGGGTTCGCGGGCATGTCATGCGCCGCGGCCCTTGCCATGCGCGGGTTCAAGGTCACGGTGCTCGAGTCGCACCACGGCCACGACCCGCGCTTTCGCGGCGAGCTGATTCACCCGCGTGGAGTTCGTGCGCTCGACTCGCTGGGCCTGAAGGCGCCGCTGCTCGAAGCCGGCGGAGTGCCGGTGAGAGGCTTCGCGGTGAGCCCGAAGGCCGGAGTCGACCTCTTGCTCCTGCCGTACGTACCGAGCTGGGGCGATGGCATGGGCATCGATCACCACGCGATGGTGCGCGCGCTTCGCGTCGCGGTCGGCAGCCGCCCCGGCGTCTCGCTGCGGCAGGGGCAGCCGGTGAGCGACGTCATCGACGAAGACGGGCGCGTGGTCGGCGTGCGGCTGCGCAACGGCGAAGAGCTGCGCGCGAAGCTGGTGGTGGCCGCCGACGGCCGGCAGTCGCGCGTGCGCAAGGCGCTGGGGCTCGAGCCCGACCAGAAGCTGCTCTCGTACACGGTGGTCGCGACGGTGCGGGGCCCGAAGCTGCCGTGGCGCGGCTTCGGCCACGTCTTCCTCGGCGCGCCGGGGCCGATCCTCGCGTACCCGTACGGCGAAGACCTCATTCGCCTCTGCATCGACGTGCCGGTCGACGCGCCGAAGGGCCGCGAGCCGATGCGCCGCTACGTTCGCGAGAACTTCGCCGACTGCGTGCCGCAGCCGCTGCGCGACGCGATGCTCGAGTCGATCGAGCAGGACCCGTTCGAGGGCTGCGCGACGCACTCGGTGTACACGCAGGCGTGCGCGGTGCCGGGCGCGGTGCTGATCGGCGACGCCGGCGGCTGCAGCCACCCGCTGACGGCGACCGGCATGACCGCCGCGATGAACGACGTGCTCGTGCTCGCCGACGAGGTCGGGCGCCGCGGGCTGTCGGAGGACGCGCTCAAGTCGTACCAGAAGCGGCGCTACCGCTTCGTGCGCGCGCGCGAGCTGTTCACCGAGGCGCTGTACGAGGTGTTCCGCGCGCACGACCCGGGCAGCGAGGCGCTGAAGGCGGGCACGTTCGACTACTGGCGGCGCAGCCGGCGTGCGCGCGACGTCTCGATGGGCATTCTCTCGGGCGAGAGCTCGCACCCACGCACGTTCATGACCGAGTACACGCGCGTGATGGGCCGCTCGGCGCTCGGCACGCTGCGTGAGCCGTCGCGCACGCGGTCGCTGTTGAAGACCTCGCTGGCGCGCCTCAACCGCACGGTCGAGCGCAGCGTCTCGACGTGGATGGAAGAGCGCCAGGTGAGGCTGCACAGCCTGCCGGTGAAGACGGGCGCCGAGAGCGCGCAGCCGGCGCAGGCCGCCAGCGCCTGAACCGAGCCCCCGCTCCCCTCGTTGGGGAGAGGGATGGGGTGAAGGGCGCGCAGGACGGAGGGGATGCGGCGAGCGAGGCTTCTTCCGCCCCGCTCGACCGGCCCCCTCACCCCGTCCCTCTCCCCTACGAGGGGAGAGGGGGCGCGATCACCCGCGCTTCTTCTTCTTCTTCGCCTTCGTCTTCTTCGCGGCGGTCTTGCTCTTCGAACCCGCGGGCTCGGCCTTCGCGGTCTCGCCCTTCTTCGCGGCGGCCTCGAGCTCCTTCTGCAGCTTGTCGCGCTCGCCCTCGACGGTCTTGAGCTTCGCGGTCGCCGCGGCGGCGGCCTCCTCGGCCTCTTTCACCTTCGCGTCGGCGTCGGCGACCTTCTTGTCGACTTCGCCCTGCGACTTCTGGAGCTGCTCGAGCTGGGCCTTGAACCCCGCCGACTTCTCGATCGCCTCGTTCGCGCGCTGCTTCTCACTGCTCAGGCGCTTCGCGAGCAGGCCTCCGACCAGCGCGAGCACGACGACGGTGAAGCCGAACAGAATCCACGGGAGCGGGTGCTGGCGGACGCGGGGCTCTTCGCCGGCGTCCTCCTCCAACGCGCTGACGTTGGTCTGAGTGCTCTCTTCGCTCACGGGTGGCGGTCACGAGGCTAGCACCCGGGTCTTCGCGCTCCACACTCCGCGCGCCCGCAACACCCGCTCGACGAACAGGGCATGTAGCGCGTGCAACGGCCGTGCAGCAGCCTCGCCCTCGACCGCCTCGAGGGCGTCGGCGATGGCCTCGAGCGTCGAGCGACCGAGCGGATCAGCGGTCTCGCGCAGGCGCAGCACGGCCGCCGGCTTCTCGGGCAGCACCAGCCGCGGCACGCCGCTCAGCGACGGGAGCCTGCGCAGCATGCGGCGGGTCTGCCGCCAGGTGCCGTCGAGCACGATGAGCCGCGCGGGCGCGTCGGCGAGCGGCTTCGGCTCGACGCCGACCTCGGGGAAGAGCAGCGCGGCGCCCCTCGCGAGGGCCTGCAGCTCGGCGTCGCAGGCCGCACCGTCTTCGGAGTAGTCGACGAGCCGCGCGTTCGCGAGGGCGAGCATGGCGACCCGGGCGGTGCCGGTCGACTTCCACCCTTCCCGCTCGTGGCGCACGACGACGACCTCGGTGCGCGGCGTCAGGCGCGGCACGTCGGCGCAGATGCAGTGCGCCGTGCGAATCCAGCAGCGCGGGCAGCGGCCCGGCAGGTCCGAGAGGGTTCGAGAACGCATCTTCGAGCGCGTAGTATCGCGTCGATGTCCGCAGCGCTCGCTCTGTCGCTCGTGCTCTCTCAGCTGAACCCGTACGCGGGCGTCACCTGGAGCAACACGCTGCCGAGCTATCTCGAGCCCGCCGTCTACCCGCGCATCTGGGCGCGCGCGCACTCGAAGCAGGCCGGCAAGCCGACCGGCTTCGAGGCCACCGACTTCAAGACGGCGCAGGCGCGCAGCGTCGCGCAGGCCCTCGTCGGCGCGTCGAAGGCCGTGGGCAAGGAGCATGGCCACGCGCTGGTCGACGGCCTCAACGCCGGCCTCGACGGCTTCGAGCGAGACATGCGCAAGAACAACGTCGCGTTCGCCATGGCGTTCCTCATCGCCGTGGCGCTGGGGGCCGCCGGCGAGCCCGACGTGTCGGACGCCGAGCTCGTGTCGCTCGCGCAGGCCGTCAACGACGAGCTCGCGGTGTCGCCCTCGTTCAAGAAGCTGCCGCCGAAGCAGAAGCAGCTGCTCTACGAGACGTGCGTCGTGTCGGGCGCGCTCATCGGAGGCATGGCGGCCGCAGGCAGCGAGCTCAAAGACCCCGAGCTCGCGGCGCTGGCGCGCGCGCACGCCGTCTCGGTGCTCAGCACGTTCCGCGGGAACTGATATCTAGGCGCCCGAGGGAGGGCGAGTGAGCACACGCGCATGGGCAGCCGTCTTGGCGTTGTGCGCCGCCGCGCCCGCCGCGGCCGACGACGACGAGGTGAAGCTGCTCGTGCAGGGCGACCAGCTCGTGCCCGATCGCCCCCTGCCCGCGAGCCGCAGCTTCGCCGTACAGCATGCGCTCCCGCCCGACGTGAGCCGCGGCTCGGGCTACCTCGAGCTGTGGCCGAAGCTGAACGACGCGTGCGAGGCGGTGCGCCCCGACATCCGCCAGAGCCATTCGATCGCGCTGACGCTCGCGCAGGTCGACGGCCGGCCCACGCTCGTCGGGCGCGTGCCGGCGCTGCAGGTCGACCTCGAGTACTGCCTGCAGCTGCACACGCACCTCGGCTTGAGCAGCGGCCAGCTGGGCGCGGTCGCAGCGCGCTCGACCGCCGCGCTGCGGGGCAAGATGCTGGGCTCGGGCACGGCGTGCGCCGACGCGCAGCCCGCCGACTTCGAGGTGGCGCTGACGTCGGCGCTCGCAGACTCGAAGCTGCAGGCCGACCACGTGTCCGAGGCCGCGGCGGCCGCGCACGCCGAGTTCGTCGCGAAGGTGGGCGACGCCTGCTCCCGCCTGTTCGAGGTCGACAAGCTGAACCTCGAGAAGCGCAAGCTCGGCGAGGCCGCGCTCGCCAGGCACGAGGCCGAGAAGGCCATCGACGCGTTCGCCGAGAAGCTGAACCCGTTCGCGTCGCCGCTCGTGCTGCTCGACAAGGCGCCGGTGCCGGCCGAGACGCTGCTGGCCGCGGGCGCCGACCCCGCGAAGCAGAGAGACGCCGCCGCGCAGCTGCGCGCGCGCTACCCCGACTGGGCCGAGGCGCTCGGCGGCGTGAAGAAGGGGAAGCTGACGGCGCCAGCGGACCTCGAGCTGTGGGACGGCGAGGGCTTCGTGAAGGCGGCAGACCTGCCGCGGCGCGACCCGGCGATCACCGACATGGCGATCAAGATTCTGAGGCTCGCGCCGAAGTCGGCGGCGAACGCGAAGCTGCTCGCGCTGTTCGAGCGCGCACGCGACCGGCGGCTCGACATCGAGGCGGCCGAGAAGCGCATCGGCGAGGGTGAGGTCGCCGCCGCGAAGCTGAAGGAGGACCTGAGCAAGGCGCTGGTCGCCGCGTTCTCGGTGAGCGGAGTCGCCCACGCGCTGCGCAGCCCCGACCGACCGGCGTTCACGGCGCCGGCGACTGCGGGCCTGGGCGAGACGCCGAACAAGCTGAACTACGCGTCGGTCGATCTCGGCATCCTCGCGGCGCCGACGGGCTTCGCGGTGTGGTTCCTGCCGTATGCGGGGCTCAACGTGTACCTGGTGGCGGTCGACCGGACGATCGGGCTGCACCGGCTGAGCGGCTCGTGGCTGCGCCGGGCGCTGCAGGTGCTGTCGGTGACGCTGGGGGCGACGCTGGCGGCTCCGGGGGCGCCGGGCTACTCGGTGCAGGCGCCGTTCTTGAGCACGTACCCGCTGGTGGGCGTCGGGGCGCGAGTGGCGAACTTCGTGCGCATCAGCGGAGGCGCGCTGTTCTACGTGCTCGGCGACGCCGACGGGCTCTCGCAGCGAAAGAGCTTGAACGCGTCGTTCTTCTTCGGAGCATCGCTCGATCTCGACCTCGTCGAGCTCCTCACCAAGGTGGCTGGATGATCACACTCGACCTCTTCATCTCGAACCCGGTGCACGCAGGCCAGGCGACGAACGCGCCGGTCATCATCAGCGGGGCGCCGGCGAAGGCGCTGATCACGGTGACGCTCGAGCAGACGCGCGGCAAGGCGCCGCTGTTCGGCCCGAAGAAGCAGACCGTGCGCGCCGACGGCTCGGGCGGCGCCGTCGCGATGTTCGAGCTCAAGCTCAAGGGCCCGACGCCGTCGGCCGTGCTCATCACCTCGGCGACCGACGACCAGGGCTCGACCTACCCCGTCGACGGCGACACCGTCGAGGTCCTGCCGTGAGCTGCGCAAAGTGGGGACAGGCACTGCGCAATAAAGGGGACAGGCTACTTTTCCGCTCGTCTGCAGTGGCGAGCGCCTCGGCCTGCGACCGGAAAAGTAGCCTGTCCCCTTTATTGCGCAGTGCCTGTCCCCTTTTTTGCGCAGTCGCGTTCGCGGCCTGCGTGCGCCCTCCCGACAGCGACTTCGAGCGCATCGAGCTGACGGTCTGTGACGGAGGCGACGCCTGCAGCCTCGTCGCCGACGGCGTCTCGCAGGTCACCGTGCGCGCCTGCGTCTCGGAGCGCGTGCCCGACCCGCTCGCCGACGTCGACCTGAAGCTCAGCTGGTCGGCGCCGGGCAGCGACGACGTCACCGGGTCGGTGAAAGAGCAGCGGTGCCTCGACGGGGTCTTCACCGCGCCGTCGACGACGCAGCACGTGAGGGTCGAGGCCGCGCTGGGCGACTTCCGCAAGAGCCTCGACCTCGCGCTCGCGCCCGCCCCGCTCTCGGCCGTCGAGCTGGTGCCCTCGCCGAGCGCGCTCGCTCCGGGTGAGGACAACGACCTGCACGTGAAGGTGCGCTCGGCGGCGGGCAGACCGACGATCGGCACGCGCATCGCGGTGACGGTCTCGGCACAGGCTCCGGCGACGCCCGGCGTGCAGGTCTGGCCGCCCGCGACCCTCGTCGACGCCGACGGCGAGGCGACGTTCAGCGTCTACGTCGGCACCGGCATCACGTCGGTCACGTACCAGGTGACGGCGACCGGGCCGGGCGGCGGCTCGCCCGTGACCGGCAGCGCCGTCGTGCCCGCGCGGCAGTGACTCACGCTCAGGCCGCCCGCAGCGCCTCGACGAAGCGCTGCACGTAGTCGGCGAGCTGCTTCTTCTGCGCGTCGTCCTTCAGCTGCCCGCTCTCGTCGAGCGCGTCGGCGATCTTCGAGAACGTGCACGACGGGCCCGGCAGCACCCACGCGAAGAGCGCGACGCCGAGCACGTGCCGCAGCGCGTTCTGCGCCTGCAGCGTGCCGCCGGGGCCGCCGGTCGCGCCGAGCTGCGCGGTGACCTTGCCGCGCCACGGGTTCTCTTTCGGCGGGCGCGACGTCCAGTCGAGCAGGTTCTTGAGCGGCCCGGGAATCGAGTAGTTGTACTCGGGCGTGCAGATGAGCACGCCGTCGGCCTTGCGGATGCGCTCTTTGAGGTCGACCACCGCCGCCGGTGGCTTGCCCGAGGTGACGAGGTCGTCGAGGTACACCGGCACGGACTCGGGCCCGAGCTCGAAGGGGTCGACCGAGACGCCGAGCCGCTGCAGCTCGGCCTCCGCCAGGCGAAGCACCTTCTTGTTCCACGACTCCGAGGCTGCGCGCGTGCTGCCTGCCAACGTCAAGACGTTCATGGTGCGCCAACCTAACGTCTCGCGCGGCCGCCGGCACCGCTACCGGAGCCGCAGGCCCAGGCGCGCGGTGAACGGCTGCCCGTACGTGTCGACGCCGGCGCGACCGACCCAGTAGCGGCGGTCGAGCAGGTTCTCGATGGCTCCGACGAGCTCGAGCCCGCGCCACAGCCTTCGGCTGACGGTGAGGTTCACGACGACGTACCCGGCCATCTCGAGCGTGTTGAGGTCGTCCTCGAACTGCGGCCCGACGACGCGGGCCTCGGCCGTCGCGGTGAACAGGCGCGGGTCATCGAACGTGAGCGAGAACGAGCCGCGGTGCTGCGGGTCTTGCGCGAGGCGCCTGCCGGCGAGCGCGGTCGCTCCAGCCTCGACCACGCGGGCGTCGACGAACGTGTAGCCGAGCAGCGCCGTCCACCTTCGGAAGAGGCGCGCCTGCAGCGCGGCCTCGACGCCCCAGATGCGGTCGGCGCCGAGGTTCTGCCGCTGCCGCGTCGCGCCGCCCGGCAGCGCCTCGCCGAGCGTCACGTTCGTCACCGGGTTCTCGAGCCGGTTCCAGAAGCCCGTGACGCGCCCCACCACTCCGTCGACCGGAGCGACCTCGACTCCGGCCTCGGCTCCGAGCAGCCGCTCGGCCACCAGCGCCGCGTTCGCGCCGGTGAGAATCGTGCCGACCTGAAACGGCCGGTACAGCTCGTTCAGCGTCGGCGCGCGGAAGCCCGCGCCCACCGACGCCCGCAGCGCGAGCGCGTCGAGCGGCCGCCACAGAATGCCGCCGCGCGGGCTCACCTGCCCTTCCTGCCGCGGCGCCTCGGCGCCCGTGCCGTCGAGGTTCCGCCAGCCGTCGGCGCGCAGCGAGGCGAGCAGCTCGACCCCGGCGCCGAGCGACACCAGGTCCTGAACGAACACGCCGCCGAGCTGCTGCTCGCCGCCCGTCTCGCGCTCGACCACGCCGCCGCCCGCGGGGAAGCTGCGCTCGCGCGAGGTGCCCGTCGCGCGCCGAACGTCGAAGCCCGCGCTGAACGTGTGCTCGCCCAGCAGGCGCAGGCGCGCGAAGTGCCAGGTGAGCCCGGCGCCCTGGTCTGCCAGCGGCACCTGCTGCTCGCCCGCGAGGGCCTCGGTCGCGCGGCCGGGGCCGATGCGCGCGCGCCGCTGGCGAAACTCGCCCGTGCGCGCGAACAGCGACGCCTGCAGCCGGCCGCCGCCCGGCGCTCGCCACTCGAACGACGCCGCGCCCGAGAACAGCTCGATGCGCGAGTCGGTGAACGCGGTGCCCCCGTTCTGCGCCTGGTCGAAGTAGCTCACGCGCAGCGAGAGCCTGCTGTCGTCACGCGGGCGCAGCTCGACGTGCGTCGACACGCTCACGTCCTCGCTGCGCGCGGGCTGATCGATCGGCCCGGCCACGTCGGGCCCGACGATGCGAAAGCCATCGGTGTGCAGCACGCCCGCCTCGACGCTCGCTCCGCCGAGCTCCCACGCATCGCTCGTGCGCGCCGCGAGCAGCACCGTGCCGAGGTTGCCGCCGAACACCTCGCCCTCGAACACGGGCCCGCTCACGCCCCGCGTGATGAGCTGCACCACCCCGCCGAGCGCGGCGCTGCCGTAGAGGGCAGAGCCGGGCCCGGGCACGAGCTCGATTCGATCGAGCCCCAGGCGCGGCAGCGAGCGCCAGAACACCCAGCCTCCGAACGGGTCGTTGACCGGCGCTCCGTCGAGCAGCACGAGCGCGCGAGAGACGCCCGACGGGCCGACGCCGCGAAGGTTCACGCCCTGGGCGGTCGGGTCGGCCACGAGGCTCGTGTTGCGGCGAAACGTCGCGGCCGACGGCTCGGCCCGCAGCGCGCCGTCGACGGTCAGCGACGAGCTGCGCGCGAGTTCGTCGGCCGGAAGCACCACGACGGTGAGGGGAACATCGCGCCGCGGCCGGGCGTCGCGCGTCGCGGTCACGACCGTCTCGAGCGGAGCCGCGTCGCTGCCGCCGTCGAGGCTCGCCGCGATGAGCGCGACGATGAGCAGGCCCATTCAGCGCGCGGCGGTGACGCGCCAGATGACGTTGCCGACGTCGTCCGCGACGAGCAGGGCCCCGCGCGAGTCGATCGCGACTCCGACCGGCCGGCCGTAGGCGTCCCCGCTGTCGAGCACGAAGCCCGAGAGGACGTCGATGGGGTCTCCTTCAGGGGTCGCTCCGTCGAACGGCACGAAGATGACCTTGTAGCCGGCGCGCGGGCTGCGGTTCCACGAGCCGTGCTGGCCGATGAACATGCCGCGCGCGAACCGCGCCGGCAGCGCGTTGCCGCCCGACCAGGCGAGCCCGAGCGAGGCCGTGTGAGCGCCGAGCGCGTAGTCGGGCACGACGGCCTTCGCGACCAGGTCGGGGCGCTGCGGCTTCACGCGCGTGTCGACGTGGGCGCCGTAGTAGCTGTACGGGAAGCCGTAGAAGGCGCCGTCCTTCACCGAGGTCATGTAGTCGGGCGGCAGATCATTGCCGAGCTCGTCGCGCTCGTTGACGGCGGCCCAGAGCACGCGGCTGTCGGGCTCCCACGCGAGGCCGACCGGGTTGCGCAGGCCCGAGGCGAAGATGCGGTGCATGCCGGTCTTCGGGTCGACCTCCCAGATGCAGGCGCGGCCCTCTTCGGCAGAGATGCCGTGCTCGGCGGCGTTGCTGTTCGAGCCGACCGCGACGTACAGCTTCGAGCCGTCGGCGCTCGCGATGACGTTCTTGGTCCAGTGGTGGTTGAGCGGCCCGCCCGGCAGCTCGACCACGGGCGCCGGCGGCGCCGAGATCTTCAGGTCGCCCCGCCGGTAGGGGAACTTCACGAGCGCATCGGTGTTCGCCACGTAGAAGTCGTCGTCCACCAGCGCCATGCCGAACGGAGAGCTCAGGCCCTCGAGGAAGACCGCGCGCACCTCGGCGACGCCGTCGCCGTCGGCGTCACGCAGCAGGGTGATGCGGTCAGCGCTCGGCACGGTCGCGCCGGTGCGCTTCATGAGCTGCTGCGTCACCTTCGCCTTCACGCCCTTGCCGTCGTCGGGGCGCTCGGGCGCGTTCGTCTCGGCGACCAGCACGTCGCCGTTCGGCAAGACGTAGATCCACCGCGGGTGATCGAGGCCGCTCGCGAACGCGGTCACGACCATGCCTTCGGCCGGCTGCGGCTTCACGCCGTCAGGCCAGCCCTTGGCCGTCACCACGTTCACCGTGGGCACCACCGGCGTCTCGGGCTCCGGCAGCTGCGGGTTCGGCCCGTAGCCGACGACGGGTGGCAACGCAGACGAGCCCGCGCATGCCGCCGCGAGCCCGAGGAAGACGCCAGCCCGAAGGCAGTTCATGCGCACGTCTAACGGCGCCGGTACCGGGTCGCTACCGCGCCCTGCTGACGTTACCGGCAGCGATCGCTCGCGCCGCCGGCGCGCTTCAGCGGCGGTAACGCGAACGTGCAGGTTCGTGTCGCGGCGGTGACGAGCGGCGCGAGGGCCGCGCGGTGAAGCGGCCGCCGGCACCCGGCGTGCACGCGTCGCCGCCACCCCATGCCCAAGCGCCCGACGCCACCCCCGCCGTCCTCGAAGGCCCAGCCCACCAGCGCACGCTCGACGGTGAGCGCGCCCTCACGAAGCAAGTCGCAGCGCTCGGCGGACTCGGCCGAGCGGAAGATGCAGGCGACGCAGGCGCTCGCCGCGAAGTTCCCCTTCAACGAGAACAAGGCGGGCGAGTTCGGGCGCGCCGCGGCCGACCCGAAGCCGGGCAAGACGGCGGAGCCCGCCGACGCGAGCGTGACCGGCAGCACGCTGACCGAGGTGGTGCCGTCGGCGAAGGTGGGCGCCGGGCGCCCGCGTCTGGGCGTGAACGAGGCGATCGGGCCGCTCGATCGGGTGCGCACGGACGGCGGCGGCCAGCGGCTCACGACGAACTCCGGCGTGCCGGTCGCCGACAACCAGAGCTCGCTGAAGGCGGGTCTGCGCGGGCCGGCGCTGCTCGAAGACTTCGTGCTGCGCGAGAAGATCACGCACTTCGATCACGAGCGCATCGCCGAGCGCATCGTGCACGCGCGCGGCTCGGGCGCCCACGGCTTCTTCGAGTGCTCGCGGGCGCTCACCGACGTGACGCGCGCGCAGCTCTTCTCGAAGGCCGGCAAGCGCACTCCGGTGTTCGTGCGCTTCTCGACGGTGGCCGGCGAGCGCGGCTCGACCGACACCGCGCGAGACGTTCGCGGGTTCGCGGTGAAGTTCTACACGGAAGAGGGGAACTGGGACCTCGTCGGCAACAACATCCCCGTGTTCTTCATTCAAGACGCGATGAAGTTCCCCGACCTCGTGCACGCGGTGAAGCCCGAGCCGCACCACGCGATGCCGCAGGCCGCGAGCGCCCACGACACGTTCTGGGACTTCGTGTCGCTCATGCCCGAGTCGACGCACATGCTCACGTGGGTGATGAGCGACCGCGCGCTGCCCCGCAGCTACCGCATGATGCAGGGCTTCGGCGTGCACACGTTTCGCCTCGTGAACGCCGAGGGCAAGTCGACGTTCGTGAAGTTCCACTGGACGCCGAAGCTCGGCACGCACGCTCTCGACTGGGACGAGGCGGTGAAGATCTCGGGGGCGGACTCCGACTTTCACCGGCGCGATCTCTGGGAGGCCATCGAGACCGGCAACTTCCCCGAGTGGCAGCTCGGCGTTCAGCTGTTCTCCGAGAAGGAAGCCGAGCGCTTCAGCTTCGACGTGCTCGACGCCACCAAGCTCGTGCCCGAGGAGCTCGTGCCCGTGCAGCCCATCGGCCGCCTCGTGCTCGATCGCAACCCCGACAACTTCTTCGCCGAGACCGAGCAGGTCGCGTTCTGCACCTCGCACGTCGTGCCGGGCATCGACTTCACGAACGACCCGCTGCTCGCCGGCCGCATTCACTCGTACCACGACACCCAGCTCTCGCGGCTCGGCGGCCCGAACTTCAACCAGCTTCCCATCAACGCCCCCATCGTGCCGGTGCACAACAACCAGCGCGACGGCGCTCACCAGAAGAACGTGCACCGCGGCCGCGTCTCGTACGAGCCGAGCTCACTCTCGGGCGGCTGCCCGTTTCAGGCCGGGCGAATGGCGGGGTTCACCTCGTTTCGCGAGCCCATCGAGGCCGACAAGCTGCGCGGCAAGCCCGAGAAGTTCGCCGAGCACTTCAACCAGGCCGCGCTGTTCTACCGCAGCCAGACCCCCGTCGAGCAGGCCCACATCGTTCGCGGCTTCCGCTTCGAGCTCACCAAGGTTCAGGTGCCGGCGATTCGCGAGCGAGTCGTCTCGATGCTGCGCAACGTCGACGAGCGCCTCGCGCAGGCCGTGGCGTCGGGCCTCGGCATCGAGCTGCCGCCGGCGATGCCGCGCGCGATGAAGTCGCCGCCGAAGCCCGAGGTGACCGAGTCTCCGGCGCTCTCGCTCATGGCTCGCCCGGGAGACGGCAGCATCGCGACCCGCCGCGTCGCCATCTTCGTCGCGAACGGCGTCGACGGGGCGGGCGCCCGGGCGCTGCACGCGAAGCTCACCGCGCTCGGAGCCGTGCCGCGGTACGTCGGCGCACGGCTCGGCGCGGTCTCGACCGAAGACGGCGACACGCTCGACGTCGAGGTGACGCTCGAGGCGATGCCCTCGGTGCTGTGGGACGCGGTCGCGGTGCCCGACGGCCGCGCGGCGGCGAAGCTGCTCGGCTCGGTCGGCCACGCGCTGGAGTTCTTGAAGGACCAGTACCGCCACGCGAAGCCGATGCTCCTGCTCGGTGCAGGCGCGGCGCTCGCCGAGCGCGCTGGCGTCTCGCCGATGCTGCACAATGGGCAGCCCGACCCCGGCGTGCTCGACGGCCGCCGCGAGACGGCCGAGAAGATGCTGCCCCGCTTCGTGAAGGCGATCGCGCGGCATCGCCACCACGAGCGAGAGCTCGACCCTCCGGAGGTCTGATGAGGAGCGCCGCGAAATGCCCGGGGCCGTGAGCGCGCAGGCGGAGGCGCGCTCGGTCGTTCTGCCGAGGCTGAACCTGCCCTGACTGAACGGCGACGGCCCGACGGGTTGCCGTGACGGCGGCTCTGCGACCGTCGACCCGGCGTGCAGCGGAGCGGCCCGTCCGTGTTGCGTCGGCGTCGACCGCAACGCCACCGTCGCCGTCAGCGCGGCCCCGTGGACGACCTTTCCTGGCGGGCGTGCTGCCGGTCGGCTCCTCGTCGCCGGCACACCCGAGGGTCGAGGCGCGTCGCTACGGCGCGGGCGCGACGGCGAGCGGCGCTCTTCACTCGAGCGACTCGCGCACCACCTTCGTCTCACCGCCGGCGATGCGCACCTCGAGCTTCTTCGTCTTGCCCAGCTCGGGGTTGTTGAGCTCGAGCTTGTGCACGCCCTCGTACAGCTCCTGCACCGGCACCGGCGTGGTGCCGAGCGGCTTGCCGTCGAGCTTCACGTGCGCCCACGGCGACACGCGCAGGTCGAGCTTGCCCTTCGCGAACGTGACGTTGTTCGTCGTCGTCGCGCCCGCGCGGATGACGACGGTCAGCGACTTGTCGAGCCCGTTCGGGTCGGTCAGCCGCACCGGGTAGCGCCCGGCCGGCAGCGCGAGCTTCAGCGGCGTGCGCCCGACCGCCTTGCCCTTCACGGCGACGTTCACCGGGGGTGTCGCGTTGAGCTCCAGCCAGCCGGAGGACTTCGAGGTCTCGGCGACAGGAGCCGCCTCGGGCTCCGGCTCGGCGGCGGCCGGCGCAGGCTCGACCGCAGGCGGCGCGGGTTGAGGCGCGGGGCGAGGCGCGACCGCGACGGTGGCCAGCGGTGGCGGTGGCGGCTCTGCGGCGGGCGCGGGCCGGGTCACGCGCCAGGCGACGAGCCCGGCGACGAGCAGCAGCGCGGCCGCAGCGGCCGCGGCGACCGGGGCTCTCGAGCGGGGCGCGGCGGCGGGAGTGGCCTTCGAGACCGTACCGCCGGCCGTGCGCAGCGTGACGCCGCTCTGCGTGAACGCGAGGTCGACGTCTTCCGACACGACCGAGTCGAGCGCCGGCTCGCTGTTGTCTTCGGTCGAGCCGCTCGCGAGCGACTCGAGGGCGACGCGCTCGCCGTCACCGGGAGGCCACAGCGTCTGCAGCCACGCGCCGACCGCATCGACGTCGGCGGGGCCCGGCATCGCCGCCTCGATCGCGCTGCGCATCGCGCGCGCCGACTCGAAGCGCTGCGCGGGGTCCTTCTCGAGCGCCTTCGCGATGACGGCGTCCATCGACTTCGACAGCAGCGTGTTGAAGGTGCTGGGCGGCGGCGGGGTCATGGTGAGCACCGCCATCGTCGTCATCGCGTCGGTGGCTCCGGCGAACGGCTTGCGGCCGGTGAGCGCGCGGTAGAGCAGCACGCCCATGGCGAACACGTCGGCGCGGCCGTCGCACGGCTCGCCCTTCAGGTACTCCGGCGCCATGTACCCGAACTTGCCCTTCACGGTGCCCGTGCGCGTGCCGCCCGGCCGGCCCGGCTCCGACGCGGCCTTGGCGATGCCGAAGTCGACGACCTTGGTCTGACCGGTGAACGAGACGAGCAGGTTGTCGGGCGAGATGTCCCGGTGAACGATGTTCATCGCTCGACCGTCGCGCGCGGTGAGGTGGTGCGCGTAGTCGAGCCCCGAGAGCGCGTCCATCACGATGCGGCACACCAGCTTGATGACGACCGGCGAGTCGCTGGTCTCGCAGCGCCGCAGCACGCGCGAGAGTGAGAACCCGTCGATGTACTCCATGGCGATGAAGAGCGTGTCGCCCTCGCGGCCCAGGTCGAAGATCTGCACGCAGTTCGGGTGATTCAGCATCGCCGCGAGGCGCCCCTCGTTGATGAACATCTCGGTGAACTGCGCGTTCTCGGCGAGCGCCGGCAGAATCGTCTTCAGCACGACGAGCTTCTCGAAGCCGGCGAGGCCGAGCGCCCGGGCGAGCCAGACGTGGGCCATACCGCCGGTTGCGAGCCTTCCCAGCACTTCGTACCTTGAGAGTCTGGGGCGCAACCCGGTCGCGAGTTTACCACGGTAGACTGCGGCCCATGGTGACCGCCCTCGCCCTCCTGCTGCTCGCCGGAGTGAAGGAGGACCTCGCGCAGGCGACCCAGCTGCTCAAGAGCGCGCAGGAAGAAGCGGCGGTACAGCTTCTGACGCGGGCCCTCGATCGCAGCGGCCTGTCGAAGCCCGAGCGCGCGGAGCTCTACGTGCTGCTCGGCATCGCGCGCTTCAACCTGCGCGACGAAGAGGGGGCGTCGCTGGCATTTCAGCGCGGCATCGAGGCGAACGCGGCGGCGACGCTACCGCCGCGGCTCGCCCCGCCGAGGGCGCGCGAGCTGTTCGAGTCGGCGAAGATCGACGTGGGCCGCCGGGCGGCGCTGCCTCCCGTGCCAGAGCCCAGGCCCGACCCGCAGCCGGTCGTGGTCGCTGCGGCCTCGGCCCCGGCTGCCGCGGTGGCGCGGGCAGAGCCGCGCACGGCGGTCGGCAGGTGGGTCGGGGTCGCGATCGCCGCGGTGGGCGCGGTCGCGGGCGGCACCGGCGGCTTCCTGCTCGCGAGCGGCAGCGGGCTGCGCGGGCAGGCGGTCGCCGAGCCGGTCGCGACCTCCTCGGCGCGGCTCTTCGCGCAGGCGCAGACGCAGTGGGCGACCGGCATGACGCTGCTCGGCGTCGGCGCGGTCGTGCTCGTCGCCGGCGTGCTCGTCGCGCTGCTCCTGTAGCGGGCCTGACCGCCGCTCACCGGCCGCGAAACGCCGAGAAGATGATCACCCACTCGGCGCCGGTGACGTTCGTGCCCGTCGCCTCGTAGCTGCCTGGCGCGCTCACGATGAGGTCGGCCGAGTAGTTGTTGTTGAAGTTGCTGCGCAGCGTGTAGGCGGGGCCCGGCACGGCCGTGCCGCCGCTCAAACACATGGCGAACAGCAGCACGTTGCTGCCCGTCGTCGTGAGCGGGCCGCTGGCGACGTTGGCCTCGATGCCGGGCCCTACCGCCGAGACAGCGGTCTCGAACGACTGCACCCCGGAGTACTCGTGAACGTAGAACTCCATGGTCGACATCACGGTCGCGCCGACAATCGTGACGGTGACGGTGTCGGAGCCGGCCGCCACGTTGAAAGCCGCCTGCACGCGCAGGTCATAGTTGCCGCTGCCCGCCGTCCGAGGGCCGCCAGCCGCGGTGAACGTGCTGCCGAGGCTGTCGGTGAACTGCACGGTGCCGTCAGTCGGGGGAAACGTGCTCAGCGCGGCGACGATGGTGCTGCCGGCCTTCACCGGGTTCGGCAGCGTCACCGACACCGTCGCCGTGGGAGTGCCCATCGTGTCCGTCGCACTCACCTGCTCGAACAGAATCGGAACGACCGCACCACCCGCCGAGCCGCCGCCGGCAGTCGCGCCGCCGGCCGCACCACCGCCCGCGGTCGAGCCACCTGCAGTCGCGCCGCCAGCCGCGCCTCCACCTGCAGTCGAGCCGCCCGCAGTCGAGCCGCCCGCGCTCGAGCCACCGGCAGTCGAGCCACCGGCAGTCGAGCCACCGGCAGTCGAGCCACCGGCAGTCGAGCTCCCCGCAGTCGAGCCGCCCGCAGTCGAGCCGCCCGCGCTCGAGCCACCGGCAGTCGAGCCGCCCGCAGTCGAGCCGCCCGCGGTGGCGCTGCCGCCGGCCGCGCCGCCTTCGCTGCGGCAGATGCCCGCCACGCAACGGAGCCCGTCGGGGCAGGTGCCGTCGGGGCACGTCTTGCCGACGTAGTCGACCGGCGCGAGGCAGCCCGCGAGAAGCAATGCCGGGAAGAGGGCTCTCAACGCCGACGAGTCTAGCGGGACGCGAGCCACTTCCAAATGTGGCCCTGTCGGCGCCAAAGTCCCTGCGCCCGCGAATCGCGCCGACGACGCTCAGCGGCATCGCTCAGCGCCGCACGGGCAGGCAGACTCAGTGCGTCGACAACCTCGGAGCCTCGGGCGCCCCGTGATGCCTCGTTGGGCTCCGGAGCGACCGGTAGAGACCGACCGGGTCGCTGGCACTCGGCGACGCCGGGCGGTGCTTCGCCGCGAGCTCACAGGCGCGCGGCGCACCGCGAGGGCAGCGCCCGCTCGGGCCGCTCGGAGGTTCGGCCCTGCACGCCCACCGCCACGCCCGGCGTGTCGTGCTTGTGACCGTTGTCGACGTCGCGCGTCCACAGCGGCTGCCAGCCGAGGCCCGGCAGCCCGTCGGCGACCGCGGCCTCGAGCTCGACCGCCGCCGGCAGAAACCAGAGCGCGTCGACGAGGGGGCTCTTCCCGCACTGCAGCGCGGCCTCGGCCTGCGACGCTGCAGGCTTCGCCTCGCTCCACACGAGCCGGCGCGTCTCGTCGAGCCAGACTTCGGCTCCGCCTACCGCTCGCGCCACGAGCCTGAACGCGCCGATGCGCGAGCGCTCGGGAAACGCGGCGGCGCAGTCGTCGGCGCGCGCCTCGAACGTGCCAGCGCCGAGCCCGCAGGCCTGAACGCGTGCCTCGCCCCTCCCTCTCGCCGGTGCGGGCCGACCGACGCCGAGCCGCGCGACGAGCCCCGGGAACGCCGCCACGAACGCGTCGCGCTTCACGGTGCCGCCGAGCTTGAGCGGCGCCATCGACTCGGGGCCCCTTTCGAGCACGTGCTTCAGCCGCTCACGATTCACGCCCAGCTCGAACGCGGCGGCGGGAAGATCGAGGTCCTTCTCGTAGGCGAGCGCGAGGCGCGTGATGGGCTCCTCGGCGGTTGGCTCGACTCCGAGCTCGGCGAGCGCCGCGAGGTACCTGCGCCCGTCGAGCTCGAACAGGCCGAGCACCGGCTCGGGCTCGGGGTGAAGCAGCTCGACGCGCTGGCGATCGCGCGGCGTGAAGCCCTGCTCGCTCGCGCGCACGGCCGCCCGCACCTGGTCGGCCTTGGCAATGAAGCCGCGCGCGTGACAGCCCATGCACGACAGCCCGTTCTCGACGGCGCCGTCGGGCCGCCGCGGGTCTCTCACGATGGTGGTGGGGCCGCGGTCGATGCGGCCTCCGCGCGCGTCGGTGAGCAGAAACCCGAACAGCCCGTTCGGCAGCGAGAAGATGTGCTCGCCGCCGTCGTGTACGAAGTCGAGCGGGTGCTCGAACAGGTTCTTCTGGCCGACGTTCGAGGCGAAGTCGTAGCTGCGCCAGTACGGCCCGAAGCGCGTGGTGTGCCGTTCGATGAGCCGGTTGTTCTGCGACACGCCCGAGCTCGCGAAGCCGGCGCGCACGACCGCGCCGCGGGTCACGTCGTCGGCGGGCCGCACGTCGAGCCGCGAGGCGAGGCCCGCCTCGTTCGCCGGAGTCCGCGCGAGCGCGTGGTACAGCGGAGGCCGCGTCGCGTTCGCGACGAACCAGTCGGCCCGCAGCACCTGCGCGTCGCCCGCGACGCCGAACGGGTAGGCAGCGAGCAGCTGGTCCCAGTCGGGCTCGTGCCAGCCGAGGTCTTCGAGCTCGACGCGCACGAGTCCCGGGACGACGTCGTCAGGCACGACGAGCTGCGGCCTCCACGAGAGGCTGTTGAGGGCCTTCGCGAGCGCCGGGCCCTCGCCGGGCTGAACCGTGAAGTAGCGGCCGTGCGCGTCGTCGCCGATGAGGCGCGCGAGCTGCGCCGCGGTGAAGCGATGGCGCGACGCGGGGCCCTTCGGGGCGTCGAAGCCGGCGGCGGGTGCTCCTGCGAGGACCCAGCGCTCGAGCGCGGCGAGCGCCCGGTCGCGGCCCTGCTGCCCCTCGTCGGGCGGAGGCATCTCGCGCTTCCTGAGCCGCTGAACGAGGCGCGAGGCCCTGGGCTGGTACGGCACGACGAAGCCCTCGCGCACGAGCGCCTCGCGATCGAAGAGGAAGTCGAAGCCGCCCTCGGTGGCGTCGGCGGCGCCCGAGTGACAGCGGCCGCAGGCGACGTCGAGCGCGGCGTGAGCGTCGGTCGCCGGGGTGCTGGCTGCGAGGAGGACGAGCCAGAGCATGGGCGCCGGCAGCGTTCACGCAGCGTGCCCGAGCGGAAGCGGGCGGCGGGGCGTGCGCAGAGGGCGCCCCCTGCGCAACCGGCTGCGCTAGTGTCCGGCGCCGTGCCTGCGCTGCTGCTCGCGTTGACGGTCACGGCGACCGACGTGCCGCTGCTCTTGCCCGACGACTACAAGGCCGTTCGAGATCAGGGCAACAAGGCGAGCCTGCTCGTCTACACCGTGTTCTCGGTCGCGACGCTCGCGACGGGCCTCGCGGGCATCTTCACGACGAGCGACCCGTTCTGGCAGGGCGCGCACATCGCGCACCTCGTCTGGGGCGGCACGAACACGGTCATCGCGGGCATCTGCCTCTACAACGCGTTCAAGGGCGACGCCGAGACCGACCCGGCGAAGGTGCTGCAGGACGGCAAGAACGCGCAGCTCGCGTACACCATCAACGCGCTGTTCGACGTGGCGACGACGGTGGTGTCGGTGGTGATGCTGGCCGAGCTGAAGGACGCGCGGTGGCAGGGCTTCGGCGCGGGGTCGCTCGTGCAGTCGCTGTTCCTGCTCGCGTACGACGCGACGATGTCGCTGTACCACCAGTTCAACAACGCCCGCGCCCGATGAACGTCCCCACGCGGCCGCCGCTCGTGTTGCTCGCCGTCGCCTTCGCGCTCGTCGCCGTCATCGGCGTCGGCCTGTGGCGCTGGTCGCGCTTCAACGACCTGTGGCTCGTCAACGCCCTGCCGGTCGCGGTCGAGGTCAGCATCGACGGGAAGAGAAGCGTGCAGCTCGCCGCGAACACGGGCCGCGAGAAGGTCGAGGGGCTCGGCGTGGGCACGCACGTCGTCGTGGTGAAGCATGGAGGCCGTGAGCTCGAGACGACGCTCGTCTTCGTGCTCGGCGGCAGCCACGAGCTCGTCTACAACGTCGGCGGCGCCGCGCCGCTCGCGTGGGAGAAGATCGCCTACACGACGCGGGCGACCGGCCAGGAGCCGCAGTGGACGCTCTACTGCGGCCGGCGCTTCGTCGTGCTCGGCAGCATCGACCACGTCTTCGTCGAGCCGCCGCGCTCGGTCTCGGTGAAGGGCGGCGGCACCGTGTACCGCACGCACCTCACGGTCTACGAAGGCGGGCTCAAGACGTGCCACTCGTGGGCGCTCGACCGGGGCACCGTCGAGATGTGGCTCGACCTGCAGCGCCTCGAGGCGAAGCTCGACGCGAGCAAGGTCGTCGACGTGGTCGAGGAGCTCGCCCGCCAGGGTGACCTGCGCGAAGCCCAGCTGCTGCTCGAGCAGGCGATGGAAGAGAAGAGCGGCTTCGAGCTGCGCCGCGTTCACGAGCAGCTGCTCATCGCGTCGGATCAGACCGAGAAGGCCCGGGAGCTCTACGCGCGCGAGGCCGCCGACGAGAAGGCGGCCGACGTCGACCTGTACCTGTCGGCGGTGCTGAAGGCTCCGGACGAGCGCATCGCGTTTCTCGACGAAGCGCTGCAGCGCTTCCCGAGGTCGGCGTACCTGCGCTGGCTGAAGGGCCAGACGCTCGATCGCGAGGGCCAGAGCGACAAGGCCATCGCCGAGTACGAGCTCGCCGAGACGGCGCGCGAGAAGGACCTCGAGTGGTGGCTCTTCGCGAGCCACGCGCGCGCGCTGCTGCACGCGAACCGCAAGGCCGAGGCCTGGGCGCTCGCGGCCAGCCTGTACAAAGACTCGGCCTCGCTCGACGGAGCGCTCGCCTACGCGCGCGTCGCCCGCGCGACCGGCAACAGCGAAGCCGGCTGGGACGCGAAGCTGAAGCCGCAGGCCCAGCGCTGGGGCCAGGCCCTGCTCGACCTGCCCGTCACGCCCGTGAAGACCGGCGCGAACGAGAAAGACTGGGACCCCGCGTCGTTCAAGAAGGCGCGCGAGCTCATTCAGCTCACCGTGCGGCAGACGACGGTCGCGAAGAAGACGTACGTGCCGCCCCTCGGCGCGCTCGCGCTGGTCGCCAAGGCGTCGGACTCGGAGCTGCGGCTCCTGCCCGACGACGTCGTGTGGCTGTTGCTCACCGAGGCGTGGCGCGTCGGTGATTCGGTCGCGGCGACGAAGCTGTCGCGGCAGGCGACCGGCGCCACCGCGCCTCGCCTCGACGACGCCGCCACGTTCATCGCGACGGGGCAGCTCTCGCCACGGCTCGACCTCGCGAGCGACACGGTGCTCGGCGTGCTGTGGCTCGCGCGCGCCCGCCGCCTCGCGACGCTGGGAGAGGACGCGGCGCCCGCCCTCGCCCTCGCCCGGCGCTTCGACGCCTACGGCACCCTCGTCACGCGGGCGCTCGAGCGCTGGGACCCCGCGAAACCAGGGGCTCATTTCGCCTGGCTCCCGGTCCCTTGACGGATTGGGGCGCCATGCCCCAAACGCTTCCGCATGAGGACGACTCTGGGTGTCGCGGTAGGGGTGCTGGTCTGCTGTGCGCTGGGGTGCAACGCGGGCAAGGGGGGCCCGAGGTCGTCCGGCTCGCTGGCGGCGTCGAACGACAGCGCGTACCTCTACGCGGCCGACTCCGACAACGGCGCGCTCATCGTGCTCGACGCGAAGAGCATGGCGAAGGTGGCCCAGGTGAAGGTGGGCGAGCGCCCGTACCGCGTCGCGGTCGGCGCCGACGACACCGTCTTCGTGGCGAACCGCGGCAGCCGCAGCGTGAGCGTCATCGCGCGCGGCGACTGGTCGGTGCGCACCGAGCTGAAGACCGGCGTCGACCCGGTCGGCATGCAGACGAGCCTCGACGGCAAGACGCTGTACGTGGTGTCGGCGACGGCGAGCGACACGGCCGAGTGGGGCATCTTGCAGGCGTTCGACGTCTCGACGCTCGCCGAAGAGTGGAGCGTGCCCGTCGGTGAAGAGCCGCGCGGCCTCGCGGTGACGAGCAACGAGCGGGCGCTGGTCTCGCTCTACAAAGAGGGTGAGCTCGTGCAGGTCGACCTCACGAAGGGGCAGGTCGTGAACGGGCGCATCGGCGTCTACGGTGAGGTGAACCGCAGCGAGCTGACGTCGGCGTCGACGGTCGAGGTGCGAGGCAGCTCGCCGACGACGTTCACTCCGCGCGCGACGGGCGACCTGGCGGCGACGCCCGACGGGAAGCGAGTGTTCGCTCCGTCGCAGCTGTCGCGCGAGGCGCCGATTCTCGTCGCGCCGTCTGCGACGCGGCCGTACTACCAGGAGCAGGGGCCGCGGCTCGCCGGCTCGGTGACGACGCCGGCCGTGTTCACGTTCGACACGGCGAACGACCAGGTGGTGCCGCGCGTCGACGACGTCTCGAACGAGCCGACGGGCGCCGTCGTGGGGTTCGGCGGGTCGTCGCAGAGCAACGCCGACTACCCGCAGACGAGCTACGTGGTGCGCAGCGCGTCGACGTCGGGCTTCATCGGCGGCGAGCAGCCGCAGAACCCGGTGATGCAGGGCCCGTCGGTGGCGGTGGTCGACCAGAGCGGGCAGTGGCTGTTCCTGGTCAACCGCGAGTCGAGCAACGTGGCGGCGATCTCGGCGAGCTCGCGGCAGGCGAAGTCGGGCTACAGCAGCTACTTCGACGAGCTGCCCTCGGTGCACTCGACGGTGAAGACCGGAGCGGGCGCCGACGGCATCGCGCTGCTCGGCGACGGCGCGACGGCGTACGTCTACAACCAGTTCGACCACTCGGTGCAGCAGCTCGCGCTGGGCAGCAAGGGGCTGGTGGCGGGCACGACGGTGCGCGTGGCGGACGACGTGCTGACGCCCGAGCAGGCTGCGGGCCGCCGAATGTTCTTCGACGCGAACGACCGGCAGATCTCGTCGGAGTCTGCGTCGGTGGCGTGCTCGAGCTGCCACCTCGAGGGCCGCGACGACGGCCACGTGTGGAAGTTTCCCGACGGGCCGCGGCAGACGCCGACGCTCGCGGGGCGCGGCATGCAGTCGACCGGCCCGTACCACTGGACGGGTGAGTTCAAGACGCTCGACGACTTCTTGAACCACACCGTGATTCAGCGCATGGGCGGCACGGGCCTCAAAGACACGTCGCAGCGGCTCGCGCTCGAGGCGTACGTCGACTCGCTGCCGGCGCCCGAGAACCCGAACAAGAAGGCCGAGCTCACCGAGCAGCAGCGGCGCGGCTCGATCGCGTTCGCGCGGGCCGAGTGTGGCGTGTGCCACAGCGGCGAGTGGCTGACGAACAACACCATCGAAGACGTGGGCACCTTCGACGCGAACCCGGTGAACCCCGACACCGAGCGGGCGCTCAACGTCCCGTCGCTGCGCGGCCTGGCTCGCAGCTCGCCGTACCTGCACTCGGGCAAGTCGCGCACGCTGAAAGAGCGGCTCATGAGCAACCCCGGCGACAAGCACGGCAAGACGAGCATCTTGTCGGCGCAGGAGCTGGACGATCTCGTCGCGTACCTGAAGACGCTCTAGACGGTTATGCTGTAGGCGATGACGGCGGCGCGGCGAATCCACGAAGAGGAGCCCGGGCTCAAGCCCTGGCACGTCACCGCGCCGGAGTATTGGCGCATGGTCGACGCCGGGCTCTTCGAGGGCCGACGCGTGCAGCTGATCGAGGGGGTCATCGTCGAAATGTCTCCGATGAAGTCACCGCACGCGATTGCGGTGTCGAACCTCACGCGCCTGCTTCAGATCAAGCTGGGAGCTCGGTGGTCCGTGAGGGTTCAGGTTCCGCTCGAGGTCGGCGGCGACAGCGTGCCGGAGCCCGACATCGCCGCGCTCCCATTGCTCGAGGAGCGCCGGGCGCTGCCCTCTCATCCTCGGACCGCTCCGCTCGTGTGCGAGGTGTCGGACTCGACGCTGCTCTTCGATCGCGAAGAGAAGCTCCCGCTCTACGCCCGGGCCAGCGTGCCCGAGTACGTGATCGCGAACGTGCGCAAGCACGAGCTCGAACTCTATACGCGCCCGGTCAAAGCCGAGGCCCGCTATGGGCGCAGAGACGTCATCGGCGCGCGAGAGATCTTCCGCTCGAAGGCCACCCCCGCGGTGCTCAAGGTCCGCGACGTCTTCGCCGGCTGCCCCTGATCCGATGTGAACGGGCGCCGCCGAGGCGTGAGCGCGAGCCCGTCGTGGGTTTGCTGGCCCGGGCCACAAAGGCGAGGTGGCGAACCGGTCAGCGCGAGCTTCCGTCGCCCGATTTCGGCTCGCGGCCCACCTGAGGCTGCACGGCCTCAGCGCGTCGACCGCGCGGCGGCGTCGGCCACCAGGCGCGTGAGCATGCGCCGGAGCCGCTCGACATCTGCGGCGCCGAGGCGCCTCAGCATCGCGGCGTCGAGCTCGCGCTTCGCCTGACGCACCGCCTCGAGCAGCTTCTTGCCGCGCGCAGCGAGCGAGACCGACGTCGCCCGCTTGTCGTCGGGGCTCGGCGCGATGGCGAGGTACCCCTGCTTCTTCAGCCGCGCGACCTCGCGGCCGCAGAACTGCTTCGTCGTGCCGGTGGCGTCGGCGAGCGCCTGAATGCTGCGCTCGGCCGCAGCGACCTCGGCGATCAGCCGAATCGCCGGCATCGCGACCCCCGAGAACCCACGGCGCTCGAGGGCGGCGACGAGCGCGTCGCGCTCGGCCTGGGCGACGGCGCTCAGCAGCGTGAGCAGCGGAGCCGGCTCGCTCAATAGACACCTCGGTTGTCTATTTCGACACCTTGGTTTACTTTCTCGCCCATGAAGACGATCGATCTCAGCACAGTCGACGGGCCGTGCCGTACCGCGATCTTCGAGCCGACGGTGGGCCGGGCGCCCTGGCCGGCGGTGCTCTTCTTCATGGACGGCGTGGGGCCCAGGCCGTCGCTCTACGCGATGTGCGAGCGGCTGGCGGCGAACGGCTACCTGGTGGCGCTGCCCGACGTCTTCCACCGCGCGGGGCCGTACTCGCCCGACGAGCTCAAGAGCGCCATCATGGACCCGGCGAAGCGAGCGGCCTGGCGCGAGAAGTACTTCGCGTCGGCGACGAACGCCGCGAACGCGCGCGCCGACGTCGCGGCGGTGTTCGACGGGTTCGCGACGCGCAGCGACGTGCGGCAGAACCGCTACGGCACGACGGGCTACTGCATGGGCGGCTTCCTCTCGATGACGGCGGCGGGCAACTTCCCGGGCCAGGTGGCGGCGGCGGCCTCGTTTCACGGCGGCTTCCTCGCGAGCGACGCGCCGAACAGCCCGCACCTCTTGGCGTCGAAGATGAAGGCGAAGGTCTACGTGGCGGCCGCGACCGACGACGCCTCTTTCCCCGACGACGCGAAGGCACGGCTGGGCGACGCGCTCACGAAGGCGGGCGTCGAGCACGTCATCGAGACGTACCCGGCGCGCCACGGCTGGGCCATCTCGGACTTTCCGACGTACGACGCCGCCGCGTGCGACCGGCATGGGCGGCGCTGCTGTCGTTCTTCGAGCGCACCCTGAAGTCGTAGCGCAAGCCCCGTCAGCGCGAGCCGGAGCCCGTGCCGGTGCTCGGCTTGATGGCCAGCGTGATGAGCGACGCCGCGGTGCAGAACGTCGTGCTGGTGATGCAGTGATCGCCGCGCCAGGTGCCGTCGGCGCGCTGAATCGCCGCGAGGCGCGTGCGAATCGACGTGTCCCACCGCGACCACTCGTCGCCGCCGACCTTCGCGAGCGCCTCGGACGTCATCATGTACGAGACGTGCTCTTCACCGCCGTAGGTGCCGAAGCCGCGCAGGAACGCTTCGTTGTTCACCTGAACGCGCGCCGCCTTGACCGCCGGGTCGTCGAGCTTGCCCGACTGCGCCGCCTGCCCCAGCGTCGCGGCGCCGGTGTAGAGCTCGACGCCGGCGCTCTTGTCGGTCACGAACGCCTTCTTCTTCGCGTCGTACTGACCGGTCATGTGCTTCTCGGCCTGGTCGAGCACCTGCTTCTTCACCTGCTCGGAGCCCGCCTTCTGCGCCGCGTACAGGCCGCCGGTCGCGAACGCGCTCGACAGCACCGGAGCCCAGCCCGCCCCCGCGAAGCTGCCGTCCTTCTGCTGGAGCTGCTGCACCTTGCCGACCGCCATGTCGAGGGCAGTGGCGATGCGCGAGTGGACCTTCGCGTCCGTAATCGTGGGCAGCACCTCGCCGAGGAACTGCGCCGCGAGGTACGTGTCGATGTAGCGGCCGAGCTTCACCTGCGGCTGCGTGCTCTCGGCCTGAATCGCGGGCGAGTCGGGCCGCGCCTTCTCGACGGCCGCAGCGACGAACTCGGTCGCCTTCTGCAGCTGCTCGTGGTGCGGGCCCTTCGCGTAGGTGTCGCCATAGCGAAGCAGCGTGATGCCCGCGAGCGCGGTCGTGGCGACGTCGGGCGGCGACTTCGCCTCCTGGCCCCAGCCTCCGCTCGGGTTCTGTGCGGCGAGGAGCCACTGCATCGGCCGCGCGACGTCGAGCGGCGCAGGGGCCGCCGGCGGTTTGACGTCCGCGGCGTGTGAGACGGTTGCGAAAAAGAAGACACCGAGGGCGTGAGCCCAGCGCTTTGACATGAGGAACCTCGAGAGATGTGAGAACTGCGGCGCGTCGAACGCGCCACCCGGCGATTCGGTCTTTGCGGGCGCGAGATCGCGCGTCAGGCGACCGTCAGCCGCTGATCAGACGAGCACGCCGGGCACCGGCCCGCTGCCCTGATCGAGCGAGCCGTACGTCATCGTCTGGGTGTGCCCCATGTGGTGCAGCGCAGTGACGAGGGCGCGGTGGTTCGTGCCGGTGACGCGCTTGTAGCGGCCGCCCTGCACCACCTGCGGCCCGCCGGCGAAGACGAACGGCACGTTCGAGATGTCGTGCGTCCACCCGATGCCGAGCTCGCTGCCCCAGACGACGAGGGTGTGATCGAGCACGCTGCCGCCCGCGGGGTCGGGCGTCGCGGCGAGCCGGTCGAGCAGGTACGCGAAGCGGCCCGAGTACCAGGTGTAGATGGCCGACAGCTGCGCCTGCGAGCCCGCCGACGAGTCGTGGCTGAGCGCGTGGTGGCCCATCGCGTTCACGCCGAGCCACGGGTAGAGCGAGTTGTCGTTGTCGGCGATGAACATCTGCATCGACAGCACGCGCGTGAGGCCGCAGCCGAGCGCCGCCGCGGCGAGGTCGGCGAGGCGATCCATCGCGGTCTCCGAGTTCACCCCGGTCGGGGCGCCGGGCAGCGTGCACTGCGGAGCGTCGGCCGACAGCCGCACCTCGAGCGCGCGCACCGCCGTCGCGTGAGCGTCGAGCCGCGCGCGATCGGCCGCCGTCAGCTTCGCCTTGCGCGAGCCGAGGTCGGCGACGACGGTGTCGAGCACGCTGCGCCGCCGGTTCAGCTTCGCGGCCGCGACGGCCTGGTTCGGGTCGGGCACCGAGAAGACGGTGTTGAACGCACGCACGGGCCCGTCGATGGGGGCCTTCGTCACGCGCGGCGCGCTGTAGATCATTCGCGTCGCGGGGTGATCACCGCCGCACGAGAAGCCGAGCTCGACCGTGGGCCACGCCGACTCGTTGGCCGGCAGCTGCGAGGCGACGTACTGATCGACCGACACGCCGGTGCCCCACCCGAAGCACTGCATGTGATCGGTTCGGCAGAACTGCATCGCCGCGGTGTCGATGGGCGAGCCCGTCCACAGCGTCGGCATCGTGTACGTGTGGGGGATGTAATAGGCCGTGCCGTACGGCAGCGAGAGCCCGTCGATGATGCTGAGCCGGCTCTGGTGCGCCGCGAGCGGCTGCAGAATCGGCGAGAGCGTGAAGCTCGTCTCGGTGCCGGTGGGCCGCCAGTTCGGCCAGATGGTGCCGTGCGGCGTGAAGTAGAGCAGCAGCTTCTTCTTCGGCGTCGGCGGAGCCGCGAGCGCGTGAGTCCACGGGAAGAGCGCCGAGAGCGCGCCGACCTTGAGCGCCGCGCGGCGCGTGAGCGAGGTCGTCATGGCTCGTTTCCCTTCCGCACGTACTCGCTGGCGGCGAGGCCGACGATGACGCGCTCGAGGCCGCCGGGCGTGAAGACGCTGCCGGCGAGCTCCTTCATGAAGCAGGCGAGCGGCGCCTGCTCGGGGATGCCGGTGGCATAGCGCGTCCACTGGCGCACGAAGCACTCCGAGACCTCGGGCCGCGACGCGAGCAGGGCCGAGAGCTCGCCGGCTCCGTGAATGGTGAGGTCGTCGGCGCCGAGCTTGAACGAGGCGGAGTCGTCGATGTCTTTGCCGCCCTCTTTGTCGCGCCAGCGGCCGAGCGCGTCGTAGTGCTCGAACGAGAAGCCCATGCCATCCATCGAGCGGTGGCAGCTGCCGCACGTCGCGTCCGAGAAGTGCAGCTCGAGCCGCTGCCGCGTCGTCGCGCCCGGCATCGGCGGAGGCAGCGTGACGTTCACGCCCGCCGGCGGCGGAGGCGGCGGCTTGCACATCAGGTTCGCGAGCACCGCGTAGCCGCGCAGCGTCGGCGACGTCGAGTCGGCGTGCGCGAGCGAGGCCATCACGCCGGGCGAGGTGAGCAGGCCGAAGCGGCGCGTCGGGTCGAGCGTGGTGACGCCGCCGACGGTCGAGAGCGCCTCGGCGCCGTAGTAGCGCACGAGCACAGGGGCCGCCTGCGTGCGCGGCGTGGTGAGCAGCTCATCGAGCCCGCCGCGCGTGACGGCGGCGAGGCGGAAGGCGTCGACCGGCTCGGCGGCCATGGCGTCGAGCAGCGCGGGCCCGAGCGCGACGAGGTCGGGGCGCGCGTTCGTCTGGTGCAGCCGCTCGAGGTCGAGCCACTGCGAGACGAAGGCCTCGAGACCCGCACGGCTCTTCGGGTCTCTGAGCATCGAGCGGGTGACGGCGATGACCTGCTCGCGCGTGTGGAGCTCGCCGGCAGCCGCGAGCTGAAGCAGCGTGCCGTCGGGGTTCTCGCCCCACAGCATCAGAGAGAGGCGCGCGGCGACGCCGTAGTCGTCGAGGAAGCCGGCCTTGTCGGTGGGCTCGTCGAGGTAGAGAAACGACGGGCTCTGCAGCAGCGCCTCGAGCACCCACTGGGCGCCCTCCTGCTCGGTGCCGCCCTGCGCCAGCCCGGCCTGGTAGAGCGACTCGTAGCGCGCGCGCTGCTCGCCCTCGAGCGGCCGGCGAAAGAACCGCGGAGCGAGCTCGTCGAACAGCCACGCCTCGCAGTGCTCGGGCGTGCACGGCGCGAGCGAGACCTGCGCGACGACCGCCTCGGCCCAGTCGAAGTACGCCTGCACGGTCTGGCTGTCGACCGACGACGAGACGTTCGAGCGGTAGGTGAAGAGGCGCTCGTCGGTGACGGGCAGCGACGCCGTGACGCCGAGGACGTCGCGCACGGTGAGCTCGACGTGCGCGCGGTTGAGGCGGCGCATCGGCACGGGAGCGCCGGGCAGCGTCTCGACCTGCGGGCACTCGACGGGCGGCGTGGCTCCCGGGTCGAACGGGTCGTTGGTCGGCGGCGGCGTGACGATCGTGCCCGTGCAGGCGCAGAGCGCCGCCGCGATGAGGGGAGCCGAGCGCACGGGCGCATTACAGCACTGCGGGACGTCAGAAGCGACCTGCGCTCGCGCCGCGAGGCCCGACAATCGAGCGTTCCGCTGGCGGGGGCAATTTGGCAAGCTCCGGCGCCGTGCTCATGTCGGTGTGGGCGGTGATGGTGGCGGCCGCTCCGGTGATTCGACTGGCGTCGACGACCCTGTCGCTGACCGATGTTCCTCCCGACCGAGGCCACTTCTTCGACGAGCAGCTCACGACGCAGCTCTCGCTGCAGCCGGACCTGCAGCTCACGACACCCGACGACGTCTCGCGCCTGCTGGGCATCGAGCGGCAGCGGCAGCTCCTGGGGTGCAGCGACTCGTCGTGCATGGCCGAGCTGGCGGGCGCGCTGGGAGTAGAAGGTGTCGTCTCGGCCTCACTCGGGCACGTCGGCGACGTCTACACGCTCAACGTGCGCGTGACCGGCACGCAGGGCCTGCGCACGCTCGCGGTCTTCTCGGGGACTGCGCCGAGCGAGGCCGAGGTGCTCGAGCTGATCAGCCGCGCGGCGGTTCAGGTGAGCGACCAGGTGCATACGCAGCTCCGGGGCGCTCCCGCGTCGAAGCCGCAGGATGCCGTGCGCCTCGAGCTGCCCGGCCTGTACTCGGGTCGGTACTCGGTGACGGCATGGTTCCACGGGGAGTTCGTGCTGCAGGAGCAGTTCGCCGGGGTCTACGCGCGCGACAACCTCGGGTACGACGCGTACATGATCGCCATTCGCGCGAAGCTGCAGGTGCTCGACTTCTACACGGGCGCGCGCGCGCGCAGTCAGGGGGAGTTCGGCAATGACAGGATGTTGCTCGGGCTGACCGGCCGAGATCAGATCATCTCGCTCTCACGCACCTACGTCGTCGGAGTCGATTCGGGCGCGCGGAAAGCGCGCTTACACGCTCACGCGATCGCAGGCAGCGCCGCCCGCGGAGCGCTCTTGACCCACGGCTTCGCCGCCTCGAGCTCGGCGGCGAGCTCGAGCAGCAGCGCCTCTTCGCCCTTCGCCGCTGCGAAGTGCACGCCGATGGGCAGCCCCGAAGCGCTGTGCGCGAGCGGCAGCGAGAGCGCCGGAGCGCCCGCAGTGTTGAACATGCCGGTGAAGGGGCAGAACGCGTAGAGCCGCTCGAGCCCCGTCTGGAACGGCAGCGTCGGCGCGATGTGCCCGTGCGAGGGCGCCACCGTCGCGAGCGTCGGCGACAACAGCACGTCGACGCCGAGGCGAGCCATCACCGCTTCGAACTCGTCGGTCCACTTCCGCAGGCGCATGAGCTTCTTGAACGTGCCCCACTTGTCGCGCGCGAACGCCTCGGCGAAGCCAACGGTCAGCGGCTCGAGCTTGCTCAGGTCGAAGGGCTGCCCGAGCACGAAGCTCGCGGCGCGCGGCTGAACCCACGAGATGTACGCCCAGAGCGAGACGAAGTCGTCGAGCACCTCGCGCGACGCCGGGCAGGGCACCGGCTCGACGCGATGGCCGAGCTGCTCGAGCAGCCGCGCGGTCTGCTGGACGGCGGCGATGATCTCGGGCTCGACCTTCGCGCCCGTCGGCTCCTCGAGGAACATGCCGACGCGCAGCCGCTTCTGCGGCCGCACGCCCGCCTCACCGACCGCCCGGTACCTCTTCGGAGGCCTCACCGTCTCGAGCGCCCGCCAGAACGCCACCGTGTCGCGCACGGTGCGCGAGACCACGCCGTGCACGGCGATGTTCACCGGCAGCAGGTTCGAGCCCTCCATGTCGAAGCGCCCGCGCGTCGGCTTGAGGCCGACGAGGCCGCACGCCGCCGCGGGAATTCGAATCGAGCCGCCGCCGTCGCTCGCGTGAGACATCGGCACCACGCCGGCCGAGACGAGCGCGGCGGCTCCACCCGAAGAGCCTCCGGTCGAGTAGCCACGCTTCCACGGGTTGTGGCACGGCGCGAACGCCATCGGCTCGGTCGTGGCCGTCAGCCCGAACTCGGGCGTCGCGCTCTTGCCCAGGCTCACCAGCCCCAGCGCGTGAAACGCCTTCACGCTCGGGTCGTCGACCTTCGCGAGCGCGTCACCGCTCGCGGCCGTGCCCCACGTCGTGCGCACGCCCTTCTGCCGCACCAGGTCCTTCAGGAAGAAGGGCAGGCCGGCGAGCGGGCCCGTCGCGGTGCCGGCGCGCTCGAGCGCGGCCTCGTACGTCGACGTGAAGACCGCGTTCAGCCCGCTCAGCTCGCGCGAGCGCACGACGGCGGCCTCGACGACCTCCTTCGCCGTGACGTCCTTCTTCGCGAGGTGGTCGAGGGTCTCGACGGCGTCCCACGCGGCCAGCTCCCAGGCGTCGATCGACATTCGCGACCCTTACGCGACGGCCTCGCACCTGCCAAGCCGACCGCGACGAACCCTGCCCGGGTTGCTCTGCCGGCTCCGTCCTGGAGTGTCCCCGCCCGAGACCGCCCTGTTCAGGGCACACGCGAACGTGGTTGAGTCGCGGCCCGATGCTCCCGCGAACCTCCAATCACGCGCCCCGCGACGACCGCCGCAGCCGGTCGGTGCTGTCGGTGTTGCTGCTGTTCATCGCGTGCGCGACCGCCTCCCAATCGGTGGAACCCAACACCTACGTCAAGGAAGACGGAACCCGCATCGTCTGCGAGCTCGAGGCCGCGACCGGTACGAACCGCAGAGAGCGCGTCTGTCGCGAGGTCGAGGCTTCCGACCTCGAAGGCCGCAACGAGATCGACGGCCTCGTGCGCGGCGGCGGGTCTGCGCTGCCCAAAGGCGCGCACTGAGCCTACGACTGGCTCGCCATCAAGAGCGCCGACAGGGCGGCGACGTAGAAGGTGATGACGAGGCCCGTGGCGATCAGGGCAAAGCGCCCGGTGTCGGAGACGTCCGTACGTTCGAAGAGCATGCCGTAACTACGAAAGAGCCGAGCGGCGATTGCACCGCTTCTTGAGGCGGGCCCCAGACCCGACTAGAGGGCCGTTCTATGCAATTCACACTCGACGAGCTGTGGCAGCACATGGGCTTGTTCGCACGTCTGGTCGTCGCCGTGATGGGAGTGATGAGCATCGCGTCGCTCTTCGTGATGGGCGAGCGACTGGTCTTCTTCATGCGATCGGCCGGTGAGTCGAAGGCGTTCGCCGCGAAGGTCGCGCAGCTCATTCAGGGTGAGGGGGGCATCTCGGCCGCCGCCTCCGGGTCTTACGGTGACCGGCGGGGCCATCTCGGCCGCGTCATCGCCGCGGGCCTGGCCGCGTTCAAGACGGCGCCTGCCGACAAAGATGCCGCGACCGAGTCGGTGGCGCGGGCGCTCGAGCGCCAGGCCTCGCGCGAGGTCCAGACCCTGAAGCGGGGCCTGGGCCTGCTCGCGACCGTGGGGTCGACGGCTCCCTTCGTCGGCCTGCTCGGAACCGTGATGGGCATCGTGACCGCGTTTCAGAAGATGGCCGAGACGGGCTCTGGCGGTCTGGGCACCGTGTCGGCCGGTATCGCCGAGGCGCTGGTGACGACGGCCTTCGGCCTGCTCGTCGCGATTCCCGCGGTCATGGGGTTCAACTTCCTGCAGAGCTGGGTCGACGGCCGGGCCATCGACATCGCCGAGTCGTCGAACGAGCTGCTCGACGTCATCGCCCGTCACTTCGCGACGCAGAAGTAGGCCACGCCATGGGCATGGGCACAGGCCCCAGCCGGGGCATCAAGAACGAGATCAACGTCACGCCGCTCGTCGACGTGGTGCTGGTGCTGCTCATCATCTTCATGGTCGTCACGCCGATGCTTCAGCGTGGCAAAGACGTGAAGCTGCCGCGGGCCGAGCAGGTCGAAAAAGAGCGCAAAGAGAGCAGCGACCCGCTGGTCGTCTCGGTCACGGCCGAGGGTCGCGTGTACCTCGAGAAAGACGAGCTGGGCTTCGACGACTTCGAGGCGGCGCTCCGCGCGAAGCTGTCAGACACGCCGAACCGGCGCATCTTGCTCAAGGGCGACACCACGCTCGCGTTCAAGGAAGTGCGTGAGGTCATGCATCGTGCGCGCGCCGCGGGGGCGCGTGGCGTGTCGCTGGGCGTCGAGGAGATCAAAAAGTGAGCGCGCGGCGCCTTCGCAAGACGTCGGTGCAACCGGTGGGGCGGCCGCAGTCGGACATCAACGTCACGCCGCTGGTCGACGTCGTGCTCGTCTTGCTCATCATCTTCATGGTGGTCACCCCGCTGCTCGAGAAAGACATCGCGGTGCGCGTGCCCGACCAGGAGCAGCTGCAGCTCGAGCCCGAGGTGCCCCCTGACCAGCTCGTCGTGTCGATCGACGCCCACGGCAACCTCAAGCTCAACTCGGAAGAGGTTTCCGACGCCGACTACGTCGAGCGGCTCGGCCGCGCGGTGCGGGCCAAGCCCGCAGGCGAGCGCCTCGTCTTCTTCATGCCCGACGAGGCCGCGAACTACGGCAAGCTCGTCAGCGCCCTCGACGGCGCCCGGCGCGCAGGCGCCGAGACCCTGGGCATGATGACCGAGCGGCCCGAAGCCCCGGCCGCGCCGGCCCCCTGACCCGCTAAGCGCTCGGGTCCCCGCTTCTTTCCGAATGGGAAACGACGCTTTCCAAGTTGGAGAGGGCCTGGCCCGCAACAACTGATTGACGGCCTTCTTCCCCGGGCGTACGCGGCGCTTTCCAGAGCTGCATTCGCCGCAGTTTTTCGTGCCCTGAGGCCGAAGAGGACTGAGGAAATGAGATCAGTATTCGTTGCCGTGGTGTCGTTCGTGTTCACCTTTGCCCTGCCGGCGGCGGCCCAGACGGCCGCTGAACCCGCCAAGCCCGCGACCGAGCCGCCCGCGGCCGAGCCTGTGAAGCCTGCCGAGCCGGCACAGCCCGCGCAGCCGGCCGATGCTCCGGTGCAGCCTGCGCTGACGCCCGAGGCGCAGCCCGTCGCTGAGCCGGCGCCGGCGCAGCCAGCGCCCGAGACTCCGACCGAGCCCGTCGAGCAGCCCGTCGGCGGCAAGAAGAAGCGGAGCGCCGAAGAGACCATCACGGTCACCGGCTCGCGCATTCGGCGCAAAGACCTGACCTCGCAGGCGCCCATCACCGTGCTGACGAAAGAGCAGTTCCAGCAGAGCGGCAAGGCGTCGCTCGGCGACTTCCTGCAGTCGCTGCCCGAGCAGGGCAACGCGACCAACACCATGGTCAACAACGCCGGCACGGGCGCGACCCGCGTCAACCTGCGCGGCCTGGGCGCGAACCGCACGCTCGTGCTGGTCAACGGCCGCCGCTGGGTGCCGGGCGGCCTGGGCGCCGACGACTCCGTCGACCTGAACTCGATTCCGATGGCGGCGGTCGAGCGCATCGAGGTGCTCAAAGACGGCGCCTCGGCGGTGTACGGCTCTGACGCCATCTCGGGCGTGGTGAACATCATCACGAAGAAGAAGTTCGAGGGGGCCGAGTTCAACGTGTTCACGGGCGTCAGCCCGCGCGGTGACGGCGTCTCGTACAGCGTCGACGGCACCGGCGGCGTCAGCGGCGAGAAGGGCAGCATTCTCGCGTCGGCGACGTACTTCCAGCAGTACCCGGTGTTCGCGAGCAATCGCCCCTACGCGTCGCCGCAGATCTTCTTCGACGGCTCGCCGGGCGGCGGCGGCTACTTCCCGTCGGGCAGCAGCACGATTCCCGAGGGCCGCATTCTGTCGTTCCCCCGCGGAGTCCAAGACCCGAACGCGAGCCCGCTGTACAACCAGCTGGTTCGTGACAACCCGACCACGAGCTCGTTCATTCGCGACCCGAACACGCCGCTGGGCTGGCGGCCGTTCAAGGGCGCGGGCCTCGGGGCGCTGGGCGACGGCTACAACTACCAGGACATCAACTACCTCTCGACGCCCCAGCAGCGCTTCCAGCTGTTCAGCAACGGCGACCTGCAGCTGGGCAGCAACGCGCGCATCTACTTCGAAGGCGCGTTCTCGCAGCGCAACTCGGCGCAGCAGCTCGCGCCCGAGCCTCTGGTGCTCGACCCCGGCGGCTCGGGGATTCTCACGTCGAAGGACAGCGTCTACAACCCGTTCGGCAAAGACGTGTACGTGCGGCGCCGCCTGGTCGAGTTCGGGCCCCGAACGTTCATTCAAGACGTGAACAACTACCGGCTCGTGGTGGGCACCGACGGCTCGCTGCCCGAGGCGGCGGGGCCGCTCGCCGGGTGGACGTGGGACCTGAGCTTCAACTACTCGCGCTTCCAGGGCACGCAGATCTCACGCGGCACGCTGCGCACCACGCGCATCGCGCAGGCGGTCGGGCCGAGCTTCTACGACGCCGACGGCACGGCGCGCTGCGGTACGGCGGCCAACCCCATCGACGGCTGCGTGCCGCTGAACCTCTTCGGTGGCCCGGGCTCCATCACGGCCGACCAGGTCGCCGGCCTCACCTTCGACGGTGTGCAGCAGATCATGAACGCGCTCACCGCGGTGCAGGCGAACTTCGGCGGTGAGCTGTTCCGTCTCGCGCACACGCGGCCGATCGGCCTCGCGTTCGGCTACGAGTACCGCAACCAGGCGGGCTCGTCGATTCCCGACCCGATTCAGGCTGCGGGTGAGAACTCGGGCAACAACCAGAACCCGACCGCCGGCTCGTTCTACTCGAACGAGGCCTACGCCGAGCTCAACGTGCCGATCGTCAACGACCTGCCGGCGCTGCACGAGCTCGAGGTGACCGGCGCCTTCCGCTTCAACTACTACAACACCTTCGGGAGCGCGCTCACCGGCAAGGTCGGCGGCGTCTGGCGACCGATTCGCGGCCTGTCGCTGCGCGGCACCTGGTCGAACTCGTTCCGCGCGCCGTCGATCTCCGACCTCTACACCGGCCAGACCGACAGCTTCGAGAACATCTCGGACCCGTGCTCGGGCACCAACGGGCCGGCGCCGGCGGGCTGCGGCAGCGCAGCGAACAACGGCGACGTGTCGACGCAGATCAAGGCGAAGATCGGCGGCAACCCGAAGCTGACGCCCGAGACCGCGAACACGGTCACGGCGGGCATCGTCATCGAGCCCGGCGTCATCGCCAACGTGAAGGCGATCAAGGGCCTCGCCTTCACCGTCGACTACTACCGCATCGCGATCAACAACGCGATTCAGGCGCTGGGCGGCAACACGATTCTGGCCGGCTGCTACCCGCCGGCGGGCGGCGCGCCGATTCCCGATTACTGCGCGCTCATCACCCGCGACCCGGGAACCCAGCAGATCACCCGCATCGACGACTTCCAGTACAACGCGGGCTCGGTCGTCACCGACGGCATCGACTTCGGCGCGCGCTACGCGGCGCCGACGCGGTTCGGTGACTTCGGCTTCGCGACCACCATCTCGTACCTGCACCAGTTCGACCTGACCCTGGGCGCGGGCGCCGGAGCGACGACGATTCGCGGCGCCGGCAACTGGGACCTCAACACCTCGGGCTACGGCGGCACGTACCCGCACTGGCGCTCGCTGAGCTCCTTCACCTGGGGCTGGAACGGGCTGGGCGCCGGCATTCTCGGCCGCTACATCGGGCCCTCGAAAGAGTGCGGCGACCCGGGAGGCGGCGGCTTCTACTCGGGCAGCGGCCTCTGCTACCAGGACAACACGTACCAGCGGAAGATCGGCGAGCAGCTGACCTTCGACCTGTTCCTGAGCTACCGCTGGCAGTGGGCGGTCGGCAAGTCGCAGGCGATGATCGGCATCAACAACGTGTTCGACGCCGCGCCTCCGTTCGTCGGCAACGCGTTCGCCGCGAACACCGACCCGCAGGGCGGCTACGACCTGATGGGCCGCTACATCTACTTCCGCCTCAGCCACGCGCTCTAAGGGCCACGCCATGAACTTTGGACAACCGAACATGAGCTCCTTCATCCCCTCCGTGCGCACGATGCTCCTCTCGGCCGCGCTGCTCGGCGCTCCCGCGTTCGCGCAGAGCGCCGACGTCAGCGTCCGCGTGGGCGCCTTCGACGGCGGCTCGAGCCCGTCGCTCAGCGCCGGCGGCCGCGCCCGCAGCTACGGCGTCACCGTCACCAACCTGGGCCCCGACCCGGCGACCGACATTCGCGTCACGGCCACGCCTCCGGGCGGCGGCGGCGAGGTCGAGGTGCCCGATGACAGCGACTGTGCCGCGCCCGCGGCCGACGCCGGAGCGAGCTACACCTGCTCGCTGCCGACGCTCGCCGCCGGCGAGAGCGCGCGGTTCACCTGGACGGTGAGCTGGGCGCCTCCCGACGAGCCGCCCGCGACCTGCCCCACCCAGACCGGCCTGAGCGCCACCGTCACCGCGACCGAGAGCGACCCGGCCTCGGCGAACAACAGCTCGACGCTCCCCGATCTCGTCCCGCCGCTCGCGTACCTCTCGGCCACCGCCGAGAGCCCGGCGCCGCCCTCGACCGACGGCGGCAACCCCGAGAAGCGCGTCAACGCCGGCGAGTCGATCACGCTCAAGGGCTCCATCACCAACCTCGGGCCCTGCGCCGTGCCGGCCGACAGCATCACCATCGACTCGAGCCTCGACAACACCGGGTCGTTCGGTCTGCAGTTCGAGAAGGGTGCGGGCGGCTGCACCGACTGGTCGGTGTCGATGCCGCGCGACACGGCCGACGGCATCTGCACGGTGCCCACCGCGCTCGCCGCGAACGAGAAGGTCGAGTTCACGGTGACGCAGATCGTGAAGGAGCTGGGCGGCGGCAAAGACGCCGGCGGCGATTCGATCGTCCAGTCGGCCGCGGTCTGGGACTACGTCGTCGACTACCCGGGCAACCCGCTCCCCACCGAGCCCTCGACCACCATCATCATCGCGGGCCCGACGAACGCCTGCTCCGTCACCGGGGGAGGCCTCGGCCTGGGCCTCGCGCTGCTGCTCCTCGCGCGCCGCCGCCGGTCGTGACCCGCTCGCAATGACCCGCGGCGCGTCAGTGAGGCCCGGCGAATCATGAGAGGCGTGCTGGTGGTCGGCGGCCTGCTCGCCGCAGGTTGCACGGCGCTCAAGGCGAGCCAGGTGAGCCCGGGCTCGCTGTCGGGCGACACGTTCTCGCCGGGTCGCGCGGTGGCCACCGCGTATGGGCCGAGCGCCGCCTACGCCTGCCGGGGCTCCGACGTGCTGCAGGTGATGGCGAGCCAGGCGCCGGCGCCGTCGGCCCAGGACGGTCAGCTCTGCGGGGCGGCCGAAGCGCTGCTGGGGTGGTCTGCAGCCGACCCGCCGCCTGCGGCGCTGCTCGACTTCGTGGCGTGGAGCCACGGGCTGCCGTCGCCGCCCCGGCTGCAGGCGATGGTGTCGACGTTCACCACCGAGGAACCCGAGGCGATCGCCGGAGCGTTCAAAGACGCGCTGGAGACACACGCCAAAGGGTCGCGCAACCCGCGGTACGGGGCTGCAGTGCTGCGGCTGAAGAAGGGCTCGGTGCGGGTGGCGGTGGTGATGCAAGACCTGCCGCTCGAGGTGACGGCGCCCCGCACGCTTCAGGCGGGCGGCAGCGCGCACGTGAAGGGCCGGCTGCTCGGCGGTGAGGCCGCCACCGTCACGTGGTCGAACGAGAAGGGCGAGGGTATGAAGCCCGCCTCGGGCGGCGCGGCCGACTTCGACGTCGAGATTTCCTGCGCGAGCCGCGGGCGGCTGGTGGTCGAGGTGCAGGGCAGCCAGGGCACCCGAGCCACCCTGCCCGTCGCGTGCGGCGAGGCGGCGCCTTCCTCGGTCAAGCTGGCCGCCGACGGGGCCGAGCCGGCGCGGCGCGTGTTCGACGAGCTGAACGCCGAGCGCGCCGCGGCGGGTCTCGCCGCACTGGAGTGGGACGCGGCGGTCGCCGACGCCGCGCGGGCGGCGGCCGAGGCGCTGCGCGACGCGTCGGGCACGGTGGCCGACCCGACCCCGTTCTTGCGGCAGGCGAAGGCGCAAGCGGCGCTGGTGGTCGAGAACCCGGGGCAGGCGCTGGGCGTCGCAGAGGCGCACCGGGCCTTCTCGCTGAGCCCCTCGCTCCGGGCGAACTACATGAGCCCTCTGGTGACGCACGGCGGCGTCGGAGTCGCGCCGGGGCCCGAGCTGCACGGGCAGAAGACGGTCTTCGCGGTCGAGCTGTTCGTGAAGCGCCAGGAGCGCGTCGACCCCGCGAAGGTCGCCGCTGAGCTCGCGAAGAAGATTGCAGACCGGCGCGCGGCCGCGAAGGTGACTGCGCTGGCGACCGACCCGCAGCTCGAGAAGGCGGCGCAGCAGTACGCCGATGCGCTCGCGGCCTCGAAGGGCGCGCTCGCCGATGACAAGGCCAACGCGTTTCTCTCGGGCAGCTACAAGGCGTTCGCGGCGCTCAACGTGATGTCGGGCGCGAGGGTCGACCCCATCTCGGTGGCAGACGAGGCGAGCATCACGGGCAAGGGCACCCACGTCGGAATTGGTGTGGCGCAGGGCGAGCACGGTAGCTTCGGGCCGAATACGGCTTACGTGGTGGTTCTGATCGGCACGCGAAGGTAGGCACGAGCGACGATGTTCGACGCGGTACTGCAAGGCTCGAGGGTGAAGTCGCGCTGGGGCTCCGGCGCAGCGGTGACGGTGCTCGCGCACGTCGCGGTCATCGGCATCGTGATCGAGCTCGGCCGGCGTCGCATCGTCGAAGAAGACAAGCCGCCCCAGGTGGTGTTCGTGAAGCCGCAGCCTCCGCAGGCGCCGCCGCCCCCGCCCCCGCCTCCTCCTCCGGCCCCGAAGAAGACGCAGACGAAGGTCGTGAAGCAGGAGCTGCCGAAGGAAGCCGTCATTCAGCCCAAAGAGATACCGCCCGAGCCTCCGCCCGAGGAGCCCGCGCCCGAGCCCGCAGGAGAAGAGGCGGGCGAAGAGGGCGGCGTCGAGGGCGGCGTGGTCGGCGGGGTGAAGGGGGGCGTGGTGGGCGGCCAGGTCGGCGGAGTGCTGGGCGGTACGGGGCCCGTGCGAATGGTGTTCAACGACAAGATGCCGCCCATCAAGAAGGTGGCGGGGCCCGACCCGGAGTACACGCAGCAGGCGCTCGACCGCGAGATTCAGGGCACGATGGTGGTTCGCTGCATCATCGGCACGACGGGCGAGGTGAGAGAGTGTCAGATCGTGAAGGGGCTGCCGTTTCTCGACGCCCCGACGCTGGCCGCGCTCAACCACCGGCGCTACCAGCCGGTCATCGTCGACGGGCGGGCGGTCGAGGTCGAGTACACCTTCAAGATTCCGTTCGTGCTGCCCGAAGAGTGAGCCCTCAAGCCTGCCAGCCCGAGACCTTCGGCAGCTCGCGCTTCAAGTAGGCGAGAAACGACTTGAGGCGCGGCGGCACGGGCCTCACCGGCAGGGTGAGCGCGTAGACGGACATCGGCGCCGAGTGCGCTCCCGGGATGAGCTCGACCAGGTCGCCGCGGCGCAGGTCTTCGTCGGCGACGATGCGCGCGAGGAGCACGGGCCCGATGCCCTGCCGCGCGAGCAGGCGCAGCCCGGCGGAGCTCGGCATCGTGACGCGCGTGTCTTTGCGCACGACGACGGGCCCACCCGGCCCGTCGAGCCGGGTGGTGGGGTTGCGCTCCCAGGTGGTGACGGGGTGGTGCTGCAGGGCCGCCAGCGTGCGCACGTCGGGGTGCTCGGCGGCCCACTGCGGTGACGCCGCGACGACGAACCCGTACTGCCCGAGCCTGGTGGCGATGAGGTCGGGGTTGCCGACGCCTCCGATTCGCACCGCGAGGTCGGCCCGGTCTTCGACGAGGTCGACGCGCCGGTCGGTCAGCTCCATCGAGAACTCCACCGCAGGGTGGAGCTTCTGGAAGCCGGGGAGCAGCGGCCCGAGCACCCAGGCCCCGACGGTGACCGCTGCGTTGATGCGAATGGGCCCGGCCACCTCGTCACCGCGACCGCCGACCTCGAGCTTGAGCTCCTCGAGCTCACCGAGCCAGCGCTTGAAGCGGCGATAGCAGGCGAGGCCGGCCTCGGTCGGCACGACGTGGCGGGTGTTGCGGTGGAGCAGCCGCTGCCCCAGCGAGCTCTCGAGCGCCTTGAGCCGCTTGCTCACCGTGGGCTGGGTCGTCTTCGCCTCGCGGGCGGCCGCCGAGAGGCTGCCCGTCTCGATGATGCGAACCAGCAGCTCGAAGTCTTCGATTCGGTCCATTCACCCATTCCACACCGGAATGGGTCTTCTGCCCACCAAGTGCCTTCAGGAAGCGCAGGCCTCGCGACACCATGGCGGCGGCGTCGAAGCAGGGCGCCCGCGAGCGAGCGCATGACCTGGGTGAACGAAGAAGCGCTGGGAGCGGGCAGCGGGCCGCGGTGGCCCTGGGGCGCGGGCGTCGTGCTCGCGATGGGGGCGGTGCTGTGGGGGGCGGCGCTGGCCACCCTGATTCGGGAGGAGCCGCGGGGCCTCGGCGCCCCTGCAAGTCGGGCCGCGGCCGTAGTAACGTCGGGCGCTCGCATGCGGCCGCTCTCGCTATTCGCGCTGCTCAGCGCCGGGTGTCTTCACGGGTCGCCCGCGGCGAGCCGTGACGTGAGGCCGAACCTCCAGCAGGTCGCGACCGACGCGCTGCCGTCGGTGGCGCTGGTCTTGGGGAGCAGGCCCGACGGGAAGCAGATCTACGGTGCGGGCCTGGTGCTCGGGCCCGGCTCGCAGGTGCTGACCAACCTGCACGTGCTCGGCGACCAGCGGAGCATTCGCGTGCTGCTGTGGGCGCCCGGTCGGGTGAGCTACACGCCGATGGACGGCGGGCTCGACCGGTTCCTCTTCGAGAACCAGGCCCACCTGATTCGGGGCACGCTGGTGCGCGACGACCCGGCCCTCGACCTCGCCGTCATTCACCTCGACGCCGACACCTCGGCGTACCCGGTGCCGCGCTTCGCCACCGCGAAGCCGCGGCCCGGTGAAGCGGTGCTCGCCCTCGGGCACCCGCAGGAAGCGGTGTGGTCGTTCACGAGCGGCGTCGTGAGCACGCTGCACCACGCCGCGATTCAGCACGACGCGGCCATCAACCCGGGCAGCTCTGGGGGCCCGCTGCTCAACGCGCAGGGCGAGGTGTTGGGCATCAACACCTCGAAGCTGTTCTCGGGCACCGACGGCGTCGCGTTCGCACGGCCGATCGGCCTCGCGACCCAGCTGCTCGGCGCCGAGCCCGAGCGCGACCTCGACCTCAGCAGCCCAGCCACCGCTGCCGCGACCTGTCTGCGCGCTCAAGAAATCGGCGCCCACCACATGACCGACTGCATCGACTGGGAGCGCCGGTGGGAGGCCGTGGTCGAGGCGTCGCGCGGCCTCGACGGGCTCGCCGAGGTGCTCGAGCGCGACGGCGGCAAGGCCGGCTTCATTCGCCGCTACCAGGAGCGGCTCGTGCGCGCGGTGCGTGGCCTGCCGCGGGCCGAGAGCGCCGACGGCCTGAGGCCGCTGCCGTCGGAGCTCTACGGCTGGGTCGACCAGCGGCGGTCGATCGAGTCCGCCCGCCTGTTGCGGCTCAAGCATGACAACGGGCTCCTGGGCGGGTTCGAGAAGCCCGGAGCGATTCGCGAGCTCTTGCACAAGGGCACGCGCGTCGAGCGCGTGGCGCAGGTGAGCCCAGACTTCGCCTGGGTGCTGCTCGTCGGTCGAAACCTCGACGGCACCGAGTACCGCTTCTCGGAGGCCTGGGCTCGCCGCGGCGACACGTGGCGGCAGCAGTGGCCCGCCAGCGACGAGCAGCTGCGGGCGCTGCCCGTCGGCTTCGCACGGCCGTTCGACCTCCCGGCCGAGACGCGCAGCCAGCTCGAGCTGTACCTCGCCGGCCGCATCTACGACCTGGGGTCCGCGCGACCGGCCGCGCCGCCGGCGGCCTCGTCGGGCGGGAGCGACCCGTCTTCGATGCGCGACTGGAGCCACCGCTGACGCTGCCGTGAAGGGCGCGGCGCGGGCTTCGGGGTTGCGTTCACTCGCGCGGATCCGCTCGTCGGTGTCGCCGCGTGGGTGCTCGTCGCTGATCCGCCGCGCTACTTCTTCTTCGCGGGCGCCCGGCTCCTCGAGCTCGACGATGAGCGCGTCGGTGTCGGTGGTGCCGACGGTCTCGCCGGCGTGGTCTTGCGCCTCCATGTCGTGGTGAAGAACCTCGGCTCGGCGTCGAGAGACTGGCGCGTCGTGCTGCCCCGGGTCGGGCGCCGTCACGAACGCGTGGAACTCGACGCACGCCGCGGTCACCGGCGGCATCGAGTTCAGCGCAGCCGACTGGAACAAGACCCTCGCTCCGGGAGCGCCGGCGAGCTTCGGGTTCTGCGCGAACCGCCGAGCGCGCGACTCTCAGCTTCCGCGCGTGATGGTCGGCGGGGCGCATGGTACGCAATCGCCAGGAGGGTGGTCTGAATGGCCTGGCTGCGTCCGGCGCTCGTCGCCGCGTTCTGTGCTTCACTCACCGCGCTCGCACAGACCGACGCGGGTGAAGCCCGGCGAGACATCGCCGACGTCTCGCTCGAGGAGCTGCTCGAGACGAAGGTCAGCGTCGCCTCGGCGTCGGGCGCGACGGTCTCGGCGGGTGAGTCGCCGGGCGTCGTCACGGTCATCACGCGCGAAGAGATTCACGACATGGGCGCGCGCGATCTCATCGACGTGCTGCGCTTCGTGCCGGGCTTCGACTTCAGCAACGACGTCGAGAACACGGTCGGCCTCACGGTGCGCGGCATCTGGGCGCTCGAAGGCAAGGCGCTCGTGCTCATCGACGGCATGCCCTACAACGACCTCGAGTACGGCAACGTGCTGTTCGGCAACCGGGCTCCCGTCGATCTCATCGAGCGCATCGAGATCATCCGCGGGCCGGGCTCGACGATCTACGGCGGCTTTGCGGCCCTCGCGGTCGTCAACGTCATCTTGCGGCCCGAGAAGCCGGGCAACCGCCTGCTCGCCTCGACCACGTACGGCCAGATGCCGACCGCCGTCGGCCGGTTCACCGCGAGCCTCGCCGGCAGCCACAGCTTCGGCGAGCTCAACATCCACGCGAGCGCGTTCACCGGCTACACGATTCGCAGCGACCGGCCGTACGTCGCCGGCGACACGGTCTTCAACCTGGCCGAGCAGAGCCACATTCGCCCGCTCAACCTCGCCGTCGGAGCCGACTGGCGCGGCCTCTCGTTCAACCTGATGTACGACGACTACTTCCACGAGGCGCCGCTCGGCGAGGCCCCCGAAGCGCCGCTCAAGAAAGAGCACCGCAACCTCTTCGCGCAGCTCAGGTGGGTCAAGCCGCTGAACGACTTCGTCTCGATCTCCGCGTGGGCCCGCTACTGGTTCTCGGTGCCATGGCAGGGCAACACCAGCCGAGACCTCGAGCTCAGCTACTACTCGGACAAGCGCATTCACCGCGCGCAGGCCGGCGCGAGCGCGACGGTGAGGCCGCTCGGCTGGCTCAGCGTGCTCGCCGGCGTCGAGGCCACCTACGACACCGCCATCGCCGTCGAGCACGGCAGCAAAGAGATCGACGACTACAACGCCTACGTCGGGCTCGACGGCACGCCGACGCACCAGCTCTCGTTCTTCAACTTCGCCGCGTTCGCCGAGGCCACCGCGGTGACCCCGGTCGTGAACATCGTCGCCGGCGCGCGCTTCGACTACCACACGGTGTACGGCCCGGTCGTCGTGCCGCGCGTCGCGCTCACGAAAGAGATCGGCGGCTTTCACGCGAAGGCGCTCGCCGCGCGCGCCTTCCGCGCCCCGGTGTTCGAGAACATCAGCTACGGCAAGGACCCCAGGCCCGAGTACATCAACGTGTTCGAGGTCGAAGCGGGCTACCAGTTCGCGCCGTGGCTGTACGCGGGCATCAACCTGTTCGACAACCGCGTGTCGCCGACGCTCGTCTACCAGGAGGTCGGGCTCCAGTCGTTGTACGTGAACGGCGGCACCACCGGCACGCACGGCCTCGAGGTCGAGCTCAGGTCGAAGGGCAGCTGGGGCTACGTCGTCGCCGCCTACTCGTTCTACGAGGCGACCGTGCGGGGCGTCGAGCAGTTCCTCGTCGAGGGCCACCCCGAGCTGTTCCTCGGGGCTCCGCAGCACCGCTTCGCCGTGCGCGGCGCGTTTCGCATCGGCCCGTACGTGTCGTTCAACCCGGCGTTCATCGTCTACTCCGAACGCTACGGGCTCGAGACGGCGCTGCACGCGACCGACCCCGTCGTCACGAAGTTCGGGCCCACCGTGGTCGCCGACCTGTTCCTCGTGCTGCGCAACGTCGGCATCGAGGGCTTCGACCTCGGCGTGGGCGTGCACGACGCGACCGGCTCGAACTACCGCTACGTGCCGGCCTACAACGCCGGCATCAACGCCCTGCCCGCGCCCGGCACCGAGGTCATGCTGCGGCTCTCGTACCTGAGAGACTCGCCGCAGTAGGCCCGCTCACTGCACGGTGCGGGCGATCTTCAGCACGCTCGACTTGAAGTCTGCGCCGACCGCGCGCGCCGCGCCGACGTTGAGCACCGGCTGCGGCTTGCCGGCGGTCAGCGTCACCGAGAGCATGATCCCCGCGTCGACCAGCTTCGGGTCCATCGCGAGCGTGTAGACGTGGGCCTCGGTGGCGAGGCGCGCCAGCTGGCTGCCGGTCTCGAGGCTCGAGCCGCGCGGAGCGAGCACGGCGCCCGCCCCCGCGAGCTTCTTCTCGACGTCGGCCGGCGCGACCTGCACGAACGTGAGCTTTCGCTTGAGAATCGTGCGCGCCTCGAGCTGTGCCGCGGCGTCGAGCACCGGGCGGCAGTGCTCGGGCTCGCCGGCGACCAGCACCAGAAAGTCGCCCTGCGGGTGACGCTCGAACTCACCGTCGTAGGTGAGCACCTTGAGCATCAGGGTCAGCGCGAGCTGAGGGGGGACTTCGTCTTCGCCGGCGGCGGCCGTCTCGAGCGCGATGACGCACAGGGCCGCGGTGAGCGGACGCACCCGCCCACCGTAGCCGATCTGCAGCCGCGCGCGAGAAGCGCGGCAGCGGGTCGCCCCCTCACTTGCGCGACTCGAGCTCGGCCTTGAACGTTCGCCGCAGCTCGTCGTAGTCCATCGAGCCGGTCATCAGCCCGATGCGCACGACGCCGCCCTTCCACACGAACGTCGGCGGCATTCGACCGAGCGCCTTCACCTTCGCCTCGCACGCCGCGCTCAGCTTCTTCTGCTGGTAGCTCTTCTTCGCGACCACCGCCTTGAACTTCTCTTGCACGTCGGCATCGGCGGCCGCCTTCTCGGCGAGGCACGGCAGCGCGCCCTTGCGCGTCTCGTCGGGGCCGCACCACAGCTCGGTCACCTTCGCCGCGCCCGCCTTGTTCTTCGACTCGCAGCCCCCCATCAGCTGGCTGAACGCGCGCGAGCACGCCACCACCATGCTCGTGGCCGAGCTGCCGTCGACGAGCCACTCGTCGCCGAACAGCGCGATGCTCGCCGTCGCCCGGGCGCCGCACTTCGCCTCGAACCGGGCGCCCGCCTGCGCTGCGAGCGCCGTCGCCAGCTCGGCCGCGATGCGCGTCGACCAGCCGTGCTTCACCGCCGGGTACGTGTCTTCGTAGAGGTTCGCGGTGTCTTCGAAGATCGAGAGGGTCAGCTCGTTGCCCTTCCACTCGACCTGCGGTGCGGGAAAGCCCCTGGGGAAGAGCGCCATCATCGCCTCGTCGAGCTTCGGCTTGTCCGGGTGCGCCCTCACCCAGTCTTGCCAGGCCTTCCGCCGCGCATCGACGACGCAGCGCACGCGGCTGAGCTCGGCGAGCGGCCGCTTGAGCCCCGGCTGCTGTGAGAGCGCTTCGATGTCGACGCCGGCGCTGTCGAGCCGCGCCTGGTTGCTCCAGTTCGAGACCTCCCACGCGGTGCAGAACTGCTGGGGTGCCGCCATCGCCGCCGCACACGCCGAGTCCGGGTTGAACGCTTCGGTCGCCAGCTTCTGCAGCGCCGGCTCGACCTCGAACACCGTCTCACCGCCGCACTTCTGGCGGTGCGCCGCCTGCACCTCTGCGACGGTGTCCGCGGCCGCCGGCGCGCCCCACATCAGGCACGAGAGCACGATGACGCTGGGTCTTGGCATGGTGAGCCCGTCATCGCACAGCGCGCGCCTCGGCGCCCACTCACCACGCCCAGCCCGCCGCGAGCACCGCCTCGGCGCGCACCGAGAAGAAGTGCCCCGGCACGACGTCGGCGCCCGCGCGGCCCAGCGCCGCGAGCACGAAGTGACCGAAGCGCGCGTTGAGCCCCGCGCCGAGCCGCAGCGGCACGCGCGACGGCCCGGTCGAGAAGCCCTCGGCGCCGGCGTCGACGCTCAGGTCGAAGCTGAACGCGCGGCCTCCGAGCGCGAGGTTCAGGCCTGCGTGCGCGCCGGCGCCGAGCGCCGCCGGCGACCCGGGCACGAAGAAGCCGTTCAGCGCCCCCGTCGCGCTCAGCGTCGCGAACCGCGGAGCCGTCAGCTGCCACGCCCGCGTCAGCCTCGCCTCGGCGAAGCGGTTCACGAAGTCGAACGCGAGCTCGAGGCCGAACGCGCCCGCCCCGCCCGCCGAGACCGGCAGAGCGCCTCCGGCGCCGACGCTGTGAAGGCCGCCGAACACCTCGGCTCGCGGCTCGGCGCTCACGCGGCCACGCGAGGTGAGCCAGCCCGTCTCGGCCCCGGCGGGCGCGCCGAGGAGCAGAGCCGCCGCCAGGGGCAGAGCGCGCCTCACGGCCTCGCCTCGAGGAACGAGAAGAGCGCGTCGGCGATGCGCGCGTGAGCGGTGTCGAGCGCGACGCCCGGCGTGCAGCCCGACGAGACGTCGGCCGCGTCGGAGTCGGTGAACTGGTAGTGCGTGACGCCCTCGAGCTGAACGAGCTGCAGCGGCTCCAACCCCGAGAGCGACTCGAGCACGACCGGCAGCTTCGCGGTGCAGTCGGCGGTGCCGGCGAGGGCGAGCGCAGGGCCCCGCTGTGCGTTCAGACCCGAGACGTCGGCCGCGTCGGGGTAGCCCGCGAGGTAGCTGACCGACGAGAAGCCTCGGCCGAGCATGAGCTTGCCCGCGACGACGGCGCCGAGGCTGTGCCCGGCCACGGCGATTCGGTCGGCGCCGACGGCTCCGGCGAGCAGCCCGGGCCCGTCGCGCAAGAGCCCGCCCGCCGCACGCCCATTCTCGATGGAGAAGAACGCGAGGTCGGCGAGGTGGCGCGGCAGCGCGACGACGACGCCCCGCGCCGCGAGCGCGCGCGCGAGCCAGACGTAGCGCTCCTCGGCCACCAGCCCGCCCTGAATGAACACGAGCCCGCGCCCGGCCCGCACCCGCGGGAACCCCTCGGCGTCGGAGGGAAAGACGACCTGCACCTGCACGAGGTCGGTCGCGTTCGCCCGCGCCTCGAACCAGGCTTCGGCGACGCCGTCTTCGAGCAAGGTGCCCCGCGCAGGAGCGGCCGGGCCGCAGGCGACGAGCGCGAGGGTGCTCAGAGCGAGGGCGAGCGGGCGAGCCACCGTCGCCGCTTAGAGCACCCCACCTGCGCTGTCACGCGTGATGGCTCGAACGGCGGCCCTTCAGCCTCGGGTCTCGAAGGTGCGGTACCAGAAGAACGCGCCGCACTCGCGGCACGAGAGCTCGCGGCCGCGGTCGACGTAGGTCTCTTGCTCCTGGCTGCTGTGCGTGCGGGCGTCTTCGCTCCAGATGCACACGACGTCGAGGCTGGCGCAGCGCAGGCAGCGGCGAATCAGGTCGTAGCTCGACGGCGGCTCGCCCGAGCCATGCCACACCGAGTGGTCGCCGTACTCGTCGTACCGCGACTTCACCTCGACGCGCGGCGCGAGCGAGCGAAAGTCGGCGGGCGCGCGCGTCGGAGCCGCCGTCACGGCTCCCACCGTGACGCTGCGGTCGCTCGTGCTCGGCTCCACGTTCGGAGCGAGCCACGCGGTCGGAAACGCCTCGCGCAGCCGCGGCCGCAGCGCCGACAGCGTCGGGCCGTCGGCCGACAGCGAGAGCCTTAGGTGCGCGAAGCGAGCGCGTTGCTCGAGCAGGCGCTCGGTGTCGCTGAGCGACAGCCCCTTCAGCGTCAGGGCCCGCAGCCCTCGCAGCCCCGGCCACGCGAGCAGCGCCGTGAGCACGTGCCCGAGCCTCGCCTCGTAGGCCGTGAAGCCGAGCTCGGCGAGCCGCGGAGCGTTCAGCGAAAGCAGCGGCGCCACGTCGGCCGCGTCGAAGCGGCCCGTGCGCACGACCCGCGCGGACTCGAGCGCCGCGAGCGGCTCGGCGCGCAGCTGCGAGGCCACCTCGGGGGTCGGCTCGAGCAGCTCGACCGCCTTCAGCCCCGCGAGCATGCCGAGCCCGCTCAGCGAGCCTTCGAACCCCGCCGGCACGGTCACGGCCTGCAGGAACTTGAGCCCGGGCAGCCTCGCCCAGACGGCGACCTCGGGGCTCTGGGGCACCTCGAGCTTGCGCGCGAAGCCCTTCTCGAGGCCCGACAACGGGTAGCGCTGCAGCGGCCCGAACCAGCGCGCCCAGTTCGCGTCGAGCAGCGTGCGCTCGGCCTGGGAGTCGCGCTGGGCGGCGAGCTCGAGGCGCACGAGCTCGCCGCGGGGCTCGCCGCGCTCGAGCCACCAGTCGGCGTAGACCGACCACGTGCGCGCGTCGTCGAAGTCTCGGAAGAGCAGCGCGTCGAGCTCGGGGTTGCAGGCCTCGGCCGTCACGGGTGCCGCCGCCCGCGCTGGTACTCCTCCCACAGACGGTGGCCGAGCACGCGCTGCAGATCGTGCGCGAAGACGCGACTGCAGACGGGCCTCGACCGCTGCGGCCCGGTGAGCTCGCCGCGACCGACCTCGGCGCGCAGGCCCTCGCGAGGGGCGCCTTCCGAGCCCGGCTCGAGCACGCCCGTCGACGGCACGAACGCGATGCGGATCTCGACGTCGTCGTGCAGCGGCGCGTTCGCCAGCACCGACTCGAGCAGCCAGGGGTTCTCGACGGGCATCACCATGCGAAGGCTCCTGCGAGGTGCACAGCATGAGGGCGAGCTCGCGCAGCCTCAAGAGGTCGACCGGCGCGTGCGCGTTCGACGCCCACTTCGGGAGCAGCGCGTCGAGCTCGCTCGCGAGCACCACCCGCTTGCGCGAAGCGAGGCCGCACGGCTTCGCCAGAGACACGCCCGTCGGCTTGTGCTGAAAGCGGCGCCGATGGCGGAGCCCCACGTCCTCGCGTTCGATCTCGGCACGTCGGGGCTCAAGGCCGCGCTGGTCGCTGCGTCGGGCGCGGTCGCCGGCAGCGAGGTGGTGCCGCTCGACGTGCAGCTCTCGGCCGGCGGCGGCGCCGAGCAGCGCCCGCAAGACTGGTGGAGCGCCGTCGTCAAAGCCTCGAGGGCCCTGCTCTCGCGCGGGCCGGTCGCCCCCGCCGACGTCGCCGGCATCGCGCTGTCGTCGCAGTGGGCCGGCACGGTGGCGTGCGACGCCCGCGGCGAGCCCCTGCGGCCCGCGCTCATCTGGCTCGACTCGCGCGGCGCCGACGAGGTGCGCGCGCGCTGCGGCGGCTTCCCCGCCATCGACGGCTACAACGTGTTCAAGGTGCTCCAGTTCATCCGCAAGACCGGCGGAGCGCCCAGCCTCTCGGGCAAAGACCCCGCCGGGCACATCGCGTGGCTGCAGCGGCACGAGCCGAAGACGTACGAGCAGGCGCACGTCTTTCTCGAGCCGAAAGACTGGGTGAACGCGAAGCTGACCGGCCGGCTCGCGGCGTCGTACGACTCCATCGCGGTGCACTGGGTCACCGACAACCGCGTCATCGACCGCATTCACTACGACGACGGGCTCCTCGAGCTCACCGGCATCGACCGAGCCAAGCTGCCCGAGCTCGTGCCGCCGGCCGCCCTGCTCGGCACGCTGACGGCCGAGGCCTCCGCCGCGCTCGGGCTGCCCGCAACGGTGAAGGTCTTCGCGGGCGCCGCCGACACGCACATGGCGGCGATCGGCGCGGGCACCACGGCCGACTTCGACGCGCACCTGTGCCTCGGCACCTCGTCGTGGCTGCTCGCGCACGTGCCGTTCAAGAAGACCGACCTCGACCACAACATGGCGTCGCTGCCGGCGGCGATTCCCGGGCGCTACCTCTTCATCAACGAGCAAGAGACCGCCGCCGCGGGGCTCAAGCTGCTCGTCGAGAAGTGGCTGCCGCGGTCGGGGCCCGACCCCTTCGGCGAGGCCCTGGCCCTCGCCGCGAAGGCGCCGGCCGGAGCCGACGGGCTGTTGTGGCTGCCGTGGCTGCACGGTGAGCGCAGCCCCATCGACGACCGCAAGGTGCGTGGCGGGTTCGTGGGGCTGTCGCTGTCGCACGAGCCGGGGCACCTGGTGCGCGCGGTGCTCGAGGGCGTCGCGCTGAACTCGCGCTGGCTGATGGTGCACGTCGAGAAGAACCTCGGCCGGCCGCTGCAGCGGGTCACGGTCGTCGGCGGCGGCGCGCGCAGCGACCTGTGGTGCCAGGTGCTCGCCGACGTGCTCGACCGCGAGGTGCGGCAGGTCGTGGGGCCCCAGCTCGCGAACAGCCGCGGCGCCGCGATGCAGACGCTCGTCGGGCTCGGCCTGCTCGACTGGGCGGCGGTGCCGTCGCGCATCGAGGTGGCGCGCTCGTTCACTCCGAACCGCGGCCACCGCGGGCTCTATGACGCGCGCTTCGAGCAGTTCCTGCTCGAGTTCCAGCACCGGCGCGCGATGGCGAAGCGGTTCGCTTGATGGTGACGAGGTGACATCGACATGAAGCTCTCTCAGTCGGCGCAAGACCTGCTCGCTCGCGTGCCTCCGTCGCTGGCGACGCGGCTCGAGGGCGTGCTCGACCGCCTGCCGGGCGTGGGCGCGAAGGTGCGCGAAGAGAAGAAGAAGGTCGCCTCCGAGCTGAAGGCGAGCGTCGGCAAGCACCGCCCGAAGGAGCTCGCGGTGGCGGTGCTGCCCGACGCTCCGGTGGCGGCCGACACGGTGCTCGCGACCCTGAAGACGTTCTGCGAGCGCGAGAGCCCGCGCTGGCGCGAGGGCAAGGTGTCGGGCGGCGTGTACCACGGCGACGCGAAGCACGTGGCGCTGCTCGACGCGGTGTACGCGCTCTACTCGCAGGCGAACCCGCTGCACGCCGACGTGTGGCCGAGCGTGGCGCGCTTCGAGGCCGAGATCGTGGCGATGACGGCGCAGCTGCTGGGCGGCGACCCCCACTCGAGCGACGACGCGCAGGTCGTGTGCGGCACGCTCTCGTCGGGCGGCACCGAGAGCATCATGCTGGCGGTGAAGTCGTACCGCGATCACGCGCAGCGCGGCCGCAGCCGCAAGCGCCTGAGCCTCGTCGCTCCGGCCTCGGCGCACCCGGCGTTCGACAAGGCGGGCCACACGCTCGGCGTCGACGTGGTGCGCGTGCCGGTCGCGAAAGACGGGCGCGCCGACGTGAAGGCGATGAAGCGGGCGCTGAAGGGCCATACCGCGCTGATGGTCGGCTCGGCGCCCTCGTTTCCGCACGGGCTCATCGACCCCATCGAAGAGCTCAGCGAGCTGGCGCGCGCGCGCGGCATCGGCTTTCACACCGACGGGTGCCTGGGCGGCTTCGTGCTGCCGTTCGCGCGCGAGCTCGGCTACCCGGTGCCGCGGTTCGACTTCTCGCTGCCCGGCGTGACGTCGATGTCGGCCGACACGCACAAGTTCGGCTACGCGGCGAAGGGCAGCTCGGTGGTGCTGTACCGCGGGCGGGCGCTGCGGCGCAGCCAGTACTTCATCACGCCCGACTGGTCGGGCGGCCTCTACGCGACGCCGGGCTTCGCGGGCAGCCGGCCGGGCGCGCTCGTGGCGAGCGCGTGGGCCGCGATGGTGACGACCGGCCGGCGCGGCTACCTCGACGCGACGCGCGCGGTGCTCGAGGCGGCGGCGAAGGTGCGCGCCGCCATCGCTGCGCTGCCCGAGCTCGAGGTGATCGGCGACCCGCTCTGGGTCATCGCGTTTCGCTCGAGCCGCGTCGACGTCTACCGCGTGCTCGACGAGATGACCGCGCGCGGCTGGAGCCTCAACGGCCTGCAGAAGCCGCCCGCCGTGCACCTGTGCGTGACGCTGCGGCACACGCAGCCGGGCGTGGTCGAGCGCTTCGCGAAGGATCTCGCCGACTCGGTGGCGGCCGCGAAGGGCGCTCCGAGAGAGGGCGGCATGGCGCCCGTGTACGGGCTCGCTTCGTCGCTGCCGTTCAAGGGGCTGGTCGGAGACCTGCTCGCCGCGTACCTCGACGCCGTTCACGACCCATGAGGTCGCCCCTCAGGGCTCGACCGCCAGCCCGAAGGCCCGGCACAGCGCGGCGCCCGCCTTGAGGAGCAACAGCTCCATCTGGGCGTCGAGCACCGCCATCGCGTTGTCGTCGGTCGACAGCATCGCGAAGTCGCCCTCGGTCAGCTCGACCGTCGCGACCGCGAGCGCCTGCCCGTTCAGCGTCGCCCTCGCGGTGAGCCCGAGCAGCGGCCAGCGCGTCCTCTCGACCTGAACGCTCTTGCCGAGCAGCACCGGCGTCAGCGAGACCTCGAGGGTGACGCCGCGCTCGGCCGAGTCGGGCGACACCGCCAACACGTCGCGCGCCCTCGTCGTGAGCGCCTGTGAGAAGCCGGCGTAGACGCGCAGCGGGAAGCGGCGCATCGACTCGCTCAGCTCGCGCCCGGTGAACGCGGTCGCCTGCGCGCCGGTCGCCCCTTCGGGCGGCAGCGGCTTCGTGCGCAGGTGCACGAGGGGGTGCGGCGACTTCTGCACCTCGCTCAAGAGCGCGTTCAGCGCGAGCAGCCGTGGGTCGGTCTTCGAGAGCGTCGCCTCGAGCCCGCGCCGGGCCTCGGTCAGCTTCGCGTGGCGGTACGCATCGAACGGCTCGTTCGAGCCGTCGTTCGGCCGCTGCGCGAGCGCCTTCGCCATCTCGGCGACCGAGCCGGTGTTCACTGCGTTGGCCCACGCCTTCTCGCGCTCGCGCACCGTGCCCATCACGGCCGCTGCCACCGCGAGCACCGCCGCGACGCCGGCGCTGTAGCCCCAGCGCTTGAGGCGCCCGGCGCGCTTGCCGGCCTTCACCTTCGAGCGGTAGCCCGGAGCGAGGAACTCGAGCGGGATGAAGTCGAAGCCCTGCTCGGCCTCGAGCATGCCGCTGTGCATGAGCTGCAGCGCGCGGTAGCGGAAGTTCTGCAGCGCCTGCGCGAAGTCGACCGCGAGCTGCTGGCCCTTGATGCTGACCGCGACCTTCTTCTTGCCGAACTGCAGCGTCACGTTGCTCGCCGTGTAGATGCCGTTCGTGTACTGGTGAACGATGCGCGGCTCGTTGAAGTTCACGAGCGGCCACGCGACGATCTTCTCGACGCCGACCTCGAGCATGTACAGCGGGTGCACGCTGACCATGCGCCGGTGCGGCACGGCGAAGCTCCACGTGAGCTCGCGCCAGGCCCAGATCATGGGAGCCGTCGCTCCGAGCGCGACCACCCAGTAGCCGGCCGCCAGCGCGCCCGGCCAGCCGCTCTCGTTCACGACGCTGACGAGCGCGACGAGCCCCCAGACGCCGGTGAGGAAGAGCGCGAGCACGACGTCCCACGCCTTGCCGCGGCGGTGGTGCTTGAAGATGTGCTTCTCTTTCGACTCGTCGATGAGCCACTGCCGCGAGGCCTCGGGCAGCTCCTCGACGAACACCTCGACCCGCGGAGGGAACTGCACGCCCTGCTCTTTTCCGCCGAGGTCACGCGCCGTCTTGAGCAGCAGGTTCGCCTCGTCGGGCAGCGCGCGAGAGAAGAACAGCGCCGCGAGGCTCTGCAGGCGCTGGGCGGCTCCGAGCCGGTTCTCTTCGTCGTTCGGCGCGAGCGACTGCTTCAGCGCCTCGACGTCGGTCTCGAGCCCCTTCTTGTCGAGCTTGTCGAGCCGCAGGTGCATGCGCGTGAGCAAGAGGGGCGCCGGGTGCTGCACCTGACGAATGCCCTCGTCGAGCCGGCGGTGCGCCTCGTCGTGGCGGTTCTGGGCGGCGAGGGCCTCGGCGATGAACTCCCACGCGAGGGCGTCTTTGCCCTGGCTGATGCGCAGCCACTGCTCGCAGGCCTCGGCCGACTCGCCGTAGCGCTCGAGCTTGTTGAGCACGAGCGCGTGCCGGTACACGTACCAGGTGTTCTCGGGCTGCCTCGCGCGCAGCTTGGCGAGCTGCTTCTCGGCCTCGGCCCAGCTCTCTTCGTTGAAGAAGACCTGCTGCAAGAGGTGGCGGGCGTCATCGAGCTCGGGGTTCTCGAGCAGCATCGTCTTGAGCGCCGAGCGCGCGAGCTCGACCTCGCCGCGCTGCAGCTGGGCGAGGGCGTCGCGCAGGCGGGTGCGGTACGGCTCGGCGAGGTCCTCGTAGGGCTCTCGCTTCTCGGCGTAGGCGGCGCGAGCGGCGGGGTCCTTCAGGTCGTCGTAGGCGCGCTGCACCCGGTTGAACTCGTCGGGGTGCGTCTCGGGCGGGTACTGGCGGAGCAGCGCGTAATAGCGCTTCTTCAGGTCCTTGTCGGCGACGTCTTTGGGGACGCCGAGCACCTCGAAGGGGTCGTCCGAGACGGGCAGGGTCGTGCTCATCGAGGCCGGGGCACTCTACCCTGCTGGCGGTCGGCCTCGACCCCCTTCGTTCGGGCGTGCGCTGGCTGAGACGCTCGGCGATGACCGCGTGACGGTGCGCGGGTCGACGCCGACGGAGCGAGCGGAAGAGCTTCCGTTCAGCTCGAGAAGCTCGAGGCCGAGACGCCGTGAGGGTCTGTTTAGCAAAGCGCATCAATTGCTAAACATGAGGTCTCGGGTCCCCCCGCACCGCGCACGGCGGGCGACGTGCTACGAGCTCTCTGACCGCCGGCAGCTGGGGTATGCTGTGGGCCGCATGCCCCCCCCGTTCCGCGTCGGTCCTCGGGACACGATTCCGCTTCCTACCCGCGAGGACGGAGGCGTGAGCGTCGAGCCCGAAGCGGCCGCGCCGCAGCGCACCGGCTGGGGCCCGCGCAGCGCAGAGGGCGGCTGGGGCGTGGTGCGCGTCGCCGCCGCCGGCGACGGCTTCACGGGCGAGCCGCGGCGGCTGGGGGCGAGCGTGGGGCCCGGCACGGCGAACAAGCCGGCCGACGTGCGGCTGGTGCAGTCGCGGCTGCGCGAGCTCGGCTTCCCGGTCGGCAAAGACGGCGTGATGGACGTGAAGACGGCGAAGTCGCTGCGGCTGTTCGAGGCCATCATCGCGGGCAGCGAGCGAGCGACCGACGCGAAGGGGAAGATGGCGCCGGGCAGCGCCCTCGAGGGGCGGTTCTTCGGCGCGGACGCGCCGAAGTGGCAGAAGATTCCCGCTGGCGGCACGGGGTGGACGAACATCGACACCGACCGCCACGGCTTCGGCACCGACGCGCTGGTGCGGGTCATCGAGAAGGCCGGCGCGGCCTACGACGCCGCGTACATCGCGGGCGACGACACGAAGCCGCAGCTCATGGTGAACGACGCGTCGCTGGCGGCAGGCGGTGACACGCGCGACCACGAGTCTCACGAGACCGGCCTGGACCTCGACGTTCGGCTGCCGTCGACCGACGGCAAGCGCACGACGACGCGCGCGCGCAACTTCGATCAGGCGGCCACCCTCGCGGTCATCAAGTCGTTCGCCGAGCAGCCCGAGGTCGAGCGCGTGCTGGTGCACGGCAAGGCGCTGCTCGACGAGCTCGCGAAGATCGACGAGCCCTGGGCGCGCAAGGTGCTCGACGGCGGGCTCAAGCACAACAACCACGTGCACGTCGACGTGGCGGCTCCGTAACGCGCCATCAGGCCGATCGTCCGTCACATGGCGCTCGAGGCGTGCTCATTCACGACCTCCGGGTCGACGAAGGCCGCGCTGCGGCGAGCGGCCAGTTCGCCGGCGATTCGCGCTGGCGAGCGCCCCTCAGCGGCCGTGGAACTCGCGGACCTGCTTGAACTGAATGTTCCCGTCCGGGAGGATCTTGATCTCCATGTCGAGCGAGAGCGGCTTCTCGGTGTCGAGCCACACGTAGCTGCAGTTGCCGCCCGGGTAGTACGCGGGCTTCGCGCGACACCAGGCGATCTCGACCTTCTTCGCGATGTCCACGATCTCGTTCATGCGCGCCTCGGTGAGAATCGTCGTCGTCATCACCGGGTCGGTCAGCGTCGGCTTCGCGTAGCGCGTGGTGATGAAGCGCGGAGGCCGCGCCGCGTCCGAGAACGCCGCCACGTCGAACTCGGTGATGGTGCCCGGGAGCGGGTTCGTCACCAGGTTCTCGCCCTTCTGCACCGACAGCGAGTAGCCGTAGACCGAGTCGGTGCCGACGACCCGCGTCACGAGCACCAGGTTCGCCTGCTCGTCGCCGTACGACGGGTTCACCGCGATGCCCATGCCCGCCGTCGCGTGATCGAGCCGCGCGAACGAGCGCTCGACGAGCGCCCGCGAGTTCCACAGGCTGCCGAACACCGCCTTGATGCCACACTGCACGCTCTTCGGCTTCACCTTCAGCTTCGTCACCGGGCCGTCGACCTCGGTCTCGAGCCGGCACGAGAAGTCGGCGTTGTCGGCCTTCGTGATGTCGACCGCGAAGCTGTCGTAGAGGCCGGCGCCGTTGAAGTTCGCGACGTCTTCGCTGGTCGCGCTCGAGCGGAACTTGAAGTCGACGGTGCCGGGGTTCACCACCGCGGCCCGCGCCTTCACGTCGTCGACCAGCGCGCCCGGGATGCGCGCGTTCAGGAACAGCGTCTGCACCTCGGTGACGGCCGCGTTGCGCTCGGCGGGCGACCAGCGGCCGAGCTTCTCGTTCGCGACGAGCGCGTCGACCTTCGCCTTGAGCGCCGCGTTCTCGGGCGCCGCCATGAAGTCGCGGTACGCCTTCACGGGGATGCCGAAGCCGCGCGGCGTGAGGTCGTAGCCGTACTGGCGGCTGACCGACGACGCGTTCGCGTAGCGGCCCAGCGAGCCCGCGAGGAAGCCGAGGCCCGTCGTCTTGCCGCCGTGCGTGCGCGAGAAGTCGAAGCACGCGGCGCTCGAGGCGGGGCACGCCTCGTCGAAGCTGATCAGCCGCACGTCGTCGGCGATCGGCAGCGGCACCCACGGGCCCGACAGCTTCGCCGCGAGCTTCTGCTCGATGATCGCGTCGGTCGTCGCCTCGAGGGTGAAGCCCTCGTTCGTCACGACGAGGTGCACGGGCCGGTCGGCCCAGGGCGCGAGCAGCGGGTTCGTCGCGCTGGCGTCACGCAGCACCATGTTCGGGGTGTTGCGCTCCTTCGCCTTGAGGTTCACGTGCGAGTTCACGTCCTGGTACGCGCGGGTGATGGTGCCGGCGACGACCGAGAGGTCGAGCGGCAGGTCGTCGAACACCGCGATGTCGACCGGGCGCAGCGTCGAGACGTCGGCGGGGAAGATCTTGAGGTAACCCCACGCCTCGCCCACGTTCAGCGCGAGGAACTTCACGTCGCCGAGCACCTGATCGATGGTCTTGAGCTCGAAGCCCAACGCCGCGGCCTGCGCGCCGATGCGCGCGAACGTCTGCTGCGGCCCGGTCGCGACGAAGATCATCTTCGCGCCGGGAATCGCGAACGCGCCCTTCACGATCGTCAGCGCCTGCAGCAGCGTCTCTTCCGAGATGACGTCGTCCGGGTAGAACTGCACCGCGTACGTCAGCGTCTGCTGCTCGCCGAGCCGGTACGACTGAACGCTGCCGGCGAAGAACCGCTTGGTGTTCGTGAAGTACGTCGAGTCGTTGAACGTCGTCGTGCTCTCGGTGAGCCCGTACTGCCGCTTCGCGAAGGAGTAGTGGTACTTCGCGTAGTCGGGCGTCGCGCCGGTCACCTGGTAGTTGCCGTTGATGAAGTCGATGCGCTTCGTCGCGCTGCGGTTGTCGACGAGGAACTTCATCGACCGGCCCGAGCTCGACAGACCGCCGCCCGGCGTCGAGAACGCCTCGAACGTCGCCGCGGTGCTGATGCTCTGCACGTTCAGCGCGGCCGCCGGCGCGCCCGGCAGCTCGACCCACAGCTTCACCGTCGTCGCGCTGTAGCCGTACACCTGCCACGCCACGCGGTCACCCGCAGCGACGTTCAGCTTGACCGTCTCGCTCGCCGTCGAGCTCTCGCCCTTCGCGTCGTAGGTCGTGCTCGACGCCGCCGTGGCGTTGCGCTTCACGTAGACGTCGGCGTCGCCCGTGCCGCTCGAGCGGAACGTCAGCGTGCCCGACACGGTCGACGTGTAGATGCCGTTCTTGCTCCCGCGCAGCGCGATCGACGTCGTCGGCAAGAGGTCGACCTTCGACACCGGCGCCGGAGCGTCGGGCGTCGTCAGGTCGAGCTTCACCGTGCACGCCGAGTACGCGTAGACGAGCCAGTACACCGTCTCACCGACGGCGAGCGTCATGCGCACCTCTTCGGTCGCGGTCGGGCTCTCGCTGCGCGCGTCGGCCGTCGTCGTCGTCGGCTCGGCGCCCTTGCGAATGTAGAGGTCGGCGTCGCCGGTGCCGCTCGTGCGGAACACGACCTCACCCGCGACCGTCGCCTTGTACGAGCCGCGCCGCGTCGCGCCCTTCGCGAGCGACGTGGTCGGCAGCGCCGTCGCCGTCGCCGCGCCCTCGCTCACGTCGGTCGGCTCGAGCCCGCCGTTCTGGTCGATGTCGACCGAGGCGTCTCCACAGGCGACGAGGACGAGTAATACGAGTGCGGCGATGCGGGCGGGCATGGTTCCCTCGATGTGCGACAGTGTGGGAACGCCTGCTACACGGCTCGACCTGCTGCGTCAAGCCGCCGAGGCGCGCCGCCGGGGCAGGGTCCACAAGAGCGTGACACCGACCCAGAAGACCAGCGTGGCGGCGCCGAAGACGGCGAGCTCACCGGCCTCGCCGATGTGCGAGAGCGGAGTGCCGCTCGCGAGCCGGCTCTGCAGCACCGACGCGGAGTACGCCGCGACGGCCGCCGGCGCCGCAGAGAAGAAGAGGAGCAGCCAGCCGATGCCGCGCGGCCCGACGGCCCAGCAGCGCGCGGTCGGCTCGGGCCTCGGCTCGCCGCGCTGCGCCTTCGCGCCGAGCTGCCCGAGCCAGTCGAGCACGAGCGCGGCGGCGTCGACGGCGCCCTCGCTCGAGCCGCCGCTCCACCGCAGCGCGCTCGAGACCTTCAGCGTCACGCGGTCGGCCAGGGCCTCGAGCGAGACGCGCGTCACGCGGTCGGGCAGCTTCACCTCGGGGCGCAGCACCGCGGCGTGCAGCGTCACCGCGTCTTCCGAGGTGTACGCCCAAGTGAAGACCTGGCGGCGACCGTAGCTCTGGTGCGTGTAGTCGCACCGCTCGGTGCGGGCGAGCTCGAGGCGCGCTCCGCTCGTGAGCTGCGAGTCGAGCGCCAGCCACGCGTTGACGTAGCGCTTCGCTCCGCCGCCGCCCGCGACGAGGAAGCGGCGCTGATCCGTCGGGTGCAGGTCGACCTTCACGCGCGCGCTCGCGACGTCGAGCCGCCGGAGCAGCGCGCTCGCGAGCTCGACGCGGCGGAGCTCCCACGGGCGCGTGAAGCGGCGGAAGAGCCAGAGCACGAACAGCACCGGCAGCACGACCACGAACGGAGCGACCTGGTCGTCCTGCATCGCCCCTGCCACCAGCACGGCCGCGAGCACGGCGGCGCCCATCAGCCCGCCGTAGATGGCGCGCCGCCGCTCGGCCGCGTCGGCGATGGCGCGCAGCACGGCGAGGTCTCCCGTCAGCTCCTCGACGGTCGCCTCTCGCGCATAGACGCCGCGCTTGCGCGCCGCCTCGACGGGCTCCGAGTAGTACCGCCGCGAGCGCTCCGCTGGAGTCACCCGCGCGCTCATAGCCCGGCGCTGGCTCGCGCGCTCGACGGTCAGCCGCGCTTCTCGAGCGCCTCGAGCATCACGCCGCACGCACCGAGCGCGAGCCTGTAGCGCTTGAGCAGCAGCGGATCGCGCGCGAGGTCGTCGAGCATGGTGCGCTGGTGGCAGACGGCCCTCAGCGCGTTCGCGGCGGTCTCGAGCATCTCGAGCTCCCCGAGGGGATACGGCGACCACACGTGCCGCTGCTGCTCCTGGGCCAGCGGCGGCGCGGGCGGCTGCGCGCGCGGCGCCTCGGGCTGGGGCTTCGCCGAGCGCGTCGGCGCCGAAGCGGTCTTCACGAAGTCGACCGACACGATCTCCGAGGTGATGGCCGTGCCGACCGCGAGGCGCCTGCCGATCCAGTCCACTGGCGACGCGCCGTACAGCGACTCGGCTCCGATGCGCGGCGCCGAGTCTTCGAACGAGTGCCCCGCATTCGGGTGGGGCGCGACGCACGTGAGCACCGCGCACCTGCGCGCACCGTCGGCGCTCTCGGCCTGCACCTCGAGCTCGTACGTGCTGTTCGCCGTGCGAATCCGGTACACCCGCCACTTTTCGGATCGCCTCACTGCGGAGCCAAAGACCATCGTGCCGTCGTGCATGCGCGCGTTTCCTTTCGAGGGAACCGCAGCGATGCAGCGCGCGGGCCGCCTACACGCTCACACGAACGCGTGCTCGAGCGCCTCGCCGAGCGACCCGACGGCGAACAGCTCCATGCCCTGCGTCACGAGGGGGGCCAGCGCCTTCACGTCGGCCGAGTTGCCGCGCGGGTACAGCAGCCGCCGCACTCCGGCGATGCGCGCCGCGACGACCTTCTCGTAGATGCCCTCGATGCGCTGAACGTCACCGTGCAGCGTGATGGCGCCGGTGGTGGCGAGCCGGGGGAAGAGCGGCTGCCGCCGCAGCGCCGACAAGCCCGCGAGCGTGAACGCGAGGCCCGCGCTGAAGCCCTCTTTCGTCGTCTCGATGTCGGTGAAGTGCAGGTGCAGGTCCATGCCCGTCACCAGGCCGTCGATGCCGAGCTCGGCGCCCTTGGCCTTGAGGCACGTGAACGCGACCGAGCACGACTCCTTGATGTGGTTGCCGACGTTGCCGGTGAAGCGCAGCTGGCCCTCGCCGACGACCGCGAGCGCCTCGAGCGCCGAGACCGCGCCGCCGAACTCCGTCCACCCGAGCACGCCGATGCGGCCCGGGGTGCGCAGGTCGCAGAGCTTCGCGAGCTTGCCGGGGCGGTAGGGCCGGGCGTCGAAGTCCTTCGCCTTCTCGAACGCCTTCTTCGCGCGCTCGCTCTCGCCCTCCGACAGCCAGACCTCGCCGCGGATGCGGTGAAAGAAGCCGGTGCTCTGCAGGCTCTCGTCGGCCATCGCGAGCACGCGCTTCGCGCCGATGATGTCGCCGTCGACGAGCAGCGACAGCGCGTCGTGCAGCGGCCCGAGCGGCGCCTCGGAGTACAGATCGACCGTGTCGTCTTCACCGAGCGCAGCGAGCAGCTTGTCGCGGTCTTCGACGATGCGCGCCTCGCGCTGCGTGATGGCGAGCGCGCGGCCGAAGCAGAGCCGCGAGCGCTCGGTGAGCCGGCGGCGGGCGCACCAGATGGCGAGCTCGGCCCAGCGCTTGTGCTCGTCGGGCTCGCGCTCGCACGCGGCGCGGCCGAACAGAATCGCGTCGTCGAGGCGGTGGCGGTCGACGTGGTCGAGCGCGGTGCTCCACCACCCCTCGGGGCGGTTGTTGAGCTCTTGCGTGAGCTGCGCGTGCAGCCGCCGCGCCTGCACGTGGTCGGGGTCGATGCGCAGCGCGCGCTGCAGCTGCTTCATCGCCTCGGGCAGCTGGCCTTCGGTGGCGAACGCCTGCGCGAGCTGCAGCCGGGCGCCGATGTCTTCGGGCGCGATGACGACGGCCTTCTTGAGCTCGGTGATGCTCACGGCGAGGTCACTCGAGATCGAACAGCGCGTCGGTGAGCTCGGCCTCGGCCTTCGAGGTCTTCGCGGCGTCCGAGCCGGCGCGCGCGTCGCGCAGCGCCTTCATCTTCGCCTCGAGGCCCTCGCGCGCGCTCGCCGGCGCCGTCTTCAGCTTCTCTTCGGCCTTCTTGAGCAGCGGGTCCGACGCGGGCGCCGCCGGGGCCGTCGGAGCCGACGGCTTCGGAGCCGCTCCGCCCGCGCCCCCACCCTTCCACTCGCGGTCGATGCGCTTCTGCGCCTCTTCGCGCTCGAGCGGCGACATGCGCTGGCCGCTCTTGTCGACCATCAGCGCGGCCTCTTTGCCGATCGAGTTGATGCGCGTCTTCACGTTCAAGATGCCGTTGATGTCGTACGTGAACGTGATGTCGATGCTCTCTTGCCCCGCGGGCTTCGGCGGCATGCCGTCGACCGTGTACGCGTCGAGGAAGGTGTTGTTCCGCACGAAGCGGTCTTCGCCCTGGTAGATGCGCACGTCGACGGCGCGCTGGTTGTCGCTCGTCGTGTAGTACGTCTCGGTGCGCGACACCGGCACCTTGCAGTTGCGGGGGATGATCGGGCTGAACAGCCCCGTCACCTTCTGATCTCTCGCCGAGCCCATCACCTCGACGCCGAGCGTGAACGGCGCGACGTCGGCGATCATGATGCTGTTGCCGCTCTTGATGGTGCCGCTCTTCAGGCCCGCCTGAATCGCCGCGCCCAGCGCCACCGCCTCGTCGGGGTGCACCCCGCCCTTCGGCGGCTTGCCGAAGAACTTCGTGAGCAGCTGATGCACGAGGGGAATGCGCGAGCTGCCGCCGACGAGAATGACCTCGGCCACGGTCGCCTTCTCGAGCTTCGCGTCCTTCAGCGCCGTCTCGATCGGCTTGATGGTGCTCTCGATGAGGTTGCCGAGCAGCTTCTCGAGCGTCTCGCGCGAGAGGTCGATCTCGAGCGAGACGGGCGCCCCGTCCTTCATGCCGAGGAAGGGGATGTTGATGTGCGTCTCCATCACGTTCGACAGCTCGATCTTCGCCGTCTCGGCCGCGACCTTGAGCCGCGCCTTCGCCTTCGCGTCGTTGCGGATGTCGAGCCCCAGCGCCTCGGCCGCCTGCATCAGCCAGCTCGAGACGGCGGCGTCGAAGTCCGACCCGCCGAGGTGGTTGTTGCCCGCGCTCGCCTTCACGTCGAGCACGCCCTCGAACATCTCGAGCACCGACACGTCGAACGTGCCGCCGCCGAGGTCGTAGACGAGCACGAACTGCTCTTTGTCGAGGTGGTCGATGCCGTACGCCAGCGCCGCCGCCGTCGGCTCGTTCAAGATGCGCTCGACCTTCAGCCCCGCGAGCGCGCCGGCGTCTTTCGTCGCCTGCCGCTGCGCGTCGGTGAAGTACGCGGGCACCGTGACGACGGCCTCGACGACCGTGTCGCCCAGCGCGCGCTCGGCGTCTTCCTTGAGCGCCTTCAAGATGAAGCCCGAGATCTCTTGCGGCGTGTACGTGCGGTCGCCGAGCGAGACCTTCTGGTTCGAGCCCATGATGCGCTTCACCTCGAGCACCGTGCGATCGGGCGCCGACACGAGCTGGTTCTTCGCCGACTCGCCGACGTGCACCTGGCCGTTCTTGTCGAGGCCCACGATGCTGGGCGTGAGGCGCTTGCCGAACCGGTTGGGGATGAGCTCGGGGCGCTCGCCCTTCATGACGGCGACGAGGCTGTGCGTGGTTCCTAGGTCGATTCCGACGACGGGAGCGGGCATGGCGGGCGGTGACTGTAGAACACCTGACCCGCCCGGCGTGCGAATCAAACTTCGTTGATCAGAGCGTCTCGACGTACTTCACGAGCTGCTCGAGCTCGGCGTCCGACAGGCCGTGCACCGGCGCGTGCGCCGAGATGGCGTCGCGCAGCGTCGCCGCGCTGCCGTCGTGAAGGTACGGCGCCGTGCGACCGACCCCGAGCAGCGACGGCACGTTCACGCCCTCGGCCGAGAACCCCGTCTCGTCGGTGCCCACGTGCGCGAGCTTGTCGTTCGTGAGCGGCGCGCCGGCGTGGCACATCGAGCAGCCCGCCCGCGCGAACAGCACCGGGCCCTCGGCGCTCGGCGCGCCCGCCCGGGTCAGCGCCGGCACCGTGCGCAGGTACGCCAGCAGCTGGCCCGCCATCGGCGCCGTGAGGCCTGTGCCGCCCATGCGCGCCACCGTGTGCTCCATCAGCGCCTCGAACGTGGCGAACGCTCCGCTCCAGTGAAACGGAGCCGTGCCGTCGAGGCGCGCTCCCGCGAGCGACGAGGTCTGCCGCGGCCCTTCGGCGAACCGCCAGACGTGGCCGTCTTCGTGGCCGCCCTCGAGGTGGCACGTGGCGCACGCGACGCCGACCTCGCCGCTCGTGAGGCGGACGTCGGTCGCGTCGAAGAACAGCTTGCGGCCGGCGACGACGTCGGGCGGGAACACCTCGGAGGCGCCGAGAGAAATCGTCTTCGCGACGACCTTCGACCCCCCTGCCGCAGAGAACTTCGTGAGCGTGTGGTCGAGGGCGTTGTGAACCCAGACCGCGCGGTCATCTCGCTGCAGCACCACGCCCGTCGGCCGCCGCCCGACGACCTCGAGGTTCCACCCGTCGCTCACACCCGGCTCGGGCCGCGTGAACGCCCACGCGACGGCGTTGCCCTCGGGGTGCGCGACCCACACGTACGCGCCGCTGGCCGCGAACGTCACCGCCGAGCCCCCCTGCGCCCGCCACGGCACGCCCGCCTCGCCCGGCCCGAACGCCGCCGTCGGAGGAGTCTGGTGGGGCTCGATCAAGGGCCCGCAGTCGATGACCGGGTCGACGAGCGGCCGGCCCGTGGTGTCGAGCGCCATCACCGCCGGCGGCGCCACGAGCTTGCCGACGCACGGCTCCCTCTTGTCGTGAGCGCCCTCTCGAGACAGCGCGGCGAGCGCGTAGACGCGACGGTTCGCCGGGTCGAAGCCGACGACGCCGAGGTCGCGCGGGTGAAACGTCGACGTCTTCGAGCCACGGTTCAGCTCGGCGTAGAGCGACGTCGAGGCGAGCCAGACCTGCCGATGCGCGAGGTCGACCCACGTCACCTCGCCGCCCTTGAGCTGCGCGACGACGGCCCAGTCTGAATCGAGCAGCGCGACGCCGCGGGGCTCGGGGCCCAGGGCGAGCTGCCACTGCACCGCGCCGGTCTGGGCGTCGAGCGCGAGCAGCTCGCCGTGCGACGGGGTGTCCGCGACGAGCGCGCTCACGACGTACAGCGTTCGGCCGTCGGGGCTCACGGCGAGGCCGACCGGCTCGGCTCCGGCCGCCCACCGCGCAGAGCTGCCCCACTCGCCGCGACGAATCACGCTGACGCTCGGGTCGCGGCGGTTCGCGACGTACAGGGTGTCGTCGGGGCCGACGACGACGAGGTGGGCGCCGAGCCCCACGAGCACCTCGGCCACCTTCGCTTCGCCCGCCGCGTCGATCACCACCACCGTGCCGTTGTCGGTGTCGACCGCGTAGACGAGCTCACCGTCGCGGCTCAGGTCGAGCGAGCTCGCGCTGTGGTTCGGCAGGCCGACCGGGCGCGACTGACACGCGAGGCACGCGGCAACGGCCAGCATGAACGGGCGCACGGAGGCTTCCTCGCACGAGCCGGCCCGCCGGCGCCAGATGGCCGGACCGCTTGCCGCGCCGTCGCGAGGTGGCCGCCGGCCGGGACCGAGGCGGGCGCCCGAGAAGCGAGCAGCGGAGTTGGGCCTGCAGGCCCATCGAGCAGCACAGCGACGAGGCCGCCCACAGCAGGTGGGCCGCGGCCACCGCAGCAGGCGGGGTCAGCGGTTCGGCCCTCTACCCGCAGCGGCTGAAGAGCTCGCTCTCGTCGAGGAACCGGTTCCACAGGCGCCGCCACGTCGCCCACGTGTGGCCACCGCCCTGCTCTCGCAGCACGTGATCGGCGGCGGGCGCCAACAGCGCGGCGTCGCCCGTCACGAGGTCCAGGCTCCCGACGCCCAGGTAGAGCTGAGGGTGGCCCGAGCGGCCCTTGAGCCACCGCCACGTGTCCTCCGTGTAGTTCGGGCCGTGAAAGCGCTCGGGCGACGGAGGCTCCCACTGCTCGACACCGCCCGCGTCGCGGATCCGCTGCAGCACGGTCTCTTCACCGAGGTGCGGAGCCAGCACCAGCACTCCATCGAGGCGGCTCGGAAACGTGGCCGCGTAGTGCAGCGCGCCGAAGCCGCCCATCGAGACCCCCACCATCCACACCTGCTCGTAGCCGGCCGCCGCCGCCGGGCCGACCACGTCGTGCTCGAGCGCCGGAGCCTCGATGCCGCGCAGGTAGTAGCCGACGGTGGCGTCGGCCGCGACCGTGTCGACCGACAGGTGCCGCTCTTTGAGCGCGTCGATGAAGCCCTCTGTCGCGAACGTGGTCGCGCGGTCGGCGATGCCGGGCAGGAACACCACGAGGCACTTCGCCGGCGGCTCGGTGAGCTCCCGCTCGGCCTTCATCGGCGAGGGAGCAGTGAGCAGACGGAAACAGCCGGTCAGGCAGAGGGCAAAGACCGGCAGGCAGCGGAGCATCGGGGCAGCGGGAACCGCTCAATGAGAGCCCCCATTCCCGGCGGCATCACTGCGCCGCGCAGCGCTCGAGGTAGGGCCGCGACCGCTCGAAGAACTTGTGCCGGTCTTGCCGCTCGTCGAGCAGCTCGTTCGCGCGCTCGAACGCCATCGTCGCCTCGGGGCACCGGTTCGCGCGCGCGTACATCAGCGCGAGCGTCAGCTGCAGCTCGTAACGATTCGGAGCGAGCTGCGACGCCTTCATCACCAGCGGCAGCGCCTCGGCGCTCCTCCCGGTCGCCTCGTACAGCCCGCCGAGCTCGCGCAGCACGTCGGGGTCGTCGGGCACGAGCGAGCTCGCCTTCTCGAGCGACTCGAGCGCGCCCTCCATGTCGCCGGCGCGGGCGAGCTGGGCCGCCGCGAGCCGCCACCCGCGAGGATCATCGGGGTGCGTGGTGATCAGCGCGCGCACCTCCTCGAGCATCGGCTCGCCCTGGGCAGAGAGGACTTTGAGCTCGAGCGCGAGCGCGTCGCTCGGGTCGAGCTCGAGCGCCGCGGTCAGCTCTTCCTGCGCGCGCTCTCGCCACGTCGGGCTGAAGCGCAGCGCGAGCGAGATGCGCGCGAAGAGCGCGTGCGCGGTCGCGTTGCTCATCAGCCGCTCGCCGACGTACTCGCGAATCGGGCCGATCTCGAACACGTGCGCGCGGTACTTGCCGCCCTCGACGTACTCCTGCGCTTCGGCGTCGAGCTGCTCGCTCGTGCGGCCCTCGAACACCGTCTTGAACGCGACGCGCGGCTCGGCGCCCTGCGCCAGCGCCTGCAGCCAGCGCCCGAACTGCTTCTCGCGCCGGTTGTAGAGGAAGTGCACGAACAGCCACGCGGTCGCGTAGCGGTCTTCGGTGAGGCCCCCGTCTTCGTCCGCGTTCCGCCGCTCGGCGTCCCACTCCCAGAGCGACTCGAGCGGCAGGTGGTTGCGCTTGCGCACGACGTTCAGCCAGCGAATCGCCGGGTCGCCCGTGCGCGCGGCGCCCGTCTCGTCGACCTTCGCCGTCTCGAAGTAGCTGGCGAGCCCCTCGGCGAGCCACCGCGGCTGGCGCGCGAACGCGAACCGCTCGAGGAAGTGCGTGAGCTCGTGCAGCAGCACCGCGTCTTCCGTCTGCGTCTCGAAGAGGTACAGCGTGTTGCCCATCAGCATCAGCTGCCCGTGCCAGTCGCGCAGCGGGTGCCCGGTGAAGCCGGTGCTGCCCGACAGGTCTTGCAGCTCGCGCGTGTCGCGAAAGACGACGACCTCCATGCGGCCCGGCGGCGTCGAGGTCGCGGGGAACACGCGCCGCACCACCGCGAGCCACCGCTCGAGCTTCAGCACCGCGGCCCGACCCTCGCCCTGCGTGAGGTTCGTGCGCATGAGGAAGTGCTCGGTCTCGAGCTCGAGCCAGGGGTCGCCGCCGTGAGCCGCGCACTCGGGCCGCAGCGTCGCGCACGCAGACGCGGTCAGCAGCACGGCCAGCAGCACGCGGGGCACCGCGCGACACTATCAACGCGTCGCCACGGCGCCACCCTGCGATGCTCCGGCGCTTCGACACGCGCCCGCTCGTACCGAACGCGATGCGGAGCGCATGCCCCGAGCCTGCCGAGGGCCGACTCGAGGCTCGGGGGAACAGAGGCTACCGCTGGTGATGCCGGCCGCCGCGCATGCCGCCGCCCCTGCCCTCGCGCATGAACTTCGCGAGGAAGATGGCGAGCTGGGCGCGCTTCTGGGGCGTCAGGTCCTTCGACACCGCGAGGAACATCTCTTTGTCGACCGCGGCCATCTGCTGGCGCAGGTCGAGCAGCGACGTCGTGGCCTGGTCGACCTTCGGCAGCGCGGCCTGGTCGCCGTCGGCGGCGGCCTTGAGCAGCTTCATCGACTCGAACATCTGCTCGCGCAGCGGCTTCCTGCGGTCGTCGAACGCCTTCATCTTGTCGGCGAGGCGAATCGCGTCGGTCTCCGAGAGGCTCAGCGCCTCGGCGATGCCGACGACGAGCATCATGCGCATGCGCTTCTCGCGAGCCTCACGGCGCTCCTCGAAGCGCTCGTCGTCCCACCCGCCGAACTGCGACGAGTCTGAGACGGCGGCGCCCTTGCTCGCCGGCGCTTGGGGCGGCGGCGGCGCAGCGAACGAGACGGCGGAAACGGCGAGCACTGCGGCGGCGATCAGCTTCTGCATGACGACTCCTCTTGGAGGTACTTCACTACGGTGACGGCCAGGACACTTCGAAGGTGTCGAGCTCGTCTTCGGTGTCCGATGACGAAGCGGGCTCGAGGTCTGGGAAGCCGAAGTCGGAGACGACGACGACCGGCTGCTCTGCGGCGCGCTGAACGCGGGGCAAGAGCGCCGCCGAGGCGACCGCCGCGCCCATGCACGCGGCGACGGCGAGGCTCACCACCCGGCGCGCGAACGAGCGGCGGCGGTCGGTGCGCTGAAAGCCCTGCAGCACGCGCGGCGCGAGCGTCGAGAGGCGCGCCTTCTCTTCGGCAGACGGAGCCGGCAGCGCCGCGTCGGCCAGCAGCTGCGCGCTGCTCGCTTGAAACGCGCGGCACCGCTCGCATGTCGCGAGGTGCTCGAGCGCACCGGGCGACGGCGCCTCGGAGGTGACGAGCTCCAGTTCGGTCTCTTCGCAGGTCATGACGGCTCTCCCGACAGGCGCGCCTGAACGAGCTCGCCCAGGCGCTTCACGGCGTAGTGGAAGTGGCTCTTCGCGTTGCCCTCGCTGATGCCGAGGGCCTCGGCGACCTCGGCGAACGGCAGGCCGCCGTCGACGCGCAGCGTGAAGACCTCGCGCTGGCGCTTCGGCAGCTCGAGCACCGCGTCGCGCGTCAGGGCCTCGCGCCGGGCGCGGTCGAGGGCCTCGGGCGCGGTGGCCTCGACGCGCCGCTCGGCGTCGATCGCCTCGACCGGAGCCATGCGCCACCGCTTCGCGTCGCGCAGCTGGTTCTTGCCGAGGTTGATGGCGATGCGCACGAGCCAGGCGCGAAACGGCACGTCGCCTCCGCTCGTCGCCGCGGCCGAGATGCGCGGCAGGGCGCGGCGCGCGGCCTCGAACGCCTGCAGGTACGCGCGCTGCGCGAGCTCGAGGGCGGCGTCGTGGTCTTCCGCGTAGCGCCGCACGAGGCGGTACACGAGGTCTTGATGGCGGCGCACGAGCTCGCCGAACGCCTGCGAGTCGCCCGAGAGAAACGCCCGGCACAGCTCGGCGTCGGTCGAGGCCCGGCTGCTGACCAGCTTGAGCGCCACTGCGTTCACGTCTTCATCAACACCCGGAAGCTTGCGAGGTCAAAGCGCTCCTGTATACGGGGCGTTACCGGCTTGCACACGCCGGATGGGACGGGGGTCTCACCGCAACGATGCGTCTGGGCATTCTGATGGCGACACTGCTTTTCTCTCTCGGCTGCGCGCACGTCGCGCCGCGCGCCACCGATGAGGTGCTCGTCACTGTGCAGAACGTGACCGGCCACGACGTCTGCGCCGTTCACCTGTGGAGCGACGACGACGACTACAAGAGCGTCGAGAACCGCCTGCTGCCGGGCTCGCAGCTGCTCGAGCCGAGCTCGGCGTACCGGCTGCACGACGGCTCGCGGCGCGACTTCGTGATGCCTGCCGCCGCGCCGCTGCGCATGGAGGCCGTCGACTGCCAGGGCCGCCTCGTCGAGTCGCGCGAGATTCGCGCGCAGGCAGGCTCGGTGGTGTCGCTCGCGCTCGTGACGCCGGCGCGCGGTTGATCAGCAGCGCCGCTGCGCTATACGCCTCGTTCATGCCGACGCCGACTGCGGTGGAAGCGCTCTCGACTCCCTCAGCTCCCTTTCGGGCACGCAGCGCGAGCTTGCCGCCCTCGAGCGTGGTGCACTTTCACGTCGACGCGAAGACGCCCGAGGTGGTCGCGTTCGCGCACGAGAAGGGCTGGGTCGGGCGCGGCTTCACCGTCGTGCAGGTGACGTGGCAAGAGCTGCACTACACGACCGACGGGTGGAAGACGACGCAGGTGCTGCGCAGCACCGACGTTCCGAGCCCGGTGGTGAGCGGCTTCTTCTTCCTGCCCGGCGTGGCGAAGGGCACCGAGGTCGAGCTCGCAGTGCACGTGGGCTTGTCGTGCCGGGCTCCCGGCGACCCCGCCGGCTACCGCGAGCGCGGCAGCCTCTGGTTCAACGCCGCCGGGAAGAACTACCGTCAAGTCTCGAGATGAGACTCCTGCTCGTGGTCGCGGTGCTGTGCGCGGGCTGCTTCAACCCGGTCGCCGAGCCGTGCCGCAGCAAGCTGCGCTGCGGCGCCGACGGCGGCGAGAGCACCTGCAGCGTCGGCTCGACGCGCGAGTGCGGGAGCAGCGTCGGCACCTGCAAGCCTGGCCGCCAGACGTGCAGCACGAACGGCACGTGGGGCAAGTGCGTCGGAGCCGTCGTGCCCGGCGTCGAGGTCTGCGACGGCAAGGACAACAACTGCGACGGCGTCGTCGACGACGGCGTCTTGAAGATGTGCCCGCTGCAGAAGGGCGTGTGCGCGGGCTCGTCGGGCGGCTGCGGTGACGCCGGCTCGTGCGAGGCGTCGTACGGCGCCACGTACCAGCGCTTCGAGACCAAGTGCGACGGGCTCGACAACGACTGCGACGGCGTCGTCGACCGCAGCGCGCCGCTCAACGTGAGCCGCTCGCCCGGCGTCGTCTCGCGCAAGCCCGTCGCCGCCCCGGTGCCCGGCACCGACTCGCTGATGGTGCTCTACGAGGAAGGTGACCGCGTCGTGGCCCGCGTCGTGAAGAGCGACGGCACGCTCAGCGACCCGGTCGCTCCGTCGACGACCGTCGAGGCCGCGACGAAGGCGACGCTGCCCGCCATCGCCGTGAGCGGCTCGATCATCGTCGCTGCCTGGGTCGAAGAGTCGGCCGCCATGAAGCGCGTCATGGTCGCAACGCTCGACCCGCTCACCGGCCGCTCGAACTTGACCGGCGGAGGCGCCCTGCCGGCGATGACGGTCATGACGCCGACCGATCTCGCCATCGCGGTCGACGAGGGCGCGAGCCGCCTGCTCGTCGCAGTGACCGACACGACCGGCGTGCGCGTCGCCGGCTACTCGTCGACGGTGCCGATGGGCGCCGCCACGTACAGCGCCGACCCCTACGACGCGCTGGGGCGCCGAGCGATGCTCGCCTCCGCCGGAGGGGGCAACTTCACCTTCGGTCACGACCGCACCGACGGCCGCATGCGGCGCTCGACCGTCACGTCGGCAGGCACCTCGCCCACCGAGGGCACGCTCTCGATGGGCCTCGACCCCGCGTTCTTCATCACCGACGCCGGCACCATCAGCTGGTTCCTCTCGGGCGGCGCGATGTCTCGCCAGGTCTTCAGCGCGCCCTGCATCATCGGCTCGGGCGTCACCTGCTCGAACGCCACGCCCCTCACCGCCGCTGCCGACATCGACCTGCTCGAGGTGAGCGAAGGCCAGCTCGCCGCGTGGCAGGCGGGCATGTCGTCGCCGCGGGTGTTCTCGATGTGGCTCGGCCGCAGCGACGGAGGCACCGACGTCGGCCCGGGCCGTCGTCCGGCTCCGGTCGCGACGCCGGCGCGCGGCTTCGTCGTCTTCGACACCGAGTCGCTGGCGTCGCCGTCGGTCGAGACCGACGAGGTCTACCTGCTCACCACGTGCCGCTGAGCGTCAGCCCGCCGGCTTCACGCCGAGCTGTTCGGCGAGCTTCAGCAGCGCGCGCTCGTCGAACGGCTTCGTGAGGGACCCTGCGACGCCCAGCGCCCTGGCCTGCTCCGCGAGATCCGCCGAGCTCGAGAGCAGCACGATGGGAATCGTGGCCAGCTCGCGGTCGGCCTTCAGCACCGCGATGAGCTCGGGCCCGCTCATGACGGGCATCGCCAGGTCGAGCACGATGAGGTGCGGGCGTGCCCCCCCGAGGCGCAGGTAGTCGAGCGCCTCGCGGCCGTTGCTGACCGACGCGACTCCGAAGTGCGCTTCGACGATCAGCTCGCACGTGAGCTCACGAAGCTGCTCGTCGTCTTCGACCACGAGCACGACCGGGGGCGGCACCGACGCCCGCGGCGGCTTCGGCACCGCCGGCAGCGTGAAGTGCACGCGCGTGCCGCTCTTCGCGACGCTCTCGACCCAGATGGTGCCGCCGTGGGCCTCGATGATGCCCTTCGAGATGAAGAGCCCGAGCCCCCGGCCCTGCGGCGCGGTCTCTTTCGCCTGCGAGAACCGCTCGAACAGGTGCCGCATCACCGCGGGGCTCAAACCAGGCCCGTCGTCGGAGACGATGATGCGCGCGTCGTCGCCTTCACGCCGCGCCTGCAGCTTCACGCTGCCTCCTTCGGGGCTGAACTTGACGGCGTTCGAGAGCAGGTTCGAGAACACCTGCAAGAGCCGACTGCGATCGCAGCTCACCCACAGCGCGTCGCCCGGCGCATCGAGCTCGAACCTCACGGCCTTCGCCTCGGCCTGCGGCGCGAGCAGGTCGGCCGCCTCGGCCATGAGCGCCGCCAGCGCGTGGTCGGTCTTCTCGAGGGTCAGGCGCCCCGCGTCGATGCTGCCGAGATCGAGCAGGTCGTCGACGAGGTGGTTCATCTGCAGAAGCGATCGTCGAATGTGGTCGACCTTCGAGCGACCGGCGCGGCGCTCCTCGGGCGGGGCCGTGCGCAGCAGCGCGTCGACGTTGAGCAGCGCGCCCGTCAGCGGCGTCTTCAGCTCGTGCGAGACGGTCGACAGCACGTCTTGCCGCGCACGCGCCGCGGCCTCCCACTCGCGGTGCAGCCGGCGATTCTCGAGGGCCATCGCGACGCGGTTCGCGAGGTCGCGCGCGAAGATGAGGTCGGTCGGCGTGTAGCGGCGGCCGCTCTCGGCCATCACGAGGCCCAAGAGGCCGAGCGTTCGGCTCGCGATCACCATCGGCAGCATCATCAGCGACCGCGCATCGCACTCCTTGACGATCGGCGCGCGGTCGGACCCCGCCGGCAGCGCCAGCGCGAGCGCGGCGGGCGCGGCGTCGGTCAGCAGCAGCGGCTCGGTCAGCTCGACCGCGGGAATCGGCCCTCGCTTCAGCGCCTCGGCGAGGTGCCGCTTCGCCGAGCTCGCTACCGCCACCGCAGCGCGAACCGTCTTGGCGCCCTCGGTGACGTCGATGAAGCAGAGGTCGGCGAACGTCGGAGCGAGCCGCTCGGCCAGCGCGGGCAGCGCGGCGCCCAGGTCGGCCGCCGCGAGGTCGGCGCTGGCCGCCGACAACAGGCGCACGCGCTCTTCCGCCCGCTTGAGCGCCGAGATGTCGGTCAGCGTCGTCTTCGAGCCGAGCACCTCGCCGAGGGTGCCCTTCCACGCGACGCTCGACATCTGAAACGCGACGGGCGCCGCGCCGTTCACTTCGATGTGAACCTCGTTGGTCACGCGGCCGCTCTCGGTCAGACACCGCTTGAGGTGGCTGCGGACGATGGCGCGATCTTCGGCGACGACGAGGGTGCTCAGCACTCGACCCAGCAGGGCCCCACGCTCGATGCCGAAGAACGCCGAGGCCGTGAGGTTGGCCTGCGCGATGCGGCCACCGTCGTCGAGCGTGCAGTACGCGACGGGCGCGCCGTCGTAGAGCTCGGCGTACTCGTGTCGGGAGTGCTCGAGCGCCACCTGAGACTCGCGCAGCTGGCGGTTCTGCATCTCGAGCTCGATCTGGTGAACCCGCAGATCGTGCAGCATCTGCTCGAGCTCGCTGCCGTCGCTCCCGGGGACCAGCGAACGCACCGCGGCGACCAGTTCTTCGCGAGACAGCTCTTCGAGGTTCATGCGGGGCCCCCGCTGCGCGGCGCTGAGGTACGCCGGTGTGTGCGGTTAACAAATCGTGGGACTGCAGACCACCGCAGGGGGCCCACGTTACCGGGGCGGATCATGCGTCCTCCAACATGAGCAGCGCGAGTGGGGCGTCGGCGGCAATCGGAACCCGGCTCCCGCTGAGGCGTTGAACGCGGTGGGGCTGATCAGGGAAGAGCCCCGCGACGACGACGTCGCGGAACAGCTCGCTCGACTCGAAGGTGCGCGCGAGCAGGTTGCGCAGCGTCGTGCCGAGCCACGCCCGATTGCCCAGCTCCGAGAGGCGCCCGCCGATGACCTCTTCCCGGGACACCTGGAAGCGGTTCACGAAGAGGTCGTTCACCCACACCACGCGCTGCCGCTGATCGACGAGCACCAGCGCGCTGGTCGACTCCGAGAGGTGCCGGGCGACGTACTCGGCGACGTCGAGGTCGAGATCGCTCGCCTTCTTGCGCACGTCGATGTCGGCGAGCGTGACGATCGCGCCGCGAATCGCGTGGTCCAGGGTCTTGTACGGCATCACGCGCAGGCGGTACCAGCGCCCGTTGCTCGCGAGCAGCGGGTAGTCGGTGACGGTCAGCGACTTGATGGCCTCCGAGACCTTGCCGCCGAGCTGGCACCCGCCCAGGAAGCGCTCGAGAAAGTCGACGGTGCGCCCGACGTCTCCCGGCACGAGGTTGAACAGCTTCTCGGCAGCGCTGGTGTAGCGGCGAATGCGCAGCTCCAGGTCGGCGATGATGACCGCCTGATCGACGCCCAAGAGCACGTTGTGCAGGTCGTCGTTGGTCTGGCTGAGCTCGCGCATGCGCGTCTGCAGCTCGTCGTTCATCGTGACCAGCTCTTCGTTCGTGCTCTGCAGCTCTTCCTTCGAGGTCTCGAGCTCTTCGTTCGTGCCCTGCAGCTCCTCGTTCGTCGACTGCAGCTCTTCGGCGGCGAAGCGAAACTCCTCTTCAGCTCGCGAGCGCTCGTCGTACGCCGCCTGCAGGCTCTCGCGCGCGACGGCGAGCTCACGCTCGAGCTGCGTGACCCGCCGGCCCTCGCCCTCGCGAGGCGCCGCCTCCGGCCCGGCCGCTTCGGGCTCGACCGGCAGCGGGAAGAAGAGCACCGCGACCGAGGGCCTGCCCCCCTCGACCTCGGGCAGCGGCACCACGTCGACGCTCACGCTGCCGCCGTCGCTGCTCGAGACGTCGCCCCGGGTGCGCTCACCGGTCTCGAACGCGCGCTGAACGAGGCGCTTCACCTCGAGGCGCAGCTCCGAGCGGACGACGCGGGTCACGTCGAGCGTCGCGTTGCCCGCGACGGGGTCGAGGTACGGCCCGGTGTGCCCGCGGAAGCTCAGCACCTGCAGCTGGTCGTCGACGACGACTCCGGGCGGCACGTACAGCTCCATGAGCTTGCGATCTGCGACGGCCTGCAGGTTCCCCGGCGCCCGGCCGGCCTGGCGAGCGGGCGGCTCGGGCGGGCGGCTGGCGAAGCCCGCTTCGGCCGGCGCGAGCGGCGCGCCCGCCTTCTTCGAGTAGATCTTGTTCTTGCGGTCGACGAGGCCGAACAGGTCGGCCGACTCGCCGACGCTCTCCGAGGTGCCGAGCATCAAGAAGCCGCCGGGGTTCAGCGCGTGGTTCAGCACGCGCAGCACGCGCTTCTGCGTCGGCGGCTGCAGGTAGATGAGCAGGTTGCGGCAGCTCACGACGTCGACGTGCGAGAACGGCGGGTCGCGGTAGAGGTTGTGGCGCGAGAAGACGACGGTGTCTCGCAGGCGCGTGCTGACCTGGTACTCGTCACCCGACTCGATGAAGAACTTCGCGAGCCGCTCGGGCGACACGTCTTGCGCGATGTTGCGCGGGTAGCGCCCGCGCCGCGCGGTGTCGATCGCGGTCTCGTCGACGTCGGTGCCGAACAGCTGGACCTTGAGGTCGAGGCCCCGCTCTTCGAGGAACTCGCGAATGCAGATGCCCAGCGAGTAGACCTCTTCGCCCGTCGCGCACGCGGGCACCCAGGCGCGCAGGCTCGAGCCGGGCGCGCGGCCCGCGGCGACGCGCGGCAGAATCTGCGAGCGCAGCTCTTCGAACGGCTCGCGATCGCGAAAGAAGCGCGTCACCGAGATGAGCATGTCGGAGTACAGCGCCCGCAGCTCGGCCGGGCTCTGCTGCACGAAGCGGACGTAGTCTTCCAGGCGCGTGACCTTCTGGAGCGCCATGCGCCGCTCGATTCGCCGCTGCACCGTCGTCGTCTTGTATTGACCGAGGTCGTTGCCGAACTCGTTGCGCACCAGCACGAACAGGCGCGCGTAGTGCTCCTGAGCCTCGGGCCCGGGAGGGCGCGGCGACTGCAAGAGCGACTCGGGCCTCGCCCCGATCCACCGCAGCTCTTCGGCGATCTCGGCCGGCGACAGCCGGTAGTCGGCGTGCCCCGAGGCGAGCGCGCTCTGCGGCATGCCGTCGAACTTCGCGGTCGAGGGCTCCTGCGCGAAGGTGATGCCGCCCCCCTCCTTGATGGCGCGCAGCCCGAACGTGCCGTCGGTGCCCGTGCCCGAGAGCACGACGCCGATGGCCCGCGGGCCCTGATCTTCGGCGAGCGAGCGGAAGAAGAAGTCGACCGACAGCCGCGGGCCCGGCAGCGGCACGTGCTTGAGCAGGCGCAGCACGCCGTGCATGATGGCGACATCGACGTTCGGCGGCGCCACGTAGACGTGGTTGCGCTCGACCTTCACGCCGTCGACCGCCGTGACGACCTTCACCGTGCTGACGCGCGCGAGCAGCTGGGTGAGCAGGCTGTCGTGGCTCGGCGAGAGGTGCTGCACCACCACGAACGCCATGCGATCGAACGCGACGTTCTTCACCAGCTCTTCGAGCGCCGCGAGGCCGCCCGCCGAGGCCCCGACGCCCACCACGAAGCACGCTTCGCCTTCGTCAGCGGTATTGGGGTGACCGGCCACGGCACAACCTAACCCAGCGCCTCGCGAACGCGGGCGGCAGCGCGCCGTCACCCTTCGGTAACGTCAGCCCCGCCCGAGAAAGTGGCGCCGCGAGAACGCCTCGAGCGCGCGCCGCGCATCGCGCACCTCGACGGCGACCGACGCGTCGGGCCCGTCGGCCTCGTAGCTGCGCGCCTTGTAGATGGCCGAGCCGGGCCCGGGCACCAGCGCGCTGATGCGCGCGCTCAAGGCCTGCGCCTCGCGCACGATGCCGAGCGCCTCGTCGAGGCCGACCTCGCCGTCCTCGTGCGCGGCGCCGAGCAGGCAGACGAACCGCGAGCAGCCCTTGGGTCGCTCGGCATAGACACCGCACTTCAGGTCTGCCCCGAGCGCAGGGCACCGCTGGCGAATGACGCCGCCGAGCGACGGCAGGCGCTTCTGCTCTTCGTCGGTGAGCGCCACGTGCGTGAAGAGCGTGCCGTCGCAGCACAGACCGCACTTGAGGCACAGCTGCTCGAGCGACACGCGCGGCATGTTACATGAGCGGCCGCGGTGCGAATCTCGTCGTGGAACATCAACGGGCTCAGGGCCGCCGTGCGCAAGGGCTTCGTGAAGTGGCTCGACGCGACCGGCCCCGACGTCGTCTCGGTGCAAGAGGTTCGCGCCCACCCGCACCAGCTCGAAGCCGAGCTCGACCCACTGAAGGCGCGGCACGTCGAGCTCACCTGCGCGCGGCGGGCGGGCTACTCGGGGCTGGGCCTCTTCGCCCACCGCAAGCCCTCGGAGCTCTACACGAGCCTCGGCGTGCGGCGCTTCGACGTCGAGGGGCGCTTTCAGCTGGCGCGGTTCGGCCGACTCTGGGTGTGCAACGTCTACGTGCCGAGCGGTAACGGCGTCGACCGCGACCTCTCGCGCACGCCGTTCAAGCTCGCCTTCCTGCGCACGCTGAAGGCCCGCCTCGAGCCGCTACGCGCCGCGAGAGAGCGCGTGCTCGTGATGGGCGACTTCAACATCGCCTGCGAAGACATCGACCTCGCGCGCCCGCGCGAAAACCGCAAGAACAGCGGCTTTCTGCCGAAGGAGCGCGCCGCGCTGAGGTCGTGGCTCGAGGCCGGCTGGGTCGACACGTTTCGCGACGTGCACGGCCCTTTGCCCGGGCACTACTCGTGGTGGAGCCAGCGCACCGGTGTTCGCGAGCGCAACATCGGCTGGCGCATCGACCTCGTGCTCGCGACGCCGCAGGCGATGAGGCTCGTGCGAGACGCGTACATCGAGCGGCACGTCTACGGCTCCGACCACTGCCCGGTCGGCGTGTTATTGAAGGGCGCATGAAATTCGACGTCCGCCTGAAGCAGCTGAGAAGCGGTCAGTGGCAGGCGCGGTACATCGGGGGCAAGGTCGAGACGCTCGACCTGGTGGCAGACACGAGAGAGGCGGTGCTCGAGCGCATGCGCGACTCGATTCGCTACCACCTCGAGTACTGCCCCTGAAGCGGCGTCTCTGACGAGTTCGTCGAGCTCGTGATCAGCGACGGCGGCCAGTAACGACAGCCCCGAAGCTCGTGCGGGTCGCGCGGGCTGCGTTGCGCTCCCTGCGACGTGACGAGAGCGACCCGGTCGCCAGCGCGCGGGCGTACGGGCGGTCGTCCGATTCCGCGGCTTGCCTGAGTTGACCGCGAGCGCGGCGCGCTTCGTGAGCGTCGTGAGTCGAGGCGAAAGACGTCGCGCGCGCCACGCCGCACTCAACTCAGGCGGGAGCGGCGGGGCTAATCGCGCAGGGCGCCGGTCGCGCCTTCGCGCGAGACCCGAATGCCCTTCTTCACCGTGCTGAGCGCCGCGTCGCGCTGCGAGCTGTGCACCAGGCCCGCAGGCACCGAGCCGCCCGGGTCGGTGTAGAGCGTGTACGTGATGTGCGTGCCGCCGGGCCGCGGCTCGAGGTGCCACCGCCCCTTGAGCTTCGCGAGGCGCACCCAGCCCTTCGGCAGCGGCGGCGCCTTCTCGTTGGTGCTGAAGAAGTCGACGTCGCAGGTGCCGTCGGCCTTCTTCTCGCGCTTCATCGTGAACGCGACGTCGCGTGTCGCGACGGGCGCCGGGGTCACGATGGTGTCGTAGGTGACGCGCCAGTCGCCGTGGTCTTCGAGCAGGTGCCGGTTCTTGAGGTGCTCGTGATCGGTGCCCACCGAGCCCCACTCGTAGACCCCGTCGCACAGCGCTCCCACCGAGACGTCGGTGTCGGTCGTGACGCGGTACTCGTAGTAGCGCTCGTTGCCCACCTCTCGGCGCTCGACGAGAAAGCCCGCCTGGCGCACGACCTCTTTCCAGCCGGGGTCGGCCGCCATCACCACCAACGCGATTGAGAAAATCATCGCTCAATCAATAAGCCCGAAGAACCCGCGGATCTTCTCGAGCAGATCCGTTTCCGAACCTCGTAACTGTTTGAGCTTGGCCTCGGCGGTAACGCCCTCACGAACTGCGAGGAGTTCCGCGCGGCGACGCGTCAGCACCTCTGCGATCTTCTCGGCGAGCGCCGGGCGCTCCTGCAGCACCTCGCGGAAGGTCGATTTTTCCAGACGGAAACACTCGGTGTCGGTGACCGCCACGACCGTCGCCGACCGCGGCTCGCCGGTCATCAGCGACATCTCGCCGAAGAACGACGGCGCTTGAATGACGGCGACCTCGCGCTCGATGCCGCCCTCCGACACGCGCACCGAGGCGTGGCCCTCTTCCATGATGTAGAGCCAGTGCGCCTCGGCGCCCTGCCGCGTCATCACCTCGCCGGTCGCGAACGGCGTGTGCCTCAAGCCCCGGGCGAGGCGCTGCTTCTCTTCGGGCATGAGGTCTTTGAACAGGTCGAGCCCCTCGAGCAGGCGCATGCAGCGCTCGAGCTGCTGCTTCGTCTTCACCTCTCGCCGGTCGGCCGACTCTTCGGTGAGGAAGATGGCGTGCGCCGGCATCGACAGCCGCATGCCCGCGCGCTGCAGCGCGAAGTAGATGACGGTGCGCACCTCGCTGTCGGTCGGGTCGTCGACGGCGAGGTCGGTCAGGTAGTAGCGCACGGCGTAGCGGCCGTAGCTCTCGCTCATCTCCATCAGCACGCAGCTCGGAGCCGGGTCGGTCGCGACGCGCTCGAGCCGCGCGTTCTTGAGCGCCGCCACCGCGCACTGCACGACGTCGGTCGGCTGATAGCGCCAGTCGACGTTGAAGTAGACCCAGCGCCGCAGGTACTTCGGCTGGCCCGCGCGCCGCCCCAGCACCTGCACCTGCGACTTCATCAGCACCGAGTTCGGCACCAGCACCGTCTCCCAGTTGCGGGTCTCGAGCGCGGTGTAGCGCCAGCGAATCTCGGTGACCTTGCCCGTGACGTCGCCGACCTTCACCCAGTCGCCGACCGCGATGGAGTTGTCGACCTGCAGCGCGAGCCCGCCCGCCACGTTGCCGATGACGTCTTGCAGCGAGAAGCCGAGCACCGCGGTGAAGACGGCCGAGGTCGCGATCAGGCCCGAGAGGTTCACGCCGGCGCGCGACGCCACGGCCACGCCCGCGATGACCGAGGCGATCGCGACGACGACGTCTTGCACGATGCGAGGGGCCTCGAGGCGGGCCCGCGGCAAGAGCACCGTGAACAGCACCGCGGCGATGCAGCCGACGAGCACGATCGCCCCGGCGACGCTGCCGGGCACCCGCAGGTCTCGGTAGAGGTCGGCGCCGAGCGCGCGAGACACGCCCGACACCGCCCAGCAGGTCACGTGCACCACCAGCAGAAACGTGAGCGACTTGAAGCGCGGCTTCTGGTGCCCGGCCGCGAACGCGCGCGTGACGAAGGCCGCGAGCAGGAAGACAGAGAGAACCCAGACGGTGTCGCCCTCTGCCGCCTCCTGAACCAGCGCCTCCCAGAGCCCCATCCGGTGCCGGGAGGATAGCGTGGCCCTGCGGCTTTGGGGGTTAGACTGCGCGCCCATGCTCACCCGCGCCGCACCCGTGGTGCTGATGCTCTACAGCAGCCTGTCGGCCGCCGCCGACGACCTGCCGCCGCCTCCCCCGCCTCCGCCCGTCGAGCCGCTCGCGCCGCCGCCGCCTCCGCCCAGCGCGCCCGAGACGGTCGAGCCCGGCCCCGAGGGCGAGCTGCCGCCGCGCGGCTTTCACTACGAGAACGTGCGCCGCAAAGGAGCGCTCATCGGCGGCGCGGTCGTGTTCGGCGTCGGCTACCTGCTCTCGAACCTGTACGGCATCGGCTGCGCCACGGGCGGCGTGACCTCGGGCCTCTACCGGGGCGGCGGCAACGCGCTGTACCTGGTGCCGGTCTTGGGGCCGCTCTTGCGCCAGGGCGTCGCGTTGTCGGGCCCCATCGGCAGCATCGACTCGAGCTTCGGCTACAACGTGGTCAACGCCGCGCTCGACGTCTTCCTCACCGTGGTCTTCACGACCGCCGAGGCCGTCGGGCTCGCCTTCACGCTCGTCGGCCTCTTCAAGACGAGCCGCGAGCTCGTGCCCGATGACCCGCTGGCCTCGCGAGAGCCCGAGGCGCCGCGCTGGGTCATCGCACCCGTGGGGCCTTCAGGCACACCCGGCCTGAGCTTCGCGCTGTCGTTCTGATGGCGTCGGGGTAGTGTTCGCCCAATGGTGAACCTGCAGGCGGGTGACCTGACCATCGAGGTCGACGAGCGCACTCCCGGAGTGCTCGTCGCCACCTGGCTCGGCCGAAGCAACAACCGCAACCCGGCGAGCGTGCTGCACCCGTGGTTCGATCAGCTCTTCAGCACCGCGCGCGAGAAGAGCGCCGCCATCGAGATGCGGTTCGAGCGCGTCGAGCACTTCAACTCGTCGACCATCGCGGTGCTGATCCAGCTGATCACCTCGGCGCAAGACCGCGGGCTCAAGCTCACGGTGCGCTACGACGCCAACGCGCGGTGGCAGACGCTGTCGTTCGACGCGCTCAAGCGCGCGATGCGCCCCCTCGAGGCGGGCGGCACGGCGTCGGTGAACTTCGTCGGAGCTTGATCAGCTGACGCGCTCGGGCGCCTGCCCGGCGTCGACGCGGTGCACCTCGACGGTGCCGCTCGTGCGGTTCAAGAGCGCGATGGCCTCGAAGTTGTGGCCCTGCCACCGCTGCGAGCCGTTGTAGAAGAGCACCAGCTTCACGCTCTTCTGCCCGGCCTTCTCGATGAAGCGCAAGAGCGTCGCGACCGTCGACGAGTTGAAGTGGCCGAGGTCTTCGAAGTGGAGCTCGAGCACCAGCTTGCGCGTCGACGCCTCGGCGACCGCGAGCTCGAGAAACGGGCGGAGCCCTGACGCAGGGTCGCGCAGGTTCGAAGAGCCCTTCCAGAACTGAACGAGCTTTCCGGGGAACTCCTGAACGTCGATGTTGAGGTCGCCCAGCGACAGACCGTGCATGGCGCCGCGACACTACTCGACGCGCTTGAGCAGCACGAGGGTCTGATCGTCGTCGATGCGGGTAGCGAACTGTCGCACCTCGTCGAGCAGCTCGGCGACGGCGCGGGGGAGCGAGACCTTGCCGGCGATGCGGGCGAACGACTTGCGCAGGCGATCTTCGCCGAAGAACTCACCGCGCGAGTTGCAGGCCTCGGTGACGCCGTCGGTGTAGAGCAGCACCCAGTCGCCCATGCGCACGGGCACGACGAGATCTTCGGCGGCGGGCCGCACGTCGTCGACGACGCCGATCCACGTGCCCTGGTTCGAGATGGTCTCGACGCGATCGGGCCCCGCGCGCCAGACCAGAATGTCCTGGTGCTTGCCGGCGACGGTGAACTGATCTTTCTCGAGCCGCACGACGTTCAGCGTCATGTAGCGCGTGCCGCCGAGGCGCGAGACGTTCTCGCGAATGACCTCGTTCGTGTGCACGAAGACGTCGCTCGGCTTGCGGCCCGGGACGTCGTTCACCAGCGTCGCGATGGTGGTCTGCGTCATCATCATCACGAGGCCCGACTCGACGCCGTGGCCCGAGACGTCGCCGACGGTGACCCAGTGCTCGCCGGTCTTCGTCTCGAGGAAGTCGTAGTAGTCGCCTCCGACCTCTTCGGCGGGGCGCATGACGGCCTCGGCCTCGTACGCGCCGAGGCGGCGGTTCTTGGGCAACAGCGCGGTCTGAATGCGCTGGGCGACCTCCATCTCGCTCCACAGCTTGTCGCGGGCGAGCTTCAGGTCGGCGCGAGAGGTCTCGAGCGTGGCGTTGGTGTCTTCGAGCTCCGAGCGCAGGCGGAACTCCTGCTGCAGCAGGCGGTAGCGGGTCTCGGACATCGCGACGACGAGCACGACGGTCGAGAGCAGGAAGTAGAGGTTGTTCACCAGCTGCGACATCTCGAACGGGCCGCCGAAGGCGAGGTTCGCGACGACGTAGAGGCCGACGGCGACGATCGAGTTGAGCGCGGCGTGAATCGAGCGCCAGGGCAACAGCACGTTGACCGGGAAGATCACGAGCATCAGCCCGACGTAATAAGACGAGCGGAAGCCGCCGAGGTCGACGGTCATCCACACGATCATCCCGCAGACGAGGAAGCTGAAGATGTAGCCGTGCACGAACGACCACTTGTGCGGCTTCGTCGCCCTCAACAGGAGGAACTGCGCGAGCGAGGTGACCGTCGCGATCGCGCGGTAGGCCGCGAAGGTCCGCAACAGCTCCGTCGGCATCGTGACGTAGTCGAGCAGAATGAACAGCGGCACGAGCGTCACGCCGAGCAGCGCGAGAATCTTCATCCAGTCGTGGATGAGACCGTCGGCGTAGTCGCTGAACCGCGCCGTTCGCGGAGTGGCAGGCACTGCGTTCATGTCATTTCCGCTCGACCTTCAGGAACATCTGGGCACGGCTGTCATCGAACGAGACGCTCGCGTTCGCTCGGGGGAGCCCGGCCGTGAGCTCCAGCATCTCAGCCTCGGTGCGATAGTACAAAACCCAGTCGAGCCAGTACGCCATGTAGTACCGGCTGGCGTTCGACGCGTGGTAGTTGCCGACGACCAGCATGCCACCGGGCTGCAGCAGCTCGTACAGCTTGGCGAGCAGCGCGCGCGCGACCGGCGGCGTCAGGTAGTCGAACATGCCCATCGTGTAGATGAAGTCGAAGCGGCCGAGCCGGCCCGCGAGATCGCGCGTGCGCAACAGCGTGCGCACCGAGTCGTTGACCCACTTCACGCTGAGCTGCCGCTGCTTCCGCTGCCCGAGCACGTCGACCATCATGCGGGCCGCGGCGAGCGCCTCGTCGTCTTGATCGAGCAGCGTGACCTCGAGCCGGTCGTAGTCGTCGTCGGTGACGAAGAAGTCTTCGAGCTCGCGCGCCGGGCCGCACGCGACCGAGAGCACCGTGAAGGGCGACTTGCCGCCCGCCGCGGCCAGCACCTCGCGCATCATGCGCGGCACGAGCACGCGGCGGTTGCGCACGGCCTGGGCGGCGGCGTGCTCGACCGGGTGCTTGTGCAGCAGCTTGTTGAACGCGTACCGGCCGACGAACTTGTTGTCGTACAGCATGTCCATCATCACCGCGTCGCCGGCGTAGCCGCGCGGCTTCAGGTTCGTGCGCTGCATGAACGCCGCGCCCATGATGTAGGGCCACAGCGCGCGGCGGAAGTAGTAGCCGTGGCGCTCGTGCTCCTCGGGCGTGAAGTCCTTCACGAGGGTGCCGAGCGCGGCGAGCTTCGCGTCGAGGAACTTGAAGAACTCGCCGCCCGCGCGCTGCAGCAGCACGACCTGGGCGGCGGCGGCGACCTGCGGCGTCTCGCGCGAGAGCACGCGATCCTGCTCGTCGAAGAACTTCTTGTAGACCGACAGGTCGTAGAGCAGGTCGGCGACGTAGTCGCGGAACTCGGGGTTGATGCGCTCGCGCTGCGCCAGCACGAGCGGCAGCTCGTTCATGAAGCCGAGCAGGTTCGAGACGCGGCCGACCCTGAACAGGGCCTCGCAGTCGTAGACGTCGTCGAGGAAGACGAGCTGCTCGTGCTCGTAGCGGCAGCGCGACAGCACGGCCTCGCGATCGGGCAGCTCGACCTCGAGGCGATCGAAGACGGTGCCCTCGCGCACTCCGGCCTCGTCGAGCTCGACGGCGAGCGAGAGCTTCGACGCGCGCGACACCTTGCAGGGCACGCGGCGATCGCCGGACACGAGCATGCCCGTGAGCTTGGGCTGTGGAGGCGGCGCCGCGGTCATCGTCAGCCGTACATTCCTTGAGGGCGGTACACGGCCGACATCGCGAGGCGGGCGTCGGCCGTGACGTAGAAGTCGACGACGCAGCGGCCCTCGTACGCGATGCGGATCAGGCCGAGGCCGGACTCGCCGAGGTCGTGGCCGCGCGCCGAGACGAGCTTGAGGCGCTCGACGTAGGCCTCGAACGGGCTCTGGAACCCACGGATCCACTGGATCTGCTCGTCGAGCTTGCGCAGCGCGCGCACGTCGTCGGCCGTCGGGCACTGCACCTCGACGGTGACGCTGCGCGGAGCGACGTCGATCGAGAGCGCGATGGTGTCTTCCGGAGCCCGCTGCCAGTCGCCGTACTTCACCGCGTTCTCGAGCAGCTCGGAGGCCGCCATCGTGAGCGCGTAGACCTCGTCGCGGTCGAGCCCGCGCTGCGTGAGGAAGTCTGAGCAGTCGTTCCAGAGCTTCGTGGCGAGGTCCCAGTTGCAGGGGATCTCGCGTGTGAAGGCCCCCGACGTCGGTGTGGACGGCATCGCGGGGCGGCAGCCTACCCTCACCCGAGCTGTTCGCCGAGTCCGCCGCCACGTTTGACTCCGGAATCAGCCGTGAGCTACCTGGGCGGCATGCTCGAGGCAGTTCCGAAGGACATCGCAGACGACACCCTCGGCAGCCTGGCGGCGCGGGCCGAGGCCGAGGGCGGCGAGACGGTCGCGGGGCACCGCCCTTCGGGCGGCGGCCGGTGGGTGCCCGAGACCTGGGCGGGGCTGGGGCGGCTGCGGCGCGGCGTGGCCGCGGGGCTGCTCGAGCGCGGCGTTCAGCGCGGAGATCGCGTGGCGCTGATCAGCCGCACCTGCTGGGAGTGGGGAGCGATCGACCTCGGCGTGCTCACCGTCGGCGCGGTCACCGTCGGCATCTACCCCACGAGCACCGCGGCGCAGGTCGCGTACGTGCTCGAGCACTCGCGGGCGCGGCTGGTGTTCGTCGAGAGCGAGGCGCAGCGGGCGCGGCTCGCGAGCGTGCTCGGAGGCCGCGAGGTGGTCGTCATCGACACCGGGCTCGCGGCGTTCTTACGCACCGGCGACGTCGAGGCGCGCGCGAGAGAGGTGCGCGGCTCGGACCTCGCGACGCTGGTGTACACGAGCGGCACGACCGGCCCGCCGAAGGCGGTCGCGCTGACGCACACGAACCTGCTCGCCACCTCGAAGCTCGGCACGCAGTACCTCGGAGCGATGCGCGGCGACCTCGCCGTCTCGTACCTGCCGATGGCGCACGTGCTGACGCGCGTGAACTACTACGGCTACCTGCAGATCCGCGGGTGCGCGTTCTTCGCCGAGTCGCTCGAGAAGGTGAGCGAGGCGTGGCTGGCCGCCCGGCCGGTGATGGTGGCCGCGGTGCCGCGCGTGCTCGAGAAGGTGCAGGCGCGCATCCTCGAAGGCGTGGCGGCGTCGAGCGGGCTTCGCCGCAGGCTCTTCGCTCGGGCGCTGGCGGTCGGCGAGCGCGTGCTCGACCTGCGCCAGGCGGGCCGGCCGGTGCCGGCGCTGCTCGGGTGGGAGGCCCGGCTGTGGCAGCGCGTGGTCGGCAAGAAGCTGCGCGCGAAGCTCGGGTGGGAGAACGTTCGCTACGTGCTGTGCGGCGGGGCTCCCGCGCGGCTCGACGTGCTGCGCTTCTTCCACGCGCTCGGCATCGTGGTGCTCGAGGGCTTCGGCATGACCGAGACGTCGTCGCCCATCTGCCTGAACCACCCGCAGGCGTACCGGCTGGGCACCGTCGGCAAGCCGCTGCCGGGCGTCGAGGTGAGGCTCGCGGAGGACGGCGAGATTCTGGTGCGCACGCCGGGGCTGTTCCGCGAGTACGAGGGCGAGCCCGAGGCGACGCGCGCCGCGCTCGACGCGAGCGGGTGGTTCAAGACGGGCGACGTCGGCGTGCTCGACGACGCGGGCTTCCTGCGCATCACCGACCGGAAGAAGGACCTGATCATCACGGGCGGCGGCAAGAACGTGGCGCCGCAGAACATCGAGGCGCTGGTGCGGCAGGACCCGCGCATCTCGCAGGTGGTGGCGGTCGGCGACCGGCGGCCCTACCTCGTGGCGCTCGTGACGCTGCAGCCCGGCGCGACGCCCGAGGCCGCCGCCGAGGCGATCGCGCGCGCGAACGCGCAGCTGGCTCCGTACGAGACGATCAAGCGACACGCCGTCGTGAGCGAAGACTTCACCGTCGAGAACGAGCTGTTGACCCCCACGCTGAAGGTGAAGCGGCGCGCCGTCGAGGCGAAGTACGCGAAGCAGATCGAGGCGCTGTACGACGCAGCTCGAAGCCTCTGAACCCTCACCGGGTGCTACGCTGCCGCGCCGCATGCCGGCCATCGCTCTCGCCCTCGCCCTCGCGCTCGCCGCCGAAGAGCCCGAAGCCCTGCAGCAGGAGCAGAAGCGCCCCGCCTCGCGCTGGGCCGCCTTCAGCGTCATCGTCGCGGGGGCCGCGGTCGCCGGCGTCGGCGTCGGCTTCCGGTACTCGGCCGGCGAGAACTACGACCGCATCGACCGCAACTACCCGCCGCTCGCCGACTACTCCGAGCTGCGCCAGCTCGTCGCGACCGGCAACCTGCACCAGCAGCTCGGTGCGGGCTTCCTCATCGCCGGCGCCGCCATCATGGTGCTCGGCGCGATTCTCTCGATGGTCCTGCCGTAGATGGCGGGGGTCAGCGCGGCTCGCGGTACTGACGCGGCGTCATCCCGAAGCGCCGCCGGAACAGCTGACCGAAGCGGCTGAGGTCGGTGAACCCGGCGGTGGTCGCCGCCTCGGTCACCTTGAGTCCCCGCCGGCGAATGAGGTGCGCGGCGTACCCGAGCCGCACCTCGAGCAGGAAGCGGTACGGGCTCTTGCCGGTGCGCGCCTTGAACTGCCGGCTGAAGTGAAACCGGCTCAAGCCCGAGGCCTCGCGGAGGTCCTCGACCTGCGTCGTCTCGCGAAAGTCCTCCCACACGCGATCGACGGCCCGCGCGATGCGCGCGTCGCGGAGCTCGGCGAGCTGCTCGGCCTGCAGCCGGCGCCGCAGAATCTCGAGCACGAAGCCGTCGGCCGCGAGCGTCGCCGCGTCGGGCACGCCGCACGCGGCCCACGCCCACGCGCGCTCGAGCACCTCGCCCGCGTACACGACGCCCGGCGCGAGCCCCTTCAGCGCCAGCCTCGGCCCGAGCTCGTCGCTGAGCCTGCTGATCAGCGCCGAGTCGAGGTGCAGCGACTCGGCGTTTCCACCCTCGTTCATGATGGTGCGGTGCTCGACGCCCTCGGGCACCACCACCACCGCGCCGCGCGGCACGTGCAGCTCGGCGCGCCCGAGCTGGTAGATGAGCGAGCCGCTGCGCGCCCAGGCCAGCTCGAGGTTCCCGTGCGCCGAGCGCCGCGACCAGCCCGCCGCCGGCTCGGTGTAGCGGCGCAGGCTCATCGGCCCCACGTCGACTCGGGTCTTGAGCGTCGGCACCGGCGCGCAAGGTAGCCGAGCCCCTGCGCGCGCTCCAAACCCGGCCCGGTCAGCGGTTGGCCTCGACGAGCACCGCGTCGATGTCGGTGAGGTCGATCGCGCGGTTGTGGTCGAGGTCGAAGAGCGGGTCGTACGAGCCGTCGACGCGGCGCTCGGACGGCACCTGGCCGCCCAGGTGAATCGCGAGCTCGAGCAGGTCGGCTCCGTCGACGTCGCCGTCGAAGGTGACGTCGGCCGTCATCGCCGGGCTCAGCTCGCGCACCGCCGTCCACTCGCGGTCGAGCTCGATCGACACGGGCCGGCTCGTGAACGTCTGGGTCCAGGTCGTCGTCGCCAGGTCGAGCATCACGCTCGCGCGCTGCTCGGTGCCGTCGTCGAGCCGCACCACCACGGGCAGGCTCATCGGGAAGTCGCCGGTCATCGTCACCCCGAGCGTGACCTTCCAGCCGCCGGCCTGCGCTTCGATCGCCGGTGTCACCGCGAGCTTCGGAAAGCCGGTCGCCATCAACCAGCGATCGCGGAAGCGCGTGAGGTCGACGCCGCTCGCCGTCTGAATCGCGCCGAGCCAGTCGGCGGGCGTGAGCGTCGGCTGCACCTTCAGCGCCTCCTTCAGCCCGGCGGTGAGCTGCGCCTTGCCGGCGAGCTCCTCGAGCGTGCGAATCACCACGGGGCCCTTGTGGTAGACGACCTGCACGTAGACCGGCGACGAGGTGACGTTGCTCGCGATGAGCGCGACGTCCTGGTTCGCGGGCCGGCCGTAGAGGTACCAGACCGCGTTCATTCGCCGACCGCGCGCGCCCTCGCGCTCGCCGTCGACGTCGCCCTTCACCCGCCACAGCGTGTACTCGGCCATCGCCTCGCTCAGAAACGGAGTCGACGGCGACGAGAGGTTGCCCCACCACGAGTGGGCGAGCTCGTGCTGCGCCTGCGGGATGATGTAGCTGTACTGCGGCACGTTGAGGATCTCGTTGAGGAAGACGAGGTCGAGCGTGCCGATGCCGCCCGCGATGAAGTTGAGCGGCACGAACGAGAAGTGAAAGCGCTCGCCGGGCAGCGGGCCGTACATCGCGGCCATCACCGGGTAGTAGCGAACCGCGTCGGCGATGACGGTCTCCATCGTCTGCTTCGTCGCGGGGTCCCGGTAGAAGCCCACGAAGCGGCCGTCGCTCGACGCCACCGACGACGAGTCGCCCGCCGTGAACGCGAGCGAGTCGGTGGGCGTGGCGTAGTCGAAGCTCCACTGCTCGGTGCCGTCGGGCTGCGAGGCGACGGCCGGCAGCGCGCCTTGAACGAGCGCGGCGCGATGACCTGCGGGCAGCCTGAACGTCACCTTCCCGGTGAACGGGTCGGTCGCCGTGTACGAGATGAGGTACCACCGCACCTGCTGCGAGATCGGCAGCACGAACGTGAACGCGGCCGAGCGCGCGCACTCGATGCGCCCCGCCGACGAGCAGCTCGGCGCGCCCGAGAAGGCGACCTCGATGACCGCCTCGCCGTTCGCCGCGAGCGGAGCCGGCAGCTGCACGGTCAAGAGGTACTGCAGCGCGTCGGCCGTGTACTGCGCCGGCGCTCCGTCGACGGTCACCGCGCTGATGGCGCCCGAGGGCAGCACCAGCTCGACCGCGCTGAGCGGCGCGTCGGCCCGCACGCGAAGCGACGCCTTCACGTCGAGCGTCGCCGGGTTCGTGACGAGGTCGACCGCGAGGTCTTGCGTGACGAGGTCGAACCCGGCCCAGGCCGGCAGCCCCGCGACCAGCGCGAAGAGCACGAGCGCGCGGCTCATGGCAGCACCAGCCTTCCCGCTGCCGCTTTCACTGCGACGTACGCGCCGTCGGCGCGGCGCACCACCACGCGGCTCAGCGCCGGCCGCGAGTCGACCTTCGTCAGCGCCGTGAGCTGCAGCACCGCGAGCTTCGTCTCGGCGGCGAGGTCGGTCTCGGCGGGCGACCTCTCGAGCCGAACCAGCCCGAACGCGGCGTCGCCACCGCGAACGCGCGCCAGAATGCGCTCGCCCGCGCCCATCACCAGCTCGGCGGCGGCGGTGTCGACCCTCAGCTGCGCCGGGTCGACCTCGACGTGAAACGCGACGCCGCGCACGAGCGCGAGGTCCCTGCCCCAGACCTCGAGGCGCGGCTTCGCGGGGTTCGTGACGTCGGCCTTCAGCCAGACGACCGCGCCGCTCGGCAGCGGGTCGGCCACGAACTGCGGCACGGGCGGCATGCCCGCATCCGGCGGCTCGGTGCCGCTGTCTGCGACCGTCACCACGCCCGAGTCGGTCGGGCCGGCGTCGGCCCCACCGGGAATCGCTCCACAGGCCGAGAGCAGCACCGCTGCCGCTCCCCAGCTCCACTGCACTGCTCGCATCGTCGTCCTCCGTGCTCCGGCCAGCTGCGAGGAATACGGAGCGGAGGAGAAAGCGACTATGCGAAATGTGCTCTCGCGTTCGGCGGCCCTTCGTCAGAGGGCGGCGCTGGCGCACGGCACCTCGCCTGCGTCGCCGACGGCTCGTTCGCGTTCGCCCGACGCCTGGGGCGGGTGGCCTTAACGTCACCGGTGAGCGCTACTCGTCGAGGCCCGCGGCCTTCGCGAGCCGCCCCTCGGCGGCCAGCATCTCGACCTTGCGCACCTCGAGCTGCGCGCGCACCTGCGCGACCTGGCTCGCGGCGAAGAACCGCTTGTTGTCGATGTCCGAGAGCTCGAGCGCGGTAGCGAGGCCGAGCTGAAACGCGGCGTCGAGCTGCTTCTGTGCCTTCGTCGCGAGCGCCGCCTGCGCCTCGGCCTGCTTCAGCGCCGCCTCGGCGGCCGTGAGGTTCGCCTTCGCGCTCACCCAACCCGACCGGGCCTTCGCGCGCTCGCTCTCGAGCTTCTCTTTCGCGCCGAGCAGCTTCGCGACGTCCTCCTTCTTGTTCGCGTAGCGGGTGCCGCGGTCGTAGAGCGGAATCGAGAACCCGACGGAGAGGTCGTACGTCCAGTTCTTGCCGACGAAGCCGACGTTCGAGTTGTAGTTGCCCTTCGCGGTCGCGACGACGGTCGGCAAGAACGAGAGCGTGTCGTACGTGACGTACTTCTCTTGCGCCTCGACGCCCTTCGCGGTCGCTCGCACCACGTACAGCTGCTCCCACGGCTTGCTGTCTTCGTCGCTCGGCTGCCAGCTCGGCAGGCCCGTCACCTGCTCTTCGGGCCGCACCGGCGCGCCGACGAGCGACTCGAGCGTGGCGAGCAGCCCCTCGCGCTGACCCGCGAGCTGCGCGAGCGTGCCGCGCGCCTGCGCCGTCTCGGTCTGCGCGCGCAGGAGCGCGATCTCGCCCTGCGTGCCGGCCGCCACCTGCCCCATCACGTCGCGCTCGCGCTTGAGCGCCACCGCTTCGGCGTCGTGCGCCGCCGCCTCGATCTGCTCCAGACCCTGCAGGCCCAGGTACAGGCGCGCCACCCCGAGCAGCACCTGCTCGCGCGCCTCGCCCGCTCCCAGCTGGGCGGCGGCGATGCCGGGCTTCGCCGCGGGCAACAGGAACATCATCGGCGTGAACAGCAGCTGCTGGATCTGCAGCTGGCCGTAGAACGAGTTCTGGCGCACGATCGGAATCTGGGTGGCGTCGCTGGGGGGCAGGGTGCGATCCGGCAGGATGTCGGGCCACAGCGCGCGGCTCACGCCCGTCAGGGCACCGAGGTCGAAGATCGCCGGCGCGCTCGTGTACACGTACGAGCCTCCGGCGGTGATCTCGGGCAGCACCGCCCCGAACACGCGGCTCGCCTGCCCCTGCACCATCTGCGCGTTCGCGAGCGCCGCCTGGTAGTCGTGGTTGTTCTGGGCCGCGAGCTTCAGCGCGTCGGCCAGCGAGATGACGCGGCGGCCCGAGGCCGCCACCGGGTCGGCGGTCGACGGCGCAGAGGGCACCGGCGGCTCTGCGAGCGCGACGACCGGCAGCAGTACGAGAACCCCTCCCAGCGACCTCACGCCTGGCTCCCCGTGGGGCTGGGGCTCTTCGCGGCCGCCTCTTCAGCGGCCGGCGCCCGAATCGGCACCCGCCGCTTCTTGCCCCCGAGCCGCTCGAAGAACGCGAACACGATCGGCACCACGAGCAGCGTGAGGAAGGTCGAGGTGATGACGCCGCCGATGACCGCGATCGCCATCGGCGCGCGGAACTCGAAGCCCTGGCCCTTGCCGATCGCCGTCGGCACCATGCCGATCGCCATCGCGACCGACGTCATCAGAATCGGCCGCAGGCGGCGCGGGCCGGCCTTGAGCAGCGCGGTGTCGAGGTCGTCGCCGTTGCGCATGTTCGCGAGCGCTCCGTCGACGAGCAGAATCGCGTTCTTCGTCACGAGGCCCACGAGCAAGATGAAGCCGATCGAGGCGCCGAGCGTGAGCGTGTAGCCGCTCAAGATCAGCGACCACATCGCGCCGATGAGCGCGAGCGGCACCGACGAGATGATGGTGAACGGGTGCTTGAACGACTCGAACTGCGACGCCAGCACCATGTACACGAACACCAGCGCGAGAATGCCGGCGAGCGCGAACGCCTCGAACTGCTCGCCCATCACCTTCATCATGCCGTCGTAGTGCACCGCGTAGCCGTCGGGCACGGGCGCCGCCGCCAGCCGCTCGCGCAGCGTCGAGGCCACGCCCGAGAGGCCGCCCGTCACCGTGCCGACGATCACCATGATGCGGCGCTGGCGGTTGAAGTGCTCGATGGTGCTCGGCACGTCTTTCATCTGAAAGGTCGCGATGTCGTTCACCGTGCGCACACCCTTCGGCGTGAACACGTCGAGCCACTTCAGCGCCTCGGGCGTCGACCGGTCGGTCTCGGTCAGCCTCACCACGATGGGCGTCTCACGCGAGCCCTCGCGCAGCTTGCCGACCTCGGCGCCGTTCATCGCGAGCCGCAATTGCATCGCGAGCATCACCGACGTCAGGTCGACGTCGTTCGCGCGCGAGCGATCGATCGAGATGCCCAGCTCGGTCTTCGGCGGGTTCGAGACCACGCGCACGTCGTGCGCGTTCGGAATCTCGCGCAAGATGCCGGCGACCCGGTCGGCCTCTTTCCGCAGCGTCTCGAAGTCGGGGCCCATGATGGTCAGCATGATGGGGAAGAAGTCGCCGAGGCCCTCGATGACGGGCGGCTCGATGAAGTTCGCCTTCACGCTCGCGGGCAGCGCCTTCTCGAGCAGGCCGCGGGCCTCGTCGCGAATCGCTCCGACGTAGCGGTCGCGCTTCTCGCGCGGCACCGTCAGCACGCGCAGGCGCGCCGTGTTCGTGTCGCTCGAGAACACGGCCTGGGCCGCGCCGACGATGGTGTAGATGTCGCTGACCTCGGGCACCTTGCGAATCACCGCCTCGGCCTCGGCGGCCCGGTCGGCGCTCTCTTGCAGGCTCGAGCCCTCGGGCAGCTTCAGCTCGACGAGGAACTGCGAGCGATCTTCCGGCACGACGAAGTCGCCGGCGAGCCGCGTGGCCCCGAGCCCCGACGCCGCGAGCACGACCGCCGTCGCGATCGCCGTCTTGCCCTTGTTCGCGATGACCCACTTCAGCGTCGCGCCGTAGAAGCGCTCGGTGGCCTCGAACATGCGCCGGAAGAACGCTGCGACCGCGTTCTCGCGGTGCGCGTGGGCCGGGCCGCGCTTCTTCGCGAAGCGCGCAGAGAGCATCGGGTCGAGCGTGAACGAGACGAACAGCGAGATGAGCACCGCGCACGACATCGTGAGGCCGAACTGCTTGAAGAACTGGCCGACGATGCCCGGCATGAACGCGACGGGAATGAAGACCGCGACCAGCGAGAGCGTCGTCGCGAGCACCGCCAGCGCGACGTCTTTCGTGCCCTTCGAGGCGGCGTGGTGCGGCTCTTCGCCCTGCTCGAGGCGGTGGGTGATGGCTTCGCGCACGACGACGGCGTCGTCGATGAGCAGGCCGATCGCCAGCGACAGCGCGAGCAGCGTCATCTGGTTGAGCGAGTAGTCGAGCAGGTACATCGCGAAGAACGTGCCGATGACCGACGTCGGGAGCGCGAGCGCCGAGATCATGGTCCCGCGCAGGTCGAGCAGGAACATGAGGATGATGAGAATCGCCATCAGGCCGCCGAACAGCAGCGCGACCCAGACCTCGTGCGTGTTCGCCTCGATGATGGTGCTCTGATCGATGATCAGCGACGCGTGGAAGCCGTGGCCCATCTGCGGCTCGAGCTGCTCCATCATCTTCTTCACGCCGTTCGCGACCAGCACCGTGTTCTCGCCGGGGCGCTTGACGACCTCGACGATGACCGACTCTTTGCCGTTGAGGCGCGCGATGGCGCGGCGGTCGGCGACGCCGTCGATCACGTGCGCGACCTCGTCGAGCCGCACCTGCGCGCCCGACTGGCTCTTCGCGATCGGCAGCGCGGCGATCTCGTCGACGTTCGCGAACTGGCCGAGCGTGCGCACGTTGAGCTCCGACGGGCCCAGGTCGAGGCGGCCTGCCGGCAGGTTCAGGTTCTCCATGCCGAGGCGCTCGGCGATCTGCCCCGGCGCGATGCCCGCCGACTTCGCCTTGTTGAGGTCGATGTCCACGCGAATCTCGCGCGTGTCGCCGCCCGTCACCCGCACCTCGGCGACTCCCGCCACCTGCGCGAGCTGGGGCTCGAGTTGGTCCTTGATGAGCTGGCGCAGCTCCTGGCTGGGCAGGTCCTTCGCAGACACGGCGTACGTCACCACCGGAGCCGCCTGAACGTCGACCGCCACCACCCGCGGCGGCTGCGCGTCTTTCGGCAGCTGGCTCTGAATCGCGGCGACCTTGTCGCGCACGTCTTGCGTCGAGCGGTCGAGCGACGCCGACAGCTTGAACTGCGCGAAGATGAGCCCGAAGTTGTCGCGCGAGAACGACTGCACCGCGTCGATGCCGTTGATGCCCGCGATGGCGTCTTCGATGGGCTTCACGACGCCCGACTCGATCTCAGACGGGCCCGCGCCCGGGTAGACGCAGGTGATGGTGACGAACGGGAAGCTGACGTCGGGGAAGAGGTCGGTGCCGAGCCGGCGAAGGCCGACGAGCCCGAGCACCACGAGGAACACGGACATCATCGTGGTGAAGACGGGGCGGCGAATGCTGACGTCAGAGAGCGTCATCTCACGGCTCGCTCGTCTGGAGCACCGTACAGCCGCGCTCCGGGTGACGTGCCCTGCGCGCCGAACTTCGCGGCGCGCGCCTGTACCGTGCTCCGCCTGAGCGAGCGGGCCATCAGGTGGGGCCCTGCTTCGTGGCGGTCTGGCTGGCCTGCGGGTAGTCGACGACCTGGTCGAGGGGCTCTTCGGGCAGGACGACGACCTCTTTCGGGTTGCGCTCGAGCACGGTGACGCCGACGCGCTTGAAGGTGCCGCCCGTCTGCTGCACGAGCACGTGCTCGCCGCCGGTGGTGCCGAGCGCCGACGACGGAATCGCGAACGCCTTCTTCGCGTCGCCGAGCGGCATGATCGCCTTCGCGAGCGTCATCGAGACGAAGCGGCCGTCCTGGTTCGGCACCGAGACCTCGATGGGAATTCGGCGCGTGCTCGGGTCGGCGCTGGGGATGACGACCTTCACGGTCGCCTCGTCGGTCGCCGCGCCGCTGCCCACCGACTCGACGCGCAGCTTCATGCCGGGCTTCACGAGCGCCCGCGAGCTCTCGGCGATGGTCGTCTTCAAGATGAGCGTGTCGACCTGCTGAATGATGAACACCGGCATGCCGGGGCCGATCATGCCGCCCACGTTGTCGGGCGCGTCGATGACGGTGCCGGTGATGGTCGTCTTGAGGTCGTGGCGCTTGCGGCCAGCCCGCGCCTGCGCGAGCTGCGCCTTCGCGGCCGCGAGGCCCGCCTCGGCCTGCTTGCCCTGCATGAGCACGTTCTTCGCCTGCACGTCGCTCACCGAGCCCTCGGCGCGCAGCTTCTCGTTGCGGCCCGCGACGTCGAGCGCCAGCGTGGCGGCGGCCTCGGCGGCGGCGACTCCGGCCTCGGCCTGGGCGACCTGCGCGTCGATGATCTCGGGGTCGAGGCGCGCGACGATCTGCCCGTCTTTCACCGTGTCGCCCTTGCCCGCGTGCAGCTTCATCAGGCGCCCGCCGACCTCGAAGCCGAGCGGCAGCAGCTTGTTGGGGAACAGCTGCCCGGTCAGCTGCTCGCGCGCGCTCGACGTCACGGGGCGGGCCTTCACGAGCTTCACGGGGCTCTGCCCGAGTGCGGGGAGCGTGAGCAGCAACAGCAGCGGTACGAGCTTCTTCACAGGGTCGCCTCCCGAGCCGCCAGCTTGCGGCGGGCCGTCTTCTTGCCGCGAGCGTGCTTCTGCGGCGCCGAGCCTTCACGAATGAGTCGGTGCAGCGCGTCGACCCACGCGTCGAGGTCGGGCCGCTTCGACAGGCGGCTCATGCGCTGTGCGGCGAGCAGCCAGGTGCCGACGAGCATCGAGCCGACCAGCTCGCTCGGCACGTCGGTGCGGCAGGCGCCGAGCGCCTTCATGGTCTCGAACTCTTCCTGCACGCGCTGCACTTCGCGGTTCGCCATGTCCCAGACGATGCCCGAGAACTCGGTGCCCTGGCTGCCGCTGACCAGCACGCCCATGACGTCGCGGTAGTCCCAGATCAGCGAGAGCAGGTCGCGATCGCAGCCCGACTCGAGCTCGACGAGCCGCTCGTACCGCTCGGTGCGGCCCTGAACGTCGCGCGCCGAGAGCGCACCGTGATCGGTGAAGAACTCGGCCATCGCCTGCATGCGCCGCTGGAGCAGCGCGTCCATCGCTTCGCGGAAGCGCGCCACGACCTCGCCGAACAGCGCCTCCTTGCTCTTGAAGTGAAGATAGAAGGCGCCCTTCGAGAGGCCGCACGCCGCCGTGATGTCTTCGATGCGGGCGCCGACGATGCCGTGCTTCACGAACTCGGCGCGAGCGGCGTCGCTCAACGCGCGGCGGGCGTGCGGATCAGCAGGTCGGGCCATGGGGGCGGCGACGTTTCTAACCCGCCGGTCACAAATTGCCAGCGCAAGTGATCTTTGGCGGTTGCTACATCAGTGTTGCTGATGGGCCGGAAAATCGGCCCCGCAACCGCGCCCGCCCGAGCCGGTACTCGAGGGTATGAGGCTGCACGTCGCCAGGCTGTTCGGAGCGCTCGTTCTTCTCTGGGCCGTACGCCGCGAGCCCGCGCTCGCGCTCTTCGCTGCGGTGCTGCTGTTCATCGCGGCGTTCGCGTTCAACCACGACGTGCTGCACGGCGCGCTGAAACTGCCGCGCCGGCTCAACGAGGCGCTGCTCACCGTGCTCTCGCTCGTCATGGGCTGGAGCGGGCATGCGGTGCGCCGCCTGCACATGCGCCACCACGCGCGCCCGCTCGCCGCCGATGACGTCGAGGGGCACGGCGCTACGCTGAGCTTCTGGCGCGCGCTCGCGACCGGGCCGCTCGATGCCGCGCGGTACCGTCTCGCGGCGCTCGAGGGCGAGCGCGCGGCGCAGCTGCTCGAGACGCTCGCGGCCATGGCGCTCACGACCGGCGCGCTGCTCAGCCGCACCGTGGTGGGCGCCGCGTGGGTGACCGCGAACGTGCTCTTGCAGCTGACGGCGTCGGTGTGGGCGTCGTGGCTGCCGCACCGGGCGCCCGAGGCTGCGACCCGGCTCGCGCGCAAGCTCGCGTGGACGCACAGCGCCGCGGTGCTGAGCTTCGCGTATCACCACGAGCACCACGCTCACCCCAAGATCCCCTGCGCAGAGCTCGACCACGCGCCCCCTCTCCCCTCGTAGGGGAGAGGGCCGGGGTGAGGGGGTCGTTGAGCGCCAGTAGAACCGCTGCTCCCGAAATCGCCGACCGCTCTCGCCCCTCACCCTGTCCCTCTCCCCTACGAGGGGAGAGGGAACTCAGTGCGTGATCTGAGACGGCGACGACGCCTTCAGCTGCGTCACGTTCGGTACCACGATGGCCACCGCGAGCGTCTCTTCCGCGATGAGGCGCTCGTTGTCGCTGCCGAAGAAGAGCCGGTTCTGAATCGCGCGGTTCTCGGCGCCGAGCACGACGAGGTCGTGGCCGTCTTGAACGTGGTCGACCCAGCGCACGACGCGCGGCTTGATCGACGACGCCCTGAACACCGACGAGATGCGCTCGGGGCTCAAGCGGCTCTCGGCGCCGGGCTCGGTGATCTCTTCGTCCTCGGCGGGCAGCGGCTGCTCTTGCGGCACCACGGCGATCGTCAGCTCGGAGCTCAGCGTCTCGGCGCACCGCACCGCGAAGTCGACCGCGACGCGGGCGAACGTCGTGCCGTCGAACAGCACGAGCAGCTTCTTGTACCCGTCTCTTTGAGGCCCCGCCTTCACGATGGCCACGTGGCACGGCGCCCCACGCACGATCTCTTCCAGCACCGGCCCGCCCAGCGCGTCGCCGCGCCGCGAGGCGCCCACCACGATGAGGTCGCAGCCCTTGTTCGCCTCGGCGAGCACCGCGCCGCTCACGTCTGCGTGGGTCACCTGCCGCAGCGCCGCGCCCACCCCCGCGCTCTTGAGCTGCTGCTCGATGGCCTGCACCTCGGCCTTCGGGTCGGGCCCCCGGCGGAAGAGCCCTTTCAGCCGCTCGAAGAACCCGCGGCTCGCGTTCACGTGCAGCACCTCGACCGGGTGCGCGCTGCCCTTCGACATGCCGGCCGCGAGCAGCGCCGCGGCAGAGAAGTTCGAGCCGTTCGACGCCGGCAGCAGCACGCGCAGCCGCTCGGGGTCGAACGCGCCCTTCGACTCTTCCGCGAGAATGCGCGCGCTCTCTTCTTCGGTGAGCCGCACGTTCTTCATCGCGAGCCGCAGGCCGACCGGCGCCATGAACGACGTCACGATGGCGACCACGACGATGATGCTGAACATCTGCTCGTTCAAGATGCCGAGCGACAGACCGATGGTGGCGACGACGAGGCCCATCGCGCCGCGCGCGTTCATGGCGACGGCGATCGAGACGCTCTCCCAGAAGCGCAGGCCGCCCCACAGCCCGCCGACGGTGCAGCCGATCAGCTTGCCGAGGCACGCGACGGTCAGCACGACGGCGAGCATGCCGCCGCCGGTCAGCGACCAGAGGTTCACCTTGAGGCCGACGATGCCGAAGAAGATCGGCGACAGCACCGCCATCACGAACGACTCGAGCCGCTTCACGGTCTCGTGCGACAGCGTGGGCACCTGGCGAAAGACGGTGCCCGCGATGAACGCGCCGAAGACGGCGTGAATGCCGATGGCCTCGGTGGCGGCCGCGCACAACAGCGTGACGACGAGCACGAGCACGAGGTCGGCGTCGGCCGACTTGAACTTGCGGGTGACGATGGGCATCGCCCAGCGCATCGCCGGGTAGACCGCGAACGCGGCGGCGGCGAGGAAGACGCCGGTGAACGCGAGCGTGACGAGCAGGCTGTCGACGCGCAGGGCGCCGTGGGTGGCGACGCCGGCGATGAGCGAGAGAATGAGCCAGCCGACGGTGTCGTCGACGACGCCGGCCGAGAGAATGACGAGCCCGATGTTGCGGCGCGTGAGCCCGAGGTCCATCAGGATCTTCGCGATCACGGGCATCGCCGAGATCGCCATCGCCGTCGCGAGGAAGAACGAGAAGATGATCCGCCCGTCGGGGTTCGCGAGGTACGCGTCGGGCGTCAAGGCTCCGAGCGCGAGCCCCGACACGAACGGAACCACCATGCCGAGCGCCGACGCGATCAGCGCCGCGCGACCGAGGTGCTTGAGCAGCTTCAGGTCGGTCTCGAGCCCGGTGAGCAAAAGCAGCAGCACCATGCCCAGCAGACCGATGACCTCGAGCAGGTGGAACTGCGCCGACTCGTGCGGGAACACGACGCCGAACAGCGTCGGAGCGAAGTGCCCGAACAGCGACGGCCCCAGCGCGATGCCCGCCGCGAGCTCGCCCACCACCGCCGGCTGGCCCAGCCGCTTCACCAGCTCGGCGCCGATGCGCGTGACGATGAGCAAGAGCGCCGCCTGCACCAGCAGCAGGAAGACGGCGTGCCCGCCGAGGGGTTTGAGCAGCTCGCCTTCCATTCGCGGCGCGGAGCTTAGCCTCGCGGTTCGAGTCGGGGTGAGCGCCCGTTCCGCGCGAGTGTCGATTCTTCATGCACTGCCAGCGCCCGGATTCGAACCGGGAACCTCTGGTTTTCCGAGACCGTGCCGCACTCCGCGGTCGAGCTACGCCGGCATGAAGACGCGCTTCGCGACCGAATCAGCGAAGGCGAAGCAACAGCTCAAGGCGTAGCATGCGGAACATGAGCCGCCCGACGGGCCCCGTGCCGTGACGCTGAAGCGCGCGCTCGCCATCTCGCTGGGCGTCTGGGCCGTCGGAGTCCAGCTCAACGAGCTCTTCGCCGCCCTCGGCTGCTACTCGACCACGGCGCTCGTGCTCGCCGCGCGGCGCCCGACGCTCGCCGACGCCCGCCGCTGGTGGCCGCTCGCCGCGTTCGTGCTCTGGGGCCTCACCGTGCCCATGCTCGGCGGCAACCTGCCGACAGGCGCCGGCCTCGCCCGCGTTGCCGACTGGCTGCTGGTGCCCGTCGCCGCCTTCGCCGTCGCCCAGGTGCCGCCTGCCGCGCTGCGCCGCGCGCTCGCCGCCGCCGCCGTCACCGCGCTGCTCAGCTGCGCCGCCGCCTGCCTGCAGCACTACGGGCTGTGGCCCGCCGAAGAGACGATGGAGCGCCTCGTCGGGTGGACCAAGATTCCCTACTCCCGCGTCTACGAGCCCGTGCCCGACGCCGAGGGCCGCTTCATGGCCGGCGGCCTCGCGTTTCACCGGCTGAAGTTCGCCGAGGTCACCGCGCTCGTCGTGCTCGCGGCTGCCGCGCTGCGCCGCCCCGTCGCCCTCGGAGTCGCCGCGCTCGGCTTCGTGTCCGTGCTCGTCTTCCCCGCGGCCCGCGCGTCTGCAGGCGCGCTCGTGCTCTCGCTGGCGGGCACCGCGCGCCCGAGGTGGCTCGCCGGAGCGCTCGTGGTCGCGGCCGTCGCCCTCGTCGGGCTGACTCCGGGGCTGCGAGAGCGGTTCCTGTCGTCGGTCACCGCGAAGGGCAGCGGCGAGCGCACCGGCATGCTGCAGGCGGGCCTCGACGCCGTCGCCGCGCACCCGCTCACCGGCGTCGGCCTCGGCCGCTTCAAGCCCGCGCTCTTCGCGCGCGAGGGCGCCGCTCCCGAGGTGCTCGAGAACGCCGGCAAGTCGCACAACCAGTTCCTCTCGTTGGCCGCCGAGGGTGGCGTCGCTCATGCGCTGCTGTTCGTCGTGCTGCTGGGGTGGCTCGGGCTGGGGCTACTGCGCGCGAAGAACAGCCCCCTCACCCCGGCCCTCTCCCCTACGAGGGGAGAGGGAGCGCGTCGTGCGGGCCTCGCAGGTCTTTCGTTCTTCGCCCTGCTGTGTCTCTTGCACGACCCGATGTTTCACGCGGTCATGGTGCAGGCGACGGCGCTCCTACTCGGAGGCAGCCTCGCTCTCGCGGTCGGGCAGCAGCAGGCCGATGAACGTGAAGCTCAGCTGCGGAGTCCGCTTCAGGTTCAGGCTGCCGGCGACCCGCGCCCGCAAGAACCCCGCGGCGCGTGAGAACGCGTCTTTCGTCGCGCGCGCGACGTCGGCCTCGTCGCCGGTCGAGCGCACGGCGTACGTCGCGCGCGCGTTCTTGCCGTCGGGCGACAGCTGAACGTCGACGACCCACGCTCCGCCCAGGGCGGGGTCTGAGACTTCGCCCTGCAGCAGCGAGCGCAGCTCGTCGAGAATGGCTCGCTCGACGCGCTCGTGGCGGAAGGGCTCGGGTCGTTGTCGGTCTCTCAAGGCGGCCGGGAGACTGAAGACGCCCCAGGGTCCTGACGGCCGATGAAGACCGCCACCACCATGCAGACGCTCCCGACCATGCCCACGGCTCCGATGCCGGCCGACACCAGCCCCAGCGACGACACCGAGTAGCCACTCTGCACGAGCCGCATCGGCACGACCACCTGCGCCACCATCGCCAGCGCGTGAATGCTCGACGCCGTCACCACGAGCGCCGACACGACCGGGTGCCGGCTCCACCGAGCCGCTGCGATCGCCGCCGCCACCACCCACACCGCGAGAAACGGCAGGAGCCCGACGACGCCGACCAGCGACGTCACTTCGGCGGTCCCTTGGCGGCTTCCCGCTGCTTGATGTCTTCGATGTCCTTGCGCACCTGGTTCATGTCGAGCTCGCGCACCTTCTGAATCAGCTGCTCCAGCGCCTTCGCCGGAATCGCGCCCGCCTCGGCGAACAGCAGCACGCCCTCGCGGAACACCGCGAGCGTGGGGATGGCCTGTATCTCGAACAGCGCGCCGAGCCCCGGCTGCTCCTCGGTGTTCACCTTCCCGAACACGATGTCGGCGTGCTTCTGCGCGGCCTCCTCGAACACCGGCGCGAAGGCGCGGCACGGAGGACACCACGCCGCCCAGAAGTCGATGAACAGAATGCCGTTCTTCTTCACTTCCGCTTCGAAGTTCGTCTCAGTGAGCTCGACGGTCGATGCGCCCATGCGCTGGGCATAGCACGCGACTCAGCGCCGATCTCGCCTGTCCCGGGGCCCTGCCCCGCCCGCTTGCGGCTGCGACTGCGACGCCGCGACGCCCACGGCGACCGCCGCCGCCACCGTCAGCGTCGTCGCGGCTCCCGCCGCCGTCCACAGCCACCATTGCTTGTAGACGGGGTCTTCCTCGGCCGTCACCGCGGCGGGCGGAGTCACCGCGGCAGGCGACGCCGCCACCGCGAGCGCCACCTTCTTCGGCGCCGGCGGCGGTCGAGCCACCGACCGCGCGTCCATCTCGGCGATGAGCTCGTGCAGCTGCGCCACGCCCTCGCCCTGCGGCACGCGCGCGAGGTACCGGCGGTAGAAGAACGCCGCCTGCGACCACTGCCCGAGCTTCCGGTGACACTGGCCGATGTTGAAGAGCAGGCCCGGCCGCGGGTCGAGCTCGTAGGCCTCGACGTACAGCTTCTGTGCGCGCTCGAAGTGACCGAGGTCGTACGCCACCTCGGCGGCCTCGAACTTCTCTGGCCCGCTCGCCGCGCTAACGAGCAAAAGGATCGATCGTGCCATCCAGATCAAGCGGCACCACCCTCTTCTCGGTAACGGGTTTCGCCGGCGAGCGCGGCAGCGCCATCGCCGCCGCCGCTCGAGGAGCGACCGGCTGCTGCTCGGGCTGCTCCCAGCTGAACGACCACGCCGCGACCGCCGCGAGCACGGCTCCCGCTGCGGCTGCGACGCGCAGGCGCCCGAGGCGCGGCAGCGTGCGGCGCACCGGCGAGTCGGGCCGCTCGAGCGCCGAGAGCACGTCGGCCATCGACGCGGGCCGATCGTCGGCCTTCTTCTCGAGGCAGCGCAGCGCGAGGTCGGCCAGGCCCGCCGGTATCCGCTCGCCTCCCGGAGTTCGCGCGGGCAGCGGAGGCGGTGCCTCTTTGATGACCAGCATCGACAGCTCGCCGAAGTGCGGCGAGTTGAACGGCAGCCGGCCCGCGAGCAGCCAGTACAGCATGCAGCCCACGGCCCAGATGTCGGCGCGCCGGTCGACCTCGTACCCGACGATCTGCTCGGGGGCCATGAAGAGCGGCGTGCCGAGCAGCGTGCCCTGCGCGGTCTGCGTGACCGACTGCCGCTTCAGGTCGGCGCCCAGCTTCGCGACGCCGAAGTCGAGCACCTTCACGAACAGCGGCGCTCCCGGCCGGCGCAGCAGAATCACGTTCTCGGGCTTCACGTCGCGGTGAACGACTCCGACCTCGTGCGCGGCGCCGAGCGCGGCGCACAGCTGCCGCATCACCGTGATGATCGCCTGCACCGGCAGCGGCGCGGCCTCGGCGCTGTCGGCGAGGCTCAGGCCGTCGAGGTGCTCCATGACGCAGTAGCAGCGCGAGCCGTCTTCGACGAAGTCGTAGATCTCGATGATGTGGTCGTGGTTGATGCGGTTGACCGCGCGCGCCTCGTCGAAGAAGCGCGCCACGACCGCGCCGTTCGCCGCGTGCTCGGGCCGCAGCATCTTGATGGCGACGCGCCGGCCCAGCGTCTCGTGCACCGCGCGATAGACGCGGCCCATCGAGCCTTCGCCGACGACGCGATCGAGACGATAGGGGCCCAGCCGATCGCCGACCTGCACGTCGCCGCTCACGGACCCACGAAGTAACCGAGGTGGATCAGGTCGCGCTCGTTACCGGTGGGGAACGCACCGTCTGGAAACAGCGCCGCCCCTCGCCCAACGAGGGGAGAGGCGACTCGTTTCGACCTTCTATGCGGGGTGCGGCGCTCCGAGGTGCTCGAGCACGTCGTCGAGGTGCCGGTACACCTGCACCTCGTGGTGCAGCACGTCTTCGACCTTGCCCTGCTCGTCGATGATGAACGTGGCGCGGCGGTCGACCCTGAGCACGGGCCAGACGACCCCGTACTTCTCGCTGATGACGCGCTGCTCGTCGCCGATGAGGTGAAAGTCGATGCTCTCGCTCTTGGCGAAGTCACACTGCCGCGTGTGGTTGTCGACGCTGACGCCGACGAGCACGGCGCCCTTCGACTCGATCAGCGCCTGGTTGTCGCGAAACGCGCGAATCTCGATGGTGCACGCCGGCGTGAACGCGCGGGGAAAGAAGAACAGCACGACCTTTCGCTTGCCGCGAAAGTCCGAGAGCTTGAACGTGCGGCCCAGGCAGTCGGTCGCGTCGAAGTCGGGAGCGATGTCGCCGGTCTGCACCATCTGCTCTACACAATAACTAAGAAGTGGCCTTCGTCTCCATCGACTCGGCCACCAGCTCGGCGATGTCCTTCACCTTCATCGTCTCTTCGCGCTGGGTGTCGGCGATGCCGTCTTTCATCATCGTGTGACAGAACGGGCAGGCGACCGCGACGAGGCCGCTCGCCTTGCCCTCGAACTGGCCCACCTGGCCGGGCTTCTTCTTGGCGGTCGGGTCGGGGTACGGAATCGACGGGTCGGCCTGGTGCGCGAGCGTGAGCGCGGCCTCGTTCACGCGGTTGTGGTTGATGCGCTGGCCGATGTGCTCCTCCATCCACATGCGGCCTCCGCCGGCGCCGCAGCAGAAGCTCTCGCGCTTGCTGCGCTGCATCTCGACGACCTCGAGCCCGGGAATCGCCTTCAGCACCTCGCGCGGCGGCTCGTAGATCGAGTTGTGCCGGCCCAGATAGCAGGGGTCGTGGTACGTGAGCTTCTCGTTCATCACCTTCGAGAGCTTGATGCGCTTGTCGCGGATCAGCTCGGCCAGCAGCTCGGTGTGCGAGATGACGCGGTAGTCGCCGCCGAACTCGGGGTACTCGTTCTTGATGGTGTTGTAGCAGTGGGGGCACTGCGTGATGACGGCCTTCACCTTGAGCCCGTTCCACTTCTCGACGTTCTCTTTCGCCTTCGTCTGAAAGAGGTACTCGTTGCCGATGCGGCGCGCCTGCTCGGCGTTGCACGCCTCTTCCTTGCCGAGCGTGGCGAACTTCACGCCGGCCTCGATGAGCACCTTCGCGAGCGAGCGCGTCACCTTCTTCAGGCGGTCGTCGTACGAGCCCGCGCAGCCGACGAAGAAGAGGTACTCGTAGTCGCCGCCGCCGTCGCTCCACTTGGGGATCTTGAGCTCGCCCTCCCACTCGTCGCGCTTCTCTTGCCCGAGGCCCCACGGGTTGTTCTGGCGCTCGATGCCCTCGAAGACGCGCTGCGCTTCTTGCGGGAAGTCGGCGTCGACCTGCACCTTGTAGCGGCGCATGTCGATGAGGCGCGGCACGTTCTCGATGAACACCGGGCACGCGGTCTCGCACCAGCCGCAGGTCGTGCAGGCCCAGACGGTCTCGGGCTTGAGCACGCCGCCGACGAGCAGCGCGGGCTCGGCCGGCTTGCCGTCTTCGCCGACGCCCTGCGCGAGCAGCCGCTCGTTGCCCCAGAGGTACTTCTTCAGCGTCTGGTTCACTTCCTTGTGCGTGAGCGGCTTGCCAGTCAGGTACGTCGGGCAGTGCGTCTGGCAGCGGCCGCACTCGGTGCACGTGTTGACGTCGAGCGCCTGCTTCCACGTGAGGTCCTTGAACGTCTTGGTGCCGAACTCTTCTTTCTCGAGGTTCGGCGTCGAGAGCTTCGCGCTGGTCGAGACGCCCGGCTTCTGCGCCAGCTTCTTGAAGTAGACGTTCGGCAACCCGACGATGACGTGGAAGTGCTTCCCGTACGGGAGGAAGTTCAGGAACGTGCCGATGATGAGCAGGTGCGTCCAGAAGCACACGACGCCGAGCGTGTGCAGCGTGCCCGTCGAGAGCGGCGACAGCATCATGCCCCACGCGCTCGTGACCGGCTCGAAGGTGAAGAAGCCGATGCCCTGCTCGCGCATGTGGCTCGAGCCGAACGTGAACTCGGTGACCATGAGGCCGCCGATGAAGCCCAAGATGAGAATGGCCTCCCACGACTTCGTCATGCGGTCGGGCTTCACGAAGAAGCGCAGCACCATGAAGTAGAGGACGCCGATCACCGCGAGGCCGGCCGCGATGTCCTTCACGAAGAGGTAGCCCTGGTACGCGGCGAGCAGCGCGCCCTTGTCGGCCCAGAACGGGTCGGCGAGGTTCGTGAGCACGTCGACCGCGCTCTTCGAGAAGCCCATCACGAACAGCATTCCCGAGCGCAGCTGCACGGCGAGGAAGGCGACGAAGATGAAGACGTGCATGAGGCCCGGCGAGAACTCCTCGCGGTCGACCATGCGCTTCTGACCGAAGCCGAACAGCATCAGCGCCTTGATGCGGTCGCCGACCCGGTCGAAGCGGTTCTCGGGCTTGAGCGCCCGCATCGCCCTGACCCGCCAGGCCATCGTGATGCCGAAGGCCAGCAGCATGAGGAAGACGATGGCGCCAGCGAACAGGGGGCTCATATGGGGCGGTGCCTAACAGACTTCCCACGCTTTGAGAGTCGGTTTGGTGACAGGCGGCGAGGCTCCAATGTGATCGGAGCATCGATGCTCCGATGCACAACGAGCGCACTTACGTTCCGTCTCGTTCCGGTGGGTTCTGCGACGGCACGCCGGGTGAATTGAGGAGGTCGCCGTGCTCGCCGCCCTGCTGCTGGTCCCTCACCTCATTCTCTCGAACGCCACGGGCATTCCCGGGCAGTCGGGCAAGCAGGGCGCCACCTGCAACAGCTGCCACACCGGCGGAGCCGCCCCCACCGTCAGCCTCACCGGCCCCGCGGCGCTGCTGCCGGGCGCCAGCGCGACCTACACCGTGACCATCTCGGGCGGCGCCGGCATGTACGCCGGCTTCAACGCGTCCGCGAGCGGCGGCGGCACGCTGATGCCGGGCGCCGACTCGCGCACCATGAACGGCGAGCTCACGCACTCGGCTCCGCTCGCGTTCTCGATGGGCACCGCGACGTTCAGCTTCACGTACGTGGCCCCGATGACCGCCGGCGCCGTCATGCTCTACGCCGCCGGCAACTCGGTGAACATGGACAACGACGACAAGGGCGACCGCGCCGCCACCGCGACGCTCGCGCTCACCATCGGCAGCGGCTCGATGACGGCTCCTGCCGAACAGGAGCCTGCGCGCATGACGCACAAGACCGCGAACGACTTCTCAGGCGGCGTCGTCGATGGCGGGTGCAGCGCTGCCGGTGGGCTGCCGGCGCTGCTCGCTGCCGTGCTGCTGCTCGCTCGCGTCAGAAGGCGGGGCGCTTGAGCTCGTCGCTCGGCTGCGGCCGCGCTTCTTCCTCTGGCTGCGGCTGCTGAGCAGCCGGTTCGGTCTCTGGCCACTCTTCCGCCGCCCACTTCTTCTTCGCCCGCTCTCGCTTCAGCTCGGCGCTCCCTGCCGCCTTCGCGCCCCTCACCCTGTCCCTCTCCCCTACGAGGGGAGAGGGGACGTTGACTGGAGCGCTCTGCTCGATGCGCACCGCTTCGAGCTCGACCGTCGGCGCCGGCGGAGGCGGCGGCACCATCAGCTGCGTCGCCGATGACGTGCTCGAGCCGAGCAGCAGCACGCCCAGCGCTCCGGCCAGCACGCCGCCCATCAGCGTCGCGAGCCGCGCCGGCTTCTTCAAGGGCAGCGGCGGCGGCGCCAGCGGAGTCGGAGGCGTCGGCCGCGGCGCCCTCATCTCCGTCGTCTTCCGCGCCGTGAACCATGACGGCGGGGTCAGCTTCGGAAACTCACCCGTCGGCCTGCGCTGCTGCCGCGGAGGCGACGCCTTCGGAGGGTCGATCCACCAGCGCTCACCGGCCGCTCCCAGCGGGTTCGGGTCGACCACCGTCGGCTCGGCCAGCGCGTGCGGCTCGTTCGCCGTCACCTTGTTCGCCTTGAGAAACGCCTCGAACGGGTCGTCCTCGAGGCTGCGCGCGAGCAGCTGCTCCACCTGCTTGCGCGGCATCGCCGGCGTCGGCGCCGGCTCGGGCTCCGGCGGGGCCGGCAGCTCGAGGTCGAACAGCCAGATGGGCTCGCTCGAGGCCCCCGGCGCCGGGCGCTCGGGCCCCACGTCGAGATCCGAAACGACTGGAAAGTCTGAGGTTTCTTCGTGGGCCGGGGAAGACATCACCTGCCTGACCCACGGGCCCGGCGGGATGTGCAGCCTGGCCGCCCTAGGCCCTCAGCCCGTACTTGTAGACGGCCCGGGCCACCTGCTCGCCCACGAGCTCGATCGGCACGCGCGCCAGCGGCAGCCGCTCGACGGTGCGCTGCACGGTCGAGAACAGCGGCAGCGCGCGATCTCCGAAGGCGGCCCAGCGCGGAGCCCGCGGCAGGCCGAGCGCGTCGCCGAGCGGGTCTCCGATCATCTCGCGGCTCAGCTCGGCGAGGGCCTCGGCCGGCAAGAACGTGGGCGCGCGACGATCGAGCGCCGAGAGCAGCGAGCGCGCCAGCGTTCGGCTGTCGTCGTCGGGGTGCAGCTGCCGCCGCGTGATGTGCGAGTAGAGCACGCGCTCTTCGTCGCGACTCGCCGTGAGCAGCGCCGGGTCGACGCCCATCACCCAGCCGACCCAGCGGTAGATGTGGTGCACCGAATCGGCTTCTTCAGCCGTGGGCTTCGCGCCGATGCGCTCCATGCTGCGGAGGTAGACGTGTGAGAACGCGATGAGCGTGCCCGCGTAGTCCTCCTGGTTGACCGGGTGGCCCCAGGTCTGCGAGCTCCAGTCGCCGCGCTTGAGCATGCCGTGGCGGATGAACGCGTGCACGAGGCGCGTGCGCAGAATGTGGCGGTGCGCGTACGTGCCGGGCCGCGGGCCGCGCGACGCCGCGATCTCGAGCACGAACGTGGTGGTGTCGCGCAGCCGCGCGATGACCTGCGACTGCAGGGCGCCGCTGCGCACGAGCACCTTCGCTCCGCGGGCGCCGGCGTAGAGCTCCATCAGGGAGCCCATGATCAGCGCGAGCGCCGACTGCACCGGCGTGCGCAGCCCGAGCTGTGCGCCCACCCGCATGCGCTCGAAGTCGACCCAGGCCGGCACGCTGCACGCCTGCGCGTAGAGGCGGCGGCACGCGGGGCCGCCGTGCTCGAGCGCGAGGGCCCAGTCGCCCTTGAGCGCCTTCGTGCGGAGAAGCTCTGCGGCCGCAGCGTCGGCGAGCTCGTCGCTCTTGCTGCGAAACGACTCGAGCCAGGCGTCGAGCTCGGGGACAGGACGGTTCAGGTCCATCGCGGTGGCAGTCTAACCCCGGCCGTCAGCCGAAGCTTCCCGCGTCGTCTGGGCGGGCGTGATGCCTTCGGCTCCCCAACGGTAAGTCTCGAGGTGATGGCCGACTGCCGGGCTCTTCGGCCCCGCGCAGAGAAAGTCACGGCCCCCGCGCGGACGTCAAAGTCCTCGCGGGGGTTTCCTTTTTTTCACCGCAGCACCCACACCGAAAGGAGGCAGTCCCCATGCAGAAGCAGAAGACGCACGTCAACGTCGGCACCATCGGCCACGTCGACCACGGCAAGACCACGCTCACCGCCGCCCTCACCCAGGTGATGGCGCTGCGATACGGCGGTGAGCCGCTCGACTACGCCGAGATCGACCGCGCTCCCGAAGAGCGCAAGCGCGGCGTGACCATCACCGCGAAGCACGTGCAGTACGAGAGCCCGAGCCGTGTGTACGCGCACGTCGACTGCCCGGGCCACGCGGACTACGTGAAGAACATGATCACCGGCGCCAGCCAGATGGACGGCGCGGTGCTGCTCGTCGACGGCTCCACGGGCCCTCAGCCCCAGACCCGTGAGCACGTGCTGCTCGCCCGCGAGGTCGGCGTGAAGCACCTGGTCGTGTTCGTGAACAAGGTCGACGTCGCCGACCCCGAGCTGCTCGTGCTCGTCGAAGACGAGGTCCGCGGGCTCTGCGAGCGGTTCGGCTTCGGTCGCCCCGTCATCGTGAAGGGCTCGGCCCTGAAGGCGCTCGAGGCCGCCCGCGAGGGCAAGCTCGACGAGCGCGTCGCGTGCATCGACGAGCTGGTGCGCGCGATGGACGAGCACATCCCCACGCCGGTGCGTGACTTCGTCGCGCCGTTCCTCATGCCGGTGGAGGACGTCTACTCCATCGCCGGCCGCGGCACGGTCGTGACGGGCTGCGTGCAGCGCGGTGTGCTGCGCCCCGGTGAGGCGGTCGAGCTGATCGGCTCGGGCGCCGAGGGCCAGGTCGTCGTCACCGCGATCGAGACGTTTCACCGCCTGCTCGACGAGGCTCGCGCGGGCGAGAACGTCGGCCTCTTGCTGCGCGGCGTCGCCAAGAACCAGGTGCACCGCGGCGCCGTCGTGGCGCGCGCGGGCACCGTGACCGCTCACCGGAGCGGTGAGGCCGAGCTGTTCGTCCTCTCTGCCGCCGAGGGCGGTCGCCGCACCGCGTTCGGCACCGGTTACGCGCCACAGTTCTTCTTCGGCACCACCCAGGTGACGGCGACCGTGACGGTCGTCGGCGCCGAGGTGGCGAACCCCGGTGAGAAGGCCCGCATCGGCTTCCGCCTGGGCAAGAGCATCGCCGTCGAGCCCGGCATGCGGTTCGCCGTGCGCGAGGGCGGCCGCACCGTCGGCGCCGGAGTGGTGACCACGGTCGTGTAGCTGTTCCATCGGAGGGCCCGCTCGGAAGCGTGTCGAGCGGGCCCTTCGTCTGTGAAGGCCGTCAGCTCGAAGCCCACAGACCGCTGAGCATCCGGTTCGCGACGCGGTGGGGCATGAGGTCGGCGCCCCGCTCGATCCACGCGGCGAAGCCTCCGAGCTCGCGGTGCTCGACCGCGAGAGAGGCGGACTTACCCTCGCCGCTCAGCACCGCCTCGGCCGCGAGCCAGCCCGAGCGGGCGGCGCTCTCCATCGAGGCGGGCAGCCCGGTGTCGACCCAGTCGCCCGCGAGCACGAGCCCGTCGTCGCCCTGCACCGGCGGCCGGGCCGCCTGTGTCCCGGGAAACGGGCAGTGCACGGCCATCGGAATGCGGTGCACCGCGCTGTGCACGAGCTTCGCGCTCGCGGCCTCGGGCAGAAACTCCGAGAGCTCGCGCACCGTCTCGCGCACCACCTGCGCGTCGTCGAAGCCGTGCGCGCGGTGGCTGTAGATGATGTTGCTCGCGACGAGCGACGGCCGGCCTGCCCACGCGGGGTTGATGTTCGAGAGGTCGTAGAAGTCGAGGTTCAGGTCGTTCGGGTCGAACGAGCGCGCCCAGAACTGCAGGTCGGTGAGCTTGCGGTCGAACCAGAGGTACACGCTGACGTACGGGCACGGCTGCAGGCGCACGAGGTGCCGGAAGCGCGGGTGGTCGAGGCGCTCGCGCGGCAGCAGCGCTCGCAGCGCGTGCGGCGGCACGGCCGACACGACGTGACGCGCCGTCAGCCGCTCGCCGGTCTCGAGCACGACCTCGCGGGGCTTCAGCTCGCGCACGCGCGCGCCGAGCCGAACGTCGCCGATGAGACCCGCCGCCTGCTCGGTGTAGAGCGTGCCGAGCCCCTCGCGGGCGAAGCCGACGGCGAAGTCGTTGTTGCCCATGAGGCGGCGGTGAAGGCGCATGAGGGCTCCGGCCGAGCAGAGCTCGAGCGGCACGTTCATGATCGACATCGCCGCGAGCGCCCAGTACCGCTCGATGTGGTGCGCGCGCACGCCCATGCGGCGCAGAAACGGCAGCGCGCTCTCGTCATCGAGGCGATCGAGCTCGTCTTGCGTCGCTCGCAGCGCCCACGCCGTGACGGGCGCGGCTGAGAGCGTGTCGAGCCACGAGAGCCGCCGGTCCTTCAGCAGGCTCGGCATGAAGTGCAGCGGAGTCGGCAGCTGCGACGAGACGCGGTACGGGTAAGCGGTCGCTCCGTCGACGAGGTGCAGGAACAGGCCCTTCTCCTGCCACACGATGTCCTGGCGCGTGCCCAGCAGGTCGAGCAGCGCGAAGAAGTTCGGGTACTCGGTGAGGAAGATGTGCGGGCCGATGTCGATGACGTCGCGGGTCTTGGCGTCGACGCGGCTCGAGGCGCGGCCTCCGAGGTGCGACGCGGCTTCGAGCACGGTGCAGCGGAGCCCCGCGCGCGTGAGCGCGACTCCGCACGTGAGGCCCGAGATGCCGCCGCCGATGATGAGGACGTCGCGTTCGCCTTGCATGGGCTGCACTGTACGGGTCGCGCTCTCGACGGGCTCAGCTGTGTGTCGCGCGTTGAAACTTCGATGCGACGCTCAAGGCCCCCTCACCCCGGCCCTCTCCCCTACGAGGAGAGAGGGAGCTAGGTATCGGAGCATGCCGCTCGCCGATGCGCTGCGCCGCACGCTCCCCCTCGCCGACGCGTCGAGCTTTCGCCTCGCGGGCGAGGAGCTCTGGCTCGTCACGGGAGCCGACCTCCGCCGCGCGGCCGACGAGTGGTCGCGTGGCCTCGAGCAGGTGACTCCCTCGCTCCGCGGTCGTCTCGAAGACGAGCACGCGGCCCTCGCCCGCGCGGCGCACGTGTGGCTCACGACGTTCAACGGGAACCTCGAGGCCCGGCTTCGTGGCTACGCCGCCATCGGCCGGGCGTTCGCGTGGGAGCTGCCGTGGCCCGCGGTCGCCATTCTCGGCGTGCTGCGCGTGAAGGGCGGCGTGCGGCAGAGCGAGGCCATTCGCCTCGCGGGCCTCGCGGCCTCGGAGGTCGCCGAGATCGGCGACTGGATTCAAGACGTGCTGCGCCGCACGAACCGCGGCATCTTCGCCGACTCGGTGCCGTGCGCGCTGTGGGCCCTGCGGGCAGCGGCGGTGCGGTTGGCCGGTGACGGCGAGCTCGCGCAGGCGCTGCTCGACGGGCCCCTGCCCCCGGCGATGGACGAAGAGAGCCGGGCGATCGCGCGGGGCATCGCGGGCGCGCTGCAGCTCGACGATGGCGAGGCGCGGTTTCGGGCGCTGGCGGCGATGACGCTGCAGCAGTTCGATCGCGAGCAGGCGGTGTTCACCGCGCAGATGGGCGCGCACCGCGAGGGTGAGGGCCCGGCGTGGAGCACGCTGCAGCGGTGGTTCACGCGCATGAACAGCGTCGACGCTCCGGTGGTCGAGGGCGGGAAGCTGCGCTCGCGGGTGTACCGCTTCCCTTCCGGCTTCGACGTGCGAGATCACCGCGCGCGCAGCGAGCACTTCGCCGCCGCGTTCGTGAAGAGCGTCACGCGGTCGGCCGCAGACTTTCGCGTCGCGGTGGCCGAGGTGATTCGGCGGTGGCCGCCGGGGTCTCCTCCGGAGTACGCGGGCGGGCGGCCGGCGCTGCCGTCGTGGAGCGACGTCGCCGAGGCGCGCGTCTAACGCGGTCGCATCACTCCGTGGCGAGGAACCAGAAGTTCGCCGAGCCGCGCGGGAGGTACGCGACGCCCTTGAGGCGCGGCAGGTAGAGCCAGCGCGTGTAGACGCCGTTGACGGCGTCGGGCGGTGAGCTGCCGCTGGTCGCCTGGAGTGTCGCCTCGAAGCTGGTCGGGTTGACGCGCACGACCTCGCCGGCGGTGCCGGTCTTGATGAGAAAGACGTCTTCGGTGGGCAGGTACTGCATGCCGCTCTGCGAGGCGAAGGCCTGTGCCGCGGCGGGGCCGTTGAGCTGGGCGTCGGTGAGCGAGCCTGCGAACGTGAGCAAGAGCCCCTGCCGCTGCGTGGTGCGGTACGCGTTGCGAGTGAAGAGCACGCGCTGGCGCGTGGGGTCGACGGCCGAGGGCGACTCGCCGACGATGTCGTCGTTCGCGTAGTTGGGGCGGGCGGCGACGTTGCTCCAGGCGGCGGTCGCGGAGGTCCACTTGCGGAACTGGCCGGCGGCGAACGTGTACGCGTCGTCGGTGACAGGGTCGTAGGCGTAGGGGCGCGAGATGGCTCCGCCGCCGCCGGGGACGTCGGCGAACGTGCCCATGGGGTCGTAGTCATTGGTGGCGAGGTTGAAGCCGTCGACCTTGTTGTTGTTGCCGTTGCCGTCGCCCCAGACGGAGCCGGAGGACATCTTGAAGATGCGGTTGCGGGCGCGGACGAAGTGGAGCGCGTAGTAGAGGTGCGTCGAGCTCGGGCGCCCGTCGGAGTAATACGGCACGTTCATCGAGATGAAGTTCGAGGCCGTCGGGCCGCGCAGGAGGCGCCAGCGCGGCATCGCGATGGAGAGGTCGATGGCGTAGGCCTCGTTGCCGGCCCAGTCGGCGTGGCCACCGGCGCAGGCGAGGTAGACCTCGCTGGTGTCGCGGTTGGCCGAGAGCCCGTTCCAGGCGTCGATGCGCTGGGTCGGGGTGACCATCGTGGAGGCGTTGAACGGGTCGGCGACCGGCTGGTTCGAGAGCGAGGTGCCGGGGAGCTCGACCCACTGCCACTTCACGAGGCCCTGGCGCCAAGTGGGGACGCCGCCGTCCCAGACGGTGCCGCCGGCGGAGCCGCCAGCAGAGCCACCCGCGGTGGCGCCTGCGGTTCCTCCGGCGGCGGCTCCGGCGGTTCCGCCCGAGGCGCCGCCCGCAGTGCCGGCGCCACCACCGCTAACCCCGGTCGATCCGCCGCCGGTGCCTCCCGTCGTCGGTGGAGCCGTGCACGACAGAAGCAACAACACGAGGGCGGTGCGTCGCATGTTCTGAATCAGACCGCTCGATTTCTCAAAGCACAAGCACGGAGGCGGGAGCCTCTCACCCCCGGTCACCTGCTCACCAGATCACCTGCTCACCGGGGGTCGAATGACCGCCGGCCGCCTGAGTCCTCCTCAGCCAGCGCTCATTCCGACCCTGGTCACCTGCTCACCAGCTCACCTGCTCACCGGGGGTCGAATGACCGCCGGCCCCCTGAGTCCTCCTCAGCCAGCGCTCATTCCGACCCTGGTCACCTGCTCACCAGATCACCTGCTCACCGGGGTCGAGGGGGCGAGGGGTCGCGCTCTGCTCGCGATTCGGACGATCTGAGCTGCAGCCGGTCAGCGCTGCGCCTTCACGCCGCACTTCTCACCGCGCGAGAGGTTCAGGGGCAGCACCACGACATCGCGTCGGCGCCGTACACGTACTGCGTCGACCCCAGGTAGTGGCACAGCGGCTCCCGCCCCGTGTCCCAGCTCGCGGGCGTGCCGATGCGCAGGTGCCGCTTCACGAGCTCCGCGCACGCTCCGCACGCCGCGGTGCGGCCTGCCGCATCCAGCGAGCCCGACGCGGCGTGGGCCTTCAGCGCGCTCAGCGCCACGACGTCGGTCGCCGCGCACCACTCAGCCGCGTGCGCCTCGTGAAACGCGCGCGTCAGCGCCGCCTCTCGCGCAGACCCCGTCGGCCGCCACGGCAACGCAGGGTCCTCGTAGTCGGCCGCCGCCGTGTACTGACCGTTCGGCTGAATGCCCATGAAGTCGCCCATGCCGCCCTGCGCGAGCTGCGTGCCGGTCGGGGCGTCTTTCGCCACCACGCGCGCCACCGTCGCCACCCGCATCAGCGCCATGCGGAACTCGTTCTTCGTCTTCTTCGCCACCGGCACCTTGCCGGTCTGCCGCGCAACCTGCGGGATCATCCACGCCGAGAACCGCGCGTCGATCGGCAGCGTCACCTGCGTGCCCAGCAGCACCTTCACGTGAATCGCCATGCCCCGCACCATCGCTTCGTTCGTCGCGCGCTGCGCGAAGCAGCCCTCGCCTTCGGGGTCGACCGACGTGAGCCCAGCCTGCGGCGAGACCGCTCCGTGCGCCATGCCCGTCGCCTGGTACACCGCCAGCATCCCGCTCGACGCGCAGTCGTAGAAGCGCTTCTGCTGGTTCGGCGTCAGCGACGTCACGTAGTCGTCGCCGACTCCCGGGCTGAGCGTGCCGTCGTCAGCCACGAACCGCACGTCGGGCCACGGAGCGCACATCGCGTCGTTCACGTCGTATGTCGTCCACCCGGGGAGCTGCTGCAGCACGCCGCGCGCTCCGTGAATGAAACCCGAGACGAGCGCGACGAGCACCGCGCGGTCGCGCTTCTCCTCCACCGTCGCGCCGGGAAAGTCGGCGAGGTTCGCAGAGCCCCAGCGCTGCCACATGTGCCCCATGCTCCAGGCGTCTTGCAGGAAGTGGTGACCCACCGCCTCGAGCGCGAGCGCCTCGAGCTCGCACGCCTTCTCGTACCCGGCGAAGCGGCCGCCGGCGCCCGCGAGGCCCACGCTCAGCGCCTTGCACTCGGCCGCGCGGGCCAGCGCCCGCTCGTGGTACCGCACGTAGAACGCCTTCGACTGCGGAGCGAAGTGGTTCGAGTTCACCGGCCCCATGTGGCTCGCGAAGTCGTGACACAGCTGCGCGTCGGTGCCGTCGAGCAGCGGACACTGCTCGTGACCGCTCGCCCAGTCCCACAGCGCGTACGAGAAGTCGGGCAGCTGCGCGAGCTCGCCGACCGTGAACGTGCGCACCGCCGAGCGCGTCGCCACCTCGAACCCCGCCGGCGTCAGCGTCGGCAGCATCGCCGCGCCGGCCGGCACCGTTGCCGACGACGTGTAGACGGTCAGCGTGAACGGCGACGAGACCGTCGCGGGCAGCCCGGCCTTCTCGCGCGTCGTCTCCCAGAGCTGGCGGTGCTCGTCGAGGTTCCCGACCCACCGCTCGCGCGCGGTGCGGGGACCCGCGCTCGGAGAGCAGTAGCGGCCCTGAGCGTCGTAGCAGACCGACTCCCACGCGAACGCAGGAGCCGCGGCCAGCAACGCGACGGCGAGCGCGGCCACGGTCATCGGGCTCCGCGGCGCGTCACCGCGACGAGCGGCGCTGCTGTTCTGCCCCCACGCTCGCTGCGCCCTCATGGAGCCTCCAGCGCCGCGCGGACTCCGGGGTAACAGTCGGGCTCGCGGAACAGCACCTTCTCGAGCGCCTGCACATGGCTCATGCCTCCAGCGACGGCGCCGTCGAACGCGGTCTGGCACGCGACGGGGCAGCACGGCGACGCTTCGTTCCACGGCTCGGCGGTCTCGCACTTCCGAGCGCGCTCGAAGCACTCGCCGATGCCGATGTTCGGCGGTGCGTAGCAGTACGAGATGAAGTCGGCGCAGGCGGCGAGGCCGGTGAGCGGGTCTCGCACCGTCGGGTCGATCTCGAGCTTCGCGTTGCCGACGTCGGCGAGCAGCTTCTCGGGGCGGTTGCCGAAGACGGTCGCGATGAGCGGGGTCAGGTCGGGTGGAGCTTCGGCCACCTGCTCGGGCACCTTGAGCTGAACGCAGGTGCTGCACCCGACCATCACCACCAACGGAAGGAGTCGCCTCATGCGCGCCCACCGCCTCTGCAGCGGCGGTGCCCGTCGAGTCTCCCATGCGCAGGGCCGGTTGCGCACGAGGGGTGCGCGCGCTCCTGCGCAGGTCAGGACACGCAGATCCTGCCGTGGGATGTTGCGCATACTTCGGCACATGCGCTGGGCACGCCGCCTCTCCAACGTCATCGGCTTCGACGACGCTCCGTTCGACCGCGCGTCGAAGGGCCTCGTCGCGCTCGTCGGCACCGTCTGCAGCGGGCCGCGCCTCGACATCGTCGTGCGCGGGCACGTGCTGCGCGACGGCGCCGACGCGACCGACGAGATGGCGCGCCTCGTCTCTGAGAAGTCGCTCGTGCACGTGCGCGCCGTGATGCTGCAGGGCATCACCGTCGCCGGCTTCAACGTCGTCGACATTCACCGCCTCGCCGACACGCTCTCGATGCCGGTGATGGTGGTCATGCGCCGCCGCCCCAAGATGGAGCTCTTCTTCAAGGCCATGACCGCCGTCGCCGGCGCCTCCGAGAAGCGCGCGCTCATCGAGAAGGCCGGCGACCCCGAGCCGCTCGGCTCGGTCTGGGTTCAGCGCGCGGGCCTCACGGAGGCCGAGGCGCTGCGCATGCTCGAGAACACGACCGCGCACGGCGTCATCCCCGAGCCGCTGCGCCTCGCGCACATCATCGCGGGCGGCTTCACGACCGGAAAGAGCCGGGGCCGCGCATGACCGCCGGCAAGAAGAAGAAGGAGCTCCCCCTAGGCGGCAAGGCGTACCACCGCATTCCCCACCTGCCCGGCTCGCGCACGGGCTCGAGCGACCGCATGACCGACCCGCCGCTCGCGAAGCGGTGCACCGTGAAAGAGCGCAAGGGCGACACCATCACCGTTCAAGAGAAGCTCGACGGCTCGTGCGTCGCGCTCGCCCGCATCGGCGGTGAGCTCGTCGCGCTGGGCCGCGAGGGCTGGCGGGCCGCAGAGTCCGACAACCCCGGGCGCCGCATGTTCGCGGCGTGGGCGGCGAGGCTCGGCCCCGAGGTGAGCGCGCGGCTCGACGACGGCGACCGCCTGGTCGGAGAGTGGCTCGCCCTGGCACACTCGACCCGCTACGTGTTGACGCACGCGCCGTTCGTCGCGTTCGATTGGTTCCACCAGGGGAGGTGGATGGCGAGCGCAACGGTGACCGAGGTCTTCGGGGCGCTCCTTCCGACGCCTCACGTCGTGCACCGCGGCGCGGCGCTGGGAATTCCAGACGCGGTCGCGCGCCTCGGTGACCGGGGCGCGCACGGAGCGGTCGAGTCGGTCGAAGGGCTGGTCTGGCGCGTCGAGCGCGACGGCGCCGTCGTCGGCTGGGCAAAGTACGTGCGCCCCGGCAAGCGCGACGGAGCGCTGCTGCCCGAGAACTCGGGCGCGCCGGCGGTGTGGAACTGGAGCCCCGAGCCGTGAAGGTCGCGTTCCTCACCGGCAACTCGTGGCGCCACGACGAAGCGAAGAAGCTGCTCAGCGGCGTCGACGTCGAGTGGAAGCGGCTGACGCTCGACCGGGGCACGGGCGAGACGCTCGAAGAGATCGCGACCGCGCGCGTGCTCGACGGGTGGCGGCAGCTGAAGGCGCCGTGCTTCGTCGAGAACACGGGGCTGTACCTCGAGCGGCACGACGGCGCTCCGGGGCGGGGCTTCAAGAAGCTCGTGATGGAGCTCGGCGAAGAGGGCTTCGCGAAGCGCTACGGAGCGTCGCGCGGCCTCTCGCGCGTCGTGCTCGCGTACACGGACGACGGCGAGAAGGTGCACCTGTTCGAAGGTCAGAGCGGCGGGCTGCTGCTCGACCGGCCGCGCGGTCAGGGCGGCTACGGGTGGGACCGCCTGTGGATCCCCGACGGCTTCCAGCGCACGCTCGCCGAGCTGCAGGGCGCGAAATTCATCGTCAACATGCGGCAGCGCCCCTTCGCCGAGCTGCTCGCCCACCTGCACGGCGACGGCCTGCACGGCATCTTCGAGTCGCACCTGACCGTCGCCGCGCAGACGCCCATCGCCGAGTTCTCGCGCACGTGCGACCGGCTCGGCGTGAAGTGCCTGCACATCGTCATGCCCGGCCACACCGCGCAGGCGGACCAGCCGATGACGGCGGCGCACCACCAGGGCACGTTCGGCGAGGTCATGCGCGTCGTGACCGACCTCGCGCAGGAGCTCGTGCGCGACGGCTTTCAAGTGACGCGCGTGAAGCTCGAGGCGGTCGGGCGGCACCGCGACGTGCCGGCGACCGACGAGGCGGCGGCGGCCGCGAGCCAGCAGGGCTACTTCGAGCACCACGCGACCGTGCGGCTGCCTGCGGGCTTCGACGAAGCAGCGTTCTCGGAGCAGTGCCGGGCGCTCGGCGCCTACGTGTCGAAGAACGTGCTGAAGCCGGCCGACGTGCGGTTCCTCACGCTGCGGCAGTACCGCGTCGGGCAGCCGACCGCCGACGGGCGCTTCGAGGCGGTGCTCGACCTCGTGCGCGAGCGCGGGCTGCACCTCGTGAACCGGGCGCGCGAGTACACCGTCTACGACTCGGCGATCGAGATCGACGCAGGGTGGATGGGGTGACCCTGCCCGAGTACCTGACCGCGCTCGCGGCCGGCCCGCTCGCCAGGCACTGCATTCTGCGCGGCAGCCAGCTCACGCAGGCGTGGGTGCCCGGGCGCGTCGCGAACGACCTCGACTTCCTGCTCGACGGCGAGTGGAAGGTCGAGGCCGCGCTCGAGGCCGTGAAGGAGACCGCCGGCGGGCATGGCCTCGTCGAGGTCATCTGGGAGGACACGCCGTGGCCGGGAGTACGCCTCTCGCTTCCCGGGCTGCAGGTCGACTTCGGTTGGGCCGAGAAGCTGGCGGCGGCTCCGGTGCCGTTCACGCTGCACGGCACGACCTGGCCGGCGGTCACGCCCGAGGTGATGTTCGGGTGGAAGACGCACTCGCTCGTCGAGCACGGCGAGCGCGGCCGCTGGCACGCGAAGACGCTCGCCGACCTCGTGCTGCTCGAGCGCCACGTGAAGCTCGACCGCGCCGTGGCGGCGCGCGCCATCGCGCTCGCGTTCGAGAGCCACGACCAGCGCGTGAGCGCGCTCGACGGCTTCCTCGACGACCCGACGTGGGGCACGAGCCGCGGCAGCCGCAACCGGTGGAAGTCGTACCGCAAGAAGGCGCCGTGGGTGACGTTCACGCTCGAGGAAGCCATCTCTGTCGCGAGGTCGGCCGTGCTGCCGCTCGTGAGGAGCGGCGCGACGTGAAGCGCTTCCCGTGGCTCTACGCCGTCTCGGCGAGCGTCGTCACCGCCGGCGCCATCGCGCTCTGCCTCGCCGGCGTCGAGCTGATGCAGCGGCTGCAGCCGGGCTACCCGGGGCTCGTGACGGTGGGTCGCTACACGCCGCCGGTGCTGTACCACTCGGCGCACACGACGCTCGGCCCGATACCGCTCGCGGTCATCTACTTCGTCGCGCTCGGCTTCGCCTGGCGGCGGCCCGCACAGCGCCGCGCCATCGCGTTCGTGCACCTGGCGCTGCTCGCTGCGGTGGTCGCCGTCGACGGCCTCGCGCTGCACTGGGCCGTCAAGGTGCTCGGGCAGGTCCCGTGATACACACCTCGGCCGCATGAAGTCGTTCGCGCTGTCGAGGCTCGCGCAGCAGCGGCTGGTGCTCGGCGAGCGCTTCGCGCAGCAGTTCGCGCACGACTGGCTCGTGTGGGAGCCCGGCGCGTGGGTGGTGCCGAAGGGCACGGCTGCGGGCTCCGAGACGGTGCCGCCGAAGCTCGGCCTCGCGCCGAAGCCGCGCATCGACGACCCCTTGTGCTTCGTGCTGGCGGCGCGGCTCGACGGCTCGGGGTGCACCATCGGCCGCGCCGAGGGCAACGACCTCGTGCTGAGCGACGAGACCGTCTCGCGGCGGCACTGCTTCTTCGCGCACACCGGCAAGACGTGGGTGGTGTCGTGCGACGCCGAGGCGAAGGAGCTCAAGGTCGACGGTAAGCCGGTGAAGGCGTCGGACAGCGCTCCGATGCGCTCGGGGCAGCGGCTCGAGCTCGGGCACATCACGCTGACGCTGCTCGACCCGAGCGGCATGGTGCAGCGGCTCGACGGGCTGCCGCTCAGCAAGCTGTAGCCGACCGGGCCGAAAACTTGCCGCGCTTCAGGCCCGTGCCAGCCTGTAGCGCATGACGACCCGACGCGAATCGCTGCGTAGAAGCTACCGACTGCCGCTGTCACTCGGCCGGCGCGTGCCGGCGCTCACGGCCGACGTCTCGCGCGGCGGCTTCAGCGCCGAGCTGAGCCAGGTCTTCCTGCCCGGCAGCGTCATCGACGGCTACTTCCTCGTCGACAACGAAGAGGTGCAGTTCAAGGGTCACGTGGTGTGGGCGCAGGCGGGCAACCCGATGCTGTCGCTGTCGAGCCGCATCGGCGTGCGCTTCGAGGGCACGCCCGAGGGGCTCAAGCGCCTGTTCACGCAGCTCGACGCGCGCCCGCGGAAGCTGAAGGCGCGTTGATTCCAACGGCGGCCCGGGCCACAGTCGCGGCGCTTTGCGACTGAAGCCCGGCAAGTCGGCGGCGCCTCCGGTGGTCACGCTGCTCGTGACCCTGGGCGTCGCGGCCTCGCTCGGGGCCGTGCTGTATGGCGTGAGCTCGAGCCTGCCCTTCCTCGCGTCGTCGGCGGCGAGCGACGTGAACTTCGCGGCGCTCAACGGCTGCGCGCAGCGGGCGGTGGGCACGCGCACGGGGTTCGCGCTGGCTCCCGACGGGCGCTCGCTCGCGGTGTTCTCGGGGGCGCAGACCGTGACGTGCCGGCTGCAGCCCGACGGCGGAGCCGAGCCCGAGCCGCTCGCCGGGTGGGATGGCGTGAGCGCCGCGGCGTTCGACTTCGACGGTGGGCTCTGGCTCTCGCGCGGCGGGCTCTGGCTGGGCGATGCGGGCTTCGCCGACGTCGAGCCCGTCGCGGTGGTGGGCACGAGGCACGGCGTCATCGCGGCCGAGGCGAGCGGGCGCGTGCTGGCGTTGAAGCCCGGCGGCGAGGTGCAGGCGGTGGCGCAGCTGCCGAAGAACCTCGAGGGCGCTCCGCAGCTCATCGTGAGCGGCGACGGCGAGCGCGCGGCGCTGCCCATCTCGGGCGGCGTCTTCGTCTGGGACACGGCGACGCTGAGCAGCGTGCGCGCCGAGGCGCCGTGCACCGTCGAGGCGGCGTGGTGGCTGCCGGGAGGGCACCGGCTGCTCGTGCAGTGCGCTCCAGACTTCGCGCTCGAGTGGGACGTCGAGTCGGGCGAGAAGACGGCGGCGCCGGCGCGAAAGCACCGCACGCGCTCGGTGCTGCTGCCCGGGCTCGGGGTCTACGTGGCGTCGTGCGAGCAGCTGCCGTGCACGTCGTCGCCGCCGTGATTTGCATGTCCGCCCCGAGCGGACCTATGACCACGCGGTCACGGTTTCGTCTGGGGAGCTGAAGACATGAAGACTCGGCGCGAGGTCTTGAAGGCGGCGGCGTTGACGGGGCTCGCGACGGCGTGCGGGCGAGGCGCGGGGGTCGGCGTTCTGCCCGACGACGAGGTGCCGGCGCCGACGGCGCAGGCGAGCTTCCCTCCGCGCTGGGAGCGCACCGGGGTCGCCGAGCCGGCGCGCCTCGCCGACCTGCCCGAGACGATGCACTTCCCGCTCGGGGTCTCGTCGGGCGACGTCTCGACGCAGGGCATCGTGCTGCAGTGCCGGTACACGGGCACCGCGCCGCTCGAGCTGCGGGTGTGGAGCAACAAGGCGATGCTGAAGCTGCCGGTGACGGCGGGCGACTACGGCTTCGTGCAGGCGAACGTCGCGACGCTCGAGCCCGACACGCTCTACTCGTACGCCTTCGTCGAGCAGGGCACGAGAGAGCAGCGCAGCCCGATCGGCCGCTTTCGCTCGGCGCTGCTCGAGACCGCGCTGCAGCCGCTCGTGTTCGGCGCGACGAGCTGCACGAGCACGGGCAACGACCTCTCGGCGCTGAGGCACGCGGGCGAGCGCGACGACCTGAACGCGTTCTTCCTGCTCGGCGACACGGTCTACGCCGACGGCGCGTCGTCGATGCAGCAGTACCGCGACAAGTGGGAGGGCAGCATCGGCCGGCCGCTGTACCGCACGCTGCGCGCGAACGTGCCGCTCGTGGCGACGTGGGACGACCACGAGGTCGACAACGACTGGAACCCCGAGCTCATCGGCAGCTCGAAGCTCGCGAACGCGCGCGCGGCGTTCTTCGAGCACCTGCCCGTGCGCCGCGACGCGATGGAGCCCGACCGCGTGTGGCGCAGCATCCGCTTCGGGCGCACCGCCGAGGTGTTCGTGCTCGACAGCCGCTCGGAGCGCAAGCCCTCGACGATTCCGTCGGCGTCGCCGCTGTACCTCTCGCAGCGGCAGCTCGACTGGCTGAAGGCGTCGCTGATGGCGAGCCCGTGCATGTTCAAGGTGCTGCTCAACTCGGTGCCCATCACGGCGTTTCCGTTCAGCGCGTTCAACCTCGACTCGTGGAACGCGTACGCCGCCCAGCGGCGCGACCTGCTCGAGTTCGTCGACGCGAACGTGACGGGCGTGCTGTGGCTGTCGGGCGACCACCACTTCACGAGCCTGGGCCGCGTGGCTGCGTCAGGGGCGGGCTCGACCCAGCTCGAGGCGCTCGCCGGCCCGGGAGCGCAGGACCCGAGCGTGCTGTGGCGGGGCTGCACCGGCTCGCAGTGGGACTACGCGGGGCCCGACAACAACTACCTCGCGGTGCACCTCGACCCGGCGACGCGCGGGGCGCGCCTGGTGCTGTGGGGCGTCGACGGCACCCGGGTGCAGGACCAGCGGTACACCCTGTAGGCAGGCGCGGCCGCCGCGTGATCTTTTCTTACGCCGGCCGCCGCTGAACTGGCGCGAACTCGCGCTCACACCCGGTGGAGCATCGACGCTCTCTTCCAGGCCTCCAGCCGCCTAAACCCGCGAGAGCTGGTGCTGGCATCGGGCGTGCTGAAGCCCGGTGCACGTCGCAATGGGCTTCTCGATTTCTAGCGCGCCGATGTCGTCGCCTGCGGAGCAGGGCTGGGAAACCGCGGTCGGCGACATCGTCGCGTGCAGTTCAGTGCAAAGACCTTCTGCGCTCCGGAGGTGCTCTCTCCCCTAGAGCATCGACGTGAGCCACGCCGCTGCGCGCTCCGAAACGAGGCGGACGCGCGGCGGCGTGTATTTTTTTCCGCTCGAGGTCTGCGCCACGGCTTGGCGGGTGGTGCGGCCTCGGCGGTCGGCTTGGCCCCCTTCTGCCTGGACCTGATTCCGGCTCCTGGGTGCCCCTCGGGAGGTCATGCCCAGAATTCAGAAGTATTGCGCGCTCAGTTCTGTTTTTCCGTCAGGTGTGGGAAGCCCCTCGCATGGAGTGGCTCAACTACCACCACCTGCTCTACTTCTGGGTCGTCGCCCGTGAGGGCACGGTGGTCGAGGCGAGCAAGGTGCTGCGGCTCGCGCACCCGACCATCAGCGGCCAGATTCATCGCCTCGAGGAGGTGCTCGGAGAGAAGCTCTTCGTGCGCCGCGGGCGCAGGCTGATGCTGACCGACCAGGGCCGCGTGGCCTACCGCTACGCCGACGAGATCTTCTCGCTCGGCCAGGAGTTCCTCGACACGCTCAAGGGCCGCGCCAAGGGGCGACCGCTGCGCCTCGTCGTCGGCGTGTCCGACGTGCTGGCGAAGTCGATCGTGCACCGCATGCTCGAGCCCGTGTTCCAGCTCGCCGAGCCGGTCAGCCTCGAGTGCCGTGAGAGCCGCAGCGTCGACAGCTTCATGGCCGACCTCGCGACCCACAACATCGACGTCGTGCTCGCCGACGCTCCTGCGGGGCCGGGCACGTCGGTGCGCACCTACAGCCACGAGCTCGGAGACTGCGGCACCACGTTCTTGGCGGCCCCGAAGCTCGCTCGCTCGTGGCGGCGCCGCTTCCCCGCCTCGCTCGACCAGTCGCCGGCGCTCTTGCCCACCGGCGACTCGACGTTCCGCCGGGCGTTGAAAGACTGGTTCGGGAACCGGAGGCTGCGACCGAGGGTCGTCGCCGAGCTCGACGACACCGCGCTCGCCATGGTCTTCGCCGAGGCAGGCCTGGGCTTCGTCGCGGCGCCCGACGTGCTCGAGAAGGAGCTGTGCGCGCGCTACGGCATCGCGGTCGTCGGCCGCACGCACGAGGTGAGGCAGCGCTTCTACGCCATCTCGATCGAGCGGAAGATCGGCCACCCCGCGGTCGCCGCGATCTGTGAGACCGCGCGGAAGCGCCTCTTCGCCTGAAAAGCGGGCCGTCGGTTTTTCCGACATGGCGTGACCGAAGTACCTCATTGTCGACATGAGCGTGGCCGCGTACACCTTCGGGGACTCCCCGAGGTGCGTGATGTTCGTTCCCAAAGAAGGTCGAAGCCCTGCTCCGCCGGTGGGGCGCGCCCAGCCGGGCGAGCTCCAGGTGCTCTCGAATCGCGAGCCGAGCTTCACGCTCGGTGAACGCGCCGCGCTCTCGGTGGTGCTGAGCCACGAGGCGGTCGGCGTGCTGCGCGGAACGAGCGTCGAATCGACGACGTCGTTCATGCTGCGCATGGGGCTGAGCACGCTCCCGGTGCTCGACCATGGCGGCGAGCTCGTCGGCGTCGTCTCGATTCACGACCTGCTCGCGCGGGCGTCGGGGCGCCTGGTCGCGCTCGACGGCAGCGATGCGGCGACGGTGGGCGACGTGATGACGGCCTCGACGTTGGCGCTCGGCAGCGACACGCCGATCTCTCAGGCGGTGCTGAGGCTGCTCGAGCATGACCTGAGCGAGGTGCCGGTGCGGTGCGAGCCGTGCGGCGGCTACTGCATCGTGTCGGCGCTCGAGCTCTTGCGCTGGCTGTCGCAGAGCCGGCTGGGTGCCCGATGAGCGACGTCGAGCGTTACTTCGAGCCCGCCGACGCCGAGCGCGCTGCGCTGCGGGCCGCGGTCGGAGCGGTCGACCAGTTCATCACCCGCCTGCCGAGCGCGCACGCCGGCCCCGAGCGGGGCCTGCCCGAAGCGTGGGCGACGCTGGTGAAGCTGCTGGCGCTGGGCCCTGGGCGCGAGCTGCGCACGTGCCCCCGCTGCGATCACGTGGCGATGCGACAGGCCACGCTCTGCAGCCACTGCTGGGGGCGCCTCGCACCGATGCCTCAGACCCGCGACGACCGTGAAGTGGCCGGCGGCGGTGCCGACACTTGAGCGAGCGCAGCGCTGGCACAGGGCTCGAGCGTGCGCTCGAGAGCGCCAGCACAGGCGCCGACGCCGCCTCGGGCGGCGCGGTGGATTTCGTCACGAAGAACGGCCCCTTCACGGGGCGCATGCGCTGGGCCGAGGCGCTGCTGGCGGTGTGCTTCGGCGTCGGAGGCGCGGTGCTCGCGGCCAGTCTGCTCGCGGCGCTGAGGTTCGCGCACGACCACGGGCAGCTCGGAGCCGCCGCCGCCGTCACGATCGTGTGGACGGCGGGGCTGGGCGTGGTGGTCGGCGCGTGGGCCGCGCGGCTGCGCTCGCTCTCGGTGACCGACCCGCTGACCGGCCTCTTCAACCGCCGCTTCCTCGCGAGACACATGGCGCGTGAGCTGCAGCGCCAGCGGCGGGGGTCGCGCCCCGGCGCGCTGCTGTTCGCCGACCTCGATCGTCTGAAGCCGCTCAACGACCGGTTCGGTCACCTCGCGGGCGACGCGGCGATCGTGGCGGTCGCCGAGAGCATCGCCGGGTGTGTTCGAAGCCGCGACCTCGTCGCGCGTGTCGGCGGTGACGAGTTCAACGTCGTGCTGATCGACACCTCGGTCGCCGAAGCGCAGCAGATCGCGCGCCGCATCGGCGAGGCGCTCGCGCTGCGCCGCGGGCCGTGGCCCGAGCCGCTGACGCTGTCGATCGGCGTGGCCGCGCTGTGCGCCGATGTGACGAGAGTCGCCGACGCCGCGCTCTATGAGGCGAAGCGGTCGGGGGCAGGCTCGATCGTGGCCGCCGGCTGCGAGGCCACGTGAGCCCGCCGCGCTCGGGGCCTCAGCCCCCGTTTCGCCTGCAGAGCGGCGGCCACTACCAGCCGGCGCCCAAGCGCGTGCTGGTGGCGAGCGACGTCGACGACCTGCGCAGGGAGCTCGCGCTCGCGCTGCAGAAAGACGGGCACTACGTGGTCGAGCTGGCAGACGGGCTCGAGCTGCTCGACTACCTCGACGGCTCGCTCGCGAACGGCCTCGAGACGCTGCCGCGCCCGGACGCGATCGTCGCCTCGCTGACGATGACGGGAATGGGCGGGCTGGACCTGCTCGAGGCGCTGCGCCGCCTCGATGATCGAACGCCCTTCATCGGGCTGGCGGGGCCCTCGGACACGGTGGACTTCGACCGCATGCGCGAGCTCGGTGCGGCGTACATCTTCGAGGCGCCCCTGCGGCTCGACGACATTCGCGAGGCGCTGCACAGCCTGCCCGGCGGCGTCTTCCGCGAGGGGAAGCTCGAGCGCGACGAGCGGCTCGAGGCGTGCCGGCGCGGCATGCAGTTCATGGACCCCGACGCCGAGCGGTGAGGGCGTTTGCGGGAAGGGAGCGAGGCTGCGTGGAGATTCACCGGATGCTGGAAGCACCTGCGTTGTCACCGTTGAAGTACTTTCGCGCGCGCCACGCCGAGCGTGAGGTGCAGCTGGGGCCGACGCCGTGGCGGTACTGGGCGGCGGGAGCGCGAGGCCGAGGGCTGCTGCTGCTGGGCCGGGCGTCGTCGTTCGGTGATTCGAGCTACCACCTGATCGAGCACTTCCGCTCTTCGCGGCGCGTCGTCTCGCCGTCGTACCCGCGGCTGGGCTCGATGGGCCAGGTGGCCGACGGGCTGGTGCGGCTGATGGATCACGAGAGGCTCGACACGGCCGACGTCTTCGGTGACGCGCTGGGCGCCGGCGTGGCGCAGGTGCTGGCGCGCCGTCACCCTGACCGCATCGACCGCGTCGCGCTGGCCAGCTTCGGGCGACACTCACGCCGGCACACGCTGCTCGCGCGCCTGCAGGTCAGCATGCTGCGCCTCTTGCCGCGCGCCGTGCACCGCGCCCTGCTCGACCGGCGAATGCGAAGGCTGACGGCGATGCTGCCCGCCACGCACCGCATCGAGGCCGATGCGCTGATCTCGGATCTCGTCGACCGCAACACCAAGGAGCTGGTGCTCGGGCACCTGTCGCTCCTGGCCGACCTCCTCGATCGCGGTCACGAGTACGGCCTCGACGAGCCGCGCGAGCGGCGCGGGCGCGTGCTGCTGCTGCTCGCCGACGACGACGCGAGCTTCACCTCGCTCGAGCGCGCGCAGCTCATCGCGACGTGGCCGGGCGCCGAGGTGCACGCCTTCGTGTCGGGCGGGCCGCTGCTCGCGCTCACCCGCCGGGGAGAGTTCGCGCGCGCGCTCGATCGCTTCTACGACGACGCCGCTCCGCGCTGGCTGCGCGGCCCTCGTCCGGAGGAACAGGCGAGCGGCAGCCCTCGTGCGGGAGCCTGAGGCGCTCGTGCTTTCGCAGGCCGTGTGTTACTGAGCCGACACCTCGTCGACGTCACCGTCATCGGCTTGGGGAAAGCAAGCCATGACGCCTACCGAACGCCAGCAGCGCATCGACGACGCAGCCTCGAAGCTCGAGGCCGCCTACGCCGAGCTCGAGCTCGCGATGAGCCAGGTGAGCGGAGCCGTACGCGCCGACAAGACCATGATCAGCAGCACGATTCGCTCGGCGCTCGACCGCCTCACCGCGGCGCGCGAGCGGCTGGGTGAGCTGCGCGAGAGCGAGACGGCCACCGCGAAGCCAGAGACCCCGTGAGCCGTGCGGCGCGAGCCGCTGCGCTCAGGTGTCGAGGCTTCCGAAGGCGATGAGGTTCACGGTCTTCGACTCGTCGTTCAACCGGTAGAGCAGCCAGAGGTCGTCGACCACGGCGCGGTGACGGCCGCGGTGAATGCCGGGCGGCCCCTCGGGCCACGTCGCGGGCTTCGTCCACGCGGCCTGTGCGGCCTCGAGCAGCCGCGCGCTCAACCGCGCGTGGTCGCGCTTCGACAGCACGTTCCACGCCGGCATGAGCTCCGGGGGAACGACGATTTCGTAGGCACTGCGCGCGACCATGGGTCTTTCTCCATCCCAGAGTCGTCGCTCGCGGATCGAGTCGCGCTGCAGGTCACTCCTATGTAACCCCGAGTCGCCTCCGACGCCATGACCCCCGGCGGCGTCAGTAGGGGCCGGTCACGTTGAGCCGCACCTTGAACAGCGCGTCTTGAGCCGTGATGTAGAGCGTGCGCCGATCAGCGTCGCCGAACGCACAGTTCGTCGGCGTGCGCCCGCCGGGCACGACGATGCGGCCGACGTAGCCGGCGTCGGGGCGCCACACCTTCACGCCCACCGAGGTCGTGACGTAGAGGAAGCCGTTGTCGTCGGTGGTGATGCCGTCGCCGCCGTTGCCTCCGGGAGCGCCGGTGCTCGTGCTGACGAAGAGCTGACCGCCATCGGGGGTGCCGTCGGGCGCGACGTCGAAGCGGCGCACCGTCGAGAGCTGCGTGTCGGAGACGTAGAGGATGCGCTCGTCGGGCGAGAGCGCGACGCCGTTCGGCTGCCCGGCGCCGGTGGCGTAGAACCGGGTGAGCGCTCCGGCGGGTGAGACGCGGTAGACGCCGCGCGTGCCGACGGTGCCGGGCGTCGGGTTCCCGTAGGTCGGGTCGGTGAAGTAGAGGGTGCCGTCGCTGCGCACGACCGCGTCGTTCGGCGAGTTCAGCGTGCCTCCGCCGAACAGGTCGGCCACCACCGACTGACCTCCGTCGGGCTGCGTGCGCGTCACCCGCCGCGTCGTGTGCTCGCAGAAGAGAATGTCCCCGCTCGGAGCGAGCGCGATGCCGTTCGCGTTGTTGCTCGGCGTGCGAAACACGGCGAACGACGCCGGAGGCGTGTGCCGCCAGGTGCGGTTGCCGTCGATGTCCGAGAAGAGCAGCGCGCCCAGCGCCGGCACCCACTGCGGCCCCTCGGTGAAGGTGAAGCCGCCGTCGATGACGACGGCCGGGCCCGCGTCGGCGAGATCGACCTCGGCGGCACCGGTCGAGCCGCCCGCGGTCGAGCCGCCCGCGGTCGAGCCCCCCGCGGTCGAGCCCCCCGCGGTCGAGCCGCCTGCCGTCGAGCCGCCTGCTGTCGAGCCGCCTGCCGACGAGCCGCCTGCGGTCTCGCCGCCTGCGGTCGAGCCCCCGGCGGTGGAGCCGCCCGCGGTGGAGCCTGCGTCTTCGACGACCGGCGGGGAGCTGCACGCGACGGCGACGGCCAGCACGACCCAGCGAGCTCGGCGAATCATGGCGCAGTCGTATCAGGAAGCGGCGTCAGAACGTGCGCCCGCCGATGACGCGCGAGTGCGGCTCGAGCAGGCGGTTCCAGCTGTCGCGCGAGAGGCGGAACTCTTCGGCGCAGCGGCGCGCGCGCGACTCGGGCAGCACGCCGGCCTCGACGTACTTGTCGTAGGCGGCGGGCTGAGCGCCCTTGAGCTGGCAGAGCAGGTCGTAGAAGCGCTGGCCCTGGGTGGTGTGCTCGTCCCAGAACGTGGGGGTGCGGCGCTTCTTGAGCTCGAGAAAGAACCACGCCGCGTCGACGATGATGACGGCGCCTGGAGCGTCGGGGTCGCTGAGCGTGAAGGCGGTCGCGAAGTGGTCTGCGGCGTCTTCGCCGCGCCCGAGGATCGGCAGGTCGAGCTCGGCGGCGAGCGCGTGGCCGAGCTCGTGGTACACGGTGAAGGCGACGACCGTGTTCAGCTTCTTGCGGCCGACGAGCGACTCGACGAAGTCGTAGTAGCCGTAGCAGACCGTGATCGTGCGCGCCGCGGGGTCCCAGTACGCGAGCTCGTCGCACTCCCGCAGCTCGAGCGCGATGTTGCGCGGCAGGCGCAGGAGCCTCGGGAACAAGGCGGCGAAGCTCTCGAGGAACTCGCGGTTCATCTCGCGGCGGCGCAGCTCTTCGTGGGCAGGCGTCGCGGCCGCTCGGTAGCGAACCTCGATGGAGCCGTGGGCCGAGGCGGCGAGCGAGGTCAGCAACACCGCGGCGGCGATCAGGCGCATGCGCGCTCTCTACGTCGAGCGCGCCCGGCGATTCAAACCGCGTCAGGGCGTCGGCGCGTTGAGCACGAAGAAGATGCTCTTGAAGTAGATGCTGATGCCGCGCAGCAGGTACGAGAGAAACGGCCAGACGACGATGGTGCCGCCGAGCAGAATCGCGTGCGAGACCATCGTGTACTCGAGCATGGCCTGACCGCGGCGAATGCGGCGACGGAGCGAGCTCACTTCGCGGGCTCCGGGGGCTTCGTCGAGCCCTTGCAGTCTTTCTTGCACTCGTCGGCGGCCTTGTCGCAGTGGGGCTTGCAGGCCGAGGCGCCGCCCTTGGCCTTCTTGCCGCAGGCGTCGGTGCAGATCTTGGCGATGTCGTCGCAGTCTTTCATGCAGTCGGCGAGGGGGTCGGCCGAGGCCGGTACGGCGGCGCACAACGCGAGGGCCAGCAGCAACGGTCTCATTTGTCCTCCACGGGCTTCTTGCAGGCTTCCTTGCAGCTGGGCACCGCCGCCTTGCAGCCGGACTTGCACACGTCCGACTGGGGCTTGGGGCCCATCTTCTCGCACTGCTTCTCGCAGACCTTCACGCTGTCGTTGCAGCGAACGTCGCAGGGGTCGGCGCCCTTCTGCGAGCCGGCGAGGAGCGCAGCGAGCGCGAGGGCGAGCATCACGGCATGCCCCTGCCGGCGAGGGTCGTGACGTAGACCGCGATCTTCTCGCTCGGGTCCTTGCGGATCGCGACCTGCAGGGCGGCCTGCGCGCGCTCGGCGTCGAGGCGGGCCTCGCCGTGCTCGTCGCTGCGCTTCACGTCCCAGCCGTTGCCCTGGAGCCCCTGGCTCCACGCGGCGACGACGTCTTCGACGGTGCGGTTCGCGTACATCGCGAGCCAGACCTGGTGCTTCTCGGGGCCGCCGCCGAGATCGAAGCTCAAGGCTCCTTCTGCGCCGGCGATGTTCGGCACGCCGGCGGGGGGCTGGGCGCCGCCCTCGAGCATCTTCTGCGGGTAGCTCGTCGAGGGGAACACGAGGGTCTCGTCGTTCTGGCGCATCACGGACACGAGGTGCATGCGGTGATCGGCGAGGTCCATGTAGCCGGCGTAGCCGGTGGCGGGGCTGAACTGGTACGAGATCTGGGCGAGGCCCTGCTCGGCGAACGCCTTCTCGTAGAACTCGAGCACCTGCTCGACGCTGTCTTTGGTGGCGAACCAGGCGACGTTGAGCTGTTCGCCGGACGAGATGGGGCGAACGAAGGCGCCGGGGTACTGGGGCAGGCCTTGAACGGCGGCGAGCGTGACGCGGCCGGTCTGCGACGGAGCGGGCTCGGGCTCGCCGGCGTAGCCCTCGGCGGCCTCGTCTTCGAGGGCGCGCCGGGCCTTCTCGTCTGCGGCGTCGCGGTGAAGCGCGAAGCCGACGCCGAGCGCGGTGCCGAGGAGCGCGGCGATGAGCACGACGCGGAGCGGCCTCATCGGCCCTGGGCCCTCCCGCCCATGTAGAAGGTGCCGCGGGCCTGCCAGGTCGCACGCACGGGGTTGTTGTTCCAGTCGAGCCAGGGCGACGGGTAGTGGTTGTCGATGCGGAACGCGGCGGCGTTGCCGTTGGTGGTGCGGAAGGCGACGTTGGCCTCCATGAGGTTGTCGCTCATCAAGGTGTCGGCGGGGATGAGGGCCTGAGGGCCGATGAGCTGCGCCTGAATCGCGCGGCCGAGGTAGAGCAGCGACGCCGCGTAGGCGACCTGGCCCATCGTGGTCCAGTAGATGGAGTTGACGCGCCGCTGGAGCAGGTTTCTGCCGTCGGGGTTGACGTTCTCGACGGTGGCCATCGCCCACGGATCATGGAGCACGCTGAACGTGTCCATCGTGAGGGGGTAGGTGTTGGCGGAGGACTCGCCGCGGTGGCCGTGAACGTCGCCCGAGAGCTTCTTCGCGCGGGTGGTGTCGACGCTGCTGAACTGGCCGAAGAGCTTCTGGGGCAGGAAGTAGTTCAACACGCCGACGCGGGCCGAGCAGTAGATCTCACCGCCCTTGTGGGTGCTGCCTTTGAGGCCGTTGATCATGCCGAGCAGGTCGGTGTAGCCGGCGCCGGTCTCGGCATCGACGCCGCAGCTGACCTCTTGCGCGAGCTGCGTGTCCCAGCACGCGTGGGCGGCGAGGGCCTTGTGGTGCCCCGAGTCGTTGCAGTCGAAGTTCGGGTCGTACGAGTTGTACGCGGCGGTGTGGTCGCACCACGTGAGCCGGGCGTAGACGGCGGGAGAGTTGCCGGTGCGCGGGCCGGCGGCCTGCGACTGGCGGTTCTGCACCTGGGCCTTCGCGATGGCGGGGTCGACGTTGCGCGAGCGATCGAAGCGCTCGTAGTTGAGGGCGTGCCAGTCCCACGGGGTCGAGACGACGGCCGCCTGGCCCATCAGCTGGTGCCGGAGCAGGTCGTTCAGGAACAGCGTGTACATGAACACCGGCACCAGCACGAGCATGAGGATGGCGAGCTCGGCCATCGCGGCGCCGCGAACGTGGCGTCTCGCGCTCAAAACACGTCCTTCCCGTCGACGGGGCCGCCCATCGCCATCGCGGCGCCGTCGATGTCGCCGGCGACGGTGAGCACGGTGGCGGCCTCGCGGTTCGTGAGGCGGTGGAGCTTCGCCTTCCAGTACGGGTCGAACGCGTTCGGAGGGAACTGCCAGTTGTCGGGCCGGTGAAAGTAGATCATCGACTTGCTCACGGCCGATGCGGGCGAGGCGGGCAGGAAGTCGAGCACGCCGTCGCCGCGCGGGCCATCGCCCATGACGAGGCGACCGTTGGAGCCGAGCTCCCAGGGGCCGCGCGTGCAGCGCCACCCCTCGCGCAGGCTCTGCTGGAAGTGACCGAACACCTTCGGCTGGCCGAAGTCTTCGGTAGCGCGCGTGTCGGAGCGGAAGTTCACGAAGCACTCGCCCGAGATGAGGCAGCTCGCGACGTTGTCGGTGCGCGCGAAGCCGTGCCACTGGTCGTGGCGGCCCTGGTGGGCGCTGGCCGACACGTGCCGACCGCCGTTGTTGTTCGAGTACACCTCGGCGTCGAACGTCCACGCCATGAGGGGGCCGCCGTAGATCGAGGTCAGCAGCCCGCGGTCGGCGGCGCAGATGGTGAGGCCCTGGCGGTTGTTCTGGTTTCCGACGCACTCGGCGCGGCCGGTGCCCTCCATCGAGCGGGCGCTGCCATCGAGGATGACGGGAATCGAGATGCCCTCGCCCTGAATGCCCTGCATGAGGCGCTGGAGCGCCTGCGGGTGGAACAGCACCGGGAAGGGAATGGTGCGGTTCTTCGGCCAGTCGCCGCGGGCGGCGTTGGCGACGTTCGAGATGACGCGGCTGCGGGCGGCGAGCGGGCTCTTGGCGCGGCCGCCGATGCAGAGCATGTCGACCGGCGAGCCCTCGATCGCGCACGCGAACTCGCGCACGTTGAGGGCGCCGACCGCGAGCGGCAGCTGCGAGGCGCACGGCGCGTTGATGGTGCGCAGCGAGTCGAGCCCGTTGCCGCGCAGCACGTTGACGGTGTGCAGCGTGACCGACTGCTGGTTCGCGTACACGGTGTCGATCATCATCGAGTACGCGCGCACGGCGTTGTTGAAGTTCGCCTCTTGCTGCCGGGCGCGGTTGTAATAGTTGCGCGACTCGTTGCCGAACTGGATGGCGATGCGCACCGCCTGAACGCCCTGGCGGAAGTTGTTCCACGCGGTGCAGATGGGCGTGCACGACGCGAGGAAGATGGCGAAGTGCTCGCCGGCGATGACGGCGAAGTTGATGCGGCCGGCGGCGAAGGCGCTGCCGATGAGCGTCATCTGCGAGTGGTACGCGTGCAGCGTCATGATCGACACCGCGGCCGCGGCGGTGGCGCGGTTCGAGTACGCGTAGAAGTTCATCGCGCGGGCGCCGACGGTGGCCATCGAGTACGTCATGGCGTCGGCGTGCGACTGCAGCCGGATCTTCTCGTGCACGGCGCGCGTGAGCGAGAAGCTGATCATCATCATCAGCGCGAGCACGAGCATGGTGACGGCGCCGAGCGCCATGACCTGGCCGCGTTTCTGCGGGCGGCGGCTCATTCGGCGGCTCCGCGAGCGAAGGGGATGTGGCAGTTGTTGTTCTGCGGGAGCTGGTAGCCGGTTCGGCGCGGGTACAGATCAGACATCATGCGCATCGCGTAGGTGGCGCGAATGGGCAGCGTGTAGCCGAGGCCGGCAGCGGCCATCGCGTCGTGCAACAGGCGCTGCTCGCGGCGGGCGAACCGGTTCCAGTCGCGGTTCTCGCCGGTGCGCGTGACGAGCAGGAGCTCGGCGTCTTCCTGGCCGCGAACGATCTGGTACAGCATCATGTTCGCGAAGGGGATGGGCATTCGGTAGTTGAACGTCACCTCGACGCGCAGCTTCGTGCGGTCGGAGGCCCGCCAGTCGGCCTGATCGATGTTCAGCGGCGCGTCGAACTGCACCTCGCCGTTGTTGCGGTTCGCGCCGGGGTTGATGCCGTTGCGGTTGTCGATGAGGCGCAGCGTGGGGCCGCAGATCTTCACCTCGACCGGTGCGATCGGCAGCGCGTTGAGCCCGCGTGCCGCCGTCATCTTGAGCACGTAGTCGGCCGTGCTCTGAATCGGCATGACCTTCTCCTGGCCGGTGCTCGGGTCCTGCCACGAGATCATCGGCACGAGCGGAGCCGTCGCGGCCCGCCGCATGATGTCGTGGTCGGCGTGGCTCAACGCGCCGGCGCGGGCCGCGCGGTAGGCGGCGTACGTGGTGAGCGCCTGCGCCTGGTGCATCAGCCCGAGCTGGAGCGTGCCCAGCAGCAGGAACACGAAGAGCGGCATGACGATCGCCGTCTCGACGAGCGCCTGGCCTGATTCTCTGGTCGCGCCCGAGCCACAACGGCAGTCGCCTCTTCGCGGGGCGCTCGGCGCCCCACTGCGGTGGCCCGGTCGCTCGGGCTCCCTGGTCGCGCCCGAGGGGCTGGCAGCACCCGGCTCCACTCACGGCCCCCCGATCTGGCCGAGCATGTCGTGGAGGAGCGCGTGACAGCGGTGCTCGCGCGTCGGGTAGTAGCGCAGCGCCTCTTGCAGCGTGGTGCGGGCGAGCTCGTAGTCGGGGCGCTTGGCGCCCATGATCTTGATCACCTCGAGCTGCATCGTGCTGCACCGCTGATCGAGCTCGGCGCCGACCTCGCGCAGCCGCGTGCGCGACTCGGTGTACACGATGTCGGGGCGGCTGCCCGGCGGCAGCGACTCGAGCTTCAGCCACGCATCGCGGTACGCCTTCCACGCGCGGAAGAGGTTCTCGGCGCCGATCTCGCGCTGGTCGTACGAGCGCGACGCGATCTGCATGTCTTCGTTCACCGCCGCCACCATCTCTTCGGTGCCCAGCTCGGGCAGCGCGACCAGCTCGAGCCACACGTTCCAGATGCGCCACGGGTCGTCGCCCGGCGGGTTGAGCACGTTGTCGAACATCAGAATGTTCGTCTCGCCCTTCTTCAGCTGCCCCGCCGGCAGCACCATCTCGTGCTCGCGGTTCGCCGAGTCGAGCGTGTCGGCCGGCACGTAGCCCAGCTCGGTGCCGTTCAGCGCGACGGAGACCTCGTTCTTCGACAGGTCCTTCGCTTGAAAGTGAATGATGCCGACGATGCGCGTCGCTCCGACCGCCGCGAACTCGAACATCTTCGCGTCGCGGCGCGTGTACGTGACCCCGTCGCCGACTCCGAAGCTCGCCTGAACGCGCTCGCCGCGCGTGAGCGTCTGCGGCTCGGGCGGCAGGTCGGGCCCGCGCTTCGGCAGGAGCATCGCGACCGCCGTGCCCAGGGTGCCGAGCACGAAGATCGCCGAGAGCCCGCCCGTCACGATGCGCGCGGGCTTCGACATCTGCTTCCACGCGTAGCCGAAGCGGCCCTTCAGCGTCTTCTGGGCCTCGCGGCGCTCGCGCAGCTTCTCGGCCGCCGTCATCGGCGCTTCGACCGGGCCAGTCTCGGCGTGCAGGGCAGGCGCCGAGCCCGAGTTGCGCGCCGCGAGCGCCTGAGCGAGCTCGGGCGGCGGCTTCAGAATCGTCTCGTTCGCGTCGACTGATTCCCCGCCGGCGCGGGGCCCCGAATGCAGCTCCGCTCCCTGGGGTCGCTGCGCTGTGGCGCCTTTGGGCGGGCTGCGCGGCAGCGTCTCGTCGCCCGGCTTCGCCGGCACCGGGTTCTTGAGCACCGTCTCGTCGTCGGAGACCGCCTTCGGAGCGAGGAAGTCGGGCGGCAGCTTGAGAATGGTCTCGTTCGAGTCGACGGGCGCTGCGGGCGCGGGGTTCTTGAGCACCGTCTCGTCGCCGGCGACGGCCTGCTGCTCGGCGGCCGACGGCATCACGAAGTCGGGCGGCGGCTTGAGCAGGGTGGCGTTCGTGTCGACGGGCGGCACGGTGAGCTGCGAGTCCGAGGGCCCGGGCACCGGCTGAGTGGTGTCGAACGCGGGCGGCGGAGGCGGGCCGGTGAACGTGTAGATGGTGTCGCCGATGCGCAGGGCGTCGCCGGTGCGGAGCTCGGTGGGCTGCGTGAGCTTCGTGCCGTTGAGCTTGGTGCCGTTGCCGCTGCCGAGGTCTTCGACGAAGTGCTTACCGTCGTGGAGAAAGATGCGGCAGTGGGAGCGGGAGGCAGCGGGGTCGGAGACGACGACCTCGTTGTCTTGAGTCCGCCCGAAGCGGATCTCGTCTTTCTCGTACGACGTCGTCTGATCTTTGAGGGTGAGCGAAAAGGTCGGCATCGCAGCGCGGGAGGGGCTCACAGCATCGCACGAGCCAGGGCGGGCTTGAGCCGTTTCGAGACCTTGACGATGTCCTACACGCCGGTGGAGCGCCCCCTTCCCTGGAGCGCTCCCTCACCGGTGTCTCGGGTCTGAGACAGCCGCCGACGTCAGCCGTGAATGGCCATGCCGACGATGAAGGCGAGGCCGAGCACGAAGCTGCCGATGATGATGCCGAGCGCGGTGTTCTGGTCGTGCTCGATCTCTTTCTTCATGTCCATCGGCAGGATGAGCCGGAGCACGAAGAAGCCGGCGACGAAGACCGCCATGCCGACGAGCGAGAAGACGACGGAGTTCACCAGCGCCTTGCCGAGGTGCTCCATACCCATCACTTACCTCCCATGAAACCGGTGTGCCACATGAGCAGACCGCCCGGCGCCGAGCGCACGTTGGGCGGGAGCTTGCCGCGATCGTCGTCGGGGAACCGCGCGAAGCCGAGCACGTTCAGCGCGGTGTACAGCAGGACCAACAGGCCGCCGATGTACTTCACGAGACCTCCTTCGAAGCGAACGCCATGGGCTGAAAGACGCTGTCTTCCCACTTGCGCGACTCGAACTGACCCGACGACGCGCTCGCGATGATGGGGAAGAGGAACAGCGCGAACAGGAAGAAGAGGAAGCAGCAGGCGCCGGGCCCGCTGCTGCCCGAGACGCGCACGCTGAACGACTCGACGGGCTTGTCGAACGTCACCGTCGTGCGCATCACGTAGGTGCCGGCCTCGACCTCGTCGGTCGTCTTCGAGGCGCTGTGAGAGCCCTCGGTCCAGCTGCCGTCGCTGTCGGAGCCGAAGTAGTACTCCTGCTCGGCGTAGACGCTGATCACCTCGTCGGTCTTCTCGTTGACGAGGTCGACCTGAATGCCGCACCACGAGTTCGAGAGCGACGGGCAGCTCGTGTCGACGTCGAGCGGCACCGCGTGGGGAATCTCGAACGGCTCACTGAAGGCGATGGCCTCGGGCGAGCCCGACTTCGCGTCGGCGGGCACCGTGATGGTCTTGTTCAGGTACGTGCCGCTCGTGCCCATCGCCGAGAGCGCGACGAAGACGAGCACCAGCACGCCGGCCCAGATGCCCGACCACTTCCACGCCTCGGTCGAGCGGTCGCGCCACGGGTTCACCTGCGCCGGAGCGATGCCCTGCGGCCACGGCAGCGGAGCCTTCAGGCCGAACGCCTTCATGACCTCATCGCGCGAGACGAGCTCGCCGAGCGTCACGGTCGCTTCGCCCTTCGTCTGGTCGACGTTGATCGAGAGCGGCGGCGCGATGAACTCCTGGGCGAACGCCTGCTCGCCGGCCTCGAGCTCCCAGTAGCACTCGCCGGAGACCCAGTCGGTGGTGACCATCACCGACTGGTACTGCTTGTACGTCTCGCCGCCGCGCTTGCAGACCCGGGCGCCGAACAGGCACTCGCCGGCGGGAATCGGGGTGAGAAACGTCCAGTGCGAGTTCGACTGCATGAGCCAGCGGAAGCCGTGCTCGCGGTTCCACAGCAGGTACTCTTCCCACGGGTAGCGCGTGCCCTCGACGCGGCAGCTGCGAATGAGAAAGGCGAGCACCGTCCACTCGACGTCTTTGATGCGGCCCTTCGTGCCGAGGGGGATGCGCGGCTCGTACGGGGGCTTCTCGAGCAGCTGCAAGAGCTCGAGCTTGCCGGCGCTGACGTCGAGCAGCGCGCCGCAGAACGGGCACGCGACCCGCTTCGTACGGTCGGGGGCCTGCAGGTCGAGCGGGCCGTTGCAGTTCGTGCAGCGCGCCTGGCGCAGCGCTTCGCGGCGCGGCGTGGCCTGCAGCTCGTCGCGGCGGAAGCCGAGCTGCTCGAGCGTGACGGTGCTGCCGACGTAGAGCGCGGGCTGCTCGCCGCCGTAGTCGATGGAAGCGAACACGCCGCTCGGGCCGGTGGCGTCGACGTACGCGTGGTCGGTGTGGAAGTCGGGCAGCTCGCCCTCGGCCGAGACGGTCTTCGCGTGGCCGCGCTCTTCGACGACGAAGCGCCGGTCGCGCACGCTGAACGGCGCGAGCGGGTCGAGCTTCTCGATCGGCGGCAGCGCGGTGCCCGGCGCCTCGAACATCAGGTTCCACGCGCCCTCGGACTCCGAGAGCCAGGCCGTGCGGCCGTCGTCGAGCTGCAGGCACCACTCGTCCCACGCGCCCTTGCCGTGGCTCTTCTGAATGCGGCCGGCGACGCGAAAGTCGGCGCCCGAGTAGCGGCCCTGCAGGCCCACGCGCAGTGGCGACTCGGTGTCGGCGAGCTCGGCGACCTTGCCGAGCGACTCGAGGCCGGCGCCGGTCGCTCCCGCCCCGCCCACCCGCATCACCACCGTGCGGCAGTGCTCGCAGACCTTCACGCGCGCCGAGCCCGGAGCGAAGTCGACGGGGGCTCCGCACGAGGGGCACTGGCCGACCTTCACGCGTGGCGCTCCACGGTGCGCACCGAGACGGCGGCCGGCTCGAGGTGCCGCGCGAGCAGGGCTTCGAACGGCGGGGCCTCACGCGGGCGGCACGAGTAGACCGAGAGGGCCGCGAAGCCGTGCTCGGGGAACGTGTGAATGGCGAGGTGTGACTCCGAGAGCAGCGCGAGGCCGGTGACTCCGCCTTCGCCCGGGAAGGCGTGCCACTGGGGCTCGCCGATGACCGTGAGCTGCAGCTCGGCGACGAGCTCTGCGAACAGGGCCTTCAGGCGCGCGATGTCGCGCAGGGCGGCCGGGCGGCAGCCGCTGCAGTCGACCAGCCACTCCTGACCGAGTCGCCCTCACGTCTTCCCGGCTCGGGCTTCGCTGCTCGTCAGGACGTCGAACGGTACTGCTGTTCGACATCCACACTCGCGGTCGCTTCGCCCTCACGTCTTCCCGGCTCGGGCTTCGCTGCTCGTCAGGACGTCGAACGGTACTGCTGTTCGACATCCACACTCGCGGTCGCTTCGCCCTCACGGAGCGCGCACACTATTACGTGATGAACGCCGAGACACTCGATGCGTGCACTCAGCGCTTCAGAGCTTCAACCCCAGCCCACCGAGCGCGAAGAACGACCAGGGCGGCAGGTAGAGCGCCGTGTCCGAGCCCGGAATCGAGACCGACTCGGCCCGGAAGCGCGCCTGGCCCCCGACGCGCGCGAGCAGAAAGAGCGACTCGCCGAGGGGCTGCCGCCAGTCGAGCGCGGTGAACACGGCGCCTCCGAGCACCAGCCGGCTGTCGCTCGTCGGGCCGCTCGCCTGCGCGCTCATGAAGAAGAGCCGCGCGCCCAGCGCTGCGTGCAGGTGGCTGACGAGCCTCACCCGCCCCGCCAGCCCGACCCAGTAGCTCTGCAGGTCGAGCGTGCCGCCACCGCTCGCTCCGGTCACCGAGCGGTTCGACTCGAAGCCGGCCTCGAGCGTCGCGGCCCAGCGCTCGTACAGGCTGACGTCGGCCACCGCCGTCGCCTGCGCCGCGGGCCGCGCGAGGTCGAGCGTGACGCCTCCGGCGACGGCGAGGTCGACCGAGAGGGTGCGTGGCGCAGGCGGAGCGTCGGGGGCGGCGGCGGCGACGAGCGCCTCGACGCCCGCGTCGTTCGCCGGGCTGCAGGGCGGAGTCGGCGGCGGCACCTCGATCGCGATCGTCGATTCCAACGTCTACGTGCTCGGCGTGACTCGCCTCTATCGCGTGCGCCGCGCCGGTGGCGCGGTCGAGGTGGTCTACCGGGGCGAGACCTTTCCCCAGTACGGCGGCACGCTCGCGGCCGACAGCCTGAAGGCGATCTGCGACAAGCTCTACCTCGGCAGCATCTGCCACTACGACGCCGACGCTCCGGGCTACGGCACCGTCGAGCTGAACCTCACGACGCGCCAGGCGCGCTGGCTGAACCTCGACGCGGCGTGGCCGTACGTGCCGTTCGTGGCGCCGTACCGCGGCGCCTCGGCGCAGCGGCTGTGGAGCGCGCCGACCGGCGTCTACGTGGTGCGCTGACGCGCGAGCTCACGGCTCGTCGACGACGGCGAAGGCGACGGTCGAGCTCAGCAGGTCGTCGAGGTCGACGCCGCCGTGCTCGACGAGCGCGCGCCACGTCACGCTGGCGGCCGTGGCCTGCTCGGGCACGAGCCGCAGCGCCTCGATGCGCAGCTTCGCGCCGGCGGTGCGATCGGCGAACGCGCCCGGCGGCGACGGCAGCGTGAAGAACGGAGCGCTCGGGCTCACCACCACCGTCCACTGCGTGAGGTTCGAGGCCTTGAACGTCACGAGCAGCGCCGACTCGCTCGTGAACGTGGGGCCCGCAAGACCGAACGTACGGGTCGCTTGTGTCCACGTGCCGCCCTCGGGCATCGCGGTGAACGCAGGGAAGTCGAGCGGCTGGAGCCCGGTCGGGTCGAAGCCGGGCCCGCCCGGCAGTCGCGCGACGGCGCCCGCGGTGGCGACGGTCGACGGCAGCGGCACGTTGCGGGACGAGCGCGCCCAGATCGCCGCGACATACGGCAGGCCCTCGAGCCCGTGATGGGCCGGCGCGGCGCGCAGCTGCACGAGGCCGGCGGTGGGCAGGCCCAGGGGTGCGTCGAGCCGGTCGTCCATCGGGCTCTGGTTGACACCGAAGCCCATCGCGACTGGCAGGAAGCCGCGCTCGGGCACGACCGGGCCGCCGAGCAGCACGGCGTCGACCATGAACGTGCCGTTGAAGCGCGGCAGGTCGGGCACGCGCAGCGTCTGGAGCTGGCTGAAGGGCACCTGGCTCCACGGGGAGTCGAGCGCGGTGAACTGTGAGACGTCGCTCGTATCGAAGCCGCCGTCGGGGGCCGTGGGAATCGGGCGCAGCGGAAACTGAACGTCGCGAGACACCGACGAGCCGAGCTTGCGCAGCACCGGCGTCAAGCGCGCGAAGACGGCGCCCCAGTTGACGTTCATGACGCCGCCGAGCAACGCGTCGATGGGCAGATCTCCGAGCGGAACGTCGCCGGTCATCGCCCACGACGTGCGCGAGCTGCAGGTGCCCGCCGCGATCGAGACCTCGTCGTACGCGGCGCCGCTGCGGCAGACGCCGGCGCTGCCGAACGCGTGCGTCTGCGGCTTGAGGGGCTGCTCCGCGAACGCGAGAAAGACGCCCGAGCCGATGTCGGTGTCCTGATCGATGGCGCTGCCGATCTTCACGTGCGTGCGCACCGGCACGCCCTCGAGCGCCGCGCGCGACAGCTCGGTGAACGAGTGACCGAACGACAGCCCGCTGCTCCCGAAGTGCACGTTCGAGCTCATCGGCACGCCGGTGACGGTGCCGCGGCGGCCCCCGAACGACGTCGCGCTGCGGTGCAGCGGCAGCGCCAGCGCGCGCGCGCCGGTGACGTCGTAGCCCGCGACCGTGAGCCAGTCGAACGACGCGTGGAAGGCGCTCACCGACACCGACGTGCCCGTCACGCCGGTGAGCCGCACGAAGCCGGCGCTGCTGGTCGTGCCCGTGCCGAGCATGCCCGCCGCGCCGGTCATCAGCACCGTCGCGCCCGGGACGGGCCGCCCGGTCGCAGCGTCGGTCACCACCACGTCGAGCGCGCCCGCCGGCACCGCCTCGCCGAACACGAGCGCCTTCGCCTCGCAGGTGACGCTGCCGAGCGTGGCGCGCACCGCGGCGACCGGCGCCGTGGCGTTCGTCGTGGCGGCGACGTCGAACACCGCCGACAGGCCGCTGCCCGAGCCGTTGAGCGTGAACGCCGACGAGACGGCGCTCCACGCGATGCCCGTCGAGAGCACGATGGGTCTGCCGCTCGTGTCGGTCGCGAGCACGGTGAAGCGCTCGCTCGAGCCCGCGCGCGCGGCGACCAGCGACGGCACCACCTCGCAGCTGGCGACCGCGGTGGCCGCCGGCGGGCTCACGCACGTGCCGTCGCGGCAGACCTTCCCGGCGCCGCAGTTCGCGTCGACCGCGCAGAGCGCAGGCACGCACCGGCCCTCGTCGCAGTTGCAGCCGAGGCTGCCCTCGCACTCGGGCAGCGCGAACGGGCCGCGCACCGCGGCAGTGCAGTCGGGCATCGCGCGGCACGACGGCTCGCAGAGCGCCGTCGTCGTGTTGCAGAAGAAGAAGCGGATGTCGGGGCAGTCGAGGTCCTCGAAGCAGCTCTGGCCGGGGCCGCCGTCGATGGCGACTCCTCCACCCGCGCCGCCGAAGCCGCCGGCCACGCCGGTGCCTCCGCCGGCGGTGCCGCTGCCGCCGCCGCCGCCAGAGCCCCCCGCCGTCGCCGGAGCCTCGCACGCGCCTGCGATGCACTGCTGGCCCGACGCGCAGATGGAGCACACGGCCCCGCCGATGCCGCACGCCGTGATCTTGTCGCCCGTCTCGCAGGCGACGCCCGCGACGCAGCAGCCCTTGCACGTCGAGCCGCACGAGCCGCCCGTACCCGAGCAGCCAAAGCCCGAGACGACGACGGCGAACACGGCGAAGAGGGGCACAGTCCGCATGGGGCCCGCGTACCACGACTCCCTTCGGTCATTCGAACTCGAGCCGCAGGAGCGCGTCGATGATCGGCCGCCCGATGCTCGCAAGCCGCACGCCGTCGAGGGCGACGCCGACCTCGGGCACCGTGAGCCCCGCGTTGACGAGCAGCTGCAGTCGAATGCCCTCGTTCATGCGCGCCGAGACGACGAAGCCCAGCGCCACCAGCCACGCGACCTGCGCTTCGGTGGTGACGTCGGTGCCGAGCGCGTCGATGGCGCCCGACGCCCACGTCATCGCGAGGCCCGTCGCGAGCGTGAGCCCCGCCGACAGCGTGCGCCCCTTCAGCGGCGCCCACTGCACCTGCGCGCGCAGCTGCGCCACCCCCACGTCGGCGGCCACCGAGGGCCCTTCGACGCGCGCGGGGAACACCGAGGTGAGCGCCTGGCCCTCGAGCGTGACGTCGTGACGAAACGCACAGCCGAGCTGCAGCTCGAGCAGCGGCTGCGGCCGCAACCCCGGCGTCACGGCCATGCCGACGCCCGTACCGAAGACGAGGTGTGGCTGCTCGAGCGGCTTCGACGCGAACCGCCGCACCTGCGGGTGCTCGCGCTGCACGCTCGGCGCCATCAGCCGCACCTCGAGGAGGCTCGCGTGCAGGAGCTCGACGGCCTGAAGCGCGAGCCGCGCGCGCTCGGCGCCGGTGGTGGGCTTCTCGAACGTGCGGAGCACCGCCTTCGCGGTCAAGTTGTCGGCGACCCAGGCGTCGACGCGGCCGTCTTCACGGCTCGAGAACCAGAGCGCGGCGACGGCGTCTTCGTCTCTACACTGCTGCGCGAGCTGCGCGGGCACGTCACCCGCCGGGTCGACGGCCGTGTCGAGCGCGCGCACGAGAAAGCCGCCCGCCTCGAGCTCGGCGGCGAGGCGCTCTTCGAAGGGGCGCCACGCGGCGTCAGGCGAGCGCAAGACGAGCACGGTGTCCGCCGGCGGCTGCGCGACGAGCAGCGCGCTGACGGCGAAGAGCATCACGGGGCTTCGAGCACCTGCTGGGCGAGCGGAGCGTAGGCGCCCTTCGGGAACCGCTCGAGGTAGTCGCTCGCGGCCTGGCCCACGCGCGAGTCCTTCGCGCGGCGCCAGGCGTCGAGGCGGCGGCCCATCGCCTCGGTGGCGAACGGGCCTTCAGGCGCCTCTTTCACGTAGGCGTCGAACCAGGCGCCGGCGTCAGAGAGGTGCTGGGCGTCGAACTCGAGGCGCCCGAGGCGGAAGGCGGCCTCGGCCGAGTCAGGGGTGCCCTTGAAGCGCTCGCGCAGCAGGTTGAGCGCGGTGCGGCCGAGGTCGCTGCGGCGCGCGAGGCGGGCAGCGTCTGCGAACAGCAGCAGGTCGTCGCTCGAGACGCCGGCGAGCGCGGCGTCGACGCCCTGCTCTTCGACGAGCGCGACCGCCCTCGCGTAGTGGCCGGCGTCGGCCTGCCGCTTCCACTCGGGGACCAGAGCCCTCAGCTCTGGAGCTCCCTCTTCTCTCGTAGGGGAGGGGGTCGGGGTGAGGGGAGCCGTCGGCGAAGCGGCCTTGGCTCTGGCCTTCTCCCCTTCGGGAGCCTGCGGAGCCGCGACGCGAACTTCGGGCTCTGCTTCTTCGACGACCGGCTCGGGCGGTGGGGCCGCGGCCTCGACGGGCTTCGTCCACGACAGGCGCTGGCCGGCGGTGACGTAGCGCAGCTGACCGTCTGCGGTGTGCACCTCGACCTTGCCCTCTTGCACCTGCACGTCGAGCGCCTCGGTCTTCGGCTTCCACAGCATCGAGAACTTCGTGCCGCGCACGACGACCTGGTTCGGGCCGGCCTTGAAGCGCCAGAGGTTCTTCTTGCCCGAGGTGATGCGCACGGTGAGCTCGCCCGACTCGAGCACGACGACGGCCTCGTGGCCGGTCGCCTTCTCGACGTGGGCCTTCGCGCCCGGCTCGACGTACACCTCGCTGCCCTCGTTGAAGACGTAGGCGCTGCTCGAGAGCTGCGGTGCCTCGAGGCTCGCGGGGCGTCGCTGCTGCTGCCAGAAGAAGATGACGGCGGCTGACCCGACGGCGGCGGCGAGCGCTCCGATGGCGAGCTCGCGGAAGCGAAAGCCGGGCCGGCCGCGCGCCTCGGCGAGCAGCCGCGCGCGCTGGCGCACTCTGCGTGCGGCGTCGGGGCCGTCGCCCAGCGCCGCTCGAATGTCTTCACCCATCATGAACTGCCCCTTTGGAAAGCTCGGCCTTCACCTTCGTCTCGGCCCTCGACAGCCACCGCTTGATGGTCGCGAGCGACACGTTGCAGGCGTCGGCGACCTCGGTGAGCTCGAACCCTTCGATGTGCCGCAGCACCATCGCGCTGCGCTCGTCGGGCGAGAGCTTCTCGAGGGCGCGGTAGAGGTGGCGGGCGGTCTCGCGCTGCTGCTCGTCGGGCACGACGGCCTCGAAGCGCTCGCCCTCGGCGTCGTCGTCGAGCATGCCGAAGATTTTGAGCCAGCGGCGCTTGCGCAGCGTGAGGCGCACGGCGTTCACCGTGACGGTGCGCACCCAGCCCTTCAGCTTGCCGAGGTCGTGCACCTGGTGCGCCGACTTGAGCACCATGCAGAACGCCTCGTGCACGATGTCGTCGTGGTCCCGGTCGGCGCCGAGCAGGTTCCAGACGATGCGGTTCACCTCGTCTTCGAACGTGTCGTAGAGCCACGCGGCCGCGCGCTCGTCGCGCGCCCTCAGCAGCTCGCGCAGACCCTCTTCCTGCGCGACTGCCAACGCGGGCAGGGCGTTCGACATGACCGGGAGCACACCCACAAAGGCTCACGATTCACAAGGGCTGACGGACGGCTCACGGGTCGATCGCGACCGTCAGCTCGGCGAACTCGGTCTCGGGCACGTCGGCGCCGAGCACGTAGAAGTCGCCGCTCGCGGCCGAGCTCAGCACGCAGCCGCCGTCGCCGCCGACGCGCGAGTAGACGGCGCCGGTGTGCTGGGTCGCTCGCACGTACGTGCCGGTGTAGTAGGTGCCGCCGTCGACGGGCTTGATGCCGTACTTCACGCCCGCGGCCGAGAAGATGCCCATGGGCGACGGCGGGCCCGACGAGACACCGAAGTACTGGCGGTAGAACGACTGGAGCCCCGCGGTGAGCTGCTGCGAGCACGCGCTGTCGCGGTAGCCGACGGCCGTGACGTAGGGAATGTCGTAGGCGACGAGCGACGGGTAGCAGCGGGCGCGGCCGACGTCCGGCTGCAGGAAGACCTGGTAGTACGACGCGAACGCGTAGACGGTCGAGCTGGGCGCGCACGCGATCTGCAGCTGCGTGTCCCAGAAGACCGACGCGTACGGAGCCTGCGCGCCGTCGCTGCTGATGAGCCGCACCGCCTTGAGCCGGGTCCCGCTGATCAGCTGCTGGTCATTCTGGCCGGGCGGCACGGGGAGCACGCCGCCGCCGCCGGCTCCTCCGCCGCCGGTGCCCGAGCCGACGAGGCAGACGTGGTTGCCGTTGCACGTGGCGCTCGCCGCGCGGCAGTCGTTGCAGCCGAGGCCGTCGGCTCCGCACGCCGAGTCTTCGAAGCCGGTCTGGCAGGTGCCGTCGCTCGTGCAGCAGCCGCGGCAGGTCGACGGGCCGCACGTGCTCGAGGGCGGGCAGGCAGCCGACAGCACCACCACGGTCAGAAAGATTGGGAGCCTCATGGCGAGCGGTCTACCCCGCTGTGGCGCACGAAGTGCAGGAACAGTTGCGCTACTTCACCGGCCGCAGCTGTACGTCTTTCTCGCGCAGCACGAGCTCGTACTTCTGGCCCGGCGACATGGGGAAGGTCTCGGTGCGGCGCTTCACCTGGACGCCGAGGTCGAGGAGCGCGGCGGCGTGGCTCCAGGTGCTGTCGCGCAGCCAGGCGTCGGCGGCGCCGAGCTCGATGGGGGCGCGGGTGGCCCCGACCCAGGCGAGCGGCAGGGCGCGGCTCATGCCCACGCCCTCGATGAGCTGCAGCTCGAGGCCGAGCTCGGGCGCGCGCAGCTGCAGCTTCGCGCCGTCGAGGTCGACCGCGCCGGCCGACGCGGTCACGTGCACGAGCACCTGCTCGGGCTGCGCCTTGACGTGCTGCTCGAGGAACACGCAGGCCGAGAGCAGCACGCCGGCCGCCGCCGCGAAGAACAGCTCGCGCAGCCGGGCGAGCGGGCCTCCGCCGCGCGAGCCGAGCGCGCGCGACAGAAACGCGCCGACGCCGGCGTAGGCGACGAGCGCGGCGCCCATGAACAGCCGCTCGAGGTTCGAGGCCGGCGCGAGGCCCATGAGCCAGAACGCTCCGCCGAGGAAGCCGAGGGCCCCGAACAGCGAGAGCGCCCAGCGCACGCGGCGGCCGACGGTGCTCGCGGGCCGGTTGCGCGCGAAGAGCCGGGCGAGCGCAGGGACCTGAAGCGTTGCGCCGCACTTGAGGCACGGGCTGCCGGCGACGCCGCGCTCGTTGCAGCTGCCGCACGCCATGACCCACGCCTTCTCGAGGCCCGCGCGCGACAGAAAGAGCTGAACGGCGACGCGCGCGAACGGCGAGAGGACCTGCAGCGCGACGAGCACGAGCCCGAGCGCCCACAGCGCGGTCGCGCCGCTCTCGAGGCTCGCGCCGAAGTGTTTCTCGATGGCGTCGAAGAAGGTGCGCAGCACGGGGCTGTTCCGCCTCAGGGCATACACCGTTCCACCCACGCAACGCAGTGGTGCTGGCACGGAGCGGCGAGCTGGCGCATCTTCGCTGCCGTCATGAACCGCCGCGAGGTCATCGTTGGCGCCGCCGCCGCGGCGACGCTCGGAGCCACGAAGCCCGCAGCGAAGCCGCGCATGCCGGCGCTGTTCCTCGCGCACGGGGCGCCGCCGCTGCTCGACGACGCGAAGTGGCAGGGCGAGCTGAACGCGTGGGCGAAGGCGCTGCCTCGGCCGACGTCGGTGCTGATGCTGTCGGCCCACTGGGAGACGCGCCCCATCTCGGTCGGCGCGACCCGCACGGTGCCGCTCGTCTACGACTTCTACGGCTTCCCGCAGCGCTACTACGAGGTGAAGTACCCCGCCCCCGGAGCGCCGCAGCTCGCCGAGCGCGTGCTCTCGCTGCTGGAACCCAAACAGCCGGTGGCGTCGGACCCCGAGCGCGGGCTCGACCACGGCGCGTTCGTGCCGCTGCTCGCGATGTACCCCGACGCCTCGGTGCCGGTGCTGCAGCTGTCGCTGCCCTCGCTCGAGGCTCCAGACCTGTTCGAGCTCGGCAAGGCGCTCGCGCCGCTGCGCGACGAGGGCGTGCTCATCATCGGCAGCGGCTTCATCACGCACAACCTGCGCGCGGGCTTCGGGCCACAGACGCCGCGGTGGGCGAGCGACTTCGACGCGTGGACGGCGCAGGCCGTCGAGAAGCACGACGTCGACGCGCTGCTCGACTACCGCGCGAAGGCGCCGGGCGTGCGCGAGTCGCTGCCGACGCACGAGCACTTCGTACCGCTTCTCGCCGCGGTGGGCGCTGCCGCGAGCGAGAAGGTGTCGTTTCCCATCACCGGGTTCTGGCTCGGTGGCTTCACGCGCCGCTCGGTACAGCTCGGTTGACCTTCGGCATGAACACTCCCTCTATGCGCCTCGCCTCCATCGTCGTGCTGCTGCTCACCGGCTGCTTCCCGAAAGGGGCGCCGCCACCGGCTGCGCTGCAGCCCAAGCAGATCGAGCTCGCGAAGGCGAAGGACGCGAACACGACCGAGGAGCAGCTCGAGCACGGCCGCACCGTGTTCGTCGGCAAGTGCGGCGAGTGCCACGACCACCCCGACCTCACTGCCGTGCGCCTGTCGAAGTGGCCCGCTATCTTGAAGGACATGCTCGAGAAGGCAGAGCTCGAGAAGGACGCCGCGGCGAGCGCGGACGTCACCTCCTTCGTCCTCACGGCAGCCGAGGCCGCCGGCGCGAAGCCTTGAGCCGGGCGACGCCGGCGTTTCGCCGCGGTGGCCACTACGAGCACCACGTGCAGGGCCGCACCGGCTGGCTGCGGGCCGCCGTGCTCGGCTCGAACGACGCCATCGTCTCGACGTCGGCGCTGCTCATCGGGGTGGCGGCTGCGGGGGCCTCGCACGAAGCGCTGATCGTCGCGGGCCTCGCGGGCCTGGTCGGCGGAGCCATGTCGATGGCGGTGGGGGAATACGTGTCGGTGAGCTCACAGGGAGACGCCGAGAAGGCCGACATCGCGACCGAGAAGGCCGAGCTCGAGGGCGCTCCGCAGGCCGAGCTGGCCGAGCTGACCTCGATCTACGTGAAGCGGGGGCTCCCGAAGGAGCTCGCGGCGCAGGTGGCGCAGGCGCTGACGCGAAAAGACGCGCTGCAGGCGCACCTGCGTGACGAGCTCGGCATCGAGCCGCACTCGCGCGCGAGGCCGCTGCAGGCGGCGGCAGCGAGCGCGCTGTCGTTCGCGGCGTTCGCCGTGGTGCCTCTGGTCGCGAGCCTCGTGAGCCCGGTGGGCGTGCGCGTGCCGGTCATCGCGGCGACGTCGCTGGTCAGCCTCGCGGCCCTGGGCGCGGTGGGGGCGAAGCTCGGCGGCGCTCCGATGGGGCGCGCGGCGGTGCGCGTGGCGTTCGGCGGCGCGCTCGCGATGGGGCTCACCGCCGCCATCGGCCGGCTGTTCGGCGTCGCCGCCTGATCACGGGTTCTTCCTCTTCAGCTGCCCGAACGCGCGAGACGCATTGAAACTGCAATTCCCCGGGAATACAGTGGCGCGCGCTTGCGGAGATCGAACTGAAGCTGCGCGTACTCCTGATCGAAGACTCGGCTGACGACGAGGCGCTCATCGTGCGCGCGCTTGCGGGGGCCGGGTTGGAGATCGAGCACCTGCGGGTCGAAGACGAGGCGTCGATGCGCGCCGCGCTCGACCAGCGGGCGTGGGACGTCGTCATCAGCGACTATTCGCTGCCCCACTTCGACGCGATGCGCGCGCTCGAGGTGATGAAGTCATCGAGGCGCGACCTGCCGTTCATCATCGCGTCGGGCACCATCGGCGAAGACGCCGCGGTGGCGGCGATGCGCGCGGGAGCGCACGACTACGTCATGAAGTCGAGCCTGGCGCGCCTGCCCGAGACGGTGCGGCGCGAGGTGCGCGAGGCTCAGCTGCGGCGTGAGCGCCTCTCGCTCGAGGAGCAGATGCGGCACGCGCAGAAGATGGAGGCCGTCGGCCTGCTCGCGACGGGCGTCGCGCACGACTTCAACAACCTGCTCACCGTCATCTTGAGCTTCACCCAGTTCGTGCACGACGACCTGCCCGCCGAGCACCCGGCGCGCCAGGACCTGAGAGAGGTCGTCGAGTGCGCTGGCCGCGCCGCGGGCCTCACGCGCCAGCTCTTGACCTTCAGCCGGCGCAGCGTGTTCGACCCGCAGCTGATCGACGTGAACTCGGTGCTCGCCTCGACCGAGAAGATGCTCAAGCGGCTCGTCGGCAAGCACATCGACTACGCGAGCGTCCCCTGCGCGGACGAGGCCGGCACCATCGCCGACCGGGGGCTGCTCGAGCAGGTGGTCGTGAACCTGGTGGTGAACGCGCGCGACGCGATGCCCGAGGGCGGCAAGCTGACGGTCGAGGCGCACGTGGTCGAGCGCGAGGGGCAGCCGTTCGTGCAGCTCGGCGTCACCGACACGGGCCAGGGCATGACGGCCGAGGTGCAGCGGCGCATCTTCGAGCCGTTCTTCACGACGAAGCCCGAGGGGCGCGGCACCGGCCTGGGGCTGTCGACGGTGCTCGGCATCGTGAAGCAGCACGGCGGCGACGTGACGGTGCACAGCACTCCGGGCAAGGGCACGACGTTCATGGTGTACCTGCCGCGGGCGCACGCTCCGGCGTTCGCGTTGGCGCGTGCGGCGCCGAGCCGGGCGAAGGGCAACGAGACGGTGCTGGTGGTGGAAGACCAGGACCCGGTGCGGGCGGCGGTGCAGCGCGCGCTCAAGTCGACGGGCTTTCGGGTCATCGAGGCCTCGCGCGGCCGCGAAGCGCTCCGGCTCGTCGAGCAGAAGATCGAGCCCGTGCACCTCGTGCTCACCGACGTGAACCTGCCCGAGATGTCAGGCCCCGAGCTGGTCGAGCGGCTGCGCCACACCGAGCCCGGCCTCAAGGCGCTGTACATGTCGGGCTTCGCCGGGGGAGCGCTGACGCACCAGGGCGTGGTCGACGCCAGCATGAGCTTTCTGCAGAAGCCGTTCACGCCGGACGTTCTCGTGCATAAGGTAAGGGCCGCGCTGGATACCTGAGTATAGGGGGCCCCCTTAGTGAGCGACACGAGCGAGAAGAGGAAGGGGAAGCTGCTGGTCGTCGACGACGACCGGCTGGTGCTTCGCGCCGTGAGCGAGGCGCTGAACCGCGACGGCTACGAGGTGGTCAGCGTTCTGGACCCCGTCGAGGCGCTCGCGGTCGCGAAGGACACCTCGTTCGACGCGCTCGTGTCGGACATCAAGATGCCGAACCTCTCGGGCATCGACCTGTTGAAGGCGTTCAAGGCGGCGCAGCCCGACCTCGAGGTCGTGATGATGAGCGGCCACGGCACGATCGAGACGGCGGTCGAGTGCATGAAGCTCGGCGCGTACGACTACCTCGCGAAGCCGTTCGAGCGGCTCGACGACTTCTGCATGCGGGTGTCGCGCGCGGTCGAGCGGCGGGCGCTGAAGAAGCGCACGGCGGTGCTCGAAGACGCGCTCGTGGCGGTGAAGGAATACGAGGGCATGATCGGCCAGTCGTCGCAGATGGCCGCCGTGTTCAAGCTCGTCGATCAGGTGGGGCCGACGACCGCGACCGTGCTGATTCGGGGTGAGAGCGGCACCGGCAAAGAGCTCGTCGCGAAGGCGATTCACTACCGCTCGCCGCGCAAGTCGAAGCCGTTCATCGCGGTGAACTGCAGCGCGCTGACCGAGACGCTGCTCGAGAGCGAGCTGTTCGGCCACGTGAAGGGCTCGTTCACGGGCGCGGTCAGCAACAAGCGCGGCCTGTTCGAGGCCGCCGACGGCGGCACGATCTTCCTCGATGAGATCGGCGACGTCTCGCCGGCGACGCAGGTGCGCCTCTTGCGCGTGCTGCAAGAGGGCGAGATCAAGCGCGTCGGCAGCACCGAGGCGGTCTCGGTCGACACGCGGGTCATCGCGGCGACGAACGTCGACCTCGAGAAGGCGCGCGCCGAGGGCCGCTTCCGAGAAGACCTCTACTACCGGCTGAACGTCATCACGCTCTCGCTGCCGCCGCTGCGCGACCGGCCGGGCGACGTGCCGCTGCTCGCGCAGCACTTCCTCAAGGTGTTCGCCGAGAAGATGGGGAAGAAGGTGTCGAGCATCTCGAACGAGGCGATGCAGCTGCTCGTGCAGAACCGCTGGGTCGGCAACGTGCGCGAGCTCGAGAACGCGGTCGAGCGCGCGGTGGTGCTGACGCAGAGCGAGTCGGTGGGGGCCGACGACCTGCCGCCGCACTTCAAAGAGACGCCGAAGGGCATCTCGCCGAGCGCCGACGCCGAGGTGTTCTCGCTGACGCACCTGCCCTTCGCGCAAGCGAAGGCGCTCGCGGTCGGAGCGTTCGAGCGGCGGTACCTGAGCGCGCTGCTCGACAAGACGGCGGGGAACATCACAGCCGCGGCGCTCGCGGCGGGGATGGACCGGTCGAACTTTCGCCGGCTGCTGAAAGATGCGGGCCTGCGCGGCAGCGGCGCCGCCGAGAACGAGCCGGCGCAGGGCTGATCGACTGGGGTCGAGACGCGCCCGACCGACGGCCGACAGGCGACGAGCGGCGGGACGCGCCGAAGAGCAGGGCCTGGGTCGCCGAAAGAGAATGCGTCCGAGATGCAGCGATCTCCGTAGATTTCTACGAACAGCCGCGCATCTCGGACACACCCTGAAACGAGCGCCCCGCTCGGGCGACGGGCCGACGTGGCGCCGACGCATCCGCGTGCGCCGAGACGCAGAGCCTCGACCCGAGCACCGACGACTCAGGCGCGAAGAGCTGCACCAGCCGGGCACCCGACGACGGCCGCAGCGCCGGGCGAGGTCACGGGTCGTCGTGGCGGTCGTTCAAGATGACGTTGAGCTCGCCGGCGTCTTCGCCGGAGTCGAGCGTATCGCCGAAGGTCTCGAGGCCGTTGAGCACGCCCTGAGTCACATCGAGCTGCGTGCGGAGCGCGTCGCGCTGAGCGGGCGTCAAGCTCGGGTCAGTCAGCTGGGCGGTGAGCTCGTCATGCAGGGCGCGGTAGAGGTCGCCGAGCGCGTCGTGGCTGCGCTCGCCGGCTGAAACGTCGATGCCGGCCTCCTTGAGGCGATCGACGAACGCGTCCTGAAGCTCGCTCTCGCTCGGTGGGTCCTCCTTGAAGAGGCTGCGCAGCACGTCGGTCACGACCTTGCCGCCGATGAGAGAGCCGAGCGGGCCGGTGACGCTGGTGAGCGCGACCTGGGCGCCGGCGCCGGCGATGCTGCTCGCGAGGTTGAGCGCGAGCTCCTTCACCTGCGAGTCGCCGGCCTCGGCGCCGTCGACGGCGCGGTTCGCGGCGACCTGCACGGCGCCGAGCAGCTTGCCGATGCGCTCGCCCGCGGCGTTCGCGTTGCCGGGCTCGACGTGGTCGAGCTGGTCCTGCACGTAGCGCTCGAGCGTGTGCTGCAGCGCATCGCGCTCGGCCTGGGGCACCTCGGGCACGAGCGAGACGCTCTCGAAGAGCTGAACGAGGTCTGCCTCGCCCTGGGCGCCCTCGTCGAGCAGCTCGCTCAACGTCTCGGGGTGGGTGGTGAGCAGGCGGTTCAGGCCCTCGACGGCCTGGGGCGCGCGCACGAGCGAGTAGCCGTCGCGTGAGGCGAGGCTCCACTCGCCGCGGCTCTCGGCGAGGTACGCGTTCAACGTGTCGAACGCCTCGTGCCGGGCGTCCGCCGAGCCGAGGTTCGCCTCGATGAGCTCGGGCGACTGCGTGTAGGCGATGGCCGAGTTCACGCGCCAGAGCTCCTGGTCGTCGCCGTCTTCAGACCCGGCGAGGCGCGCCGCCGAGTCGCCGAGCAGATCGAGCGGGCCGTCGGCCTCGCCGTTGAAGAGCCGCTCGCCGGCCTGCGCGATGATCTCGCCGCTGAGCGTGGGGCCGAGCTCCTTCAGCTCGTCGTCGAGCTGCTCGGGGCTCCAGCCGTTGCCGTTGGCCGACAGGCGCGCGGCGTTGACGACCGCCGAGCCGACCGCGTTGCGAAGAGCGACGTTGCCGTCGAGCGCGTCGTCTTCCTGGTCCCACCGCTCGATGAAGTCGTTGAGGTGGCCGAACGCCTCGCGCTGGGCCTCGGGCGTCGGGTAGTGCTCTTCGATGAGCCCGTCGGTCGACGTGAACGCGAGCGCCGCGGCCTCGTCGAAGCCGAGCGACTGGGCCGCCTCGCCGAGCGCCTCGACGACACCGCCGTTGCCGCCGTTGTTGGTGCCGAGGGCGAGCGTCTGCACGAGCTCGGCGGCGGCGTCGGGGCCGAGGTCTTCGGCGAGCTGGCGCAGCGGGTCGGGCGTGACGTCGCCCGCGCGGTACGCCTCGCCGACGGCGTCGGCGATCTCGGTGAGGTCGTCGTAGCCCTCGTTGATGTGGCCCTTGCGCGACGAGCTGAAGACCTCGCCGTCGAGCCAGCCGGCGGCCTGGCCGCTCTCGAACGCCTCGGCGATGAGGGCACGGCGCAGCTCGCGGTCGTCGCCGGCGTCGCGCAGCGCGTTCGCGAGCGCGCTCGGGTTCGGCGGCACGTTGCCGAGCGCGTCCTGGGCGGCGTCGCGCTGCTCGTTCGTCAGCGCGACGGGGCCGCCTCCGCTGGCCGCCAGCGGGGTGACGGCGGCGAGCACCACCGGCCCGCGTCGCGCGACATCGAACGAGTCGACGTCGCGTCGGAGCGCGACGCTCGGCTGAGCCGGCGGAGGAGCCTTCGGCTTCTGCAGCTCGGGGAGAACGGTGGAGCGGAAGATGCGGTTACCATCGATGGGCGTGGTCATGCTTCCAGCACGCGCGCAGCCGGCAGCGGTTACTGCGGGCCCAAGGAAACGCGGCTTACAGGCCGTGGGCATTTTCCGGGCGATTTTTCACGGCGGCCGCTTTGCAGTTCTCGCCGCGCACCATGCACCGAGCCCCTCTCGTCGTCGTGCTGACCGCGCTGTCTGCGGCCGCGCAACAGCAACAGCAGCCCACGGCCGCGTACGACCAACCGCAGTTCGACGTGGTGTTCGTGCTCGACACGACGTCTTCGATGTCGGGCCTCATCGAAGGGGCGAAAGAGAAGATCTGGTCGATCGCCTCGCGCATGGCGTCGGGCAAGCCGGCGCCGCGCATTCGCATCGGGCTCGTGGCCTTTCGCGACCGGGGCGACGCCTACGTCACGAAGCCGTTCGGCCTCACCACCGACCTCGACGCCGTCTATCGCAACCTGCGCGCGTTTCAGGCGCAGGGCGGCGGCGACGGCCCCGAGCACGTCGGCAAAGGCCTCAGCGACGCGGTCACCGGCATGCAGTGGGACCCGGGCAAGCGCACCGCAAAGATGATCTTCCTCGTCGGCGACGCTCCACCGCACGACGACTACCGCGACGGCTTCGCGCTCGCCGACGTCGCGCGCAAGGCCATCAAGGGCGGCATCGTCGTGAACACGATTCGCTGCGGCACCGACTCGACCACCGAGACCGCGTTTCGAGAGGTCGCCCGCATCGCCGACGGCACGTTCGCCACCATCGGCCAGACCGGCGACATGGTGAAGGTCGAGACACCGTACGACGCGAAGCTCGAGAAGATGAGCGACGCGCTCGCGGGCAAGAACCTCTACGGTGGCACCGCGGCGGGTCGGGCCACCGGCGACGCCCGAACGCGCGAGGTGCTGAGCCTGAGCGGCACGTCGGCCGCCGATCGCCTCTCGTACCGCGCGAAGGCCGTGGTCGCCGCGAAGACGCCTGCCGACGTGACCGCCGCTGGCGGAGTCGACCTCGTGCTCGAGCCCTGGCGCGTCGAGAAGCTGAGCGACGACGAGCTGCCGGCCGCGTTGAAGGCGATCGACCCCTCGAAGCGGCGCGCGTGGCTCGAGCGGCAGCGCGCCGAGCGGTTCGACCTCGAGGCCGACGTGAAGAAGGTCGCCGCCGAGCGCGACGAGTGGCTCCTGAAGAACCCGGGCGAGCACGGCGACTCGTTCGACGCGACGGTGATGAAGAAGGTCCGCGAGCGCGGCACCGCGGTCGGCGTCGAGTACTAGGACGTACGAGGACGACGACCCGGAGGCTCGCACCGGGTTGGGCGCCGCTGCATCGCCTCGACGGCCGACCCGGTACGGACTTTCTACTCGCCCGCGGCCTTGCGAATCACGCGCTCGACCTCGTCGGGTCGAATGAACTGCGCGTAGTGGCCGGTGTTCTCGAGCACCGTGAGCTCGGCGCCCTTCACGGTCTCGGCGAGCTTGCGCGCGGTGTTGATGCGCACGTCCTTCTCGCCGTGCACGACGTACAGCTTGCGCTCGATGCAGCCGTACCTCGGGCTCTGAGCGTTCAGGCCCTCCTCGTACTTCACGCCCTCGCGCGCGAGCGTCGCGGTCACCTTCGCCGACGACCAGAGCACGGTGCGGGCCTCGACGAAGCCGGGCGGAATCTGCGCTTCGTTCGGAGCGAACGCCGCCTCGATGCCGGCGCGCATCTTCGACGGGCCGATCAGCACGGTCGCAGCGCGGGCGACGCCGTCACCGAGCAGCGGCGGCGCGAGCAGGCGGTAGAGCGGGTCGACGACGGTCGGCGCGTAGCTGCGCGAGCCGACGATGACGAACGCGCGCACCTCGGGCGGGTTCTCGACGGCGTAGGCGAGCGCGGTGGCGCCGCCGAACGAGTGGCCGACGACGACGGCGTCCTTCAGGTCGAGCGCCTTCACGACGCCGCGCAGGGCGGCGAGGTTGTCTTCGAGGGTTCCGGGCGCGTGGGCTCCGTCGCTGAAGCCGTGACCGGGCCGGTCGTACGCGATGACGCGGTGGCTCGGAGCGAGCTTCTCCATCATGGGCAGCCAGTCTTCGATGGAGCCCGGCGAGCCGTGCACGAAGAGAATCGGCGGCCCGGCTCCGAGCTCGTGCACGCGCAGCCTTCGATCGCCGATCTGCAGCCGCTGGCCCGGGTAGCCGGGCGCGACGGCCTCGACCGGGTCGTAGAGCGCCCCGGCGACGGTGAGGCCCGCGACCAGCAGCACGAGCAGCGCGAAGAGGCCGGCGACGAGACGCTGGAGCACCTTCATGACGCCCGTCCTGTCACAGTTCTCCATCGGGAGGGAACGAGCGCGTCGGGACAATGCGCCCCATGTCCCTCCGCTCTTCGTTGGTGTTGGCGCTGGTGTGCGCGAGTTGTTCGCCGGTGACGGAGCCGGGCTCGCCCGAGCTCGAGCCGTCAGGCGACGTCGCCGCGGGGCTTTCGATCCCAGCGGGCGCGGCCAGGGAGCGCTGCGTCGAGGCGGCCGAGCCCGCGCAGCCGGCGACGGACTTCGTGAGCGAGCCGCCGAGGTCGCTCACCCGCCCAGCCGCGTGAGCGCTTCGCCCAGCGCGTCGCTGATGGCGCTGGCCTCGGCGCGGCTCCACGCGTTGCGCAGCAGGGTGTTCGCCTTCTCGGCGAGGCCGCGCTGCCGCTCGGCGTGGGCGCGCACCGCGTGCTCGATGTCGTGAGCCGCGGCCGTCGGCGCACTCGACGCCGCACGGAGCTGCCTCGCCCGCTCGACCGCGGCGGGTGACGTGTGGTGACGAGGCGGAGAGAAGTGATGAACGTAGACGTGCATGCGCCCGAGCCAGAGCAGGCGCCGTGCCGCTGGTCGCTCCGCGGAGACTCGCGATCGTGAGTGACCCACGAGGTCATTGCGCGCGCCTTCGAAGTGACCTCGAAGGTCACCCGTGCTCTAAGGCGCGGCATGGCGAAGAAGCCGCCCCCCGCCGACGCCGAGGTGCGCACGCAGCTCGAGGTTCGCCCCCTCGGCAAAGAGCTCGGCAACGAGACCGAGCCGTTCGGGCCGCAGCACGCCGCGATGTCACCGACGATCGAGACGTTTCGGGTGCGCGTGCTCGAGCCGCCCGTGCCGTCGCCGTACTTCGACTCGACGGGCAGCCGCACGTGCATCGGCTCGCACGCGTCGAACGACATCGTCATCGAAGACTCGACGGTCTCGCGGTTTCACTGCGAGCTCGTGATGGGGCCCGAGGGCCCGCGCGTGCGAGACCTGGGCAGCAAGAACGGCACGGTGCTCGACGGCGTATCGGTGCGCGACGCCTTCTTGAAGGACGGCAGCGTGCTGCGGCTCGGCCGCGCCTCGCTGCGCTTCGAGCTGAAGAAAGACCGGGCTCCGCTCGCGCTCTCGAAAGAGGGCCACCTCGGCCGCCTGGTCGGGAATTCGGTGCCGGTGCGCGCGGCCTTCGCGGTGCTCGAGAAGGCGGCGCAGACGCAGGCGACGGTGCTGCTCGAGGGCGAGACCGGCACCGGCAAGAGCCAGGCGGCGTTCGCGCTGCACCAGCTGTCGACTCGGAAGGACAAGGCCTTCGTCGTGGTCGACTGCGGCGCGATTCCGCTGACGCTGCTCGAGTCCGAGCTGTTCGGACACGAGAAGGGCTCGTTCACCGGTGCGACCTCTCGCCGCGACGGCGCCTTTCAAGAGGCGAACGGCGGCACGGTGTTCATCGACGAGATCGGCGAGCTGCCGGCCGAGCTGCAGCCGCGGCTCTTGCGCGTGCTCGAGGAGCGCACCGTGCGCCGCGTCGGCAGCAACCGCCACGAGAAGGTCGACGTGCGCGTGGTGGCCGCGAGCCAGACCGACCTGCGCCACGAGGTGAACTCGGGCCGCTTCCGCGCCGACCTGTACTTCCGCCTCGCGGTGGTGCGGGTGCCGATGCCTGCGCTGCGCGAGCGCCCCGAGGACATTCCGCTCATCGTCGACAAGCTGATGAAGGACCTGGGCGCGACCGACGCGGCGCGCGCGGCGCTCGAGCAGGGCGACTTCATGCAGCGGCTGCAGCACTGCGCGTGGCCGGGCAACATTCGCGAGCTGCGCAACCACCTCGAGCGGTGCCTCGTGATGCAGGAGGCCCTGATGCCCGAGACGGGCACGTCGAGCGCTCCGGCGGTTCAGGGCGCCGCGACGCTGGGAGGCCCCATCGCCCGGGCCCGCGACAAGGCCATCGAGCGCTTCGAGCGGCAGTACCTCGCCGACCTGCTCAAGCGTCACGACGGCAAGGTCGCGAAGGCGGCGCTCGAGGCCGACGTCGACCGCGCGTACCTGTACCGGTTGATCAAGCGGCACGGTCTGTCGGCCGATGGCACGTGAGGTGCTAGCTTGCTCACGGGCATGAGGACACTCGCGACTGCGGTGGCTGTGCTCGGGCTGTATGCGTGCGTAGTGCCGGGCATCGACTACGAGGGCCGGCAGTGCGACGCGCAGCAGCAGTGCATCGACGGGTACCGGTGTGTCGCCGGAGTCTGCACGCGGAGCGGCGGCGGCGGCTCGGGCGGAGCTGCGGCGGGAGGTCGAGCGGGAGGCAGCGCCGGTGGCTCGACGGCCGGCGGCTCGACTGCGGGTGGCTCGACTGCGGGTGGCTCGACTGCGGGTGGTGCGACGGCAGGCGGCGCGACCGCAGGCGGTGCGACCGCAGGCGGCGCGGCCATCGCACTGACTCACCCGAGCGGCATCGTCTCGTTCGCACGGCCCGTGACGGGAGCGGTCGACGTCGCGATCTCGCGCGCCGGCATCGCTTACGTGACGGGCGTCGGGCCCGACGGCGTGCGCCCGATTCCGCTCGACGGAGGAACGTTCGCCGTGATTCCGACGGACACGTCGCCCGGTGCGATCGCGCTCGGCGACAACGAGGGCGCGCTGCTCGTGACGCACCCCAGCGCTGCCAGCGGCCTGGCCATCTACCTGCTCGACGGCGGCTCCACCGTTCGCTTCTTCAGCCAGGGCGCCGACGTGGTCTCCACGCGCAGCGGCGCTCGCGCGTGGGTGGCTCAGAGCTCGAACACGATCGGCTCGATCACCGTCGCATCAGGGAGCTGGTCGACGGCCACCGGGCTCTCGATCTCCCAGAGCATGGGCCCGCGGCACATCGCGATCGATGAAGACCGCGGTGTGCTCTATGGCTCCGTGTTCAACGAGTCGATCGTCATCGGCAGCAACATCTTCTCGGCCGCACCCTCCGCGACGACTCCGGGCTTTGCGGGCTCGAGCTTCGAGAGCGCGGTGCCGCACCCCGACGGCGGGCTCCTCTACATGATCAACCGGGAGCAGCCGGCGGCCGTGCAGCGGTTCATCCTCGCGCCCGTCGTCGCTTTCGTCGACCAGGTGACGACTCCCGACGGCGGAGGTTCGCCGATCAACGGAGCCATCACCCCCGACTGGAAGCAGCTGTGGGTGCCGCTGCCGGCGTCGGGCGAGGTCATGCGCATCGATCTCGACACGTTCGCGCGACTTCCGAGCATCGTGCTCGGTGGAGCTCCGACGACGGTCGCGTTCGACTCCACCGGCTCGACCGCGGTCGTCCTCGACGGCACCCAAGCCATCATTCTGCGATGACGCTCTTCGTCCTCATCGCCCTCGCGGCCCAGCCGAACCCGTACCTGGTTCAGGCGAAGCTGTTTCAACAGAGCGGCGACTACAAGCAGTGCCTCAAGCGCATCGAGCAGGCCCAGAAGTGGGACAGCTCTCGCGAGGAGCAGGTCGACATCGCCGTCTACAGCGGCCTGTGCAACTACGCCTTGCTCAAGACCAAGGAGGCTGAGACGGAGTTCAAGCTCGCCCTCTCGATCGACCCCGCTGCGAAGCTGCCGCCGTACACCAGCCCGAAGGTCGTCGGCTTCTTCGAGGCGCTCCGACCCAAGGCGACTGCGAAGGTCGAGCCCGCGAAGGTCGAGCCCGCGAAGGTCGAGCCCGCGAAGGTCGAGCCCGCGAAGGTCGAGCCTGCGAAGGTCGAGCCTGCGAGGGTCGAGCCCGCGAAGGTCGAGCCCGCGAAGGTCGAGCCTGCGAAGGTCGAGCCTGCGAAGGTCGAGTCCGCGAAGACACAGCCGGAACCCAGGCGCCGAACGCCGCTGCTGCCGTTCGTCATCGGCGGGGTCTCGCTCGCGGCGCTGGCGGCCGGAATCGCGTTCGGGGTGCAGGCCAGCTCGCTGCACTCTCGTGCGGACGCCGAGCGGGTGCAGGTGAACGCGTTCAGCCTGCAGCAGAGCGCGACGACGTTCTCGATCGCGGCGAACGCCGGCTACGCGATCGCGGGCGCCGCGCTGATCACGGCGGTCATCGTCTTCTTCATGGCTCGAGCAGATTGACGAGCAGGTGGGTGGCGCCGCCGTGAGGCACGTTCACCTTCACCTTGCGCTCGACCTTCAGCTCCGAGTTCTTCACCACGAGCACCTGCGGCCCCGACGGCAGCGTGAACGCCGGCATCGGCGTGATGCCGAGCGACTTCTTGCCGAAGAACACCTCGCCCCACGGAGCGACATCGAGCTGCACCCTGCCCGTCTTCGCGACCGGCTCGGCGGCAGCGACCGGGGCGACCGGGGCTGGCGCAGGCTCGGGCTCGGCAGCGGGAGCCACCGGCGGCGCCGGCGCCTCGACGACCTTCACCGGCGGTGGTGATGGAGCCGCGACGACCGGCGGAGGCGGTGCGACCGGAGCCGGCGCGGGGTTGAGCTGCAGCCACACGAGCACGCCGACTCCGAGCGCGAGGGCGACCCCGGTCACCGCCACCGGCGCGACGAGCGAGCGTGGGGGCGCGGGAGTCGGAGCGTGCTCGGTGCGCTGCGGCGGAGCCACCGGCGTCGTCACCGTCTTCGGCCGCTCGGGCGGCGAGACGAGCGCCGGCGCCGATGACGTCATGCGCACCGTCGAGTCGTCGACGCCGAGCCGCGCCTTCGTCTCGTCGCCGGCGCGAATCGTCGTGTTCCCCACGGGAGTCGCCACGGGCTCGATGCGCACGGGCGGAGCACCGCCCGGCTCGTCGCCGAACAGCTCGACCAGCAGCGAGTGAATCGCGCTCTGCACCATCTCGCCGCGCACGGTCTGGGCGTAGCCGTCGAGCGCGGCGGCCATCTCGGCGGCGCTCTGAAAGCGATACGCGGGGTTCTTCTCGAGGGCGTCGAGCACGATGCGCTCGAGCGCCGGGTCGATGGTCGGCACGAGCGAGCGCAGCGTCTGCGGCGGGTCGTCGATGATGGCGTGCATCAGGTTCGCGTCGCTGTGGCCCGCGAACGGCCTGCGCCCGGCGAGCAGCTCGTAGAGCACGACGCCCACCGCGTAGACGTCGGTGCGCGCGTCGAGCGGCTCGGCCTTCACCTGCTCGGGCGGCATGTACGGCACCTTGCCCTTCACGAGGCCGGCCTGCGTCAGGCCCTGGCTGGTGGCGGCCTTCGCGATGCCGAAGTCGGTCACCTTCACCGAGCCGTCGTAGCCGAGCAGGATGTTGTCGGGGCTGACGTCGCGGTGAACGAGGTTGAGCGGCTGGCCGTCGTCGCCGCGGGCGCGGTGCGCGTGCGAGAGCCCGAGGAGCGCGAGCTGGCAGACGCGCGCGGCGAGCGCCGGGGGCATCAGGCGGCCGCGCTTGTTCAGCTCCTGACCGACGTGCCTCAAGCTGCGGCCGTGCACGTACTCCATGGCGAGGTAGAGCGCGCCCTCTTCCTCGCCGAGGTCGAACACCTGCACCACGTTCGGGTGCGTGATGAGCGCGGCGAGGCGCGCCTCGTTGATGAACATCTCGGAGAACGCCTTGTCCTCGGCGAGGTGATCGAGGATGCGCTTCACGACCACGGTCTTCGAGAAGCCCTTCAGGCCCTCCTGCTTCGCGAGGTAGACCTCGCCCATGCCGCCCTGAGCGAGGAGCTTCAGCAGGTGGTACTTGCCGACCTTCTCGCCGACCATCGTGGCGACACGATAGTCTCGCCGCCGCGTGGCGCGCGCGCGTTCTAGACTGGGTGCATGAGACCCCTCTGCTTGCTCCCGCTCGTTGCGCTCGTGGCCTGCTCGGGGTCGATGTCGTCGTCGAGCTCCGATGGAGGCCCGCCGCCCGGGCTGCCGGTCGGCACCACCGGCGCCGGCGGAGCGCTCGTGCAAGGCACGGGCTCGATGCCACGCTCGGCGGGCTCGGCGCCGGCCGACAACGTGGCGTTCACGGGCGGCTTCACGATGACGCCCGGCATGACGACGTTCACGATGGGCAGCGAAACCCGCAGCGTCGAGCTCTACCTGCCGATGCAGCGGCCGACGAACCCGGCGCTCATCATCGCGTTCCACGGCACGGGCGGCGGCTCGTTCGACCTGCTCGACGACGCGCTGGTCGCGGGGGCCGAAGACGCGGGCATCATTCTCGTGGGGCCGCAGGCGCTGCAGCGCAACGGCGGCATGGGCGAGACAGGCGACCCCGACCACTACCCGGGCAGCGACGGCTGGGGCACGAGCTGGAACATGGGCGACAAGAACGTCGCGACGAACAACGACATCGTGTTCGTGCGGGCCATCATCCAGTCGGCGCGCACGACGTTCGGCATCGACACCGATCGCGTCTACGTCATGGGGTTCTCGAACGGCGCGTTCTTCTCGTACTTCGTGGCGGCGATGCTGCCCGAGCGCATCGCGGCCTTCGCCGAGAACGCCGGCGGAGCGATTCGCTGCATGAACCGCGGCGAGCCCGGGATGCAGTTCAAGGGCACGGCGACGACGTGCGCGGGCCTGGCGATGCAGATGGGCTACCCGACCTGCACGGGGCCGCTGCAGCCGCTCGAGCTTCCGGCGTCGCGCACGCCGCTCGGCTACCTCGCGCACGGCATCGACGACGACGCCGTCTCGGTGGCGTGGACCTGCACGCTCGGCGCCGCGCTCGGGAACCGCTCGTGGATCTTCCTGCAGGCGCCGAAGCCCGGCATGACGTTCGGGCACGACATCACCGAGAACTTCTCGAAGAGCGCGCTCGCGTTCTTCGCGAGGTACCGCCGGCAAGACTAAGTACGACAGCCCGGAAGTTCGCGCCGACCGCGGTGTCCGCGTGCAGCGAGAACCCCGGCATCACCGGCAGCCGGCGGCCGGCTGGGGCGGGTCATCGCAGAGCAGCGCTGATCGCGGCGCGGTGCCGCAGGTTCCACTTCGCCGAGCGGTCGTAGCTCGCGATGTCGGCGGGGGAGCGCTGATCGTCGAGGTCGGTCTGGGCGTGGGCCCACCCCAGCGCGAGCGACGGGTCGGCTCGAATCTCGGTGAGCATGGTCGCGAGCACGCTGCGTGCCTCGGGCGATGCGAAGACGGCGTCGGTGCCGACGTTCGCCTTCTTTGCCGCGATGAACACGTTGCCGATCATCATGTCGAGCGCGAGGTGTGCCGCGTCGGGCGTGCCGGCCACGCTGGGGTCTGATTCGGTCGAGAGCGCACGCCACCCGGCCATCGTGGCGCTCTGCAGCGCGTCGAGCTCGGCGCGGGTGCGCTTCAACGGCGCCCCGTCGAGCGCCGAGCCCATCTGCTCGAGCACGACGTTGCGAACCGACTGAAGCTCCATCGCGATCGGGCGGGTGAGGCCTTCTCGAGTAATTTCCATGAAGACCTCGACGCCCGACTGCAGGGCGGCGACCGCGCGCTCGCGCGTCTTCGGGTCGGGGTCGAGCAGCGCGCCGGCCGCGCGCGCCGCACCCGCCTCGAGCGCGGGCAGATCGCGGGCCTTCACGCTGTCGGCCTCGAGCTTCTTCATCATGCCGACGAGCGCCTTGCGGTGGCCTTCGTGCCACACGCTCGACCGCATGAACTTCGCTTGGGCCGCGGGGTCGCGCGACACCTGGTTCTCGTCGGACCAACCGGTCGCGAGCGTCGGGTCGGCGACGATTTCGGTCAGCATCGTCTCGAGCAGCTGTCTCGCCTCGCTCGACGCGAAGATGCCTTTGACGCCGAGGTTCGTGTTCTTGTGCGCCGAGAGCACGTTGCTCGCGAGCATGGCCAGCGCGAGGGTGTCTGCGTCTGGCGGGCCGGCCAGCTCGAGCTGTTTGGCGGTGAAGATGCTCTCGTCGGTCTCTTTCCCGATCGTCGCTTTCATCGACGCGAGCTCGCCCGGTGAGCGGTCCACTCCAGCTCCTTTCCTCAAGACCCTGCTCATTTCTCCATTCAGCGCGCTCAGCACGGACGCGAGCCTGACCGCCCTGTCCTCGCTTGCGATCGACAGGAAGAGCTCGACTCCCTGCTCGAGCGAGGCGACCACGCGCGAGCGGATCTTCGGATCGGGGTCGAGCAGCGCTTCGATCGCACGCCGACTCATACCTCCGAGCTGGAAGTCGTTCTTGGCGTAGGCCTGCATCTCGCCACGGGTGGGAGCCGTCGGGCCGCCGACGACCGCTGCGGCGGGCTTCGGGCTCGCGCCGAGCGTGTCGACCGGAGCGGCGGCGACCTCGGCCTTCTTCGTCTGGAGCTGCGGCGGCGGCGCGACCTGCTGCTTGAAGGCGACGGTTCCGGTCGAGCTGACTTTGGGCATGCACAGCTCCCTAGCGAACGGCGTGCCGCCGGCGCGCCGCGGACCTACGCCACCTACGGGCCCGTGCAGTACACCGCACGGCCGTCGCGGGCATGCGTTGTACGTGGCGCGTACAACGTTCACTTCTTCATCAGCTCGACGGGCGCGTCGCGGTGCGGTTGAAGGCCGCAGCCGCGGCGGGTCGGTGTCCGTGTCGAGGAACCTGGCGCAGCCCAGCGCGAGCTCGGGCTTCGCCGACGACCCGCCGAGAACGTCGAGCGCCTGGTGCTTCGCGTCCGGTGCGCCGGTCGCGCCCGTGTCCGAGCGGTCAGAGAACGAGCTCAGCTCGGTGAACACGGTGCCTCTCAGCGCCTCCAGCTCGACTCCGGTGAGCTTCAGCGGCTGGCGGGCCAATCGGGTCGGCGTCGAGCAGCGCGCCGCCGGACGCAAGACGGCCACGTTGAACGTGCAAGGTACGACTGCGCGCAGAGCTCCCTCGGCACAGCTGGTTCGGTTTCTGCACCCGCCCGCGCATGCTTCGACGACTCGTGCTTGCCGCAACGCTGTCGGCCTGCTCGGCTCCTCCCCTGACGACGTGCGGCCCGGAGACGTGCACGGGTTGCTGCGAGAACGAACGCTGCCTCACGGGCATCGAGGCGGCGGCCTGCGGCCACGGCGGCGCGGTGTGCTCGACCTGCGTGTCGTGCAACTCGGGTACGTGCGCTGGCGACGGTGGCGGCAGCGGCACCGGCGGCGGAGCGGGAACGGCGGGCGGTGATGCGATCGGCGGCGACGGAGGAACAGGCACGGGCGGCGGCGGCGGTGGAGCTGCCGGCGGCTCGAGCACTGCGGGGGGCAGCGCGGGCGGTGACTGCCGAAACGGCTCCGGTTGCGCGACGGGCTCCTACTGCGATTTCGGAACCGGCCAATGCGAGCCTGGCTGCCTCGACGGCAGCGAATGCACGGGGGCCAACGAGAGCTGCGATCTCAGCACCCACTCGTGCGTGTGCCGCCCCGGCACGCACGCCTGCAACGGCGTCTGCTACTCCGACACGGATGCCGCACACTGCGGCGTCGCGTGCACCAGCTGCTCCGGGGCGCCCCAAAACGGCAGTGCGGCGTGCGTCGCCGGGGCCTGCACGTTCACGTGTCAGGCGGGCTTCAACAAGTGCGGAAACGGCTGCGTCGGTGATTCCGATGCGAACGCCTGCGGCCCCTCGTGCACGGTGTGCCCCGGAGGTGTCGCGAACGGCGCGCCCGAGTGCAACGTCGGCGTCTGCGGAATCAAGTGCAGCACCGGTCGCTACTACCAGCCGTCGACGTCGACCTGCAATGCGCTGAGCGTCGTCACCGTTCACTCGCAGCCATTCACGGGGACGGTCAGCCACTGGCAAGGCTTGGGGAGTGACGCGTGGGTCGTACCGGCGGCGACCGGCATCAACGAGCTGGAGCTGCGCTCCAGCGCTTCAACGCCCTCCCAGGCGAGCCCGAGCATCTACTCGAGCAGCACCGCGTTCGGCAGCCTGCCGTCGTTGCTCACGGCTGCGGTCGAGGGGAGCAACACGCCGCGCTACGTCGCAGGAGTGGGCACCACGGTGATGGTCCGTGTGTCCACCGGTGGGTTCGCGTTCACCACGTGCACCTGGGCGGACCCGGCGGTGCAGAACCCGCTTCGTGTCTTTCAGACGCCTGTCCTCTCCTCGGGCATTCCGTGGAGCGCCGTCGAGTCCGCGCAGGCCATCACCGTCGCTCGGATCATCGCGTCGACCAGCAACTGCACCGCGAGCAGCAAGGTCCAGGTCGGCCCGGCGGGCGCACGACTGTGGGGCGTGAAGGGCGACACCGTCTACTACTCGGTGGGCAACGTGATGACCGCAAAGGACGTCACCACCAGCTCGGCCGGCTCCAGCTGGACGCTGCCCGCCGTGCCCGACGAGTTCGACGCACCCTTCGTTCGCGTCGGCGGGGCGCTCTACGTGCTCAAGGGCGCAATGGTGAAGAAGGTCGCCGACGGCGTGGTGGGCATCGGGCCGCAGCCTACGGCCAGTGCAGACGTCAACCCGACGGTGAACAGCGGCACCGCTTGCTTCCGCTACGGCGATGGCGTTCGGTGCGGAGCATTCGACGCTCAGGCCAACACGCTGATGCCGCCCTCGCTCGTCAGCGCCGAGAGCACGGACTTCCACTCCGTCATGGGCATCGGCCCGACCCTCTTCTTCCGCACACCCGGTGGTATCAAAGGCGTGATCGTGAAGTGAGGGCCGTGCCGGTTCTGCAGCACCCGGCGTCGACGTCGATGGGCAAGCTCGTGCCGCCTGGCGGCGCCGACGCACGAGAGGCTGCTGTCGGTGAGCGGGGTGCCCGACGGCGGCGCGTGGGCGGTCGGCAGAGCGGCACGGTGCTGTTTCCGCCCCGGCCCTGAGGCCGCGTCACGCGACGCGGCGCGCGCCCTGCTGCGATTTCCGTGCAACCTGGGGTCAGCCCCAGGTTCCACCCCACCATGAGCTCCAGCAGACCGATGGGTCTTGGCGGCAGCACGATCAGCCCGACTCCGACCACGCCCTCGACGCCCAAGTCAGCAGAGCCGCAGGCCCCCACTCGAGCTCCCACGGGCTGGGTGCCCACGGCTCGCGAGCGAACCGGGTCGCCGGGCCCCGCTCCCACCGCCGAGCCGCTGGCGGGCTTCGCATTGGGCGTGGCCGAGCAGGCGCTGCCGCCCGAGCGGCTGAAGGCGGTGGCGTCGGCGCTCAACACCGTGCTCCAGGGCCGCGAGGGCTTCACTCGTCTCTCGGGCACCCGGCTCGACGAGGCCACGCTGCGCGCGCTGATGGCGTTTCAGAGAGACGAGCGGCTGCCCATCACGGGACTCGCCGACGCCAAGACGGTCAAGCAGCTCACCCAGGCCGCCGAGGCCCGCGCGGGCTTCCTCGCCTCGGCCGAGCCGCTCAAGCAGGCCGCGGTGCCCGCCGAGCTGGTGAAGGCGTTCACCGACGCAGGTGCGCAGCCGCTGCGCCAGGGAGACGAGCTGTTCGAGTTCGGGTCGGCAGCCGCGCTCGAGGCCGAGCTCACGCGCCGCGGCTTCAAGCCCTCGCTCGCGGCGACCGAGCTCGTCCGCTCGGGGCGCGCCAGCGCGAGCTTCACCCTCGACGTCAGAGACCCTGCCGGCAAATACGTCGGCGGGCAGACGGTCACGTTCGCGCGCGACGCGGCCGGCAAGGTGCGCGAGGTCGAGTTGAGCTCGAACCTCGGAGCGCTCGGGCAGGGCTACCTGCAGAGCCGCAACGAGCACGGCGCGCTGACTCGGGTGAAGGTCGAGAGCTGGGGCGCCTCGCTGGCGCCCGAGCTGGCGCGAGGCGCCGAGGTGAGCGCCGACCTGCTCAGCAGCCTCGGCGGCGCGGGGCTGAAGCCGGTGAGCGACGGGGGCCCGCAGTTCGACTCGACGGCCGAAGCCCTGGAGCAGGCGGTGACGGGGCTCGGCTTCCGTTCCGCACCGGGCCGGGGCGAGCTGTCTCGCCGGCACCCCGAGTCGCAGGTGCAGGTGTTCGCCAGCGAGGCGGAGCGCGACGGCGCCTTCGTCGGCGGCCAGACCCTGGCGGTGAGCCGCACCGAAGCGGGCAGGGCGTACGAGGTCGAGCTCGAGAGCGTCACGCGCCGCCGCGCCCAGCGCTACACCGAAGACCGCAGCCCCACCGACGGCACGGTGAAGCGCCGCAGCGTCGAGCAGTCGTGCCGCTGAGCGCGACGCGCGCGGCCCGTCACCCCGCCGTGTCGAGGCGGTCGCGATCGGCTGCGTCGTCGATCTGCATCGGCCCCTGCGGGCCGGCCGCGTGAGCACGGGTGAAGTGAGCCTGGCCGAAGCAGCGGAGCGCGTCGACGAGCTCAGCGGTGCTCGCCGCCCGGCTCAGAGCTTGCCCATCGTCACCCGGCGGAAGCCGTACTTGTTGTGCGTCGCGCCGGGGCGAATGAAGCCGGCGATGCCGATGCCGCTGCCCTTGGCGACGACGGCCGGGTTGCTCCCGTCGTAGCGGTACCAGAGCTGGCCGTTGACGTAGAGGCTGAGCACGTCGCCGACCCGGGTCGCCCGCACGACGTCGCCGTCGACGGGCACGTGGCTCACGCCGCCGACGTTGCCGACGCTCTGAAACGCCGAGGGGCCGCCGCTCAGGTAGAGGATGTCGACTCCGCCGCCGGCGTTGAAGAGGAACTCGTTCCACGTGCGCACTCCCGCGGCGGACGAGCAGCCGAGGATCAGCTCGAGCTCGTGGTTCGAGCCGGACGCGTTCGGGTTGTAGCCGGGCTCTTTGTAGATGACGGCCTCGATGAACTGGTCGCCGCTGAAGCCCGGCACGAACGCGAAGCTGTCGTCGTACTCGATGCCTCCGTGCGTCGCGAACGCGATGCGCGTCGCGCTGTCTGAGGCGACGTCGACGCGCATGCTCGTGAAGTTGCCCGGCGCCACGTTGCCGCCCGTGCCCTGCGTGTTGTTCGTCCACACGCCTCCCGCCGAGAGCGGGTTCTCGATGGCCGCGGTCGCGAAGTCGATGCTGTACGTGAGGCCCCCGTCGAAGCCACCCGTGCCGGCGTCGACGCCTGCGTCCGCTGGCGTGCCTGCGTCTACGGGCGTGCCCGCGTCCACCGGCCCGCTCGTCTCGGCCACCGCCGTGCTCATGTCGAGCGCGACCTCGGCAGCGGTCAGCGCACGCCCATAGAGGCGAACGTCGTCGACGGCGCCGCTCCAGTAATACGTGTGCCCGTTGCAGTGGCCGCCGAGCTCGAGGGCGTTCGTGCTCGACGAGAGCGTGAGCCCCGGCGCCGCGGTGGTGCCGCTCTGCGCGCCGTCGACGTAGAGCAGGAGGCTCGCGCCGTCGTAGACGCCGGTGACGTGGTGCCAGGCGCCGTCGGTGACCGGCACCGCGCTCTCGACGTAGTGGTAGCTCGCGCCCGCGTAGACGAGGAAGACGGCGCGGCCCGCGGTGAACGCACCGGTGCCGAGCTCGAAGGGGCCGCCGCCGGCCGCTCCGTCGCACGCGGACTTGTCGACGAGGTGGCGCTCGCCGGCCGCGGTGGTCTTGAGCCACGCCGAGACGGTGAGGCGCGTGAGGCCGTCGAGCGCGCCGACGTCACCCGCGGACACGTACGCGCCGGTGCCGTTGAACGAGAGGCCGCTGCCGTTCTTGCCGGCTGCGGGCTGCGGGCCGCCGACGAAGGTGCCCGTGTGACCGTTGCCGCTCTCATCGCGCACGCTGCCGGCGCTGGCGGAGCCGAAGCCGTAGGCCGCGATGAGCCCGGGCAGCGGCATGCCGGCGTCTCGCGAGCCCGAGTCGACGGGCGTGCCCGAGTCGCGCCCGCCGTCGAAGCCGGCGTCGACCGTGGCGCCGCCATCGGCCAGGGCACCGCCGTCGGTCGAGGTGCCCGGGCTCTGAGCCGGCGTGCACGAGAGCAGGCAGCCGAGCACCGCGAGGGTGCGCCAGTAAGACATGCGCACGGACTCTACGAGATTGTCGGTGACCCCTGCGCCCCGTCACGCGATTCTTTTGCAGCTGCATCACCGAGCGAAGCTCAGACGAGCCCGGAACCCGGTCGCCTCAGGCCGCGAGCCGCTTGTGTGCAGGGTCGCACCCCGCGCCATCGCTTTTTTCGTGGGGCTTTGCTTCTGTGTCGGTCGCGTGGAGACAGCATGAGGCAGCTTCGAGCGACGCTCACGGTGCTCGTGACGGTGTGGGCGGCCGCTCCGGCGAGCGCGGCGCCGACGTGGGCTCCATCGCCGCCGCTGCCCGTGTCGCGCGCGACGCCCGGCGTCGTGCTGTTGCCCGACGGGCGCGTGTGGGTCTGTGGTGGCGTGCTCGCCGACGGCGGCTTCTCGCCGGGCAGCGAGACCTACGACGTCGTCACGAATCGCTGGTCGGCGTCGGTGACGCTCGATGCGGGGCGCGCGTGGCCGGCGCTGCGGGTGCTGCGCAACGGGCGCGTGCTGATCATCGCCGGCTCGGTCGGCCCCGGCGTCTTCGACGGCACCGCGCGCGCCGACCTCTTCGACGTGCAGAGCGGCCGCCTCGCCCCGGCCGCGAACCTGAACCAGCAGCGCGCCGACTTCGTCGCTTCGCGCCTGAGCGACGGCCGGGTGCTCGTCGTTCAGGGCGGCGCCAGCGGCGAGGTCTACGACCCGGCGCAGAACCAGTGGACGCCGACGTCCGCCGTGCCTGCGACGAACCAGTACGTCGGCGCGCTCGCCGCCCTCGACGACGGCGGCGCCGTGCTGTTCGGCGGCGACTCGACCATCACGCTGCGCTTCGAAGGCGCGACGAACAGCTGGATCCCGGCGGCGCCGATGCCCGGCCCGCGCACGAACCACAGCGCGACCCGCCTCCCCGACGGTGGCGTGCTCGTGCTGGGCGGCGACGCCCCGACGACCAGCGCGACCGCCTGGCTGTACCGGCCCCAGAGCAACAGCTGGCTCACGCTGCCCTCGATGTCGGTGGCCCGCAGCGACCACGTCGTCGCGCTGCTGCCCTCGGGCAACGTGCTCGTCGCCGGCGGCTACGGCGTCATGACGCGGCTCGACTCTGCCGAGCGCTTCGAGCCGGCCGTGGGCGCCTGGTTCTCAGAGCCGAACCTGCGCGTCCAGAACTCGTTCCCCCTTCTCGTGAACCTGCCCAACGGCCGCGTCCTCGAGCTCGCCGACCCCGAGACCGGCGGCGCCGCGACCTCTCAGTACTCTCCGTGGAGAGAGGCAGCCCGACCGCTGCCGGCGCCCCCCGCTCCCCTCTCGGGCAGCAGCGCCGTCGCGTTGGGCGACGGGCGCGTCGTGTTCGCCGGAGGCTTCGCGCCCACGGGCCCCATCGCCGCGGTCACCGCGTTCGACCCTGCGACCGACGCGTGGGCCGCGCTGCCTGCCCCGAGCTCGCCTCGCGCGCTCGCGACGGCCACGCTGCTGCGCGACGGCCGCGTGCTGCTGAGCGGCGGCGTGTCGAGCGCCGGCGCGGCGACGGCCTCGGTCGAGCTCTACGAGCCGGTCGCCGCGCGGTGGCGCGCCGGGCCCGCGATGAGCGGCGCCCGCGTGCACCACACGGCGACGCTGCTCAGCGACGGCCGCGTGCTCGTCGCCGGAGGCCAGGGCGCCGCCGGCGAAGCGCTCGCCGATACCCTGCTCTTCGACCCGGTGGCCGAGAGCTGGTCTCCTGGCCCGGCGCTGCAGGTCGCCCGCGCGCGCCACGCGGCGGTCACCCTTCGCGACGATCGGGTGGTGGTCATCGGCGGCCTCGGGCTCGACGCCGGCACGCTGTCGAGCGTCGAGCTCTTCTCGGCGAGCGCGTGGTCCCCCGGCCCCTCTCTCACCGTGCCGCGCTCCGACGGCGCGGCGGTGCTCTTGAGCGACGACACCCTGATGGTCTTCGGGGGCACCGGCGCCGCCGGCGGGCTGCGCGGCACCGAGCGGCTCGGCCCCGGAGCGCTCTCGTGGACCGCCGGCCCGATGCTGTCGGCCGCGGTCTCGCAGCCGGTCGCGCACGTGCTGCGCAGCGGCCGGGTGCTGATCAGCGGCAACGGCGCAGGCGAGCTGTACGACCCGCTCACCGACACGCTCTTCTCGGCGCCGGCCCTGACTGCAGCCGGCGCGGGTCACCGCGTGGCTCCGCTGCCCGACGGGCGGCTGCTGGTCGCATCGGATGCGGGCGCGCTCGCGTTCGACGAAGACGACGGCCGGCGGCCGGCATGGGCGCCGACGCTCGTGCTGCCGCGAACCGCGACGCCGGGCTCGACGCTCGACTTCACGGGCACCGGCTTCGAGGGCGTGTCCGAGATGAGCAACGGCACGTCACAGGCGTCGCCCTCGAACCACCCGGTGCTCGCGCTGCGCCGCTTCGACAACTCGCAGCTGCAGTTCGCCACCGTCACCCGGTTCGACCCGACGTCGGCGACCGCGGTGCTCCCCAGCGCGCTCAAGCCCGGCTGGTACCGCGTCAGCGTCGTGGTCGGCGGAGTCAGCAGCGCCGCGCGTGCGCTGCTCGTCGGCGAGCGGCTGGGCACGACGTGCGCCACGAGCGCCGCGTGCTCGGGCGACGTCTGCGCGGCCGGGCGGTGCTGCAGCGCCCCGTGCGCGGCCTGCGTCGACGGGCTCTGCGACGCGCCCCTCTTCGGCGGCACCGGCGGAGGCTCGGGCGGCGGAGCCGGCGGAGGCGCTGGCGGCGGCAGTGGAGGTGGAGGCGGCGAAGGCGACGGCGGCCTCTCGCTGAACCTCGTCGTTCAGCCCTCGACGGTGGTCGCGGGCGAGGCGACGGCGCTGCTGTACGTCGAGCTGAGGCAAGGGGGCACGCCGGTCGGGGCGCCGAGCGACGTCGAGGTGACGCTCGAGACGAGCTCGGCGCGGGCCGGCTTTCTCTTGAAGCTCGACGAGGCCATCTCGCGAACGAAGACGCTCGTCATCCCACCGGGGGCCTCGCGCGGCGCCTTCTACTACCGCGACTACGCCGCGGGCGTGGCCACGCTCTCGGCCACCGCGACCGGGTATGCGACCGCCCACGCGACCATCGAGGTGACGCCGGCGGCGACGGGCTGCGGGTGCGCAGCTTCGGGGTGGCTGCTGCCGTTGGGGCTCGCGCTCGCGCTGCTGCTGCGGCGCCGCCAAGCCTGATGCCCTGCCTTTCGAACTGGCTTAAGAACGGCGCGTGACGCACCTCGTGCTCCTGGCCGCGCTCGCGGCCGCCGCTCCCGAAGAAGTCCCCACCGCCAACGGCAACCCCGTGACCGCGCGCGCGAAGGCGCTCGGCAAAGAGGCGCTCGCGAAGGCGAACACGCTCGAAGCCGCGGCGCCGCTGATTCGCCTGCACGGCCTGCTCAACGACGTCGACGACCTCAACCTGCTCGCCGACCCCTACGCGATTCTGCTGGCGCGCGGCACCGTCAACAAAGACGTGCGCACCCTCGCCCGCCTGTTCTTCACCGACGTCGAGCAGGCGCGCGGCCGCACGACGCGCGGCGCCGAGGCCCTCGAGCCGCTCGGCTTCATCTCGGACTTCTACGCCGTCGGCGGCTTCGACAACGAGGGCAAGGGCGGCTGCGACACCGACTTCGGCCCCGAAGGCGCCACCGACCTGAAGGCCACCTACCCCGGCAAGGGCCGCGACGCCCACTGGCGCAGGGTGCCGGCGAAGACCGCGACGGGGTTCGTCGAGCTCGGCACGCTCTTGCGCCCCAACTCGGGCGTGGTCGCGTACGCGCTCACGTTCCTGCAGGCCGACGCCGAGACGCGCGTGAACCTCGGGCTCGGCACCGGCGGCGCGTACCGGCTCTTCGTGAACGGCGTGAAGGTCGGCAGCTCGGACGCGTACCACGCGCCGCAGGTCGACCAGTCGCGCGTGCAGGTGCGGCTGCGCAAGGGCATCAACCGCGTGCTCGTGAAGCTGTGCCACGAGTCGGGGCCGCTCGGCTTCTACCTGCGGCAGGAGCGCGCCGAGGGAGCGCCGGCGTCGGCCCGCGTGGTGCTGCCCGAGGCGGTGCCGCCGCTCGAGAAGGGCACGGCGCCCGCCCCGGTGATGCTGCCGACGCTGGCCGACGCGTACTTCGCGCTGGTGCGCACGAAGCCGAACGACGCGGTGCTGCGCAGCGACTACGCGACGGTGCTCGGCTACACGCGCTCGTTCGACGACCGCGAGCAGAGCGCGAGCCGCGAGGCCGACAAGGCGAGCGCTCAGAAGCCCGACGACGTCGAGCTGCACCTGCGCGCCGCGGCCCTCGACACGTACGACTTCAACGAGCGGCGCCGGCACCTCACGGCCGCGCTCAAGCTCGACCCGAAGTCGGCGTGGACGCGGCTCGCCATGGCGAACCACGAGCTCGATCAAGACCACCCCGAGCTCGCGCTGCCGATGTACGACGAGCTGATCAAGGACTTCCCGAAGCTCGCGCAGGCGTGGCTCGGCAAGGCCCGCTGCCTCGAGTCGCTCGCCCAGAAGCCGCTCGCCCTCAACGTCATCGAAGACGCCTTCGCGCGCATGCCGCACGTGCCGGCCGTCGCGCGCGAGGCGGCCGCGCAGTCGCGCCGGATGGACAGGCTCGACGAGGCCGAGGGCCGCATGCGCACCGCGCTCGCGCTGCGCTTCGACGACACCGGCCTGCGCAACGCGCTCGGAGGCCTGCTCGCCGACATGGGGAAGATCGACTCCGCGACCGATCAGCTCGAGCGCGTGCTCGTGCTCGACCCGTACGACAACGCGGTGCGGCTGCGGCTCGCCGAGCTCTACGCCGCGAACGGCAACGTGCCGAAGGCCGAGGCCAACTTCGCGGCGGCGCGCACGTTCGCTCCCGAAGAGCCCGACGTGTACGAGCGAGAGGGCCGCGCGCTGTTGCAGGCGGGGCGGCGCGACGAGGCGCTCGCGTCGTTTCAAGAGAGCCTGAAGCTGCGGCCGCAGAACCCGGCGCTGAAAGAGGCGCTGCGGGCGCTGCAGGGGCAGCAGGCGCCGCCGGGGCTGAGCCACGCGGTCGCGATCGCTCCGGTGCTGAAGGAGCTGCCGGCGAACCTGCCCGAAGACGCCGTGTTCCTCGCCGACGTGACGGCGGTGCGCGTGCAGACGAGCGGCCTCTCGTCGCGCTTTCACCAGCTCGCGGTGAAGGTGCTGAACGACCGCGGCGTCGAGTCGTTTCGCCAGTGGCCCATCACCTACTCGCCCGACCGCCAGGAGGTGCGCGTGCTCAAGGCGCGCATCACGAAGCCCGACGGCAGCGTCGTCGACAGCTACGGCGACAACGACCAGCACATGAACGAGCCGTGGACGGGCATGTACTACGACGCCCGCGCCCGGGTGCTCTCGTTTCCCGCGCTCTCGGTGGGCGACGTGCTCGAGGTGCAGTGGCGCGTCGAAGACACCGCGCTCGAGAACCTCTTGTCCGACTACTTCGGCGACGTCGACTCGGTGCAGGCGGGCTACCCGAAGAAGCGCTACCGCTTCATCGTCGAGATGCCCGAGAAGCGCGCGCTGTACTGGAACAAGGCGTCGCTGCCGGCGTGGGTGAAGACGTCGCAAGAGACGCAAGACGGCCGCGTGACGTGGCGCTTCGAGGCGAACGACGTGCCCAAGCTGATCCCCGAGCCGAACATGCCGGGCATGAGCGAGGTCGCGGCGACGCTGCACGTGTCGACGTACCAGACGTGGGATCAGGTCGGGAAGTACTGGTGGGGCCTGGTGAAGGACCAGCTGACTCCGAACGAGGAGCTGCAGCGCACCGTCGACAACGTGCTCAAGGGCATCGACCGCAAGGACACCGCGAAGGTCGTGGCGGCCATCTACGGCTTCGTCGTGACGAACACGCGCTACGTCGCGCTCGAGTTCGGCATTCACGGCTACAAGCCGTATCGCGTCGACCGCGTGCTCGCGCGGCGCTTCGGCGACTGCAAAGACAAGGCGTCGCTCATCGTGGCGATGCTGAAGGTCGCGGGCGTCGACGCGCGGCTCGTGCTCCTGCGCATGCGGTCTCTCGGCGCGCTGACGTCGGAGCCCGCCTCGCTCGCCGCGTTCAACCACGCCATCGCGTACGTGCCCGCGATGGACCTCTTCCTCGACGGCACCGCCGAGTTCCACGGCACGAAAGACCTGCCCTCGGCCGATCGCGTCGCCGACGTGCTGATCGTCGAGCCCGCCGGCGGCAGCCGCTTCCTCGTCACGCCCGAGGCGAAGCCCGAAGACAACAGCAGCGTGCTCGACTTCACGGTGGCGCTGAAGGCCGACGGCAGCGCCGACTTGAAGGGCGAGACCGTGGTGGTGGGCCAGGGGGCTCCCGAGTACCGCCGCGAGTTCCAGTCGGCCGGGGCGCGCAAGGCGAAGTTCGAGCAGCAGTGGGCGCAGACGTTTCCCCGCCTCACCGTGTCGAAGCTCGACGTCAGCGACACGACGAAGCTCGAAGAGCCGATGAAGCTGCAGTTCCAGATGCAGGCGCCGCGCTTCGCCGAGGTGCTGCCGGGCGGCCTGCGCTTCCCCCCGCTCGGCGCCGGCCGCGCATTCACGCAGGTGCTCGCGCCGCTCACCGAGCGCAAGAGCGACTCGGTCTTCCCCGGCGTCTGGGTGAACCGCTTCACCGTGCGCTACGAGCCGCCGCCCGGCTACGCGCTGCAGACGATTCCCGAAGACTTCGACGAGTCGAACGAGTTCGGCCGCGCGAAGCTGCAGGTGCGCGTCGAGGCCGGCAAGCCCCTCATCACCGCCGAGCTCACGATGGCGAAGGCGCGCATCCCCGCCGCGCAGTACGCGAAGTTCCGCGCGTGGCTGTTGGGCGTCGATCAGGCGTTCAGCCGCAAGCTCACGCTGATGACCACCGGCACGCAGAGCGCGCAGCGGTAGGCCGGCCGAATTGCTGCCGGGTATTCGGGGCTCGACTACATTGCAGAGACGATGAAGCAGCACGGTTCATGGATCTCGTGGTTCGAGCTCCGCGAGAGCCCGGGGCTTGGTCACAGGCTCAGGGTCGACCTGGCAAAAGACTGCACCGTGCTCGTCGGAAAGAACGGCGCAGGCAAGTCGCTCATCCTCGAGTCCCTTTGGACGGCGGCTCGCAATGCAACGCGCTCTGATCGTCCTGTCATCCAAGACGCACAGGGCTTTGGCTGCGAGATCGTCGACGCGGCTCTCGGTCGACTAACCTACGACTACGACTGGTCGCTCCGCGCATTGAAAGCGGAGTCCGGCCCCGGATTCGAAGTTTCAGAGCTCGTTTGGCGTGAAACGCTGCGCCGTGGAAAACGACAGATCTGGCGCAGAGACAACGGCAACGTTCGGGTCGGCAGACGCACAATTCCCGTCGTCGGTGAGGGCAGCGTGCTTCGCCTCGAGGTTCCCCTGAGAGGCAAGGACTCGGAGACTCGTCTCGCGTTGTTCCAGGTGCTCGGTGGAATCGCTCGCGTTCGGGCGGGTGTTCCTCGTACCGGCTCTCGTCGAGATGTGGACTTCAAGTACGACGACGCAAGAGAACGATGGGAGATCCTCTTGGAAGGCGAAGGGCGCCTTCGGACGATCGGTCGGTCACTTCTCAAGTGGGGAAAGAAGTCGGAGAAGCTCGAGCGGTTCTTGGAGCTCGCTCGGCGGATGCACGTCTTGAAGACCGTGAGGCAGCGCGACTACCGCGCGGAAGCCGATGGTGCTCACGAGCGTCTCGCCACGATTGAGGTCGATGGCATCAACCTCGGCATGCTGGCCGACGGCACACTTCGCGTGCTCGAAACGCTCGTGCGGCTCGTCGACCTTCGCCCTCGTCAAACCTTGTTGGTCGAAGAACCCGAGACAGGTATCCACCCCGGCCTGCTCGCACGCCTGCTGAACGAGTTCGATTCGTTGACGACGTCAAACCAACTCGTGCTGTCGACTCACTCGCCGCAGGTCGTGAGCTGGGCATCCGTCGATGGTCTGCGCCTGGTCGATCGTGGAGATGGCCGGACGACAGTCAGGGCGCTCAACCGTGCGGACAAGGTCGAGCTGAACGCGTACCTCGAGGAACAAGGAACTCTCGGTGACTACTTCTACACCGGGGCGTTTGATGCCTGATGCCACTTGGAATCATCGCGGAAGACGACACCGACTGTGAGACGATTCGGGTTCTCACTCGTCGCGTGAGACGTTCGTTGGCGACGAAGGCGCGTTCAGCGCGCGGCGGCGGCAACATCCTCCGCCGCGGTGGAGCGTTGATTCGGGCGCTGGTAGCCGGAGGCTGCTCGAGCGTCGTCCTGGTTCACGACCTCGACTCGACCGATCTGAATCGCGTTGAGCCGCTGCGCAGGCGACTCGACTCGATCGCCTGCCCAATTGAGCGGCTCATCTGCATCCCGATAGAAGAGCTGGAAGCGTGGTTCTGGTGCGACCAACGGGTTCTGAACCTCGTCGGCGATGGGGCGAGAGCACTCGACGCCCCTCATCGAGTGCAGGACCCGAAGGGCAAGCTGCGCAAGCTCTCGGAGGATGCGAGCGGCAAGGCGAGATACTCGACCAACGACAATCCGCGACTCGCCGCAAGCCTCGACATCGAACGCTGCCGCCGCTGCTGCCCGGCGTTCTCTGAG
>JBGALX010000002.1:0-592714 GCA_044223505.1 Myxococcaceae bacterium
TCGGTGATCGAGCCGGCGATCGACATGCCGGTCAGCGCCGCGTGCACGTTGCTGCTGGCCGGAACGCCCGTCAGCGTGCCCTTCTGGCCGCCGTACTTGTCGTTCTGGTGGCGGCGCAGCACGAGCGACAGGAAGCGCGACCCGCTCATGTCGTAGTTCGCGATCGTCAGGTAGTTGTACGCCGAGTGAAACGCGGTGACGTTGACCTCGGTGCCCGTGATGCCGGGCAGCTTCACGTAGCCGTTCGCGCCCGTCGGCGTCATCGCGCCGATCGTCGCGCCCGTCGTCGGGTCGCTTACCAGAATCTGCGCGCCCCTGATGCCGCGGCCGGTGAGCTCATCCGTCACGATCACCGCGAGCTCGGTCGCCGCTGCCGCCGGGTCGAGCGCCTCGACCGACGCCGTGCAGGTCTTCGCGCCGATCGTCGCCGTCACCGTCGCCATGCCTGCCGCCGCCGGCGCCGTGAACACCGTCGACGAGCCCGCCGCCGGAGCCACGGTGCCGCCCGACCACATCGCGCCGTCCTTCAGCACGATCGCGTCGCCCGCCGCGTTGAATGCGAACACCGTGAACTTCTGCGTCGTGCCCGCCTTCAAGACCGCCTTGTCGGGAACCACGACGCACTTGTCGACGTCGCCCGTCGCAGGCGCCGCGACGCACGCGCCGCTGCGGCAGACCAGCGTCGAGCCGCAGTCGGAGTCGGCGCTGCAGAGGCTCGGTACGCACTTCAGCTCATCACACTGGCAGCCCTGGGCGCCCGCGCACTCCTCGAGCGCGTACTGACCACGCGTCTCCGCGTCACAGTCGGTCTTCTTGCGGCACGCCGCCTCGCACTTCGACGTGGTCGTGTTGCAGAAGAAGAGCTTCGGGTCGGGGCAGTCGACATCCTCGAAGCAGATGTCGCCGCCGCCTCCGTCGGTGCCTGCATCGTTCTTCGAGGGAGGTGGACAGGCCATGAACACGCTGCCGACGAACGCAGCGATGAGAACGAGGCGAAGCTGAGACATTCAGTGCTCCTTGAGGTCTTTTCCGGTGAACCGGGCGCGAAATTGAAACTACCGATGCAAGAAGGCGGCGCATTTGACGGACGCAGAGGGGTGTTGTCAACCGCTCGTGCAGAGCGCGCTTGACGCTTCGCGACAGGCGACAGTGGTGCTCGCATGCGCCATAGTCCATGACCGTGGCGTCGCACCGCTTCGCGTCAATTCGGGAGCTGCTCAAGGGCGCTGCGATCGACGTCGTGAAGACCACAGGCTCCACCGCCGCGCTCAGCCCGGTGTGGAACGAGGCCGTCGGCCCCGCGATCGCGAAGAACTCGCGCCCCAAGGCGTTGTACGGAGACGTGCTCGTCGTCGAGGTCGACAGTGCCCAGTGGGCTGAAGCGCTCGCGAAGGCCGAGGCCGACATCGTCGCCCGGATCGGCGGTGTGAAGCACCTGCGGCTCGAGGTGCGCAGATGATCTGCGCGCTCCTGCTCGCGGTGGCGGGCCTCAGCGCTCCCATGGAGCAGCAGGCCCAGCGCTTCGTCGTACAGCAGTACGAGAGCGTCGGCCGCGCGAACCCGACTGTCGACCCCAGCCTCAGCAAGGCCGCCCGCGTGCTCGCCCAGCAGGCGCTCGACAGCTCGGCCGCCGACGCCGCCGAGGTCTCGAACCTCACCGCGGTCGTCAGCGAGGCCGGAGGCACCGACCCCACCCCGCGCGCCCTCGTCTTGCGCGGCAGCCCGCGCGGCGAGCCGCTGAAGGCCCTGCTCAAGCGCACCGACTTCGCGAACGAGCCCGCCACGAACATCGGCGTCGGCGCCGTCGAAGATCCCGCCCAAGATCGCGCCGCCGTCGTCGTGCTGCTCGCCGACCGCAAGGCCGAGCTCGCCGCCTTCCCCCATCGCTTCGCCAAGCGCGGCGCCTCGCAGCGCCTCTGCGCCACCCTCGCCTCTCACCTGCGCTCGGCCGACGTCTACGTCACGCGGCCGAAGGGCGACGTCGACCACGTCCCCGGCGCCCGCGACCAGGAGCGCTGGTGCGCCAAGATCGACTTCCCCACCGACGGCCGCCACACGGTCGAGCTGCTCGCGCGCGGCGACAAGGGCCCCGAGGTCGCCGCCCTCTTCTTCGTCGACGTCGGGGCGCAGGCGACGTCAGGCCGCCGCGTCGTCGAGGCCGAGCCCACCGAGCCGGGCGAGATCCGCGCTCGCGTGCTCGACCGCATCAACAAGCTGCGCGCCAGCTACAAGCTCCAGGCGCTCCGGGCCGACACGCTGCTCGACGCCATCGCCGGCGCGTACGCGAAGCGCATGGCCGACGAGCAGTTCTTCGCGCACGTGGCTCCCGACGGCAGCGACGTGCGCAGGCGCCTGCGCGACGCCGACTACCAGTACTCGACGGCGGGCGAGAACCTGGGGCTCGCCTCGGGCCCGCTCGCGGCGCACTTCGGCATCGAGCACAGCCCGGGGCACCGCAAGAACCTGCTCGAGCCCGTCTACACGGTGGCCGGCGTCGGAACCGCGAAGCGCGCCGACGGCCAGCTCGTGCTCGTCGAGGTGCTGGCGGCTCCGATCGAAGAGACCGAGCTCGGCGCCGACCCGCTGGAGCAGGCGTACGCGGCGCTGAACACCGCGCGGAAGGCGAAGGGCCTGAAGGTGCTGACGCGGGCCGAGGGCCTCGAGCAGCTGCTCGCCCAGCACGCGAAGAAGGCGCTCGAGCTCAACAGCCCGAAGGCGACGCTCGAGGGGCAGCGGCTGCACGACCGCGTGTTCGCGCTCCGCGACGATCTCGGCAGCGCTACGGTCGACTTCTTCGTGGCAGACAGCCCGGCGCTGATCACCGACTCGAAGAACCTGTCGGACCCGGCGGCGTCGCTGGTCGGGGTGGGGTTGGTGAAGGGCGACTCGCCCACGTTCGGGCGCGACAAATACTGGGTGGTCGTGGTCTACGGGACGCTGAGATGAGGGCTTCTCCCCGGGTCATGCTGGTGGACGACGACGAGGTCATCCTCCGCCAGGTCGGCGACGCGCTCTACCAGGCGGGCCACACGGTGCAGCTGTGCCAGTTCCCCACGCTGGCGGTGCCGACCGCGCAGACGTTCAAGCCCGACGTGCTCGTGCTCGATCTCTCGATGCCGGTGCTGAACGGGTACGAGGTGGCGCGCTCGATGCGCCGCTTCCCCGAGCTCGCGAACACGCGCGTCGTCTTTCTCACCGGCAACCTGCACCCGCGCGACGATCTGCGCGCGCTGCTCGCGGGCGCCTCGGACATCTGGCGCAAGCCGTTCGACCCGTCGAAGCACGTCGCGCGGCTCGAGAAGCTGCTCGATGAGCCGCTGCCGATCGGTGAAGACGACTACATCCCCACCGAGGCCGAGACGCTGCGGGCGCGGGTGCTGCAGTTCTTCCGCCGCGAGAAGCTGACGGGCGTGATCGCGGTGAACCCGGGCACTCCGTTCGAGGGGCGCGCGACGGTTCAGCAGGGCGAGCTCACGGGTGCGCGCCTGGGCCCGCTCGACGGCACGGCGGCGCTCGACGAGATGCTGGCGCTCGAAGACGGAGTGTGGCGCTTCGAGATTCCCGGGCAGTCGTGGCTGACGCCGATCGGGGCTCCGGCGGCGCCGCCCGACCCGGCGACGTACAAGCCGCGCGTGCTGCTCGTCGACGACGACCCCGACGTGCGCAGGCTCGCGTCGCTGCAGCTCAAGCGATCGTTCTTCGACGTCGTCGAGGCGCAAGACGGCGACGAGGGCCACCGCGTCGCCCAGAACCAGGACTTCGACGTCATCGTCGCCGACCTCAACATGCCGGTGCTCGACGGCTGGGGCATGCTGCGCCTGCTGAAGGCCGACGCCCGCATGCGCGAGACGCCGGTGCTGTTCCTCTCGGCGCACGACGACTACCGCGAGACGCTGAAGGCGGCGCGCTCGGGGGCGCACGACTACCTCGCGAAGACGGGCCACTCGGAAGAGCTCGTGCAGCACGTGCGCAAGCTCGCGCAGCCCCGCATCTCGGCGCACACGCTGCTCCGGCAGCGCGAGGCGATCGGCGACCTCGAGCTGTCGGTGGTCGGGCCGGTGTGGCTGTTGCGCGTGCTCGGCGAGCTCGAGAGCTCGTACACGATTCACGCGCGCGACGAGTGGGGCCGGTACTCGCTGGCCGTGCAGCGCGGCCGGCTCGTGAAGGCGTCGGCGAGCTCGGGGCCGCGGTCGGCGAGCGGCACGCTGGCGCTGGTCTCGCTCGTGGTGTCGCGCGGCGCGCGCGCGGTGCTGGCGCCGATCGAGGGGCAGGATCACGGCGATCGCCCGCTCTTGCTCGACGCCGTGACCGAGGCGCTCGCCGCGGTGACGAAGCTCGAGCGCAAGGTGATGGAAGAGAAGCTCGTGCAGGCGAAGTTCGCCGCGCCCGACCCCGAGCTCTACGATCTGTACCTGCGCGTGGCGTCGAGCCGCGACGTGCGCCTCGCGCGCGCGCTGTGTGAAGAGAAGGTGCCGCCCGCGAAGCTCGCGACCCACCTCGAGTTCCCCGAGGAAGAGGTTCGCGCCTCGCTCATCGAGATGCTGCGCCGGGGGGTGATCACGCTCTCATGACTGCGCCAACTCAGTCGTGCCCCGGCCACCACGGCATTCGCCTCTACGCAGGGCGCTGCGCGCCCCACTCCGGTGGCCGGGTCACTCGGCCAACTCAGTCGTGCCCCGGCCACAACGGCATTCGCCTCTACGCAGGGCGCTGCGCGCCCCACTACGGTGGCCGGGTCACTCGGCCTGGCCAATCGTGCCCCGGCCACAACGGCATTCGCCTCTACGCAGGGCGCTGCGCGCCCCACTACGGTGGCCGGGTCACTCGATGAACCCCACGGGCCCGAAGATCCTCGCCATCGACGAAGACCGAGCCTTCCAGGCGTCGGCGGCGCAGAGCTTCAACCAGTTCGGCCTCTTCTACCGGTTCCTCACCGACCGGAAGAAGATGACCGGCGGCATCAAGCAGCTCCAGCCCGACCTGCTCGTCGTCCGCGGCGACGTCACCGCCGAGCTGCCCCAGTACGTGTTCGAGACCCTCTCGGGCGACGTCTCGATCGCCGGGCTCCCCATCGTCCTGCTCTGCGACGACACCTCGGACGCCATCTTCACCGCAGGCCTGCGCACCGGCGTCGTCGGCATGCTCAAGATGCCCTTCAAGGCCACCCAGCACATCGCCGAGCTGCGCACCCTCATGAACGAGATGCGGCTGCGCACCGGCGTCGTCGCCGGCCAGGGCGAGTCGACCGTGCTCGCGCGCCTCGTCGAGCACGTGCGCCGTACGCGCCGCTCGGGCGTCATCACGTTCGACGCGCGCACTCCGAATGAGGGCACCGCGACGTTCGCGCTCGGCAAGCTCGAGGTCGCTCGCTACAAGACGCTCAGCGGCGTCGAGGCGCTCGTCGCGATGGTCGCGCAGCCGTCGGCGCAGTGGCGCTTCTCGGAGGTCGGCGGCGCCCTCGGCGACGGCGCCGGCGTCGTGATCGAGGTCGGCGACAGCGGCGGCGACGAAGAAGAGGTCGCCGTCGTCGCCGGCGTCGCGCTCGCCGACGACGAGCCCCTCGCGTTCGAGGTCGCGGTGCCGAAGCAGCCGCCGGCGCGCGCCGAGTCACCGAGGCCGGCGGGCCCGCGCGTGCCGCCGGTGAAGCTCCTGCTCGTCGACGACGACGAGTCCTTGTGCCGCATGTTCAACACGCTGTTCACGAAGCACGGCTTTCAGGTGACGACGGCGGCCGACGGCGTCGAGGGGTTCGAGACGGCGCTGCGCGGCGAGTTCGACACGATCATCGCCGACCTCAACATGCCCCGCATGGACGGCTGGGGCATGCTGCGCATGCTGCGCGACGACTACCGCACGCGCGAGCTGCCCATCGCCTTTCTCTCGTGCCACGACGACTACCGCGAGCAGCTGCGCGCCCAGAACGCCGGAGCCCAGGCCTACTTCGCCAAGGGCAGCCGGCTCGACCCGCTGGTGTCGCAGGTGCGCAAGCTGCTCGAGCCGCGCGACAACGCGCACCTGCAGATCAAGAGCGGCCAGCCGTTCTCGGTCTCGGTCGCGAGCGTCGGGCCGCAGTGGCTGATGCGCGAGCTCGCGCTGGCGAAGGCGAGCGGCAAGCTCGAGGCGAAAGACGGCTGGGCGAGCTACGAGCTGTTCTTGAACGAGGGCGACGTCGTGCACGCGAGCGCGACGGCCGGGCGCTTCACTGCCGAGGCCGAGCGGGCGTTCAACGCGTTTCTGGCGTCGCGCGCCGCCGAGGCGACCTACACGCCGGGCACGTTCCCCGCGCCGCAGTCGCTATCGCTGCCGACCGAGGTGCTGATCGAGCAGGGCTGCGGCACGCTCAACGAGAACGAGCGGCGCGTGCGCGAGGGCATGCTCGTGACCGCGAACCAGATGGAGGTCAACGCCGACCTCTACGCGGTCTACCGCCAGGTGGGCCCCAAGCAGTGGCTCGAGGTGGCGCGGCTCATCTGCGAAGAGGGCGTGCCGCCACGCGATGTGATCGCGTCGCTCGACACGTCTCCCCTCGAGGTCGAAGAGACGATGAAAGATCTCATTCGCCGGGGTGTCGTCACGCTTCGAAAGGCGTGACGCTGACGCTGCGAAAGGCCTGAGGGTTTTCGCCCTCAGGCCTTCTTCGAGCACGCGTCAGATCGCGCGACGCTGGGTCGCGTACGCCTCGATGCCCATCTGGGGCGCGAAGGCGTTCTGGTACAGCGGGCACTTCAGACAGGTGAAGCTCTGCCAGCCGCGACGGACAGCCTCGTCGAGGCAGTTGTCGTAGTGATGGCAATTCAAATTGCGGTGCGTCTCGACTCCGGCGCGCTTCGGGCCGGCTTCAGGGTTGATGCTCTGCGGCAGCTCAGTCGGACACGGCTTGAGTTGCATGTTGTTCGGCCTCCCAGACGTTGCTTGCTTCGTGCGTTCTTGGTTTTCAGCGAAGCAGTCCCACAACGACAAACCACCGACTCCCGCCCTCGTGAAGCTCGTGAGTCGATTCGAAATGTCAGCTCCCCTCACCTCTTCAAGCGCCGGAAGCTTTACGATGTCGGCTCGCGGAATGTCAAACCCACGACCTGCGCTTTTGCTCATTCTCGGGTGTTTTGAGGCAGCCTGGGCACAATCGCCTGCGCTGTTGGAGGCGGTGCGCGTACATCGAGCGGGTGTCGTCGACACCGCGCGCGCAGAGCTTCAGGCCTGTTACGACGCGAAGTGCCCCGACGCCGATCGGCTCTCGCTGTCGCTCGGCTTCTTGCTGCTATCAGAATCGGACGCGGCGTCGGCAGCGACCCAGCTCGTCTCGCGGCCGGCGCCGAAGGGGCTCGAGGCGTTTCACGGCTGGTACCTCGGCGAGGCGCTCGCGTGGTCGGGCGACGTCGACGACGCGCTCAAGTGGCTGCAGAAGGCGAGGAAGCCGGCTCCGCCGTGGCTGCAGCGGCGCATCGACGCGCGCATGGGCGAGCTGTGGCTCGGCAAGGGCGACGCGAAGAAGGCGCTGCCGCTGCTCGAGGCCGCGACGACGGGCGATGCGGGGCCCGAGCTGCTCTACCAGCGCGGCATCGCCCGGTGGATGAACGGCGACGTGAAGCGCGGCCAGGCCGATCTGCGCTCGGTCGCGGTGCGGTACGCGGCGCACCCGTACGCGGCCCGCGCCGACGAGCTCGTGAAGCCCGCGTACACGTTCGAAGAGCGTCTCACGCGGGCGACAGTGCTCGGAGGCGCACGCGCGGTGACCGAGCTCGAGGGCCTGAAGGCGCCGCCTGGGCAAGAGGGGCGCTTCGAGCTCGCGCTGGCGGCGGCGTACTTCCAGGTGGCGGACGACGCGAAGGGCAACGCGCAGCTCGACTCGGCCGCGAAGCGCGGGCCCGGCGTGGCGTCGGAGGCGCTGATGGCGCGGGCGCGGCGCTTCATGAAGGTGCACGACAACGCGCAGGCGCGCAAAGTCATGCTCGAGATCGAGGCGAAGTACGCCGAGCAGCCGGTCGCCGAAGACGCCGCGTACCTGGCCGCGTGGCTCGCGATGCAGGCGGGCGACTTCGAGCCGGCGGCGACCGAGTTCGGCGCGTTCGACACCTCGCACGCAGACTCGAAGAAGCGCGACGAGGCGCGGTGGTTCAAGGCGTACTCCGAGTACCGGGCCGGCAAGTGCTCGCCGGCGACGCTGCAGTCGCTGATCGACGACTTCCCGAGATCGTCGCTGGTGCCGCAGGCGCGGTACTGGCTCGCGCGGTGCCAGCAGAAGCAGCCGGGCGCGAAGGTGGCGGCGGCGTACCGGGCGATCATCGCGGCGCACCCGCAGTCGTTCTACGCGCTGTTGTCGAGCGAGCGGCTGCGGGAGCTCGGCGAGACGCCGCCTCCGCCGTTCGCGGTCGAGCCGAAGCGGCTGAGCGTGCCTCCGCCGAAGGAGCTGAAGCTCGCGATGGAGCTCTCGGCCACCGGCCTCTTCCGCGACGCGGGGCTCGAGGTCGACCGACTGCTCGGCACGGTGGGCTCGGCCGACCAGGCGCTGAAGCTGGGGCACGCGCTGCAGGGCATCGGCGAGTTCGGCCCGGCGTACACGCTCGCGGCGCGGTGGCTGTGGGGCGCGGCGTTCACGCAGAAGGACCCCGCGGCCCTCGCCCTGCTCTACCCGCGCGCGTTCGACGAGAGCGTCGAGAAGTTCTCGAGCGAGGCCGGCCTCGACCCGTACATGGCGTGGGCGATCATGCGGCAAGAGAGCGCGTTTCGCCCCGAGGTGACGAGCGTCGCCGATGCGCGCGGGCTGATGCAGCTGATCCCTCCGACGGCGGACAGCATCGCCAAGACGCGCAACATCGTGGCGCCGCACCCGGCCGAGCTCTACGCGCCCGAGCAGAGCATCGCGATGGGCACGTGGCTGCTCTCGGCGCTGCTCGAGCGCTTCGGGCACCCGTCGCTGTGCGCGGCCGCGTACAACGCCGGAGCGAGGCCTGTCGTCGAGTGGGCCAGCACCCGCAGCGACCTGCCGCTCGACGAGTTCGTCGAGGCGATCCCCTGGAAGGAGACGCGCGGCTACGTGAAGAACGTGACCGCGAACTACTTCGTGTACCGCACGCTGTACGCGAGCTCGGGCGAGCCGATGCGGCTGTCGCTGAAGGTGCCCGAGCCGAAACCAACCGGTGTGAACTTTTGACCTCGCGCTCGAGGGGCGTACCCTCGGTCGCATGAGGGGCCTCTTCATCGCCGCGCTGCTGCTCGTCGCGACCACCGTTTCGGCCGAGAGCGAGACCCAGAACATCTTCGACATGCTCGGGTGGGACCCGGTGGCGAAGCAGCTGTTCCTGCGCGACTGCCACACCGACAAGGGCCCGTGGGATCTCTGGACCATCGACTTCAAGGAGCCCGCGAAGCCCCACATCGCGATCAAGCCGCTCGACAAGAAGAGCGACGTGCCCGAGGGCCTGAAGGTCGTGAAGTCGGTTCAGCTCGACGAGGTCGACCTGACCGGCCTCATTCGCAAGGAGCAGCTCGAGCGCGAGGACAACAAGCTGGTCAAGCGCTACGACATGCGCATCGTCATCGAGTGGAAGGCCGCTCGCACCGTCTCGGACTTCATCTCGTACCGCAGCCCCGAGATGCAGCTGATGGAGGTGTTTCAGGTGCCCGAGGGCCCCTGCGCGGTCGCGATCGTCAGCTGGAACGCGCACCACGCCGGCGTGCAGAAGCAGCGCGCCCTCGTGATGTGCCCCGACGACCGCCCCGGCGTGCCCGGCAGCAAGAAGAAGTAGCATCGGCCGCCGATGGCCAACGACGTGGTCGGCGCGCGGCGGCTCGAGCGGTTCGGCGAAGCGACCGCGGCGCTCTCGATCGCGCTGCTGATCTGGCGCTTCACCGAAGACATCCCCACCACGGGTGACTGGAAGCGCGTGCTCGTGGTGCACGGAGCCGCCGTCGGTCTCGGCGCCGTGCTCGCGATCGCCGGGAGGATCTGGGCGCGCGCCGCCCGCAAGACGTTGACCGAGGCCGAGCGCGACGAGGCCGAGCTTCACGCCCGCGCCGACGCCGAGAAGAACCCCGACGGGCTCGCGCCAGTGATGAACCCCCTGCTGCTCGCGATCGGCGGCGTGGTGCTCGTCTTCGGCGGCCTGTTCGTGCAGATGGTGCTGCTGCCGTGATCAGCGCTTCGCGCGCTCGAGGTCCGTCACGAGCCAGCTCAGGTACCAGGCGTAGCTGCGGCCCGGGAACCGCTGGCTGAGCGACTCGAGCCGCTCGGCGAGCTGGGCCTCCCCGTCTGAGCGCGCGAGCCGCACGAGCTTGAGGTACCGCTCGCGCAACACCGCCGTGCGATCGACCGGCGTGTGAAGGAGCCCGTAGATGAACAGCACCGAGAAGAGCGCTCCGATGCCGAGGGCGAGGTGCTGGGGCGTCACGGCTTCCGGGCCTCGTCGATGAGGTTCGAGACGATCGCCTTGACCTCGTCGCGGCGAGCGCCGGCCTCGAAGGCCTCGTCGCTGCTGCCCGGGTGCGGCACCGACGGGAGCACGTTGCTGACCGGCCCCTTTCGAAGCGACCGGCCGAGGAGGATCGGCAGCCGCCACGCCTCGGCTCCGTCGAGCGGCGGAATCGGCAGCAGGTTGAGCGCGATCATCCACGTGTTGGAGTCGATGAGCGTGGTCAGCACGCGCACGCCCGTGAACGTCTCGGGCATGCCGGCCGAGTACTGCCAGGCCTCGGCGGCGGCGAGCACGAGCAGCTGCGCCCAGACTCCGCCCCAGGCGATGCAGGCGCGGCTGATGGCAGAGACCTCTCCGCGCCAGTGGCAGAGGCCGCCGTAGCCAGTGAGCTCGATGAGCGTGGGTGTGCCGCCCGCGGCCTTCACGACGAGCGCATGGCCGAGCTCGTGGGCGAGGATCAGCGCCGCGAACGTGCCCCATGTGACCGGGTCGAAGCGGAAGCCGGTGAAGACGAAGGCGCCGACGAGCGCGGTCCAGTGCAGACGAAGGGGCACGCCGGCGATTCGGCCGAGATTGAGTCCGCCTCGCTGAAACAGGGCCACTGCCTTGCTGTTATGGCCATCAGGGAATCGGCTGGCAAGACGGGCGCGCAGTTCTGCGCTCGCGGCGCGGCGTCGGGGTCGCGCGCTCACGGGTGCCCTGCCCCCCTCGACCCGCGCGGCGGCGATGGGCGCAGCGCTCGACCGCCACGCCGGTGCGCGCTGTCAGAAGCCACGGCAGAGCGACGACGAGGGCGTCACGCCGCTCGTGGCCCAGCAGCATGGCGAGCGAGCGATGCGCTGTCGATCTGCACGCCGGCCGAACGGGGTGGTGCGCGAGGAGCGATCGTCGCGGCGACATTCTGCGAAGCCAGCTGCAGTGCACCGTGCAGTGCTGTCGCATCGCTGTCGGCCGTCGGTCGGGCGCTCAGTCGGCGCTGACGATCGCGTCGCCGCCGGGCACGCAGCGCACGACGCTCGAGGCGCCGAGCTTCACGAGCGCGGCCTCGACGGCGGCCTCGTGCTTCGCGTCGGTCAGCACGACGGGGTTCGGCCCGGCGTCGAGGGTGAAGTACGCGGGCACTCCATCGCGACGCAGGCCCTGCAGCGCGGCGATCACCTCGAGCGTCTGCGGCTTCAGGTAGCAGAGCGGAGGATCCGCGGCGAGCGAGGTCGCGTGCATGCGCCACGCGTTCTTCTCGGCGATCTCACCGATGGCGCGCAGGTCCTTCGCGTACAGCGCCGCGAGCGCGCGGGGCACCTCTTCCTCGGCGTCGCGCGTCCACGCCTCGTAGTACGGCGAGGTCTCGACGGCCGACCGCATGCCGTCGCGCGACTTCACCTCTTTCTCTTCGCGGCTCACCATCGCGACGAGCAGGCGCAGCTCGGGCCAGTGGCTCTCTTTCAGCTCCTGGGTGGCGTACGAGTCGGTGCCGTCGACCGAGGTGCCGCGGTGCCAGATGCACACGCCGCCCTGAATCGAGCGGCACGCGCTGCCGCTGCCCTGCCGCGCGAGCGTCGACTCGGCGCGCACGTCACGCGGCAACCCCGCGGCCGCCCGGGCCGCGACCGCCAGCGCGGCGAAGCCGGCCGCCGACGACGCCAGCCCGGCCGCCTTCGGGAAGTTGCCGTGCGAGACGACGCGGGCCGGCTGCGGCCGCACCAGTCGCAGCATGGCCACGACGCGATCGCGCTCGCTCCCGCGGGCCTCTTCGCCGTTGATCGACACCTCGTCTTGCCGGCCGGCGCCCCACTCGACCGTCGTCGTCACCGACAGCGGAGCCAGCGTCACCGACAGCGACGACTGGTGCGGCAAGATCAGCGCCTCGTCGCGCTTCCCCCAGTACTTCACGAGGGCGATGTTGGGGTGGGCGGTCGCGGTGGCCTTCATAGGGTCGCCTCGAAACACTCCACGCGCTCGCCCGTCAACCGCGCAATCGCCTCGGTCGGATCATCGAACAGGCCGACGACGGCGCCGCCGTCGCCTCCGGCGCCCGTCAGCTTGGCGCCGTGAGCGCCGAGCGCGCGCAGGCGGCGCACGACGGCGTCGATGCGCTCACTCGACAGCTGCATCGCCCAGAGCAGGCCGTGGTTCACGTTCATGAGATCGCCCAGCTCGCTCAGGTCTCCGCGCCCGACGGCCTTCGCGCCCTCGGCTGCCAGCGTGCCGATCTCGTGAAACAGCCGCGCGTAGCGCTTCGGCCAGCGCGTGCGTCGCTCGCGCAGGCCGGCCACGGTCGTCTTGGTGGCGGTGCGGGCTCCGGCGAGGGCGACGACCATGCGCAGCGGCTTCTTCGCCTTCACGGCCTTCGTGGGCCCGCCCTTGCGGTACAGCACCAGCTCGCCGCGCGCGCTGGTCGTGTGATCGACGCCCGACGGAGTGCCGTGGAACTCGCCCTCCATCACGGCCGCGAGCTTCAGCACGTCGGGCACGCCGAACTTCTTGCCGCGGGCCTGAAGCAGCAGCCGCGAGACCGCGACCGAGAGCGCCGCCGACGAGCCGAGGCCGACGCCGATCGGCAGATCGCTCGTCACGCGCACGCGCAGCTCGACGCCCTTCGACGCCGCCGCGAACGCGCGCTGCAGCGCCTCGGCCTGGGGCGCAGAGAGCTCGCCCGGCATCTCGATGCCCGGCGCTCCGTCGACGGCGCGGGCGGTCACGCCGCGCTGAATCGCTCCGGCCAGCACGGGCTCGCCGTAGACCGCGGCGTGCTCACCGATCACGATGATCTTGCCGGGGCCGAACGCGCTCAGGTGAGAACGACCTTCTTCGGAGCCGTTGTCGGGGTGGCTCTTTGACCGGTTTTCTTCTGACATCTCGGCCCCTCACCCTGCCCCTCTCCCTACGAGGGGGAAGGGAACCCGACATCAGCCCGTGGTGCCGGTGGCGGCCGCGAACTCTTCGGGGCGCAGCGACGCGAGGATCTCGCGGGCCTTCTCGACCTTCACGTGGCCGTGGAGCACGAGCAGGTTCGCGACCTTCTCGACCCAGTCACCGCGGGCGCCGGCGGTGACCGCGACGCAGCGCGCGTGGAGCGCCATGTGGCCCTTCTGAATGCCGACGCTGCCGAGCGCCCTCAAGGCCGCCAGGTTCTGGGCGAGGCCGACCGAGGCCATCACCATCGACAGCTCGCGCGCCGACGTCACCCGCAGAATCTTCAGCGCGGCCTGCACGCCGGGGTGGATCTTCACGGGGCCGCCGACGGTGCCGAGCGCGAGCGGCAGCTCGATGCGGCCGACGAGGCAGCCCTCTTCGATGTTCCACGTCGACAGCGGCGTGTAGCGCCCGTCGCGGCAGGCGTAGGCGTGAGCGCCGGCCTCGATCGCGCGCCAGTCTTGCCCGGTCGCGATCGCCATCGAGTCGACGCCGTTCATCACGCCCTTGTTGTGCGTCGCGGCGCGGTACGGGTCGGCAGCCGCGAAGCGCGAGGCCTGCGCGATGCCCTCTGAGATCTGCTCACCCGGCAGGTCGAAGTCGGCCATCAGCTCGACGGGAATGCGGCACGTCGAGCGCGCGAGCCGGCGGTCGGCCAGGTTCGAGAGGATGCGCAGGTACACCTTGCCGCCGGTGATCTGCTCCACCATCGGAGCGACGCCCTCGGCCATGGTGTTGATGAGGTTGGCGCCCATCGCCTCCTGCGTGTCGATGATGAGGTGCAGGATGAGCAGCGGCTCGCCGTGCGGGCCCTCGGGCGCGGGCAGCACGCGCACCTCGATGTCGCGGGCGCCGCCGCCGCGCTTCATCATCGCGGGGTGGAAGCTGTTGGCGAGCGCGAGGAGCTGCTCCTTGTGAGCGAGCAGCTTGGCCTTGGCGCTCTCGGGTTCACCGAAGCGCGTGACCTGCACCTGGCCGATCATCAGCGAGTCGTCGGCGTCGGCGGTGAAGCCGCCGGCCTCGCGTACGATCTTCGCGGCGAACGAGACGGCCGCCACGACCGAGGGCTCTTCGACGGCCATCGGCACGATGTAGTCGCGGTTGTTCACCGTCATGTTGAGCCCGAGGCCCAACGGGAGGTGGAACACGCCGACCGCGTTCTCGATCATCTGGTTGGCGGTCTCGATGGGCAGCCCGGCGGTGCCGTCGAGCTGAAGCGATTCTTCGGGGGTCAGCCGGAGCATGCGGGACACCTTCGCCAGCCGCTCCGCGACCGGCAGCTTGTGAAACCCTGCCAGGCGCGACGTGATCAAATCCGGCATCATCGGACGACTCCCTCCATTGCCCTTCTTGGACCGTGCTTAGACCGCACTGAGCCACTCCTTCAACTCGCCGACCACCACGCGCGGTTTCTTCTTCAGCTCAGCGGCGTTCGCGGAGCCCGTGAGCAGCATCGTCTGCTGGATGCCGCGCACGACGACTCCGATCGCTTTCTTGACGCCTTCGACGCCGCCCTGCTGCTGGGCGCGGAACATCGGCAGGGCCATGCCGCCCAGGTCGGCGCCGAGCGCGATGGCCCGGGCGACGTCGAGGCCGGTGCGCATGCCGCCCGAGGCGATCAGCGTGACGCCGGGGCCCACCGAGCGACGAACGGTGGCGACGGCGGCGGCCGTGGGAATGCCCCACGTCGAGAACTGGGCGCCGAGCTCGGCGAGGTCGCCGGTCGCGCGCAGCTGCTCGACGCGCACCCAGCTCGTGCCGCCCAGGCCGCTGACGTCGAGCGTGCGAACGCCGAGATCGACGAGGCGGCGGGCGACGTCGGGGCTGATGCCGCAGCCGGTCTCTTTGACGAGCAGCCGCTCGCCGAACGCCTTCACGAGCTGGCCGACGCAGGCGTAGCCGCCCTTGAAGTCGCGGTCGCCCTCGGGCTGGGTGAGCTCCTGGCCGGGGTTGAGGTGCAGGGCCATGGCGTCGGCGTGAATGGCGTCGGCGATGCCGCGCACCTTGTCGATGCCCATGGCGGCGGCCTGGCGCAGGCCGATGTTGCCGATGATGACGGTGCGCGGAGCGACGTCGCGCACGGCGAACGTCTTGGTCAGCGCGGGCAGCTCGCCCATGGCACGCTGGGAGCCGACCCCGAAGGCGACGCCGCACGCCTCGGCGGCCTCGGCGAGCTCGCGGTTGACCTGGCCGGCCCGGTCGCTCCCGCCGGTCATGCCGGTGATGAGCAGGGGGGCCTTCAAGGTCTTGCCGAACAGGCGGGTCGACAGGTCGACCTCGTCGAGCGACAGCTCGGGCATGGCCGAGTGCACCAGCTTCACGCAGTCGAGCAGCGTGGAGTTCTGCACCGGGGCCACCTCTTCGGTCGCACACAGATCGAGGTGGGCGTCCTTGCGGCGGCTCGTCGTGGTGTCGTCCGGCGGCATGAAAGGCTCTTGGCTCATACCAACACGGCCGGAATAATTTCCAGCTAAACCCATGAACGGTCGATGTTTTTCGCTGACGGTCGTCAGCGGCGCCTGAACGGCTGGCCGGATTTCATCAACGAGATCGACAGTGTTAGACGCGCTCGACATGGTCTCGGAGCCGGTGATCATCTTCCTGCACCGCGGTGAGTACGATTCAGTGCACCAAGGTGTATCCATCGCGGCGGCGGCGGTTGCGGGGTCTCGGCCGGCCGAGCTCTACTTTTCATGGTGGGCATTAGAGCGGCTCGTGCGCGATCGGCTCGATGAGCCGGACCTGCGCGAGGACGTGGCGGGCGAGATGGAGCGGCGCCAGGTACCGACGCTGCGCCAGCTCTTGGCGCACCTCAGAGAGTCGGGGCTGGCGAGGCTGTACGCGTGCAGCGGGTCGCTCCACGCGCTGGGGCTCAACCCGGGCGACGTCGAGGGGCGGGTCGACGAGCTGGTCGGGTGGTCGGCGATCTTGAAGCGGACGGCGGGCCGCACCGATCGATTCTTCCTGTGAGCCTCATCGTCAAAGGGCGCTTCAAGCTGCTGAAGGCCGCGGCGAAGGGCGGCACGGCGAACGTCTACCTCGCGGAAGAGGTGGCGACGGGCAAGCACGTCGCGGTGAAGGTGATGAAGAAGGACCTCGCCGAGGTGCAGGACATGGAGAAGCGCTTCCAGCGGGAAGCGAGCGTGATGGCGAAGATCAAGCACCCGAACATCGTGGGGCTGGTGCACTTCGAGCACGCGCCCGAGGGGCTGTTGCTGGTCACCGACTGGGTCGACGGCGAGCGGCTCGACGTGATGATGGGCGGCAAGGCGCTGGAGCCTGCGCTCGGGCTGTCGCTGCTGCAGCAGCTCGCGTCGGCGCTCGCGGCGATTCACGCGACGGGCGTGTGCCACCGCGACCTGAAGCCCGAGAACATCGTGGTGGCGAACGACGGCACGCTCAAGCTGCTCGACTTCGGCATCGCGCGCTTCACCGAGGCGACGGCGGGCCAGTTCCTCACGGCGGCGGGGCAGATCGCGGGCACGCCGGCGTACGTCGCGCCCGAGCAGGCGCTCGCGAAGCCGTGCGACGCCCGCACCGACGTCTACACGTTCGGAGTGCTCGCCTACCGCATGCTGAGCGGCAAGCTGCCGTTCGAGGCGAAACACGATCTCGAGATGCTGACGGCGCACGTGAAGAAGACGCCGTCGCGCATGCGCGCACCGGGCGTCGACTCGCACGTCATCGATCTCGTGATGCAGTGCCTCGAGAAGAAGCCCGACGATCGGCCGGCCGACGGTCAGGCGGTCGTCGACGCGCTCGCCTGAGGCTGGCCTGGGGGCTGCGCCGGCAGAGCGTCGAGCTTGTCGAAGAACTCGAACGGGTTCTCCATCGCTTCGCGCATCGTCTTCGACAGCACGCTCGCGTGGTAGCCGTCGATGAAGCGGTGATCGAACGAGGCGTTGATGTTCATCGTCTTGCCGGGGATGACCTTGCCGTCTTCGACGACCGGCTCGTCTTGCACGCGGCCGGGCGCGACGAAGATCGGCACGCGGGTGTACGGCACGAGCGGCACGTAGGCGGTGTCGAGGCCGAGCGAGCCGACGTTCGTGACGGTGAGCGACCCGAAGGCGTCTTTCGGCATGCCGAGGAAGCCCAGGTCGATGTTGAGCGTGTACATGAAGAACGCGAGCGCCTTGAGGAAGGCGTTCATCAGCATGAAGGGGATGAGCGCGACCGTGCCCTTCCCCTTCTCGAGCGCCTTGTCTTTTCGGGCGCGCACCTTGTCGATCGTCGCCTGCATCTCGTCGGTGATCTGCAAGAGGCTCTTCTGATCGGCGTCGTCGATCTTCGCGGCGGTGAGGTCGACCTTGCCGTCGCCCTGGTCGGTCTGAACGACCAGCACCGAGATGTTCACGTGCTTGCGCAGGTAGACCTTGTTGTACCGGAGGATGGCGTTGGCGTCGGGGCAGCGCCGCAGGGCCTCGGCGCACGCCTTGGTCACGAGGTGCGTGACGGTGAGGCGCTTGCCGGTGACCTGGCGGAAGCGCTCGATGTACTCGAGGGCTTTCTCCATTCGCACCTTGAGCGTGCCGTAGACCGTGGGGTCGTAGGTCGTCGTCCAGGTGCCGATGGCGATCTTGCGGAAGCTGGCGACGTCTTCTTTCTTCAGGAGCTCGAGGTGGGCCATGGGCTTTGAAGCCTGCCTCAAGTTGGTGTTATTGGCACCGACATGACCGCAATCGTAATCGTCCTGGCTGTGGCGCTCGCCATCAGCTTCTTCATTCACTTCGCCAACGCGCGCGACAACGCGCCCAAGAAGGTCGCGAGCGACAACCGGCCGGCCGAGTCGGCGTCGTCGTCGACGGCCTCGGCGAGTGACTCGGGCCGCGTGGCGAAGCTCGAGGGCGACCTCGACAAGAAGCGCAAAGAGATCGACGAGCTGAAGGGCTCGCAGGCCGAGCTGAAGGCCGAGCTGAAGGACGCGAAGAAGAAGCTCTACGAGGCGAAAGAGGCCGGCAAGGGCGACGCGGATCTGGCGAAGGCCCGCGCCGAGGTCGAGCGCCAGGCGTCGGTGCAGCTCGAGACCACGCGCGCCGAGCTCGCGAACGCGCTCGCCGAGATTCAGAAGCTCAAGGCCGAGGCCGAGGGCGGCAAGGGCAAGCGCAAGCCTGCGCCCGAGGCGGCTGCGGCTCCCGCTGCGGCGGCGGCCCCTGCGGCGCCGGCCGAGCAGGTGGTGGTGCAGAAGGTGATTCGCGAGCTGAACGAGGCCGACAAGGCGAAGATGGCCGATCTCGAGCAGAAGGCGGCGAAGGCGCGGTACCACGAGATCGAGCTCGAGCGGGAGCTGAAGACCGCGAAGGGCCGGGCCGAGAGCCAGGCGCGCCAGCTGCGTGAGACCCGCAAAGAGGCGCAGCTCGCGAAGGACAAGTTCCGCGCGGTCGAGATGCGGCTGAATCGCACGCTGCTCGAGCGCGACCTGTCGCTGCGGGCGCTGCGCGCGCTCGAGAAGCAGACGGGCCAGACCGCCGCCGAGCGCACCGAGCTGTCGGCCGAAGAGGCCGCCGCGTCGGATCAGAAGGTCCGCGAGCAGCAGGCCGCGCAAGAGAAGGTCGAGGCCGAAGCGCGGGCGAAGCTCGAGGCCGAGGCTCAAGCGCGTGAGGCTGCGGGCGAGGCTCCGGCTCCGGCGCCGAGCGCTCCGCAGACCCCTGCACCCGCGAACCCGTCGCCGACGGCGTGATCCCCGCCGACGGCGATGATGCATCGCTGGCGGAGCTTCGAGCGTTCAGCAGCCTCCACGCGCTGCTGCAGTGGGCGTTCGCGCGCCGCCTCGACGTCGCCGAGGTGGTGGTGCAAGACGAGTACAGCCACGACGTCGTGCTGCCCCTGCCGGGCGGGCGGTGGCTGGTCGCCGACTGTACGTGACTGGGCGCGCTGAACCGGCTCTCGGTCTGGGAGCGAAAGCCCGACGCCGACGCGATGCTGAAGGCGCGGCTTCAGCGCGGGTGGAGGCCGACGGCCTCGCCGCTGCGTGAGGGCGACCGCGTGCTCGGGCACGCGTGCAAGCTCACGGCAGCGGTGGAGTGAAGATCGTCGCGACGCCCAGGGCCACGCCAAGGTTCTCGCCGCCCGCGACGAGCACCGTGCCGTCGTCGAGCAGCGTGCACGAGGCCTCGGCGCGGGCGGTCGGCAGCGCCGGCAGCGCCGTGGCCGACCAGCCGCTTCGCGAGACCAGCGTCGCCGACGTCCCCGAGACGAAGAGCCACCGCTCACCTCCGAGCGCGACGGCGCAGCCGCCTGGAGCCGACGGCACCGCGGGCCCCGGCGTCACCGCGTGCGTGGCGAGGTTCACGATCTCGGAGCTCCCCTCGCCCACCACCAGCACCTCGTCTCCGCTCGCGAAGGCCCAGGGCGCCGCTCGAGCAGCGGTGAGCGCGGCCGCTTCGCGCGTGATGCCGAGCTGCGTCGGCTCGACCAGGTCGATCGCCGTGCCCGAGATCAGCGCCGCTCGCTGGCGCGTCGCAACCCAGGCGCCCGCAACCACCGCGGCCTGCAGCGTGCCGCCCACCTTCACCTGGTTCACCGAGGGGTCGAACAGCTCGACCTCGAGCACGGGCGTCGGCGCCGAGCCCTTCACGCCTCCGATGAGCAGCACTCCAGCGGGCGTCGTGAGCGCCGCGTGCCGCGAGCGCGCGATGTTCGGCGGCGCGCCTCGGGGCCCGAGCACGCCCACGGCGGTGGCCTCGTGGTCGTAGACGAGCGCCGAGGTCAGCGGCGACGCCATGAACGGCGGCGCCGACGCGTACCGCTCGCCACCGTAGAGCAGCACCTGGCCGTTGGGCAGCAGCGTGCCCGAGTGAAACGCCCGGGGCAGCTGGGTGCCACCTGCGACCGCGAGGTCGACGCCCGGCGCGAACGACTCGGCCGTCGCGTCGAACAGCTCGGTCGTGAAGAGCGCGGTGGGCGCGCCGCTCACGTCGCGGTACCCCCCTGAGAGCTGCACGGCACCGTCGGCCAGCTTCACCGCCGCGTGGCCCGCACGGGCGAAGATCATCGGGCCGCACACCGGAGTAAACCGGCCCGCCTCGCGGACGCGCACGGTCGCGGAGCCCTTCCTCGCCCGGCCCCAGCCGATGACGGTCGCTCCGCGCGAGACGGTGGCTTGAACCCAGCCGCCATCGAGGTCCGAGAACGCGAGGGTGTCGCCGGGCTGGCGGAAGTCGAGGCTGCAGGTCGAAGCAGCGACGACGACCGGGGGGCCTGCGTCGGTCACGCCCGCGTCGAAGCCGGCATCCCCCTCGGCGCCTGCGTCGACGCCGGCATCGACCGTCACACCCGCGTCGGGAATCGGAGGCGCCGGGGTGCAGGCCAGGACCCCCACGACGAGTGCCGAGCAGCGTCGGAGCATGTGGCTACCACTCCCGCGCGCGAAGAACTTTCCTGCCGGGTCAGTCGGCGGGAATCGGCGTGTAGATCCACGCGTCGTTCAGCGCGCGCGCGTTGCCGCCGTTGGCGTCGTTGATGCCCCCGGTGACGAGCACCGAGCCGTCGGCGAGGGTCGTGCAGGTGTGCTGGTAGCGCGGCACCTTGATCGGAGCCGCGGCCTGCTGCGTCAGCGTCGCCTTCTGCACGTCGTACCGGACGAGCGTGGCCGAGCCGTCGTACATGCCGCCGATCTTGCGGCCACCGACGACCAGCACGCTGCCCTGCGGCAAGATCGCCGAGCACGCATCGCCGCGATCGCCGATGGTCACCGTGGCCTGCTCGACCGTGTTGTTGCCGGTCTTGATCGCCTCGGACGAGGGCGTCGGCACCGGCATCGTCGGGTCGGTGTAGCCGCCCATGATCAGCACCGTCTTGTCGTCGGCCAGCGCGCTCGCCGCCGCGCCGCGGCGGGGCGTCGTCATCTGCAGCGCGGCCCCGGCCTTCACGAAGGTCGTGCCGTCGAACTTGTAGAAGTTCACCTGGTTCGAGATCGCCGCCGGCATGGCTGCCCCGTCGATGCCGCCCGCGACCACGATGATGCCGCCGTCCTGCACGGCGGCGCCGGTCGCCTCGAGGCGCGGCAGGCTCTCGCCCATCATCACCTCGACGCGGTTCGTGGTCGGGTCGAACCACTCGACCTCGGTGACCGGAGTGAGCGTGCTGCCCTTCTGCCCGCCGACGAGGAGCACGCGGCCGCTCGCCTCTTGAATCGCGAGGTGCCGGGTGCGCGCGACGTTCGGCGGCATGCTGCGCTGGGGCAGCGCGCCGTACTTGTTCGACTCGACGTCGAAGATCAGCGCCGACGTCTGGGGCGACGGAGCGTAGGGGGCCGTCTGGGCGTACCGCTCGCCGCCGTACAGCAGCACCTGGCCGTTGCGCAGCAGCGTGGCGGTGTGAAACGCCTTCGCGAGCTGGGTGCTGCCGCCCAGCTGCATCACCGGGCCCTGCTCGAAGGTGCCTTTGTTCGGGTCGAAGAACTCGGTGTCGACGAGCGCGATCGGCTGAGAGCCCTCGAGCCGGTAGCCGCCGGTGATGAACACGCGGCCGTCGTTCAGCAACGTCGCCGAGTGACCCGCGCGCTGCGAGCGCATCACCGAGCAGTCTTTCGGAGTCGCCGCGGCCACGGGCGGTGAGAACGAGTCGACCTTGCGCAAGAAGATGCTGATGTCGATGCGGCGGTTCGACTCGGTCAGCACGTCGGGGATCTCGGTGGGAATCGAGCGACCGATCGACAGCGGGCGCGGCGACGAGTCGTCGGCGTACCCACGCACCTCGATCACGCGGTCTTTGCCCGAGGGGATCTTGGGGATCTGGATGCGCTGGTCGCTCTTCGGCGCCCGCACCGTGAGCATCGGGTCGATGCCCGGGCCGCTCACGCGCACCTCGAGCAGGTTCACGCCCGCGAAGGGATCATTGTCGGAGTCACACGAGGTCGTGACGACGTTGACGGCGACGTCGACCTCTTTCGGCCCGCAGCCTGCGACCGCGAGCAACGCGATGAAGCCCACCCGGCGCGAGGTCACCACTGTGCCGTCACCGTTCCGGTCACGGGCTTCGTGCTCTCGCTCACGATGAAGTAGGTGCCGACAGCGCCTCCCGCGACGACCGCGCCGCCGACGATGATCCACACCCACTTGGGCACGCCCCCGCCGCCCTGCTGCACCTCGGGGGGCTTCTCGTCGCCGCCCGCCACGTAGGTGGGCTTCTTGTCGCCCTCGCCGTCGGGCGTGAGCCGCGGCTTCGCGACGGGGCGCGCGCCGCTCGCGGCGTCGGGGTCTCTCGCGGTCGCGACCGTGCCGACCTTCGTCTGCGGCTTCGAGAGCAGCGACAGCGGCAGCGACGCCGTCGAGCCGTAGCTCTGCACCCGCTTCACGATCTCTTCGACCAGCCTGAACGCCTCGACGTTCGACGTCAGCGCCTCGTGGTCGAACGAGACCGCCGGCAGCAGCGCGAACCCGTTGCGCCGCGCCGAGTACAGCGCCGTGCCCGCGGTCAGCTGCTGGTCGCCGGTGCGGTACACGACGCCGACGATCGCGTACTCGGCGTTCGCCGCCTTCGCGTAGGCCTGCACGCGCGTCGCGGCCGCCTCGTCGAGCGACTGGGTGATGCGGGGGTCGGCGACTCCGCCGCCGCTCTTCGCGGGGGCGTCACCGAAGTTGCCCTTCACCTTCACCATGCCGCCCTTCACCTCGACCACCTGCCCGAAGCGCTCGCCGCGGCTGCCCTCGATCTTCACGTAGTGCGTGCCCCACGCGAGGCCCTCTTCGAGCACGGGCACCATGCCGAGGTCGCGGCCGTCGATGAACACCGTCGAGCCCGGCGGGCCCTCGACCGACATCGAGCCCTTGCCCTGCTTGTCGAGCCGCTTCTTCGCGCGGTCGAACTCGCGCGTGAACGCCGGCGGGTAGCCGCTGGGAATCGAGTAGGTGGGCTCCATGCGGGCGAGCTGCGTCAGCGTCTTCTGCGCCTCTTCCTCGAGGCCGGTGCGGAACTGCGCGACCGCGAGCGAGACGTGCGCCTCGAGCACCGTGGGGTAGTCGGCCGTGCCCGGGTCGGCGAGCGAGAGCTCGATGCCCTTCTTCAGCGCGGGCGCGGCCTCGTCGAACTTGAGGTCGGCGAGCAGCTTCTTGCCGGTCTCGAGCGCGAGCGTCGCCTCGGGGTTCGGCTTGCCCGACTTGCTCGTCGGCTTCTCGGCCTTGCTGATCGCCGGCGAGCCGAGCAGCTGCACCGCGTCGTCGCGCGAGCGCAGCTCTTCGGTCACCTGCCCCGTGAAGCGGCCCGCAGCGATCTCGGGCGCGTCGTCGATCGCGGTGAAGGGGACGACCACGACGCGCGGCTGATCGCCGGCTGAGGCGACAGCCGAAACGCCAAGAACGAGGACAGAAAGGAATCGGCTGATAAAACCCATGGTTGAAGCGCGGGCACAGTCGCACCACTGGGCCTGAAAATCAATTTGAAGCGCGCATGCGCCTATCACTCGCGACCCGCATATTTCTTGGCTACGCCGCCGTGCTCCTCACGTTCGGAGCGGTGTCGCTGTTCGCGGTCGCCGAAATGCGCAGGAGCCAGGAGGAGATACGCCTCGTCGCCCAGGGCTACCTGCACCTGTCTCAGACCGCCGCCGACATCGAGGGCTACTTCAACAGCCAGCAGCGCGACATGAGCCGGCTGCGCGACGAGAAGAACCCCGAGGCGCGGCGGCTGGTGATCAGCCTCGCCCGCCGCTACTTCCAATCGACGATGTCTCAGAAGATCGCCGAGGGCCACCAGCGCGCGGCTGAGGCGCGCCAGTTCGCTTCGCCCGGCGAGGGCGAGTTCGTTCGCGACGTCGACGGCAAGCTCACCGAGCTCGAGGCCGCGATCGGCCGCTACGTCGACGCTCGCGACGAGGCGTTCAAGGCGCTCGAGGCGAGCAACGTCGACGCCCAGCTGGTCGAAGACAAGGTCGACCGCGTCACCATTCTGCAGAACCAGATCAACTCGTCGATTCGCCTGCTGCACGCCGCGCTCGAGACGCGCATTCTCGACCGCGTCGACAAGGCGCAGGAGCGCGAGCGGCGCACGGGCGCCCTCATCATCGCGCTCTCGGTGCTCGCCATTCTCGTCGGCCTCATCGCGACGGCGGCGGCGGCGCGGGCGCTGCGGCCCATTCAGACGCTCATCGAGGGCGTCGCGCGCGTCGGGCGCGGCGACTACAGCGCGCAGGTCGGCTTCGCGGGCGACAACGAGATCGCCCAGCTCTCGCGCGAGTTCGACAAGATGGCCACGAGCCTGAAGGAGCGCGAGGCGCAGCTGCTGCAGGCCGAGCGCCTGGCCGCGATGGGCCGCGTGGCCGCGCAGATCTCGCACGAGGTGCGCAACCCGCTGTCGTCGATCGGGCTGAACGCCGAGATGCTCGAAGAGCAGCTCTCGAACGCGAAGTTCGCCAGCGACGACGACGCGCGAGAGGCGCGCGAGCTGCTCGGCAAGGTGTCGCGCGAGGTCGATCGGCTCACCGAGATCACGGAAGAGTACCTGCGGCTCGCGCGGCTGCCGGCTCCGGCGCTGAAGCGGGAAGACGTGAACCAGGTGCTGCGCGGCGTGGTCGACTTCTCGCGCGAAGAGCTGACGCGCTCGAACGTGCAGATCGACGAGGCGCTGTCGGTCGAGCCCGTGTTCGCGCAGGCCGACGAGGGCCAGCTGCGGCAGGTGCTGCTCAACCTCGTGCGCAACGGCCGAGAGGCGATGGCCGAGCGCGGCGGAGGCAAGCTGACGCTCGCGACGCGCGCGAAGAACGGCCACGTCGAGATCGACGTCGCCGACACGGGGCCCGGCCTGTCGAGCGAGGCGAGCCAGCACCTGTTCGAGCCGTTCTTCTCGACGAAGAAGGGCGGCACGGGGCTGGGGCTGTCGCTGTCGCGGCAGATCGTGCAGGCCCACGGCGGCCGGCTCGAGGTCGAGAACACCGCAGAGAAGGGAGCGCGCTTCCGCATCACCCTGCCCCGCGCATGAGCTTCACACACCACCGATCGATTCTTCCCAGCGGGCTCACGGTCGTGACCGTCGAGACGCCGCACCTGCACTCGGCGATGGTCTCGGTGTACGTGCGGGTCGGCTCGCGGCACGAGACGACCGAGAACAACGGGGTCTCGCACTTCCTCGAGCACCTCTTCTTCCGCGGCTCGCACCGGCACAAAGACACGGTGAAGATGAACGCGCAGGTCGAGGCCGTCGGGGGCAACCTGAACGGCATCACGACGCGCGACTGCTCGTACTACTACACGCCGTGCCACCCCGAGTCGGTGAAGCTCTGCCTCGAGACGCTGGGCGACATGCTGACGTCGCCGCGGCTCGTGCACCTGGGCCTCGAGAAGAAGATCATTCTCGAAGAGATGCTCGACGAGGTCGACGAGCGAGGGCGCGACATCGACCTCGACAACCTGGCGAAGCGCGAGCTGTACGGTGGGCACCCGCTGGCGTTCAAGATCGCGGGCACGCCAGAGACGGTGCGCGCGATGACGCTCGCGAAGGTGAGGCGGCACTTCCAGCACCACTACGTCGCGGGGAACATGGTGGTGGCGGTGAGCGGGCCGGTGGCGCACGCCGAGATCGAGCGCGTGGTGCGCAGGGTGTTCGCGAAGCTGCCGCAGGGGCCGAGGGCGGGCGAGACGCCTCCGCCCGAGCCGCCGAAGGGGCCGCACCTCAAGCACGTGCGGTTCGACGAGGCGCAGACCGAGCTGCGGCTGTCGTTCCCCGCGGTGAGCGACGCGCACCCCGACTTCGCGGCGCTGTCGGTGCTGCGGCGGGTGCTCGACGACGGGCTGTCGTCGCGGCTGCCGTACAACGTGGTCGAGCGGCGCGGGCTCGCGTACTCGGTGAGCGCGGCGCTCGAGGCGTTTCACGACACGGGGGTGTTCGACGTCGAGGGCGCGTGCGCTCCCGAGGCGGCGGGGGCGCTGGTGCGTGAGATCTGCCGCACGCTGGCGTCGCTGCGCGAGGGCGAGATCACGAGCGAGGAGCTCGCTCGCGCGAAGCGCCGGCACCGCATGCACCTCGACTTCCTGCAGGACTCGCCGTCGGATCTGATCGGCTGGTTCGGCGGCACCGAGCTGTTTCGCCCGCCCGAGAGCTTCGACGAGCGCTGCCGCGCGGTCGATCAGGTGACCCTGGGCGATCTGAAGCGGGTGTCGCGCACGTACCTGCGGCGCGAGGCGCTCAGGGCGATCGCGGTCGGGCCCGGGTCGGGGCTGCGCAGCCTGCGGGCCGCGGTCGAGCGCGCCGACGGTCTGGGGCGATGACGCTGAGACGATGCCTCGGTTCTCGAGGAGGCCCCCGCTCCCCCGTAGGGGGGAGGGATGGGGTGAGGGTCTGTAGAGCGACCCTCGATGCGATGAAGGTCACTTCAAGCGATGCCGTGAAGGAGGCACCGCTCGCAGACGGGCGTCTCGAGCTGCTCTTCCGCTCAACTGCCCCCTCACCCCGGCCCTCTCCCCTACGGGGGAGAGGGGGTTCCTCTTCGGGCTCATCTGCCTCGCTTGCGGATGATCTGAATGCCCGGGCTCTTCGGCTTGCCACGCCCGAGCCGCTTCTTCAGATCTTTGAGCGACTGATCGTCGGGCGAGCTCTTGAGCTGCTCGTCGACGAGCTTGCGGCCGCGCTCGAGGTTGAGGCCCGTGTCGGCGTAGAGCGACGCGAGGGCGATGCGCTCCTCGGGGGTCGCCTCTTTCATGAACAGCAGCTTCTCGAGCGCGGCGATAGCCTCGCCCTTCTCGTCTTTGTTGCGCCAGATGCGCCAGATGCGCGACAGCACCGGCGCGAACGAGGGGTCGACCTTGAGCGCGTACTTGTAGTTCTCGAGCGCGCTGGCCATGTCTTCCTGCAGCTCGAAGGCGTGGCCGCGGACGTAGAGCGCCCGCGGGAAGTTGTCGCGCTGCAAGAGCGCCTGATCGACGAGCGCCTGGGCCTCTTCGGCCTTGCCGTCGAGCAGCTTCGTCTCGGCGAGCTGGCACGCGATGTCGGCGTCGCGCGGGTACTTCTCGACGAGCGGCTCGAGCAGCCGGGCCGCCTCGTCGTAGCGCTTCTGGGTGTTGAAGACCCGGGCCTTGAACGTGACGATCTCGGGGTCCTTCTGGGCCTCGGGGCCGATCTGGGCGAGGTCGGCCTCGGCGAGGTCGGCGTAGCCGTTCGTGAGGAAGTAGCGCGACCGCAAGAGGCGAGCGCTCGTGAGGTGCGGGTTCTCTTTGAGCAGCCGGTCCATCAGGTTGGCGGCGAGCAGCTCGTCGCCCTTCACGAGCAGGATCTCGGCCTCGGTCACCTTCGCGTCGGGGTCGTCGGGCTTGCGCGACTGCACGCGGCCGAGGGTCTCCCACGCGGAGTCGGGGTCGGCCGACCGCGCCTGCAGCTTCGCGAGCATGAGCAGCTCGGCGTCGGTGAGCTGGTTCGCGTCGCGCATCTCGTTGAACGTGGCGATCGCCGCGCTCATCTGCCCCATGCGCCGGTAGAGCTCGGCCCGCTCGCGCTTCACGGCGGGGTCGCTCTTCGCGCCGAGCTCCTCGGCGTGCTTCAGGGCCATCACGGCGGCGCCGTCGTTGCCGGCCTCGCGGTGGGCCTGCGCGAGCAGGAGAAAGCCCATCGGGTCGTTCGGAGTGAGCGAGGTCGCATTCGTGAACGCACCCACGGCGCGTTCGTAGTCCTGCGCGGACATCGCGGCGCGCCCGTCGGTGATCGCCTGCCGGGTCTGGTTCGTCGTGTTGTCGGCGGCCTGCTGGTCGGGGTTCTTGCAGGCTGCAGCGCAGGCGATGAGGGCCGCGAGTGCGTGTCGGAGGACTTTCAACGGCGGCAACCGTAGCATTCCCCCAACCGATGGATCCGTTCGTCCGCCGCCTCGTTCAACGCATGTCCGACCCGAAGCGGCCGCTCTCGCGCAACAAGCACTTTCATACGTTCGAGAGCCCCGAGGGCAAGGCCGCGATGAAGATCTTCCGCAGGCTCACCGCCCTGAAGAAGGACATGAGCGAGTGCGAAAGGGCCGGCGGCACGTGGCGGGTGTCGAAGCACGACGACGACGGGAAGGTGAGGGTCGACATCACGCTCGAGCGGATTCGCTCGAAGAGAACGGTGACCCTCGAGCCCGCCGAGCTCGAGCTGCTCGAGGCGATGGCCGGCTGACGCTCAGGCGCGGTCGCCGGCTCTTCGGCCCTTCGGCCGCTCGAGCACGGCATCGGCGGGCGGCGCCTCGACGGGGTGCAGCGCCGCGAGCAGCACGGTTCTCACGGCGCCGATCAGGTCGGTGTTCACCATCGACGCTCCGCCGGCGATGCCCCTCAGCGCGGCGGGCAGCGTGTGCGAGGTGATGAGGCCGCCCGACGCGGTTCCGGTCGCCACGACGATCGGCAGCTTCAGCTCCTGGCCGAAGAACCGCGCCTGCCGGAGCGCGAGCTCGCCGTCCTCCATGACGAGCGCTCCGACGGCGTCGTGCGCGAGCGGGCGCCACAGCGGGCGCGCGGCCTCGGCGGTCGGCAGCAGCAGAAAGTCGACCTTGAGCACGTCGGCGAGGTCGAGGCGCCCGAGGGTGCCGAAGCCGCTGCGAACGCAGCCGGGCTCGGTCGCCACCGCGACGAGGCCGGGCAGCGCGCGCAGCAAGAGGCGCCCCGCCTTGGGGCCCGAGCCGACCACGAGGATCTTCGCGACGACGGCTCCCCTGCCCGTTCGCCCGCGCAAGAGCCGCCCGCGCAGCGCGTGGACCTCGGCGGGCCCGAGCAGCGGCCCCTCACCCACCGAGGCGGCTCCTTCTTGCCGAGCGATGATGCCCTTCTCGAGCAGCGCGGCGACCGCCGCCATCACGTCGAGGTCGGGCGCCTCGGCGAGATCGAGCAGCTCGCTGATGCGCCGCGGTGTCCGCAACAGCGAGAGCACCTCGGCCGTCACGACGTGGGGCTCGACGGGCAGCGTCGCGCCCGGCACGATCGCCACCCGCGTTCGCAGCGGAGGCAGCGCCGCGAGCAGCCGCACCCGCTCGTCGCTGAGGCGCGCGCCTTCGAGCAGGGCGTCTTCCATCGCGCGGTCGATGCGCGGCCGCGCCGGAGCAGGCCCGGGAATGAACGCGAAGTTCCCCTCTTTCCACGCGAGCAGGCGGAACAGCGCCTTCTCGCCCTCGACGTCGCCGGCGCGCGCGTTCGCCGGCCGGCCGTTCGACAGCACGACCTCGCCGCGCTCGGGCCCGTTCGCGAGCGTGAGCCGGCCCGTGCGCCGGTTCATGCTCAAGATCTGCATCAGGTCGGCCAGCGGCAGCTGCTGCAGCCCGCCCTCGATCTCGCGCGCGTCGCCCTTCAGCTCCTTCGCGGCCTCGACGCGCCGGCACAGGTGGTCGATGCGCGAGAGCACCTCGTCGAGGTTGAAAGGCTTCTTGAGGAAGCCCTCGCGAAACGCGCGAATGCGATCGACGTCGGCCTCGTGCGTCGTCAGCACCACAGGAATGTCGGCGGTGCGCGGGTTGCTCTGCAGAATCTGAACGAAGCTCTTCGCGTCGATCAGCGTGCAGTCGTCGTCGAACAGCACGACGTCGGGGTGCCGCAGCACCGAGATCTCGAGCGCCTTGCTGCCGTCGGGCGCGTACGTCACCTGGTAGCCGCGCTGCCGCAGCGCCTTCGATAGCGAGCGCACGACGTCGAGCTCGGGGTCGGCGATGAGGATCTTGCGGGGCGTCGGCATCGGTCGGGCTCAGTAGGGCTGCAGCGAGTATTCGGTCTGCAGCGCCGAGACGAGGCCTTCGACGAGCGTGGGGTCGGCCGAGTGAAAGCCCCAGGTGACGCCGCGCCCGCGGCGCTGCAGCAGCGCGTACGCCGAGCCGTCGCCGAGCCAGAGCAGGAACTCGTGCCGCTGCAGCCGGTCGTCGCCCTCGACGAACACCGGAGTGATCACCGGGTGCGTCACCAGGTCGCCTCGCCGCCCCAGCAGGTACACGCGCGGCGCCATCGTCGGGTCGACGCCCTCGAGGCCCATCGCGATCGGCACGTCGACGTTCAGCTCGGGCACTCCGACGTAGATGAGCCCGCGGGCGTTCGGCTCGCGCAAGAGGTTGCGCGCGACCTCGGTCTGCAGCTCGTCGAACAGCACGTCGGCGACGCGGCCGCGGCGGCTCGGCTCGCCGGTCGTCTCGGGCAGCTTCGGGCTCTTCGAGTTGCCGAGCAAGAGCTCGACCTCGTCCCAGAAGGGCTGGCCTTCGAGCTTGAGCTGCCGGTGCAGCGACTGGCGGCGCTCGTCCATGCGCTTCTTGCAGCGCACGAGCAGCTCGTCGAAGTCGTCGCCGTCGCGCGGAAACGTCGAGGCCCCGCCCGTCATCGCGAACGGCACCTTCTGCTCGAGCGCCCGCGCCTCGGGCTCGTCGTGCATCGCCTGCAGGGCGCGCCGCAGGAACATGAGCGCTCCGAAGAAGTCGGTCTCGGGCAGCAGCGCGTGGAACTCTTGATCGGTCGCGCGCGCGACCACGTCGGAGTCGCGGATGATCTGCGACATCGCCTTCAGCGTCGACCGCTGCGCCGCGCGGGCCGCCTCGTTGCCGAGCCGCAGGCGGATCTGAGGCAGGTTGTCGATCGAGAACGTCAGCACCGAGAACGTTCGGCCGTAGCGCCGCGCCTTGTAGATCTCTTTCGCGGCGTAGTCGGTGAAGTACGAGAGCGTGTACGCGCCGGTCTCGCGATCGCGCAGGCCCTGCCGCTGCAGCGTCGACACCTTCAGCGCCTGCCGCACGGCGCTGCCCGCGAACTCGCCGAGCAGCGCCGCCTGCGTGACGAGCTCGGCGGGGAACCGGCCGGTCAGCGGGTCCGAGAGCTGCACGAGGCCGACCACCTCGCTCTGCGCGATCAGCGGCACGAGGAACGTCACGCCTGCGTGCCAGGGCTTGTTCTGCACCAGCGTCGCGTCGACGCGCTCGGGCATCGCCTTGCGATCGACGAGGCCGTGCCACGCGCGCAGCCGCAGCCCCGCACGCTCGCCGGCGACCCAGAGCGCCCCGCTCTGCGCGCCGCAGAGGTCGGCGAGCTCGTGGAGCACCTTCTCCTGCAGGACCTCGAGATCCCCGGTCGCGACCAGCGCGAGGCACCTCCGCTCGAGCGGGAGCTTTCGCGGAGCCGTCGTCAGGGCAGCGAGCCCTCGTAGACGAACGTCGCGGGCCCCTTCAGCCAGACCCTCGAGAGATCGGGCTGCACCTTCACCTCGAGCGGGCCGCCGGGCAGCGTCACCTTCACCCAGCGCTCGAACGGGCTCGAGCCGTGCAGCGCCGAGGCCACGACTGCAGCGCACGCTCCGGTGCCGCACGCCTGGGTGATGCCGACGCCGCGCTCCCAGACCGTGACGACGAGCGAGCCGTCGGCGCCGAGGCGGCAGCACTCGACGTTCGTGCGGTGCACGAAGCGCGGGTGCAACTCGAGGTGCGGCCCGACGTTGGGCGCCTCTTCCGGCGGCGTCGTCAGCAGCACGAAGTGCGGGTTGCCCATGTCGACGAAGGTGCCCGGGTGGCCGTCGACCCCTTCGTCGAGCGGGCCGTGCTTCGCGGCGCCCATGTCGACCGTCACCTCGTCGACGCCGCGCGGCGACCAGGCCGCCTCGCTGACCAACACGCCGGCGCCCGTCTCGACGGTGATGCTCGGGGGCCGGCCCTCGGTCGTCTCGGCGAGGTGCTTCACCACGCAGCGCAGCCCGTTGCCGCACATCTCGGCGACCGAGCCGTCGGCGTTGTGCACCACCATTCGAGCGAGCGCTGCGTCGGCGCTCGAAGGCAGCAGCACGAGCACGCCGTCGGCCCCGATGCCGCGGCGCCGATCGCAGAGCACTCGCGCGACCGCTGCGTCGATGTCGCGCGCCGATTTTCTGCGGTCGAGGACGACGAAGTCGTTGCCGAGGCCGTGGTACTTGAAGAAGGGCTCCAACGGCCCTGACTATGCCTCCCGCCCGGCCTTCCCGCTACGGAAGGCAGTTCGGCGCGACGAACGAGCCCGACATCGTGCCGGCGTCTTCGTAGAGGCTGCCGAGGTTGAGCGACTCGAAGGCCGCGGTGAAGCTGCCCGCCCAGGAGGCGCCAGCGTCGGTCACCGTCACGGTGCCTCGGGTCGCGAACCAGGAGCCGCCGTCGCTCGCGCTCATCGCCATCGTGACCTTCGGCCCACCATCGGCCGGGTCGGGGTCGAACGGGCTCGAGACCGGCCAGGACCCGGGCCAGAAGTGCCGCACGATCGAGATCTGCAGCGTCGCCACGCGCGAGGCCCGCACGGGGCAGAGGTCGGCGGGCACGGTCGGGTGCTGCTCGAGCTCGAGGTGAATCTCGGCGGCCCCACCGTCCGGGTAGAACGTCGAGGCGCGCAGCACCGCAGCGTTCGGGTTGAACGCGAAGGCAAAGTCACCACTGACCGTCGCGCGCGAGCTCGGGCCGGCTGCTCCGCCCGCCGTGCTCCCGCCTGCGGTGGCGCCTCCAGCCGTCGAGCCTCCCGCGGTCGCCGCGCCGCCCGCCGTCGAGCCGCCGGCGGTCGACCCGCCCGCACTGCTTCCACCGGCGCTGCTTCCACCGGCGCTGCTTCCACCGGCGCTGCTTCCGCCGGCGCTGCTTCCGCCGGCGCTGCTCCCGCCGGCTGCATTTCCTCCGGCTGTCCCGGCGTCCATCGCGCCGGAGCCGGAGCATGCGGCGACAGCGATCACCACGAGCCACCACCCCAAAGGCTTCCTCATGCGCTCCTCCCGTTCGTTCATGAGAAGAGCCGAACAGCAACGCTCACGCCAGGACTTTGCCTCGCGTGAGCGTCTGAAAGCCGTGCACTGAGCCGCGCAGCGCGTGCAGAGATCTGCACACGACGCGTGGGGGCCTACATCACGAGGCCGCCGTCGACGTCGATGGTGCGGCCGTTGAAGTAGTCGCACTCGAGGATGAACTTCACGGCCTGCCAGATGTCCTCGGGCACGCCGATGCGGCCGACGGGGATCGCGGCGACCAGGCCGTCGCGCGCCTTCTGGTTCATGCCCTGCGTCATCGGGGTCTCGATCATGCCCGGAGCGATCGCGCCGACGCGGATGCCGAACGACGCGAACTCGCGCGCCCAGGTGACCGTGTTCGCCGCGAGGGCCGCCTTGGCCGAGACGTAGTTCGACTGGCCGCGGTTGCCGTGGCGGGCGACCGACGACATGTTCACGATGACGCCGGGGCGCTGCTCTTTCTCGACCATCTTCGCGACGGTCTCGCGCACCATCATCGTCGCGCCGGTGAGGTTCACGCCGATCACCGCGTTCCACTGGTCGAGAGTGAGCTTGCTCACGGCGCCGGTCGTCTTGTCCTTCTTCACGAGCAGGCCGTCGCGCAAGATGCCCGCGTTGTTCACGAGGCCGTTGAGGCCGCCCATCTGATCGAACGCCCAGCTCACGAACGAGGCGCAGTCTTCTTCCTTCGAGACGTCGAGCTTGCGCGAGAAGATGCCGGGGGGCAGCGCCTTGAGGGCCTCCTCGTTGACGTCGCCCGCGGCGACCTTCGCGCCCGCAGCGTGGAGAGCCTTGGCGAAGTGCGCGCCCATGCCCTGCGCTCCGCCGGTGATGATGATCTTGAGGTCTTTCAGGTTCATGGCCCGGCTGCTTCCCACGCCGTCACGGGCTAGATCAAGCGCAACCATGGACTCGGGCATCACCAGCATTCTCCACCGCGACACGCTCGCGACGATCGTCGGCACCCGCACCTTCGACCGCGGGCAGCGGTGCTTCGCCGAGGGCCGCGTGCTCGGCGTCGGCTCGCAGCCGGGCGAGCTCGCCGGCCTCGTGCGCCCCGCAGAGGCCGGCCGTCAGCCCTACGAGATCCGCATCTGGGTGCGCGAAGACGGCCTCGCGTACGCGTGCACCTGCCCCGTCGGGCTCGAGCAGAAGTTCTGCAAGCACGCCGTCGCCATCGCGATCGCCCACCTCGAGCAGGAGCGGAAGAAGCACGAAGAGAAGATCGCCGGCCTCAAAGAGCAGCTCATGAACCTGAGCCTCAACGCCCTGCTCGACGGGCTCATCGCGCACGCGAAGGCCGACCCGGCGGTCGCGACCGCGCTCGAGGCGATCGCCGATCAGCGGTGATTCGTCGTCGCGACGAAGCCGCCCGCGCCCACCGCCCACAGATCGCAGCGCGACGTGCCCCGAATGCGGCGGATCTCGACGTTGCCGAAGTTGGCGACCTCGACGAACGCGCCCCCGCCCTCGGAGCGGAAGATGCGGCCCGTCGTGCCCACCGCGTAGATCGTGCCGTCGGGGAACACCTTCAGGCCGTTGATCTCGCCGGGCCCACCGGGAAACGGCGACATGATGCCGCTCGGGCCCCAGCTCCCGCCGTCGAACGCGATGAGCTCATCGCTGTCGCCGCCCGCGTAGCCCAACGCCGGCGAGGCCAGCGCCACGTCGTTGAGGGTGGTGTTGTCGAGCGGATCCGAGAAGACCGGAGCCCACGTCGTGCCGCCCGTGTTCGCCACGATGAGCCCACGGTTGTTCATGTCCGATCGGCCGGCGGCGAACATGAGCCCGCGGCCGATGGCCGCGACGGCGCGCGCCGACGCGAGCGGCCGGGGGTCGGCGCTGATGCCCACCGGGTCGCTGCGGTGGCCGACGGTGCCGTCGTCCTGGGCGGAGACCAGCTCGACGCCGCCGTCGAGGAGGCCGGCGAGGCCGAGGAGGTCGCTGTTGCGCGCGGCCGTCACCGACACACACGAGCCCGCCGCCGACGAGACCCGATAGATGTCGTTGTCGGAGCCCAGGTACGCCGTGCCGTCGTCGCGCGACCACACGCTGAAGAAGTTGCCCGTGCACCCCGAGGCCGGCTCGAAGAACCCGCCGTCGACCGCGAGCCGCTGCGCCACGTGCGCGCCGCCGCCGGTGCCCACGATCCACACGTCGCCGGGGCCGAAGAGCGCGACGTCGTAGATCGTGCCCGTGATCGGCGTCGCGACCTGCACGAAGCCGCCGTCGCACGTCGGAGCCGGCGCCCCACCCGCCGAGCCCCCCGCGGCGCCTCCGGCCATGCCCCCGGCCAGGCCGCCCGCGGAGCCTCCGGCCGCGCCCCCCGCCGAGCCACCGGCAGCGCCTCCCGCAGAGCTGCCGCCGCCCGCACCGCCTGCCGCGCCGCCGTCGCTCTCGGCGACGAGCAGCGTCATCGACACGCTCTTCACCGCGCTCGCCGGAAACGTCGTGTCGAGCGTGTCGGTCTTGCGCGGGATGCCCGTGCACGGGTCGTCGAGGTACGCGGCGGCGAGCGTCACGTCTGTGGGCCAGCCTTCGGCCTGCCCGACTCCGAAGAAGAGGTGCCCCGCGCGCGGGCGGCTGCCGAGCTCGACCTGAAACGACTTCGAGTTGCCGGTCAGCGGCACCGCCGTGAGCCGCACGCAGCCTCCGCTCCCGGGCGCCGAGTACTCGACGTCGACCTTCAGGCCGCCAGGGCCGGGGGTCTTCCCGCAGGCGAGGAACAGCACCCAGGCTGCGCAAAAAAGGGGACAGGCTACTTTTTTGCGCAACGGCACCGTCCAGCGCCCGGCCGGGGGGCGAGTTGCGCAAAAAAGTAGCCTGTCCCCTTTTTTTCGCATCGGCATCGGCTCCTTACCACTGACCCGCCATGCCCGCGGTCGGTCACGCCTCGGCGGGCTCGACGCCGTCCCACGACTCGGGGGGTGGCTTCTCTTCGTACCTCGCCGAGCGCGCCACGTAGCGCTTCGTCGCCTCGTCCTCGTTCATCGCGAGGAACAGGTGCCGCGCCTCTTTGAAGCGCCGCGCCTGGTAGGCGCCCAGCGCCGCCGCGTACTTCTGCAGCCGCTCGAGCCGCGGCGAGTCGAGCTCGGCTGCGCGCCCCACGAGCTCGTAGACCTTCACGGGCTTCTCGCGCCGCGGCAGGCGCACCGTGTCGATCTCGCGGAACACGAACTTGTCGCCCGCGTGCTCGACCACCGAGTCGGTGACGAGCAGGCGCACGTCCCACTTGCGCGCGATCGACTCGAGCCGCGCCGCCGTCGCGACCGGCTCGCCCATCACCGAGTAGCTCATGCGGTGCTCGGTGCCCATCTCGCCGACGAGCGCCTCGCCGAAGTCGATGCCCGCGCGAAAGGCGATGGGCCGGTGACACCGCTTCTCCCACGCGGCGCGGCGCTTCTCGAACTGCGCCGTCATCAAGAGCGCCGCCTCGCAGGCGACGGCCGCGGGCTCCTCGAGGTGCACCGGCGCGCCCCAGAAGGCCATGACGCCGTCGCCGAGGTACTTGTCGACGTTGCCCTTCGTGTCGAGCACGGCGCGCGTCATGCGGGCGAGGTACTCCTGCAGCACCGAGACGTAGGTCTCGGGCTCGAGCTCGTGCGCGAGGCGGGTGAAGCCGTCGATGTCCGAGATGTAGACGGCGATGGCGCGGCGCTCGGGCCGCATGAGCGAGACGTTGCTCTCGAGGCGGGCGGCGATCTCGGTGGGCAGCGCGCGCCCGAGGGCCCGGCCCATCATCTCGCGCATCGTGCGCTCGAGCGCCGTCGCGTAGCCGAGCGAGGCCAGGTACGTGAGGCCGAACGCGAGCAGCGGCGCCGCGACCACGACCCAGCGCTGCTGGCTGACGAACACCTGGCGGGCGATCAGCGCGTACGCGACCGCGATCGCGGCGAGCACGAACGCCATCGACAGGCCGCCGGCGCGGCGGAACAGGCTCGACAGCGAGACGGCGACGAACGCGCCCGCGAAGGCCATCGCGGCGACCGCGTAGAAGTCGAGCTCGGGCGGCACGCGCTCGACGGCGGTTCCCGCGATCAGGTTGTTCACCGCCTGGGCGAGCACGGCGCCGGGCTGCACGGCTCCGACCGGAGTCGCCAGCGCCGCGCCCGAGGCGTCGGTGAGAATGGCGACGCGATCGGTGAGCTCGTTGTCGTGGTGCTTCACGCCGCCCGCGTCGGACATGTTGACCGCGAGCCGCCACAGCGGCACCGAGCGCTTCAGCGTGCCGCGGGGGCCGCGCCCCACCTCGCCGGTGTCCCACCGCAGCGCGAGGTAGCCCTCGGCGTCGATGGGCACCGACACCTTGCCGAGGTACAGCCGGCCGTCGCGCACCGAGGCCTTCGTCTCGCCGAGCGCGCGCAGCGCCGCGCGCAGGGCCGCCGAGGGGATCACGCGCTGGCGCCCGCCCGCATCGCTCAGCCACAAGAGCGGCACGGCGCGCACGCGACCGTCGGGGTCGCGATCGAGGTTCGTGGCGCCGAGCAGCGCCGACGTGCTGAGCGCCGCCGGAATCGGAGCCTCGACGCCGCGCAGCACCGGCAGCCTGAGGCCGAAGGCGCCCTCGATCTCGACCTCGGCGAGCGACGCGATCAGCCACTGGGCGTCGACCTCGTAGCGGCGGTCGTCGGCGTTCTCGGGGCGAATGACCGGCGTGCCCTTCACGTCGAGCGCCTGCGCGAGATCTCTCGCCCTCGCCTCGCTGAACGCGGCCGCCCACAGCTCGAAGCCCTTGCCCTTGGGCAACAGGTGCGCCGGCGACCGCGCGGCCAGCACGCGGCGAACGTTCTCTCGCGCGTCGGCCTCGCTCTCGTGCTCGCTGACGCGCAACAGAAACGGCTTGAGCTCGCGGTCGGCCGAGCGCGGGGCGTGCTCGAGCACCTTGAAGCCGAGCATCAAGCGGCCCGGCTCGTGGTCGAGGCGGCGCCGCAGCGCATCGTCGTCGGCCGAGAACAGATCGGACCTGCCGCCGCACTGGCGGGGGCTGGTGTCGGTGATCGGCATGTCGAGCAGCACCTCTTTCGCGCCCTCTTTCAGCGCCTGCTGCATGAGGCCGCCGAGCACGTCGCGCGGCCACGGCCGCACCGAGAGCGTGAGGTCGTTGCCCTCGCGGGCGTTCGCGAGCGTCTCGTCGTCGAGCGCGAGCAGCACGACGTCGTCGCTGCGCTGGCTGGCATCGCCGAGCGCCCGAGCGCGCCAGTCGTAGGTGGCGAGCTCGAGCCGCTCGAGCCACTGCCGCACCTCGGCGTGCCACGTGAGCTGCTCGTCGTTCGCGGCGCGGGGCACGCGGAAGAAGACGGCGCCTCCGAAGACGCCCGAGAACAAGAGGGCCCAGGCGAACGAGACGCCGAACTTGCGGATGAACCTCCGCCCCGCAGATTGGATCGGCGTGCCGGCCACGAATGCCCTATGGTGATGCGCCCATGAGAATTGGCAAGTTCGGCGTGCTGCCGCTGTTCATGGCGATCGCGGGGTGTGATTGCAACAAGACCAGCGCGCAGATCCAGGCCAGGCACGTGATGGTCGCGACGGTGCTCGCGACCCCCGAGATCACCATCAAGCGCGAGGCGATCGCCGGCCTCGATGAGCTGCTCGGCGGCCTCGACGCCTCGTTCCCCGCGTTCGACGGCGGGTTTCCCTTCGGGTTCGACGGCGGCTGCCCATTCGACGGAGGCTGCACCTTCGACGCCGGCATCCTGCCCATCGCGTTCAACGAGAACGGCGTCACCTTCGCGCCGCAGACGGGCCTCGTCGTCTTCTTCGGCACGCGCGAGGGCGACGGCCTGACCGGCGCGCCGGTGCCGGTGGCCGACGCGACGCTGAAGGCGACCAACGGCTCGACGATGTGGAGCCTCCAGTCGCAAGGCTCGGGCGCGCACGCGCTGACGTCTCTGCAAGACAAGTCGGTGACCTACGACGCAGGCGCCACGTATTCGTTCATCGCGACCAGCATGGGCCAGGAGTTCACCGGCGAGGTGCGCGAGACCCCGCTGCCCGAGCGCATCACGCAGCTGCACCCGGCGGCGGGCTACATCGACATCGCCGCGGGCAGCCCGTACACGCTCACCCGCCCCGAGCCGCCGCTGGGCGCGCAGCGCCTGCTCGCCTTCGTGACGGTGCTGCCGATCTCGGCGAGCGGCGAGCAGGGCAACATCACGTTCACGAACGTGCCCCAGACGCCGCTCGAGTTCCTCCAGCTGATCGCGGCGCCCTCCGACCCGTGGCGAAAGACCGTCGTCGAGATCCCCACCAAGGCCTTCCCCGAGCCGAACCGCAACTACTTGATCCTCGTTCAGTCGGCGCAGCTCGGCTTCGCCGACTCGAGCAACCTGTTCATCGGCTCGGCCATGATCGCGGGCGTCGCCGACGTCGGCATCGTGAAGACTAGAAAATAGCCGAGTAGCCGATGACGGCGTCGAGCGACCACGCCGGCTTGAGCGCCTTGAAGTCGTACCAGACGAAGCTGACGGTGTTGTTGTAGAGGCCGCCGGTGCCGCGCACGACCAGCGTGATCTCGTGACGCCGGTTGGAGCCGAGCCGCAGCGCGAACGGCACCTCGAGGCCGGCGCGCATCGACCAGAAGCCCCAGTACGTGAACGTGCCGATGCCGACCGCGAAGCGCGGGTTCAGGTGCCAGCGGAAGCTCAGGTTCGTCTCGCCGGCCACGGTGTCGGGCCAGCCCGCCGCGATGCCGACGCCGGCGCGGAACTCGTGGTGGGCGAACGCGCGAATGCTGATGAAGAAGGTGAACTCGCTCTGCAGGAGCAGGCGCGGCACGTCGACGCTGTCGAGCACGCCGGCGTGCACGCGGGCTCCGACGCCGTAGTGAATGAGCCGGCCCTCGAGCGGCCACTCGTCGGGCTCGACCGTCGAAGCGACCGTCTCTTCAGCGGAAAGCAACGTCAGGATCAGCAGGGCTGGGGTCATGGGCGCCTGACAGACACATTGGTGCCGAGAAACGGGAAACGATTCATCTGCTATTCGGCGAGCAGCTCGAGCTGAATCCACCCCTCGAGCTTCATCTTGAGCAGGTGCCCCGCAATGCGCTCGGCCTCGTCGCGCGCGAGCACGTTTCGAAAGCCGACTCCATCGGCGAGCTCTGCCTCCATCACGGGTCCTCGCTCGATGAGTCTCAAGAGCGTGGGAAGTCGCATCGGCAGCATGCCCTTGAGCGGCAGCACCTCGGTCTTCGAGTCGAGCAGCTGCTCGAGCGCGTGGGCGTCGGGGCGCACGTGGGCCGGCAGCACGCCCTCTTCGGCGTAGAGCGTCGGCGGAGACTCGCGCAGATCGTCGGTCGAGTCGTCGAACAGGTAGCCGTACCGCGACGGCAGGCGGCCCGTGAAGAGGAAGCAGAGCAGCACCGCCTCGTCGGGGCCGGGCCGGTCGACGTGCAAGATGCGCTTGTCGCCCGCGAGCGCCCGGACGCGCAGGCTGAGCCGCGGCTTCACGAGCTGGAGCTGCCGCTGCACGCGCGCGCGCACCTCGCCGCGGATCTTCGCGAACTGCTCTTCCCACTTCGCGGCCGAGGCCTCGGCGGCGGCCTCGAGCTCGCGCTTCGCCTGCTCGAGCTTCCGCGACGACTCGTTGAGGTAGTCGTCGAGCGGGCTGCCGGCCGCCACGATCGCGTGGCCGTTGCCCGTGCCCTGCGGCCCCGAGGCGTCGCGCGCAGCCCTCACCGCGCCGAGCACGAACTCGCCCTGCTCCTGCAGCTTGCGCCGCTCTTCGCCCAGGCGCGTGAGCGCGGCGCGGTGATGCTCGCGCAGCTCCTGCCAGGCCTCGTACGCGGCCTCGAGCGTCTCGGACCGGACGGCGAGCTCCGAGGTGTCGATCTTCGGCGGGCCGAGCGGCCGCGGCGCGGTCACGTGCGGCACCGGCACCGCGTCGACCGGCGTGTCGCGGCGCGAGATCGGCGGCGGCTTCGGCGCGACCTTCTTCGGAGCAGCGGCCTTCTTCCCCTTCGGGCCCTTCTTCATCGCTGACCGTCGTCGTAGTCGCTCACCACGCCGTTGGTGAACGTGACGTACGCGTTCTTCTCGCCGCGCTTGTAGTACCAGCGCTCGATCTCGTTGCCCTTGCGCAGCTGGTCGTCGTCGAACTCGCGCTGCCACGGAGTGCCCCACGAGAGCAGCACCGCCGCCGTGTTCATGCCGAGCATGATGGTCTGCGCCCAGATCGCGTCCTGCACCGGCTTCGGGAACTGCGACAGCATGTCGTCGATCTTCAGGGCGTCGATCTGCTGCTGCCGCTCGGCGTCGGTCTGCGCCTCGAGGTAGAGGTCGCGCTGCCGCTCGGTCATGAAGTGGCCGTAGCTCGCGTACTGGCCGCGAGCCTCGGGCGAGAGCTTCGCGATGCGCTCCGCCCGGCCTGCCCCAGCGCAGGCGACGACGGCCAGACTCAGCGCGACCACGAGGCCTTGCTTCACGTGCCTTTCGGCTTGTTGCCCTGCAGGATTCCGTCGATGGCTTGCTCGGCCATGTCGAGCAGAGGTTCCCTCACCTGGGGGATCATCGCCAGTCTCGCGCCCATCTGAACCATGCGCGCGGTGGTCTTCGTGAAGAGCCCGCCGCCGGCCACGTAGCCGACCGCGAACGCCGCCGCGAGCATGCCGTACGGGTTCTCGAGCACCTTGTCGGTGATGCTGCTCGTGACCGCTTCGGCGACCGACTGCGCCTGCTCTTTCGTCTCGACGACCTTGGCCTTCATGCGCTCCGCCGGGCCGGGTTCACGGTGGTGGCCGTTGCCTTCCGCGCGAGGGCCGCTCATCGGCGCGACGCCAGGCGGCCGACCACGAAGCCGAGCGCCAGCGCTCCCACGAGACAGGTTCCAGGGTTCTGGCGGATGAACGACTTCACCTTCTCGTTCACGCCCATGAGCTGCGCCTCGGCGTCTTTGAGCTTCGGCCCGAGGCGCTCTTGAAACGCCCTGACCGGATCGTCGGCATCGACTGCGGGTTCATTCGTTTCCATCTGTCCTCCTGGACATGAAGCCGAGAGCTGCGCCCACCACGAACGCGCCGCCAAGCCATAGCAGCGGAGAGCGGCGCATGCTCGCTGTTACCGCGACCGGAAGCTTGAGCCACTGCAGGTCGGCCTTGAGCCCGCGCGCTGCGACCGACAGCCGCGCGCGCGCCTGCGTGACCTGCGTGCGCGCGAGCTCGACCGTCTGCGGCCCCTCGTAGCGCGTGAGCGTGTCAGCCATTCGTGATCTCCACGGTGACGGTGGGGTTCTGCACCGCGTGCGTGAGCGCGGCCCCCGTCGCCGCCGCCTCGCGACGCGTGCCCTCGAGCACCTGCTTCTGCGACAGCTTCCGCGCCGCCAGCGCGACGCCGAGCGCGCCGCCGCCGAGGTTCAACAGGCCCACCGTGAGGTACGCGAGATCGGCCGCGATGTACCTCTGGAGAAAGAGCGCCAGCGCCGCACACAGGAAGCCGTAGCCGACGAAGATCAGCGGCAGAAAGGCGACGATCTTGCCGACCTGCACGCCGACGACCTTCGCGTCTTCGGCGAGCTCCAGCTTGAAGAGCTTGATGTGACCTTCCAGCAGGTCGCTGAAGCTCTCGATCACGGCCCTCAGGTTCTGCGCCGTCGACATGCCGTCACCTTAGAACAACCCGGAGATAACGGGCTCGCGTCAGCGCGCGCGCTGTTTTCCGCCGGGGCCGCCCTGGTGGGCCGGCGCTCCCGCGGGAGGAGGCGCCATTCTCGGCGCTGAGGGCGCAGCGGGAGGCGGCGCGGCGCGTGGCTGCTGCGGCATCGGCGCAGGCCTCGACGGCGGAGGCGCAGCGCGGGGCTGCGGCATCGGCGCAGGTCTCGACGGTGGAGGCGCAGCGCGTGGCTGCGGCATCGGCGCCGGTGGTGGCGCTGCTCGCGGCGACTGCGGCATCGGCGCGGGCCTCGACGGTGGAGGCGCAGCGCGGGGCGGCGGCATCGGCGCAGGTCTCGACGGCGGAGGCGCAGCGCGTGGCTGCGGCATCGGCGCCGGTGGTGGCGCTGCGCGAGGCGCATCGCGTGGCTGCGGCCTCGATTCCGGAGGGGGCGCCGCTCGCGGCGACTGCGGCATCGGCGCGGGCCTCGACGGTGGCGGCGCAGCCCGTGGCATCTGCTGCCTCGACTCGGGAGCGGGTGTTTCGCGAGGAGTCGCAGGCCTGGACGGCGGAGGCGCAGCGCGTGGCATCTGCGGCCTCGACTCTGGTGCAGGCGCCGCACGAGGCACCTGCGGCGTAGGCGCCGACCTCGACGGTGGAGGCGCGGCGCGCGGCCTCTGCTCGGGTGCGGGCCCTGCGCGCGGGACCTCCTGCCTCGGCGTCGGCGCGGGAGCCTGCGGCGCCGGTTGCGCGCGCTCTGGAGTCGTCCGGAGCCCACGAGGCTCCTCACGCCGAGGAGAACCCGCGCCCGCTCCGCGATTCGGCTGCGGAGCCGCTTCACCTGCGGGAGCGCGAGCCCTCAGCCGCATCGGCTCGACGCGCTGCCCACGCTCGGGCGGCGCCGGGGCTGCTTGCGACGGCATCACACGAACCGGAGTCGAAGGCGGCGCGATCTGCCGTTCGCGAATGGGCCCCGAGTAGCGGCGCACCTCGCCGACGTCGGGCCCGCGCGGAACCGGCGCTGCAGCGTGGTACGCGCCCCACTCCCGGGAGGGCCCCAGCCGATGTCGATGCAGGTGCCGGTCAGGCAGCGCCGCCACGGGCACCCAACACCAGCGCGGGCGGTAGACCGGAAACGTCACGAGCAGCCCCGGCGGCGCCAGCGGCACCCAGCCCACGAGCCCGCCACCCGCGCGCCAGTCGACCCACGCAGGAGCCCACTCGTCGCCCGGCACCCAGACCCAGCCGTACGCGTCGGTGAAGATCCACCGGCCGTAGTGAAACGGCACGGCACCCCACTCCCAGTCGGAGGCCCACGTCCAGCCGTACTGCGTGTACTCCCAGTGGCCGCCGGTCTCGTACGGGTAGAAGTCGTCGCCGACGACACGCGCGTCGGGTCGCCACACCGCGCCCACCGCGGGCACGTCGACCCACGAACCGAACGGGTCCAGCGTCTCGTGAAACGAGACCGACACGCTCACCGCCGCCGAGGCCTTCTGCGAGACGACAGGGGCGGCCGCGATCAACAGCGCGACCAGCACTCTCATGGCCCCAGTCTCTTAACGGCCTCGGTGGTATGACGCCGCGCCATGACGATCGCTCCCCTGCTCGCGGTTGCAGCGTTGCTCGGCGCCAAACCCAACGCGTCGTTCACTCCGAAGAACCGCCCGTACGACGCCATCAGCTACCGGCTCGACGTGAAGCTCAACTCGGACGACGACTCGTTCAGCAACAAGCTCACGATGGTGCTGAAGCCGAAGAAGGCGCTGCCCGAGCTCGAGCTCGACTCGTACAACCTCGAGATCCAGACCGTGACGGTCGACGGCGCGCCCGCGACGTTCAAGCAGAAGGCCGAGCCGTCGCTGCGCACGGGCGTGCTCTCGGTGAAGCCGGCGAAGGCGCTCGCGGCCAACAAAGAGGCGAAGGTCGAGATCGCGTACTCCGGCAAGGCGAGCGCGACCGATCACCAGGGCCTGTTCAAGGTCGAGGGCGCGGGCCCCGACGGCGCCGCCGGCTACTTCACGATGTTCGAGCCGTTCTACGCGCAGCAGTTCTTCCCGAACAACGACGACCCCTCGGACAAGGCGACCACCGAAGTGCACGCGGTCGTCCCCAGCGGCTACACCGTGCTCTCGAACGGCCGCAAAGAGAAAGACGAGGCGTTCACCGAAGACGGCAAGAACCTGCGCCGCGTCACCTGGCGGCAGGACCAGCCGATGTCCACGTACCTCGTCGCGATCGCCATCGGCACCTACGAGGGCCTCGACGTCGGAGGCGACACGCCCGCGACCGTCTGGGTTCGCCCCGGCAGCTCCGACCGCGCGTTCGTCGCGGTCGACGCCACGCGCTCGATCATCTCGACCGAGGCTCAGTACGTCGGCGTGAAGTACCCCTGGGCCAAGGCCGACCAGGTCGCGGTGCCGCGCTTCTTCTTCGGCGGCATGGAGAACACGTCGCTCATCTTCAACCGCGAGAACAACATGGTGCTGCCGCACAAGAACGACATCGCGTCGCGCCCGTACGTGGTCGGTCTCATCGCGCACGAGATGGCCCACCAGTGGTTCGGCGACTACGTGACGTGCAAGTGGTGGGACGACACGTGGCTCAACGAGGGCTTCGCGACGTGGCTCGGGCCGATCGCCGAAGACGCGTACCTCGAGAGCGACTACGTCGAGGTCTCGCGCGCGTGGTGGCTGCTCATCGACTACTTCCACGACGAAGACGGGCCGCGCTCGCACCCGCTCGTCGGCAAGAACGCCCCCTCGCCCGAAGAGGTCTTCGACGCCGTCAGCTACGCGAAGGGCGCCCAGGTCCTGCGCATGCTCGAGCTGTGGATCGGGAAACCCGAGATGAAGAAGGCGATCAAGGCGTACCTCGAGAAGTACGCGTTCGGAAACGCCACCAGCGACGACTTCTTCAAGATCGTCTTCGACAGCACGAAGAAGCAGAAAGAGCTGCAGGGCTTCAAGGACAGCTGGCTCAAGAAGCGCGGCTACCCCGTCATCTACCCCGAGGCCACGTACGCCGACGGCAAGCTGACCGTGAACATCCGCCAGCAGCCGAACCACCTCGACGAGAAGGGCCCGTTCGTCTTCAAGCTGCCGATCGTCATTCACCGCGAGACCGAGCCGAAGTTCACGCAGAAGGCGCAGATCCTCGTCGACCAGAACACCGTCTCGGTGAAGCTCGACGTGCAGGCCGCCCCGACGTGGATCAACTGGAACGAAGATCTCGGCGCCCTCGCCCGCATCAACACCTCGTCGATCAGCGAGGAGCAGTGGGTCGACGCTGCCCGCCACGACCCCGACCCGGTCTGGCGCACCATGGCCGCGTGGACGCTCCTCGGCGAGCTCGCGAACCCCGACATGAAAGAAGAGACCCGCCCCACCGACTCGGCCTTCGGCGCCGTGCTCGACGTCATCGCCGCCGACCCCTCGCCCTACGTGCGCGAGGCCGTGCTCAACCGCCTGCGCCTCACGCGGTGGAAGAAGCTGCCCGCCGAGCTCGGGCCTCCGGTGCTCAAGCTCGCCAAGCGCCCCGAGGGCCTGCCCGAAGATCCGATCGGCACCGTCGTCGTGCGCAAGGCCGCCATGTCGCTGCTCGGGAAGATCGACTACGCCGACGGCCGCCAGTACGTGCTGACCGAGCTCGCGAAGAAAGAGATCGACATCAACTACGTCGGCGGCTTCGCGCGCGGCGCCGCTCTCATCGCGACCCCCGACTCGATCGGCGTGCTCCGCGCCGCGGTCGCCAAGCAGAAAGACCGCGGCTACGCGTACTACCGCATGATCGCCGAGGCCCTCATGAGCGTGCAGAGCCTCGAGGCCATGGGCCCCGTGATGGACGAGCTCAAGGCCAACGTCACCAACCCCGAGATGATGCGCTTCATGATCCACGAGCTGAGCGACAACCACGTGCTCAAGAACGCCCCCGAGTTCCCGGGCAAGATCAAAGAGCTCGTGCTCGACGACAAGGGCGCCTCGCTCGACATGAAGATGCGCCTGCTCGGCCTCCTCGACGACGTGAAGACGAAGGAGGCCAAAGAGGCCCTCAACGTCATCGCCGACAAGTCGCCGTTCGAGCGCACCAAGGGCATGGCGAAGCAGATGCTCGACGCCAACTTCAAGGTCGCCGACAAGAAGTGACCTCGCTCTCGCCCGCGTGCGCGAGCTCACCGCGAAGCCGCTACGCTGACGGCGTTTGACCCTTCAGGGCACGACCATCGGCGAGTACCAGGTGCTCGCGCAGATCGGCCGCGGCGGCATGGGCGAGGTCTACGAGGGCCTCCAGCCGCTCATCGGCAAGCGCGTTGCGATCAAGGTGCTCGCCGCGCACGCCGCCGCGAACGCGCAGATCTCGCAGCGCTTCCTCGCCGAGGCCCGCGCCGTGAACGCCATCGGTCACCGCGGCATCGTCGACATCTTCAGCTTCGGCACCCTGCCCGACGGCCGCGAGTACTTCGTGATGGAGCTGCTCCCCGGCGAGCCCCTCAACAAGTACCTCAAGCGCTCGGGGCCACTGCCGGTGCTCGAGGTGCTCGAGCTCCTCGACGACCTGCTCGACGCCCTCGGAGCCGCGCACGACGCCGGAATCGTCCACCGCGACCTCAAGCCGTCGAACCTCTTCCTCGTCACGCAGCCGAACCGCACGCGGTACCTGAAGCTGCTCGACTTCGGCATCGCGAAGGCCGTCGCGCGCGAGGGCATCACCGCGCCCAACATCGTGCTCGGGACTCCGACGTACATGGCGCCCGAGCAGGTCGCCGGCGTCGCGACCCCCGCTTCCGATCTCTACGCCGTCGGCTGCATCGCGTGGGCGCTGCTCGCCGGCCGCCCACCCTTCTCGGGTGCCGGCGCGATGGAGATCCTCGAGCAGCACCAGCGCAGCCCCGTGCCCGCGCTGCGGCCCCTGCGCGCCGACGTCCCCGAGCTCCTCGAGCAGCTCGTCACCCGCCTGATGGCGAAGGCGCCGCGCGATCGCCCCCTCAACGCTCACGCCGTTCGCGCCGAGGTGCGCCGCCTGCGCGAGGGCATCGTCGCCGCCGCGCCCGATCGCTCCCGCACCGCCGTCGACATGCGGCCGCTCGGCTCCGAGCTCGCCACTCCGGCGGCGCTCGAGCCCGGCGAGACGACCGCGCTGTCGGACGTGTCGCTCGCACCCGCCGCGAAGACCGCGCCAGCGCCCGCCCTCGTCGTGCCCGCCGCCACCACCGACTCGCTGCCCGCTTTCACCCTGCCCCAGGCGGCTCCGACGGTGCGGCAGCCGCGGCCTGCGTCGCGCTCGCGAACGTGGGGGTTCGCCGCTGCCGGCCTCGCCCTCGCCTGCGCAGCCATCGCCTGGGTCGCGACCCGGCCCGAGCCGGCGCCGCCGCCTGCGCCCGCGCTCGCGCCGCCGCCCGACCTCGTGGCCGCGCCGCCCGCCGAGCCTCCACCTTCCGCCGCTCCCACCCGCGAAGCGCTCGAAGCCCGCGTCGCCCGCATGCGCTCGTTGAGCCCGAACCGGGCCGCCACGGCGCTGCTCGAGGGCTACGTGAAGCGCCTGTCCCGATCGCCGGGCGCCGACGAGCTGCGTGAGCTCGAGCTCGATCTCGACGCGTGGGACGAGAAGTACGGCCGCGGCCGGTGATCACCGCCAGTGCACGGTGGTGTGCGCGCGCTCCTCGCGTGTGCCCTGGCCGTCGACGGTGCGCCGCCGCTCGCCGCTCCTTTGCCGCCTGGCATCGCGCTTGGAGTCCTACCCGCGATCATGAAGGTACGTCAGACTCGGAGCCCGATGCGCATCGCCCGCGCCGCCACGCTCGCCCTGCTCGCCGCGTGCGTCACGCCCGACGACAAGCTCGTCTACCAGTGCGAGGCCGACGGAGGCTGCGGGCGCCCCGGCTACGTCTGCGTGAGACCCGACGGCATCTGCCGCGCCGGCGGAACCGCAGGGGGCAGCACCGCCGGCGGAAACACCGCCGGCGGCAGCGCGGCCGGGGGCAACACCGCCGGCGGCGCCGTACCCTGCCCGCTCGACGAGCCCGACCCGAGCGGCGTCGACTGCAACTTCGACGGCATCGACGGCCAGCTCGACGCTTCCGTCTTCGTGCACCCGACGGGCGTCGATGGCGGCCCCGGGCAGGGCAGCGCGACCGATCCCTTCACGACGATTCGCGCGGCGCTCGCGACCGGCCGGCCGCAGGTCCTGCTGGCGGCGGGCACGTACCCCGAGCTCGTGACGCTCGACGCCGGCGTCGGCCTCTTCGGCGGCTACCGCTGGGTCGGCGGCAGCGCGTGGCCGCGCGACGGTGGAAACGCCGTGCTGTCGGCGGGCCTGCGCGCCCGCAACCTCACGAGCGCCACCACGCTCGATCGCCTCGAGATCCAGGCCGGCGGCCTGGGCACCTCGGTCGCCGACCCGGCGTCGATCGCCGTCGTGCTCGAGAACACCGGCTCCCACGTGCGGGTGCGCGACAGCGTGCTCCGCGCGGGCCACGGCCTGCCCGGCGCTCCAGGCCTCGACGGCGGCCCCGGCGCGACCGGCGCCGAGGGCGTCGCGGCCGGCGCCGCCGTCGGAGATCCCACCGAGGGCGGCCAGGGGGGCCAGAGCACCTGCGCGCTGACGCCCGCCGCGAACGCGGCCGGCACCGTCGGCGGCCACGGCGGCACCCAGACCTACGGCGGCCGCGGCCAGGACGGCGGCGACAACCCGCCGCTCCTCGGCGGTCAGGGCGGCGCGGGCTGCGCCAACTGCGTCGGCCCCGCGGGAAACGGCGCGAACGGCGCCGACGGTCTGGCCGGCAACGACGGCCTCTCCGGCGCCGACGTCGCGAGCCCCGGCGGCGCGATCTCGGGCGGAACCGTCGTGCCCGGCGTCGGGGGCCCAGGCCAGCTCGGCACCGCCGGCGTCGGCGCGACCGGAGGAGGCGGAGGCGGCTCGATCTTCATGTCTGGCGGCACGCCCGGAGGAGGAGGCGGCGGCGGCGCGGCCGGGTGCCCGGGCAGCCCCGGCACCGGCGGCACCTCGGGCGGCGCGGCCGTCTGCCTGCTCCTCGTCGACAGCCGCCCCGCGCTCGCCGGCGTCTGGCTGATCGGCGGCACCGGAGGCGACGGCGCACCGGGAGGCTCGGGCGGCCCCGGCGGCGCAGGCGGGCGCGGTGGCGCAGGCGCTCCCGGCTCGGGCGTCGACGCCGCCGATGGCGGCACGGGAGGCACCGGCGGTCGCGGTGGCAACGGCGGCCGCGGCGGTCACGGCGCGGGCGGCGCCTCGGTCGGCATCTGGTGCAGCGGCAGCTCGGCAGCGCCCGACGGCGGCTACGCGTGGGATGCGGGCTTGGGCGGAAACGCGCCCCTCGTACGGGGCCTCGTGCGGGAGCACCTGTGCCCTTGAGCCTCGCGCTGCTCGCGCTCGGCGCAGCCCCCGTCGCGATCGTCGCGCCGGCCGACGAGGGCTCGAGGCCCGCCGCGGCGATCGTCGCCCGCCTGCTCGACGAGCAGAAGATCGGCGCGAAGCTCGTCGAGCCCGGCAGCGGCGCGGGCGCCCGCGGCGACTTCACCCTCACCGTCACCGCCGCCGAGGTCCGCGGCCGCACCGCGCTCGATCTCGAGCTCGTCTCGCGCCGCACGGGCAAGCGCCTCGACACCCGCGCCGTCGACGGCCCCTCTGGCGACGTCGCGTCGTTCGCCCGAGAGGCCGTGCGCGCGCTCGCGGGGCAGATGCGCGCCGCGGCTCCGCCGAAGCCGAAGCCCGACGCGGTCGACGCCGTCGAGCCCACCGCGTCGCGGCTCGAAGACGATCAGCCGGAGCCCGAGCCCGTGACGGCGCCGGCGCCCCGGCCGCCAGCTCCGGTCGAAGCCCCGGTGCAGCCCGCCGCCGCGCCCGCGCTGCCGCTGCCAGCGTCTCCGCCACCCGAGAAGCCGTGGGGCCTGCGCGTCGCGCTCCTCGTGGCCGCCGTCGGCTCGGCCGCCGCATCGATCACGTTCGGCGTGCTCACCGCGCAGGCGCGCGGGCGCCTCGGAGCGAACGAGAACGGCGTCTCGGCGCTGCGGTGGTCCGAGGCCGGCGCGCTCGCGGGCACCAGCAACGTCTACGAGGGCCTGATGTGGGGGTTCACCACCCTCTCGATCGTGCTGCTCGCGGCCGCCTTCTTCGCCTCGCTCGCGCAGTAGCATGCGGCCCGTGGAGGGGCCCACCCACAACCTCGAGCAGACGCGCGGCCACGAGCTGCCTCGCGAGGTCGTCGTCACGGCGCGCGCCGAGGGCGTCGAGCTCGGGCGCTGCACGCTCAATGTCGAGGGCCCGCGCGACGTCGTCATCGGAGCCGACGCCTCGTGCGGCCTGCGCCTGCAGGCCAAGGGCGTCTCGCGCAAGCACCTCGCGCTGGAGCTCGCGCTGGGCGGCGTGCTCGCCCGCGATCTCGGCAGCACGAACGGCACGCGCTACCAGGGCAGCAAGCTGAAGGAGGCCCTCGTGCCGCTCGGCGCCGTGCTGAAGATCGGCCGCGTCGAGCTGCTGCTCGAGGCTCCGCGGGCAGGCCCAGCGGCGAGGCTCGGCGGCGTCGAGACGAGATCGGCGGCGTTCGCGCGCGTGCTCGACACGCTCGGCAAGGCCGCGCGCACCGACGTCACCGTGCTGCTCGAGGGCGAGACCGGCACCGGCAAAGACGTGCTGGCCCGGGCGATCCACGCGCAGAGCCCGCGCGCGAAGGGCCCGTTCGAGGTGATCGACTGCGGCGCCTTGCCGAAGGAGCTCGCCCAGGCCGAGCTGTTCGGCCACGAGAAGGGCGCGTTCACCGGCGCGCACGCCGCCCGCGCGGGCGGGCTCGAGCGCGCCAGCGGCGGCACGCTGTTCCTCGACGAGATCGGCGAGCTGCCGCTCGAGCTGCAGCCGCTGCTCCTGCGCGCGCTCGAGGCGCGGCAGGTGAAGCACGTCGGCGGCTCGGCGTTCGTGCCGATCGACGTGCGCGTCGTGGCGGCGACCCACCGCGATCTCGACGCCCAGGTGACGGCCGGAGCGTTTCGCGCCGACCTGCTGCACCGGCTCGCGGTGGTGCGCGTGAAGGTGCCGCGCCTCGCCGACCGGCTCGAAGACCTGCCGCTGCTGGCCCGCGCGATCCTCGACACGCTCGGGCCCAACGCGGCGGGCCTCACGCTGTCACCCGAGACGCTCGACCAGCTCGCGCGGCAGCCGTGGCCCGGCAACGTGCGCGAGCTGCGCAACTTCCTCGAGCGCGCCGCGGCGATCGGCGAGCAGGTCGAGGCGCCGAAGCGCACGCCCGCAGGCGCGCCGCTCTCGCAGTGGCCGTCGGACTACCGCGCCGCCCGCGATCAGGCCCTCGAGTCGTTCGAGCGCGACTTCGCTCGGCACATCGTGGCGCGCGCCGGCGGCAACGTGACGAAGGCCGCGAAGGAGGCCGGCATCGGGCGCGGCTACCTGCACCGGATCCTCAAGAAGCACGGCCTCTCGCGCGACTGATCACCGCCGGTGCACGCTGGATGTGGGCGTCGCCCGAGCGACTGTCTACCCCCGGTGCACGGTCTCACGGCAGATCGCGGCGTCGCGGGCTGGCACGTGCGGTGAAGCAGCCGGCCTCATGATCACTCTCGCTCCCCGCCCCCGCCTCGCCGTCTGTGACATGTACCCGCGCCCCCGAGTCGAGCCGCGCATCGACCCCGTTCGCAGCGACGGCTTCGACTCGCCGGTGCGCCCCTCGCCCCTCGATCTCGGCGCCCTGTCGCGCGAGCTCTGCGGCCTGCGCTCGAGCTTCGACGGCGCGCGCTCGCTGCTCGCGCGAGATCTTCGCACCGACTACCGCGGCCAGCTGAGCGCCGCGCTCCGGCAGACCCCGGTCGACGCGTTCAGCGGCCCCGACGCGTCGGCGCCGTTCGCCGAGCTGAAGCTGCCGCGCGACGGCGAGCCCGCCGGTCACCTCGTCGCCGGCCCGCTCAAGACCTCGAAGACGAAGGCGCCGAAACAGAAGGCCCCCTCGTTCTGGAAGAAGGTCATGTGGTGGGGCATCGCAGACCTCGGCGTCTCGCTGCTCGACTACGTCGGCTACAACCTGCTCAAGCCGAAGCAGGAAGATCTCGCGAAGGACCCGAACGCGAAGGTGTCTCCGTGGTACCGCGTGTTCCAGGGCGCCGTGCAGGGATTCACCGGCTCGCTGCTCGCGAAGCACCTCGGACCCGGCACCGCCGCCGCGTTCGCGATCAGCCAGTGGACGGCGGGAAACGACTTCCTCTACTACGGCTGGGGCGCCCTCGCCGATCGCCTCGGCATCCGCCCCGAGGGGTGGGACGGCGGCGCCGGCAACCTGCTCAACGAGAAGCCCGACTGGTTCAACTGGACGCCGCAGGGCCTCCTGTTCGGCGAGACCGGCCCCGACGGCAAGCGCCGCGTCGACGGCTCGATCGTCGCTGCGGGCTCGCTGCTCGGCGTGCCGCTGTCGCTCGCCCTGATGGCGCCCGATGGCGGCCTCCTCGGCACGCCGGTGAAAGACCGCAAGGGCTGGCTCGCCGATCTCCTCAACACGATCGTGCCTTGAGCCTCAGCGGCCCGGGCTGGGGCTCTCGACGACCTTCCCCACGGCCGTGATGAGCTCCTTCGGCTCGGCCACGCCCGAGAACGCGAGCACGAGCGTGCCGTCGCGCGCGAACAGGAACCGCGTCGGCAGCTCGTGCACCCGCCCGAAGACCGTCTCACCGTTGCGGAGCTCGTCACTCGCCCACACGAGCGGGTACGGCAGCGCGTACTGCTCGGCGAACGGGCGCAGCACCTTCGGGCCGTCGATGTCCATGCCGACGCCGATGGTCACGTAGCCCTTCTCGCCGTAGTCCTCCTGCAGCTTCTGCATCACCGGCAGATCGGCGATGCAGGGGAAGCACCACGTCGCGATGAAGCTCACCATCACCACCTTGCCGCGGTACTCGCTCTTCGGCAGCGCGCCGGTGTTGAGCGAGCGATCGGGCAACGAGAGCAGCGCCAGGTCGAGCGTGGGCACGACCCGCGCCTCGGGGTCGGGCAGCGTCACGCAGCCCGCGAGGGCTACGACGAGAGCCGCTGACACTCGCGACACAGGCCGTACAGCTCCATCTTGTGCGACGTGACCCGAAAGCCGTGCTTCTTCGCGACGGCGTCTTGCAGCGTCTCGATGCGGTCGTTCTCGAACTCGATGATCTTGTTGCAGTTGGTGCAGATGAGGTGATCGTGGTGGTGGCGCCCGATCGCCGCTTCATAGCGCGTCTGGCCGTCGCCGAAGTTCCGCGCGTGCGCGAGCCCGCTCTCTGAGAGCAGCTTCATCGTGCGGTACACCGTCGCCACCGAGACGCGGGCGTCGTTCTTGCGCACGCGGGCCCAGAGCTCTTCGACCGACTGGTGGCCGCCCGACTCGAAGAACGTGTCGATGATGAGCGCGCGCTGGCGCGTCGACTTCAGGCCGCGCTCGTTCATGTACTTGTCGAGCTTGGCCTTCCGGCTCTTGTCGTCCGGTGGGTGCTCGTGGTCGTGCTCGTGCTCGTGGCTCACGGGAACCGCTCACCCCACGCTTTCGGGTCGACGCCCAGGTCCTGCCCCGAGTTGAACTGCACGAGGCTGTCGTGCGCAACTGCCCTGACGGTCGCGTCGGGGTCCTTGAGCAGCGGGACCAGCGCCTTCGCCACCTCGGGGCCTCCTCCGCGGTACCGCGCGAGCTCGGCCGCCAGCGCGCGCACCTGCGGGTCCGTGTCGGCGAACAGGGCCACGAGGTCTTTGGAGGCCGTGCGCGCCTGCGCCGGCGGCGCAGGTTGGTACACGAGCAGCAGAAAGCCCGCGATCGCGATGGCGATCTGGAAGAGCGCCTTGAACGCGCTGTAGTGCCGCGACGCGACCAGCGCGAACCGGTACGCGGCGAAGCCCACCGCGAAGACCAGGAACACCCATGGAGCGCCTCTCGCCACCACCACCGGCACCCCCGCCGGGTTGCTCTGCGCCCACAGCGCGGCGCCGAACGAGCTCGCGAGCAGCGCATAGAGGACCAGGGTGAGACCCGGCCGTACCTTCACTCCGCCGACGCTGATCTCTTCGTCGGCTTTGGCGGCGTCCGTTGACATGGCTCGACTTAGGTTTATACGCGCCTTCCCGCGATGAGGCAGCGAAAGCGCCATCCGCTCGATGTGCCGACGCCAGTGGCGGTCGCGCTCGCCGACTTCTGCCGGCGCTCCGGCGCCACGGTCGACCCTCGCACGGTGCGCGACGCGCTCAGCCTGCTCGACGCCGCCGACGACGCCCGCGTGCTCGAGCTCGCATCGGCCGAGCCTCGCGCGAAGCCGCTCGGGCCGTTCGCTCTCGTCGAGGTCGTCGAGAACCGGCTGAGCCCACGCGACGCCGCCGATCGCCAGAAGCGCGGCGACTTCGACGCCGTCGCGCTGGCCGACTTCACCGAGGCCCCAGCTCCGTCGCCCCCCGCCCCTCGCCCGGCCTCACCGGCTCCCGGCGAAGAGGGGCCTCGCCGCCGTAAGCGGGAGCCCAAGGTCGATCGCGTCGCTCCGAAGGTTCGCCGCGCAGGCGAGGCGCCCGCCGCACCGCCCGCTCCGACGGCCCAGAAGCCTCCGCGGTGGGCGCCGTTCAAGAAGCGCGACCTGCCCAAGCCGCGCGGGCGCTTCACGCGCGTCGATACCGCGAAGCTGAAGGTGCACAAGCTGCTCGAGCCGCACATGAAAGAGGAGCTCGAGGGGCTCATTCGCCAGCACGGGCACCGCGTGGCGATTCGGCGCGCGCTCGAGCCGCTCTACTTCGGCAAGAAGGGCGAGGCGCTGACCGTCGACGACATCGAGGGCGCGCTGCTGCACCACGAGCTGCGCACGGCCATCGCTGACGGCGAGCGTACGCTCTTGATCGCGGCGGTCACCGAGTCGCGCGGAGATCTCGGCCGCGCCGCGGTCGCGCTCGGCATGCGCACCGACGAGCTCGATCACATCGCGCTCAACTGCGGAGCCTCCGCCGAGATCGCCAAGATCCGCGAGCACCACGCCCGCGAGGCCCTCGCCCACGGCAACGTGCGCCACCAGCTCGAGCTGCTGGACCGGCCGAAGTACCTCGCCGACCTCGGCGTCGAGAAGCGCTTCAAAGAGTCGCTCGCCCGCGAGCTCTCGGAGCTGCTCGACAAGGCCCTGTTCGGCGCGACCGACGTCGAGGGGCTCGTGCGCGAGGTGTCTCGGCGCGAGGGGCTGCCGTATGACAAGCTGTACGCTGCCGTCGAGAACACTGGACTCTCGTCGGCTTATCGACGACGACTGGTGTCCTGACCGAACATGCCGATTTACGAGTACGAGTGTGAGAAGTGCGGCCACGAGATCGATCTGCTGCAGAAGATCGGCGAGGCCCCCCCGGCGAAGTGCGAGAAGTGCGGCGCGAAGGGCAAGATGAAACGCCGCGTGAGCAGGAGCTCCTTCGTGCTCAAGGGCGGCGGCTGGGGCGCCGACCTGTACGGCAGCAAGAAGTCGTCGTCGTCCGAGACCAAGAGCTCGTCCGACAGCACGACCTCGTCGTCGTCTTCTTCGACCTCGACCCCGGCGACGACGTCGTCCACCTCGTCGACGCCGGCGAAGTCGACGGACAAAAAATAGCTACAGGGCTGGATCAGCCTGAACATCGGGGTCGTGCCCTTCCCGCCTCGTTCCCGGAAGCGACGCCGCTGCGTGCTGTGCGGAGCCATGGAGCTCTCGGACCTCCCCGACGGCGGCCGCTTCCTGCTCGTGCCGGATCCGAAGGGGCGCGGCCCGGTGTGCCCGCCCGCGCGTGGCTGCGACGATCGCCAGCGGCAGCTGGAGCTGCCCGGGGTCGAGCCTGCGAGGTAGAAGGGCTGCATGAGACGCTTCGTACTGCTGTCGATCCTGGCCGGCTGCGCAACGAACCAGGCCATCGTCCCGCCCGAGCAGCGCGCCACCCTCAAGCGCAACCTCGAGGGGCAAGACCGGTACCTCAAGCTCTCGTTCTACGCGACGCCGTTCTTCGGCGACGCGACGAAGCGGCTGCTGACGCCGGTGCCGCCCGACCAGGTGCGGCTGCTCGAGCAGCCCGACGGCACGCCGATCAACCCGGGCACGGTCGAGGCGACGTTCCCCGCGGGCACCGAGGTGCGGATCCGCGCGCTCGAGTTTCCGACGGCGCTGGCGCAGACCGAGCGGGTGCTGATGACGCCGCGCACGCAGCCGTGGGTGATCGTCGACGTCGCAGGCACGCCGAAAGACGCCCCACCCTACGTGCTGGTGCTGCGCCCGCAGATCAAAGACGACCGCGAGCTGTACGCCGAGGTCGATCGCTGGCTGTCGCGCGAGGATCCGAAGACGCGGCTGCAGTCGTTCACCGATGTCGTGCAGACGGCGGTCGCCGGCAAGAAGGTCGTGATGGACATGCCCGCCGACGCGCTCGAGATGGCGTGGGGCTACCCCGAGCGGCGCGTGCTCGCCCTCGACGGCGAGAAGAAGAAAGAGACGTGGATCTGGCCCGGCGAGAAGCAGGTGGTGCTGCTCGACGGCAAGGTCGCCGAGCTTCCCCCGCCGGGGCCCTGAGCTCGCGACCGCCGGCCGACGTGCGACGGCCGGCTGGAACCGCGCTTTGAGCGCACGCCAGGCTCACCGTCGCCCGCTTCGATGCTCCCGAGCGCCGTCGCGAGCGGGCGAGCGTCTTCAGTGCCGCCAGCGGTTGCGGCGGTTCTTCTTCTTCGCCTTCGCCTCGGCGGTCTTCGCCTCGCCGGGCCGCTGCAGCCGCGGCAGCTCGCCCATCTGCACGGGCCACAGCTCGCCGGCGAGAATCGCCTTCACCAGCTCGGCCTGCGTCGCCACCGGCTTCTTGAACAGCGTCGCCGCGTACCCCAGCTCGTCGAGCGAGTCGCGGGCGTCGCTGCCGCCGATGCCGGGCAGCTTGAGCGCGGCCGCCGCCTCGAGCGCGAGCTCGTTCGCGCCGGCGCGCACCTTCGGGTTGTAGACCTCGACGGCCGACAGCACCTTCAGCGTGCGCACGTAGTCGCCCGCGGGGTTGCCCGCCTCGCGATCGAACGGCCGCGCCGCCACGATCGCCGCGCCCAGCCCCTTCAGCTTCGGCAGGCACTCGTCGGCGTTCCACGGCTTCTCGCGGTTGCTGCCCCACATCTGCACCGGCTCGGGAGCCTTCATCGGGTCGGGAAAGAAGCACAGGTACTGCCCGCGATCGGTCGCGAGCTCGAGCCCGATGAACACCTTCACCTTCGACTTCGCGGCGATGTCGATCAGCTCGTCGCAGCCGTCTTGCGTGTTGGTCTCGGTGAACGCGACGCCGTCGAGGCCGTGCGTCTCTGCGCGCGCCAGCACTGCCTTCGGGTCCAGGTTACAGCCCCGTGACAGATACGAGTGCACGTGCAGATCGATGAGCATGGCCTCGCAAATACCACAGTGGTATGAGCCCCGCGCATGTTCACGGGCGTGAAGGTCTTTTCGGCCACCAAGGCGAAAGAGCGCGAAGAGCTCAGTGAGAACGTGACCCGGTGGATTCGCAGCAACGCGGATCTCGAGATCGTCGACAAGGTCGTCACCCAGTCGAGCGACAACGAGTTCCACTGCTACTCCCTCGTCATCTTCTACAAGCAGAAGGCACCGTGAGGGCGCAGCGATCGCGAGTGTGGATGTCGAACAGCATCACCGTTCGACATCCTGACGAGCAGCGGAGCCCGAACTTGAGATCCGTGAGGGCGCAGCGATCGCGAGTGTGGATGTCGAACAGCATCACCGTTCGACATCCTGACGAGCAGCGGAGCCCGAACTTGAGATCCGTGAGGGCGCTCGCCGCGGTCGCAGTCGCAAGCGCCGTGCTGTCGGGCTGCACCCCTGAGTGCATCGACAAGTACGACTGCAAGAAATTCGAGACGAACGGCCAGCAGTTCACGTGCGTCAACAACCACTGCGAGGTCGGCACGCCCGGCGGCAACGCCGGCGGCATCGAGGCCACAGCCGGCGGCAGCGGCACCGCCGGAGGCGCGACGGCCGGCGGCGGCACTGCAGGCGGAGCGACCGCAGGCGGCGCCACGGCCGGCGGCAGCACTGCAGGCGGCGCGACCGCGGGTGGCAGCACGGCGGGCGGAGGCACCGCAGGCGGCGCGACGGCCGGCGGCGGCTCGGCCGGCGGCGGCTCGGCTGGCGGAGCGACCGCGGGCGGCAGCGCCGGCGGGAGCACGGCGGGCGGCGCCCCCGGCTTCTCGGGCACGTACGTCGCCGCGCTCTCAGGCAATCAGCAGATCCCGCCGGTGGCGACGCCCGCCGCCGGCAGCGCGACCTTCACGCTCTCGGATCCCGACGGCGGCAGCTACTCGCTCACGTGGAGCGTCACGCACGACGCGGGCCTGCCGATGGCGGCGCACCTCCACAACGGCTGGGCGGGCCAGAACGGCCCCGTCATCGTCGACCTGCTGAGCGGCACGAGCCCCATCGCCGGCTCCGCGGCGGTCAGCAACCTCACGGCGTCGCGCATCGCGACCGGCTTCTTCTACGTCAACGTCCACACCGCGGCGCACGTCGACGGCGAGCTGCGCGGCCAGCTCCTCAAGGCCAGCCAGTTCATCTGGACGGCCCAGCTCAGCGGCGCCGAGGTGCTCCCCGCTCCCGTCGTCGGAGTCGACGCCGGCACGTTCGGCATCCTCATCGACCCGGGCTCCGGCACCGCGACCTACCAGGGCTTCTGGGCGAACACTCCGGCGACCGACGCCGGCATCTACCAGGGCGGCCCGCTCGGCGAAGGTCCGCTCGTGCAGGCGCTCAACCCGAACGGCGCGCCTGGCACCTTCCCCATCACGGGCCTCGCGCTCGGCGACGGCGGCTTCTACGTCCAGGTGCAGACCGCGGCGCATCCCGCCGGTGAGATTCGCGGGCAATTGACCCCGAAACCCTGAATAAAGGGGTCACATGACGCCCTCCGAGGAGCTCACGAAGTTGATGGGACTTCGCCACCCGGAGCCCCACCGCATCCTCGGCCTCCACCCCGCCCCCGGCGGCGCCTTCGCGCGCGTCTTCCGCCCCGAGGCCTCGGCCATCGACGTCGTGCCCGACGACGGCGGCCGCTACCCGCTCGCCCCCGTCATGGGCTTCCCCGGCGTCTTCGAGGGCCGCGTCACCGGCAAGGTGCGGCCCTACTCGCTCGACGTGCGCTACCCCGGCGGCAACCGCTTCACGCTGCGAGATCCGTATTCGTTTCTGCCCACGCTCGGCGAGCACGACCTGCACTTCCTCGGCGAGGGCACGCACCAGCGCCTCTGGGAGCGCCTCGGCGCCCACCCGATGCACCACCAGGGCGTCGCGGGCGTCGCGTTCGCAGTCTGGGCTCCGAGCGCGAGCGGCGTCTCGGTCGTCGGCGACTTCAACAACTGGGACGGCCGCCTTCACCCGATGCGCGCGATGGGCAGCTCCGGCATCTGGGAGCTCTTCATCCCCGAGATCGCCGAGGGCACCCGCTACAAGCTCGAGATCCGCCCGAAGCACGGCGCGCCGTTCTTGAAGGCCGACCCGTTCGCGTTCCGCACCGAGGTGCCTCCGCAGTCGGCGTCGATCGTTCACGACCTCGGCCGCTACCGCTGGGGCGACGCCCAGTGGCTCGCCGAGCGCCAGAAGCGCCAGCGCGGCGATCAGCCGCTGTGCATCTACGAGGTGCACGCCGCCTCGTTCCGCCGCGTGCCCGAAGACGGCAACCGCTCGCTCACCTGGCGCGAGCTCGCCGTGCAGCTCGCCCAGCACGTCAGCTCGACCGGCTTCACGCACGTCGAGTTGCTCCCGATCGCCGAGCACCCGTTCGGAGGCTCTTGGGGCTACCAGGTGTCGAGCTACTTCGCTCCGACCGCGCGGTTCGGCCACCCCGACGACTTCCGCTTCTTCGTCGACACGATGCACCAGCACGGCATCGGCGTGCTCGTCGACTGGGTGCCGGGCCACTTCCCGCGCGACGCCTTCGCGCTCGGTCACTTCGACGGCACCGCCCTCTTCGAGCATCAAGATCCGCGCGAGGGCGCTCACCCCGACTGGGGCACGCTCATCTTCAACTTCGGCCGCAACGAGGTTCGCAACTTCCTCGTCTCGAACGCGCTCTTCTGGCTCGACCAGTACCACGTCGACGGCCTGCGCGTAGACGCCGTCGCCTCGATGCTCTACCGCGACTACTCGCGCAAGCAGGGCGAGTGGGTGCCCAACCGTCACGGCGGCCGCGAGAACGAAGAGGCCATCGGCTTCTTGCAGCAGGTGAACACGGTCGTGCGCGAGCGCTTCCCGGGCACGCTGATGATCGCCGAAGAGTCGACCGCCTGGCCCAAGGTCAGCCACCCCGTGCACGACGGCGGCCTCGGCTTCACCGAGAAGTGGAACATGGGGTGGATGCACGACACCCTGAGCTACTTCTCGAAGGACCCCGTCTTCCGGAAGCACCACCACAACCAGCTCACGTTCGGCACCCTCTACGCCTGGAGCGAGAGCTTCGTCCTCCCGCTCAGCCACGACGAGGTCGTGCACGGCAAGGGCTCGCTCATCGGCAAGATGCCCGGCGACGAGTGGCAGCGCTTCGCGAACCTCCGCGCCCTCTACGCGTGGATGTGGGCGCACCCCGGCAAGAAGCTCCTGTTCATGGGGGGCGAGCTCGCGCAGACCAGCGAGTGGAACAACGACTCGAGCCTCGACTGGCACCTGCTCCAGCACCTGCCGCACCAGGGCGTGCAGGCGCTCGTCGCCGAGCTGAACCGCGTGCTGCGCGAAGAGCCCGCGCTCTACCGGTGGGACTTCCGGCCCGAGGGCTTTCAGTGGGTCCAGGCCGACAACCGGGATCTCAACACCTACGCCTTCCTGCGGCGCACCGAGAACGCCCGCCAGGTGCTCGTGGTCGCGAACCTCGCGCCGGTCGTGCGCGAGGGCTACCGCGTCGGAGCCCCCCACGGCGGCAAGTGGCGCGTGCTGCTCGACTCCGACGGCCGCATGTTCGGAGGCGCCGGCGTGAACATCGACGTCACCCCCGCCGTCGGCCCTGCGTGGGACGGCCAACCGACCTCGCTGACGCTGACGCTACCTCCTTTGGGCGTTGTCTGGCTCGTTCCCGAATAGGTGGGTATCCTGCGCGCGTGTTTCGCGCATCACTGCTGATTCTCTGCTTTGCCGCCCTCTTCGTTGGAAGCGGGGCCTTCGCCGCCGACAAGAAGCCCAAGCTCGACCTGGGCCTCAAGGTCGACCTCAACAGCAACATCCCCAAGGGCGACAACCTCGCGAAGCCGAAAGAGAAGCAGCAGCAGACGGGCTCGAGCCAGGCGCCGACCGACGTCAGCTGGACGGTCGTGAAGGTGCAGCACGGCAAGAACTTCATGCGCGGCCCCGGCGGAGCGGTCGCCTCGCCCTACGAGGTCGTCGGCAGCGGCAACCCGTTCACGACCGAGAAGTTCACGACGGTCGTGCGCGTGAAGTGCCCGCAGAAGGTCGACGCGACGATCGAGCTCGCGGTGCTCGACGGGCGCGACAACTCCATCATGGAGGGCTCGGGCCGCATCTACTTCCGCGGCGAGAAGACCGACGAGGCCGACTACGCCCTCGACTGGGATGCGACTCCCTTCCGCGGCCCCGGCGAGTACCGCCTGCTCGTGAAGATCGCGGGCAACGTCGTGGGCACGTTTCCGTTCCGGATCCACGACAAGAACGCAGCGAAGGGCGGTGACGCGGGCACGTGAAAGCAGTAGACGAGCCTCGCTATGGCTCATTCCGACCGCGTTCGACAGATCCTCTCGTGGTACCCCTCTGACAACCCGGGCACGCTGGCGCAGCTGGCGCGCATGATGAACACCGGCACGCTCGCCGGCACGGGCAAGATGGTGATTCTGCCCGTCGACCAGGGCTTCGAGCACGGCCCGGCGCGCAGCTTTCAGCCGAACCCCGCGGGCTATGATCCCGACTACCACGCGCAGCTCGCCATCGACTCGGGCTGCAACGCCTACGCGGCGCCGCTCGGCTTCCTCGAGGCCGTCGCCGGCAAGCTGCAGGGCGAGCTCCCGCTCATCCTCAAGCTCAACAACTCGGACACGCTCGCCAAGGTGCCCGAGCCCCACTCGGCGCTCACCGGCTCGGTGAAAGACGCGGTGCGGCTCGGCTGCTCGGCGATCGGCTACACGATCTACCCGGGCTCGGGTCAGCGCAACCAGATGTACCAGGACCTGCGCGACCTGATCGCCGAGGCGAAGTCGTACGGTCTGCCGACCGTGCTGTGGGCGTACCCGCGCGGCAGCGGCCTCTCGAAGGAGGGTGAGCAGGCCGTCGACGTCACCGCGTACGCGGCGCAGATCTCGGCACAGCTCGGCGCGCACGTCATCAAGGTGAAGCCGCCGAAGGAGCACGTGGAGCAGCCCGAGGCGAAGAAGGTGTTCGAGAAGTACAACATCCCGATCAAGACGCTGACGGACCGCGTGAAGCACGTCGTGCAGAGCGCGTTCAACGGCAAGCGCATCGTCATCTTCTCCGGTGGCGAGGCGAAGGACACGCCGGCCGTGATGGAAGAGATCAAAGGCCTCGCCGCCGGCGGCGCCTTCGGCTCGATCATGGGGCGCAACGCCTTCCAGCGTCCGCGCGAAGAGGCCGTGAAGCTTTTGAAAGACGTGATGTCAGTGTTCAAGGCGTGACCTGAAAGGACCCGACTCAACAATGCTCCGCAACCTGGTTGTCGCAGTGGCTGTCCTCTTCTCCGTGGTGGCAGTCGCTGCCGAGCCCGGCACTCCGAACCCGCAGCCTGCGGGCAAGCCTGCGGCGCCGCCTCCGGGTGGCACGCCGCCTCCGGGCCAGCCTGGCCAGCCTGCCGCGCCGCCGGCGCCGCCGCCGCTGACGCCGAAAGAAGTGAACGACGCCTTCTACGCGCTGGGGCTCGATCTCGGCCGGAACATCTCGGCGTTCGCGCTGACGAAGGCTGAGCTCGCGGAGGTCGTGAAGGGCCTGACCGACGAGGTGACCGAGGCTCCGCAGAAGCGGGTGAAGTTCGACGAGATGCGGCCGAAGCTGCAGCAGCTCTTCAATGATCGCCGCACCGCGAAGGCGCAGGCGGACATCAAGAAGGGCGAAGACTTCCAGGCGAAGGCGGCGAAGGAGAAGGGCGCCGAGAAGACGGCGAGCGGCCTCATCATCACGCACACGAAGCCGGGCACGGGCGCGTCGCCGCAGCCGACCGACACGGTGACGGTGCACTACAAGGGCACGCTGATCGACGGCACCGAGTTCGACTCGTCGTACAAGCGCAACCAGCCGGCCGAGTTCCCGCTGAACGGCGTGATCCCCTGCTGGACGGAAGGCGTCGGCAAGATGAAGGTCGGCGGCAAGGCGAAGCTCGTGTGCCCGTACAAGATCGCGTACGGCGAGCAGGGCCGGCCTCCGCAGATCCCGGGCGGCGCGACCCTGGTGTTCGAGGTCGAGCTCATCGGCATCAAGGGCAAGTAAGCCGAGCCTCCGAAAAGAAGTCCCCTCTCCCCTCGTAGGGGAGAGGGACAGGGTGAGGGGCGAGTCATGGAAGCAAGAGCGCTCATGCTCATCCTGAGCCTGGCTGCCTGCGACCGGGGCAGCTGCCCGCAGCCAGTTCCTCAACCGCTGTTCGACGGCGGGCTGGGCGAGCCGTGCGGCCGCGACGAGAACTGCATCTTCGGCCTGGAGTGTCGCCCGACGTACGAGACGCCCGGCTACGGAGCGCCGTCATTCGGGAGCAACGCGTGCACGCTGCCGTGCGACGGGGGCTGCCCGCTCGGAGGCGTGTGCGCCGCCCTGCCCGGCCCGCCGCCATTCTCGGCGTGCCTGCCGTCGTGCGCGGTCGACGAAGACTGCCGCAGCGGGACGTCGGCGGGGCTGTGCGATGCCGGAGCGTGCTACCGGGTGCAGTGCACGGCGAACGAGCAGTGCCCGGCAGGCTACGCGTGCGAGGTGCCGGCGATCGTGTGCTGCCCTCGAGCGGGAGCGTGCGGGTTCGAAGGGCCGGTCGCGGGGTATTGCAGGAGACCGTGACGCACGAGTCGTGTGCGCCCAGGGCTCCGAGTGGAGCGCTGCCGCACGTACTGAATACTGACCGCGGCTTACGGCGGGGCGCATCCGTTGCAATCGCACTCGCTCGATCGTGAGAGAGGCGCTACTCTCCGCCCGCTCGCGGGCCGGCGTCACCGACGGGGTCGTTTCGTGCAAATGAGGTCTCGTCTTCTCGCAGCGAGTCTGCTGCTGGTCGCGTGCAGTGGCGGCACGTCGCCCAGCACCGACGGCGGCGCTGACGCTGGTCCTTCTCCGCGGCTGTCGGGGCTGCCAGATTGCGGAACGCCCGCAGACGCGGGCACCGCCGACGACCTCTACTGGTCCATCGTGATTCCTTACGGGTGCGGCGCTGGCGGCTGCCACGGCGGAACGCCGCCGATGTTGTACGAGATCCCAAGCGACGGCGGCTTCCGCAACGTGATGCTGACGAAGAGCGTCCAGGTGCCCGAGCTCGATCGCGTGAAACCCGGAGACATTCACAAGAGCTACCTGATGTACAAGCTCACGGGTCAGCACAAAGACGCAGGGTATGCCGGCGCCGGTCTCCGCATGCCGTACGACGGCCCGCCCTACCTGAACGACACCGAGCTCTGCGCGGTCATCAATTGGATCAACGCGGGGGCGCCGTAACTTTCAATTGACGTATGTTTCGTAAGGGCTAAGTCTCGGCCGGCGTAAACTCACGAGAGGGGTCACACACATGAAACGTATTCTGATGGCGGGCGCACTGGTCGTCGCGTGTTCGATGGTCGGCGCTCCGCTGACCGCATGTAGCGGCAACACGGGTGGCGGCACCGCGGGCGGCAGCGGCACTGCCGGTGGTAGCGGCACGGCAGGCGGCAAAGCTGGCGGGTCGGGCGGCGGCAGCGCGACGGCAGGCGGCAGCGCGACGGCAGGCGGCAGCGCGACGGCCGGTGGCAGCGCGACGGCCGGTGGCAGCGCGACGGCCGGTGGCAGCGCGACGGCCGGTGGCAGCGCGACGGCTGGTGGCAGCGGCACCGCTGGTGGTAGCGGCACCGCGGGCGGCTCTGGCTCTGCGGCGACGTGCCAAGGCTACTGCACGACGATCATGGCGAACTGCACGGGTGCGATGAACGCGCAGTACCCGAGCATGGCCAGCTGCCTTGCGGTCTGTGCGACGTTCCCACAGGGCGCCCTCGGATCGCAGGCGGGCCACAACCTCGAGTGCCACAACTACCATGCCACCAACTCGGCAGGCGGCGGTGCCAACATCCACTGCGGCCACGCCGGCCCTGGCGGGGATGGCGCGTGCGGCATGAACTGCGAGAACTTCTGCGCGATCAACACCGCGCAGGCGGTGTGCGGCACCACGGCATACGCCAGCCTCGCAGCGTGCACGACTGCCTGTGCAGGCTTCACGATGAACACCGCGCGGTACAACTCGAGCACCACGTCGGGCAACAACTTCGCTTGCCGCCTGTACCACGTCTCCGTCGCCGCGACGGCAGGCCAGATGGGCACGCATTGCCCGCACACGACTGCGACCCCGGCCTCAGGCTGCAACTGAGCTGACCTGGCTGGCTGAGCTTCACGAGGGGCGGTCCGGCAAAGCGCTGGGCCGCCCTTCGACCTTAATGACTGGCTTTGCCAGCGGCGAGCTTGTGTTGCAGCGCCTGAAGCTGCTGCCGCAGCCCGTCCGCGAGGTGGGCGACGTCGTCGAAGCCCTTGTCCTTCGACACGGCGACGAGCTGCTCGGCGCGACCCGCCAGCGCAGCGACGTCGTCGGCGACGTCGACCACTGCCGGAGCCGGCTGCTGCAGCTTCGTGTTCAGCTCCGACGCGCCGGTGCCGAGGGCCTCGAACTGCAGAATCAGATCGCGGAACTCGATCGACCTGTTCTTCAGCTGTTCCGCCTTCTCGCGAATGACGGCGACGCGCTCGAGCTGCCGGTCGCGGGTCCCGGCGATCGCCTGCACGAGCGCCTGAATCTGGGTGCCCATGCTCTGCTCGCTCGTGGCGAGCTCCTCGAGCATCTTGCCGGCGCGGTCGAGGTTCTTCTTCGAGCTGAGCTGCAGCCTCGTGAAAGCGGCGACGCCCTCTTCGAAGCGCTGGAGTTCGGCGTCGAGATCGGTCGCGGCCGCGACGAGCTCGCTCTTGGGGTCGCTTCGTTTGGACATGGTGTCGGGCCGGGCACTGTGTCACCCGAGCCGACAGCCCTCAACGCCCGCGACGGGCGTTTACCGAGCGGTGACGGCGAAGAACCCAAGGAACGCTGAGCTCACTTCGCGAACCATCAGGAACTTCGATGTGGAGCCAGGCGGGATCGAACCGCCGACCTCCTGAATGCCATTCAGGCGCTCTCCCAGCTGAGCTATGACCCCATGGGAACTTCGGGACTGCCCTCTACCGCTTCTTTGGCGCTGTGGCCAGCTTGCCCTTCAGCCGACTCGCGACCTCGGCTCCTTCTGACAACAGGTCGTTGATGCTCGCGTTCTGCTCCTGGATCTTCTTCGTGACGACCTCGAGCGCCTTGAGGACGTTCGACAGCTCCTTCGGCAGCTGCAGGCGGCCCTTCGAGACCTGCGCCCAGACCGCCTCGCCGAGCTCTTTGTAGGCCCGGTCGAGATCGCGCTCGAGGAAGTTCTGCGTGACCTTCGCCTGCGCGAGCTGCGTCGTTTTCTCCACCTGATCGCGGAGGTCTGCCAGCTGGGCCTGGGCGGCGTCCCAGGCTTCCTGAATCGCTTTCAGCGTCTCCTGCCGCGGGTCGGGCATAGGGCGCCGGGGGTTATCGCCTCACGCGGCGGGCGTCAACCGCGCTGCGTAGAAACCGCCACCGTGCGCGTCCTGCGGCCAGATGCGCAGCTCTTCGTCGAGCCGGTACTTCGGGCAGCGCTTCACGAACTCGCGCACGAGCTCTTCATCTTCGGCGCGGAGCACGCTGCACGTCGCGTACACGATCGTGGCCTTCGTCTTCGCAGCGATCTCGTCGAGCAGCTCGCCTTGCGTCTTCGCGAGCTCGGCCACCTGCTTCGGAGTCAGCTTCCACTTCTGATCGGGCTCTCGTCCCAGCGTGCCCGTGCCGCTGCATGGGGCGTCGATGAGCACGAGGTCGGCATCATCCAGGCGCGGCTCGATGGGGAAGCTGACGTGGCGGATCTTGAGCTCGCCGACGCGACGCTTCGCCTCGGCGAGGCGCTTGGGGAACTTGTCCCACGCGAGCACCCTGCCCCGGTCGCCGACGGCGTCGGCCAGCGCGATCGTCTTGCCGCCGGCGCCGGCGCAGTAGTCGACGACCGTCTCACCGCCCTTCAGCGCGCAGAAATCGACGATGGCCTGTGAGCCCGTGTCCATCACGATGAGCCGGCCCTTCTTCATCGGCGCGGACTCGAAGATGGCGCGGCCCTCATCTTCGAGGACGAGGCCGTTCGCACCCACAGCGGCCATCTTGAACGGCAAGGCCGCCTGCACCTCGTCGCGGGTTCCGTTCGGGCGGACCTTGAACATGAGGGGCGGCTCGCGATTGAGCGCCGCCATGACGTCGGGCGAGGCGATCGCCTCGGCGAGCCAGGTGGGAAACGAGTGCGTCAAGGCGGGATCACCGTCGGGGACGCGCAGGTCCATCGCGACCGACTCGGCGATCACGGCGTCGGGCACCGAGCGTGGCCGCACGGGGCCCGGCAGAGCGACCTCGCGGAGCACCTGGGCGGCCTCGACGCCCGTCCGAAACCGCCGCCACAGCGCGTAGCGCAGCACCGCACGATCTTCGTCGAGCTGAAACGACGACGGAGCGTGCCCCGCTTCCTTCGCGAGCCAATCGAGTGAGCGCATGTGCCGCGAGAGCTCGCGCGTACAGAAGGCGACGAATCGGCGCTCGTTGCCGCCGAGCCCCTGGGCCTTCGCGAGCGACTCGGACAAGGCGGCGCGAAGCGCGCGGCCCTTCAAGACCGCCACGTGCGCCGAGACGGCCGCGGCCGCTGCCTTTCGCGAAGCCATGCCCGTCATCGCGATCGCTTTTACTTTGCCGGCGCAGATTCGCTACACGGTTCACGTGCCGCTCCGCTTGCCCGACGAGAGCTCCTACGCCGACGGCCGGTACGACGACCCCACCTTCGCGAAGCGCCGCAGCGTTCTTCGCGAGACGGTCGCTGCCTTCGAGCAGCGCGGTGACGCGCTGAGGGCGAAAGCGCTCGCGAACCTCGAGCGCTGGCGCGCCGCTGCCGGGCCCTCGCGCGAGCCGAAGCTCCAGGTGCACTCCGGCGACTGGGGCGACGTCACCGCCGCGCTCACGAAGCGCCACGGCCGCCTCTTCGCCGCCCTCAACATGGCGAACGCCTTTCACCCCGGAGGCGCCTACCGCGAAGGCACCGCAGCTCAAGAAGAGAACATGTTCCGGCGCACCGACTGCCACTTCAGCGTCGCGCCCGAGCACCTCGACGGCGACCGGTACACGCCCGCGATGACCGACCTCGTCTCAGGCCGGCACGGCCGCGTGCTGCTCGACACGCGGCGCCCGCGCACGCTGATCCGCGGCGCCGAAGATCGCAAGCGCGACGACCTCGGCTACCGCTGGCTGCGCGACGACGAGCTGTGCCCTTTCGTCGAGCTCCGGGCCGCCGCCGTCGACCTCCGCGGCGGCAAGCCCTTCGACGCCGACGAGACCCGCCGCCGCATCGCCGCCCAGCTCGAGACGCTCATCGCCGCGGGCCTTCGCCACGCCGTGCTCGGAGCCTTCGGCTGCGGCGCCTTTCACAACCCCGCCATCGAGGTCGCGCTGCTCTACCGCGAAGAGCTGCGCCGGCGAGAACGCGACTTCGACCTCGTCGCGTTCGCGATCTTCGACGCCGGCTACGGGCCTGACAACCACTCACCCTTCGCCGCCGTGTTCGATTCAGCGTTCGATGTGGCCCCTCCCGGACTCGAACCGGGATGACTTTAGAGGTCGGGGGATTTTGAGTCCCCTGCGTCTACCAGTTTCGCCAAAGGGCCCTTGCGCGCGTTACCTAGCAGATCTGATAAGGGCCGCTACGACCTCATGATCAACCTCGGCATTTCACTCGCGCTCGCCGCCGTTGTCTTCGTCGGCGTTCGCCTCGCCGGCTTCCCGACGTACGCCGGAGCAATTCCTGCCACCATCGTCTTCCTCGGCACCTTCGTCGTCCTCGGGCGCCGCACCTTCAACCAGCTCCAGAAGCTGATGGCCGACGTCCAGGGCGAGCTCCAGAAGCTCCCGCCCAGCGCCAAGGAGCGCAAGAACCGCGTCGAGAAGATCGTCAAGATGCTCGAGGCCGCCCTGCCCCTCGGCCGCTGGCAGTTCCTCGTCGAGGGCCAGATCTGGGCACAGATCGGCATGCTCAAGTACCTCTTCGAGGACTACGACGGCGCTCAAGCCGCCTTCACCAAGGCCAACCCGAGAGATCACTACGTGAAGGCCATGCAGGGCTCCCTCGCCTTCAAGAAGAAGGACTTCACCTCGATGGAGAAGTCGTTCGAGGACGCCGTCAACTACGGCAAGAAGGAAGGCCTCATGTGGGCCCTCTACGCCTGGTGCCTCCTGCAGAACAAAGAGAAGGACAAGGCGCTCAAGCTCCTCGGCCGCGCCGTCGAGCAGAACCCCTCCGACCAGGCACTGAAGAACGCCCTCACCGCGCTGCAGAACGACAAGCGCCTCAAGATGACCGCCTGGGAGCCCGCATGGTGGCAGTTCCACCTCGAGGCGCCTCCGGCTCAGCAGCCCCAGGTCATGTTTCAGGGCGGTCGTCGCGCGCGCTATCGGTGACGGCGGCGAACGTCTGGCCCCAGCGGCCCCTCATTGGGGTCGCGCTTGCCTACCCGCGGAGCGCGGACGCGAGCTCGTAGGGCGGCTTGATGAACTGCGCGCCCTGCTCCTTCTTGAACCACGTCTGCTGCCGCTTCGCGTAGTGCCGCGTCGCCTGCGCCGCGAGCTCGATCGCCCGCGCCTCGGTCAGCTCGCCGTCGATCACCTGCAGCGCCTGCGCGTACCCCACGCTCCCCATCGGCGCGGCCTCCCGAAAGCCCCGCGCCACCAGGCTCTTCGTCTCGGCCACCAGCCCCGCCTCGAACATCGCCTTCGTGCGCGCGTTGATCGCCGCGTACAGCGCCTCGCGCGGCGGGTCGAGCACCCACAGCCGGTACGGGTGTCGCGCCTCGGCGAACGCATGCGCCTGCCGCGACGCGCTCGCCGGCTTCCCCGTCAGCATGTGGATCTCGATCGCCCGCACCACGCGCACCCGGTCGCGCACCGGCAGCCGCTCGGCGCTCTTCGGGTCGACCGACACCAGCATCGCGTGCAGCTCGGCGTCGCTCAGCTTCTCGAGCTCGGCCCTCAGCGCCGGCTCGGCCGCAGGCGCCTGAATCACCCCGTGCAGCAAGATGCGCACGTAGAGCCCCGTGCCTCCGACGACCACCACCTCACGGCCCCGCGCCCGAATGTCGCGAATCGCCGCGTCCGCCAGCGCTTGAAAGCGCGCCGCCGAGAACTCGTCGAGCGGGTCGACCACCGACACCAGGTGGTGCCGCACCGCCGCGAGCTGCTCCGCCGACGGCTTCGCCGTGCCGATGTCGAAGTACCGATAGACCTGCTGCGAGTCGGCGCTGACGATCTCGGCGTTCAGCTCCCGCGCGAGCTCGATCGCGAGCGCCGTCTTCCCCGACGCCGTCGGCCCGCACAGAACGTGGAGCTGCCCGCTACTTGCTGGCACCCGCGCCGACCGCCGCCGAGACCTCTTTCTCGAACAGCTCCGAGGCCTCCTGGTTGTAGCCGCGGTGCACCATCTTCACGACGCCGTCCGTGTTGACCATGAACACCGACGGCAGCGGGCTCTGCGTGCCCAGCCACCGCCGCGCCACCAGCTGGAACCGGTCTTTCAGCACGGGGAACGTCACTTTGTTCTTCTCGATCAGCTCGTTGATGATCGCGTAGCCCTTGTCGTCGCCGTCGATCGACACCATCACCACGCGCAGCCCCTTCGGGCCGTATTTCTCGTGCAGCGACTGCAGGTACGGCATCTCTTTCTTGCAGGGCCCGCAGAACGACGCCATGAACGACAGCAGCACCACCTTCGAGCTCTTGTCGGCCGCGTCGGGCCCGATGTACCGGTCGAGCCCCACCGCCGTCTGCCCCACCGCCTTCGAGTTGTAGACCGGCAGGCGGAACATCGGGGCCGGCTTGTCGATCGCGGCGAGCTCGTCATCGGCGAGCGCCGGCAGCGCGGCGAGCAGCAGAAACGCAGTCAGGGTTCGCATGGGCGGGGCACGCATACTAGCCAAAGACGTGCCCCTTCGAGCGCCCATTCACGACGCCCCAGCTCAGGGCACGGCAGCTCAGGGCACGGCAGCTCAGGGCACGGCAGCTCAGGGCACGGCAGCTCAGGGCACGGCAGCTCAGGGCACCGCAGCTCAGGGCACCGCAGCTCAGGGCACCGCAGCTCAGGGCACCGCAGCTCACGCGACGGCCGAGCCGATGCGCCGGCCCATCACCACCGGCACCCGCGGCTGCAGGGCCTCATCCCACTTCACCCGGCCCTTCTCGAACAGCAGGATCACGGTCGAGCCCATCTCGAACATGCCCAGCTCGCCTCCGCGCTCGATCGCGATCGGCCGCTCGTACCGGTGCGCCTTTGCAGGCTGCCCCGTGTGCGTCACGATCGCGTCGTAGGAGGCGTGAATGCGCGACACGCACGTCGCCCCCACCGCCACCACCGCGCACGTGCCCAACGCGGTCGTCATCCACGTCACGAGCCGCTCGTTCACCGCGAACAGCGCGTCGACGTTGCGCACCGACGCCGGGTTCACCGGCCAGAACTCGCCGGGGAGATACGTGTAGCCCTCGATCCTGCCCTCGATCGGCGTGTGAATGCGGTGGTAGTCGCGCGGCGACAGGTACAGCGTCGCGTACGCCCCGCCCTCGAACGCGGCCGCCCGCGCCTCGTCGCCGAGCAGCTTCCCCACCGGAAACGTGATGCCCTTCGCCTGCACGCACGCCCCACCCGACACGTAGCCCGCCTCGCTCACTGCGCCGTCGACGGGGCTCACGATCACGCCTGGGCTCCCGTCGATCGGCCGCAGGCCCGGCTTCAGCTTCCGCGTGAAGAACTGCGCGAACGTCGGGTAGTCGCTGATCGAGCCCTCGGCGTCTTCCAGCGCCACCGCGTACTGCTTCGCGAAGAAGCGCATGAACGCCTGGTGAAACGACGCCGGCGCGGGCAGCCGCGTCAGCTTCCCCACCACCGTCGACAGCGCCGAGCGCGGCGTCAGTCGCATCAACGTCATGTACGTGGACTCACGCATCGCGGTCGCTCACGGTGGCGCGGAGCCGGTCTGCTCACCCGGCGACTCCGGCGGCGGCATCGGCGTCGGCGGGCGATCGCCTCCGGGCTCGACGACCGGTGGGGGCGCCGGAGCCGCCGGCTGCGGCGAAGGGCTCGGCGCGGCCGGCGCTTGCCCCGCGCCGCCTGCGGAGCCGCCGCCGATCTTGATCTGCGTGAGCGAAGATCTCGGGAAGTCGCCCGCGAGCTTGCCGTCGCGGAACACCAGGAAGCGCTCGCCGTACTTCGCGTAGCGCGTGTTGCACAGCGTGCTGTCGAGCCGCTCGAACATCTCGGCCGGCGCCTCCGAGCCGTCGGGGTTGCGCAGCGTCAGCGGCCCCGCCGACGTGAAGCAGCCGCCCGACACCTTGCGCAGCTCGTCGAGCGTCATGCCGGCGCGAAAGTCCGAGCTCGCTCCTGCGTCGGGTTCGCCCGCCGCGGCCGACGGCGCCTCGGCCCCGCGCGGCGCCGGGTCGGGCGAGGTCGGCGCCAGCGCGCTCGCCATCGCCCGTTCGTGCTCCGCGGCCTCTTGCGCCACGCGCGTACGCTCGGCGTTGATCTTGGCCTTGAGCTCGGCGGCCGCCTGCGCGTCTAGCGAGTCGCCGGGCACGCTCGCGAGCAGCCCCTCGATGCGGGTCATCTCGTCGTCCGCGTAGGCGTCGTCGCCGAGCTTCGCGAGCAGCGTCGTGTACGCGCCCGAGGCCTCGGTGTACGCGGGCGAGGGCTTGGGCTTTCTGCACGCGGCGAAGGCGAGCAGCGCCGCCGCGAGCACCAGGCACGTGAATCCGCGTGCCGAGGGCCGACCAGGAAGCAGTCTCATGACGAGCACCAACTTACGGCTGAAACGCCTACACGCCGAGGAAAAGGCGCTTGCCGAAGTTCAGCGCGAGGTCCGCCTCGAAGATCTTCTGGGCCGACGCCTCGATGTCGTACTCGACGCGCAGGTACTCGACCGTGCGCGCGTCGGTGTCGCAGATCACGAAGCACGCGCGATTGTCGTAGTCGCGCGGCTGCCCGACGCTGCCCACCGAGATGATGTACTTGTAGCCCTTGCGCACGCCGAACTTCTGCGCGACCACGTCGTTCACCTCGCCGTTGCCCAGCGCGAACGCCTTGCACAGGTGGCTGTGGCCGATGAACGTGACGTCGGGCAGATCTTGAACGAAGGGAGTCAGCTCGCGCGCCTGCTCGAGCGCGAAGATGTACTCGTAGCTGCGGGGCTCGACCGGCGAGCCGTGGCAGAAGCCGACGTCGCCGATTCGATACGTGTACGGCAGGCTGCGGAGCCACCCGAGGTTCTCGTCGGTGATCACGTTCGCCGACCAGTCGAGCGCGTGCCGGGCGGCGTCGTAATAGAACGAGTAGTCCATTCGGCCCGCGACGGCGGCGTCATGATTGCCGAGCAGCGTGACCTCGGCGTTCTGCCGCACCAGATCGCAGCACGGGTTCGGCGACGCCCCGTAGCCGACGACGTCTCCCAGCGAGACCAGGCGATCGACCTTCTGCTGGTCGACGACGCGCAAGACCTCGGTCAGGGCCTCGAGGTTGGAGTGAATGTCCGAGATGATCGCGATCCGCATTCAGCTGCCTTTCGGAGCCTGCCGCTCGGTCTGTATCAGCTTCTTCAGCTCTTCGAGGCGCTTTCCTTCGATCACCTCGAACCGCAACCCCATGCCGGGAGGCCCCGAGTCCCCGTCGCCGCGGCACCACACGACGGTCGCCTCGGCCTCGATCGTCGCGTCGGCACCGAAGCGCACGATCGCCCGCGACCCCTGCGAGAGCGGCGTGCTCGTGCGCAAGAAGAGGCCGCCCTCGGAGAGGTTCCCGATGCGGGCGTACACCGTCACGTTTTCCCCTTCGCACCAGCAGCGCAGCCGGGTGGGCACCCGAGCAGACTTGCGGTTTTCAATCGTCAACGACGGCCCTCCGGATCCCCCCGGGTGGCACTCGCTCAGAGCGTAGGGAGTGCGGTGCAAACCCGTCAAGGAAGCTTCAGTGCGACACCGGTGCACGGTGTACGCTTCGGCGGCGTTGACCACCGACCGGCCCGTCCGCCACCGCTGTGAGCTCGTGGGGCGCCTCGACGGCGCCGGCCAGCAGCCGCTCAAGGTCCGCGTGCTCGACCTGAGTGAAGCCGGCGCGTTCATCGAAGACGCCCCCGGCCTCGAAGAGCTTCAGGTCGGCGACGCGTTCCAGCTCACCATCGCTCTGCCCGGCGGCGACCACTGGAGGGCAAACGCCGTCGTCACCCGGCTCGGCACCAGCCGCCGCGACCTGAAGCACCCGACCGTCGCGCACGTCACCGTGTCGGCGCCGGGCCTCGGCGTCGAGTTCACCCGCATGGAGGACGACGCACTCGAGCAGCTGCGCGACTTCCTCGAGCTCCTCGACGAGCGCTGAGGGCGCAGCGCCCGCGAGTGTGGATGTCGAACAGCAGTACCGTTCGACGTCCTGACGAGCAGCGGAGCCCGAGCTGGGAGCACTCAGGGCGCAGCGCCCGCGAGTGTGGATGTCGAACAGCAGTACCGTTCGACGTCCTGACGAGCAGCGGAGCCCGAGCTGGGAACCCGTCACACCGTCGGGTTCACGAAGTCGTAGATCTTCTCGATCGCGATCTGCCGGTACCGATCGGCCTTCAGCGACCTTCGCGCGCAGTCGTAGATGAGCTCGGTGCGCGGGCGCGTGGGCTCGTGCTTCCGCCGGCGCTTCACCTCTTTCAAGATCGACTTGAACGCGCCCGGAGGGTGGTAGCAGAACGCCGCCGAGAACCAGAGCGCCCCACCCGACGGAATCAGCCGCGCCGTCACGATGTCGCCCTTGTTCAGGCCCGCGAGCGTGCGGCGCTCGGTCACCTCGTGATCGTCACCGTCGAACAGCTCGCGCACGCGAACGAAGCCCTTGCCCAGCTTCCGCACCTCGTAGAGCCCGTGCAGGGTCTGCGTGAACCCCTCGAAGTGCGAAGCCTTCGCCGGCTCTTCGACCTTCAGCTTCTCGTAGAGCTCGACCGCCGGCGTCTTGCCCCGGTGCGGCGACACCCGATCGAACACGTAGTGCTCGAGAAACGACGCCATGCGCATCTCGAGCTGCTTGTCGTCTTCGAAGATCTCACCGGTCAGCTTGAAGAACTCGGCTCGCGCCTCGAGGAGCTCGGCCTGGCGCACCTCGGGCGTCGCCCACTTCACGAGCTCTTCGTAGAACGGTTGATACGAGTCGGACATCAGCGTGACCTGCCTTCACCTGGGAACTGCTTTCACCTGGGAAGCGGAACTCCGGACATCAGGTCCGCGAAGCGTTTGAACAGATACCGGGAGTCGTGCGGCCCCGGCGACGCTTCGGGATGGTACTGCACGCTGAACGCTTTGGCTTCAGGAACCGCGAGCCCCTCGACGGTGCGGTCGTTGAGGTTCAAGTGGGTGATGATCGCCCTGCCCTCGAGGCTCTTCGCGTCGACCGCGAACCCGTGGTTCTGCGCCGTGATCTCGACCTTCTTCGTCGCCAGATCCTGCACGGGCTGGTTCGCGCCCCGGTGACCGAACTTGAGCTTGTAGGTCTTCCCGCCCAGCGCGAGCGCGAGAATCTGGTGCCCCAGGCAGATGCCGAACAGCGGCACCTTGCCGACCAGCTGCGCCACCGTCTTGTCGGCGCCCTTCACCGCGGCGGGGTCGCCCGGGCCGTTCGTGAGAAAGACTCCGTTCGGCTTCCGCGCGAGCACCTCGTCGGCCGTCGTCGTCGACGGCACCACCGTCACGTTGCAGCCGACGTCGGCGAGGAACTGCAGCATCGACCGCTTGAGCCCGTAGTCGATCGCCACGACGTCGAACTTGCCCGAGCCTTCGCCGGCCGGCGTGCCGTTCAACGTGTCGGGCGTCGTCTTCTTCCACTGGTAGGGCTTCTTCGTCGAGATGCCGCTCGCGAGATCGAGGCCCTCCATGCCCGGAGCCTTCCGCGCCTTCTCGATGAGCGCCGCGTGGCTCACGCCCGCCGTCGACACCACACCCATCTGCGCGCCGTTGTTGCGCAGGTGCCGCACCAGCTGCCGCGTGTCGATGCCGTCGAGCCCCGCGACGCCCCACTTCGCGAGGTACTGATCGAGCGACGTCGCGCTGCGCCAGTTCGACGGCTCGCTGAACTCGCGCACCACCATGCCCACCGCGTGCGGCCGCGCGCTCTCGTCGTCGTCGGGGTTCGTGCCCACGTTGCCGATGTGCGGGTACGCCATCGTCACGATCTGCCCGACGTACGACGGGTCGGTCAGAATCTCCTGGTAGCCGAACATCGACGTATTGAAGACGACCTCGCCCACCGCGTCGTCGGCCGAGCCGAACGCGCGGCCTTCGAAGATCGTACCGTCGGCCAGCGCGAGCACTGCCTTCTTCATCGTGATGCTCCTTGCACGAGCGTGTAACGCACCCGGTTGGCTTGCGCGTCGAAGACCGCCACGTCGGCGCTCTGACCCACGGCGAGCGACGGCGCCGCGAGGCCCAGCACCGCCGCCGGCCCCGTGGTGAACAGCGCCACCGCGCGCCCGGCCGGCACCCCCGCCGCGATCACGTCGGCGAACGCCGTGCGCAGCGACAGCCGCCCGAACGCCGCCATCTCGAACGGGTGCTCGCGCTCGAGAATCGTCGGGCGCTTGTGGTCGGTCGCGATCGCGTCGAGCGTGCCGTCGATCACACCCTTCTTCACCGCCTCGACGTCGGCGCGCGAGCGCAGCGGCGGCCACACCCGCGCCTCCAGCGCGTAGCCCTCGGCCTTGGCGTCGTCGTCGCGCAGGTGGTGCGGGGTCGCGTCGGCGGTCACTAGCAGCCCCTGCCGCTTCGCCTGCGCGATGCGCTCGACGCTGCCCCGGCACGTGAGGTGCGAGAAGTGCAGCCGCCCGCCCGTGCCCTCGAGCACGGCCAGCGCCGCCGCCACCGCCGCGACCTCGGCCTCGACCGGCGCGCCGGTCAGCCCGAGCCGCAGCGCGGTGGTGCCCTCGCTCACGACGGCGCCCGCGGTGAGCGTCAGGTCTTCGGCGTGCAGCATCACCACCTTGCGCTCGGCGTGCTGCAGCGCCCGGCGCAAGAGGCCGGCCGACGCGATCGGTTGAAAGCCGCTCGACAGGCACGGAGCGTCGAGCGCGCGCTCGCCCAGCTCGGTGCCCCGCGTGACCTCGGCGGCGAAGCGCAGGTCGATGCCGTAGGGCTTGAGGCCTCGCGCCGACGACGGGTCGGCCACGAGCCGCGTGAAGCCCCCCGCGATCGCGTCAGAGACGTCGTCTTGCACGCGCAGCACGCAGCGCAGATCGGTGAGCGAGGGAAAGAGCCAGCACCCGCTGACGTCGCGGCGCTCGGTGACCGGCGCGCTCTTCGGCGCCGCGATGCGCCCCTCGACCACGAGCAGATCGCGGCGGCTGTCTTCGCCGCTCGCGGGGTCGAGCACCCGGCCGCCTTCGAGCAGCAACGCGGTCATTTCACGCTCTCCAGAATGGCCATGCGCACGTACACGCCGTTCTTCACCTGCTCGAGGATCAGCGAGCGCGGCCCGTCGGCGACCTCGGGGGCGATCTCGACGCCGCGGTTCACCGGGCCCGGGTGCATCACCACCGCGTCGCTCTTGAGCCTCGCCGCGCGCTCGGCCGACAGGCCCCAGCGCTGGTGGTACTCGCGTTCGCTCGCGAAGAACGCATCGGCCATTCGCTCGCGCTGCACGCGCAGCACCATCACCGCGTCGACGCCCTCGAGCGCGCGATCGAGATCGGTGTCGACCTGCGCGCCGAGCGCCGCCCAGCCGTCGTGCACGAGCGAGCGCGGGCCGCAGAGGCTCACGCTCGCGCCGAGCGTCTTCAGCGCGTGAAGGTCAGAGCGCGCCACCCGGCTGTGCAGCACGTCGCCCACGATCAGCACGCGGCGGTTCTGAAACGTCTTCCACCGGCGCCAGAGCGTGTACGTGTCGAGCAGGCCCTGCGACGGGTGCTCGTGCCGGCCGTCGCCCGCGTTGATCACACCGCACGGCACGTTCGCGGCCGCGAAGGCCGCCGCTCCGCTCGCCTGGTGGCGAATGATGATCGCGAAGGGGCCGAGCGCGGCGATGTTGCGCACGGTGTCGAGCAGCGTCTCGCCCTTGCTCGCCGAGCTGCCCGCGACCGTCCAGTTGAGCACCTCGGCGCCGAGCGCCTTCGCGGCGGCCTCGAACGACGAGCGCGTGCGCGTCGAGGGCTCGAAGAAGAGGTTCGCGACCAGGCGGCCGGCGAGCGGAGCCTTGTGCGGGCCACCGGCCTCGAACTCGGCCGCGCGCGCGAAGAACGCCTCGATCTGTTGCCGGGGCATGCCCTCGAGCGCGAGGAGGTGGCGAGAGCTCACTGGAACTGCATCTCTTTCTCGGGCCGGAAGTGCAGCGTCGTGTACTTCTGCGAAGGGAAGAGCCGAATGCGGCGCGTGTAGTCGACCGTGATCGTCATCGTGCGCGTGCTCTCGTCTTTGTACACGGCCACGTTCTCGGCGGTCAGCCCCAGGCCGCGCACCTCGGTGAGCGTGCCGTCGTCGCTCTCTTCGAAGTGGTAGCCGACCGCCGACTCGCCGCCGTTGCACCGGCTGACGATGCGCTCTTGCACGACGTCTTCGGGGGCGCTGAAGCCGAGCGTCGTAGCCGCGGTCATCTGCTCTCGCACCGAGAGGTTGTCGACGAACGCCGGCCCGAAGAGGATGAGCGAGTAGATCGCAGCGACGAGCGCGGCCAGGAGGCCCCAGGTTCCCAGGTTCGACTCGCCGCGCCGCTGCACGGGCTCTTCCGCTATCAGCGCGCGCAAGACCCCGTCAACAACTCACCGCTTCGCTTCGTCGCCGCACATCGTGACCGAGCGGAAGAACCGATCGCCGCGCACGCCCGTGCCGCCGAAGATCGACGAGAGCAGGCCATCGTGGCTCAGCGAGAGCCAGATCACCGTCGCCTTGCCCTTGATGTCGTCGAACGGCACGAACTGCACGCCGAGGTGCTTGCCGCCGCCCAGGCCGAAGCGGCTGTCTTCGCTGTTGTCACGGTTGTCGCCCATCACGAAGACGCTGCGCGGCGGCACGACGGTGTCGATCTCGGCCTCGTTCGGAAACGCGCGGCTCAAGATGTAGTGCGGCCGGCCGTCGAGGGTCTCGCGGCTGAGCGCCGAGCGCACCGGGTACCAGTCGGGGCGAAACCAGGTGGGGATGCACGCGAAGAACCCGATGTCGCAGTTGGGCATCTCCCAGCTCTGGTAGTCGGAGTTCTCGATGGCGGTCGCGACCTCGACGCCGTTGACCTTCACCGTCGAGCCGTGCACCTCGACGTGATCGCCAGGCGCCGCGACGATGCGCTTGATGAAGTCTTTTCCGACGAGCCGGTTGTCGAAGACGATCACGTCGCCCTTCTTCGGCTCGCGCACCAGCACGAACGGCACCTTGTTCAGGAAGGGGATGCGCACCCCGTAGATGAACTTGTTCACGAAGATCTGATCGCCGATCTCGAGCGTGGGGATCATCGACCCCGAGGGGATCTTGAACGGCTCGACGACCGCGGTGCGAATCAAGAGCGCCACCATCAGCGCCGTCGTGAAGCCGCCCGCGAAGTCGCGCGCCCCGCCCCGCTTCGCCTTCTTGAAGTGCTTGTCGGCCGACTCGGTGAGCGCGGTGGTCGCCGCCTTCACCGCCGCGGCGTCGCGGGTGCCGAGGGCGCGCACCGCGGCGACGAGCCGGTCGGCGAGATCTTCGACCGCCTTCTGCCCGAGGCTCGCGCCGTTCTTGTGCGCGGTCTGCTCGACCTCGGTGATGACCTCTTCGGTGACGTTGCGCGCCTTGCGCGCGGCGATGAACGGTCGGGCCACCCCCCGCATCGCGACGAGCGCGAAGTAGTACGCGAGCATGAGCAGCCCGAAGCCCTGCAGAAACGGCTGCAGCGGCGGGTACGCGCACACGCTGAACTCGACGATCACCAGGTAGACGGCGAACGCGATGCCGAAGATCGAGATCGGCGCCCACAGCGAGGTGAGCCGATCGAGCCACCGCGTCTTCTTCAGCGCGGCGACGTCTTCGGGCTTGAGCTTCGCTTTGACCGCCTCGACGAACGCGACGGAGGCCACGAGTGAGTCACTCCTCGGTCTTCAAGACCGCGAGGAACGCTTCCTGGGGAATCTCGACCGAGCCGACCTGCTTCATGCGCTTCTTGCCCTCTTTCTGCTTCTCGAGGAGCTTGCGCTTGCGCGAGATGTCGCCGCCGTAGCACTTCGCGAGCACGTTCTTGCGCATGGCTGAGATCGTCTCGCGCGCGATGATCTTCGCCCCGATGGCCGCCTGAATCGCGACCTCGTACATCTGCTTCGGGATCACCTCTTTGAGCTTCTGGCAGACGTCGCGGCCGCGCTGGTACGAGCGCTCCTTGTGAACGATGATCGACAGCGCGTCGACGGGCTCGCCGTTCACGAGAATGTCGAGGCGCACGAGGTCGCTCTCGTTGTACCCGGCGAGCTCGTAGTCGAGTGACGCGTAGCCGCGGCTCACGCTCTTCATCTTGTCGAAGAAGTCGAACACCACCTCGGCGAGCGGCATTTCGTACGTCACCTTCACGCGCGTGCCGCTGCTGCCCAGGTACTCGATGCCCTTCTGGGTGCCGCGGCGCTCCTGGCAGAGCTTCAAGATGGCGCCCAGGTGCTCGTTCGGCACGTGAATGTGGCAGGTGAGCATCGGCTCTTCGATGTGCTCGATGGTCTGCACGGGCGGCAGCTTCGCCGGGTTGTCGACGAAGAACGGCTCGCCCGCGGTCGGGAACACCTTGTAGACGACGCTCGGCGCCGTGGTGATGAGGTTCAGGTTGTACTCGCGCTCGAGGCGCTCCTGAACGATCTCCATGTGGAGCAGGCCGAGGTAGCCGCAGCGGTAGCCGAAGCCGAGCGCCGTGGAGCTCTCGGGCTCGTAGGTGAACGCCGAGTCGTTGAGCCGCAGCTTCACGAGCGCGTCGCGCAGGTTCTCGTAGTCGGCCGAGTCGATCGGGAACACGCCCGAGAACACCATCGGCTTCACTTCTTTGAAGCCCGGGAACGGCGCGTCGGTCGGCCGCGCGTCGTCGGTCACCGTGTCGCCGACCTTCGCGTCGGCGAGCTCCTTCACGTTCGCGACCAGCACGCCCACCTCGCCGGCGATGAGCTGCTTCACCGGCATCGAGAACGGAGCGAAGACGCCGAGCTCCTGCACCTCGAACTTCTTCTGGTTGCTCCACAGGCGAATGTTCTGCTTGAGGCTCAACGAGCCCTCGAGCACGCGCACCAGCATCACGACGCCGCGGTAGTTGTCGTACCAGCTGTCGAACACCAGCGCCTTGAGCGGGTTGTCTTGCGCGCCCTTCGGCGACGGCACGTACTTCACGACCGCCTCGAGGATCTCTTCGATGCCGATGCCCTCTTTGGCGCTGGCGGGTACGGCCATCTTGCCGTCGAGGCCGATGACGTCTTCGATCTCGGCGCGGGTGCGGTCGACGTCGGCCGACGGCAGGTCGATCTTGTTGATGACGGGGATGACCTCGAGGTCGTGCTCGAGCGCCATGTAGACGTTCGCGAGCGTCTGGGCCTCGACCCCTTGAGTCGAGTCGACGACGAGCAGCGCGCCCTCGCAGGCGGCGAGCGAGCGGCTGACCTCGTACGCGAAGTCGACGTGCCCGGGCGTGTCGATGAGGTTCAGCACGTACTTCTTGCCGTCGCGCGCGGTGTAGTTCATGCGCACGGTCTGGGCCTTGATGGTGATGCCGCGCTCGCGCTCGAGCTCCATGTTGTCGAGGAACTGAGGCTGCGCCTCGCGATCGGTCAGGGTGCCGGTCTTCTGGAGCAGCCGATCTGCCAGCGTCGACTTCCCGTGATCGATGTGAGCGATGATCGAGAAGTTGCGGATGTGAGCGTTCTCTGCGGGCATGTTTGCGGCGCCGGTGCTCGTAGCACTAATCGGTGCCTTATCAAGCGGCTATGGCTAAGGTCGCCGGCATGCGCACGACCTTCCGCGTCTCCGGTTCGGTTTGTTTCGCAGTCCTCTTCTCGTCGCTCACCGCCTTCGCCCAGGACGGCGGGGCCCCCGTCGACACCCGGCCGCCCCCGCCGGCCGACGAGATCAAGCGCGTGCTCGAGTACTTCTACACGGGCAAAGACCGCGGCCCGGCGCTGGTCGAGCTCAAGGCCTGCCTCAAGGTCGACTCGGTCAGCAAAGACCCGCAGACCAAGAACGAGTGCATCGAGCCCGTCAGCGGCACCGTGAAGAAAGACACGACCGTTCACGGGTGGACGATGTGGTACCTGCCCGAGGGCGCGAACTACGACGACGTCTCGCTGCAGTTCCTCTTCGGCGACGAGGTGCGCTCGACGGTCGACGTGAAGCTGAACGCGGCGGGCCGCACGCGCACCTGGCGCAGCACCACGGCCTCGAAGAAGGGCAAGTGGACGATCAAGGTGAAGCGCGGCTCGCAGGAGCTCGGCTCCACCAGCTTCACGGTCGAGTAGCAGGTCGGCACCGGCGCGCTCGCGCTCGCGCTCGTGGACCTGGACGTAGGCGTGATCGTGGGCGTGATCGTGAACGTGGGCGTGATCGATCACGCCCACGTTCACGACGACGACCACGCTCACGGCGATGTCCACGCTCACGGCGATGTCCACGCTCACGGCGATGTCCACGCTCACGTGCGCGAGCGCGTCCACGGCCTGCTTCAGCTAACGGCTGCTCCTGCGCCGCCGCCACAGCCCGATCGAGGCCATGAGCGCCGAGGCCACGAGCGCGAGCGCCGCCCACGCGACGGCGCGCGACGTGCCCGAGCCGCCGGTCTCGACGTGGAAGCTGTCGAGCGACGCCCGAATCGGCTCGGCGAGCAGCTCGTAGCGGCCCGACGGCACCGAGAAGACGACGACGGCGTGCTTCGCCTCGCCGGGCCACGCGGCCACGATGATCTGCCGCAGCTGGCTGCCCTCGCGCACCGACCCGGTCACCTCGACCCGCGGCGTCGCGCCCTGCACGACCTCGACGCGCTCGAGCGCGAACTTGAGCGAGAGCTCGTTCGCGAAGTGCCGCGCCACCGCCGCAGACAGCTCGTCGCGCGCCGCGGTCGAGGCCTTGAACGGCTCGTCGACCGACGCGATCAGCAGCGCCGCCGCGTCTTCGCCGTCGGTGTCGACGAGCATCGCGAGCAGCCGGCGCGGCGCGTCGTCGCTCTTCGCGATCGCGCCGACGCGGCTCGAGCGGAACAGGTCGAGCCGCGCCATGCGAAAGTCCCTCGGCGGGCGCAGCGTGAACGACTCGTGCCGCACCGGCGGCCCCAGCACCTCGGCCGCCGAGAGCACCGCGAGCAGTGTGATGCCGGCCACCATCTTCGGGTGAAGACGATATAGCCTTGCGGCCCTCGATCACGTGACCCCCGACGAACGCACCGAGGCCGAAGCCCGTGCCGACCGCGCGCTGCGCCGCGGTGAGCTCTCGACCGCGCTCGAGCTGTTTCAGGCGATCGCCGCGGCGTACCCGACCGACGAGCTCGTGCAGCAGAAGCTCAGGCGCATTCGCGAGAACCTGCAGCCGATGGAGCTCAGCCACGCCAAGACCCGCGTGCCCATCGACCAGGCGCCTCCGCCCACGAACTCGATTCAGAGCGCCGAGGCGCTCGCCGCCCGCGGCGACTACGCCGGAGCCATCGCGCTCTACCGCAAGGCCCTCGAGAAGCGCCCCGACAGCGATCTGATTCGCGAGCGCCTCGCCGAGCTGTTTCAGATCGCTCAGGCCATGGCCCCGAAGAGCTCACCTCCTGCGACGGCCCCCGTCACCACCCCGCCCCCGCCGAAGGCCCCCGCGCCTCAAGGCCCTGTATCCACAGCGCGCCTCTTGTCCGACCTGCTCGATCAAATCAGTCGTCGGCGTCGCACTGCCCCTCCAAGGGGCTGACTTCTCCGTCGCATTGGCCTGTTTTCCAGGGCGCGGACGTCATAGTCTCCCGTTCCGGTCTGACGTCGCTGGCGTGGACGAGGAGCTTCGAGTGCGATTGGGAGTTTTGACAGGAGGTGGGGACTGTCCCGGGCTCAACCCGCTGATTCGCGGCGTGGTGAAGCGCGGCATCCACGAGTTCGGTCACGACTTCATCGGGCTCGAGAACGGCTACATGGGCCTCATCGAGCCCGACCTCGCGCGGCCGCTCACGATGGCCGACACGCGCGGCATTCTGCCGAAGGGCGGCACGATTCTCGGCACGTCGAACAAGGCGAACCCGTTTCAGTACGCCGTGCGCGAGGGCAACAAGTGGGTCGAGAAAGACCTCGGAGCGCGCGCGCTCGAGCGTTACCGCGAGCTGCAGCTCGACGGCCTCATCGCGATCGGAGGCGACGGCACGCTCTCGATCGCCTATCGCCTCGCGTCGCTCGGCATGAACATCGTCGGCTGCCCGAAGACCATCGACAACGATCTGAGCGGCGTCGACCAGACGTTCGGCTTCGACACCGCGCGCATGATCGTCACCGAGGCGATCGACCGGCTGCACACCACCGCCGAGTCGCACGATCGCGTGATGGTCGTCGAGATCATGGGCCGGCACGCCGGCTTCCTCACGCTCGAGTCGGCGCTCTCGGGCGGCGCCGACGTCATCTTGATCCCCGAGATCCCCTACCGGCTCGAGCCCATCATCGAGAAGATCAAGAGCCGCGGCACGCGCAAGCGCAGCTTCTCGATCATCGCGGTCTCCGAGGGCGCCTTCCCCGTCGGGGGCGCCGTCAGCGTGCAAGAGAAGGCCGAAGACATGCCGGGCCGCGGCGTCGTGCGCCTGGGCGGCTCGGGCAAGGTCATCGCCGATCTGCTCGCGAGTCACATCGAGGCCGAGATCCGCGTGACGGTGCTGGGCCACCTGCAGCGCGGTGGAGCTCCGACGGCGGCCGACCGCCTGCTCGCGACGCGCTACGGCTGCAAGGTGCTCGACCTCGTGCGCGACGGCCAGTGGAACCACATGGTCAGCTTGCGCGACGGAAAGATCGGGGCCGTGTCGCTCGCCGAGTCGAAGAAAGAGAAGCGCGTCGACCCGCTCGGCGACGACGTGCGCTTCGCCAAGAGCCTGGGCGTCTGCTTCGGAGACTGAACCTTGTCGCTCGTGGGCCGGCACATCGGGCGCTATCGCATCCTGGAGCAGCTGGGCCAGGGCGGCATGAGCGTCGTGTACAAGGGCCTCGACACCGCGCTCGATCGCGAGGTCGCCGTCAAGGTGCTGCACCCCCACCTCGCCGGCAAAGAAGAGTCGCGCAAGCGGCTCGCGCGCGAGGCGAAGGCCGTCGCCCGCCTGCACCACCCGAACATCCTCGAGGTGTTCGACTTCGCCGCGGCCGAGGCCTCGGACGCGTACATCGTCACCGAGTACATTCGCGGCAAGACGCTGCGGCAGTTCTTGACGGAAGAGGCGCTCGCTCCGCCCGAGGTCGCGGCGATGGTCGTGCACGAGATCGCCTCGGCGCTGGCGCACGCGCACGAGCTCGGCGTCATTCACCGCGATCTGAAGCCCGAGAACGTGATGCTCCGGGAAGACGGCGTGCTGAAGCTGATGGACTTCGGCATCGCCAAGATCCTCGACCGCGACGAGAAGATGACGATGACGGGCGCGCTGGTCGGCTCGCCGGCGCACATGGCCCCCGAGATCGTCGAGGGTGAAGAGGCCGGTGCCGAGGCCGACGTCTTCTCGCTCGGCACGATGCTGTACCTGTTCGTGACGGGCCGCCTGCCGTTCACCGCGTCGAACACGACGGCGACACTGCGGAAGATCCTCGAGGGCACCTACGACGACCCGCGGCAGATCGTGGCGACGGTGAGCGACGAGCTCGCCGAGATCATCGCGACCTGCCTGATGCGGCAGCCGAAAGACCGCTACCCGAACGCCGCGAAGCTGCGCGACATGCTCGCCGAGTACCTGCGCGACGTCGGCCTCGAGCGCGTGCACGAAGAGCTGCCCCGCTTCTTCCAGGACCCGAAGGGCTACCGCAAAGAGCTGACGCCCCGGCTCACCTCGGCCCTGCTCGCGCGCTCGGAGCGCTTCATCGCCGAGAAGCGGCCGGCCCGCGCGCTGTCGTCACTGAACCTCGTGCTCGCCCACGACCCGGCGAACCAGCGCACCCTTCAGCTGCTCGCGAAGCTGAAGGCGCACAGCGCGCGCCAGAAGCGCATGGCGAGCTCGGTGCGCTTCGCGGTCGTCGCGGGCTCCCTCTTCATCGTCGGCGCTTCGGCGTGGAAGGGCTTCGAGCTCGCGAACCGCGCCGACGACTACCAGGAGCCGCTCGTTCACCACCCGAACGACGTGCCGGTGCTGACCGCCGGCCTGTTCCCCTCGCCGCCCGAGAAGAAGGCGGTCGAGCCGCCTTCGCCCATCGACCCACCGATTCAGCCCCCGCCCACCGAGGTCGTAAGGCCGATCGACAAGCTGCCGCGCCTCATCATCAAGCCCTTGCAGCCGGTGCCGGTCGAGCCGGTGGCCGCGGCGCTCGTCGACGCGGTCGTGAACATTCGCCCGTGGGGCTACCTCGCCGTCGACAAGAAGGAGCGCTCGGCCGAGGCGAACCAGGTGCACCGGCTGAAGCTGCCCGCGGGCCGGCACTCGCTGACCGTGACGTGCGACGTCTGCACCGAGCGCACGATCGAGGTGAGCGTCGAGGCCGGCAAGCCGAACACGTTCAACGTGCCGGCGCCGCTCAAGCCGTCGCTGGTGTCGTTCGCGGGCTACCCGGAAGACGCGACCGTGCGCATCGGGTCGGAGACGAAGCTGATGCGAGACCTGAAGGAAAACGCGTTTCGCATCGCGATGCCGCCCGAGGGCTCGACGGTGATGCTGCACCGGGTCACCTACGAGGTGACGCTCGGCGCCGAGCGGCTCGGCGGAGGCACGGTCGACGTGAAGCCCGGCGAGGCGATGGTCATCGGAAAGGACCAGCGCTGATGCGGGGGGTCGCGCTCGCGCTGGTGATCTCAACCTCGGCGGCCGCGCAGATCGTACCCGACCGCGAGCTCGAGACCGTGAAGTTCATCTTCAACGCGGGCAACTACCAGCTGGCGCTCCAGCGCGCGCGCGACGCCATGGGGCTCGCGAACTTCACGGAAGGCCAGCGCGTCGAGCTCCACAAGTACGCAGGCCTGTCGGCGTTCAACCTCGGCGAGAAGGAAGCGGCCGAGCAGCACTTCCTGCAGATGCTGCGCATCAACCCCGACTACGTGCTCGACCCGTTCGCGGTCGCGCCGCCGGCGATCAGGGTGTTCGAAGAGGTGAAGCGCAAGAACGCCGACGCGCTCAACATGATCCGCCAGCAGATCGCGATTCGCGAAGAGCAGCTCAAGCGCGAGGCGGCCGAGGCCGAGCGCCGCAAGCAGCTCGAGGAGGCCGAGCGCAAGCGGCTCGACGAGCTGTCGCGCAACGTGCAGGTGAAGGTCGTCGAGAAGCGGCACTGGCTGCCGAACTTCGTGCCGTTCGGGGTCGGCCAGTTCCTGCAGGGGCGCACCGAGTGGGGTGTGGCGTTCGCGGTGGTCGAGGCGGTGCTGGGGGCGACGAGCCTCATCGCGTACATCGCGATCGAGACGCTGTTCGAGAACGTCGAGATCCGCGTGCCGGGCACGATCGCTCCGAACGACCCGAGCGGAGACTTCGTGTTCAACGTCCGCAAGATCCCCAGCAACCGGGTCGGCGATCACCGCGCGTGGAACATCGTCAAGCTGAGCTCGGGCATCGGCTTCTACGTCGTCGCGGCGCTCGGCATCGTCGACGCGCTGTTCCATCACAAGGGCGAGGTCGTGACCTACGAGAGCCAGAAGCCCTCGGAGGTCATCTCGCCCTCGAAGCCCAGACTGAACGTGTACCCCCTGCCCGGCGGCGCCGGGGTGGGCCTGTCTCTCTCGTTTTGAAGTGAAGCACCGTCTGTAAGGAGCACCCATGGCGAACCTGATGGTGAAGACCCCCGATGGCAAGACGCGCACGGTCGCGCTGCTCAAGCGCATCACGAGCATCGGGCGGGGCAGCGACAACGACGTGCAGCTCGAGGACGAGAAGGTGCCCGAGAGCGCGCTTCACATCATGTTCGACGGGAAGGACTACCAGGTCGGCGGCGGCTCGGAGTTCCTCGTCAACGGCAAGAAGCGCGCGGAGGCCGTGCTGACCACGAACGACGTGATCAGCATCGGGCAGACCGAGCTGACGTTCGGCACGGGGCAGGCTCCGCTGGCGGCGCCGGCGCTGGCGACGAAGACGGGCAACCGCGACAGCATCTCGCAGAACCCCGACGCGGCGACGGTCGAGCAGCCGGGCACCGTCGGGCGCGAGATCGCGGCGCTGCGGCGGCTGACGATGTTCAGCGACAAGCTGCTCGGCACCTACGAGCTCGACAAGCTGCTCGAGAACCTGATGGACGAGGTGATCGACATCACGCGGGCCGACAAGGGCTTCCTCATCTTGATGGAGTCGAACCAGCTGCGCGTGAAGGTGGCGCGCAACCTGTCGCGCGAGAACATCGAAGACGCGGTCGAGCGCGTGTCCGACTCGATCGTGGCGAAGGTCGTGCGCACCCAGAAGGCGCTCATCATCTCGGACGCGCTCGACGACCCCGAGTTCAACGCCTCCGAGAGCGTCGTGAACCTGAAGCTGCTCTCGGTGATGTGCGCGCCGCTGATGCACAAGGGCGAGCTGTTCGGGCTGCTCTACCTCGGCAACGACCGGCTGGTGAACCGGTTCGAGCAGAAGAGCCTCGACATGCTGACGATCTTCTCGGCGCACGCGTCGCTGCTCTTGCAGAACGCGATCCTGGTGAGCGATCTCAAGCTCGACAACATCGAGCTGAAGAAGAAGCTCGAGGACCAGCAGTACGGCGACATCGTGGGCTCGGCGCAGACGATGCGCGAGGTCTACAAGCGCGTCGACAAGATCTCGCCGACCGACATCTCGGTGCTCGTGACGGGCGAGACCGGCACCGGCAAGGAGCTCATCGCGCGCGAGATTCACCGGCGGTCGCCGCGGGCGAAGGGCCCGTTCGTGACGATCAACTGCGGCGCGATTCCCGAGAACCTGCTCGAGAGCGAGCTGTTCGGTCACGTGAAGGGCGCGTTCACCGGCGCGGTCGCGACGAAGCCCGGCAAGTTCCAGGCGGCGATCGGGGGCACGCTGTTCCTCGACGAGATCGGCGAGATGCCGCTGCAGCTGCAGGTGAAGCTCCTGCGCGCGCTGCAAGAGAAGGTCGTCTACAAGGTCGGCGAGAACCGCGGCGAGCCCGTCGACATTCGCGTCGTCTGCGCAACGAACAAGAACCTCGAAGAAGAGGTGAAGAAGAACGCCTTCCGCGAAGACCTCTACTTCCGCATCAACGTGGTGACGCTGAAGCTGCCGCCCTTGCGCGAGCGCGGCGACGACATCGTCGTCTTGGCGAAGTTCTTCATCACGAAGTACGCGCGCGAGTTCAACGCGAAGGCGAAGGGCTTCACGCCGTCGTGCACCGTCGCGATGAAGAAGTACGGCTGGCCGGGCAACATTCGCGAGCTCGAGAACCGGCTGAAGAAGGCCGTGGTGCTCGCCGACAAGCCGCTGCTCACGCCCGAAGATCTCGACCTGCGCCCTGAGAACCTCGACCCGATCATGCCGCTGGCCCTCGCGAAAGAAGAGTTCCAGAAGCGGTACATCAACGAGGTGCTCGAGCGGAACAACGGCAACCGCACGAAGACCGCGAAGGACCTCGGCGTCGACCCGCGCACGATCTTCAGGCACCTCGAGAAGCTCGAAGCCGAGAAGACCGGCAAGGTGCTGGAACCCGACCCCGAGCTGGACGGCGAGCCCTGACCCGAGTCCCTGACCCTACAGGCGCGAATGAAAGAGATCTGACATGGGTAACGGTACGAAATCGCTGAGGGTCGCCGTGGCCGGGCGGTTGCTTTGCCTGGGCTTCGCCTTGAGCTCGTGCCTGCTGCCCCAGAATGATGACCCGCTGCCCGAGATCCCCGTGCCCGCGAATCGCCCGCCGAGGATCAAGCCGGAGACCGCCCTGCCCGCGCTGTACCAGCAGGTCAGCATTCACTCGACCTGTGCGGATCGAATCCCGCCCCGTATGGAGGTGGCCGTTCAAGACCCGGACCCCGGCAACCTGATCCGCATCCGCTGGGTCGTCTACGACAACTCCGGCGTGGCCGGGCCGAGACAGATTCGCGACCCAAGCCCGGTGCCGAGCAACAACAACGGAGTGCCCATCACCGCTCCGAAGTCTCTCTTCACCGACACGGACCTGGCCACGACGGGCATGGCACGTCGCCTCGAGCTCATCGTCGCCGACGGAGAGTTCTTCACCGACATGAGCGGCAAGCTCAGCACGATCTCGCCGACCGTCACGCTGCCCGATGGCGGATCGGTTTCGAACACCACCTATTACGACACGTACAGCTGGACGGTCGACACCGTGAACCTCTCCTGCCAGTGAGAACGCTCGCCGCCACTCTCGTGTTGCTCTCGGGCTGCGCGCCCATGAGTCTGGCTGGCCTGCAGCCGGCCTGTGTGACCGACTTCCAGTGCGAAGAGGGTCAGGTGTGCTTCCCCGACGGCTGCGGTGACCCGGGCCAGAACATTGTCGTGGAGATCACCGGCAACGGCACCGGGCTGCATGCGCAAGACTTCAAGGTCGACGGCTCCGCACGAGCGACGATGAACTTCGACGTGCGTGGCCCCCTCGTGCTCACGGGTCGGCTCGAACGGAACGCCGAGGGAAGCGGCGGCTTGATGCCGTACACCGACGGCGTCGTCTTCAATGCTCACGGCAAGAGCGACTTGTTGCCCGGCATCTTCCGCACGTACTCACTCGTGCTGCCGCGGGCCGATCAGGCCGTCTACAACATGTACCTCGGCGCCGGCACGTACACGGTGATCGCGCGACCTTCCGACGGCGCGATTCCCTCCGAGCGCAAGGTGGTCTCAGCGAAGGGCGGGAAGCTCATCGGCCAGCCGTTCGAGTTCAAAGCATTCGACCAGACGCTGGTGCTCACCGGCACCCTCTACAAGAGGCTGTTGCCCAGTCCGACCTTCCAAACGGGCATGTCGATTCAGGCGTTCGAGTCGGCAGGCGGTCAGGCGCTGTCGCAGCTTGCACAAGTGCAGAGCAACGGCTCCTTCGAGCTCTACATACACCCTGACGCCGCAGCGCTGTCTTCGATCACGCTCGTGGCCACGCCGCGCGACAACACCGTGCTCGTGCCGACGAAGAACTTCATCATCTCGCCCGTGCCGCACACCCAGGAGACGCTCAAGCCGCTCGAGCTCGGCGACTTCGGCAGCGAGCTGCCGATGGTCGGCGCGCGCCTCGTGAGCTCATTCGGAGTCGGGGTTCCCAACGCGACGGTGACGCTCGAAGGCGCCGTTAACGGAGGCGGCAGCTTCCGATCGCGAACGGTGCTCACGGACTCGACGGGCTTGTTCCTCGTGGACCTGCTCCCGAGCGCGATCGGCGCGACGTTCACGCTGACTGCGATCCCGCCGCCTGAGAGCTCGTCGGGGATTCTGCAGACCCAGGTCCGTGCCGGTCTCGACTCGATGGGCAAGCCTGCGCTGCTTGCCGCAGCTGGCACCGAGCCTCGCACTGAGCTCGCCTGCCCCGACCGAGTCCCCCTCTTGGGCACCGTGCTGTTTCCCGATGGGCTGCCAGCCAGCAGCGTGAAGGTCGATGCGACGGCCATCGAGCCGCTCGAAGGGCGGCCCGTGCCGACGTCGATCGCGACGACGTTCACGGACGCCAACGGGGTCTTCCGGTTGATGCTCGATCCGGCGCGCTACCGTATCGACTACGTGCCGGGCGGCCTTCAGCTTCCTCGCAAGTCGCGCGTTCTGAAGATCGAACAGCCGCTCGAGAGCGATGCAGGAATTCGCTCCGAGGAGTTCTACCTCTCGGTCGGTCGCACGGTGAGCGGCCTCGTGACCGTGCAGATGAACACTGAAGATCTTCCCGACGGTGGGTGCCGGGGGTGTGGGGCGGGTACGCCGACGCCGAACGCACTCGTTCGTTTCTACAGAGTGACCTCGGTTGAAGGAATGGAGTCGTCGCTCCTCGTCGGTGAAGGCTACACGGACGAGCGCGGCGTTTACTCGATCGCGCTGCCAGCGGCGGGCGGAGCAACGCGGTAAGGCCGTCGCTACGGCAGCGCCCCGACCTCGGGGCCACGCGGCGCCGACCCACCATCGAGAACGCGCTTGAGCTCGTCGAGCGTCGGCCCGATCTCGCCGGCGAACTGGGTCGCGTGCGTGGTGTACAGGTCCATCGTCTGATCGAGGCGCTTGAACACCTCTCGGAGCTGCTCGCGGCCCTTCGCGTCGACGGCGCAGGCGGCCTCGGCCGCGCGGTGGCGCTCGAGCCAGTCCATCCTGAACTGGGTCCAGTAGTCGGCGTCGACGCGGCGCACCTCGGGCTGCGTGCTCATCGCCCGGCGGCGCTCCTCGAGCTCGGCCCACAACGAGCGGGCCTTCGCGAAGCACTCGTCGGTCGAGAGCGCAGCCTGCGCCGGAGGCCGATGATCCGGCGACATCAGGAACACCGAGCGGATCACGCTCACCGTGATGCTGCCGGCGAAGAACAGCAGCACCACGAAGTACACCGCCCACACCACGATCCGGTACGGCCGATAGCGCGGGTCGGACGGCGGTGGCGCCATGAGCTCAGTTCAGGGTTTCGGGACGAGCGGCGACGGCGACGGCGTCGCCACCGGAGTCAGCGCCGGCTTCGCCGGCTGAACGGGCGCGTCGGCCGGAGGCGCCGCGGGCGTCGCGGCCCCCGTCGTCGGCGGCTTCTCGGCCTCGGCGCGCTTCAGCCGATTGCGGAACTGGTTCAAGAACTCGCTGGCCGGGTGCTGCGCGATGGCGTCCCGGGCCGTCTCGATCGCCTTCTCTTTCTGGCCGAGCGCGTCGTACGACTGGGTGAGCATCACCATCGCGTAGTCGTGGTTCTTGAGCGACTTCGGGCCCGCCGCGTACCTCGCCAGCACCGGCATCGCCTGGTCGTGCTTCTTCTGCTGGAACAGCGCATAGCCGAGCGCGTACGTCGCCTCGTTCGCGTCGTCTTCGGGCGGCTGCAGCGCGAGGAAGCGCGAGAGCTCGTCGGCGGCGTTGCCCCACTCGTTGCGGTGGTACGCCTTCATGCCGCGATCGAACATCGCCCCGCCGATCTCTTTGCGGAGCAGCGCCGCGCGATCTTGCAGCGCCCGCTGCGCGAACGGCGACACCTTGCTCATGTCGAGCTTGCCGAGCGCGTCGATGGCGCGCAGCCGGTCGTCACCCGTCAGCGTCGTCATCTGCTTGTAGACCTCGGCGGCACGCTGCTCAGCCGCCGCAGAGACCTGGCCCTCGGCCTTCAGCCGATCGACCTGGCCGTTCAGCTCGGCCACCTGCTTCTCGAGCTTCTCGCGATCGGAGCTCACCGCCCCCACGCGCGCGTTCGACACGAAGACGGCGCCCGCGATGCAGAGGGCGAGAAAGCCCACGTACGTCACGGCCGACGAGATCCACTGGCGCTTGGCGAAGTCTTCCTGGCGCTTCCCGACGACCTTCAGCTCGGCGTGCAGATTCTTGAGCAGATTGTCGGTCTTGATGACCAGGTTACGAGACTCGATGACCTCACGACGAATGTCGTCGAGACCTTTATCGGTTTCGGTTGCCATGCTCGACCCCGCTCTAGCATGAATAACCGGTCACAGACTGCCGAGCATCCCAGACTGCGGCGCCGTTCGAGGGAAGTAGATGATCGCCCCGACCGAGAAGAAGCTGCCGCCGATGTTGATGCCGCTCGTCACCCAGACGCCCCGCGCGTAGAGGAAGCGGTACTCGGCCAGAATGCCGAAGTGATCGTTCACGCGGTACGCGAGGCCGGCGGTCGCCGCGACGCCCGTGACGAGCTTCTCCCACGTCTCGCCGTCGGTGCCGGTGAAGACGTAGCCGAGCGTCGGCCCGACGCCGACGCCGATGTACGGAGCGAAGCCGGGGAAGAAGAGGTCCATCTTCGTGGCGCGCACGCCGATCAGCGCGCCGTAGGTCAACACGTTCACCGGGCTGAAGCCCTGGAGCTCGAAGCGGTCGTTGCCGATGAACAGATCGATCGACACCTCGAGCCACGAGATCGCGCCGAAGCCGAACGAGGCGGTGCCCTGCCCTCCGCCGATGCCGCGCGAGACCGCCGTGTAGCCCTGGTCGGCCGACTGCTTGAAGAAGAAGTCGTTGGGCGTCGACTTCCAGCCGCCGCTGATGCTGATGCGGCCGACTCCGGCGACGCCGTGATCCCACGGCTGGGCGCCGTAGACGGTCGCACCGGCGAGCATCAGACCCACCGCGAGGCCGGGCATCACCACGTCTTCCAGCCTTCGACCTTCGGGCGGGCTCCGACGCGCGGAGGCAGCGGAGGCGCGAGGTCGGGCGCCCGCGTGTGCGGAGTCGGGCTGGGCGGCGGCACCGGCACCTCGATGCCCACGGCCCGCGCGCTCACCGGCGCAGGCGGCATCGGCGCCACGATCGGCTGAGGCTCGGCCTTCTTCGGCTCGAGCTTCTCTTCGAGCAGGCGAATGTACATGCGCAGCTCGGCGACGGTCTGCTCGCGCTCCATGAGCTTGCGGTACAGATCGACGCGCCGCTCCTTCTCGTCCATCAGCTCCGAGTGGAGTTGCATGAGCGAGGCCATCGCCTTCTCGGCGAAGTCACCCGGGACCATTGCGGCGTGGGCTGGCATCGAGAGCTCGGTGCTCATTTGCGGAACGCGACCTCGAGGAAGGTGGTGCTCTTGTGCGGGTCGACCGTGCACCACAGACAGCGCACGAGACACTTGAAGCCGAACTCCCGCCAGATGATGCGGAAGTTCTGGAAGACGTCTTTGCTGGTGATGACGCCATTCATCGAAGAGCCAACCTCCGCGACAGGGGTGTTGCGAACGGTAGCAGTGGAGATCGATCGGTCAATTTTCCGGACCGTGTTCGCCCGTGACCGACGGGGAGCCGCCTGCAGCCGGCGTGCGGTGACGCGAACCGCGTCGCCGCGGGCGATAGACCCGGTACTCGCCGGCGGCCGACCTGGAATATGACCTCGCTCATGCGCCGCGCGTTCCTCCTGCTGCTCTCGTTGCCGCTCGCGTGCGCACCGCTCAACACGGCGACGATGTCCGACAAGTGCCGCGGCGAATACAACGCCTGCATGAACGCCTGCCCGCAGCCGGCGCCGAACTTCCCGCCCGACAAGGCGAACCTGCAGATCGACCAGGCGAGCTGCACCGACGCCTGCAACAAGAAGTCAGCTGCCTGCCGGTGACAGCTCGAGCAGCGGCACCTCGTGCACGACGACGTCGCCGTGCAGGCAGTCGGCTCCGAAGTCGACCTCGTCGAGCGCCGTGAGCAGCGCGTGCGCCTCGGCGTGCGAGACGCCCCGGTGCCCGAGGGCCGCGTGGTGCGCGAGGGTCTGAAGAGCGCGCGGAACATCACGAAGCAGATCGACGAACAGCGCGGCCACGTCTTCACAGGCGACCGGCAGCGCCTTCACGGCCACGGTGGTGGGGCCGAATGCCTCGGCCTCGACGCCCAGCTGCGACAGCTCGTGCTGCAGCTCGGTGACGCGCTGCACCTCTGCGGCCGGCAGCTCGACCGTGGCGCTGAAGAGCGTGCGCTGCGCGCTGCCCTGGCCCGACGTCAGCTGGTGCAGCGCGAGGCGCTCGCGCACCGCGTGCGGGTCGATGACGAGCAGCGTGCCGCCCTGCCCCTCGCAGACCCACAGGCGCCCGGCCAGCTCGCCGATGAGCTTCACCTGCGAGAAGTACCGCGGCGGCGGCGCCTCGTTGATGCCGGGGCGCGCCTGGCCGAACGCCGGCTCGCTCACGCCCGGGTCGAGGAACTGCAGCGGCGCCTGCGCCCGGCTCAAGAACTTCTCGACCGCCTGCGCGTAGTACGCGCCCTGCAGCCCCGAGCTGTCGGCCTGATCGCGGTTGCGCCACGGCGCGGCCTTCAGCGCGGTCGAGATCGCGGCGGCGAGGGCCTCTTGCACCGAGCGCGGGTCGGCGAAGCGCACCTCGAGCTTCTGCGGGTGAACGTTCACGTCGACGTCGCGCGGGTCGAGGTCGATGTGCAGCACCGCGACCGGCTGGCGGCCGACGGGCAGCGAGTCTTGAAACGCGCGCTGCACGGCGTGGTTCACGCCGCGGTCGCGAATGTAGCGGCGGTTCACGAGCGTGTAGAGGCCGCGCGCGTTCGGCAGCGTGTACTCGGGGCTCGCGACGAAGCCGTAGACGTGCAGGCCCAGACGCCGCTCTTCGACGGCGAGCAGGTGCGGGTGAACCTCGGTGCCGAGCGCCGCGGCGATGCGCTCTCTTTGGTCTTGGGCGGCCGGCGCCGTGAGCAGCGTGCGCCCCTCGTGCTCGACCGAGAACCCGACGTGCGGGTGCGCGAGCGCGAGGCGAATGACGGCCTCCTGGCAGTGCACGAGCTCGGTCGCCTCGCGCTTCATGAACTTCCGGCGCGCCGGGGTGTTGAAGAAGAGGTCTTCGACGTCGATGCGGGTGCCCCCGAGCGGAGCCGCGTCGTCGATCGCGGGCGACGCCCCGCCCTCGGTCAGCAGCACGGTGCCCGAGAGCGCGCCGGCTTCAGAGGTCTGCAGGCGAAAGCGCGAGACCGACGCGATCGCCGGCAGCGCCTCGCCGCGAAAGCCCATCGTCGAGATCGCGAACAGGCCCTCGAGGTCGCGCAGCTTGCTGGTGGCGTGGCGGCCGAGCGCCGCCGCCGTGTCTTCGCGCGACATGCCGATGCCGTCGTCCTGTACGGAGATCGACGACAGCCCCCCGGCGCTGAGCCGAACGCGAATGGTCGAGGCTCCGGCATCGATGGAGTTCTCGCACAGCTCTTTCACGACCGAGGCCGGCCGCTCGACCACCTCGCCCGCGGCGATCTTGTTGATGAGCGCTTCGGGCAGCGTCTGGATTCGGCCCACTCGATGCGTGGTTATACTGCGCCGCGACCGCACCACATGACCGCTCTGCCACCCGCCGCCTCGACCACCCCTCCCCGCGAGCTGCTCGAGCGCGTGGCGTCGGGACTCTCAAACGTGGTGCTCGGCAAGGCCGCCCAGGTGCGCCTCGCCGTCACCTGCCTCGCGGCCCGCGGGCACCTCCTGCTCGAAGACGTCCCGGGCGTCGGGAAGACGACGCTCGCCGAGGGGCTCGCGAAGGCGTTCACCCTCTCGTACGCGCGCATTCAGTTCACGGCCGACCTGTTGCCGAGCGACATCTTGGGGGCGCAGATCTTCCACCAGGCGCGCGGCACGTTCGAGTTCCGCGCGGGGCCCCTCTTTCACCAGCTCGTGCTCGCCGACGAGCTCAACCGGGCTCCGCCGCGCACGCAGTCGGCGCTGCTCGAGGCGATGGGCCAGGCGCAGGTCTCGCTCGACAGCGTGACGCACCCGCTGCCGCGCCCGTTCGTGGTGGTCGCCACCCAGAACCCGGTCGACCTCTCGGGCACCTACCCGCTGCCCGACTCGCAGCTCGATCGCTTTCTCGTGCGGCTGTCGCTCGGCCACCTGCCTCCCGAGGTCGAGGCGCAGCTCGTTCAGACGCGGCGCGGCGACCCCTTGACGTCGATGAAGAGCACGGCGACCGGCCACGAGCTCGAGGCGCTGCAGATCGCCGCCGATCAGGTGCGCGTCGACCCTGACGTGGCCCAGTACGCGGTGCGGCTCGCGACGGCGACGCGCTCGCACGCCGAGATCGAGCGCGGGGCCTCGACGCGCGCGGTGCTCGCGATGATGGCCGCGGCCCGCGCCCACGCCCTCTGGGAGGGCCGCGACTTCGCGACGCCCGGCGACGTGCGCGCGATGCTGGTGCCGACGCTGTCGCACCGCCTGCTGCTCAAGAGCGCGCTGCAAGGCACGTTCTCGCGCGACGAGGCGGGGCTCCTGCTCGAAGAGATCGCGAAGAAGACGCCTCCGCCCCGATGAGCCCCTGGAAGCGCTTTCGCGCGTGGGCGAGCTGGCGCGCGCCGCGCGGGCTCAAGTTCACGCGCAGCGGCCGCACCTTCTTCGTCGTGACCATCGGCATCGGTCTCGGCGCTCTCAACACCGGCAACAACCTGCTGTACCTCGTGCTGGGGCTGCTGCTCAGCCTCATCGTCACGTCGGGCGTGCTGTCGGAGTACTGCGTGCGCGACGTGAAGGTGCGGCGGCTCATGCCCGACGCGGCGCACGCGGGCGAGGCGTTCGCGATGCGCTACGAGCTGACGCGCCCGCGCGGCTTCTGCTTCGCGCTGTCGGTGCGTGAGCTCGCGCCGGGCGTCACCGGGGGCGCGTTCGCGCCGATCGTGCGGGCCGGCGAGCCGCTCGTGGTGCGGGCGCAGCTCACGGCCGACCGCCGCGGCCCTCACGCGCTCGACGAGATCGAGGTGTCGACGCTGTTCCCCTTCGGCCTGTTCTCGAAGACGCGCCGCATCGAGGCCCCCGAGACGCTGCTCGTGTTCCCCCGCCGCGGCTTCGCGTGCATCGAGCCGCCCGAGCTGACCGGCGCGCCCGCAGGCGACGGAGGCAACCCCCGCCGGCGCGACGGCAGCGGCGACCTGCTGGGCCTGCGCGAGCTCGAGCACGGCGAAGACGCGCGGCGCGTGCACTGGCTGAAGAGCGCGACGCACGGCAAGCTGCTCCGCGTCGAGCGCGAGCGCGAAGAGCGGCGGCAGTTCGTGCTCAGCGTCGCGGCGAAGCTCCAGGGCGACGCGCTCGAGACGCGCTGTGAAGAGCTGGCGGCCCTGACGCGGCGGCTGCTCTCGCACGGTCACGAGGTCGGGCTCGAGGCCGGCGGGCACCGCATTCGGCCCGGGGGCGGGCCCGGCCAGGAGCGCCGGGTGCTCAGCGCGCTGGCGTGGGTCGGCTTCGAGCCGCCGGCGAAGGCGGGCGCGGCGTGAGCCCCAAGGGCCGCACGCGGCTGCGCCTCGCGCTGCGCGACCTGAGCGCGACGGCGGCGTTCGCGTCGATCGTGCTGTCGGGCAGCGTGCCGGCGTGGGCGCTCGCGGCGTACGGCCTGGCGCTCGCGACCTCGCTCGCCGGGCGCCGGCCGCTGTCGGCGAAGCCGACGGTGTCGGTGATCTTGCTGCTCGTCACGGGCCTCGTGCTGTTCGGGGCGGCCTTCCGCGGCGTGATGGACCTCGTCATCTCGGCCTGCACGTTCGCTGGCCTCGTGACGTCGCACCGCCTGCTCTCGGAGCCCACCCGCGGCACCGATCAGCAGGTGCACCTCACGTCGCTGCTCATGCTCGCGGGCGGCGCGGCCCTGACCGGCGAGATCTGGTACGGCGCCTGCCTCGCTGCGTTCGCGATCACCTCGAGCCTGTCGCTCGCGCTCAGCGTCATCGAGCCCGAGGGCGGCTCTGAAGATCACTTCGAGGTGAGCCCGGTGCTGCGGCGCGTGGGCATCGGCACCACGTTCGCGGTGATGGGCGCCGTCGCGTTCTTCGTGCTGTTCCCCCGCCTCTCGTGGAACTTCGCGGCGCGGCGCGAGTCGCCGGGCCTGCTCGGCGGCACGACCGGCATGTCCGACACGGTGCGGCTCGGCGGCGCGGGCGACATCAAGTCGAACCCCCGCGTGGTGGCGCGCGTGCGGCTCACCCCCGACCCCGGCAGCGACAACCTCGACGCCTACTTCCCCGGCCGGTCGTTCGACGTGTTCGACGGCCGAGAGTGGAAGGGGTCGGGCAAGCCCAAGCGCGGGCGGCCGGTGGTGAGCCTCGGCAAGCACACGCGCGCAGCGGTGATGCAGGACATCGAGCTGTTGCCGGCGTACGGGTCGCGCACGCTGATCGCGCTCGAGCACCCCGTCACGTTCAACAACGGCACGGCGCTCGGCGCGTCGGGGCCCGCGCGCGCGCTGCTCGTCGAGGTGCCGAGCGAAGAGGTGCGCTTCGACACGCCGGGCAACTCGTACACGTACCACGCGGTGAGCCTGGCCGAGGTCGAGACCGAGCCCCCCGAAGATCTCGAGCGGTACCGCCGCGTGCCCGACACCCTCGACCCGCGCATCGCGCAGCTCGCGGCCCACGTGCTGAACGGCGAGAAGCGCCCGCTGCAGGCCGCGCGGCTGCTGCAGCGCCACCTGCAGAGAGACTACGCGTACACGCTCGAGCTCGAAGGCTCGACGGCCGACCCGCTCGCCGACTTCTTGTTCGTGCGCAAGGCGGGGCACTGCGAGCACTTCGCGACCGCGCTCACGGTGCTCTTGCGCACGCAGGGCATCGCCGCGCGCGTGACGGCCGGCTTCTTCGGAGGCGAGCGCATCGGGCGGTCGTACGTGCTCCGCGCCGGAGACGCCCACGCGTGGACGCAGATCTTCATCGCCGGCAAGGGCTGGGTGACCGTCGACGCGACGCCCGAGTCGGGGCGGCAGAACCAGCCGGCGCGGCTGCTCGCGTGGCTGACCTCGATGTACGAGCGGCTCGAAGAGCTGTGGCGTCTGCGCGTGGTCGACTACAGCTTTCAAGACCAGGTCGAGATCGCGCGCTCGTTCGTGCGGCCTCCGCAGGGAGCCGGCCGCTCGGCGCTGCCGGCGCTGCCGGGCCCGGCTCCGGTGGCGGCGGCGCTGTGCGCGGCGATCATCGTGTACGTGGTCGTGCTGCGCCTGGGCCGCAGGGCGCGGCCGGGTGAGTACCGGCGGCACGCGGCGGCGGGCTTCCTCGATCAGATCGAGCAGCGGCTGCAGCGGGCGGGCATCGCGCGGCTGCCCGACGAGCCGATCGAAGAGCTGACGCACCGCCTGGCCGAGGGCGCCCACCCGATCGCTCCGGCCTTGTCAAAGGCGACCCGCGCTTACCTCGCCGCACGCTTCGGCGGGGGCACGCTGAGCCCGGCAGATCGGGAACAGTTGCTGGCCGCGCTGCGCTAGCATTCGCGGCGCGTGCTGGGGCGCATCCTCGAGTCCGTATTGCCGGTGCGGCGGGGCGAGCGGCAGCTCACGGGCGCCCTGTTCCTGCACAGCCTGTTCGCGGTCGGCGCGTTTCTGACGGGCCGCACGGTGCGCGACGCCCTGTTCCTCGCGAACATGGACAAGGCGCAGCTCTCGTGGATGTACGTGGCGAGCGCGATCGCGGTGACCGCGACGGGCCTCGCCTACGGCCCGCTCGCGTCGCGCATTCGCCGGCACACGATGGCGCTGGGCAGCGCGTCGCTGTTCGGAGTGCTGTTCGTGGGCCTGTGGTTCCTCGAGCGCACCCACGACAAGTGGGTCTACCCGGTGCTGTACGTCTACGTCGAGGTCATGGGCGCGCTGGTGCTCGTGCAGTTCTGGACGCTCGCGAACGAGCTGTTCAACGCGCGTGAGGCGAAGCGCCTGTACGGGCTCATCGGCGCGGGCGGCACGATGGCGAACATTCTCATCGGCCTCGCCTCCGCGCGCATCGCGACGCAGTTCGGCACCTCGTCGCTGCTGCTCATGTGCGCGGTGCTGCTGGGCGCGACCGCGTTCGCCTCGTTCGGCGCGGGGCGCGCCGGGCGCCAGCGCCTCTTCGCGAAGGCGGCGACGGGCAAGCAGGCGGCGAAGCGCACGGGCGGCGCCGCGCGCGTGATGCAGTCGAGCCACCTTCGCGCGGTGGCGGCGCTGTCGGCGGTCACCTTCCTCACGACCACCCTCGTCGACTTTCAGTTCAAGGTGATCGCGAGCAACCAGTACAAGGGCCCCGAGCTCGCGGCGTACTTCGGGTACTTCAGCGCGGTGGTGGGCGGGCTCGCGCTGGTGCTGCAGCTGTTCGGCACGTCGAAGATCTTGAACCGGGCAGGCGTGATCGGGTCGCTCGCGGTGCTGCCGATCTCGCTGGCGTGCGGCAACTTCGCGCTGGTCATCATTCCCGCGCTGTGGGCGGCCTCGATGGCGAAGGGCGCCGACACGCTGTTCCGCTACTCGATCAACGACGCGACCACGCAGATCCTCTACCTGCCGGTGCCGGCGCAGGCGCGGGCGTCGGCGAAGGCGTTCATCGACAGCGTGATCAAGCCGACGGCGATCGGCGTCGGGGGGCTCGCGCTTGCGGGCTACCGCGCGTGGGGCGGCGGCGACCCGTACCGCATCGCCTGGCTGTCGCTCGTCTTGTCCGGAGTGTGGATCGCGGTCGTCGTCGGCCTGCGCAGCAAGTACATCCAGTCGCTGCAGGACAACGTGAAGAACAAGAAGCTCGACCTCGACTCGGCGCGCTTCAAGGTGACGGACGCGGCGACGAACAAGGTGCTCGAGCGGGCGCTCGAGAGCCCCGACACGCGCGAGGTGCTGAACGCGCTGGCGCTCTTGCCCCACCTCGAGAACGTCGCGCTCGACCACAAGGTCGAGCCGCTGCTCGATCACGCGAGCGCCGACGTGCGCAAGGCGGCGCTCGAGTACTACGCGCGGCGGCAGGCGATGCGGTTCGCGAACCCGGTGTTCAAGCGGTTCGAAGACCCCGACCCGGCGGTGCGCGCGGCGGCGATCGATGCGTTCTGCGCGATCGGGCAAGACAAGGCCGTGCGCAGCGTGCGCGGGTACCTGAACGACCCCGACCCGCGCATTCGCAGCGCGGCGATCACGGGCATGATCCGCTACGGCGGGCTCGACGGCGTGCTGGTCGCGGCCGAGGCGCTGAAGGCCCTCATCGAGCACAAAGACGCAGGCATGCGCGAGCACGCCGGCCGGGTGCTCGGCGCCATCGGCGTGAAGAACTTCTACCAGCCGGTGCTGCAGCTCATGTCGGACCCCGAGGTGCGGGTGCGGCGCGAGGCCATCAACGCGGCCGCGGTGCTGAAGGCGCAAGAGTTCGTGATCCCCCTCATCTACCGCACCCAGGACATGGAGACCCTGCGCGAGGCGGTGAACGCGCTGACGGCGTACGGCAACTCGATCGTCGGCGTGCTCGCGAAGGTGCTGTCGAACGAGCACGAGCTGCACTCGATTCGGCAGGCGATCGCGCGCGTGCTCGGCCGGCTCGCGAGCCCCGAGGCCGTCGAGGTCATCTCGCAGCACCTCGAAGAGAAAGACGAGGAGCTGCGCGCCCGCCTCTACCGCGCGCTGGCCCGGGCCGTGCGCGGCCGAAGGCTGGTGCTGAAAGACACCGCGGCGGTGACGACGGCGCTCGAGCGCGAGCTCAAGCAGGCGTACGCGACGCTGCACAAGGCCGAGGTGCTGGCGCTGGCGGGTGGGCCGGGGGCGAACACTCCGCGGTCGGGCGAGCCGGCGGCGAAGGCGCTCTTGGCGTCGGCGCTGACCGAGAAGGTGGCGCAGATCGAGCGGCGCATCTTCCTCTTGCTCGCGGTCATCTACCCCGACGCCGACATGGAGCTCATTCACGCGGGCATGCAGGACTCGACGGGCGACGGGGCGCGGCGGCGCGCGAACGCGGTCGAGCTGCTCGACAACCTGCTCGAGCGGGGCCTGAAGAAGAAGTTCCTGCCGCTGCTCGAAGAGCTCCCGCGCGCCGAGCGCCTGAAGCACGTCGTCGAGGTGTACCCACAGCCGACGAAGACGCCGCGCGACGTGCTCGCCGAGCTCGTGAAAGACGACACGGCGTGGGTGCGCGCGTGCGCGACGTGGGCGCTGGCGCAGGCGCCGGTCGAAGGGGCGGCCGCGCTGTTCGCGAGCGGCGTGGGCGACTCGAACCCGATCGTTCGCGAGATCTCGCTCGTGTCGCTCGAGCAGACGGCTCCGGAAGAGGCCGCGCGGGTGGCCGAGAGCCGGCTGCGCGACGAGGCGCCGGTGGTGCGGCAGCAGGCGGCGCTCATCGCGACGCGGCGTGCGCAGGTCAGCCGGTCGGCTTGAACGCGCCGTAGATCACCCAGGCGCCGATCGCGAGGAACAGGAAGCCGGCGGCCTTCTGCAGGGTCTTGGGCGAGATCACGCGCGTCAGCGCCTCGCCGAACACGACGGCGATCGCCGAGGTCGCGACGAGCGCGAGCGCCGACCCGAGAAAGACGGGCCACCGCGAGGTGCCCGAGGTCGCGAACGAGAGCGTGGCGAGCTGCGTCTTGTCGCCGAGCTCGGCGACGAAGACTGCGGCGAAGGTCGTGCCGAGGAGCTTCCAGTCCATGCGCACGCTGTAGCGCTCGCGGGTGGACCGAGTCCATGACGGCGATCATGTGCGCCCGACGCGGCACGGGCCTGGGCGCTGGGCGGGGAGCTCGGGGCCCGGTTCTTTGGCGCTCGTGGCCGCCGACACGCTGAAGCGGTGTGCTAAGTGTTCCGGCTCAAGCGTGCTGACGACGGTCGAAAAGGTCCTCTTCCTCAAGTCGATCGACCTGTTCTCCCAGATCCCCGGAGAGGACCTCGCGCAGATCGCGCTCATCTCGACGGAAGAAGACCGCGACCAGGGCGAAGAGATCTTCAGCGAGGGCGAGTCGGGCGACGCGCTGTACATGGTCATCGACGGCAAGGTGCGCGTGCACAAGGCCGACCGCGTGATCGCCGAGCTCGGCGAGCGCGAGTGCTTCGGCGAGATGGCGATCCTCGACGCGGGGCCGCGCTCGGCCACGGTCACGAGCATCAGCGACAGCAACCTGCTCAAGATCACCCGCGAAGACTTTCAAGAGATCATGAGCGAGAAGCCCGAGATCGCGCAGGGCATCATCAAGGTGCTCCTGCGGCGCCTGCGCGATGCGATTCGCTAGCGCGGCGCTGCTCTGCTGCGCCTGCAGCTCGCCGCGCGCCGACTTCGAGGCGTTCTGCCACGCGCACGAGCGGGCGGGCATCGTCGAGGGCGACACGGGCGGCGACCAGGCGGTGAAGATCTCGAAGTACCTCGCCGAGCACCTGAAGACGAGAGAGGCGAAGAACGTGCTCGAGGGGCTGCCCAGGCTCGAGCCGTCGCAGAAGCGCCAGGCGCTGAGCGAGGCGGCGGCGAAGCATGGCGTGACGCCCTGCCCGCTCGCCGACGTGACGTGGCCGGCGACGGGCCCGTGAGCCCAGGTCGGGAAACGGGCCCGCAATCCCGTCCCCTCGCCCGGCCTTTCAGGGTAAGAGCGGCGCCCTATGTCAGCTGCCGAGACCGCGGCCGAAGCGAAGCCCCCTGCGCCCCCGTTCAAGCCGTTCGTCGCCGACGAGACCGTGATGAAGGAGTTCACGGTCAAGGCCATCGTCATCGGCGCGCTGTTCGGCATCATCTTCGGCGCCGCGACCGTGTACCTGGCGCTGAAGGCGGGCCTCACGGTGTCGGCCTCGATTCCGATCGCGGTGCTCGCGATCTCGCTGCTGCGCAAGCTCGGCGGCTCGACGATTCTCGAGAACAACATCGTGCAGACGATCGGCTCGGCCGGCGAGTCGATCGCGGCCGGCGTGGTCTTCACCCTGCCGGGCTTCCTCTTCCTCTCGCGCGACGCGGCGGGCAACAGCGTCGGGGCCTCGTACTTCTCGTACTGGACGATCTTCACGCTCGCGCTGCTCGGCGGCGCGCTCGGCGTGCTGATGATGATCCCCCTGCGGCGCTCGCTCATCGTGAAGGAGCACGGCAACCTGCCGTACCCCGAAGGCACGGCCTGCGCGTCGGTGCTCATCGCCGGCGAGAAGGGCGGCTCGCTCGCCCGCATCGCCTACCAGGGCGTCGCGTTCGCGTTCGTCTACGCGCTGTTCCAGAAGGTCATCAAGGTCATCGCCGAGACGCCGACGCTGCGCTCGAGCCAGCAGAACAAGGCCCTGCCCTCGGCGACGCTGAACGGCGAGATCACGCCCGAGTACCTCGGCGTCGGCTACATCATCGGCCCGAAGATCGCCGGCGTGCTGGTCGCGGGCGGTGTCCTCTCGTGGCTGGGCCTGATTCCCCTGCTCGCCTCGCTCGTGCCGCCCGACGCCATCGCTGCCCAGCTCGTCAAGCTCGGCTACCTGAAGGACGTCGCGATCGCCGGAGGCAACGCCGGGTGGAACCCCGAGACGCACTCGTTCGCGAACACCGCCAAGGCCATCTACTACGCGTACGTGCGGCAGATCGGCGCCGGCGCGGTCGCGACCGGTGGCTTCATCACGCTCATCAAGTCGCTGCCGACCATCGTCTCGTCGTTCAAAGACAGCGTGGCGTCGCTGCGAGCGGGCGCCGGCAAGGGCGCGACGAAGCGCACCGAGAACGATCTGCCCATCAGCGTCGTGGGCATCGGCTCGATCGCGCTCATCGTCATCATGGCGGTGCTGCCGTTCGTGCCGGGCACCGGCGTCGGCAGCAAGCTGATCCTCGGGCTGTTCATCGTCATCTTCGGGTTCTTCTTCGTCACGGTCAGCTCGCGCATCTGCGGCATCATCGGCGCGTCGTCGAACCCGATCTCGGGCATGACGATCGCGACGCTGATGGCGACGAGCCTCATCTTCGTCGGCGTCGGGTGGACGGGCGACATCTACCAGCCGATGGCGCTCTGCGTGGGCGGCATGGTCTGCATCGCCGCCGCGAACGCCGGCGCGACCAGCCAGGACCTCAAGACCGGCTTCCTCGTCGGAGCGACTCCGCGCTACCAGCAGATCGGCCTCATGATCGGGTGCGTCGCGGCGGCCATCGTCATCGGCCTGACCGTGCAGGTGCTCGACAACCCGAACGCCGAGCAGCTGGCCGCGGGCGTGACGCACGCGATCGGCTCCGAGCGCTTCCCCGCGCCGCAGGGCACGCTGATGGCGACGCTGATCAAGGGGCTCCTGGCGTTCAACCTCGACTGGCAGTTCGTGCTCGTCGGCATGTTCATCGCGCTGACGATGGAGCTCTGCGGCGTGAAGGCGCTCTCGTTCGCGGTCGGCGCGTACCTGCCGCTCTCGACGACGGCGCCGATCTTCATCGGCGGTGCGGTGAAGGGCCTGGCCGACTGGGTCGCCGAGCGCAAGAAAGAGAAGGTCGAAGAGTCGGAGCTCGGGCCCGGGAACCTGTTCGCGACCGGCCTCGTCGCCGGTGGAGCGATCGCCGGCGTCGTCGTGGCCATCGCGTCGGCGAGAGACTCGTGGGCCGAGGGCCTCGCGAACCTCTCGGCCGAGCACTCGCTCGTCGGAGCGCTCGGCCAGGGCGGCTACGAGGCGCTGGGCGTCGCGTTCTTCCTCGCCATGGCGGCCGTGCTCTTCGTGATCTCGCGGAAGAAGGTCTGACGTGAGCGGGGGCCCGACGAGCAGCACCGAGCCGCAAGCGCAGGCCGCCGAGCCCGAGTTCAAGCCGTTCATCCCCGCCGACAAGGTGGTGCCCGAGTTCACGTTCCTGCCGATCGCGGTGGGCGCGATTCTCGGCATCATCTTCGCGTGGTCGTCGGCGTACCTGGGGCTCAAGGTCGGCCAGACGGTGTCGGCGTCGATTCCCGTCGCGGTGCTGAGCATCACGATCTTCCGCTGGGCGGCGAAGACGCTGCGCATCCGCCAGGCGACGATTCTCGAGAACAACATGGCGCAGACGGTGGGCTCGGCGGGCGAGTCGCTCGCGGCGGGCATCGTCTTCACCATGCCGGCGCTGCTGCTGATGGGCCACGAGATGGAGACCGGCCGCGTGCTCCTGGTCGCGCTGCTCGGCGGCCTCATCGGCGTGCTGATGATGATCCCCATGCGGCACGGGCTCATCGTGAAGGAGCACGGCAAGCTCACCTACCCCGAGGGCACCGCGTGCGCCGACCTGCTCATCGTCGGCGAGACCGGCGGCACCAGCGCGAAGACCGTATTCATCGGCTTCTTCGTCGGGGCCATCTACGCGTTCTGCAACCTCATCGCGAAGCTGTGGCTCGACGTCTCGAACTTCGCGTTCAGCTTCGCGGGCAAGCTGAAAGGGGCCTCGCTGTCGTTCGAGGTCTCGCCGCCGATGCTCGGGGTCGGCTACATCATCGGGCCGCGCATCGCCGCGCAGATGATGGCGGGCGGTGTGCTGGGCTTCTTGATCCTCGTGCCGCTGATGCACCTGTTCGGCGACGGCATGACGACTCCGATGGCGCCCGAGCTCGTGAAGACCATCGCCGAGATGGACCCGAACGAGATGCGGGCCGCGTACATCCGCTACATCGGGGCGGGCGCCGTCGCGACGGGCGGCTTCGTGTCGCTGGCCCGTGGCCTGCCGACGATCATCGGCGCGTTCCGCAGCGGGCTCAAGAGCATGAGCTCGACGAAGGGCGGCCCCGGGGTGCCGGCCTCGCAGGAGCCGCGCACCCGGCAGGACCTGCCGATGAACGTCGTGCTCGGCGGCTCGCTCGCGCTGGCGCTCGCGATCTGGCTCGCGCCGATGCTCGAGATCAACCTCGTCTCGGCAGGCCTCATCGTGCTGTTCGGGTTCTTCTTCACGACGGTCTCGAGCCGGGTGACCGGCGAGATCGGCTCGTCGTCGAACCCCATCTCGGGCATGACGATCGCGACGCTGCTCATCACCTGCGGCCTCTTCGTCGTCGTCGGGTGGACGGGCACGAGCTACAAGGCGATGGCGCTCACGACGGCGGCCCTGGTGTGCGTGGCGGCCTCGAACGGCGGCACGATCTCTCAGGATCTCAAGACCGGCTTTCTCGTCGGAGCGACCCCCAGGCTGCAGCAGCTCGGCATCGGCATCGGCGTGCTCACGAGCGCGGTGGTGATCGGCTTCGTGGTGGCGTCGCTGAACCTCGGCAACACGACGTGGCAGCCGGTCGACCTCGAGTACCCGGCGCAGACCGCCGGCGAAGAGCCCCTCGGGAGCGGAGCCGCACCTGGGGCCCCGCGAAGCGGGGGAAAAGAGGGCGAGCAGGTGAACGGGCCCGACGGGCAGCCGTACAAGGTCGTGTACGTCGCGGAAGACGTCGGCCAGGTTCCCCGCGGCAAGTACCTCGCCGACGCGAGCGGTCGCCTCAAGTTCCTCGTCGACCCGGGCATCGCGGGCGGCTTCCCGTACCGCATCGAGAAGGCGAGCTACGCGGGCGTGAAGCTCGAGGTGCCGGCGGGGGCTCCATCGGAGCTCGGGCTCGACCACCAGAAGTACGCGCTCGTCGAGCTGAAAGAGCGCCGCGGCGAGGTCGCGGCGGGCCGCTACCTCGTGAACGAGAGCGGCGAGATCGCGTTCGCGAAGACCGAGGTGAAGAAGTTCCCCGCTCCGCAGGCGCAGCTGTTCCGCCTCATCATCGACGGCACGCTCGGCGGGAAGCTGCCGTGGGGCCTCGTGATCATCGGGGTGCTCATCGCGCTGGTGCTCGAGCTCGTCGGCGTGCCGGCCCTGCCGGTGGCGGTGGGCCTGTACCTGCCGCTGTCGACCTCGGCGGGCGTGTTCGTGGGCGGCCTGGTGCGGGCGCTCGTCGATCGGCGGCGCAAGGGCGAGTCGGCGGCCGAGTCCGAGTTCTCGCCCGGCATGCTGATGGCCTCGGGCCTCATCGCCGGTGGCGCGATCACGGGCGTGATTCAGTCGGGGCTGCTCATGCTCGAGAAGGACAAGCTGTTCGACTTCTCAGAGAGCCTGGGGGCGCTGTCGTCGAACGACAGCTGGTGGCCGATGAGCTGGTTCATGCTGATGGCCGCGTCGCTCTGGTACGTGGGCAGCAGGAAGAAATAAGCTCTGCGCCTCGATGGCAGCACCCGGGGCGACCGTAAAGGCGAGAGTCGACATCAACGCGCGGGCACCGGAACCGACCGGCGACCCGATGGACGACCCCGAGCTGAAGGCCCAGGTCGAGGCCGGCCGCGGCGTCGCGTTTCACCTGCTCAAGGGCATCAAGCAGATCGGCATGTACCGCCACGCCGAGGCGAAGTTCCCCGAGTTCCTCAACAAGACCTTCGAGGCGATGAAGGAGTTTCACGCCAAGTACGGGCCGCTGAACCTCAAGGTCGACATGACGAACCTGACCCTGCACAAGCAGGATCTGTTCACCGAAGAGAACCCGCTCTCGTACAAGTTCTTCAAAGACGGCATTCGCACGCTGGTGTTTCACCCGGGCATCAGCCTCGAAGAGATCGTGCAGTTCGTGCTGATCGCGCTGTCGGACCCCGATCGCGGCGCGGAAGATCTGAACGCCCAGCTGTGGAAGGCGCAGATCAAGCACTTCGAGTACATCATGGTCGAAGGCTTCCGCATGGACGAGTTCTCCGAAGAGGAGGTCCAGGTCGAGGTCGACAAGATCGTCGAGTTTCTGCAGCAGCGGCTGCGGTCGAACTCGAACGACTACCTGAGGTTCGCGCGCGTCACCGAGCAGGACCTCGAGATGCAGCTGAACAACATCGAGCAGATGCGCGGCGTCGTCGTCACCGGCGTCACCGCGACGCCCGACTACAAGGCGAAGCTGCAGAAAGACGTCTACGAAGAAGAGCACTCGCGGCTCTTCCCCAAGCTCATCAGCGCCGTGTTTCAGGTGGTCGAGTCGGGCGTCGACGACCCCGAGCTGCTCGAAGAGATGTTCCTGCAGCTGCTCGACGCGATGCTGCTGCAAGAAGACTTCGCCACGATCGGCCAGCTCGTCTTGAAGCTGCGCGCGATGGAGCAGCGCCAGGGCAAAGACTCGGCGATGGGCAAGCTCCTGCAGACGTTCGTGCAGCGCATGGGCGAGGAGCAGCGCCTGCACCGCATCGGCGAGGTGCTGCGCAACACGCGGCCGAAGCAGCCCCAAGAGATCATGCGGTACCTGGCCGAGCTCGACGTCAGCGTGGCGCCCGTACTGCTCGACGTGCTCTCGACGATCGAGCTGCCCGAGAACCGAACGCTGCTCACCGACGTGCTGGTGCCGTTCGCGAAGAAGACGCCGCAGCCGTTCGTCGAGCGGCTGCAGAGCGACCGGCCGCAGACGGTGCGCGACATGATCCACGTGCTCGACCGGTCGAACCACCCCGAGCGGCTCAAGTTCTTCGGCACGCTCTTGTCGAGCCAGAACCTGGCGATGAAGCTCGAGGTGATGGCGATCATCGGGCGGGGCCGGTCGGCCGAGGCGCGCAAGATGATCGTGCAGTGCCTCGAAGACTCGAACGCGCACGTGCGCATGCAGGCGGCGCGCGTGCTGCCCGAGTTCGATCGCGAGAAGGCGTACCTCGACCTTCAGAAGATCGTGAAGGAAGAGAAGTTCGCGAAGAAGAGCGCCGAAGAGCAGGAGGCCCTGTTCATGGCGCTGGGCTCGACGAACGCGGCGGGCGCCCTCACCTACTTCCAGGAGCTGCTGCACAAGAAGGCCTCGCTCTTCACCAAGGGCAAGGTGCTCGAAGAGAAGCTGCACGCGATTCACGGGCTCGTCGGCGCGTGCACGATTCAGACGTTCAAGCTGCTGCAAGAGCTCGCAGACGACAAGAGCCAGCCCGCCGAGGTGAACAGCGCGGCCAAGCTCGGCATCGTGAAGACGCGCAAGGTGCTGTTCGGCGACAAGGACAAGGAAGGTCAGGCGTAGGTGGCCGACAACCTCAAGATCCAGTCGGTGCAGCAGAGCGACGCGGCCGACTCGTTCGACGCGTTCGGGCGCGAGCACAGCGAGAAGCTGCAGGCGCTGGCGCGCGGCCTGGTGTCGGGCCTCTACATGCTCCTGCGCTCGGTGAAGATGTACGACGCCGACAACGCGATCTTCGACAAGCCGCTCTTGCAGCTCCAAGACGCGATGAACGCGGTCATCCGGCGCGAGGGGAAGCTCGACCTGATGGGCGTGAAGCAGTCGTTCTACCTGAACGGCATGCTCGTGAAGGTCGACATGGCGGCCCTCGACAACGTGAAGACGCTGCTCGAAGAGATGCGCGCCAAAGACGTCGGCGGCTTCTCGCTGAACAAGTCGATCACGGTGCCCGAGCTGAAGAACTTCATCGCCATCTTCGCGAAAGAGCAGAGCGACATGGCCGACGAGCAGGGCGTGAAGGGCAAGCGCCTGCTGTCGATGAAGCTCGCGAAGTGGTCGAAGCTGAAAGAGAAGCTGGAGAAAGAGAAAGACGAGACCGAGGCGCGGCTCGACCGCAAGAAGTACGCGATGACGGTGTACGGGCGCGGCGTCTTCTTCATTCGCAAGTACATGGAGTCGGTGAAGGCGGGGAAGCCGCTCAACACGTCGCGGTCGCTGCGCATCATTCAAGACCTGGTCGACATCTCGTACGACGTGCGCACGCACTTCCTCGGGCTCACGACGACGCAGAGCGACAACGAGTACCTGGCGTACCACCAGGTGAACTCGTGCCTGATGGCGATCGTGGTCGGCTCGGAGCTGGGGCTCACGAAGCCGCAGCTGAGAGACCTCGGGTACATCGCGCTGTTCCACGACGCGGGCATGGGCACGCTGCCGGCCGAGCTGGCGGCGAAGCGCGGGGCGCTCTCGGCCGACGAGCGGGCGCAGGTGCAGAAGGCGCCGCTGATCACGGTGCGCAACATTCTGCGCGAGAAGGCGATCACGCGCGCGACCCTCATGCGCGTCGTCACGACCTTCGAGCACAAGGTCGACTTCGGCACCGCCGTTCGCGACAACCAGGGCAACATCCAGATGATCATCCCGAAGGCGAACCTGGGCCTGTATGCGAAGATCATCTCGATCTGTGCCACGTACGACGCGCTGACCTCGAAGCGGCCGTTTCGCGACGCCTACGGCCCCGAGGTCGCCCTGATGCTGATGTGGACGGAGATGCGCAACAAGTTCGACCCCGACCTCTTGAAGGTCTTCATGCGGGTCATGGCGATTCAGCCGGTGAAGGTGCTGTCGAAGCGGCAACAGCAGCTGATCATCGGGCTGGTCTGAGCACTCCGAAGCGCTCGAGGTGGGTGTGGAGCGGCTGCTCGAGCGCGCCGACGAGCTCTTGCTCCAGCCACGGGAGCCTCAGCGCGTCCTTCATGGGGCCGTCGAAGGCGAGCTGATCGCGCGGGGCGTGAATCGAGATGGCGCCCAGCGCGAGCCTGGAGATCTCACTCGCGTCGATGCCCCAGGCGCGCTCGAGCGCCGACCTCAAGCCCTTCACGTGATTGCCGCCGCGCACGGTGGGCACCGTGTTCGCAAAGGAGACCCACTGGTGCACTCCACCACCCCAGATGGCGGGAACGTGGACGGCGGCATCGACCGAGATGCCTCGAAGCTCGAAGGTCTGATGCCACGTTGGGAACCTGCCGATCCCGACGCGCTCGACGACGAGGTCGGCCATGCCGGCTGGGTAGCAGAACACGGCTCTTCTCCCGGTTGCGGGGGCGACGAGCTCGAGCTGCAGACCGGGGATCACCGCGGCGAGCTCGCCGGCGCGCTTCACCAGCGCGTTGACGTCGAAGCCCTGGTTGAAGATCTGCGCGTCGGGCTCGAAAGCGATCACGCACGCGTGGGGCTCGGTCGACGCGGCGTGCTCGAGCTGGCCGCGGACACCTGACCAGCACTGCCCCGACACCTCGATCTTGAACCCCGACGACAGGGCCGCTACCACGATGAGCTCCCACGCATCGTTCGTCGTCCCTGCGTTCCACGTCTCTGGCGCATCGAGCGCCGCGCGCAGCGCTTCCCATCGTTCGGGTGACCGGTCACATTCGATGCGCATCGCCGCTTCGGTCGCGATGATGCGCACGTGAGCGCCGCGCAGCCCGTTGGCCGCGCAGACGACGTCGAGCGCGTAGCTGACCAGATGGCTGAGGCCAAGCGCATCGGTTCCGCCCACGTACATCCCGGGGCGCTTGCGAATGCTCTCGAGCAGCGGCTCCGGCTTAGTCGAACCCTGTCGGCCGATCGGCGTCGTCATAGTGCGCGAAGGCGCGGCGCAGGTGATCGGGCCGGGTGCGCCGCTCCGAGAGCTCGGGCAGCGCGTCGCGGCCGTACCAGGCGACGCCGGTGGTCTCGTGGCTGGTGGCCGCCTCGCCGCCGGTGAGCTCGCAGCGAATGAGCAGCTTGTAGACCGAGAAGAGCGTGGGCTGCGGGTGCACGCCCACGACCTCGAGCAGCTTCACGGGCCTCACGTCGAAGCCGGTCTCTTCCTTCACCTCTTTGACCGCCACCTGCCCGGGAGAGAGGCCCAGGTCGGCCCAGCCTCCGGGCAGCGACCAGCGGCCGTCAGAGCTCTCGCGCACCATGAGCAGCCTGCCGTCGTCGGGCCGGAAGACGACGGCGCGCACGTCGACCTTCGGCGTCGGGTAGCCCTTCTCGAGCTCGAGCGCGCCGGTGACCTGCTCGAGGCTCGCTCCGGCGTGCGTGGCCGTGATCTCGGCGCACAGCGCGACGAGCTGCTGGTACCGCTCTCGGTCGAACGGGTCCTTCGAGTACGCGAGCCCGGCCTGGGACACCGTCGTCAGCGTGCGGAGCCACTCGAGCCACTTCATGCCGCGCACCTTACACGGTGCCCTACGAGCGGAGCGCGTGCTCCGCCGCCGCGAAGTCCTCCGGCACCGGCGCGGTCAGCTTCAGAGCCTTGCCCGTCCGTGGGTGCTTGAGCGCCAGCTTCCACGCGTGCAGCGCCTGCCGGGCGATCACGTCGCTCTTCCGCCCGTAGAGCGTGTCGCCCAGCAGCGGGAAGCCGCCCTCGGCGAAGTGCACGCGAATCTGATGCGTGCGCCCGGTCTCGAGCACCACCTCGACCCGCGAGGCCGGGCCGAACGCCCCGGTCACCCGCCAGTGCGTCACCGCCGGCTTCCCCCGCTTCACGCGCCCGCTGAACTTCAGCCGGTTCTTCGGGTGCCGCCCGTAGAGGGTTCGAAAGCTGCCCGACGGCGGCGGCGCCCCGGCCACGAGCGCCAGGTAGATCTTCTCGACCGAGCGCGACGCGAACTGCTTCTGCAGCGCCTCGAGCGCGCGGTCGTTCTTCGCCACCACCAGCACGCCGGTCGTGTCCTTGTCGAGGCGGTGCACGATGCCGGGCCGCAGCTCGCCGCCGACGCCACCGAGGTCTCTCACGTGGTGGAGCAGCGCGTTCACGAGCGTGCCCTCGCGGTTCCCGGCGCCGGGGTGCACCACGATGCCCGCCGCCTTGTTCACGGCGATGAGGTCGCGATCCTCGTAGAGCACCTCGAGCGGCAGATCTTGCGCGACCGGCACTGCGGGCACGGGCTCAGGCACCGACCACTCGAGCTCTTCGCCGCCGCGCAGGCGCGTCGACGCCTTCGCTGGAGCGCCGTTCAGCAGCACGCGCAGCGCGTCGAAGCGAGAGCGCGAGAGGCATGAGACGGTGGCGAGGAAGCGGTCGACCCGCTCGCCCTTCGCCTCCTGCGGGACGATCACCAGATCTTCGACTTCACGTGACCCTTCGGGCGAATCACGATGTCTGCGATCGCACGATCGAAGAAGTTCGTGCGCGAGAAGATCTCGGCACTGACGCGGGTCTTGTACAGCTCGCGGCCCTCTTCGATCTCGTCCTTCAGCGCCTCGAACAGGTTGTCCTGCTCGATGCCCTTGATGATCTTCTGCTCGTTGTAGAGCGAGATGTCCGAGGCGATTGCCCTCGCCAGCCGCATCGCCTTCATCTTCTCTTCCTCGGTCATGTGCGAGCCATCACGCTAGGCACCATGGCAAACCCCGTCAACCTTTCGCCTTCTCGGCGAGAGCCAGGTAGCTCTTCGCCACGCGCAGACCGTCGAGCCCCAGCTCGCGCGCCACGTTCATCAAGATGCCGCGCAGGTACACCGCCGCCGGCAGCGCTGCGTACTTGTCGGCCTCGATCGCCTCGATGTGCCGCGCCGAGATACGGGTCTTCTCTGCGATCTGCTGAACGGTGATGCCCATCGCCGTGCGCACCTTGCGCAACAGCTCGCCGTTGAACTCGGCGTCGGGCGGCAGGTCGGGCGGCTTCGGTCGCGGAGCCGAGGCCCTGGCCTCGCGCTGCTCGACCACGCTCGCCACCTTCGCGAGCTGCGACTCGGCCACCGCGATCGCCGCGCTCTCGGCCAGCTCGGGTGCCTGCCCCGGAGACGGCCTCGGCGGCGGAGCCGAAGCCACGAGGGCCGGCGGCGCCGACGGAGCCGGCGCCAAGGCCGCAGCCTCGACGATCGGTGGCAGCGGCGCAGGGCTGGGCGACGGCGTCGTCACCGCGGGCGGAGGCGGAGGCGTCGGCGTCGCGTCGGGCAGCACCGGCACGGGGGGCGGCACCACCGCAGGCGGCGGCACCGCGACCGCGACGGCCACCGGCGCCGGCGGCGGCGCAGGCGGCTCGGTCGACACGTACGAGAACGGCACGTACGGGTGCGTCGACTGCAGCGCGCGATCGGCACCCGTCAGCAGATCGTTCATCGCAAGCTGGGCCGGCTGCTCGTCGTCGTCGCCGCGCGGAGCCGGCTTCTGCCGCGGCGGCAGCCCCAGCTCGGCGTCGTACAGCGTGCGCAGATCGTCGTCGGTCAGCACCTCGACCGCCTCGTGCAGCTTCGTGCGCAGCGCCGTCGCCGACGTCGTGTCGGTGAGCCCGTAGAGCGCCACCTGATCGTCGGCGTACATCTCGATGAGCCGCTCGTACGATCGGCGGATCTGCTCGGTGCTCGCAGATACGGGCACCTCGAGCAGCTCGTAGTAGCTCTGAAGCTGAAAGGGCTTCATGGCATCACCGTCAGGTCGGCAATGAGAGCAGGTTCTCCGCCACCTTCAAGAGCCCAGATGCAGCCGCCGAGTCCGGCTCGGCGACGAGGAGCGGCTTGATCGCGCGAACGGCCTTCCACGCGGCGTCGTCGTGGGCGACGGCTCCGAGGTACCCGAGATCGAGGCCGAAGAACTTCTTCCACGCGGAGCAGACCTGCCCACCCAGGTCGTGGTCACCTCGCGTGCGCGCCTGGTTCATCACCACCTGCGGGCGGAAGCCGTTCACGGCGAGCTCGAGCCGCGCCACGGCGTCAGGGTGCTTCTCGCGCGCCTGGGCGAGCAGCTCGAGCGGAGTGCGCGCCGAGCCCTCGGTGCCCGAGAGCGCCGCCGTGATGAGGTCGCCGCACCCGAGGGACTTCTCCATCAGCTGGAGCCGGCGAAAGAAGGCGGCCTTGATGAAGCGGTACGCGTTCTCAATCGAGGTCGGCTCGGGCAGCAGCACCACGATGCCGGTGTCGGCGACGAGGAAGAAGTCGAGCACGTTGAAGCCCGTGCCGGCGCCCAGGTCGACGATCACGTAGTCGACGTCGAGCGAGCGGATGTTGCGCAAGAGCTTCTGCTTCTCGGCGTGGCGGGGGTTCGCCGCGTCGAGCACGTCGCGCGCCCCCGAGATGAGCCGCAGCTTGTCGACGCCCGTCGGCACCGCGACCTCGTCGAGCGTCGCGAACCGCCGGTCGATGAAGTCCGACAGCGAGACCGTGGGCTGCGGCACGCCGAGGCACGAGTGCAGGTTCGCTCCGCCGAGGTCGGCGTCGACCATCACCACGCTCGAGCCGCGCTGCGCGAGGGCGATGCCGAGATTGGCCGACACCATCGACTTGCCGATGCCGCCCTTCCCGCCTCCGACCGCGATGATGCGCCGGGCGCGCGTCTTCGGCACCCGCGGCGCTCGCGGCTTGCGCGGCTTCTTCGGCTTGGCGACGGCCGCAGGCTCGACGGCTGCGGGCTGCGGCGGCGCGTCAGGGCCCTCCACGGGCCGCGGGCGTGGAAACTCGATGACCTTGCTTGCTGCGTCCCCTCCGTTGCTCATCAGTCTTGTGTCAGCTCCACGTTCCAGTAGCTCGCGTCGGCGAGCGAGATGAACGGCAACCACTCGCGATAGGTGATGCGCTTCTGTGCAGTGCGGAAGAACGGCGTCCACCTCGGGCGCGTCGGCTTCCGCAAGAGCTTCATGCCGGCCTGCTCGGGCGTGCGGCCGCCCTTGCTCAGGTTGCACTCGATGCAAGAGCAGACGACGTTCTCCCAGCTGGTGCGGCCGCCCTGGGCGCGCGGCACGACGTGATCGAGGTTCAGCTCGGCGCGCGAGAGCTGCAGCCCGCAGTACTGGCAGGTGTCGTTGTCACGCGCGTAGATGTTGAGGCGGCTGAAGCGCACGCGCCCCTTCGGCAGGTACTCGTACGCCATCAGCACGAGCACGCGCGGCACGCGAATCGCTCGGCGAATCGTCGCGATGTGCTCGTGCTCGGCGGAGCTCAGCGCTGCCCACGAGTTGAAGTCGTAGAGACGGTACTGCTCGTCGATCGCTCGCGCGATGCCCATGTAGAGCAGCGAGAAGGCCCGCTTCACGTTCGTCACGTGCACGGGTTGGTAGTTGCGGTTGAGTACCAGGACGGCGGTGTTCAGCATGCGTTCCTCACGGCACGCGCCACCTCGGCCAGGTCGTCGTCAGCGAGACAGCGCACGTCGAGCAACAACTGCCCGTCGCTCACGCGTGCCACGACTGGAGGAGACCCGGCGCGCAGGTGCCGGTGCAGCTCTTCAGGGTCGGCCCTCTTGCTCCCCCGTCCCCCTAGGGGGGCGGTTGTGACTGCGCACGCCCACGACCTCGGCTCGGCCAGCGGCATCGAGCCGCCTCCGACTTGCCCCACCGTCTCGACCACCGACGATTGAACTGCGTGCGACATCAACAGCACTCTAAGCGCCTCTGCCCTCTCACGCAGCCCCTCGCCCGACTGAAGCAGCATGCCCCGTGCGGGTACCTTGTCCGACATGCCGTCGCGGTACAGCTCGAGCGTCGCCTCGAGCGCCGCGACCGTCAGCTTGTCGATGCGCAGCGCCCGGTTGAGCGGGTGCACCTTGAGCTTCTCGATCGCCGCGCGCTTGCCGACGACGATGCCCGCCTGCGGCCCTCCGAGCAGCTTGTCGCCGCTGAAGAGCACGAGGTCGGCGCCGGCCGCGACGACGCTGGCGACCGTCGGCTCGGTGGTGAGGCCCTCGGCGTGCAGCGGCTCGAGGGCGCCCGAGCCGAGATCGACGACGACCGGGAGCCCGAGCGTGACGAGCTCGCGCGTGTGCACCTCTTCGGTGAAGCCGACGACGGCGAAGTTGCTCTTGTGGACCTTGAGCAGGAGCGCCGTGTCGGGGCCGATCGCGCGCTGGTAGTCGGAGAGCCGCGTGCGGTTCGTGGTGCCGACCTCGACGAGCGTCATGCCCGACTGGGCCATCACCTCGGGCACGCGGAAGCCGCCGCCGATCTCGACCAGCTCGCCGCGCGAGACGACGCCCGCCCTGCCCCGGCCGAGCGCCGAGAGCGCGAGCAGCACCGCGGCCGCGCAGTTGTTCACGACGAGCGCGTCTTCGGCGCCGGTGAGCTGCGTGAGGAGCTCGACGACCGGCTGGTAGCGGCTGCCGCGCTCGCCGCCTTCGAGCTCGAGCTCGAGGTTGCAGTAGCCGGCGGCCTCGGCGAGGCGCTCGACCGCACGCTGGGGCAGCGGAGCGCGGCCGAGGTTCGTGTGCAGCACGACGCCTGTGGCGTTGAGCACGCGGCGCAGGTTCGGGGTCTTGAGGGTCGCGAGCGCCGCGGCGACGTCGGCCTCGGTGAAGCCCTCGCCGCCCTGTCTCACGCGGGCCCGGGCGGCCTCGACGGCGCGGCGGGCCGCGAGCCTCGCGAGCTCGTGCGGCTGGCCGGCCAGCGCCGGCGTCTTGAGCACCTCGTCGATCGACGGGAGCTGTCTGCGTGCATCAGACATGTAGCAGCACGACTCTAGGGCAAAAAAGAACGGGCGCACCTTTTCGTCAGGTGCGCCCGTTCAGGGGTCGTTCCTAAAGTGATGGCCGACAGAGGGGCGCCAAGGCCCTATGCATCTGTGGACCAGCACCCAGCGCTAAGTCTGTTCTCCTCTGCCGACCGTCGGGCTTCGAACGGTGCGGCTCGATCGCTCAGCCCTCATCGAGAGCTCCGTGCCAGTAGGTCATGTCGCGCAGCCAGTTCTTCCAGGCGGCGGGCATGCCCTTGTCCCAGGTGAAGGTCAGGCGGACGACGTCGGGGAGCTTGTTCGGCTTCACCGGCGCGGTCTTGAGCTTCATCTTCGCCTGGTCCGGCGTGCGGCCACCCTTCTTCTGGTTGCAGGGCACGCAGGCGATCACGATGTTGTCCCACGACGTCTTGCCGCCCAGCGAGCGCGGCGTGACGTGATCGTAGGTGGCCTCCGAGCGCGAGACCGCGCGGAAGCAGTACTGGCACTTGCCGCTGTCGCGCGCGTAGACGTTCTCGCGGCTGAAGCGGATGACCGGCTTGCGGCGCTTGAGCAGGCGCAGGAAGCGGACCACCGACGGCATCTTCAGCTCGAACGTCACCGAGCGAATCGTCTTGTCCTCGTACTCGTCGACGACTTCGACCTTGCCGCTGAAGAGCAGCGTGATCGCGCGCTGCCAGGGAATGCGGCAGAGCGGCTCGTACGTCGCGTTGAGCACCAGCGTCTCGGACATGGGTAGCCAACCTCCTTTCAGGGCCTTGACGACGTTCGACTCGCGCGGTTCCTGAACGGTAAGTTGCCGCCTCGTCATGGCGCGGCGGAAGAAGACCCGAGACGCAGGCGAGCGCGTGCGGCACCTGATCGCCGTCGACGCCGCCGCGGTGATGAAGCGCCTCGCCGCGAGGCAGACCGAGATGGTGCGGCTGTTCTCGCGCCTGCGCGACCGCTCGCCGCTGCTCGAGGTCGTGAGCTCATGGTTCTCGAGCATCACCTTCTCGGAGCTCGCGGCGATCGAGCCGCACGAGCAGAAGGCCGTGAACGCGTTCTACGAGCTCTTGTCGGATCTGCGGTGGTACCTGCAGTACACCGAAGACATGCCGCTGCAGGTGCAGCAGCGCGTCGTGAAGTTCGCCCAGGAGCTGCGCGTGGCGCACCGCGCGCTCACCGAGGTGATCGGCCCCGCTGAGGCCGAGGGCGCCGAGGTGATCGAGGCTCAGGTGCTGCGCAAGGCGTAGTGCTCCCGGCAGGAGTCGAACCTGCGGCCTCTTCCTTCGGAGGGAAGCGCTCTGAATCCAGCTGAGCTACGGGAGCAGCGAGTTCCCCCGGCCGGGCTCGAACCGGCTCCACGTCGCTTAAGAGGCGACGACTCATCCCGTTGAGCTTCGGAGGAGTGCCACCGGTCGGGATCGAACCGACTTCCTCTCGTTTACGAAACGAGTGCTCGACCAGTTGAGCTTCGGGGGCAAATCGACAGCGACCACCAGTGGACCCGGAGGGAATCGAACCCTCATCTCCGACGTGCGAAGCCGGCGTTCTCCCAATGAACTACGAGCCCTCATGCCGGCCCTCTGAATCGAACAGAGTCCTTCCGCTCTTCAGGCGGACGCGCGGACCACCTACGCCAGGCCGGCAAACACCACGCTCGCTCCGTGCGGGAATCGAACCCGCCTCTCACGGTAGACGGCCGTGAACCTTCTCCAGACGGCAAACGGAGCCTCTCTTCCGCGCGGAGCGATTCGAACGCCCATCATCCGGCTATCGACCGGAGGTCCTACCGTTGGACGACACGCAGCTTCCCCTTCGACGGTGCGTTGCGGCCCAACTGACGATCTGATTAGTGGGGCGTCGACATGGCGATTCGCATCACGCGCACCTCGACTCCGAAGCCCAAGCCCGACCCCAAGAAGCTCGGCTTCGGCAAGTACTTCTCCGATCACATGGCCATGCACGAGTGGGTCGACGGCAAGTGGGGCGAGCCCTCGCTCCAGCCGTACGGCCCCATTCCCATGGACCCGGCCGCAGGCGCCCTGCACTACGGCCAGGCCATGTTCGAAGGCCTCAAGGCGTTTCGCGGCGAAGATGGCGTGGTTCGCCTCTTCCGCGCCGACGCCAACGCCAGCCGGCTCGCGAACGGCGCTCCCCGCCTCTGCATGCCGTCGCCCGACCCCGCCCGCTCGGTCGAGCTGTTTCACGCGCTCGTCGCGCTCGACCGCGACTGGGTGCCGAGCGTCAACGGCACCTCGCTCTACCTGCGGCCCAACCTCATCGCGACCGAGGGCTACCTCGGCGTGCGGCCGTCGATGCGCTACCTCTACTACGTGATCGCCTCGCCGGTCGGCGCCTACTACTCGAACGCCGGAGGGCTCGAGCCCGTGCGCATCAAGGTCGAGCTCAAGATGACCCGGGCCGCCCCGGGCGGCATCGGCGCCGCGAAGGCCGCCGCGAACTACGCCGCGAGCCTCTACTCGGCCGCCGAGGCGAAGAAAGAGGGCTACAGCCAGGTGCTGTGGATGGACGCGAAGGAGCACGCGTTCGTCGAAGAGGTCGGCACCATGAACCTGTTCGCCGTCATCGCCGACGAGCTCGTCACCCCGCCGCTGTCCGACTCGATCCTCGCCGGGGTCACCCGCGACAGCCTGATGACCCTCGCGCGCGACCGCGGCATGAAGGTCGTCGAGCGCGCGATCACCCGCGCCGAGCTCGAGTCCGGCAAGGCCAAAGAGGTCTTCGGCAGCGGCACCGCGGCCGTCGTCTCGCCCGTCGGCGAGCTCAACTTCGACGGCAAGAAGGTCATGATCAACGGCGGCGCGCCCGGCCCCATCGCCAAGGCGCTGTTCGACGATCTGACCGCCATTCAGCGAGGCGCGAAGCCCGACACCCACGGGTGGCTCAAGGTCGTCGAGTGACGCTCTGCGCGCACGCGCACGTCATCGTCGACTGATTCGCGCGCTCCGCGAGAGCGACCCGGCACACACGCGGCCCGCGATGTCGCTCGGCAACCCGCGCTGCGCCGACTGCGGCGCCCGCCTCGCCGAGCGAGATCTCGAAGAGCGCGGCGACCTCTACGACCCCCGCTTCACGTGGAGCTGGGGCTAGAGGCTTCTCGGCCCGCGCCCATCGCGACCATCGCCTTCTTCACGGCGTCCGACGTGCCGACCAGGAACACGACGTCGCCGGGCTGAAAGGCCGCTGTCGGGTCGGGGTCCTCGAGCAGCTTCTCGCCGCGCTTCACCCCGACGACGAGCGCGCCGGTGTTGCGACGCAGCTGCAGCTCGACCGCCGACGCTCCGGCCGAGGCCGTGCCCTCGCGCACGAGGAAGCTCTCGATCTTCATCTCGCCGAGCGCCCGCGTGTCGGCCAGCGCCGTGCGCGGCACCGTCTGCTTGCGGTCGCTCGACTGGGTCTCGTTGCGCACCTCTTTGATGCGCTCGTCGATGACGTTGCGGGGCACCTCGATCCACCGCAACAGGCGCGCGATGATCTCGACGGCGCCCTCGACCTCCTCGGCGACGACGTCGCGGGCGCCCATCTGCACGAGCGGCTCCTTCTCGAGCAGGTACCGCGCGCGCATCAGCACCGGCACGTCGGGCGCCACCCGCCGCACCGTGTCGACCACACGCCGCGCCGCCTGCGGGTCGTTCATCAGGAGCACCATCGAGGCCGCCCGGTCGAGGTGGGCGTGCTTCAGCGCCTCTTCGCTGGTCGCGTCGCCGTAGTAGATGGGCACGCCCTCAGCGCGCGCGTTGCGCACCGTCTCGGCGTTGAGCTCGAGCACCACGTACTCGACCCCGCAGGCCTTCAGCGACCGCGCCGCCATGCGGCCCGCGAGCCCGTAGCCGACGATGACGACGTGCCGCGCGAGCTTCTCGGTGCCGTCGGGCATGTCGACGATGCTGCGCACCCCGATCAGGCGCTCGAGCGGAGCCAGCAGCCGCTCGCCCGCGCGAATGTGCGGCGCCACCCGCACCATGATCGGCGTCAGGAACATGCTGATGATCCCCGCAGCGAGCAGCGGCTGCACCTCGGCCTCGTCGACGACTCCTTTCGACTGGCCCAGCCTCGCGAGCACGAACCCGAACTCGCCGAACTGCGCGAGACCCACTCCGGCGAGCCACGCCACCCGCGGCGGGAACCGCATCGCCGACGCCGCCATGGTGGCGAGCAGGCCCTTCGCCAGCACGAAGCCCGCGAGCAGGCCGGCCACGAGCAGCGGCTGCGCCATCACCACCTTCGGGTCGAACAGCATGCCCAGCGACACGAAGAACACGCTCACGAAGGCGTCGCGCAGCGGCAGCACGTCGCCCATCGCGCGGTGCCCGTACTCGGTATCGGCGACCAGCATGCCGCCGAGAAAGGCGCCGAGCGCGAGCGAGAGGCCCGCGAGCGAGGTCAGCCAGGCCGCCCCGATGCACAGCGAGAGGATCGCGAGCAGAAACACCTCGCGGCTGCGGCTCTGATCGACCCTCGCGAGCAGGCGCGGCACGATGAGCCTGGCCACGACGACGGTGCCGACGACGACCGCGGCCGCCTTGACGATCGCGATGCCGATCGCCAACGCGACGTCGCGCTGCGCCGCCCCCTGCTCGGCCAGAAAGGGCACGATCAGCACCATCGGCACCACGCACAGATCCTGGAAGATCAGCGTGCCAACGATGAACCGCCCGTGCGGAGCGTCGAGCTCGCCGCGCTCGGTCAGCGCCCGCAGCACGATCGCCGTGCTCGAGAGCGCGAACACGAACCCGTAGAAGATGCCGCGGCTGAGGCTCTGCCCGAACGCTGCGGCGACCGCGACGCCTGCCACCGTCGTCGCGCCGACCTGCAAGAGCCCGCCGATCGCGACCTGCCGGAAGATGTTCTTCAGGCGCGCGAGCGAGAACTCGAGGCCGATGGTGAAGAGCAAGAGTACGACTCCGACCTCGGCGAGCACCTCGATGACGCCGGCCTGGCTCGCGAGCTTGAAGCCGTACGGGCCGAGCAGCGCCCCCGCGGCCAGGAGGCCCGCGACCGTCGGCAGGCGGAACCGCGCCAGCACCACCGTGACCGCGACCGCCACGACCGCGATGATCGCGAGCTCATCGATGTACGGGACGTGGCCCAAGCCTGCCCCGGAGGATAGTTCAGAGTCGATGACACCGGGCGGTAACACCGTTCGAGGCGCGCTGCGGTCGCGACGCCGCTATCAACGGATCCATGGCCGCCGACGACGACCCGGCGCAGCTCAAACGCACGCTCGTCGAGGCTCAGCGCCAGCTCGAGACCGAGCGGGCGCTGCACACCGAACTCCTCGACTCGGCGCCGGTCGGGTACTGCGCGCTCGACGCGTCGGGCTACATCACCTCGGTGAACGCGACCGGAGCCGCCCTGCTCGGCTCGGCGCGCGAGAAGCTCATGTTCCGCCCGCTCGCGACGGCGCTCGGCCTCGAGAGCCGGCGGGCGCTGCAAGACCACTTCGACGCGGCGTCGCTTCGCCGCGCGACCGCCCAGCTCGAGGTGCGGCCGAAGGGCGGAGGCCCCGGGCTGGTGGTGCAGCTCTTCACCGAGCGTACGCCGTCGGGTTTCCGCACGGCGTTCATCGAGGTCACCCGGCAGCGCGATCTCGAAGGCCTGCTGCGCCAGCTGGTGCGGGCCGGTGAGCTCCTGGCGGTGCCGCTCGAGCGGGGCTCGGTGCTCTCGGCGGTCACGCGCGTCGTGGTGCCGTCGACGGCCGATGTCTGCCTGGTCGATCTCTACGACCGCTCGGGCGCGCTCAAGCGCGGGGCGTTCGCGTTCGCCGACGCGCGCAACGAGGCGCAGTTCGCTCCGCGCCTGCGCGGCATCGTGCCGCTGCCCCCGCCGATCTCGACGGGCGCCGCGCGGCTCGAGCTCGAGGAGCTGGGCCTCGCGGGCGAGCTGATGCGCGCGGCAGGCATGACGGCGGCGATCGCTGCGCCGCTGGTCTCGCGCGATCGGCCGCTCGGCTTCGTGACGTTGGTCAACGGCGCGGCCCGCCCGTGGACGGACGCACACCTGCTGTTCGCCGCCGACTTCGCGAGGCGCGCGGCGATGGCGATCGACAACTCGCTGCTCGACGCCACGGCGCGCATCGCGACCACCGAGCGCGACAACCTGCTGAACATGGTCTCGCGTGATCTGCGCAACCCGCTGAGCGTGATCCTGCTGCGGCTGGCGCAGATCGCGAAGCACGCGCCGGCCGACGAACGCCGGGAGTCGAAGGGCCTGCTCGAGGCGATTCAGTCGGCCGCGAACAAGCTGACGCGGCTCGCGGCCGACCTGTCGGACGTCTCGGGCGAGATCAAGGTGAAGAAGGCGAAGGTGCCGCTGCAGAAGGTCGTCGACGAAGCGATCGGGGTCGTGCAGCCGCTCGCGGGGCAGCAGAACCAGCGCATCGAGGTCGCGGGCTATGACACCCGACTCAACCTCGAGTGCGACGAGGGTCGCATGACCCAGGCGGTCGCGGCGCTGCTCGAGTACCTGAGCGAGCACGCGCCAGACGGAGCGACGATCTCGATTCAGATCGAGACCCAGGGGCCGCTCGCGCGCCTCACGATCGCCGACGACATGGGCGGCCTCGACGCCGACGAGCTCGAGCACCTCTTCGATCGGTTCTGGCCGCAGCCGCGCCGCGCGCGCCACGGCAGCAGCCTCGGCCTCTCGGTGGCGAAGGCGATCGTCGAAGCGCACGGCGGGCAGGTGACCGCCGAGAGCCGGCCCGGCGCCGGAGTGCGGTTCTACGTGACGGCGCCGCTCGCCTCGGCCTCGCAGCGCACGGTCATGGTGGTCGACGACGACGATGCGATGCGCGAGCTGTTGTGCGAGGCGCTGCGGCACGAGGGCTACCACGTGTCAGCCGCGCGCAACGGCGCCGATGCGCTCGCGGCGCTGCGGCGCACGCCGGTGTCGGTGGTGCTGCTGGATCTGACCATGCCGGTGCTCGACGGCTGGGGCTTTCTCGCCGAGCGCGACCGCGACGAGCGGCTCAAGGGCATACCGGTCGTGGCGATCTCGGGGAAGGTCGATGACGAAGAGCGCCTGGCTGCGTCGCACGCCCAGTACGTGCCGAAGCCGCTGCACATCGACGATCTCTTGAAGACGCTCGAGCAGAGCGCGGTGCCGGCGAGGCTCAGCTGACGTCGGCGCCGCGCGCCGCGAGCACCGTGCGCAGCACGCTGCGATGGCACTTCGCCTCGTCCTCGCAGTAGCAGCCGACGGCGAGGCTCGTCGTCTTCGACATCGCGACGAGCAGGTCGAGCAGCCGGGTGGGCCCGGGGGCGGCGAGCTCGCGCTCGAACGCGCGGGCGCACCTCGCGCGCTCGGCGTCGGTCTGCGAGGCGAGCCACTTCGAGACGAGCGGCTGGCTGGGCGAGAGCTCGGGCAGCCAGACGTCGTACCAGTTCTCTTTCGCCCAGCGGGTCTTGGGGACGCCGCGGGGTGGCCGGCGCACGGTGCCGATGCGCACGCCCTCGCCCGACGCCCGAGCAGACCCGAGCCGAACGATGCGAATCACGAGACCTCCCAGGCGTCCACCCAGGCGTGCGCCCAGGCGTGGACGCGCACGTGGACGTGGACGTGGACGTAGCCGTGATCGTTGGCGTGATCGTGATCGTGATCGATCACGCCCACGATCACGGCTACGTCCACGGCTACGTCCACGTCCACGTGCGCGTCCACGTCGGTGCGCTCATGGGGCCGAGCCGCTCGTGAGTGGCGCGGTGACGACCTCGGGCGCCCCGTAGAGCAGCTTGTACGTGTTGTAGCTGCGCAGCACGCGCTTCACGTAGCCGCGGGTCTCGGTCAGGGGGATCTCTTCGACCCACTCGTCGATCTCGGCGTCGGGGCGCTCGGCGCGCCAGCGGTTCACGGCGCCGGGGCCCGCGTTGTAGCTCGCGACGGCGTACTGCTTGATGCCCTTGAACTGCTGCACGAGGCCCGACAGATACGTCGCCCCGATGCGGATGTTGAGGTCGGGGTCGAGCAGCTGCTCCTGCGTGGGGCGCGGCAGCTTGAGCCGAGCCGCGACGTCCCACGCGGTCGTCGGCATCAGCTGCGTCAGCCCGAGCGCGCCGGCCCACGACAGCGCGCGGGGGTCGAGCGCGCTCTCTTCGCGCATCAGCGCCTGCAGCAGATCGGGGTCGAGCTGCTTCGCCGCCGCCGAGTGCTTCACGACGATGTCGCGGTAGGCGTTCGGGTACGCGATCTCCCACAGGGCGCGCGTCTTCTCGGTGATGCGGCCCGACAGATCGCGCTTGAGCCAGAGGCGGGCCATGCCGTGCGCCGAGCGCTCCTCACCGCTGAGCGCGATGATGAACACGATCAGCCGCAGCCCCTCGCGCGGCAGCTTGCTGCGATCGAGCGCCAACAGCTCGAGCGGCACCTGCTCCGAGATGCCGAGCCGCAGCCACTCGATCGCCGTCTGGAAGCCCGGCTCGTCGCTCAGCGGCCCCGCATACAGCGGGAACACGTCGTCCGCCTTCGGCGCCGGCGGCACCGCCTTCGCGACCTCGCCCGCCTTCGCCGCGTCGAGCTTCATCACCCGCTCGCGCGCCATCAGCCCGTAGTACGTCGCCGGGTGGTTCACCGCGACGTCTGCCAACACGTCGGCCGAGGCCTTGACGTCGCCGCTCGCCTCGAGCACCCGCCCCCGCCAGTACTGCGCGCGCTCGACCTCGTACGGATCATCGCTCGCCGTGAAGCGCTGCTCGATGCCCTGAAGCGCCGTCACTGCGTCAGGCCACGCCTTCGCGGTCTTCGCGAGCCACGCCTGACGAAACAGCCCCTCGGCGGCCCAGTCGCCGCTCGGGTACTTCTCGACGAGCTGCGCGAGCAGCGCCTTCGCGCCCTCGGGGTCTCCGCCGCGCAAGCGCCCGTCGGCCGCGTAGAACAGCGCGTCGTCGGCGAACGGGTGCGCCGGAGCGTCTTTCGCGAGCTGCTCGTACACGAGCGCTCCGGCCTTCGGGTCGAGCACCGAGCGCGAGAAGCCGAGCACGTAGGCCGCGCGCGCCTTCAGGTCGGGGTCGGTGCACTTCTTCACCACGGCCGCCAGCGTCGCGACGGCCTTCGCGTGCAGCCGCTGCTTGCGCTGGCCCTTGCCGAGCGCGAAGTGGCCGCGGCACGCGAGCGGGTCGGGCAGCTTCAGCTCGCCGGCGATGGGCGCGAGCAGATCGATGCCCTCCTGGTTGCGGTGGGCCTCGATGAGCTGATCGGCGCGGGCGACGGTGAGCTCGTTCGTGATCGCTCCGACGCGGGCGACGTCGAGCTTGCGCGCCACGAGAGAGTTCGGGTGCAGCGACCACAGCTTCGCGGCCGCCTCGTTCTCGGCCTTCGTGTCCTTGCGGGCGGCGGCGAGATCAGCGAGCTGGGCGAGCGCCTCGGCGCCGATGTCGCGGCCCCACGGCGGAGCCGGCTTCAGCGCGAACGGCGCCAGCACGTCGCGCGCCTTCGCCGCCTGCTTCGTGTTGCGGTACGCGCGCGAGAGGCCGAGCGCCGCGTCGAACGCCTGCCGCGAGCCTGGCGTGACCTGAGCATAGACGCGGGCGGCCGAGGCCCAGTCTCTCAGGTCTTCGTACTCCTGGCCCGAGAGCACGAGGCAGCGGTCTTTGAAGCCGGGCCACTTCGCGGCGATCGCCTCGAGCTCGGCGGCGGCGACCGCGTGATCGCCGAGCTGCGCCGAGGCCATCGCGCGCAGCCAGCGCACCGGCGGCTCCTCGCCCTCGTCTTTGAGCAGCGTCTTCACGTCGGCCCACTTGCGGGCGTCGTAGGCGGCCTTCGCGTCCGCGCGCTTGCCGGCGCCGAAGTAGGGCTCGAGGTCCTTCCGCTCGATCTTGCGACCCCGCTCGATGGGCACCTCGTGAATTTCCGGGCTGGGAAACGCGGGGTTGGGCACGCGGATGAAGCCGGGGTCGAGGCTGTCTTCGACGGTGCCCTCGTCGGGTGGCACGGTGTCTTGGGCGGCCGCTCGAGTCGACAGGAGCGCCAGGGCCAGTACGGCGATAGACTTGCGGAAGCCTCCCCGCATGGACATTCGGACGCAAAGCGCGCTCTTGGCGGCCATCGTCGGCCTCGCGCTGGGCGTGTCGATGCTGCTGCGGCCGCAGCGGCCTCGGGTGCTCACGTTGTTCGGCATCTTCGCGATCTCGGTCGGCAGCTTCTATCTCTCACAGTGTCTCGAGGGGCTCTTTCCGTGGAGCGCCGAGTCTCCCGTCATGTCGCGCATCATACTCGGCGCGACCCTGGTCTTAGGGGCCGCGCTGCCGTCGACGGCGCTGAGCTTCTTCCTCGAGTTCTTGAACTTCAGCCCGCGCGCCTCGCGGTACGGGCGGCGCGTCTCGATTCTCTCGCTGGTGCTCGGCCTCGCCGTGGGGGCCACTCCGCTCGCCGAGCAGACCTGGGCGAGGGTCGCGGTCGCGGGCTGGGTGCTGCTCGCGCTCTCGTTCTCGGTCTCGCTGCTGCTCGCGCGCATGCGCGTGAGCGAGTCTCGCATCGATCGGGCGCGGCTTGCCTACCTCGCGACCGGCGCGGCGCTGTCGATTCTCTTCGCCGGCCTCGACTACGTGCCGCGCTTCGGCCTGCCCTTCCCGACCGTCGGGCCGATCGTCGCGACGCTGTACCTCTTCTTCCTGTCGCAGACGCTGCTGCGCCTGCGCCTGATGGACCTGCACGAGCTGTTCGGGAAGATCGCCGCGCAGGCGGTGCTCGCCGCGATCCTCGCGCTCGTCTTCGTGGCGCTGACCGTCTGGGTCGGCGAGAACCGCGGCCTGTTCGTGTTCAACACGATCGTGGCTGCGTTCGTGATGCTCATTCTGCTCGAGCCGCTGCGAGCGAAGGTCGACGAGCGCGTCGTGGCGATCTTCTTCCGCGAGCGGTTCGACTTCTTGCAGTCGGTGCGCGCGCTGCAGCTGCGCACGCAGAACGTGATCGACGTCGGGCAGCTGTGCGGCATGGTGCTCGACGGCCTCAACGAGACGCGGCGCGTGACGCACACGTCGATCTACCTGCTCGCCGAAGATCGGCCGGGGTTCCGCCTCGTCGACAGCCGGGGGCCGCAGCCCGCCCTCTTCCTCGACGCCGGCACGGCGCGGGTGCTCGTGGGGCGCAGCGAGAAGGCGCAGCTGCTCGAGGCGGTCGAGCGCCGCGTCGCCGAGCTGAAGGCGCAGCCCGCGCTCGAGGTGCGGCGGTCGCGCGACGAGGTGAAGCGGCTGCTCGACGTGAAGGCGGCGATGCAGCAGATGAAGGCGGCGATCACGGTGCCGCTGCTGGGCAACGACCGCGTGATCGGCTTCTTGAACCTGTGGGACGAGCGCGTGCCCGAGGCGTTCGCGTCAGACGAGATCGCCCTGATCCTCGAGCTGGCCGAGCAGCTCGCCGCGGTCGTCGAGAACTCGAAGCTCTACGAGAAGATGCGCGAGCGCGACCGCCTCGCCGCGCTCGGCGAGATGTCGGCCGGTCTCGCCCACGAGATTCGCAACCCGCTGGGCGCGATCAAGGGCGCGGCGCAGTGCCTCGACCCGAAGCGCGTCGCCGGCGAAGAGGCCGAGTTCCTCGGCGTGATCGTCGAAGAGGTGAACCGCCTGAACGGCGTGGTGACCGCCTTCCTCGACTACGCGCGCCCCATGAAGCAGAGCTTCGGCCCGACCGATCTGAACGAGGTCGTCACGCGCACGGTGCGCCTGATTCAGAACGACGTGCCCGCGAACATCACGCTGAAGACCGAGCTCGTCGAGGGCCTGTCGAAGGTCGACGGTGACGCCGAGCAGCTCAAGCAGGTGCTCATCAACCTCGTGCAGAACGCGCGGCAGGCGATCGCCGAGAACCCGGGCGAGATCACCATCAAGACGGTGAGGCCCGAGCGCTTCGGCGAGCCGAGGTTCTCGGCCGAGCAGGTCGAGCTGCACGTCATCGACAACGGCCCCGGCATCCCCGCCGATCAGCAGCTGAACATCTTCGTGCCGTTCTTCACCACGAAGCAAAAGGGCACCGGCCTCGGGCTCGCCATCTGCCAGCGCATCGTGAAGAACCACGGCGGCGTCATCACCGTGCAGAGCCGCTCGGGTGACGGCTCGACCTTCATCGTGCGGCTGCCGGCGCTGCCCTCCGAGGCGCCTGCGGCCGAGACTCCGCAGCCCGACGGCACTCCGCTGCCGGGCGCGCTCGCCGCCCCGGCCCGCCCCGCCGTGCAGGACCTCGCCGCCGCCCGCCGCGAGAAGAAGAAGCGGAAGGCCGGGTGATGCGGAAGACCGTCATCGCGCTCGTGCTGGCGCTGCTGCTCGAGTCGGCTCCCGTCTGTGAGCCTCGCCGAGGGCGCTGAGCCCGTCGGGCCAACGGCTCTTCCGCGGGCGAGTCGGGCGAGACGCCAGGCTGAAGGCCCCTCACTACACACTCCTCTTCCGCGGCCGAGTCGGGCGAGACGCAAGGCTGAAGGCCCCTCACCCTGTCCCTCTCCCCTACGAGGGGAGAGGGGACGTCGATTCGGGATCAGTAGCGGATCGCTCGTCGTCTCACGACGAAGTCGAGCTGCTCGCCGTTGCGCAGCAGCGTCAACGTCACCGCCGAGCCCGCCGGCCCCAAGATGCGGGGGATCACCTGATCGGCCGGCGCCTTCGCAGGCTGCCCGTCGACGGCCACGATGGTGTCTCCCTGCTGAATGCCCGCAGCCTCCGCCGGAGACCCCTCGAACGTCTGCCACACGTAGACGCGCGGCCCCTCGGTCGCGAGCTGCATGCCGACGCCCTCATACTCCTGCACCTCGGGAGGGCGCTTGCTCGGCTCGGCGCCGTCGACCGGCAGCGGCAGCTCGATGCGGCCGGCCGAGTCGCGCGGCGCATAACCCATCGGGTGCCAGACTCGACGGGCGCCCTTCCTCGCCTCGAGGTTGCACTCGGCCGGCACCGACGCACGAATCTCGCCTCGCCCGTCGGTGACGAACGGGCCGATGTGCCGAGCCGGCGCGTACCAGCGCCCCGGGACGTACGCCATGAACGTCACTTCGGCTCCGCTCACCGGCGCGCGCGTCGCCGCGTCGATGACCACCACGGTCACCTGCAACGGGCTCGCGAGCTGCAGCCGCACCGAGACCGGCCCCGCGAGGTCGACCTCCTGCTGCGGCGACGTGCCGAACCCCTGCGCCGTCGCCGAGACCCGCCACTTGCCCGTGCCCACCACGCCCTCGAAGCGGCCCTGCGGGCTCAGCACCGGAATGCGGCGCGTCGAGCCCGCGCTCATCGGCTCGATGATGAGCAGGTAGTCGGTCACCGGCAGGTTCTTCTCGTCGACCGCGGTCACCGTGAGCTGGGCCGCCGCGAGCTTCAGCACCACGTCGTCGCCGGCCCGCGCCCGCGCCGACGCCACGCCCTTGGGCGACTCGGCTTCGACCAGCAGCACCCCCGCCGGCACGCCCTCGAAGCGAAACGCGCCCTTGTCGTCGGTCAGCACGCTCGCCGGAGCGCCTGCCCAGTCGCCCGACCGCCAGCTCACGCGCACGCCCCCGGCCGCCGGCTCGACGCGCCCCGCGAGCACCCCGCCCTCGGGGATGCCGACCTGCCACGGCGCCCCTTCACCCGTCTGCTCGAACGGCCCCACCTGAACGTGCCTGGCGCCGGTCGAGACCTGCACGAGGTAGCTGCCGACCGACACGCCGTCGATGTGGAAGCGGCCCGCATTGTCGGTCGCCCCCGACGCGGTCGGCCGCTGCGACCGCGCGTCGAGCAGCGTCAGCGTCGCGCCGCCCACCGGCGTGTCGCCCCGCATCACCGTGCCATCGATCGACAGCTCTTCACCGAGCTGAATGCGAACGTCCTTGCGCGTCTTGCCGGCGCTGCCCTTCAGGCGAGGGCCTTCGACCCGCGAGCCCCCCGGCGCAGACGCCGCGAGCACGATCGGGCCGTCGGCGCAGTCGAGCGCGAACGTGCCGTCTTGCGCGGTGGTCGTCGGGCCGCACACCTGCCCGGCGCGCTCAGAGATCTCGGCCTCGGCCCAGACCTGCGCCTGCGCGACGGGCTTGCCGCCGGGCCGCTCGACGAGGCCCTCGATGCGCGCGCTCGGCAAGAGCGCGAGCGTGAGCCCCGAGTGTGGCTTGGCGCCGGGCAGACCGAGCCACTCGGCGCGGCGCTGGTGGCCCGGAGCGATCGCCTCGATCCACGTCTCGCCGGCGGGCAACACCTCGAAGCGGAAGCGGCCGGCGTGATCCGTTCGCGTGATGCCCGCGGTCGACGACACCGTCGCGCCCTCGAGCGGCTCACGGCTGTGCGCGTCGATCACCACGCCCTCGAGCGAGGCGCTGGGCAGCAGCTCGAGATCGACCGCCGACTGCGCCTCGATGTGCAGCGGGCCCACGACCCTCGACGACTCACGCGCCTCGGTCGCCCAGATCAGGTAGTCGCCCGCCGGCAGCCCGGTGAAGGCGTAGGTGCCTCCGTCGGCAGTGACCGCCGAGTCGAGCCGCGGGCCTTTCAGCTGCACCCGCGCCCCGTCGACCGGCGCCCCGTGGCGGTGCACCCGCCCCATGAGCTGCCCCGTGCCCTGCACCACCGCCACCTGCGCCGGCTCGGGCACCTCCCGCGGGTGCGGCAGCGAAGGCGGCGGCTCGGCCTTCGCGACCGGGGCCGGCTCCGACTCGGTCGCGCTCGGCAAGAGCCACCAGGCGAGCGGTACGAGAAAGAGGGCTGCGGCGGCAAAAACGACGGGACGCTTCACGGGCGGCTGGCAACACTAGCCGACAGCGCGAAATTCCGGCGCCTGGCGGCCCCTCACTTCTTCTTCGGTGCAGAGCCAGAGCCCGGTCCCGGGTCCGACGCCTCTTCTTCGAGCAGGAGCAGCTCCTCGTCGTCGCCGTTCTCGTCGAGCTCCAGCTCGAACACCTCGAGCTCGACGTTCTCGTCGGCGCCCGCCGCCAGATCGGCCGGCTTGACGCCGCCGGGCTTCGTGACGGGCTCCTGGGTCAACGGAACCATCACGGGCGTGATCGCCGTCGGAGGCCGCTGCGGCGGCTGTGAGGGCCGGCCCTTCGGCGCGTGGCCCTTCGGGGTCGGCCTCGGCTCGGGCGCGGGCGCATCGGGCTTGTTCGCCTGGCTCACCGGCACCTTCGTGAGCTGCACGCGCCCGACCGCCGCGGGGCCCGCCGCCGGGGGAGCGCCGGGCAGCACGCCGGCCCGCCGCCGCAGCGCGTTGAGCTCGGCGTCTTGTGCGTTCACGCGCCGCTGCAGCATGTCGATGCGGTGCTTGAGCTCCTTCTCGGAGTCCGCGCCCTGCGTACGCGTGGCCTCGAGGCGTTCGACCTGGCCCGCGAGCCGCTCGCGCTCGGCGTCCATCATCTGGTTGTCGGCCATCAGCTCGCTGACCTGATCGCGCAGCTGTGGCAGCTCGGTGTTCAGCTGAGCCTCGAGCTCCGAGTACCGGGCCCTCATCTTGATGAGCAGATCTTCGGCCTGGCGCCGGCCCGCGAGCGCGGCCTCGAGCTCGCCCGAGGTGCCGCTCGCCGCGCCCTTCGCCGCCGAGATCTCGGCCTCGAGGCCCACCTGCCGCTCACGCGCCGCCGCCAGCTCGGCCTGCAGCGAGTCGCGATCGCCCTCGAGCTTCGCCGCGCGCTCTTCGGCCGACTGCGCCCGGGACTGAAGCGCCGACAGGTCGGCCTGCGCGGCCTCCCGCGCCTCCGAGATCGCCTTGGCCTCGCCGCCCGCCGCCGCGAGCGACGCCTTCGCCGAGTTCAGCTCGCCCCGCAGCGCGTCGAGCTCTTTCTGGAGCTGCAACTTGCCCGCCTGGTGGCCGCGGGCCTCTGACTGCGCGCGCTCGGCGCCGTGCCGTTGCAGCTCGACCTCTTTCTTCACCGACTCGAGCTGCTCGCGCAGCGCCTGCACCTCTTGCGCCTGGGCCTGGTTCTTCGCGAGCGCCTCGTCGCGCTGCGCCTGGGCCTGAGCGTCCATCCGCTTCTGGAGCTCGTCGAGCTCGCCCTTCAGCTTCTGAGCTTCCTCGAAGGCGCGCGCCGCGTCGGCCTTCGAGGCGTCGACCTGCTGCCGGGCGATGCCCGCCTCGGCCTTCTCGCGCGTGAGCAGATCGCCGAGCTCGACCTTCTCGCGGTCGCGCTCCTCGATCGTCTTCTGGAAGCCGGTCGACTGGTCGCGCACGCTCGCGAGCTCGGTCTGCAGCTGCTCGACCGCCTTGCGCGAGTTCGCGAGCTCGTCGCGCGTGCGATCGAGATCGCCCTGCGCGGTCTTGAGCAGCCGGTCGAGCTTCTCGTTCTCGCTGCGGCCGCCGACGACCCACTCGTTCGCCGTCGCGGCCGCGGCTCGCGCGCTCTCGAGCTCGGCCTTCACCTGGTCGCGCTCGGTCTCGGCCTGCTCGCGCAGCTGGGCCTCGCGCGCGCGCACCTCGGCGGCCTCGGCCAGCTCGGCGTCGAGGTGCTCGCTGTGCTGCTGCGCCGTCGTCAGCCGGCCCTCGAGCTCGAGCCGGTCGGCCTTGAAGTGCTCGATCTCTTGCTGCAGCACGCTGATGCGCTGCTGCGCCGCGCCCTCGGCCGCGGCCTGGGCCTGCTCGCCGGCCTCCTTCGCCTCGGCGAGCTCGCGCTGCGCCTTCTCGCGCTCGGCCTTGCGGTCGTCTTCGGCGGCCTGGGCGGCCGAGCGGGCAGACTCTTCGAGCTCCTGGTAGCGCTTGTGCTGAACGTCGAGCTCGTGCTGCAGCACGCGGCTCTCGTTCGCCAGCACCTCGTGACGGGCCTCGAGGCGGGCGACCTGGGCCTGCGCGTCTTCGAGCGAACGCTCGAGCTCGGCGCGGCCCGACTGCGCCTCTTTGCGGTCGGCCTCGAGGGTGCTCTCGAGCTTCGATCGGGCGGCCTCGGTGGCGGCGAGGCTGTCGCGAACCGTCTCGAGCTCGCGCTGGGCCTCGACGTGCCGCTTCTTCGTCTCTTCGAGCGCGGCCTGGGCCTGGGTGAGCTGCGAGCGCAGCTGGCCGGCCTCTTCGGCGCCCGAGGCCCGCGCGGTCTCGAGCTCGGCCTGCAGCGCCTCGAGGCGCTCGGCCTGCTCGCGCTGCAGCTTCGCGGCGTCGGCCTGTGAGTGGGTGAGCTTGACCTGCGTCTCGGTGAGGCGCTCCTGGCGATCTTTCGCCTGGGCCTCGAGCTCGCCGATGCGGGCCTTGAGATCTTTGATCTCGGTCTCGAGGCGCGCCGAGCGCTGCGCCAGCTCGGCGACGCGCTGCCGACCCTGGTCGAGCTGGCCCGAGAGGCGCGCGCTCTCTTGGCGGGCCTGGTCGCGCTCCTTCGTGAGCTGGGTGATGCGCTCGTCGCTCGCCTTCGCCTTGTCTTGAACGTCGCCCTGCAGGGCGTCGGCGCGCTCGAGGGCGACGGCGAGCTCTTCGGCGAGGCGGTCGGCGGCGGCCGAGCGCTCGGCGAGGCGATCGGTGAGATCATGCACATCGGCCTCGAGCTGGCTGAGCCTCGAGTCGAGCGCGTTGCGGTAGGTCTGCGCCGACTCGAGGCCCGACCGCGCCTGGTCGTGCTCCTTGAGCAGCTCCGACAGCTTGAGCTCGGCGGCGTCGCGCTCGCGCGTGAGGGCGTCGACGCGCGACTCGAGCGCGCCGCGGAAGCTCGAGGCCGACTCGAGGGCCGCGGCGTCGGCCTCGCGGGCCTTCTTCAGATCGCCGAGCGCCGCCTCGAGCTCGTCACGCCGCTCGAGCAGCTTCTCGCGGTCTTCCTCGGCCTCGCGCAGCCGCGCCTCTTTGTCGGCCAGCTCGGCCTGCGCCTGCTCGCGCGCCGAGCGCTCGGCGCCGATGGCGGTGGTGAGATCTTTCTCGAGGCGGTGGAAGCGCGCGACCTCTTGCTCTTTCTCGGCGTCGAGGCGCGCGACCTGCTCGGACAGGCCGTCGACGTTCGAGAGCGTGTCGTTGAGGCGCGTCTCGTAGCTCTGCGCCATCTCGCGCCAGGTGCGCTCGGAGTTCGAGAGCGTCTCGATGTCGCGCTGCAGGCGGGTGGCCGAGGCCTTCGTCGCCGTGAGCTCGGTCTCGGCGGCGGTGAGCGCGGACTCTTTCTCGCGGAGCTCGGTGGTGAGCTCTTCGACCTTCGCGCGGGCGTTCTGGAAGTCGCGATCGACGGCGGTGTGCTTCTGCGACTCGAGGTCGAGCGACCGCAGCGCGGCGAGCTTCTCGGCCTCGCGGGCGCGCGCCGACTCTTCGGCGGCGTCCATCGCGGCGCGGGCGCGCTTGAGCTCGCCCTGCAGGCCCTCGATAGCCTGCATCGACTCGCTGCGGGCGTCGGCGAGGCGCAGCTCTTTCTCGCGGGCCGACTCGAGCTCGCGGTTCTTCGCGGCGAGCTGCTCCGAGGTGCGGTCGGCGGCGAGCTTCGCGCGCTCGGCCTCGACGCGCTGCGCGGCGGCGTCGTCTTGCGCGCGGCGCAGATCTTCGTAGGCCTGGGTGAGGCGCGTGCGCGCGTCTTCGAGCTCGGTGACGAGCTGCTCGCGGCGGCTGCGCTCGAGGCGCACGTTCTCTTGCGCGGCGAGCGTCTCGACGGTCGCGTTCTTCTGCTCGCGCTGGTGCAGCGCGACCTCTTCGCGCATCGCCTGCACGCGGCCTTCCGAGTCGCTGGCGCGCTCGCGCGCGACGACGAGCTCGGCCTCGAGCCTGCGCACCTTGTTCGTGAGCTCGTCGGCGGCGCGCGACTCTTTCGGGCGATCGGTGACCGACTCGAGCTGCGCGGTGAGGCGCGCGACGACCTCTCGGCTGCCCTCGAGCTGCGCGCGGATCTCGCGGAGCTCGGACTCGCGGCGCGTGACCTCGTCTTTCGACTTGTTGAGGGCGTCTTTCAGCCGGTCGCTGCGCTCCTGCCAGTTGCGGGCGCGGGCCGACGCGTCTTCGAGCTTGCCGCCGGTGAACGCGAGCGGCTCGGGCGGCAGCTGCACCCAGGTCGGGTCGAAGAAGCGCACCGGCTCGTTGCCCGCGAGCACGACGTAGTAGGCGGCCTCGGCGGTGCCGGCGAGCGAGCCGTCGACCTGCAGGCCCTCGCCCTTCTCGAACGCGAGCTGGTAGCCGAGCACGGGGCTCTGGGTGGCGACCTCGATGCTGCGGAAGTGGGCGGTGAGCGCGTCGAGCAGCTGCCCGTACGTCGGAGTCGGCTCGATGCCCTCGGCCTCCATCACGTTCGCGAGCGAGAGCCCTGCAGGGTTGCGCAGGCCGCCCATCAGGTAGCCGTTCTTGGCGACGAGGCGCACGAGGTCTTTGAGCAGCTCGGGCGCGCGAACGTACGTCGCGAGGTCGGCGACGATGACGAGGTCGAACGAGCCGGCCTCGAGATCGTCGAAGACGGGGGCGCGGAAGCGCAGGTTCGGGCCGGCGAGCCGCGACTGCGCGTCTTGCACGGCGCTCAGATCGGAATCGGCTGCGACCACGATGCGGGCGCCGCGCGTCGCGAGGAAGCGGGCCGACTGGCCGAGCGTGCTCGCGACCGCGCCGACCTCGAGCACGCGACGGCGCGCGTACAGGCTCTCGGCGAAGATGTAGCGCGGGAGCAGCTCGCTCTGACCGAGCGTCTTGAACGTGGCGGAGGACAACAGCGCGACTATAGGGCCGAATCGAGCGGCCCCAATGAAAGTGGCCGCCGAGCGTATTACGGTCCAACCACCATGGACGAGCCCCTCACCTTCGGCGGCAAGGTCGCGAGATTCTTCAAGCGGCTGCTCATCACGATCGCCCTGCTCGGGCTCGCCGCCGTGACGGTCTTCCTGCTCTCGCAAGAGAACGCTCGCACCTACACGCTCGAGGTGCGCGACGGGAAACTGGTGGTGTTGAAGGGCCGCATGATGCCGATGGGCGCCGACGCGTGGCGGCCGCCGCCCGAGCTGGTCGACGCCTACGCCCCGCTCGACCTCAAGGGCACGCAGCCCTACGGCGTGCTGAAGGACAAGTACACCGACCGCGACGAGCTCGATCGCGCGCTGTTCTCGGTGATCGAGGGGCTCGCGAAGCCGCGCGTCGCCTCCGATGATCCCGAAGAGCTGACCGACGGCCTCTACTTCATTCGCCGGGCCGACCGCCTCTCGGGGCTCTCGGAAGAGCAGAAGATCTCGCTCAAGACGATGAAGACCGACGTCGCGTTCTACTCGGCGCGCATGAAGCTCGAAGACGCGCAGCGACAGATCGAAGAGGCGCTGCAGCAGCTCAAGTTCGCGACCGAGTCGAACAACCGCCACTCGAAGTCGGCGTACAACATGCTGAGCGTGGTCGAGCCGCAGTCGAAGGTGATGGTCGACACCCTGCGCAAGGCGGTGAACGGGCTCTCGGCGCCGGCGCAGCCGCCCGAGGGCGCGGCTCCGGCGCCGAACCCTGCGCCCGCGCAGCCCGCACCGACGCCCGCCCAGGGCGCTCAGGCTCCTACACCGGCGCCGACGACCGCGACCCCGTAGCGCCGCGGCCCTTGCGGCCCGTCGGCCCGGGCGGATTAACTCTCACGCCGCCGTGAGCGACGCCGACTTCCGGGTGGTGCAGAGCGTGCTGCGTGGCGAGCGCGTTCGGTCTGAGCTCGGCCGCCAGCTCGAGCTGTTCGTGTTCGGCCACGACACCGACGTGATCATCTCGGCCCGCGGCCTCGAGCTCTACCGCTCGGACGGCGGCGTGCGCGACCGCTTCGGCACTGCGGCTGCGCCGTCGTTGCTCTCGATGCTGCTCGAAGAGGCCGGGCTCGCCCGGGTCGAGGCGCCGACCTACGTCGAGCTGCCAGACCGCAAGGCGAAGGTGTGGCTGCTGCCGAACGCCGAGCACGTGGCGCTGGTCGTACGCATGAGCCCCGCGACGGTCGCCCGCGTCGTCGTGCGGGGTGGCGAGCTGCCGGCCTTTCGCGAGCTGCCGCGCACGCAAGAGTCGTTCGTCACGCTGCCGATGCCGCGCGGCTGCCCCCACTGCGGCCGTGAGGCCAACCGCTACGAGAAGCTCGCCGAGAGCCGCTCGCTCGTCTGCGGCTCGTGCGGCCACTCGTTTCCCGCGAGCGTGCTCGGGCGCTGACTCAGGGCGCCGCCCTGCCCTCGATCGCGGCCCGCAGCTCGTCGACGTCGACGGGCTTCGTCAGGTGGGTGTCGAACCCGGCCTTCGCGGCCCGCGCGCGATCTTCGGGCTGCCCGTAGCCGGTCATCGCGACCAGCCGCCCGTGGTGCCCGCGCGCCCTCGCCTGCAGCGCCACCTGGTACCCGTCGAGCCCCGGCAGCCCGATGTCGACGATCGCCAGATCGGGAGCCTTCTCGAGGATCAGCGAGAGCCCCGAGCCGCCGTCGCCGGCGACCGACACGCGGTGACCGTCTTCCTCGAGCAGCTCCTTCAGCATGTCGCGAATGTCGAGGTTGTCTTCGACCAGCACGACGTCGAGGCGCGAGGCGGCGCGCTCGACCGCGCGGGCCTCGGGCTCGACGACGGGCTGAACCGCAGCGCGCGGCAGCCGAACGATGAACTCGCTGCCCCGCCCCAGGCCCTCGCTCTGCGCGACGATCGAGCCGCCGTGCAGGGCGAGCAGCGACCGCACCAGCGTGAGGCCGAGCCCGATGCCGCCCTGCGAGCGGTCGAGCGTGCCGTCGACCTGCATGAACAGCTCGAAGATGCGGTCGAGCGCCTTCTGCTCGATGCCGACGCCGGTGTCTTTGACGCGCAGCACGTGCTGGTCGGCCGCGACGTCGACCTCGAGCATGACGTCGATTCGACCGCCCGCCGGCGTGTACTTCAGCGCGTTCGTGATCAGGTTGCCGACGACCTGCTCGAGGCGCGCCGGGTCGCCGTTCACGATGGCCGCGGTCGCGCCCTGAGAGAGCACCACGTGCATGTGGCGACCCTCGATCCACGAGTCGTGGGTGTGCACCGCCCGCTGCACGACCTCGCGCAGATCGACGGGCCGCGGCGACAGCGTCACCTTGCCCGAGGTCACGCGCGAGACGTCGAGCAGATCTTCGACCAGGCGGCTCAGGTGCGACGCCTGGCGGTGAACGATCTCGATCTCTTTCGGAGGCGTCATTCGCCCGCGCATGCGGTCGACCGCGAACGTGATCGCCGCGAGCGGGTTGCGCAGCTCGTGCCCCAGCATCGCGAGGAAGCGGTCTCTCGCCACGATCGCGTCCCGGGCCTGGTACTGCCGCGCGCGTGCGCGCAGGGCGGCCCGCGCCGCCGAGATCAGCGTGCGCGTCTGCACCGGGCGATCGAGCACCGTCACGTTGCCGAGCAGCTTCAGATCGCCGAGCGTTCGCCGATCGCCCGCGACCCCGTGGCCGCTCAGCAGAATCAGCGGCAGGTCCGACCAGGGCGGCTGCGCCGCCAGCAGCTGGCGCAGGCGCTCGAGCAGACCAGGAGTCACGGCCTCCTCGGTGAAGACGGCGGCGCCCACCCCCGCCTCGAGCTCGTGCAGGAAGCGCTGTGCGTCGTCGCAGCTGACGCACTCGAGCCGCTCTCGGCGGAAGAACTCGGCGATGAGCGGCCCGTCGCGCCCGATCGGCGCCAGCACCGCGATGCGCTCGCTCTCAGACGCGGGGTCCATCGACGCCCTTCGCTGCCGCTCGGTCTCCGACGTACTCGGGGGCGCCGAGGACGACGCCTCGGAACTGGTTGAGGGTCTCACCGACCTCGACGCCGCTGGGCCCGAGCTTCAGCTCGCGCACGGTGTCTTCGTGCTTGCCCGAGCGCTTCTTCACCATCGAGATCGCCTTCCGCACTCGGCCGTCGGCCTCGAAGAACCGCATCAGCACGATGCCGTCGGCGACGTAGCTCAGGTCGACGGGAGACGAGATGCCGGTGCCGTTGAAGCCGTGCTGCGCCATCACCATCATGGTCACGACGCCCTTGTGCGAGAGGTACGAGAGCAGCTCGTGCAGCTGAATCGTCAGGAACCGCTCGTCGGGCATCGCGTTCAGGTACCCGTTCAAGCTGTCGATCGCGACGACCTCACAGCCATGCACCTCGACGGCCCGGCGAATCTCGTGGGCGAGCTCGTCGGGAGCGAGCTCTGCGGGGTCGACCTGGCGCACCGCGATCTGCCCCGAGGCCACGTGCTTGTCGATGCTCATGCCGAGCGCACGGGCGCGCATGAGCATCGTGCCCTTGCCTTCGTCGAACGCGAAGATGGCGACCTTCTTGCCGCTCGACGCCGCGAAGTCGGCGTAGTGCAGCATCAGCGACGACTTGCCCGAGCCGGCCGGGCCCAGGAAGAGCGTGCTCGTGCCGGGCTCGAGCCCGCCGCCGACGAGGCGATCGAGCCCCTCGAGGCCGCTGCGCAGCGGAGGCTTCGTCGCGCTGACCTGGTGCTCGGCGGCGATGAGCCGGGGGAAGACGGTGAGCCCGCCGGTGTCGATGCGGTAGTCGTGATAGCCGCCGCGAAACTTGAGCCCGCGCAGCTTCGTGATGCGGATGCGCCGACGCTCGGTGCCGTAGCTCTGCGGCAGCTGCTCGAGGCTGATGACGCCGTGCACGAGGCTCTGGAGCAGCTCGTCGCGTCCCGGGTGCGTGCGATCGTCGAGGAACAGCACGGTCGCCTCGCGGCCGGTGTAGTGGTGCTTGAGCTTCAAGATCTGCCGCCGGTACTGCACCTCGTTCTGCGAGAGCAGGCGGATCTCAGAGAGCGAGTCGAAGACGACGCGCTTCGGCTTCGCCTTCTCGACGACGTCGAGCAGCGTGCGCGTGATCTCGCGCAGCTCGACCTCGGAGGTGTGAAAGACGGTGTTGTCGGCTTCCGAGCTGACCAGCTGGTCGACCGCCGACAGCTCGTGAAGCGTGATGCCGCTGAGATCCCACCCGTGCGACCGCGCGACGGCCTCGATCTCCTCCTTCGTCTCTGAGAGCGAGACGTACAGCGCGCTCTCGCCGCGGCGGGCGCCCGCCAGCAGGAACTGCAGCCCCAGCGTCGTCTTGCCGACGCCCGGGTCGCCTTGAACGAGGTACGTACGGTTGCGAGGGAGGCCGCCGGCGAGAATGTCGTCGAGGCCCACCACGCCGGTGCTCGCGCGGTCTTCGGGGATCAACGGTGCAGTCATGAGACCCGTTTGTTACCCGTCGGGTCGGCTCCGTCACCTGTATCGAACGGTGGTTACCGGTTCGTTACGACGAGGCGCGCTACCGAGCGGTTACACCGTCGTCTGCGAGTAATTGCGGCCGCCGTTGTTGAGCCAGAGCTCGCCGCGCTCGCGGTAGCCGGCGGCGTCGTTCGGGGCATGGCACGCGAGGCCCACGTGAATCGCGAACTCGAGGGCTGTGCCCTTGGGCACGTAGGGGAGCAGGAACCAGCCGTCGATGATCGGCGACGGCACATCGGTCGACTTGAGCACGTGCGTCGTCTTCCACCCGTCGGTCGTGAAGTGCAGCTCGAGCCAGTGAATCGTCAGGTGCGTGTACCCGGCCTGCGGCCAGCCCTTCTCGCGAGCGTAGCGCTGGAGCTCGTCCATCCCCGGGTGGACGTTGAAGTGTATGCGGCTCGTGATCAGCGCCCTTTCATGATCCCGATGAACGGGAGGTTCCGATACACCTCGTCGTAGTCGAGGCCGTAGCCGACGACGAACTTGTCCTCGATGACGAAGCCCTTGTAGTCGATGGGCACCTTCGTGCGCGCGCGCGCCGGCTTCTCGAGCAGCGTGCAGATCTTCAAGCTCGCCGGGTGCCGGGCGCCGAGGTTCTCGAGCAGGAACTTCATGGTGAGGCCCGTGTCGATGATGTCTTCGACGATGAGCAGGTGCTTGCCCGCCATCGGCTTCGTCACGTCCGACGTGATGCGCACCTCGCCGGTCGTCTCGGTGCCGCCCGAGTACGACGAGACGCCCATCACCTCGAGCTTGAGCGGCAGATCGATCGCACGCGCGAGATCCATCGCGAAGAAGAGCGAGCCCTTCATCACGGTCACGAGCGTGAGCTCTTTGCCGCGGTAGTCCTGCGTGATCTGCACACCGAGCTCGCGCACCTTCGCGGCGAGCGTGGCGGAGTCGAGCATCACTTCAACCTGCGAGTCGTAGAAGCTCATTAGACGTAGGCGTTGTTCATGACTTCGCCCATTCCTCCTCCGCCGGGCACGATGTACTGACGATCGTCGAGGCCGCGCTCTTTGTCCCAGAGCTGGCCGGGCTCGGTGCCGATGACCTCTTGCGGCGACATGCCGCGATCGAGCCGCAGCGCGTAGATGGCGGCGTCGGGGTGATCGGTCGTGATGCGCTTGAGGTACTCGGGCGTCACGATGAGGTGCATGCACACGACCTTGCGCATGCGGCCGCCGACCTTCTTCTTGTAGAGCTCGATCGCGGTCGACAGCGAGCCGCCGGTCGCGCCCATCGGGTCGGGGAAGAGCACGATCGCGTCATCGACGTCGCCCCCGATCTTCGAGCCGCTGATCGACGAGCCGACGACCTTGTCTTCGGCGCCGAGCATGCGGCTCATGACGATGTGATCTTGCCGCACGAGCCTCGGGTTCAGCACCGTGTTGAGCAGGTCGTACGTCACCTGCGACGGCAGCGTGCCGGCCCGCGCGATGTTCACCGAGACCGCGCGCAGCTCGTGGTCGATGACCTCGCCCTGGTAGATGCCCGCGGGCGTGTACTCGATCATGCGCGTCTGCATGGTCACCTGCTGGCGCGGGAACTCGTGGTTGAGCACCTGCGTCGCGAGGTCGGTGTAGAGCGTGCCGACGAGCCGGTTCACCGCGGGCTGAATCGTCTCTTTCGCGCACAGCGTCGCGAGCAGCGACAGCGTGTAGGGCGTGCCGACCAGGTGAACCTGGGGGCCGTAGTGGTGCTTCAGCTCGGACAGCTTGAAGTGGATCTTCTCGTAGAGGGCGTCGCGCATTTCGTCTTTGAGGTCGGCGGCTTTCGGGTCAGCGAAACAGGTCGAGGTTCTGGGCCGGCGTCGCCTCGGTCGGCGACACCACGTGGCACTTGCGGCAGCGGGCTTCGTACGCGCCGCTCGCGCCGACGAGCACGCGCTCGTCGCGGGCGATGAGGCGCTGGCTGCGGTTCGCGGGGTTGCCGCAGACGACGCAGATGGCGAGCTCCTTGGTGATGTACTCGGCGACCGCGAGCAGCTGGGGCATCGGCTCGAACGGCTTGCCCTGGTAGTCCTGATCGAGGCCGGCGCAGATGACGCGCACGCCGCGGGCCGCGAGGTCTTCGACGACGCGCACGACGTCGGGCCCGAGGAACTGCACCTCGTCGATGCCGACGACCTCGGTGTCGGGCTTGAGGTGCATGAGGATCTCGTCGGGCCGCTCGATCGGAGTCGACAAGAGCTTGAGCTGCGAGTGGCTCACCACCGCGCTGTCGTCGTAGCGGTTGTCGATCTTCGGCTTGAACACCTGCACCTTCTGCTTGCCGTAGACCGCGCGCTTGATTCTGCGAATGAGCTCTTCGGTCTTGCCCGAGAACATCGAGCCGCAGACCACCTCGATCCACCCGATGTCTCTGGGGTACGGGTTGTGCATCACCCGTCCGAGTCGAGCAGGAAGTCGAGCGTGCGCGCGTCGGCGTCGGGGAACTCGTACTCACCCATCTCTCCGAGCGCGACCCAGCGGTGGTCGTTCACCTTGCCCTTCGCGACCTCTTGGCTCGGGTCTCTGAGCCGGCAGTGGAAGACCGCGAAGTCGACGTCGTACGTCGGGTACTCGTGCTTCATCGTGCTGGCCTTCTGGTCGACGACGACGTCGAGGCCGAGCCGCTCTTTGATCGCGCGCACGAGCGCGGCGTCGTCGGGCTCGCCGTCGCGCACGCGCCCGCCGGGGAACTCCCAGAGCAGCGGCAGCGAGGCCTCGGGGCGGCGCTGCGTGATGAGGTAGCGGCCCGTCTCTCTCTCGAGCATCGCTCCGACGACGCGGATGTGACGGCGTTCGCCCATGACCTAGAAGGAGGCCAGCAACTAGCACAGGTCCCCGCGGGGAATACACTGCCGCTCACGATGATCTCAGCCCTCTTGGTCGCGCTGACGCTGTCGTCCGAGCCGACGCCTCCGCCGATGCCGAGCGCCGAAGGCGAGGCGCTGCCGACCCACTTCGCGATGTTCATCTCGCTGCTCGAGCCGATGGTGGTGGCGACGGGGTCGTCGGTGGCGATCGCTCCGCTTTCGGCGACGATTCGACTGGGCGCGGTGCTCGACGGGCGTCACGCGCTGCTCGTCGGCGTCTCGTTCGCGGGCGCCTTCGCGAGCACCAGCAACGGCGTCACGATCTCGTTCATGCCGACGTACCGGTACCACCTCAAGCCGCTGCGCGCGGGCGGGTTCTCGCCGTTCGTGCAGGGCGAGGTCTTCGTGGGCTACGGCGCCGGCGACCAGGGCGCCGCCACCCTGCCGTTCGGCCTCGGCGGCGGCTTCGGCGGCGAGCTGCTCTTCGCGCGCAACTTCGGCATCACCGCGGGCGCCGGGCTGCGCTTCATTCACTCACAGACGTCGCAGGGCGGCGGGCTGCGCTCCACCGGCAACCAGCTCGGGCTCTACGCATCGGCGGGGCTGTCGCTGCACTTCTGAGGGGCCCTTCCTTCGACTGCGCGCCGCCAGAGGCACCCGGCGACGACGGCAGGCTCCATCGGTGATCGACAGCGAGCAGGCGACGGCCGGCCGGTTCGCGCTCGAAGCCGAGCTCATGCGTCGGAGCGAGCGTCGCTCGAATGTCAGCGCTTACCGGCCCGACCGGGGGTCACCCGGCGCTTCGGCGCTTCCAGCGGCGTCTTCATCGTCATCGTGAGCGAGGTCCATGGGCTCACGTCCCGAACAGGTGGTGCTGCCGCACGTAGTCGAGCACCGAGCGCGGCACGAGCTCGGGGTCGAGCTGCTCGCGCAGCTGCGTCGAAGAGACCATGGCGAGCGGCGGCCCGACCGTGCCCGGCGCCGGGTGCCCCGCGCGGTTCAGCACGGTGACGTCGACGAGCTGCTGAATGCGCTCCCACGCCTTCCACTTCGGCAGATCGGCGACGATGTCGCTGCCGATGACGAGGCGGAAGCGCACGCCGGGGTGGCGGGGCATCAGGTGCTCGAGCAGGTCGATCGTGCGCCCTTCGCCCCCGACCTGCGACTCGGCGCGGCTGACCTTGAGCCACGCGGCGTGATCGCGCGCCGCGGCCTCGCACATCGCGACGCGGTGATCGTACGCGACGGTCTCTTTGCCGAACGGGTGATGAAACGTCGGCACGAGCCAGACCTCGTCGTCGCCGAGGCACGCGCGCACGTAGAGCGCGGCCATGAGGTGCCCGACGTGGGGAGGGTTGAACGAGCCGCCGAGCAGCGCGACGCGCATCACTTCACCGAGAGCTTCGACTTGCCGCTGCCGAGCGCCAGCACCTGGCCGTCGATGACCGTCTTGTCGTCGAGCGTGAACGCCGAGAACTTCACCTGCTTGTCCATCTCGAGCAGGCCGACGGTGGGCTTGGGCCCCGACGCCTTGCCCGGCGTGATGAAGTAGCGGGGGCCGATCTGAACGACCTTGGGGTCGGGCTCCTTGCCGTGCACGAGCAGCACGGCGTTGAGCATGTCTTCCTTGTCGAGATCGTTCTTGTCGTGCACGAGGCAGCACAAGACGTCGCCCAGCATGTCGACGGCCTTCTTGGGAATCGAGGGGCTCTGGTACTGCAGCGAGCCCTTCTCGGGCGTGCGCAGCACCTTGTCGGACATGCGGGTGAGCTCCTGGGCGTGGCGCGAGAGCTCGTACGCGGTGCCGAACGCCGGAGGCCGATCGAGCTGCTCGCCCTCGACGAGGAAGTTCGTGAGGTCGGTGAGAAAGTCCATGTCCGAGTAGTCGGTCTGGGCCCGCGCCTCGTCGCGCTTCCACTTCACCCACTCGTCGAGGTCTTCGTACTTGCCGCCCGCGAACAGGAACCTGCGGGCGCCCTTTCTCGCGAGGAACTTCAGGGCGGCGTCGAAGGCGGCGAGATCGCCCCCGGTGTCCGAGAAGATGCCTATCGCCGCGCCCATCGAGCGGCTCAAGAATACAGAAGGTAGCGGGCCCTTTTCTCCATGAATTCGCTCTGGCCGGCCTCATCGGCCAGCTGCTCGACCGGCAGGAGCGCGTCGATGCCCCGGCGCACGGCGTCAGTGCCGGCCAACAGGTCGAATGCGGGCACGTCTTTCACGAACTCGTAGGCGTCACGCCGCCACTCGAACTTGTCGCCCGAGAGCTCGCGCAGCACGCGGAACACGGCGAGCCCCGTGCGCCAGGGCCTGAACGTGTCGCGGTCGGTGACGTGAATGAACGCGCCCTCGCACGAGACGCCGCGGTGCTTGTCGAACGTGGGCGTGAACGCGACGGGGCGAAACGCGACGCCCGGCAGGCCGACCGCGTTCAGGCGCGCGGCGACCTCGGAGCCCTGCAGCCAGGGGGCTCCGAACTGCTCGAATGGGCGGCAGGTGCCGCGGCCCTCGCTGACGTTGGTGCCCTCGCCGAAGCACATGCCCGGGTAGACGAGCGCGGTGTCGACGGTGGGCATGTTGGGCGACGGCGGCACGAAGTGGCGCCCCATCTCGGGCCACGTCATCGCGCGCGAGAGGCCCTCGCAGGCCGCGACGTGCAGCTCGCAGTGAATGCCCTCTTCCTTGTTGAAGTAGCGCGCGAGCTCGCCGGCGGTCATGCCGTGGCGGTTCGGCATCGAGTAGAGGCCGACGAAGCTCTTGTACCGCTCGCCGATGCCGTTGCCCTCGACGTGGGCGAGGCCGATCGGGTTCGGGCGATCGAGCACGTAGAACACGATCTTCTTCTGCGCGGCGGCCTTCATGGCGAGGGCCATCGTGTAGATGTACGTGTAGTAGCGGCTGCCGACGTCTTGAATGTCGAAGACGAGGGCGTCGAGGCCGTCGAGCCACTCGGGCTTCGGCGCCAGCGACTCGAAGGTGTGGCCGTAGAGGCTGTAGACGGGCACGCCGGTCTTGCGGTCGCGGGCGACGTCGTCGACGGCGACCATGTACTGGGCCTCGCCGCGCACGCCGTGCTCGGGGCCGAAGAGCGCGGCGAGCTTCACGCCCTCGGCGCTCGAGAGCAGATCGGCGAGGTGGGCGAAGTGCTGGTCGACGCTCGTGGGGTTGACGATGGCGCCGACGCGCAGGCCCTTCAGCGCCGCGAAGCCCTGCGCCGACCAGACGTCGAGGCCGGTGCGCACGGTCATTTCTTGGGCCCTTTCAGCTCGAACTCGAACACGGGCTCGCGCTTGCGCTTCTCGTACTGGGCGTCTTTGAGGGCGAAGTAGGCGTGGGCGGCGAGCACGGGGTCGCCGACGGTGTCCGACAGCAGATCGACGCCCTGCACGACGCCCTCTTTGTCGACGCGGACGCGGAGCTTGAGGAGGCCGCCGGCGGCGAGCTTCGGGTTCGCGCGGCGGCGCTCGCTGTACAGATCGTTGAGGGTGCCCGAGACGACCCAGTTGATGGCGTTCGGGTCACCCTTCGGCTTCTTGGCGGGCAGCTTGAGCTTCTTCTCGAGCTCGGGGCACTCTTTCTTGGCGTCGTCGGCGGCGGGCCCGGAGCCCGCCATCGCGGCGCGGTAGGCGTCGATGGCTTCATAGAGGCTGTCGCGCTTGAGCCGCGAGCGCGCGAGCATGAGCTGGGCGTCGGCGCGGGCGGGGTCGCGTGCGATGGCCTCGAGCAGCTGGCCCTCGCCGGCCTCGACGGCGCTGCGGGCGAGCATGAGCTCGGCGAGGCGAATGCAGGGCTCGGGGTTCGTCTTCTCGAGAGCGGCGAGCTGTTGCTGGGCGCGCTCCTCGTTGTCGCCGTCGTTGGCGTCACGGTAGATCGCAGCGAGGCGCCTGAGCACTTCGGCGTCGGGGTCGCCGAGGCGCAGCAGCCGCTCGTACTCTCTGGCGGCCTCGGTCTTCTCTCCGAGGTCGAAGCGGAGGTCGCCGATGGCCTTGCGGGCCTCGCGGTCTTTCGGTGCGAGCTCGGCGAGCGACGAGCCGTACTTCGCGGCGGCCTTGAGATCCTGGGCCTCGCGAGAGAGCTGGTAGAGGGCGCGGAGCACCTTGGGCTGGTCGGAGAAGGCGCTGTACGACTTGTCGAGCGCCGAGCGGGCTTCGTCTTTCTTGCCCTGGTCGAGGAGCACGAGGCCGAGCCCGGCGTTGGCGCGGGCGTCGTCGGCCTTCACCTTCAGCGCGGCGCGGAAGCGCTCTTCGGCCTTCGCGGGGTCGCCGCTGACGAGCGCGAGCTCACCCTGGGTGACCATCGCAGGGTAGAAGGCGGGGTCGCGCTTGAGGACGAGCTCGAGCTCGGCCTTCGCCTGGTCCTTCATCTTCCAGAGCGTGTAGACCGAGGCCATGCCGTAGTGGACCCAGGGGTTCTCGGGGTTGATCGTGGCGATGCCCTTGAGCTGGTTCCACGACTCGTCCGACGGCATGTCGCACCAGGCGAGGTAGACGCGCGGCAGCGGGTCAGAGGGGAGCTTCTTCGCGAGGTCCTGGTACATGAGGCGCCGCTCGCCGACGCTGCCGCGGGCCTGGGCAGCGACGATGGTCTGGAGCTCCCTCACGACCTCGGGCACCGAGGCGTTGCCCGTCGGAGGCGTCGCGGCGAGGAGCACTGCGGCGAAGAGGGTCATCGGTCGCCCTTATACGTCAGACCCTCGTGGTTCCATGCAGCCATGGCGAGGGTGAACGGCCTGGTGCTGAAGATGTTCCGCGAGCAGAACGGCCTGGTGTCGCGGCAGCAGGCGCTGAACGCGGGGCTGTCGGAGAAGTCGATCGACAAGCGGCTGCGCCGCGGTGACTGGGACGTGGCGGCGAGCGGTGTGTATCGGCTGCCGGGCACGCCCGAGACGTGGTGGCAGCGGGCGGCGGCGGTGTGTCTGCAGGGGGCGCCGCACACGGCGCTGTCGCACCAGAGCGCGGCGTACTTTCACAAGCTCGACGGGTTCGAGACGAAGCCGCCGAAGGTGATCCAGGTGACGATCCCGCACGGGAAGCGGCTGGTGCCGCCGCCGAACGTCGAGATCCTGAGAGCGCGAAGACCTGGCGTGGAGTTCTACCGTCACCGAGGTGGGGCGTCGGCGACGTCGCTGCAGCGCACGCTCGTCGACCTGGCCAGCCACGTCACGATCGAGAAGCTGGACGTGGCGCTCGACAGCGCCTGCCGCAAGAGCTCTGAGTTCGAGCCGCTGCTGCGCCGGGTCGTCGAAGGCTTGAACCCGCGGGCTTACCCCGGGCTCGGCGCGCTGCGGGAGCTGCTGACCGACCGGCAGACGACGGACAGCGCGCTCGAAGTGGAGGTGCGACGGCTGTCGTGGGCCGCGGGGTTGCCGACTCCGCAGATTCACTTCAACGTGTGCCACGGCGATCGGTGGATCGGCGAGGTGGACTTCGCGTGGGTCGACGAGAAGGTCTGCATTCCAGCGCAGAGCCTGCTGTTCCACACGAAGCCGAAGCGGTTCTACCGAGACGCGGAGCAGCTGTCGGAGCTGGTCGCTGCCGGGTGGTCGCCGCTGCCGACCACGAAGCGCGACGTGCTGCGCACGCCGGCGCGGTTCATCGCGCGGCTGCAGGAGACCTGGGAGCGGGCGAAGCGACGGCGGCTGTATGAAGGTCCGGGCGAGGGCGAGCCGTCGCGGCGCTGAGCGACGGCTCTCGCTGACCGCTGCCAGAGAGACCCGGCGACAACCGCATGTTCCAACGCGGATCGACGGGCAAACAGGAGACAGCCGGCAAGGACACCGGCATCGCCCAGCTCGTGATGGTGCCGGGCGAACGCGACGTGGGTGCAGTTACCCGCCCCCTGGGGGTCGGCAAACGCACCCACGTCGGCAACCGACCCCCACTTCCCTGCGTGCCGTCGAGTTGAGCGGGGTCGAGCGGCCGTCGCGCCGCCGAGCTCGGCAACGAGCCCGCACCCGACCGCCGCTTCCCTGCGTGCCGTCGAGCGGCGCGGGGTCGAGCGGTCGTCGCCGCAGGTTCTCTGGCAGCGCGCGATCGCGCCGCGAGCGCGCCGGCCCGCCGAGCTCGGCAACGAGCGCGCACCCGACCGCCGCTTCCTGCGTGCCGTCGAGCGGCGCGGGGTCGAGCGGTCGTCGCCGCAGGTTCTCTGGCAGCGCGCGATCGCGCCGCGAGCGCGCCGGCCCCCCCGAGCTCGGCAACGAGGGCGCACCCGACCGCCGCTTCCCTGCGTGCCGTCGATCTGCGCGGGGTCGAGCGGTAATCGCCCAGGTTCTCTGGCATCGAGCGATCGCGCGCCGCTCCCCTGCGTGCCGTCGCCCTGCCCGCCAGCGCGACGCTCACCGCGCCGAAGGCTTCAAGTCGCGCAGCTTCCGCTTCGGCGGCTCCGACGTCGTGCGCAGCTTCGCGGCGTCCTTCTCGCGCCCGGTGCGCTCGTACAGCTCGATGAGCTTCCGCGTCGCGAGCTCGTGCGTCTTCGGGTCGTGCTGCAGGGCCTTCAGCTCCTTCTCGGCCTGGTGCACGTCGCCGCCCTTCTCGTGCGCGAGGGCCAGCTGCAGCCGCGCGCCCGTCGCATCGGGGTGCGCCTTCACGTACCGCGCGTACGCCTGGGCCGCCTCGCTGAACGCGCCCGACTGAAACAGCAGCCCCGCGAGCCGGAACCGCGCGTCCTCGAGATCCTCCTTCAGCGCGAGCGCCGTCTGATACGAGGCCCGCGCCTCGCCGGCCTGCCCCCGCTCCTCCATCAGCTGCCCGAACAGAAAGTGAATGTGCGGGTTCTCGGGCTCGAGCGCCCGCGCCACGTCGAGATCGAGCAGCGCGCGATCGAGCTCCTCGCCGTTCTGCAGGCGAAGCTGCGCCGCGGCGAGCCGCGCCTTCGCGTCAGCAGGCGCCGCGATGATCTTCCGGTCGAGCTCGGCCACCGACACGTCTGCGAGCAACAGCGCTGTAACGGCAAGTGCCAGCAATCTGGCGCAAGGATAGCTTGCTTTGACCTCCGGCCGGCGTAGGTGTTTGTACCTGTGGTGACCCGAACCTGGCCCGCCGTGCTGTCGTTCGTCCTCATCGCATGCGGTGGCAAGACCACGCCCACGTTCGAGACCGCGAAGGTCGACAAGGGCCGCATCGCTCCGAAGGTCACCGCCACCGGCACCGTCTCGGCCACCGTCACCGTGCAGGTCGGCAGCCAGGTCTCGGGCCGCGTCGCCGCCCTCTACGCCGACTTCAACAGCGCCGTCGACGCCGGCGCCACCATCGCCAAGATCGACCCCCAGCTCTTCGAGGCCGCGCTCGAGCAGGCGCGCGCGAACCACATGGCCTCGCAGGGCAACCTCGCCCGCGCGCAGGTGCAGGCTGCCGACGCCGACCGCCAGTACCAGCGCGCGAAGAGCCTCGCCGCCCGCCAGCTCGTCGCGCAGGCCGACCTCGACACCGCGCTCGCGAACTACGAGGCCGCGAAGGCCCAGGTCGACGTCGCCCGCGGCAACCTCGCCCAGTCGAAGGCCGCGCTCCACCAGGCCGAGGTCAACCTCACGTACACCACCATCGCCTCGCCCATCAGCGGCACCGTCATCTCGCGCAACGTCGACGTCGGTCAGACCGTCGCCGCTTCCCTCTCGGCGCCGACGCTGTTCGTCATCGCCGAAGACCTGCGCAAGATGCAGGTCGACACCGCCGTCGCCGAGGCCGACGTCGGCAAGCTCCAGCCGGGCATGGACGCCACGTTCACCGTCGACGCGTTTCCGGGCGAGCGCTTCCGCGGCAAGGTGCGCCAGATTCGCAACTCACCCACCACGGTGCAGAACGTCGTCACCTACGACGGCGTCATCGACGTCGACAACCCCGACCTCAAGCTGCGGCCCGGCATGACCGCGAACGTCACCTTCATCTGGGCCGAGCGCGACGACGTGCTGCGCGTGCCGAACGCCGCCCTGCGCTTCAAGCCGTCGCCCGAGGTGCTCAAGAAGCAGCGCGGCGGCGCCGATGCTCCCGAGGCGGGCGCCGGCCCCCGCCAGCGCGGCCCCAAGGGCCCATCGGACGAGAAGACCGTCTGGAAGCTCGTCGGCGAAGAGCTGCAGCCCGCGAAGGTGAAGCTCGGCGTCAGCGACGGCACCGTCACCGAGGTGCTCGCCGGCCTGAACGAGGGCGACGTCATCGTGACCGAATCGAACGACCCCAACGCGCAGGGCGGGCAGCGGCAGCGTGGCGGCAGCGGCAACCAGATGGGTGGCGGCGGCATGCGTCGCCTGTTCTGAGAACAGACCATGACCGCCGTCATGAAGCTCGAGAAGGTCGTCCGCACCTACGTGATGGGCGACCACACCCTGCGCGCCCTCGACGAGGTCGACTTCGAGGCCAACACCGGAGACCTGCTCGCGGTGATGGGCACCTCAGGCTCGGGCAAGAGCACCCTCATGAACGTGCTCGGCTGCCTCGACCGCCCCACCAGCGGCCGCTACCTGCTCGACGGGCAGGAGGTCTCTTCGATGTCGAAAGACCAGCTCGCCCGCGTGCGCAACAAGACCATCGGCTTCGTCTTTCAGTCGTTCAACCTGCTCTCGCGCACGTCGGCGATCGAGAACGTCGAGCTGCCGATGCTGTACGGAGGCGTGCCCACCGCCGAGCGGCAGCGCCGCGCCCGCGAGGCCCTCGAGCAGGTCGGGCTGGGCACCCGCGTCGAGCACAAGCCGAACCAGCTGTCGGGCGGCCAGCAGCAGCGCGTGGCGATCGCGCGGGCGATCGTCGGCCGGCCGAAGGTGATCCTCGCCGATGAGCCGACCGGCAACCTCGACTCGCGCACCAGCATCGAGGTGATGGCGCTCTTCCAGCGGCTGTGGCGCGAGGGCATGACCGTGCTGCTCGTCACGCACGAGGCCGACATCGCGGCCTACGCCTCGCGCGTGATCACGATGCGCGACGGCAAGATCCGCTCGGACGTCGAGCAGGAGCCCAAGATCGCCGACGTGAAGGAGGCCGCGTGAACCCGCTCCAGACGCTGCGCGTCGCCGGCCGCGCCCTCATGCGCAACAAGCTGCGCTCGCTGCTCACCACGCTCGGCGTCGTCATCGGCGTCGGCGCCGTCATCGCGATGGTGGCGCTCGGCGAGGGCGCGCGCGCGAAGGTCGAGGCGAGCTTCGCGTCGATGGGCGCGAACCTGCTCATCGTGCTGCCGGGCAGCGTCACCTCGGGCGGCGCCCGCGGCGGCTTCGGCTCGGGCTCGACCCTCACGTGGGACGATCTGCGCGCCATTCAATCGGAGCTCTCGTCGAGCGTGCTCTACGCAGCCCCGCAACTGCGTGCGCAGGGCCAGATCGTCAGCGAAGACACGAACTGGTCGACGTCGATCACCGGCACCAGCCCCGACTACTTTCTCATCCGCAACTGGGCGTGCACCGACGGCGCCACGTTCACCCGCAGCGACGTCGAGGGCTCGAACAAGGTCGTCTTGCTGGGCGCCACCGTCGCCGAGAACCTGTTCGGCGTCGGCGTGAGCCCGGTCGGTGAGACCGTGCGCATCAAGAACAACCCGTTCACCGTCGTCGGCGTGCTCGCCCGCAAGGGCCAGTCGCCCACCGGGCAGGACTACGACGACGCCACCTTCGTGCCCTACTCGACGTTTCAGACCAAGGTTCAGGGCGGGCCGCAGAAGTTCATCGCCGGCGGCATCTTCATCAGCGCCGCGCCCGGCCAGGTGAACCGCGCGCAAGAGCAGGTCTCGGCCCTGCTGCGCGACCGCCACCGCCTCGGCGAGGGCGCCGACAACGACTTCTCGATTCGCAACATGGCCGAGATGGCGAGCGAGCAGCAGGACAGCGCCCAGACGCTCGCGATTCTGCTCGCCTCGATCGCCGCCGTGAGCCTGCTCGTCGGCGGCATCGGCATCATGAACATCATGCTCGTGAGCGTCACCGAGCGAACCCGCGAGATCGGCATTCGCATGGCGATCGGCGCCCGACCCCGCGACATCTTGCTGCAGTTCCTCGTCGAGGCCCTGACGCTGTCGATGATCGGCGGCGTGCTCGGGCTCCTGCTCGGCATCGGCGGCGCCGCGATCGGCGCGAAGTTCGGCTGGCCCACCGAGATTCAGCCCGAGGTCGCCATGGTCGCGATCGCGTTCTCGGCGCTCGTCGGCGTCGTGTTCGGGCTCTACCCGGCGCGCAAGGCATCGCAGCTCGACCCCATCGAGGCCCTGAGGTTCGAATGAAGGCGCTCCTGCTCACCACCCTGCTCTCGGCCTCGCGCGTGCTCACGCTCGACGAGGCGCTCGAGACTGCCCGGCAGCACCAGCCGGCGCTGCGCCAGGCCGAAGCCGACGCCCGCGCGGCGCACGCTCGGGTCATTCAGGCGCGGGCTCCGCTGCTGCCCGCGGTGACCGGCTCGGCGCGCTTCGGGCTCAGCACGACGAACCGCATTCCGCAGGTCGGCACGAACACGACCGGCTCGAGCGTCGTGATCAACGACGGGAGCGACGGAGGTGTCGTCGCGCGAGACTCGCTCGCCGGCTCGACCAGCGCGAGCGTCACGCTGAACCAGCTCTTGTGGGACTTCGGCCAGACCCACAACCGCCTCGAGGCCGCCGAGCTCAACGCCGAGGCCTCCGAGAAAGACGCCGTGAGCCGGCTCAACACGGTTCGCTACAACGTGCGCGCGGCCTTCTTCAGCGCGCTCGCCTCGAAGGAGCTGCTCCTCGTCGCGACCGAGACCTTCGCGAACCAGGAGCGGCACTTCGGCCAGGTGCAGGGCTTCGTCGAGGTCGGCACGCGCCCGGCGATCGATCTCGCTCAGGCGCGCACCGACCGCGCGAACGCCCGCGTTCAGCTGATCGCGGCCCAGAACGGCTACGCCTCGGCCAAGGCGGCGCTGAACCAGGCGATGGGCGTCGAGGGCCCCGCCGACTTCGACGTCAGCAACGATCGGCTCGGCGTGCTGGCCGAAGAGAACCGCACCCTCGAGGCCGTCGTCGATCAGGCCCTGAGCTCGCGGCCCGAGGTCGAGGCGCTGCAGGCCCGGCTACGCGCGCAGCAGGAGCTCGTGAGCGCGGCCCGTGGCGCCTACGGGCCCTCGCTCTCGGCGTTCACCGGCGTGACCGTCGGCGGAGCGAACACGAACTTCGCGGCGAACGTGACCATCGTGGGCCTCAGCATGAGCTGGAACCTGTTCAACGGCCTGGGCGACTGGGGTCGCGTGCAGGAGGCCGAGGCGAACGTGTCGTCGCTCGCAGCCCAGGTCGACGTCCTGCGGCAGCAGGTGCGGCTCGAGCTCGAGCAGGCGCAGCTCCAGGTGCGCGGCGCCGCCGAGACGCTGATCGCGTCGGACGAGGCCCTGCAGGCGGCGCGCGAGCGGCTGAAGCTCGCCGAGGGCCGCTACGAGACCGGCGTCGGCAACATCATCGAGCTCGGCGACGCCCAGCTCTCGCTCACGAACGCGGCGGCCCAGAAGGTCCAGGCCGACTTCAACCTGTCGGCCGCGCGGGCCCAGCTGTTGCGCACGCTCGGTCAGCCGTGACGTAATGCCCGCGATGGGCGTCGAAGAGACCCGCGCGCAGATCGAGAAGGGCTGGCCCGAGGCGCTCATGGTGTCGCCCGAAGAGCTGGCGTCGCTGCGCGCGCACGACCGCCTCGCCGCGCTGGTTCACTGCACGACCGTCGCGCTGTTCGTGCCGTTGACGGTGCTGGCCGTGGTCGTCGCCGTCTTGTGCCTCGTGACTCCCCCGAGCCGCCCGCCGGCCGCCGTGAGATCGCGTGCGGCGATCCGCGACTACAGCGCGCTGACGCAGCTGCACGAGCAGCGCCTGCAGGGCCCTTAGAGCAGCACCATCAGCCGGTGCCGGAAGTCGCGGGTGCTCGGACTTCTGCCCCGCGAGGTCGAACAGCGCGAGCATCGCCTTGCGGGCGCCGTCGTCTTTGAACTTGCGGCCCCGCTTCACGAGCTCGAGAAACTGCTCGAGCGCGCTCGCGTACTCGCCCTTCGCGCCGACGCCGGCACCACTGGGCCGCGAGAAGGGTACAGGTCAGCAGCGCTCGGGATCTTCGTCTGCTATCACCCCGCAAAGGCACGCCGTGGAGATCTCAGACCGCACCCTCATCGCACTGGGCTTCGACCAGATCCGCGCTGCGGTGGCCGGCCGCTGCCGCACCGAGATGGGCAAGGCGCGCGCGCTCGCCCGCCCCTTCCTGCCCGGCTCCGACGAGGTGCTCGCGAGCTTCCGGCTCGTCTCCGAGGCGCGGCAGCTCAAGCAGGAGCCCTTGAGCCTCCCGGTCGGCGGCCTCACCGACGTCCGCACGAACGTCGAGCGCGCCCACCGCGGCGCCCTGCTCGAGCCCAAAGAGCTCATCGCCGTCACCCACGTGCTCTTCGCGTTCGAGAAGGCGCTCGAGACCCTGCGCGCGCGGCGCGACCGCCTGCCCACGATGCTCGCCATCGCGCAGGCCATGCCCGAGCTCGAGAAGGTCGCCACGCGGCTCGACCGCAGCTTCGACCCCAGCGGCGAGATCTCGGATCGCGCCAGCACCGCCCTGCGCGACGCCCGCGAGCACGCGCGCGGCCTGCACCGCACGATCAAGGGCCGCCTCGACCGCATGCTGCACGACGAGAAGTTCGCCCTGAACCTGCGCGAGGGCTACTACTCGGTGCGCAACGACCGCTACGTCGTGCCCGTGCTGTCGAGCGCCCGCAGCGAGGTCCCGGGCATCGTGCACAACGCCTCGCAGTCGGGCCAGACGCTCTTCGTCGAGCCGACCGAGCTCATCGGCCTCGGCAACGATCTCGCCATCGCCCAGTCGCTGGTGCTCGAAGAAGAGCGCCGCGTGCTGCTCGAGCTCTCGGGCGAGATCGGCCGCAACGCCACCTCGATCATTCGCGGAGTCGACGCCGTCGCCGTGCTCGACGAAGCCGAGGGCATCGCGCGGCTCGCCGACGAGCTGCAGTGCAGCCTGCCCGAGCTCCAGCCCGCGAGCGGCGCCCTCGATCTCGAGGGGCTGCGCCACCCGCTGCTGGTGCTCCAGGGCACCCAGGTCGTGCCGAACGAGGTGACGCTGCACGGCGAGTCGAAGGCCCTCGTGGTCTCGGGGCCCAACGCGGGCGGCAAGACCGTGACGCTGACCGGCGTCGGCCTCGCGGCGCTGATGGTGCGCGCCGGCCTGCCGATTCCCGTCGACGAGGGCTCGACGATGCCGCTGTTCGACGCCGTGCACTCGTCGATCGGCGATGCCCAGAGTCTGAAAGAGGGCCTGTCGACCTTCAGCGCCCACGTCGCGACCCTGCGCGACATCGTGGCGACCGCGGGGCGCGGCTCGCTGGTGCTCGTCGACGAGATCGCCGCCGACACCGACCCGCGAGAGGGCGCGGCGATCGCGATCGCGGTGCTCGAAGACCTGCTCCAGCGTGGCGCCCTCGTGCTCGTCACGACCCACCTCGAAGAGCTCAAGGCCCTCGCCCACCTCGACCAGCGCTTCGTGAACGCGCGCGTCGGCTTCGACAGCCGCAAGATGGCCCCGACCTTCCGCCTGCAGCTGGGCCAGGCCGGCGCCTCGTCGGCGATCGAGATCGCCCGGCGCGTCGGCCTGCCCGAGGCCCTCTGCGCCCGCGCCACCGAGCTCGCGCAGAACGCGGGCGGCGCGCTGTCGAAGGCGCTCGCGGCCGCGCAAGACGAGCAGCGCCGGCTCTGGGAGGCCCGCGACCTCGCCGAGCGCCAGGCCCGCGAGGCGCAGGAGCTGCGCGAGAAGCTCGAGGCCGAGGTCGCGGCCATGAACAAGAGGCGCCGCGACGAGGAGCTTCAGTTCCGCAGCGCGCTGAAGGCCGAGCTCGAGTTCGCGCGCACGCAGGTGCGTGAGCTGCTCGAGAAGCTCGAGGCCTCCCAGTCGCTGAAAGAGACGAAGGCCGCCGCGAAAGAGCTCGCCGCCCGCGTCGACGAGCAGGCCGTCGCCGCGAAGTCGCTGAAGCCCGCCTCGGTCGAGCTGCCGCTGAGGCTCGAGGTCGGCGCCCGCGCCCGGCACAAGGGCCTCGACGCCGAGGTCGAGGTGCTCGAGGTCGAGAGCGACCACGTGACGGTTCAGGCCGGCGCGCTGAAGATGCGCGTGAAGGCGTCTGAGCTCGCGGGCTCGCGCAGCGCGAAGCCCGCGTCGGCGGCGGCCGCGTCGAAGCCCGCGCCCCGCGTCGAAGACGTGAAGCCGGCGCCGCTGACGCTCGCGGCTCCGAAGCTCGATGTTCGCGGCGAGCGGGCGGAAGAGGCGCTGCGCCAGCTCGAGCGGTTCCTCGATCGCGCGGCGCGCGACGGCGAGGCGGCGGCGCTCGTGGTGCACGGCCACGGCACCGGCGCCCTGAAGACGAGCGTGCGCGAGTACCTCGGCAGCTCACCGTACGCGGCGTCGTTCAGGCCCGGCGACTCGCACGAGGGCGGCGACGGCGTCACCGTCGTGCAGCTTCGCTGAGCGGCCGGCGCCGGCGACCGCTGGCCGAGCCAGAGACTCCCGGCGACGACCGCACGCTCGTGTCGCTGATCGACGGCCGGCGCAGACGACCGCTGGGCCGAGCCAGAGACTCCCGGCGACGACCGCACGCTCGTGTCGCTGATCGACGGCCGACGGGAATGCGGCCGGGCTTCCCGAGCGCATCGCCCAGCTCGACCGTCGAGCTCGCCCGAGCATTCTGGGTGCAGCCAACGGCACCCAACCGGTTCCCTGCCTCAGAATGGCCGACAGCGCCGCCGCGAAGACACGGGCGACGGAACTGTCAGCCTGCACCGCGCCCTATCGCGTTGGCGGCTGACAGAATGCCCTCGCAGAGCGATGCCGCGATGCAGGCGCAGGTCGCGTCGGCGGCGGGCAGAAGCCACGCTCGAACGCCGAGCGAGGCGCCACGCCGCTCGCGAGCCCAGCAGCGTGGCGGTCGAGCGCAGCGCCGTCAGTCGCAGCGATCGTGCGGGCCGGCGCGATCGCCGAGCGGTCACGCGCAGCGGGGCCGGCCAGCGCGAGCACCAGCGCGCTGAAGGACACTCGCATCGCCGTCAGCTGGCGGGCGCGGCGCTCCGGGTGCGCCAGATCATCCACGCGGCGATCCCGGCGAACACCACCGTCAGCCCCACCGACGCGTACCGCAGCATGTAGCCGCAGTCGCCGCTACGAGCGCTCATCCACCAGCCGGGGTGAAGCACGACGCCGAGAAACGCGAGCCAGCGCCGGCGAGACCGCCCCGCCAGGGCCACCGCGATCGCGAGCAGCAGGGTAACGGCGAGCCCCGACAGGCCCACGAGCTCCGACGTCGCGATCGCCTCGGCTGCTCCCGGCCCAGAGCAACCGAAGAGAATCACCGCGCCTTCAGCTCCGCGCGCTGCTCCGCGAGGTTCCACGTGTCGCGCTCGTACACGTCGTCGAACAGCGATTCGACCGGAGGCGGCGGCAGCGCCTCGGCCTCGCGAATCGCCGCGTTCACCTCTTCGAGCAGCTGCGCGCGCAGCGCCTCGTCACGCTGCGAGTCCCACGCCCCGAGCGCCTGCAGCCGCTTGAACGTGCGCTGAATCGGGTCGCGCTTCTTCCACTCCTCGACCTCGTTCTGATCGCGGTACCGCGTCGGGTCGTCCGACGTCGAGTGCGCGCCCATGCGGTAGGTCTCGCACTCGACCAGCGTCGCGCCCTGCCCCGAACGCGCCCGCGCCACCGCCGCCGACACGGCCGCGTAGACCGCCTCGGCGTCGTTGCCGTCGACCTTCACGCCCGGCAGGCCATACGCCGTCGCCTTCACCGCGATCGACTCGCTCGCCGTCTGGTTCTTCGTCGGCACCGAGATCGACCAGTGGTTGTTCTGGCACACGAAGACCACCGGCACCTTGAACACGCCCGCGAAGTTCATCGCCACGTGGAAGTCGTTCGAGCTCGTCGCGCCGTCGCCCATGAACGCCATCGCCACCGTGTCGTCACCCTTCAGCTTCGCCGCCCACGCCGCGCCGACCGCGTGCGGCAGCTGGGTGCCGATGACCGAGCTCCAGCTCACGTGGTTCACGTCGCGCGACGCCGGGTGCGACGGCATCTGCCGGCCCTTCGTCAGGTCGCCCGAGTTGCCGAACACCTGCGCGATCAGCGGCACGAGCCCCAGGCCTCGCATCAGCGCCACGCCCTGCTCGCGCAGCGCCTGGAACACCCAGTCGCTCGGCTTCAGCGCGTAGCCCGACGCGATGGTCGCGGCCTCCTGGCCGCTGCACGCGCCATAGAAGCCGACGCGGCCCTGGCGCTGCAGCGTGATCATGCGGTCGTCGAGCACGCGAATGCGCAGCATCGCCCGGTAGATCTCGAGCAGCTGCTCTTTCGTGAGCGCGCCGGTCTTCGGCGAAGCCTGCGCCGCGGCCGCGCGCGGGCGCGCCCTGGCCTTCGCAGTCGGCTTGCCGTTCTTGTGAACGGCCGCCCTCACGTCATCTCCAGCATGAGGTTCGCCGGCATCTCGAGGTACTTGATGACCTCGTACGCGAAGTCGGCGCCGACGGCTCCGTCGATGACGCGGTGATCGAACGAGAACGACAGGTACATCATCTGCCGCACCTCGATGCGGTCGTCCTCGCCGACCACCGGGCGCTTGCGCATGCGGTGCACGCCCATGATCGCCACCTCGGGGTGGTTGATGATCGGGGTCGCGAACAGGCCGCCCGTCTGCCCCAGCGACGTGATGGTGAAGCCGCCGCCGGTGAGCTCTTCCATCTTGAGCTTGCGGTCGCGCGCCGCCGCGCCGAGCCGGGCGACCTCGGAGGCCAGCTGCTTCAGCGTCAGCCGATCGACGTTCTTCACGACCGGCACCGTGAGCCCGTCTTCGGTCGAGGCCGCGATGCCCAGGTTCACGTCGCCCTTCACGATGAGCTCCTGCGTCGCCTCGTCCATGTTCGCGTTCACCTGCGGGAACTTCCGGAACGCGGCGACCAGCGCCTTGCAGAAGAAGGGGATGAACGAGATCTTCACGTCGGAGGCCTCGTTGAGCTGCGCGCGCAGGTTCACGAGGCCCGTCGCGTCGATCTCTTCGACGAACGTGTAGTGAGGCGCGGTGAACTTCGCCTTCACCATCTTCTCGGCGATCTTCTTGCGCAGCCCGCGAATCGGCACGCGCTGATCGCCCTTCGCCGACGCCAGCGGCTGGTGAACGATCGCCGGCCGCGCCGCCGCCGGAGCCGCTGAAGCCCCGTTACCGCCCTTGAGCGCCGCCTCGACGTCCGACTTCAGCACCCGGCCCTGCGGCCCGGTGCCCGCGAGGATGCCGAGATCGATCCCGTGCTCCCGCGCCATGCGTCGTGTCACCGGAGTCGCCAGCACCTTCGACCCAGACCCCGCAACCGGCGCCTCGGCCACTGCGGCCGGCGCAGCAGCCACGGCGGCGACCGGCGCGGGCGCATGGCCATTCGCTCCGTTCGGGGTCGCGGCCACAGCCGCGCCGTCGAGCTCGAGCTGCACCAGCGGGTGGTGCACCTTCGCGATCTCGCCTTCCTTGCCGTACGTCTTCAGCACCCGGCCCTTCTTCGGAGACGGAATCGTCACCGTGGCCTTGTCGGTCATCACCTCGACCATCGGCTGGTCTTCTTTGATCTCGTCGCCGGCCTTCACCAGCCACTTCACGATCTCGCCCTCGACCACGCCCTCGCCGATGTCCGGCAGCTTGAATTCCCAGGTCGCCATTTGTCAGGCCTCGTAGGCAGCAGTCTCTTCGATACCCCGCAAGATCCGCGGAGCGAGCGGCAGGTACTCTTCGTCGAGCGTGTACGGGAACGGAGTATCGAACCCCGTGACCCGCCGAATCGGCGCGCAGAGCGACGTGAAGCAGCGCTCCTGGATCAGCGACGAGATCTCGGCGCCGAAGCCGCACGTGCGCGGCGCTTCGTGCACGATCACCACCCGGCCGGTCTTCGAGGCGCTCGCGACCAGCGCGTCGATGTCGAGCGGCCACAGCGTGCGCAGATCGATGAGCTCGCACGAGAGGCCCTTCTCGGCCGCCTGCTCGACCGCGAGCTGCGCCTCGTGCACCATCGCGCCGTACGTGATCACGCTCACGCCGTCGCCCTCGCGCAGCACCGCCGCCTTGCCCAGCGGCACCTCGTAGTCGCCCTCGGGCACCTCGCCCTTCGCCGCGCGATAGACGCGCTTCGGCTCGAAGAACAGCACCGGGTCGTTCTGCCGCAGGCACGACAACAGCAGCCCCTTCGCGTCGTACGGGTTCGACGGCGACACGACCTTGAGGCCCGCCTGGTGAATGAACAGCGCCTCGGGGCTCTGCGAGTGGTAGAGGCCGCCCTTGATGCCGCCGCCGTACGGCGTGCGAATCACCACCGGCGCGGTGTACATGCCGCCCGAGCGGTAGCGCATCTTCGACAGCTCCGACACGATCTGATCGAACGCCGGGTAGATGAAGTCGCTGAACTGAATCTCGGGCACGGGCCTCAAGCCGTACAGCGCCATGCCGATCGCGGTGCCGATGATGCCGCCCTCGGCCAGCGGGGTGTCGATGACCCGGTTGGGGCCGAACTCTTCGTAGAGCCCGGCGGTGGCGCGGAAGACTCCGCCGAACTTGCCGACGTCTTCGCCGAGAACGACGACGTTCGCGTCGCGTCGCATCTCGAGCCTCAGCGCATCGTTCACCGCCTGCAGCAGGTTCAGGGTGGGCATGCCGTGCGCTCGCGCTCCATCAGCCCCTTCATGAAAAACTCAGCGGCTCGGTAGCTGGACCGGACGAGGGGGCCCGACGCGACATAGAGGAAGCCGTAGCCTTCCGCCACCTTCTTGTACCGCTCGAAGTCGGCCGGCGGCACGAAGCGCTCGACCCTCAGGTGGTACTGCGACGGCTGCAGGTACTGGCCCAGCGTGAGCACGTCGACGCCGACCTCGCGCAGATCTTTGAACGTCTGCTCGAGCTCGGCGTCGGCCTCGCCGAGCCCCACCATCACCGACGTCTTCGTGTAGAGCTTCTCGGGCCGCTGCTTCAGGTATTCGAGCACGCGCAGCGACTGGCGGTAGGTCGCGCGGCGATCGCGCACGGTCGGCGTGAGGCGCTCGACCGTCTCGATGTTGTGCGCGACGACGTGCGGCCGGGCCTCGGCCACGATCTGCAACGACGCCTCGACGCCCTGAAAGTCGGGGATCAGCACCTCGACGGTCGTCTTCGGGCTCTCGCGCTTCAGCGCGCGAATCGCCGCCGCGAAGTGCGACGCGCCGCCGTCGGGCCGGTCGTCGCGGTTCACGCTGGTGACGACGATGTACTCGAGGCCGAGCTCTCTCACGGCCGCGGCGAGGTTCTCGGGCTCCATCGGGTCGAGCGGCGGAGGCGCTCCGACCTTCACGTGGCAGAACCGGCACGCGCGGGTGCAGACCTCGCCCATGAGCATGACGGTGGCCGTGCCTCCGCCCCAGCACTCGGCGATGTTCGGGCAGCGGGCCTCTTCGCAGACCGTGGCGAGGCCGACCTTCTTGACGATGTCGCGCACGCGCTCGAAGCCCTGACCGTGCGGCAGGCGCACTTTCAGCCACTCGGGCTTGCGGGTGGACTCGCCGAGCTGCGGGAGCGGGAAGCGATCTGGGGTGGCCATGGCGCCTTCGGCGTACGTAACGGTCGCAGCGGCAACCGGTCAACTGCCACGGCGAGGGCGCGTGCGGGTGGGCGCCTCGGGCACGCCTCTTCCCACCGCCCTCCGAGAGGGCGTCTTCGGGAAACGTGAGCCGCCGCGCCTTCAAGAGCCGCTTCAGCGCCGCCGCAACCTCGAACGGGAGCGGCTCGCCATCGACCGTCCAGCGCCGGGTCGCCCCGTCCCAGCTCAGGTAGCGGCACGGCACCCCTGCGACGGCTGCGCCGGTGCTGAGCGCCTCACTCGTGGACTGCATCTCCCAGATGACGAATGCAGTCTTCCGCCCGGCAGCGAGCACCTGGGCGGCCGGGCCAGCGCGTTCACCTGAAGCCAGCGGTCGACCTCGGCGTCGACCCGGTGCTGCTTCTTCAGCCTTGCCGCCGCATCGGGGCTCACCCGCAGCAGCTGCTTGAAGTCGGTTCCATCGCAAAAAAATAACAGCGGGTCGATCCCCCTGAAGAGATCGACCCGCTCGCTATGAAACGTCGGTGTCTGGGGACCGACGGATCAGCGATTCCGCCACGCGTTCCAGAAGTTGTCGCGCAGATCAGCCGGGAGCCCGCCCACTTCGTTCGACGTGATCCACCCGTCGCCGTTCTTGTCTGCCCGCTTCGCGTTCACGGCCACGTAGTCCGTGTACTTCTGGATGAACTTGCTCGCGACCACCGTGCTGTTGCCCTGCGCCTTGCGGTGGTTCTCGAAGTTGTTCTGCAGGTCCTTCGGCAGCTTCTTCGCCTCGGCCTTCGTCAGGTACGCGTTCTTGTCGGCGTTCGCCTTCTTCACGTTCGCGCGGACGTACGCTGCGCTGCGGGCGATGAAATCGCTGGTGCGGAGTGCGGGCAGAGGCATCGGAAAATTCCTTGGCAGAGGGTTGAAATCCGTGCTGCGACAGATACCGACATTGTCGGACCATGTACGCAATGGTTGCTCGATTCTCGTCGAAATTCAGCCGCTTACGTTCGCTGTTTCTTGGAGAATGGGAAGCGTTGCACTCGGACAAACACCAGCGCGTCTAAATGACCGGGAGGTCACTCGTCCCTCATGGGCTACCCACTCTCGATTGTTCGTCTCAAGAAGAGCCTCGTGCAGACCCTTCCGCTGGCCGTCGGTGACGGCGCGGTGAACCCGCTGGCGGGGCCGTTCGACGGCTTCACGCGCGCGCGCCTCTCGTACACGGTCGGCAAGTTCCCCTTCGCGCAGAAGGTGCCGACGAGCGTGCGCGACACGTTCGAGATCGAGGCCCCCGGCGGCGGCCGCCTCGAGGTCTGGCTCACGCCCGACGGCCACATCTTCATGGACAGCCAGGCCGGCCTCGAGCTCGTGCTGTCGCTCTACATCGAGCTGCGCAACGTCTGCCCCGACATCGCGATCGAAGACCCGCAGCGCGGCGTGCTGCACAACGCCGTCAGCTTCAAGGAGTTCCTCTGCGGCGAAGACACCGCAGAGAAACCGCTCAAGGCGTTCGTCGACGACACCGCCGCCTGACGAATCAGATGTGAATCGGGTGGCCCAGCGTCAGCTCGGCTGCCTCGTGCATGACCTCAGAGAGCGTCGGGTGCGCGTGCATCGTGCGCGCGAGCTCTTCGGTGGTCGTCTCGAGCTTGAGCGCGACGCACGCCTCGGCGAGCAGCTCGGTCGCGTGCGGGCCGACCAGGTGCACGCCCAGCACCTCGTCGTACTTCTTCTCGCTCACGATCTTCACGAAGCCGATCGCCTCGCCCGAGATCGTCGCCTTGTGAATCGCGCTGAACGGGAAGGTGCCGGTCTTGACGTCGTAGCCGCGCTCTTTCGCGGCGCGCTCGGTGAGGCCGACCGACGCCACCTCGGGGTAGCAGTACGTCGCGTTCGGCACCCGGTCGTAGTTGAGCGGCGGCGGGTTCTTGCCGGCGATGTGCTCGACCGCGAGCACGCCCTGCGCCGACGCCACGTGCGCCAGCATCGGGTACGGCACGATGTCGCCGATCGCGAACACGTTCGGCTCGCTCGTGCGCATCAGCGCGTCGACCTTGATGGTGCCGTTCTTCTCTAGCTTGATGTTCGTGTGCTGCATGCCGAAGTCGTTCGTGACCGGCGCGCGGCCGACCGCCGACAGCAGCACCTCGGCCTCGAGCTCGACCTTCTCGTTGCCCTTGCTCGCGAGCACCTTGATGCCGTTCTTCGTCGGCTCGACCTTCTCGACCTTCGTGCCGGTCAGCACCTCGATCTTGTCTTTGCGGCGCGTGAAGTGCTTCTCGAGCTCTTTCGACGCGTCTTCGTCTTCGATCGGCAGCAGGCGCGGCATGTACTCGACGAGCGTGGTCTTCGAGCCGACGTGGTTGAAGATCGACGCGAACTCGCAGCCGACGGCGCCGGCGCCCAGCACGATGATGCTCTTCGGGATCTCGGGGATCTCGAGGATGGAGTCGGAGCTCAGCACCTTCTTGTGATCGATCGGCACGTTCGGCAGCGCCTTCACCTGGCTGCCCATCGCCAAGATGATGTTCTTGGTCGTCAGCGTCTCTTTCTTGCCGCCCTCGTTCAGCTCGACCTCGACCTTGCCCTTGCCGGCGATGCGCCCCGTGCCCTTGAACACCGTCACGTTGCGCTTCTTCATCAGGTAGTCGATGCCGCCCGCGCCTTTGTCGACGACCTTCTGCTTGTGCTTCATCGCCTGCGCCCAGTTGACGCTCGGGTTCTTCAGGTCGACGCCGAAGTCCGCCGCGTGCTGAACGTGCGCGTAGAGCTCTGCCGTCCACAACAGCGCCTTCGTGGGAATGCAGCCGCGGTGCAGGCACGTGCCGCCGAGCCGCTTGTCGCGCTCGATGAGCGCCGTCTTGAGGCCCAGGGAGCCGGCGCGGATCGCGGCCACGTAGCCGCCGGGTCCCGAGCCGATGATCACGACGTCAAAAGTGTCAGCCATGGCCTTGTGCCCATAGCACCCGCGATTTCACACGCAAGCGTTCCGTCAGCGCTATACAGGCGCGCATGGAGCACCGTGCAGGCGCGCCCATGACCTTCGCCACCCGAGCGACGACGCCAGCGCGGAGCACCCGCACATGAAGACCGTCGTCATCGTCGGCGGCGGCGTCATGGGCATGAGCATCGCGCTCGAGCTCGCCGCCCGCGGAGACCGCGTCACCGTGCTCGAGAAGTCGGTGCCCGGCGCCGAAGCGTCGAGCGCCGCGGCCGGCATGCTCGCTCCGCAGCTCGAGGCGCACGGCGCCGGGCCCTCGCTCACCCTCGGCCTCGAGAGCCGCAAGCTCTACCCCGCCTACGTGCGCCGCATCGAGCAGCTCTCGGGCGTCTCGACGGGCTACCGCGAGTGCGGCCTCATGCGCTTCGGCGCGCGCGAGAAGCTCGAGCCCATCTACCGCTGGCAGCGCGAGCTCGGCCTTCGCGTCGAGCTGCGCGACGACCACCTCTTCCTCCCCGACGATCACCAGGTCGACCCGCCCAAGCTGATGCGCGCGCTCGCCGTCGCCGCCTCGAAGGCCGGAGCCGTCTTCCGCTCGGCCCAGGTGCACTCGGTCGTCGCGAACGGCGTCGACCTCGGCACCGAGCGCCTCGAAGGCGACGCCGTCATCGTCGCGGCCGGCTCGTGGTCGAGCCTGGTCGCGGGCGCGCAGGTCTCGCCGCGCGCGCTCGGGCCGGTGCGCGGTCAGCTCGTCGAGCTGCACCTGCGCCTGCCGCCGTTCGACGCGACGCGCACCGACGGCACCGTCTATCTGGTGTCGCGCGGCGACGGCCGCGTCATCTGCGGCTCCACGATGGAGCGCGTCGGCTTCGACAAGCGCGTCACCGCCGCCGGCATCGCGGGCATCCTCACGCGGGCGATGAAGCTGGCGCCCGAGCTCGAGCAGGCCGAGCTCCACGCGACGTGGGCGGGCCTGCGGCCGTGGACGGAAGACGAGCTGCCCATCATCGGGCCGGGCCCGCTGCCCGGCCTGCAGCTGGCGACCGGTCATTTCAGAAATGGAATCTTGCTGGCGCCGGTGACGGCCACCCTGATTTCCCAGCTGTTGCACGGCGAGGCGACGAGCCTCGACATGAGCCCCTTCCGGTTCGACCGGTTTCCCCCGTAAGCTCCGCGCCGAAAGCCGCCCGTGGAAGCGATTCCTCCCGTACCGCCGCGAATTCTGATCGTCGACGACGACGAGTCGGTTCGCGACGTGATCTCGGTGCTCCTCAAAGAAGAGGGCTACCAGTGCGCGACGGCCCCCGGCGCCGACGCCGCGCTCGACATCGCGAGCCAGGAAGACACGCCCCTCGTCATCAGCGACATGAAGATGCCCGGCAAAGACGGGCTGTGGCTGCTCGAGAAGTTCCGCGAGAACCACCCCGACACGTCGGTCATCATGCTCACGGGCTTCGGCGACACCGAGGCCGCGGTCGACTGCCTTCGCCGCGGCGCCGTCGACTACCTGCTCAAGCCGCCGAAGCTGACCGACCTCATTCGCGCCATCGAGCGCGCGCTCGCGAAGCGCCGCATCGAGCTCGCGCGCAAGCGCTACCAGAAGAAGCTCGAGCGCAAAGTGCGCGACCGCACCACCGAGCTGCGCTCGGCGCTCAAAGACATCGCGACGACGTACCAGCACACGCTGCTCGCGCTGGTGTCGGCGCTCGACGCCCGCGAGCACGAGACGAGCGACCACTCGCAGCGCGTCGTCGAGTACACGACCGCCATCGCGCAGCGCCTCGGCATCCGCGGGCCCGAGCTCGACGAGATCGGCCGCGGCGCGCTGCTCCACGACATCGGCAAGATCGGCGTGCCTGACGCGGTGCTGCTCAAGCCCGGCAAGCTGACCCCCGAAGAGTGGGTCGACATGAGGAAGCACCCGGACATCGGCTACAACATGATCAAGCCGATCAAGTTCCTCTCGACGCCCTCCGAGATCGTGCTCTCGCACCAGGAGCGCTTCGACGGCCAGGGCTACCCCCGGTGCCTGCGCAAAGAAGAGATTCACATCGGCGCGCGCATCTTCTCGGTCGCCGACACGCTCGACGCGATGACCAGCGATCGCCCGTACCGCAAGGGCACGACGTTCGCGAACGCGATCACCGAGATCAACCGCTGCGCGGGCACGCAGTTCGACCCCGAGGTCGTCCGCGCGTTCCTCGACATCGGCGAGGCCGGGCTCATGAAGATCCGCGACGACATGGTCTTGCGGAAGAAAGAGCTCCAAGAGAAGAACCAGGCACTGCTGACGGACCCGGCGAAGAAGAAGGACGGCACCGGCGGCAGCACCCCGCCCGTCCCTGCGGCCGCGTCGTGATCGCCGACGCGCTCGCGCGACCGCTGCGCAACCTGCGCATCAGCGTCACCGATCGCTGCAACCTGCGCTGCGCGTACTGCATGCCCGAGGAGGACTACGTCTGGCTCCCCTCGCGCGAGATCCTCTCGTTCGAAGAGATCTCGGCCCTCGTCGACCGCTTCATCGCGCTCGGGGTGCGGAAGGTGCGACTCACCGGCGGCGAGCCCCTGCTCCGCCGCGATCTGCCGAAGCTGGTCGAGCTGCTCGCCGCGAAGCCGCTCGACGATCTCGCGCTCACCACGAACGGCGTGCTGCTCGCCGACCAGGCGAAGGCGCTGCGCGCCGCCGGCCTGCACCGCGTCACGGTCTCGCTCGACACCCTCAAGCCGGCCCGCTTCGTGGCGCTGACGCGGCGCGACTACCTGCCGAAGGTGCTCGCCGGCATCGAGGCGGCGCGGGCCGCCGAGTTCCCCAAGCCCATGAAGCTCGACGCCGTCGCCCTCAAGGGCCTCAACGACGACGAGCTGAACGACCTGCTCGACTTCGGCGCGCGGGTGAACGCCGAGGTGCGGTTCATCGAGTACATGGACGTCGGCGGCGCGACCCTGTGGAGCAAAGAGCAGGTGTTCAGCCGGGCCGAGCTGCTCGCGCGCCTGGGGCCGGCGGAGCCGATCGTGGAAGACGCTTGGGCTCCGGCCGAGCGGTTCCGCCTGCGCGACGGCCGCACGTTCGGGATCATCGCGTCGACGACGGCGCCGTTCTGCCGCACGTGCGACCGCGCACGGCTGACGGCCGACGGCATGTTCTTCACGTGCCTGTACGCGAGCAAGGGCACCGACCTCAAAGCGCCGCTGCGAGCAGGAGCGACGCCGGCCGAGCTCGAGGTGCTGCTCGGAGCCGTGTGGACGAAGCGAAGAGACCGGGGCGCAGAAGAGCGGCTCGCGCTGCGAGACCGCCGGGCGCCGCTCTTGCGCCACGAAGAGCTGAACGAAGACCCGCACCTCGAGATGCACACGCGAGGGGGCTGAAGTGGCAACCACGCGCCCCCGCTCCCCTCGTAGGGGAGCGGGCTGGGGTGAGGGGGCCGTTGAGCGACCCACCAAAGCCGTTGCGATGGCCCTGCTGCTGCTGGCGCTGCCGGCGACCGCGAGCGACGACAGCCGGCCGCTCGACAGCCCCTTCCGGCTCACGGTCGAAGGCGCGATCGGCCTCTCATCTTTCGACGCGGGCGAGCTCGCCGGAGGTCTCGAGCTCGGCTGGCTGCCGCTCGGCTTCATCCGCCTGCACGCGCTGCTCGGCGCGGCCGCCATCCCGAGGTGGGCCTTCGATGGCGCACTGCGAATGCTCTTCGGAGCCGACGGCGTCTACGCGCTCAGCTGGGGCGAGCTGTTTCTCGGGCTCGAGACCGGGGCGGTCTACACGAGCTACGTGCCCGTCTGCTTCGACTGCGGCACCCTCAACGTGTGGGAGTGGAAGCCCGCGCTGGCCGTGCGGGGCGGCGTCGACTTCACGCTCAAGCGCCCGGTCGTGCTCGGCATCGCAGCGGCCTACCTGTTCACCCAGGAGCGGTTCGGGCCGGCCACGCACTGGCTCGAGCTGCACGGCCGGCTGGGCCTGGCGTTCTAAGTCCGAAGCGCCCCGCCGAGCTGCTTCTGCACCTCGGCCACGATTCGCTCGTGGGCCTGCTTCACCTCGGCGTCGGTGAGCGTACGCTCGCTCGACCGGTACTCGAGCGCGAAGGCGATGTTCTTCATGCCGGCGGCGATCTGCGAGCCCGAGTAGACGTCGAACACCTGGGCGTCGACGAGCAGCGGCTTGCCGATCTCGAGGATCAGCTGCCGCACCTGCGCCTGCTGCAGCTCGGCCTTCACCACGAGCGCGATGTCGCGCCGAACCGACGGGTACGCGCTCAGCGGCACCGACCTGGGCACGAGCTTCGCCGCCGCGGTCAGCCGCTCGATCTCGAGCTGGAACAGGAACACGCCCGCCGGAGCGTCGAGCGCCCGCGCGGCACGCGGGTGCAGCTCGCCGACGGTGCCGAGCACGACGCCGCCGGCCGTCACCGCCGCAGACGCGCGCGGGTGGTACCAGGGCGACTCGAACGTCGCCCAGCTCGCGTCGACGTGCAGCGCCGAGAGCACGGCCTCGACCGCGGCCTTCGCGTCGTAGAAGTCGACCGCGGCGTCTTTGTTCGTCCACGTGCGCGCGCGATCGCGCAGGCCCCACAGCACGCCGGCGACCTCGAGCGTCTCGTTCGCGACCGGGCGAGCGCCCTTCCCGCCCTCGGCGTCGGGCCGGTAGCTGCGGCCCCACTCGTACAGGCGCAGACCCGCGGCCTGGTGGCGCACGCTGCGCACCACGTTCGGCACCAGCGACGCGTACAGCGTCGTGCGCATCACCGACTGCTCGGCCGACAGCGGGTTCGTGAGCGCGATGGCGCCCTTCTCGGCCCCAAACGCGGCCAGGTCGGCGGGCGCGACGAACGAGTAGTTCACGACCTCGTCGACGCCCGCGCCGCCCAGCGCCGCGCGCACCTTGCGCTCGACCGTCACCTCGGGCCGCTCGGGAGCGAGCGCTCCGAGGCCGCCGGGCAGCTTGAGGGGAATCGTGTCGTAGCCGCGAATGCGCGCGAGCTCTTCGATCAGATCTTCCTCGCGCACGACGTCGGGCCGCCAGGCGGGCACCTCCCACGCCTCGAGGCCCTGCTTGAAGCCGAGCGACTTCAAGATGCGGTCGGCCTCGTCGTGCGGCACCTCGACGCCGAGCAGCTCGGCCACCCGCTTGGGCCGCAGGATCACGCGGCGGGGCTGCGCCGGCTTCGGGTAGACGTCGACGAGCCCCTTGAGCACCGTGCCGCCGCTGAGCTCGGCGATGAGCTGGGCCGCGCGGTCGGCGACCGCCGGCACCGCGGCCACGTCGGTGCCGCGCTCGAAGCGGTGCGACGACTCGGTGTGCAGCGCGTGCCGCTTCGACGTGCGGCGAACCGCGGGCGCGTGGAAGGCGGCGCACTCGAGCAGCACGCGCGTCGTCGCCTCGGTCACCTCGCTGGTGGCGCCGCCCATGACGCCGGCGAGCGCGAGCGGGCGATCGCGGTCGCAGATGAGCAGGTCTTCGGCGTCGAGCGTGCGCTCCTTGCCGTCGAGCGTCGTGAGCTTCTCGCCGGCCTTCGGCAGCCGCACGACGATCTGGTTGCCCTGCAGCTTGTCGAGGTCGAACGCGTGCAGCGGCTGCCCGTGCTCGAGCATCACGTAGTTCGTGACGTCGACCAGGTTGTTGATGGCGCGCACGCCGCACGCCTCGAGGCGCCGCTTCACCCACTCGGGCGACGGCTTCACCTTGCAGCCCTCGATGACGCGCGCCGCGTAGCGCAGGCACCGCGTCGAGTCTTCGATGCGCACCGAGATCTTCGACGACGCCTCGGCGCCGCCCTCGGCCACCGGCTTCCCCGGCGACGCGAGCGGAGCGCCCGTCAGCGCCGCGATCTCTCGCGCCACGCCCAGGTGCGACAGCGCGTCGCCCCGGTTCGGCGTCACGTTCACTTCGAACGTCACGCGATCGATGGGCGCGCCGATCTTCGTGTCGGCCGGAAGGATCAAGAGCCCCTCGTGATCCTCCGAGAGCCCGAGCTCGCGCGCCGAGCAGAGCATGCCGCTCGACTTCACTCCGCGCAGCTCGGCCTCCTTGATCTCGGTGCCGTTCGGCAGCTTCGTACCGACGGTCGCCACCGGCACGATGTCGCCGACCTTGTAGTTCTTCGCGCCGCAGACGATCTGCGTGGGGCCCTTGCCGAAGTCGACCTTCGTGACCGACAGCTTGTCGGCCTGCGGGTGCTTCACCGACTCGAGGATCTTGCCGGCCACGACGCCCGCGGGCGGGCGCGCAATCGCCTCGATCTCGAGGCCCGCGAACGTGAGCCGCTTCGCGAGCTCGTCCACCGACGGCAGCGCCACGAAATCGCCCAACCACTCGACTGAGATCTTCATGACTAGAACTGCTCCAGGAAGCGGTAGTCGTTCTCGAAGAAGCTGCGCAGATCGCCGACGCCGAAGCGCAGCATCGCGAGGCGCTCGACGCCCATGCCGAACGCGAAGCCGTTGACGGTGCCGGCCTCGTAGCCGGCGTTCGTGAAGACGTTCGGGTGCACCATGCCGCTGCCGAGCACCTCGAGCCAGCCGGTGTCCTTGCAGACGCGGCAGCCCTTGCCTCCGCAGATGGTGCACGAGACGTCGACCTCGGCCGACGGCTCGGTGAAGGGGAAGAAGCTCGGCCGGAACCGGGTCTTCACCGCCGAGCCGAAGAACGCCTTCGCGAACGCGTCGAGCGTGCCCTTCAGCTCGGCGAACGAGACGGCGCCCTTCTCGACGTAGAGCCCCTCGACCTGGTGGAACATCGGGGTGTGCGTGAGGTCGCTGTCTTTGCGGTACACGCGGCCCGGCATCACGTGGCGAATCGGAGGCGGCTGCTTCTGCATCAGCCGCACCTGCACCGGGCTCGTGTGCGTACGCAGCAGCACCGAGTCGGCGCGCATGACGCCGCTGTGCAGGTGGCCCTCGTGCTTCACGTAGAACGTGTCCTGCATGTCGCGCGCAGGGTGGTCGTACGGCACGTTGAGCGCCTCGAAGTTGTACCAGTCGAGCTCGATCTCGGGCCCCTGCGCGACCTCGAAGCCCAGCTTGCCGAACGCGGCGACGATGTCTTCGAGCGTCTGCGCCACCGGGTGGCGGCGGCCGGGGCGCGTCGCGCGGCCCGGGAGCGTGACGTCGAGCTTCGGGCCTTTGAGCTCGGCCTCGAGCTTCGCGTCTTCGGCGTTCTTCGCGGCCTGGTCGAGCAGCCCCTCGATCTCGGCCTTCACCGAGTTCACGAGCGCGCCGACGGTCTTGCGCTGGTCCGGCGGGATCTTGCCCATGTCCGCCAGGATCGCGGTGAGCTCCCCCTTCTTGCCGAGGTACTTCACCTTCAGCTCTTCGGGGTTGGCCCCGTTCTCGAGCGACTTCTTGGCCGAAGCCGCGAGCGCTTTGAGCTTCTCTTCCATGTGAAGTCGCTTACCCGAAAAACAGCCGACGCAGGAGTCGAACCCGCCACGCGTGGTTTTGGAGACCTCGCTGTGCCCGGCACGCCGGCTAAAGATGGGTACGGGTGGAATCGAACCACCGTGCGCGATCGCGCTGCGGTTTTACGGACCGCTCGAGCTCCATGCCCTCGCACCCGCGTGGTGACGTGAACGTCACCAGCGATAGAAGCGAAAGCCGAAGCGAGCAGGAGCCATGAGCGCGTGACGCGCGCTCTCGAACAAGCCTGACGCAGAAAATGAAACAGCTCCGGCGCGGGCTGGCCGCACCGGAGCTTGAATGTCTGGTGAAAGAAGCGCCTACGCCTTCGCGAGCTCGGCGACGGCGGCGAAGCCCTTCGGGTCGGCGATCGCGAGGTCAGCCAGCACCTTGCGGTCGAGCGCGACCTTCGCCTTGCTCAGCCCGGCGATGAGCTTCGAGTACGACAGCCCCAGCGAGCGGGCCGCGGCGTTGATGCGCACGATCCACAGGCTGCGGAAGTCGCGCTTCTTGCGGGCGCGATCGCGCGAGGCGTAGTCGAGCGCGCGCTCGACGGCCTGGTTCGCGCGCTTGTAGCAGTTCTTGCGACGGCCACGGAAACCCTTGGCCAGCTTCAGAATGCGATTGCGACGGCGGCGTGCCTTGAAACCCTTCTTGACGCGCATGTCTCTTCAGTTCGCCCCGTAGGGGAACAGCTCCTTGATGACCTTCTTCGCGTCCATGTCGCGAAGGTGGGTGGTGCCGCGGTTGCGCCGACGACGATCCATCGACTTCGCGTGCGTGAACAGGTGCTTCCCGAAGGCGCGAGCCTTCTTCACCTGGCCGCTCTTCTTCACCTGAAAGCGCTTCTTGGCTCCGCTCTTCGTCTTCAGCTTCGGCATGAGGGCGGCGCTCGTATCGGCAAACCGCCCGTCATGTCAACCCTGCGGAGGCTGTGGCTGCGCTTTCGCCGGCCCAGGACCCGCAGGAGCCGCCGGCGCCGGGGGGGGCCCGCCCGCTGCTGGAGCCGCCCCGCCCTTCGGGCCGCCCTCTTCCTTGTCCTCATGCTGGTGCTTCTCGGCGTGGCGCGCTTCCTTCTCTTTTTCGAGCGCGATCGCCTGCTGGCGGTGGTGCTCGCGAGCCTTCTGCGCGGTCTTGGAGTTCGGCGCGATGATCATGAACATCTGCCGGCCCTCCATGCGCGGAGCGGTCTCGACCACGGCGATGTCTTTCGTGTCTTTGATCACGTCGTCGAGCACGGCCTGGCCGAGCTCGCGGTGCGTGATCTCGCGACCACGGAACATGATCGTGATCTTCGCCTTGTGACCCTCTTCGATGAACGACTTCACGTTGCGGATCTTGAAGTCGTAGTCGTGCTCTTCGGTCTTCGGGCGCAGCTTCACCTCTTTGACCTTGATGACGATCTGCTTCTTCTTCGCGTCGTTGGCCTTCTTCTTCTCTTCGTACTTGAAGCGGCCGTAGTCCATGATCTTGCAGACGGGCGGCTTCGACATCGGGTTGACCTCGACGAGGTCCAACCCTTCGGTCTGGGCGCGGTCCAACGCTGCTTCGATCGACAAGACTCCGAGTTGCTCACCCTGGGGCCCCACCACGCGTACTTCACGTGCGCGGATGCGGCGGTTCGTTCTCTGATCGCGTGCGATGGGTGAGCTCCTTAGAGGTCCTGCTGTGGGTGAAGGCTTGTTGAAAGGCGGCGCAAGATACCGGCAGCCCTCCTACAGTCAAGGCACCTGGGAATTAAAGAGGTGGTATGGTCCGAACCACCTTTTGTTGGGGGGCTGCACCTGATGGACATCACCGATGTGAAAGTCTTTCCCGTGGACGAGGAGAAGCTCCGCGCCTACGTGACCATCACCCTCGACAACTGCTTCGTCGTGCGCGACCTCAAGGTCATTCACGGCAACACCGGCCTGTTCGTCGCGATGCCGGCGAAGAAGCGCAAAGACGGCACCTACAAAGACATCGCCCACCCGCTCAACGCCGAGATGCGCGAGAAGATGGAGCGCGTCGTGCTCGCCGAGTACGAGAAGGCCGCACGCGTCGGCACACCGATGAAGCGCAGCGAAGCGGAGAGCTACCCGGACCCCGAGTAGCCGTGGTAGTTCGGGCGCATGCCCGTCAGTCACGACTACAAGATCTTCTCCGGTAGCTCGAACGTCGATCTGACCGGCCGCATCTGCGCGTACCTGAACCGCCCGGTCTCGAAGGCGCGCCTCGGCCGCTTCAGCGACGGCGAGACCCAGGTCGAGATCGAAGAGAACGTGCGCGGCATGGACGTCTTCATCGTCCAGTCCACCTGCCCTCCGGTGAACGATCACCTGATGGAGCTGCTCATCACGTGCGACGCCCTCAAGCGCGCCAGCGCGGCGAGCATCACGGCCGTGATGCCGTACTACGGCTACGCACGGCAAGATCGAAAGGTCGCCCCGCGCGCGCCGATCACCGCGAAGCTCGTCGCCGACCTGCTCGAGACCGCCGGCGTCACGCGCGTCGTTTCGATGGACATGCACGCCGGCCAGATTCAGGGCTTCTTCAACATCCCCTCCGACCACCTCTACGCGTCGCCGGTGCTGCTCGAGGACATGCGCAAGAAGTGGCCGCGCGCCTCCGACGACATCGTGCTCGTGTCGCCCGACGCCGGCGGCGTCGAGCGCGCCCGCGCGTACAGCAAGCGCCTCGACGCTCCGCTCGCGATCATCGACAAGCGAAGGCCACACCCGAACGCGAGCGAGGTGATGAACCTCATCGGCGACGTGAAGGGCCGCGACGCGGTCATCGTCGACGACATGGTCGACACCGCCGGCACCCTCACCGCCGGCGCCTTCGCGCTCAAGAAGGCCGGCGCCCGCCGCGTCTACGCCTACGCGGTTCACCCCGTGCTTTCGGGGCCCGCGATCGCGCGCATCACCGAGTCGCAGCTGGAAGAGGTCGTGTTCACCGACACGATTCCCCTGGGCGCGCTCGCGAAGACGTGCCCGAAGATTCGCGGCGTCGGCACCGAGCGGCTGTTCGGCGAAGCGATCAAGCGCATCTACCAGGCCGAGAGCCTCTCTTCCCTGTTCGTATGAGGCGCGCCGCCGCGCTGCTGCTCGTGTGCTCGGCGTGCGGAGGGAAGACGCCCTTCCCGAAGGACTTTCTGTGGGGCGCGTCGATCGCCGGCTTCCAGGTCGACATGGGCTGCCCGACGGTGCCGGCCGGTGAGTGTGAAGACGCCCGCTCCGACTGGTACCAGCTCATCACGAACCCCCAGGGCTTCTCGGACCTGTCGAGCAGCGTGACCTTTCAGCCGCCGTCGCGCGGGCCCGGCCACTGGGAGCTCTGGGAGCAGGACTTCGACCGCGCTCGCGACGATCTGAAGCTCACCGGCTTTCGCCTCTCGCTCGAGTGGAGCCGCATCTTCCCCACCTCGACCGAAGCCGCCGAGGGCTACGACGCGCTCAAGGCGCTCGCCGACCCGAAGGCCCTCGAGCGCTACCACGCGATGTTCGCCGGCCTGAAGGCGCGCGGCATGAAGCCCCTCGTCACGCTGAACCACTACTCGCTGCCGCTGTGGATCCACGACGGGCTCGCGTGCCACCGCGACCTCGCGGCGTGCACGAACAAGGGCTGGCTCGACCCGCCGCGCATCGAGAAGGAGATCGCGAAGTACGCCGGCTTCGTCGCGAAGGAGTTCGGCGGCGAGGTCGACCTCTGGGCCACCGAGAACGAGCCGTTCGCCGTCGTGCTGCCGGGCTACCTGTTCCCCTCGGGCGAGCGCGTGAACCCGCCGGGGCTCTCGTACAAGTTCACCGAGGCCAAGGTCGCGATGACCGCGATGATCGTCGCGCACGCGCGCATGTACGACGCCGTGAAGGCGAACGACACCGCCGACGCCGACTCGAACGGCAAGGCCGCCGAGGTCGGGCTCGTCTACGCGACGGTGCCGATGCGCCCCAAAGACCCCGCGAAGCCGCTCGACAAGAAGGCCGCCGAGAACGTCTTCTACCTCTACAACACCGTGTTCCTCGATGGCGTCTGCAAGGGCGACCTCGACGAGAACCTGAGCGGCAAGGCCGTGCACCGCGACGATCTCGCGAACCGTATGGACTGGGTCGGCATCAACTACTACACGCCGCTCACCATCACCGGCACCGAGACGGCGTCGTTTCCCACGCTCTCGCCGCTGACGAACTTCGACCCGTTCTCGCTGATGGGCGCCGCCTGGGTCGATGACCCGAAGGGCATCTACGAGATGGCGATGCACATCAAAGGTCGGTACGGCCTGCCGATGATCGTCACCGAGAACGGCACCGCCGTCGAAGGCGCCGACGACGCCGGCAAGGCGCCGAGCTTTCTCACCCGCCACGTGACCTGGCTGCAGCGCGCCGCCCGCGACGGCGCCGACGTGCGTGGCTACTTCTATTGGTCGCTGATGGACAACTACGAGTGGAACCACGGCATGGACGTTCGCATGGGGCTGTGGGCCGTCGACCCGATGGACTCGACGAAGGCCCGCACGAAGCGGCCGGCCGTCGGCGTGTACCGTCAGATCATCGACGCGAACCAGGTGCCCGCGGCGCTCGACCAGCAGTACCCAGCGCCCGAGTAGCCGACCCGCTCAAGGCGCGCTCGAAGCGCAGCAGCGGAACCCCACCCTCGCGTCGACGAGGTCCGAGGCTCCCACGTTGAAGCTGTACTCGCAGGCGGCGCCGTTGCGCGGCGAATCGAAGGCGCCACCGCGCAGCCGGTACGACGTGAGCGGCCCAGAGATGACGGCGGTCGAAGTCCACTCGAGCACGTTGCCGGTCAGGTCATAGATCTGGCCCGCTGGCGGCGTGCCTCCGAAGCTCGCGCTGCAGACGTTCGCCGCGGTCGGAGCCGTCGCGCGAATCGCCCCCGTGGGGTTCTCGGCGTTGCAGGCCGTCGCGCTGTTGTCGAAGGTCGTCGGGTTCGACCGCAGAGACCACTGCGGGTCGCCGACCTTCGTCGAGCCGACGCAGGCCGCCTGCCACTCGGCCTGCGTGCAGAGCCGCATCGCCACGCCCATCGAGTCGCTGACGAGCGCGCAGGCCGCGGCGGCGTCGGCGTGCAGCAGCCCTGCCCACGGTCGCGTGTTCGGCCGGGCGCACGCGCGCCGCTTCGCGGGATCCGGGTCGTCGACGCCTGCGCTCCCCGCCGTCGCGCCGGGTCGGCTCGCCTCGTACTGATAGACGTAGACGGCCGAGCCGAGGTTCGTGCAGCGGTTGGTCCCGCCTCCCGTGCACTGCGCGTCGGCCGTGCAGGCCTGCGGCGAGTCGGCTCCATCGACGCAGCGGCCGGTGAAGGTGCCCGACGTCGCGCAGGTATGGCCGGTGGGACACTGGGTGTTGCCGCTGCAGGCACAGCCCCGCGGCTGCACCTGCACCATCGGGTCGCGATAGCCCAGGCAATCGCCGCCGCCGCACTTGATCGGCGCCGACGGCAGATTGTTGGAGCGCTCGTCGGTGAGCCCGTCGCAGTCGTTGTCGAGCCCGTCACAGGCTTCGTTCGTCGCGAGCCCGACGTTCGCCACGACTGGGCACACCGGTGCAGCGCCCGGCGTGGCACCGCAGCTCAGCGGCCCCGTGAGGCGGCACACGCCGAGCCCCGCACTGCATGCCGTCACGCAGAAGCTGCCGGTGCACCAGAAGCCCGACGAGCAGGTCGACTGCCCCGAACCCGAGCACGTCCAGCGGCCGATCGCGCAGGTTCCGCCCGGGCGGGTGGAGCCGGGCGTGCACTCCTCATAGACCCCGAGGCCGTCGTCGATTCGACCGTTGCAGTTGTTGTCCTTCGTGTCGCAGAAGCTGCTCGGCGCGCCCTGACAGCCGACTTCGCTCGAGGTCGGCGCTCCCGTCGCGTCGAGGCACAGGTCGACTCCAGTCTTCGCGTTCTGCCCGGCGTAGTCGCAGCGCCACGCCGCGCTCGGCGTGCCTCGACCGCCGCAGGTGACCCCCGTGCCGCCCTGCGCGCCGCACTCCCCTGCCTGCAGACAGAACGTCGTGGCGTTGGGCGCTCCGTCGAGTAGCGGACCCACCACGTTCGAGTTGTCGAGGCAGCCATCGCAGTCGTTGTCGAGCCCGTCGCAGAGCTCGCGGCCTCGCGCTGGGCACGCGTAGTAGCAGCCGAGGCCTCCAACGCCGTTCTGGCTCCCCGTCATGACGGCAGGCGACAGTGCTCCGCTGACCGCCGAGCACTGGCCGGCCGTCGTCCGCGTGGGGAACTCGAAGCCCGTGTTGCAGGTCTGCACGAAGCACTCGCCGAGCCCCGAGTCGGGTGCCGTCTCCCGGCAGCCGTTCGCCGCGTTGGCGAGGCTGCAGGCCACCGCGCAGCTGCCGCAGTGCGAGGGGTCGACCGAGTACACCGGAGCGACCGCCCCGATGCCGGTGCCCGCCTTCACGAACGGGTCGTCGATCGTGCCGTTGCAGTCGTTGTCCGTGCCGTCGCACAGCTCGGCGCTCGGAGCTCTCGAGCCCACGCACACCCTGCCGGCGTCGGCGCACGCGAACGCGCCGATCGCGCACTGGCCGATGCAGTTCGCAGCCGCTCCGCCGGGACAGTTCTGCGTGTCGCACGGCCCGAGATCCGTCGGAGCGTCATCGACGGCGCCGTCGCAGTCGTTGTCGAGGCCGTCGCAGATCTCGACGCCCCCGTTCGTCGGCGTGCATACGGCTCCTCCCGCGGTGCCGCCTCCCGCGGTGCCGCCTCCCGCCGTGCTGCCTCCCGCCGTGCTGCCTCCCGCCGTGCTGCCTCCCGCCGTGCTGCCTCCCGCGGTGCCGCCTCCCGCCGTGCTGCCTCCCGCCGTGCCGCCTCCCGCCGTGCTGCCTCCCGCCGTGCTGCCTCCCGCCGTGCTGCCTCCCGCCGTGCTGCCTCCCGCCGTGCTGCCTCCCGCGGTGCTGCCTCCCGCGGTGCTGCCTCCGGCCGTGCCGCCGTCAGGGCTGGCCGGAGCGCCGCAGCCAGCAGCGATCGACGTCACGAGTACCAGCAGCGTCGTCCTGCAGAACGGGTTCATCGACATGGCGGCGTCCCGTATCAGCGCCGTCGTACCGGCACCAGCGCCTGCGACGACGTCAGTGCAACAGCAGCAGGCCATAACGGCCGGCGTGCTCGAAGCCGATCGCGCGGTACGCCGCCTGCGCCGCGTGGCTGTCTTCACCCGTAAAGAGCACCGCGCGCGGCACCTTCACCTCGAGCAGCGACCCCGCGACCACCGCCTTCGCGTAGCCGCGGCCGCGCAACTCAGGCGGCGTGTACACGCCTCCGATCTGCACCGCCTCGGGCAGCCTCGCGTTGAACGCGCTCGCCGCCACGAGCCGGCCGCCGACCTCGAGCACGAACTGATCGCCGCGCCGCACGCCCTCTTCTGCCTGGCGCCGGCTGTCGGCGCCAGGCAGGCCCAGCCTCAGCTCGACGAGGTAGTCGTAGCGCCACGCCGCGAGCTGCTCGAGCTCGTCGGGCCTCGGCCTGCGGCAGGCGCCGGCGAGCGGCGGCACCTTCAGCGCGGCCGTGTCGAGCGTCATCAGCACCTCGCTCTCGCTGCGCAGGCCCGGGCCCAGGTTCAGCGCCCTCACCTGCTCGAGCGGGCCCACGGCGCCCGCGACCTGCCGGCCCGACAGGCGCACGACTTCTCTCGCGAGGTCTGCAGCGTCGTTCGGTGCCTGCAGCAGGAGCATTCCGTTCCACGCGTGGCAGGCGACGCCGGCCAGCGCCCCCCTCGCGTCGAACGCGCCCGCGTAGGTGCCGTGCAGCGGCAGACCCTCGTACGCGAACCCCGCCGCGCGCAGGTTGCTCAAGAGGAACATCGAGGTGTCGATGCGCTGGCGCAAGAACGTCTCGACGTCGGGGCGATCGACCTCGGTGAGCAGCCGCATGTTCGAGGTCGGTGAGCGCATCGTGTGCCATGGGGCTGGTCGGCGGCTCGCGCCGCACCCTGACCGCAGCCACCGGGAATGCAGCGTACCGCGCGTCGGTCGTCCGGACGAATCGCCCATCGAGAACGACTCGCCAGTGAGGACCTGCTCGCGTCACTTCCTCTGTGACCGCCGTCGCTTCGACGCCTCGGAAAGCCGCGTACCGCGCGTCGGTCGTCGGCAAGGGTCGCGCATCAAGGACGGCTCGCCGGTGAGGACCTGCTCGCGTCACTGTCGCTTCGACGCCTCGGAAAGCCGCGATACCGCGCGTCGGTCGTCGCAGGGGTCGCGCATCGAGGACGGCTCGCCCGTGAGGACCTGCTCGCGGGTTACGTCCTCTGTGACCGCCGTCGCTCCGACGCCTCGGGAAGGCGCGTACCGCGCGTCGGTCGTCGGCACGGATCGCGCACCGAGGACGCCTCGCCGGTGAGGACCTGCTCGCGGGTTACGTCCTCTCTGACCGCCGTCGCTCCGACCCCTCGGGAAGCCGCGTACCGCGCGTCGGTCGTCGCAGGGGTCACGCATCGAGGACGGCTCGCCCGTGAGGACCTGCTCGCGGGTTACGTCCTCTCTGCCGTCTCCGACGCCTCGGGAAGCCGCGTACCGCGCGTCGGTGATCGGCCGGATCGCGCATCGAGAACCCCTCGCCGGTGAGGACAACATCCTCGCCGTCAGCAGCAGCTCTCAGTCGAGAAGGATTCGTCGCTGAGGGCCCTGGCGCGAGTCGTCTTGGCGCGTGCGAGCGTTCGAGCTCACATCAGTTCGGCGCCGGCGCCCGCTTCTCGGTCGCACCGCCGGTGCCGACCTCTTTGAGGCTTTCGACGACGGCGTCGAGGCCGGCCTTCTCGGCGTCCCACTTGCTCTTGAGCGTCCACACGAGCATCTGGTGGAAGCGCTTCGCGCCCTCGACCGAGACGTGCTTCATCACGACGTTCGCTTTGTCGACCGAGCCCTTCAGCGTGTACTCGATCGCGGGCATGCCGTTGATCTTGCGCTCGTGAGGGCCCTCTTCCGTCGCGTTCTTCATCGACTGGAGCTGAGACCCGCGCGTGATCTCGGAGAACTTCTTCAGATCCATGTCGTTGAGATCGGCCTTCTCTTCGGTGAGCACGATCACGTACAGCTCGCCGGTGCGGTTGCTGGCCTGCAGCACGGCCTGATCGTTCAGCTTCCGCGCCGGCGTATTGTCGTCGCTCCACGTCGACGGCACCGTGATCTCGAGCGCGCCGTCGCTGCTCTTGATCTTCTGCGGAGGCACCGAGAGCACATCGGCCATCTTCTGGCAGCCGGCGAACACCACGAACGCGAGCACGGCGAGGCGTCGAGTCATGAGGGCCGCTCCTTACAGGTCGTCTTCGGTCTTGGACAGCAGCTTCTGATCCGCCTTCGACAGCTCGAGCCGCGCGAAGAGATCGGGCCGCTTCGCCTGCGTGAGCTTCAGCGCGTGCCACCGCCGCCACCGCGCGATGCGCGCGTGATCGCCGCTCTGCAGCACCTCGGGCACCTTCGCCTCGCGGAACTCGGGCGGCCGCGTGTACTGCGGGTGCTCGAGCAGACCGCCTTCGAAGCTCTCGCTGCCGGCCGACGTCTCGTTGCCGAGCACGCCCGGCTGCAGCCGCGCGACCGCGTCGAGCACCACCAGCGCCGCGAGCTCGCCGCCCGTGAGCACGAAGTCGCCGACGCTCAGCTCTTCGTCGACGTACTTCAAGGCGCGCTCGTCGACCCCTTCGTAGCGCCCGCACACGAGAATCGCCCCCGGCCTCGCCGCGAGCTCCTTCGCCTTCGCCTGGTCGAAGCGCGCGCCCCGGGGGCTCATCAGCAGCACCGGCGCGCCCGGCAGCCGCGCGCGGGCGGCCTCGATCGCGAGCACGAGCGGCTCGACCTTCATGACCATGCCGGCGCCTCCGCCGTACGGCGTGTCGTCGGTGACGCGGTGCTTGCCGGCGGCGAAGTCGCGAATGTCGGTGACGGTGAGCGACAGGTGGCCGCGCTCGAGCGCCTTGCCGAGAATGCTCTCGCCCGCGTAGCCGCGGATCATCGGCGGAAACAGCGTGAGGATCTCGCAGGCGAACGGCATCAGTCGTCCCTCCAGCCGAAGCGATCGGGCCGAGCGTTGTAGCCGACCTCGCAGTCGCAGCCGCCTGAGTTCGCACGCACGCCCTCGAGCACGCGCGCGACGTCGAGGCCGTTGCGCCGCGCACAGTCTTCGGTGCGACCGAGCGTGTGATCGCACGGCATGCCCAGGCCCCAGATGCTCTCGTCGAGCTCGGCCAGCAGGTCCTTCAGCTGCGCCTCGGCGAGGCCGAGCGAGGCGCGGGCCCTGGCGCGCTCGTCTTCCGCGTACTGCCGCTGCAGCGCTTTGCGGCGCGCGCGGTCGGGCGTCATTCGGTGAGCTCGAACGGCTTCACCACGACGCGGCGCTTCTCGAGATCGACCTCGGGCACGAACTCGTCGACGAAGGGGATCATGAGCTCTTTGCCCCCGCCGCGGATGACGAGGTTCGGCACCGGGCCGCTGTTCCAGATCTCTTCGACGACGCCGAGCGTGTTGCCGTCGGGGTCGACGGCGGTCAGCCCGACGAGATCGCCCTGGAACACCTCGCCCTCTTCCGGAGCGTCGAGATCGTCGCGAAAGGCGAGCAGCGTCGAGCCGACGAGCGCCTCGGCCGCCTCTCGCGTCTCGACGCCGCCGAACGCGACCAAGAGGTCGCCCTTCGGAGCGTCGCGCACCGCCTCGACCTGAAGCTCGACCTCGGCCCCGTCGCGCCGGCGCACGAAGATGCGCTCGACCTCGTAGAGCGTCTCGGACGCCGGGTCGAACGTGCGCACGTTCACCTCGCCTTTGAGCCCATGCGCAGCGCGCACGTAGCCCACCTCGAGGTGCGGCTTCACGGGGCTTCGGGGGCTGCCGGCTGGGCTGCGCCGTTTGCCACCGCGCGCCGCTTGTCGTCGACGACCTCGAGCCGCACCTTCTCGCCCGACCTCTGCGCGGCCGCAGCCAGCACCGTGCGCAGCGCGTTCACGGTGCGGCCGTCGCGGCCGATGACCTTCCCGATGTCTTCGGGGGCCACCTTCACTTCGTACAGCGTCTGCCCCTCGGCGGCGGTGGCGGTCAGCTCCACGGCCTCCGGCTTGTCCACCAGAGCGCGGACGATGAACTCGACGAGAGGCTTCACAAAGACACTGCCTTCACGAGGCGATCACGCCTTCGCGGCGGGACGTGCAGCGCGCTTCTTGAGGCCGGCCACGGTCTCCGACGGCTGCGCACCGACCTTGATCCAGTGCGTCCAGCGCTCTTCGTTGACCTCGAACTTCGGGGGCTCCTGGTTCGGGTCGTAGGCGCCGATGGCCTCGATGAACTTGCCGTCGCGGGGCGCACGGCGGTCAGCAGCGACGATGTGGTAGTACGGCATCTTCTTGGCGCCCGCGCGAGCGAGGCGGAGAACAACGGCCATGGTTTAGGACTCCAGTGGTTGAGGCAGGGGCCTATACACGAGAAAGCGGCGCGATTTCAATCGAACCCGCCGGTTTCCCGGCCGTTTTCGTCGATGAGGGCCCGCGACATGCGCTGCGTGTTGAAGGCGAAGCCCGGCCGGCCCTGAGCGTCGACGACGATGATGCCCCCCTCGCCCCCTGCGCCGGGCAGCTGCGCCACCGCCTGGCGTGCGACGGCCATCGGGTCATCGGAGCCCAGCCGGTCGACCGCCCAGCGGGCCATCGTGGTCTTGATGATGGCCTCGCCCACCCCGGTGGAGCTCGCCGCCCCGCCCTTCGAGGCGTAGGTGCCGCAGCCGATGAGCGGGGTGTCGCCGATGCGGCCCGGGAGCTTGCGGGTCATGCCGCCGGTCGAGGTCGCGGCGGCGACGTTGCCGTGGCGGTCGCGGGCGACGGCGCCGACCGTACCGGTCTTCGACCACTTCGTCCGCGCGCGCTCGGTGATCATCGACGCCGGGTCGACGAGGGTGACGCCGTTCGCCCGGGCGAAGCGCAACGCGCCGTCGCCGACCAGCAGCACGTGGCTGGTGCGTTCCATGACGAGACGGGCGAGCGTGATGGGGTTCTTCACGCCCTTCACGCAGCCGACGGCGCCCGCGCGCAGGTCGCCGGTCATGAGGCTCGCGTCGCACTCGACCTCGCCGTCGGCGTTCAGCACCGAGCCGGTGCCGGCGTTGAAGAGCGGGTCGTCTTCGAGGTGCGTCACCGCCGCGATGACCGCGTCGAGGGCCGCGCCGCCCGCCTGCAGCACCGCGTGGCCCTTGCGCGCCGCCGCGAGGCAGCCGTCGATGTGCGGCTTCGGGTCGTCGTCGGGCAGCATGTCGCCCGCGCCGCCGTGAACGACGATCACGGCGCGGCCTTCGGCGCGTCGACGTTCGCGAGCTGCCCGCATGCCGCGGCGATGTCGCGCCCGCGGTTCGCGCGAATGAACGCCGGCACCGTCGCCGCCTCGAGGATGCGCTGAAACGCGTGCGCCCGATCGTCGACCGTCGAGTGAAAGCCGAGCCCCGGGTTGTCGTTGTACTGAATCAGGTTCACCTTCACCGGCAGCCCGCGCAAGAGCTCGCCGAGCTCGCGCGCGTTCTCGTCCGAGTCGTTCACGCCCTGCATCAGCACGTACTCGAACGTCACGCGCCGCCCGAACTTCATGGGGAAGTTGCGCACCGCCTCGAGCAGCGCCGCGATGTTCCACCGCTTGTTCACGGGCATCACGCGCGAGCGGGTCTCGTCGTTGCTCGCGTTCAGCGAGATGGCCAGCTTCACGTCGGTCTCGGCCGCGAACCGCTCGATCATCGGCACGAGGCCCACCGTCGACACCGTGATGTGCCGGTTCGAGAAGTTCGGCCCCTGCTCGTGCTGCAGAATCGAGAGCGCCGTCTTCACGTTCTCGAAGTTGTGCAGCGGCTCGCCCATGCCCATGAAGACCAGGTTCGTGAGCGGGCGCAGCGTCTGCAGGCCCTCATTGCGACGGACCTCGGCGTTCACCGCGTGCACCTGCCCCACGATCTCGGCCGGCGTCAGGTTGCGCTTGAGGCCCAGCGTCGCCGTCATGCAGAACGTGCAGCCCATCGCGCAGCCGACCTGCGTCGACACGCAGAGCGTCTTGCGATCGCTCGACGGCATGTAGACCGACTCGATGAGCTTGCCGTCGTTCGTCTTCCACCGGAACTTGATCGTGCCGTCGATCGAGCGCTGCTCGAGGTCCTTCGTCAGGGCCCCGAGCGTGGCCTCTTTCGCGAGGCGCTCGCGCAGACCCTTCGACAGATCCGTCATCAGCGCGAAGTCGGTGACCCCACGCTGGTGGACCCAGCTGAAGAGCTGCTTCGCGCGGTACGGCTTCTCGCCGAGCGTCTCGACGACGAACTTCGACAGCGCGTCGAACGAGAGTGAGGCGAGGTCCGTCACTGCTCAGCGAGAATACTGCTCGGTAGAGCGGAAGAAGTAGGCCGTCTCGATCTTCGCGTTCTCGAGCGAGTCGCTGCCGTGCACCGTGTTGGCGTCGATGCTCTTCGCGAAGTCCGCGCGAATCGTGCCCGCCGCCGCCTTCTTCGGGTCGGTCGCGCCCATCAGCTCGCGGTTCTTCGCGACGGCGTTCTCGCCCTCGAGCACCATCACGACCACCGGGCCGCTGGTCATGAACGCGCACAGGTCCTTGAAGAACGGGCGCTCCTTGTGCACCGCGTAGAAGCCTTCGGCCTCCTGGCGCGACAGGTGCTGCATGCGAATGCCGATGGGCTTGAGGCCCGCGGCTTCGAAGCGCGAGATGATCTTGCCGATGACGTTCGAGGCGACTCCGTCGGGCTTGATGATGCTGAGGGTTCTTTCGATGGCCATGATGCCGGCGCGTGTAACGGAGCTGACCCCGACCGTCAACGCTTGCGAGCCAGTCGCGCCCGAATGCGGCTCAGCGCCACCGGCGTGATGCCGATGTACGAGGCGATCTGGTGCAGCGGCACGTGTGAGAGGTGCTCGGCCCGCTCGCGGCAGAACTGCTGGTAGCGCTCCTCGGCCGTCAGCTGCAGGAACTCGTACTCGCGCTGCTCCTTCGCGACGAACTGGGCCTCGGCGAACCGGCGCAGCACGCGCTGCAGCTCGGGCGAGCCGTCGGCTGCCTGCTGCAGCTTCGACCACCCGAGGCACAGCAACTTCGCCGGCGACAGCGCCTGAATGAACGTGCGCGAGGGCCTGCCCGAGATGAGCTCGGCGTAGGGCCCCGAGAACTCGAGCGGCCCGCGAAACGCCTTCACCGACTCGCGGCCCTTCGCGTCGACATAGTAGTGCCGCATCAGGCCCTCGAGCACGATCGCGACCCGGTCGACCGCCTCGCCGGGCCGGGTGAAGAAGGCGCCCTTGGCGAGGCGCTCCTCGGTGGCGAGCGCGAGCAGGGGCTGCACCTGCCGGGCGGGCAGGCCGACGACGTTCGCGAGGCGCTCGGCGAGCGACACGGGTGCGTTCTTAACCCTGTTTAAGGCGGCGGCGGCACGCCGAAGGCACCCTGTCGGGCCATGAACGTCTACGCGCTGGTGACCCCGTTCGTGCTGCTGCTCATCGCGGCCGAGGTGATCTTCTGCCTCAGGCGAAAGAACGGCTACTACGAGTTCCAGGACTCGGTCGCCTCGATGGGCACCGCCGTCATGAACCAGTGCGTGAACGTCGGCGTCGCGATCGTCTGGGCGCCCGCGCTCGGCTGGCTCTACGCGCACCGCCTGTTCGCGTTCGAGCCGGGCCTCGCGAGCGGCGTCGCCCTCTTCCTCGGCGTCGACTTCCTCTTCTACTGGTTCCACCGCTTCGGCCACCGCACCAACATCGGCTGGGCCGCCCACGCGCCGCACCACACCACCGAAGAGCTCAACTACGCCGTCGCCCTGCGCGCCTCGGTGACCCAGCGCTTCGCGTCGTTCTTCTTCTACTGGCCGCTCGCGCTCGTGGGCTTCGAGCCGCTCGCGCTCGCGTCGATGGTCGCCTTCCACCTCGTGCTGCAGCTCATCCCCCACACGCGCGTGGTGCCCAAGCTGCCGCGCTTCATCGAGTCGTGGATGAACACGCCCTCGCACCACCGCGTGCACCACGCGCGCAACCCGCAGTACGTCGACAAGAACTACGGCGGCTTCCTCATCATCTGGGACAAGCTCTTCGGGTCGTTCGAGCCCGAGATCGAAGAGGCCGAGTACGGCATCACGACGCCGCCGAACACGTGGGACCCGAACGTCATCAACTTCATGCTGTGGCGGCAGCTGTTCGTCGACGCCTGGCGCGCTCCGCGGAAGCTCGACGCGCTGCGCATCTGGCTCATGCCCACCGGCTGGCGCCCGCTCGGCCTGCCGCCGCTGCCGAAGCGCACGAGCACCGAGAAGTTCCGCTCGACGCCGCTGCCGGGCTCGACGGCCTACCTCTCGTTCGCGGTCGTGACCGTGATCCCCCTCATGCTGCTGGTGGCGCGCCACGACTCGCCGCTGACCGGAGTGCAGAAGATCACCCTCTCGCTGCTGCTGTGGGCGGCGGCCACCGCGTGGGGCGGCATTCTCGAGTCGAAGCGCTGGGCGCCGTGGCTCGAGGCGGCGCGGCTCGTCGGCACCGGCGTGCTGCTCGCGGGCCTCGCGCCGTGGGGCTCGGCGCTGTGCGTCGCCGGAGCCGCCTGGGCGCTGCTCATGCCCCGGGCGCGAACGCTCGTCGCGCCCTCAGGCGCTGCTCGTTGACGATGAAGCGGCCGTCGCGCTTGCGCAGGGCGCCGGCGCGGGTCCACCGCTGAAACGAGCGGGTCACCGAGCGGCGGGCCGCGCCGAGCATGTCGGCGAGCTCCTCCTGGGTGAGGGGCAGATCGATGCAGACGCCCTCGTGGGTCGGCCGGCCGTACATGCGCACGAACGACATGAGCAGATCGGCGAGGCGCTCCTCGACGCCCTGAAACGCGAACGAGCGGATGCGCTGCCCGGCCTCCGAGAGCTCGGCGCCGACGCAGCGGAGCGTGTTCTGTGACAGCCGGTGCGAGCGCTCGAGGGCGGCGAAGAACGGATCGCGGCGCACGACGAGGGCCTCGGTGGGCTCGATCGCGGTGACGAGCTCGGCGGCGGGGACGCCGGGGGCGCAGGCGACGACGCCGGGGCCGCTGACGAGGCGCACCATCACCTGTTGGCCCTCGGCGTTCTCGAAGAAGACCTTCACGGTGCCCGAGAAGACGAACAAGAGGCCGAAGCCGGGGTCGTGAGGCCCGATGATGTGCTGGCCGTGCGAGTAGGAGCCGCGGCGGGCGGTGGCCATGAGCGAGTCGACGATGGCGGGCTCGACGCCTTCGAGAATGCCGTGGGTCATGCGCGAGGTTTCGGCCGCGCGTCCGAGCCCCTCCGGCCGAGTGCGCCTCCGAGGCGCACTTGCGCAAAAATGGGGACAGGCTACTTATTTGCGCAGTCGCGCAAGCGGCGTGCCACGTTGCGCAGAAAAGTAGCCTGTCCCCTTTATTGCTCAGCCCACGGGGCGTCATCTGACCGGAATGACAGGTCGGGGGCCGGGCCGGTGCTGACCTCGAGCAGCCGCTCGAGGCTCGGCACCCAGAAGCGCCGCCCCGCCCGCTTCACCACGCCCCGCTCGTACAGATCGCCCAGCACCCGCACCATGCTGCGCCGGTTCGAGCCGACCTCGGTCGCCAGCGAGTCTTGCGTCAGCGCGTGATCGATCACCACCCCGCCGTCGAGCGGCTTGCCGAAGTGGTTCGCGTACGCGAGCAGCAGCGCCACCACCCGGTCGCGCAGTTCGTCGACGTTCGCCGACTTCTCACTCTGAATCGCGATGCCGAACCGCCGCGCCACGTCCCAGTACTGGCGGAAGCACACGCTCGGCTCCCGCTGCATCACCCCGAAGTAGTGCGCCGCCTCGACGATGATCACCCGCGCCGCCGTCAGCGCCTGCACGCACTCGGCCCACCGCACCCGCAAGATCGACTCGGCGTCGCCGAACGCCGCCGGCGCCCAGAACAGCTTCACCGTCACCTCGCGGCTCGCGTCCGTCGCCGGGTAGTAGACCCGCGCCGCCCCCTCGACCAACAGGTGCAGCGCCCGCGCCTCGTCGCCCGACTTCAAGACCAGCTGCCCCGGCCTGAAGTGCTCGTCTCGCGCACGCGTGAGCAGCTCCCGAACGCCCGCATCCGAGGCGTGCCGCCAGATCGGGTGCCTGCGCACCGCGCCGATGAGCTCCGCCGTCGGCGTCATGAGGGGCTCCCCATCAAAGCGGGTCGGTCTCTACCAGAGCCGGGCGAGCACTTCCCGCAGCTCCTGCGGCCCGAACGGCTTCTTGAGCACGGGCTGCGACGACGCGTCGAGCGCCGCCTGCATCTCGAGCGAGAACGTGCCGCCCGTCATGAACGCGAAGCGCGCGAGCAGGTCGGGCCGCTTGTCGGCGACCACCTTGTGAAACTCGAGCCCCGTCATCGACGGCATCATCACGTCGCAGAAGATCGCGTCGAAGCGGTCGCCGCGCTCGAGCGCTTCGACGGCCCGCGCCGGGTCCGTGAAGATCACCGTCTCGTGCTGGCGGCCGATCGACCGCGCCAGCGCCTTGAGCACGAACTCCTCGTCGTCGACGGCCATGATGCGCCTGGCCTGCACCGCCTCGGTCGCCTTCGCGGGCAGCGCGACCACCGGCGCTTCGGCCTTCGCGGCCGGCAGCGCGACCGTAATCGTCGTGCCGCTGCCCGGGGTGCTCTCGACGTCGATTCGCCCGCCTAACGACGCCACGATGCCCTGGCTGATGGCGAGGCCGAGCCCGGTGCCCTGGCCGACCGGCTTCGTGGTGAAGAAGGGGTCGAAGATGCGCGCCAGGTGCTCGGGCGCGATGCCGCGGCCCGTGTCCGAGATCGCCACCACGACGGTCTCGCCGACGTCGCGCGTGCAGACCCGGATCAGGTTCTTGTCGGCCGCGCCGGGCTCGATCGCCTGCGCGGCGTTGACGATCACGTTCAAGAACACCTGCGACAGCTTCCCCGCGTTGCCCAGCACGTGCTGCCGCGCCTCGAGCTCGACCTCCAGCCGGGCGCGGTGGCGGATCTCGTTCTGCGCGACCTTCACGCACAGCTCGATGATCGGCCCGACGAGCACCCGCTCGACCGCCGAGTCTTCGGCGCGCGAGAAAACCCTCAGGTCTCGAACGATCGCCGTCACGCGCCGCGCGCCCACGATCGCGTCGCGGAGCGCCGTGCGCGCCTCCTCGAGCCGGCCGGCCTTCTCGGGCGGCGCCGAGGCGAGCCACTCCTCGAGCTCGCCGTCGAGGTACTCGAGGTTCGCGTGCACGAACGTCATCGGGTTGTTGATCTCGTGGCCGACGCCCGCCGCGAGCGTACCGACCGACGCCATGCGGTCGGCGAGGCCGAGGCGCGCTTGCGCCTCTCGCAGCTCGGCGAGCCGCTGCTCGAGCGCGCGGTTGGCCGAGGCGAGCTCTTGCGTGCGCGCCGCGACGGTCTCTTCCAGCTCGGTCGTGTGGCGGCGCGTTCGAGCCAGCATCTCGTTGAACACCCGCAGCAGAATCGCCGTCTCGCGCGGCTCGGCCGCCCGCGGCGACGGCGCCTGCGCGAGCAGCCCGGCGCCGGCCTGCTCGGCGACCTCGGCGAGCTCGCTGATCGGCCGGCCCAGCCACCGGGCCAGGGTCGCCGACACGATCAGCGCGAGCGCCGCCACGAGCAGCGCCACCACGAGCAGCCGGCTGCGCGCGTCGGTCGCAGCGGACTCCATGTCGGCCTCGGTCTCGAACGTGATGACCGCCCAGCCGAGCTCGTTGCCGACGGGCACGACGCTCGCGTGCACCGGCTGACCGTCGCTGCCCGTGGCCAGCAGATCGACGGGCTGCAGCGCCGAGCCGTCGACCGACGCCCCGCGGTGAAACGGCTGTCGCACGCGGAAGGCGTCGTCGGAGGCCGCGACGAACGCGCCGGCCGCGTCGATGACGTGAATGTGCTGGTTCGGGTACGCGTGAACGAACTGGTTGACGACGCCCTGGATCATCTCGAGGTCGAGCGAGCCGCCCAGAATGCCGATCACGGCGCCGCGGCCGTCGAGCACCGGCGTGCCCACGTGCACCGCGTTGCGCCGCGTGACCCGGCCCAGCTCGACGCCCGACACCGCGGTGCGCCGGCTGCGAATCGCCTCGGCGAGGTACGCGCGGTCTGAGTAGTCGACGCCGACGGTCGGCCGCCCTGCCGAAGCCTGGGTGTTCGAGTCCGCCGCGAACGAGCGCCCGGTCTCGTCGGCGGCGTACACGAAGTTGAACCCGCCGTAGCGCGTTCGAACGACGCCCAGCTTCGAGCTCACGTCGTTGCGCCAGCCGGGGTCCGCGCCGAGCAGCCCGGCCATCGTCTCGAGCGCGCGAATGTTGCCCTCGCCGATCGCGCGCGCCTGGCCCGCGAGTGCGGTCGCGCTGGTCCGCAGCCGCGTGTCGGCCTCTTCGCGCGCGGTCTCGGCCACGCGGTTCCCCTCGATGAGGGCGAACGTGAGAATCGGGGCGACCGCCGTCGTCGCGAGAGCCAAGAAGATGTAGGACGACAACCCCAGCCGGCGCATCGATCGAAGTCGAGCAGGAGCCGTGCCTGCCCGCAACGCAGTTGATCGGCCTGGGAAGGCACCTCGGGGTGGGTCAGGGGTCATGACCACCCGGTCAAAATCACCCCACCCGGCGGGCTCAGGGGGCGAGGCCGGCGGTCTTCGCGACCGACCGCAGCACGTCGGCCCACTTCGAGGGGTCACCGATCTCGCGCGAGGGCGGGTGCTTCTTCTGAAACGCGCGGTAGGCCGTGTACAGCGCCTCGTCCTTCTCGGGGTCGAGGGGGAAGAACCGATCTTTGTCGGCGTTCTTCCGGTTCATGCTCGCGGCCTGCAGCGCGCCGAGGAACATCGCGCACCGGGTGACCATGATCTCTTCGGCCGAGATGTCTTCGACGTCGCCGTCGAAGTTGATCGGCCAGCCGTCGCCCAGCGCGAGCAGCGTCTTGCCGGCGAGCGTGTACTCGACGTTCGGCAGGTGCACGAGCGGAGCGCCGGGGTCGAGCGTCTTCGCCTTCGTCGCCTTCGCCTTCAGCCCCGCCATGTCGGCCTCGACCTGCTTGCTGCTCGCCGACACGAACGCCGCGCCGTCTTTGAGCAGCTTCAGGTCGGCGACCTCGAGCGAGCGGTGCCCGGTCGCGCCGATCACGACGTCGCAGCGCGCCAGCGCCTTGGCCTTCGCGGCCACCTTGAAGCCGGCCGCCTTCGCCTCGTCGGCGCGCGCGGGCGTGTTCTCGACCACCGTCACCTTCGCGCCCGCCTCTTTCAGCGCCGCGCAGATCTGCGAGCCGACCACGCCGTAGCCGACGACGGTGATCTCGAGGCCCTTCACCTTCTTGCCGCTGCGCTCGAGCCCCTGCAGCACCTTCTGCGCGACCGAGCGGCCGACCAGCTCGCCCTCGACCGACTTGCTCTTCGAGAGCGCGACCGAGATGAGCGGCACCTTCAGCGACTTCGACTCGGAGTTCGTGATGCCGCGCGTCGTCTGCTCGACCACCTTGAACAGCTCGCGCACGTCTTTGAAGCGCTCGTCCTCGTTCAAGATCTGCGTCACCTGGCCGCCGTCGTCGAGCACGACCACCGGCAGCTGGTTCTTGCGGCAGCGCTTCGCCGTGTCGAGCAGGCCCTGCAGCACCGCCTGCTTGTACGCCTTCTCGTCGAGCGCCGGCACCCGCGCGTCGAAGCCGTCTTCCTCGAGCACGCTGCGCACCACGTCGTTCGTGCCGTACGGCGAGCCCACGATGATCGTCTTCGCCGCCGACAGCCCGGCCGCGCGCATCGCGTTCGCCTGGGCCATCGTCGTGCCCAGCATGTGCGTGACCCACAGCACGTTCTTGTTCCGCAGCGGCTGGCTGCCCTTCAGCTGCTCGACCAGCTCGTCGAGCAGCGGCAACGAGCCCACGATGCGCGTGTACTGGCTGAGGCGCGCCAGCTCGGTGGCGAGCTCGGGGTCGCTCTCGGCGGGCGTGAGCAGCGCGCGCTCGAGCTCCCAGCCGCCGAGGAAGCGCGGGTGCTCGATCGTCTCGCCCTGCCCCGTCAGCTTCAGGCCCGCGAGCGCCGGGTAGCTCCTGGGGTGCTCCCTCCACAGCTTCTTGTAGAGGCCGAGCTTGGTGGCATCGAGCGTCGGGTAGTCGCGCAGGAGCTCTTTCGCGACCTCGTCGAACGTCGCGCCCTCGGGCGCGGCGCGCAGGTACTCGGCCGCGATCTCGCTCGTCACCAGCGCGTTCGTCTCTTCGCGGCCGCGAATCAGGCCGCTCAGGTTCACGGGCACCTGCTTGCCCTCGAACGGCGGCAGGCCCCGCGCCTTCAGCAGCCGGTTCAGCGCCGCGACGATGTCGGGCTGGCTCGCGCCAGGGGGCATGAGGCGCTCGACGAGCTCGAGCGTCTTCGCCCACCCGAGGTGCGAGCGATCGCGCTCTCGCGGGTTGATGGCGCCGGCGAACAGCTCGTCGGCGAAGGCCTTCTTCAGGCCGCGCAGGTACGCGACCGTCACGTAGGGCCGGCTCTCGGCCTTCATCGCCCTGGCGACGTCGTCCATCGTCGGCGTCGGAGTCGCGTCGAGGCGCTCCTTCAGCTCGTGGGCGTCGGAGCGGCGCGTGCTCTCGGACACGGCGTCGGGCGCCGAGCGCGGCACGAGATCGGGGTACCGCTCGCGCAGCTGGTACACGCGCGTGAGCTTGAAGCTCGGGATCTTCGCCTTCATCGCGACGACGAGCTGGGTCGGCGACAGGCCGGGCTGCGCGTCGAGCACCGCGCGCACGTCGCGCGCGAGCCGCGGGAGCACGAAGTCCATGTCCTTCGGGTTGGGGAACAGCTCGGGCCTGAGCCGCTGGCTGCTCTCGTAGCGCGAGCGCGTGAACGTGCCGTACTTCGCGACCAGCTTCGGGTCGGCGTTGATGCGCTCGATGAGCTCGGGCACCGTGAGCAGCACGTTCTTCTCGAACAGCGCCATCGCCCGCTCGCCGATCGCCTCGGCGGCCTCTTCCTTCGTGAAGCCGCGCTGACCCCAGTTGCGGCTGTTGGCGCGGGCGACGTCGGTCACGACCTCCTTCGAGGGCGCGGCCATCTTCTCTTTGTGACCGCGGAAGGTCCTCCAGAACGGCGTCTGCGAGTCGCGCGGGAAGCGGTCGGGGTCGGCCGCCTGCAGGAAGAGCAGCTCGGCGTCGCTGATGCCGGCGCGCGCGTAGAACGCCGACTTGTTCAGCTTGTTCGCCTGCAGGTCTTTGTAGAGCGCGCTGACGGTGTCGAGGCCCTGCAGGTTCTTGCCGGGCTCGGGCAACGCCGCGGGCACGGCAGCGCGCACCCGCTTCCACAGCTGGAACTCGAAGCCGAACTGCTCGGCGAAGACGCCGGGCGGCGTGCGCTTGAGCAGCACCTCTTCGCGGTACGCCGCCGACAGGGCGCTGACGACGTCCATCGCGGCGCCCTGCGCGATTGGCATCAGCGAGTCGTCGCCGTACTGCGTCGCGCGCTCGGCGAGGGCCCCGAGCACCTTCGGCAGCGCCTGCTTCACGTCGGCGAGCTTCAGCTCTTTGCGGCCGAGCTCGGCGTACAGCGCCTCGACCACCTTCTTCGTGATCGGCGCGGCGTGCGCGAGGTCGCGCGGGCGCAGCGTGCCGTTGTTCATGCCGACATCGCGGTCGATCGCCGAGAGCTTCTCGAACCAGGCGTCGACGAGGCCTCCGCCGTGCTTCTCGAGCTGCCGTGCGATCACCTCGCGGCCGAGCGACATCGCGCGCACCTGCGACTGATCGAGCTTCCACGGCGAGGCCTTCGGCAGCTCGCTCGTGCGCTCTCTCACCCACAAGGGCTGCAGCGCCTTCGCCAGCGCGCGGTCGGTGCGGGTGAGCTTCATCACCTGCTCGCGGTCGAGCCCGGGGTACCGCTTCGCCATCTGCGCGATGAACTGCGTCAGGTCGGTCTTCGCGCCCGCGCCCTTCGCCTCGCTCGCGAGCAGCTGGCCCAGCACGACGCCCCGCTGCAGCGGGCTGGGCACGATCTTCGCCTGCACGCGCAGGTGCGTGACCTCGCCTTCGCTCCACTCGCGCAGCGGCGAGAGCTTCGCGTCGGCGGCGTAGAGCTTCGCGAGCTGGGCGTCGGTGGCGGTCGGGTGCGCGAACGCGATCTCGCGAATGCGCTCTTTTGCGTCGGGCCGCAGCGGGTTCTGCGAGCGGCTGAGCGTCTTGCCGGCGCTGAAGCTCGAGTCGGGGGCCTTCTTCCGGGCCGCGGCCTTGGAGGCCCGCTCGGGCGCCGCCGCGCGCCTGACACCCTTGCCTGCGGAAACGCCCCGAACCGGCACGCGTTCACACTACCCGAAATGAAATCCGCGCGAATGAGCCACCTGTCCAAGAATCACCCTGCACGCCGCCGGTATCCCGGCACGCATGATGAAGACCATCGTGCTGCTGTGCCTCGCCCGCTCGGAGCTCGCGCCGCTCGAGCAGCTGCGCGAAGACGACCCCGCTCAGAGCGCGATCTCGGTCTCGCCCAGGCCGATGTCCGTCATGTCTTCGAGCTCGTCGGGCACCCGCACCGTGAGGAGCTGGCCGGGCTGCAGAACCGGAGCCACGAGGGGCGCGAGAGGCGGCAGGCTCACCGCGAAGCGCTCGTGGTCGAACGGCCCCTCGCCGCGCTCGAGGATGCGATCGAGGCGCGTCGCGCCCGATGTCGATCTCAGGCTCACGTTCGGCGTCAGGTCGAGCTGCGCCTGAATGCGCCCCTGCTGAACCGTGTAGAGCTGAAGCAGAAACGGCGCCTCGGTGTCTGCCGAGGCGCTGACGTGCTGGTGCAGCGCCCGCCTCAGCAGAATCGGGAAGCGGTCGGTCGGGTCGGTCGTGAGGATCGCATCGGCGACGCCGTCGACGTCGGTCGCGACGACGAACGCCTGCTCGACGCCATCGACGTAGCCCTCGTCGTCGAGCCCGTTCAGGTCGCCGCTCAGCCGCACCACGTACGCGCTCGCGGCGACGCCCATGGCTCTAGAGCATCGAACAGGTTACCGGGCCGTCGCGAGGCGAAAGAGACCGACGCGAGCCGGGCACGCGAGAAGCGAGCACCGGAGCCGTGCTTGTCAGCCCAGTGAGGAGCGCAGTGACCAGCCTGCCCGGCGCAGCGAGAGGATCGTTCGCCGCAGGAGGCTCGGTGACCTGTTCGGTGCTGCTAGCGCCGCTTCGGCGGCCCGCGCTTGACGGCTTCCTGCAGCGTCGTGCCGAGCTCGGCGGGCGAGGCCGACATCACGATGCCGGCGGCCTCCATCGCCTTGATCTTGTCCGACGCGGCGCCCTTGCCGCCCGAGATGATCGCGCCGGCGTGCCCCATGCGCTTGCCCGGCGGAGCCGACTGACCGGCGATGAACCCCGCCACCGGCTTCGTGAACTCCTTCGCGACGTACGCGGCGGCGTCTTCTTCGGCGCTGCCGCCGATCTCGCCGATCATGATGACCGCGTCGGTCTCGGGGTCGGCGTTGAACATCTTCAGCACGTCGATGAAGTTCGTGCCGTTCACCGGGTCGCCGCCGATGCCGACGGCCGTCGACTGACCGAGGCCGAGGTTCGTGAGCTGGAAGACCGCCTCGTACGTCAGCGTGCCCGAGCGCGACACGACGCCGATGCGGCCGGGTTTGTGAATGTGGCCCGGCATGATGCCGATCTTGCACTTGCCGCCCGGCGTGATGACGCCGGGGCAGTTCGGGCCGAGCAGCCGCGTCGACGTCGACGAGATGTACCGCTTCGCCTTCACCATGTCAGCGACGGGAATGCCCTCGGTGATGCAGATGACGAGCGGCAGCTTCGCGTCGGCGGCCTCCATCAGCGAGTCGGCCGCGAAGGGCGGCGGCACGAAGACCACGCTCGCGTTCGCGCCGGTCGCCTTCACCGCCTGCTCGACGGTGTCGAAGATGGGCACCTTGCCCTCGAACTTCTGGCCGCCCTTGCCCGGCGTGACGCCGCCGACGACCTGGGTGCCGTACTCCATCATCTGCTTCGCGTGAAACGAGCCCGCCGAACCGGTGATGCCCTGAACGAGCACCTTCGTGCTCCCATCCACCATGATGCTCATCGCTTCTCCTCCACGTAGGTCATGTGAACCGGCTGCAGGGCGGTGCCGACGTCGCCCGAGAACTTCCAGCTCTTCGTACCGCCGCAGCCGGGCCCGCAGTCGCGGCTCGCGGTGAACTCGTACTCGACGTTGACGACCGCGACGCCGCTCTTGTTGACGCGCACGTACAGATCGCCCGGACCACCGTCGGGCTGCTGCATCGTGAGCGCGACGTCGGGCACGCCCTTGCCGCCGCCCACGCCCGCCAGCGCCTTCACGAAGTACGTCGCCTCTGCGGTGCCGCGGCCGTCGAGCGCCGCGCCGAGGCCGGTGGCGCCGGGCCCTGCGTCGCCCTGGTCGACCCAGGCGACCGTGCCGCCGTCACCCGCGAGGATGCCCGCCTGAATCGCCTCGCGCGCCGCGCCGAACGGCAGCGGAAAGATGACGCGCGTGTTGTCGGCCGGGCCGGCGGTGAACTTCAGCTTGTACGTGATGGCCGCCTCGCCCTCCGCTTGCGGAGGAGGCGCGCTGCAGCTGCACACCGCCACGATCGCCACCAGTCGCCTCACTGGATCGCAGCGACGGCTTTTTCGGCGGCCTGGCGCAGGTTGTCGGCGGGCGTGATCTTGAGGCCGCTGTTCTTCAAGATCTCTTTGCCCTTCTCGACGTTCGTGCCCTCGAGCCGCACCACGAGCGGCATCGTGAGCTTCACTTCCTTCGCGGCCGCGACGATGCCCTCGGCGATCACGTCGCACTTCATGATGCCGCCGAAGATGTTCACCAGCACCGCCTTCACCTGCGGGTCGGCGAGGATCAGCTTGAACGCCGCCGTCACCTTCTCGCGCGAGGCGCCGCCGCCGACGTCGAGGAAGTTGGCCGGCTTGCCGCCGACGAGCTTGATGGTGTCCATCGTCGACATCGCGAGGCCGGCGCCGTTCACCATGCAGCCGATGTTGCCGTCGAGCGAGATGTACGCGAGGTCGTGCTCGTGGGCCTCGGCCTCGCGCGGGTCTTCTTCGTCTTTGTCGCGCATCGCCGCGATGTCGGGGTGGCGGAAGATCGCGTTGTCGTCGAAGTTCATCTTCGCGTCGAGCGCGACCACGCCGCCGTCTTTCAAGATGACGAGCGGGTTGATCTCGGCGAGCGAGGCGTCGGTGTCGACGTACGCCTGGTACAGCGCGCGGCAGAACGAGACGAACTTGTTCACGGTGTCGCCGCTCAGCCCGAGGCCGTAGGCGAGCTTGCGGCCCTGGAAGTCGCGGAAGCCGACGGCCGGGTCGACCGACTCGCGCAAGATCTTCTCGGGCGACTTGTGGGCGACCTCTTCGATGTCCATGCCGCCTTCGGTCGACGCCATGAACGTCACGCGCGACGTCGCGCGATCGAGCGTCAGGCCGAGGTACATCTCTTTGCCGATGTCGAGCCCCTCTTCGATGTAGAGCACGCGCACGCGCTGGCCCTCGGGGCCGGTCTGCGGCGTCTTCAGCATCATGCCGAGGATCTTGCTGGCGAGGTCCTTCGCCTCTTCCGGGCTCTTCGCGATCTTCACGCCGCCGCCCTTGCCGCGGCCGCCCGCGTGGATCTGCGCCTTCACCACCGTGACCTTGGTGCCGAGCTCCTTCGCGGCGCGGTAGGCCTCGTCGGGGCTGCGTGCGACGATGCCGCGCGGCACGGGGACGTTGTACTTCCGGAAGATTTCTTTGCCCTGAAACTCGTGGATCTTCATCGCGACGGCGGTTTACCCGATGCCCGCACGCCTCGCACGCGTCTTGTAGAACGTTGCGCGCCATGCGGCTGAACCGACTCGCTGTCACCTGCCTGCTCGCCCTTGCGTGCTCCGCCCCGCTGCCGGGCGCCCGCAGCCTCCGGCACGCGCTCGCGATGGAGCGGTGCGGCTGGGCCGTCGACGCCACGCTCGAAGACTACGGGCCCGTCGGCATCCTGAGGCACCCCGAGGGCCACCCCGGGTGCCTGGTCTGGTTCACTCCCGACGGCACCGGCCCCGACCGCTACCACGTGACCGACGAGAAGCCGCTGCGTGTCGTGAAGCTGCCGCACGAAGAGCTGCCCGCGGTGCTCTTTCGAAAGAGGCGCTGGCCGACCGACTCGGCCGATCGACCCGACCTCCAGCTCGTGTTGATCCGCCCCGGCGTGAACGCGCAGGAGCTCGACCTCGTCGCACCGTCGCCGCGGCGACGCCTCGTGGGTCCGACGGGCGGCTGCCACAGAGTCTCCGTGCGCGCCCACCTGTGCCCGGCTCAGCTGTGGACGGAAGAGCACGCCTGCGAAGGCGAAGCCGCGGTGCACCGCTTCCGCCGCTGGGAGCCGAACCAGCCGAGCGCGTACCACGTGCAGGAGCAGCGCCCCGAGTGCGCGACCGGCCCGGGCGAGCTGTGGTTCGAAGCCGACGCAGCCGCACCGCTTCGGGCCGCGATCGAGCCCGGCAGCCCGCTGCCCGCGCCGGAGCAGCCGCCCGCGGTCGAGTCGGCGGCGCTGCTCGCGCTGTACGCGCCACGCGGCTGGGCGAGCAACCACGTCTCGGCCCTCGCCGCGTTCGACGTCCGGCGGCCCGATCTCGACGGCGGTGTCGAGCGAGACGTCGACCTGCACGTGCGGCTCGTGAAGGCGCAGCAGTGGTCGCGCTACGCGTCGGTCACGCTCGAGCGTGGCGCGCCCGAGAGCGGGTGCGAGGCGGTGGTGAGCCTCGACGAAGACGGAGCTGCGAGCGTCGTGTCGTGCGTCGACGGGCGGCGCGTCGAGACCTCGGTTCGGCTTCCGCTGCCGCCCGAGCCGCCCGAGCCGGGCTGCCAGACCACTCCCGCGGGGCGCGTGTGCCTCGAGACCGCGAGCGACTCCACCGCGGTGGGCTGGCTGCTCGAGGGCCCCTTCTCGACGCCGCGGGGAATTCCCGCGATTCGCAGGCTGCGCCTCGTCGACGGGCCGTTCTTCGAAGGCGACCACCTGCGGTTCGTCGGTCACGACGTCGCCGCGCCGGGGCAGCCGCTGCGTTGGGTTCGCGCTCCGCTGCCGAAGGGCCCCACCGACCTCGTCGGCGTGCGGCAGCTCGAGCCCACCCTCGCGACCGGAGGCTTCACGACCGGCGTCACCCGGCTGAAGCAGGGAGCCGTGCTCGTCACGCGCGCCTCCTGCTCCGAGGGCGGTAGCTCGCTTGCGGGCGTGTTCCTGTTTCCAAGCGCTCCACCGCTGCGCGTCGACTCGGGCCCTGCGCTCGATCTCGGGCGCTACGCGGTGCTCGACACGGTCGTCGGCATCGGCAGCGACGAGAGCGGCGAGCTGCCGTCGCTCCCGCGAGGAGCGACCTTCTACGAGCACTCGAGCAACGGCAGCTACTTCGTGAAGCGCGTGATCGCGGTGGATCTGCAGACGCGGAGCCAGAGAGAGCAGCCCTGGGGCTCACACTCGCCGCGAACGGCAGGCGAGCGGCGCTTCGTCGTGTTCGCGAAGAGCCTGGACGTCGCCGGGTCGCGTCACGAGGTCTACGCGTGGGACGTCGCCGGTGGCCCGGCGCAGCTCGTCGGCGTGGCGCGGCGAGCGTTCAACGCGCGCGTGGTGAAAGACGAAGTCTGGGTCGAGCTCGAGACGGGCGTCTTCGCGGTGAACGGCACGACCGGAGCCTCGCGACGGGTGCCATCGATGCGCGGCGTGCTGCCCGACGCCCCTGCGTTTTCGCCCCCTCTTCCCCCCGTCGGTGCGGCTCCACCGTTCTGGCAGACGCCGACCGGCGAAGCCGTCATCGTGCAAGGCGGGGTCGCCGGGCAGCGGCCCGAGGGCGGCGGCTGCGGCAACCCGGGCTTTCAGTGGGTCTACGGAACGCTGATCGCCGACCAGGGCGTCTTCGTCTGGCCGAAAGACCTGAGGCTCATCGACTTCGAGGTACCGCGAACGTCGCGCAGTGAGAGCCGGCCGTGACCCCGACCTGTTCGGACTCGCGGCCGGCGTCGGTCTCGATCGTGAGCGTGGCGCGCACGACGGGCTCGAGCCGATCGCCCTCCTCGCACTCGAAGAGCGGGCACTCGAGCTCCGTCACGACGTCGAGACGGCCGACGACGCCGGGAGCGGGCTCGATCGACGCCGTGCCGCGCGGCCCCGGCACGCAGATCGTCGCGTAGCCCGGCCAGGCGTCGGCGGCCCGGCCCACGAAGTCGAGCGCCACGGCGAAGTCGAGCGCCGACCACAGCGCGACCAGAAAGCCGGCGACGATGAGCAGCGAGCGCATGCCCGGCACGTACGCCGGGCGCGACCGGAGCCATCACGCGAGCGCGCCGAACGGTCGCTTCTGCCGAATGAGCGGCTGCAGATGCGCAGCAGTTTGTATTGCGCGCAGTAGCGCCGCTGAAAGAGCCCCCTGCACTCTGCCGTTGGCGCCGCGAAACTTGCGTGTATGGTGCGCGCGCGAATGGCTGAGGCTGCACAACGCGCCGACGTGTACCGAGCCGCCGGAACCCGGGCACCCTGGGGGCAGACGCGCCGCCAAGACGCGTGGTGGGTCGAGCCGGCCATCGCGTTCGTCGTCTTCACGTCGTTCATCGTCTACGCGACGTACCGCGCGTTCACCGGCGGCCACTACGCGGTCGGCAACTACCTCTCGCCGTTCTTCTCGCCCGAGATCTGGGGCACCTCGAAGCACGCCTTCTTCGGCCCGCCCCCGTCATGGCTGCCCGCCTGGCTGCCGTACACCCCGGCGCTGCTGATTCTGCCCTTCCCCGGCGGCTTCCGGCTCACCTGCTATTACTACCGCGGCGCCTACTACAAGTCGCACTGGGCCGACCCGCCCAGCTGCGCCGTCGGCGAGCCGCGCCACACGTACCGCGGCGAGAACTCGTTCCCGCTCATCATCATGAACATCCACCGCTACTTCCTGTACGCGGCGCTGGTGTTCCTCATCTTTCTCTCGCACGACGCCTGGAAGGCGATGTGGTTCGCGGGCGCCGACGGCCAGGAGCACTTCGGCCTCGGCTTGGGCTCGCTCATCCTCACGCTCAACGTCGTGCTGCTCGCCGGCTACACCTTCGGCTGCCACTCGCTGCGCCACCTCACCGCCGGCGTCTTCGACATCTTCTCGACGCGGCCCGCGCGCAAGACCGCGTACGAGTGCGTGAGCTGGTGCAACAAGCATCACATGCGCTGGGCGTGGTGCAGCCTCTTCGGCGTCGCTCTCTGCGACGTCTACGTGAACCTGTTGTCGCGCGGTCTCATCACCGACTTGAGGATCTTCTGACATGGCCGAGTTTCAGACCCACGAACACGACGTGATCGTCATCGGCGCCGGCGGAGCCGGCCTGCGCGCCGCCATCGAAGCCTCCTCTGCCGGCCTCAACGTCGGCCTGCTGACGAAGTCGCTGCTCGGCAAGGCCCACACGGTCATGGCCGAGGGCGGCATGGCCGCAGCGATGGCGAACGTCGACGACCGCGACAGCTGGAAGACGCACTTCGCCGACACCATGCGCGGCGGCCAGTACCTGAACAACTGGCGCATGGCCGAGCTGCACGCGCAGCAGGCTCCCGATCGCGTGAAGGAGCTCGAGGCCTGGGGCGCCGTCTTCGATCGCACGAAAGACGGCAAGATCCTCCAGCGCAACTTCGGCGGCCACCGCTACCCGCGCCTCGCGCACGTCGGCGATCGCACCGGCCTCGAGATGATCCGCACCCTGCAGGATCACGGCATCCACACCGGCATGACCGTCTACATGGAGCACACCATCGCGGCGCTCCTCAAAGACGGCAACAAGATCGCCGGCGCCGTCGGCTACGACCGTGAGAAGGGCCAGCTCCGCGTCTTCCGCGCCAAGGCCGTCGTGCTCGCCACCGGCGGCGTCGGCCGCGCGTTCAAGATCACCTCGAACAGCTGGGAGTACACCGGCGACGGTCACTCGCTCGCCTACCAGGCCGGCGCCGATCTCGTCGACATGGAGTTCGTGCAGTTCCACCCGACCGGCATGGTCTGGCCTCCGTCGGTGCGCGGCATTCTCGTCACCGAGGGCGTGCGCGGCGAAGGCGGCGTCTTGCGCAACAAAGACGGCAAGCGCTTCATGTTCGACGACATCCCCGACAACTACAAACCTCAGACGGCGGACAACCCCGAAGAGGGCTGGCGCTACGTCACCGGTGACAAGAGCGCGCGCCGGCCGCCCGAGCTGCTCACGCGCGACCACGTCGCCCGCTGCATCAACCGCGAGGTGAAGGCCGGGCGCGGCTCGCCGCACGGCGGCGTCTTCCTCGACATCGCGTGGATCAAAGAGAAGATCGCCAACGCGCCCGAGCACATCAGGAAGAAGCTCCCGTCGATGTACCACCAGTTCAAGCAGCTGGCCGACCTCGACATCACGACCACTCCGATGGAGGTCGGCCCGACCACGCACTACATCATGGGCGGCGTGAAGGTCGACGGCGACACCCAGATGTCGACCGTCGCGGGCCTGTTCGCCGCCGGCGAGGTCGCGGGCGGTCTGCACGGCGCGAACCGCCTCGGCGGCAACTCGCTGTCCGACCTGCTCGTGTTCGGCAAGCTCGCCGGCGAGCACGCCGCGAAGTACGCGAAGGCGAACAGCGCCGGCCAGGTTCACCAGGATCAGGTCGACGCCGCGGCCAAGGCGCTGCTCGCTCCGTTCGAGCGCGGCGCCTCGGCCGAGAGCCCGTACAAGGTGCAGTACGACCTGCAAGACAACATGCAGGCCCTCGTCGGCATCGTCCGCAAGGAAGACGAGATGCTGAAGGCGCTCGACGTCGTCGAGGGCCTGAAGAAGCGCGCCGAGGTCGTCGGCATCGGCGGCAACCGCGAGTACAACCCGGGCTGGCACACCGCGTTCGACCTCGGCAACCTCCTGACCTGCGCCGAGGCCATCACGCGCGCGGCGATCGAGCGCAAAGAGTCGCGCGGCGGCCACTTCCGCGACGACTACCCGAACAAGGACGAGAAGGGCTTCGGCACGTTCAACATCGTCGTCCGCAAGGGCCCCGACGGGAAGATGCAGCTCGAGCGCGTGCCGCTGACCCCGATGCCGCAGCACCTCAAGGACATCATCGAACAGGAGAAGAAGTGATGAGCAAGGCCACCTTCAGCGTCTGGCGAGGTGACATCAAGGGCGGGGCCTTCAAGGACTACACGACCGACGTCAGCGAAGGCATGGTGGTGCTCGACGCGGTTCACCAGATTCAGGCCGAGTCGGCTCCCGACCTCGCCTGCCGGTGGAACTGCAAGGCCGGCAAGTGCGGCTCGTGCTCTGCCGAGATCAACGGCATGCCGAAGCTCATGTGCATGACGCGGCTCAACACGCTCGATCTCTCGAAGCCCGTCACCATCGAGCCGATGAAGGCCTTCCCCTCGATTCGCGACCTCGTCACCGACGTGTCGTGGAACTTCCGGGTGAAGAAGACGATCAAGAAGTTCAAGCCGCGCAAGCCCGACGCCCCCGACGGCACCTGGCGCGTGCACAACGACGACATCGAGCGCCCGCAAGAGATGCGCAAGTGCATCGAGTGCTTCCTCTGCCAGAACGTCTGCCACGTGCTCCGCGATCACGCGAAGCACGAGGAGTTCATCGGCCCCCGCTTCTTCGTCTACACCGCCGCGCTCGAGATGAACCCCATCGACGACGAGAACCGCGTCGACGATCTCAAGGCCAAGCACGGCATCGGGTACTGCAACATCACCAAGTGCTGCACGAAGGTGTGCCCCGAGCACATCACCATCACCGACAACGCGATCATCCCGCTGAAAGAACGCGTCGTCGACGAGCACTACGACCCGCTCAAGAAGCTGCTCAAGGTCTTCACCGGCAAGTAGTCGGCCGGCGGGGGCAGCCCACCACCGCGTCGACCCGGGCAGGCACGGGTCCGTGCCCGGTGCGACGGGCTCATCCGCGCGGCGCAGTCGCTCGCCGCGGCCGGCATCGCGCACGGGTTCCAGAGCTCGTGCCTGCCGAACCCGACCCGGCCGGAGCTGGCCGCGGCGATCCAAGAGGCTCTGGGCCCCTGACGGCGACTGCGGTAAGGACGGCGGCCTATGCGCATCGTCGTCACCGGCTCACTCGCTTACGACTACATCATGAACTTCCCCGGGTACTTCAAGGACCACATCCTGCCCGACAAGGTTCACATGCTGACGGTCAGCTTCCTCGTCGACAGCATGAAGCGGCTGCGCGGCGGCACCGCCGGCAACATCGCGTTCAACCTCGCGCTGCTCGGCGAGAAGCCCGTGCTGGTCGCGAGCGCCGGGCAGGACTTCGAAGAGTACAAGAAGGCGGTCACGCCGCTCGGCGTCGACACGGGCGCGATCAAGATCGTGAACGACGAGTTCACGGCGTCGTGCTTCATCAACACCGATCAGTCGAACAACCAGATCGTGGCGTTCTACCCGGGCGCGGCGAACCACTCGCGCGAGCTGTCGCTCGACGCGCTGAAGCTCGGCAAGGACGACTGGGCGATCATCTCGCCGACCGACCCGGTGTCGATGGCGCGCCACACGCAAGACTGCAAGCGCCTCGGCGTGAAGTACATCTTCGACCCGGGCAAGCAGACGCCGCGGCTCGACAAGCAGCAGATCCTCGCGGGGCTCGACGGCTGCTCGCTGCTCGTCGGCAACGACTACGAGTTCGGCATGATGGCGAAGGCGATCGGCTGGTCGGAAGAGAAGCTGATCGGCTCGGCGCCCATCACGGTCGTGACGCGCGGCGAAGAGGGCTCGTGGATCTACGACAACCAGGCGAAGAAGAAGCTCGAGATCCCCATCGCGAAGCCGAAGGCCTCGGTCGACCCGACGGGCTGCGGTGACGCGTACATCTCGGGCTTCGCGTTCGCGCTGGCCCGGGGCTTCTCGCTCGAGCTGTGCGGCCGCATCGCGGCGCTGACGGCGACGTACTGCCTCGAGATGAAGGGCTGCCAGGAGCACCGCTTCACGAAGGGCGACTTCACGCGCCGCTACGTCGAGACCTTCGGCCAGGCCGCCCAGCTCGACGCGTGGGCCAAGGGTTGAACCTAAGCCTCCCTCTCCCCTCGTAGGGGAGAGGGCCGGGGTGAGGGGCGACGGCGCTTCGTCATAGCCACCAGGCTGGCGAGCAAGAGCAGCGAGCCGGAAGACGAGCAGCCGCAACCGGCAGCGACGGGGAAGACGAGACCTTCGCTCAGCGAGACCTCTTCACCCTTCATCATCGCGACGCCGCTGGGAGCGGGCCGGCTGAACAAGGGCACGCGAGCGAGGTACGTCACCTCGCGAGTCTGAGACGCCGAGACGGGGAACGGGCCGACGACGAGGTGACCGTCGCCGCGAACCGCAGAGGCCACCACCTCACCGTCGACACGCGCGCTCGCGGCGATGGGCTGCAAGCCGGTGGGCAGCTCATCGAGCTCGATGGCGCTGGCGCCGCAGGGCTCGGTGTTGCGGACCTTGATCGTGACGGTCTGCAGATCGTCTGAGCTGGCAGCCTGAGGTCCGACGGCATGCGCGAGCTCGATGAAGCGGTGGCGCAGGCGGACATCGAACTCGGTGGCGGCGGTGTTGCCGGGGCCGGCGGTGGCGGTGACGCGCCAGCGAATCGTCTCGCCGATGAGCTCGAAGCCGGGCTCCATCGATGCGACGTGAATCGAGCCGCCGTCGCGGAGGTCGCTCTGAAGCGCGGGGCCCGAGAGCTGCTCCCAGACGTACGTCTGGCCCTGGCAGCTGCCGGGAACCGTCGAGACCTGAACGGTGCCGTCGACGCCGCCGGTGCACGAGACGTCGAGCGCGGTGTCGATCGCGGCGACTCCGGCGTCGGTGTGCCCGAGCGTCGAGACGGCGCGGTCGGTGAGCATGCTCGGGTACAGCGTGCCGATGACCTCGTAGGTGCCGCCGTTGCAGGCGCCGATGATCGGCATCTGCCAGCTCGGGTTCGTCGCGACGTCTTGCTGGGGAATCGCCGCGACGCGGGCGCCCGTCGCCATGTCGTTCGCGACGACGTCGGCCGTGAAGCGGCCGGGAGTGATGCAGCCGGCGCCGGCGACCGAGAACCGGCCGAGCGCGAGGCCGGCGTCGAACCCGTAGCCCATCGAGAAGCCGGTCGGAGGCGTCGCCGTCGGCACGACGTCGACCGTCACGGTGGACGAAGCGCTCTGGCCGGCGACGGAGTACGTCACCTGCCCGCTCACCGTGCCGTTGCCGCAGGAGTCGGTCGAATACACCGTCAGCCCGCTCGCGGTGGCGGCCCAGGTCACGCCGGGCGCGCCGCCGTCGACGACCCACGACACCGTGATCGGAGCCCCGGCGTCCTCACAGGCGTGGCGCTGACCGACGAGCGGATACGAAGCGTCGGTGCCGGCCGACTGCGTGCCGCCCGAGATCATCGGAGCGTTCGGGAAGCCCCACGGGTCGACGTGCACCATGCCGATGGCGGGCACCGAGGCGTCGGGGTTGCCGAGCGCACGAGCCTCGATGACGACGTCGGCGCCGGCGGCCGCGCAGAGCGTCGCGGGAGGAAAGTACGTGCCGCCGTCGAGGGTGCCGGGGCCCGCGGCGAGCCGCCATGCGACGCCGCTCGCGGGGCAGCCGGCGTCGGCGACGGAAACAGAGAAGGTGCGCGAAGCACCGCCGGCCTGTGTGGTCATCGCCATGAGCGGCATGACGACGGGCGCGTCGGGAATGCCGACGTTCACGTTCACCGGCACGCTGAACGAAGTTCCGTGCGGCGCGTAGCCATCAGAGACGCGAGCCGTGAGCGTCTGGGTGCCGCACTGGCTCGCGACGATGCGAGCGTCGCGGTTGTCGCCGCCGTCGTCCGAGGGTGTCACGCTCAAGATGCCGGCGTCGAGCTCCCAGGTGACGAAGACGGGGTCGTCGTCGAGATCGCCGGCGTTCAGCGTCACGGTCAGCGGTGCGCCGATCGCGAGCGCTGGAATCGTCGAGAACGAGGCGTCGGGAGCCGCGTCGTTCCAGTACACCCAGGTGTTCGGCGCGGCGGCGAGGTTGATGGCGACGCAGAAGCGCGGGCTCGCGCACGACACCTGGCGCAGCTGCTGCGAGCCCGGCGGCGACGGCCTGCGCACCCAGAGCTCGCCGGGCGACGACGGGTTGGGCACCGAGCCGATGAAGCCGGCGTCTTCGAGCGGAGCCATGCCGAAGCCGAAGCCGAGCGCCGAGCCCTGCTCTTCCGAGTACGCGATCGAGCGCATGAAGCCGTACGGATTTCGCGGCGTAGAGCCGGCGAACCCGCCGTCGCTCTCGGGGGTGCCCATGAGAATGAGCCCGTTGTTGGCTCCACCGCTGAACTCCGCGACGACCAGGCCGAGGCCGCCGTCCGCTCTGCGAAAGAGCTGCGCGTCTGCGACGAACGAGATCGGGGAAGTGTTGATCGTCGTCGTCGCGGACCCGGGGCTGATGAGCCTCAACGCGCTGGTCGACGTCCCCGCCACGACGAAGTCGTTACCGCCGACGCTGACCGCGCTGAGCGCAGGCAACCGGCCACCGGGCACCGTGGTGAGGTAGGGCGACTGGGTCGGCGTGCTCGACGGGTTCGGCCCTGTCGAGATGACTCCCTGGGAGGTGTTGTCGTGACCCCAGATCCCCGTGAAGCCGCTCGCGGCGTGACGCGCTCGAAGACCCCGTTGCGCCGGCAGCTGCAGGCTCCCGGTCTGGCAGCCGAACAGAGCGCTGGTGCCCGCCTGCACGGCGAGAATGCAGCCGGCGTCGAGCTGCGCCGTGGCCGTGTCGAAGCTCCCACCCTGGGGCGCCGGCGTGCTGAGCCTCACGCACGCGCCCCCATCGCAGCCGTAGACCGCCGCCTCGGTCGTCGTCGCGACGGTGAACAACCCCTCGCCCTCGACCGACACGTCGCGCGGCGCGCCGCCGTCGTTCAGCGTCACCTGCGACCAGCCCGCGAACGCGCGCGCCGCGACCAGCACCACCCCAAACGCGATCGCCCGCGAGCTCATCAGTACGCCACCTCAGCGCGCAGGTAGACCCGACCCTGGTTCGTCGCCGCCGGGTCCAACGTCGTCGCCCGGTACCCCAGCATCGTATAGCCGCCGGCGATCAAGAACCCGCTGTACCGGAAGCCCACCTCTCCGCGCAGTGTGGTCAGCCCTTCCCCATCGGGGTCGGCGCTGCGCCGGCCGATCTCGGCCGCCAGCTCGAGCCCGCTCACGATCCGCACCGACGGCCGCAGCGACGCCACCAGCTGCACGTCGAGCGGCGCGCCGTCGATCGCGTACAGCTGCAGGTGCGCTCCGCCCGAGATGCGCAGCCGCGAGAACAGCTCCACCGACGGCAGCACCGACACCAGGTGCCGCGTCGACTCCGCCGCCCCGCCCCGCGACGGAGGCAAGAGCTCGCGCCGCAGCGAGTACCGCGCCACCACGATGCCCGGATCGAATCGCCACGCCACCGCTGCCACGCCCTCGAGCAGCCGCGCCTGCATGATGCCGTTGCGGCTCGTGTGCGCGTACGTCGCCGACAGCGTGCCCCTGAGCCGCTGCGACAGCGTCACCTCGGCCCCGCCCCACGCGAGCCCCTGCAAGAGCGAATCGCCTGGCGCGCGCTCCGATCTGACCTCGCCGCGCGCCCACGCCCGCACGCGCTCCGACACGAACGACAGCCCCGCGCCGCCCGCATCCCGCTCCCGATTCGGAGCGAGGTCGACCGGCATCCGCACCCCGCGCTCGTACCGCGCCGTCACGCTCAAGCCCTCGGCCACCTGCTGCGTGAGGCCCACCGCGCGCGAGAGCCGCAAGCCCGTGATGTCGTGCGCCGACACGTCTTCCACGAACACCGCGCTGCCGGGGTCGAGCTCGCGCCGCACTCCGCTCACCAGCCGCCGGTCGCCCAGCGACGGAGCGTCGACGTCGAGCGACTGCCCGCCGTACCAGACCTCGTCGCCGCGCTGCACGACGACGTTGCCCCAGACCTGCGGCCCAAGCTGAGGCCCCCAGCCACCGCGCACCGCGAGCGTGATCGCCTCGCTCGGCTTCAGGTCGACGCCCGCCGACGCGAACGTGTCGTCGAACGTCCCGAGCCCCATGCCGTGCGTGAACAGCCGCTGCCGGTGCCCCGCGCGCAGCGTCAGCCAGTTCGTCACGGCCCAGCGCCCCGACAGCCCCACCGACACGCGCCCGCCCTCGACGCCGTCGTCGAACGCGCGGAACGTCGCGTCACGCGCCTCGAGGCGAAGCCCCCACCCCGGCCGCTCGTACCCGAAGAACCCGCCCGCGATGCGCTGCTGCGACGGCACGAGGTGCGCGTCGGCTCCGTAGCGATCGTCGAAGACGCCGCCCACCACGAAGTTGCCGAGCGGCTGCTCGATGCGCGCCGACAGCTGCCGGAAGCCGATCGCGTCGTAGTGCTGCGAGTCGTAGAAGCCGCGGTCGCGCCAGCGAAACGCGACGTCGAAGCTGCCCCGCCCGAACAAGCCCGGCCCCCGCGCCCGGGCGCCCACCGCCCACGCCTCCGAAGCGACGGGCGCGGTCGCCGCTGGCGTGAACGTCAGGCCGCCGTCGTCCGAGAAGGCCAGCGCCGACACGTCGGTCACGTCGAACGCGCGCGCGACCTCGGCCGAGATCAGCACCGGCCCGATGCGTGCGCTCGCCGAGCCCCGCAACAGCCGCGCCCCGCCCTGCTCTGCGTAGCCCGCGTTCAAGCTCACCGGCCCCGCGCGCCCCGTCACCTCGCCGCCCGCGACGCGGGCGCTCACGCCCGTCACCGGCCGCTCGTAGTCGACCCACAGCACCGGCCGCGTGAAGTTGCTCGGCGGAGCCGCCCCGAGCCGCGGGTCGGCCTCGAACGACCACAGCGGCCGCGCCAGCAGAATGCGCCCCTGCACCGGGTCGATCGCGTAGTCGACGCCGCGCGTGAGGTGCCGCTCGCCGATCGGCAGCCCCGTCACGCCGTCGCGCAGCTCGACGCGCACCGCCTCGCTGCCCTCGACCGCCTGGCCCGACAGGTAGAAGAGACTGCCGCCCGTCGCCTCGAACCGATCGTGCGCCGGTGCCCGCGCGAGCCCGCCGACCGGGTCGACCCCGCCCGGCGCGTAGAACCCGCGCACGCCCGCCCCCACCTTCGCGTCGTCGCTCGTGCGCGCCTCGAGGTACGCGGCCGTCGCGCTGCGGTGAAAGCGGCCGATCTCGCTGCCGGCCCCGAGCCACGCGCGGTACGTGCCGAAGCCCAGCCGGCCCACGCCCTCGCGCGAGATCTCGGCGCGCAGCCGCGACTCGTGCGGGTTCGGAGCGACGCTCGCCGAGTCGTCGGCCCACTGAGCGTTCACGTCGACCACCGGCAGGCCGCGCTCGGCCACCGCCATGCGTCGCGGCAGAAAGAACGACGACGTGCTCCCCGACTGCAGCGCCGTCACGTCCGAGTCGCGCAGATCGAGCTCGGCCGCCAGATCGAACCCCAGCAGCCGGCCGCGCACCGCGCCCGCGCCGCGCCCGGCGACGCGAAAGCCGCCCCCGGCGCCGAGCACGAAGCCCCCCTCGACGTCGAGCAGGCCCACCGCCGTGAGGCCGCTCGGCGGCTCGAGGTTCAGCTCGCCTTCGACCTGCGCTCCGTCGGGGCGAATGAGCCGTACCGCGAGCGCCGCCGCCCGCGTCTCGGGCAAGGTCAGCGTCGTCTGCCCCGACGGCGGCACCGCGACCTCGACGTCGCCCACCTTCACGCGCGTCTGCGGAGGCGCCTCGACCGTCACCGACCGCCCCTTCGCCGCCGACGCCGAGACCGTCACCGTGCCCATCGCCTCGAGCTGGCGCGGCACCATCAGCACCGCCGCGCCGCGCGGCACGACGTCGACCTGCTGCACGTAGAAGCCGGTGCGGTTGCCGACGCCGCTCACCTGCACCGCGACGCGCTGCTCGCCCGGCTGCAGCGGCACCCAGACCCGGTACACGCCGTCGGCCCCGACCTCGGCCGTCTGACCCTGCACCCGCACCGTCTCGCCCGCCGCGACCTGGCCCGAGAGCCGCACCTTGAGCGCGCCCTTCTCGATGCGCCCCGCCGGCGGAGCCGCGCTCGCCTTCGCCACCGTCGCCCCGGCGCGCGCGGCCGGAGCCACCGCGAAGTTCTGCGTCACCACTCCGCCCATCGGCAGCTCGACCGTCGCCCCCGACGGAGTCACCTCGGCGCCCTGCTGTAGCGTCAGCGCGTCGAGCTTGATGCGGTGCCGCCCGAGCACCAGGCGAATGCCCGAAGCGCCCTCGCGCTCGGGCGTGCGGCCCGGCACGTCGGCGAAGTGGTACGCGCCGTCGGAGTCGGTCACCGCCCAGAAGCCCGTCTCGAGCATCACGCGCACGCCGACGAGCCCCGGCTCGTCGCTCTGGCAGCGGCCGTCGCCGTCGCTGTCGCTGCACACGCGCCCTACGATCGCCCCGCGATCGAGCCGGAGCGCGGGAGGGACCTGCGACGCCGCGACCGCCCAGAGCAGCGCGGCGGCGGCGGTCACGGGCGAACCTCGGCGAGCGCGAGCACCTGCGTCTCGAGGTCGACCACGGACACCGACGCCGGCCCCTTGAGGCCCTGCACCTCGAACCGCGTGCGCCCGCCGGTGACCGTCGACGGCCCGGCGCGGCCCTCACTCAGCTCGACGTCGACCTTGCGGCCCTCGAGCAGCTTGCCGTCGGCCGACTCGACCCACCACGTCACCGCGCGGCCCTTCACCTCGAGGCGCACGACGACCGGCACCTCGGGCGCGAGCGTGGTCGCCACCGTCGCGGGCGCCGAGCCCGGCCGCGTCGCGCGGGGGAACACGATCTTCCCCGCGTCGCGCACGTGCAGGTTCGCGCTCAGCCCCGGCCAGGCGCCGTGGCGCAGCGAGAGATCCGTGTCGGCCACCGGCCCCAGGTCGATCACGCCCTCGTCGTCGGTCGTGACGTCGCGCGCGCCGGCCTTGAGCTTCTGCGTCGGCACCGGCAGCCCGGCCAGGTCCGTCACCGCGGCCAGCAGCCGCGAGCCCTCGACCCAGCACGCGATGCGCGCGGGCTCGGCTCCGACCGGGCCCCAGGCGCGCACCTGAATCGCCGTCTTGCCGACGTCGGCGTCCTTCGGGACCCGCCACCGCGCCGTGAGCTTGCCGGGGCCGCTCTCGGCGATCTCTTCGAGCTCTCCGACCTCGGACACGAGGCCGAGCCGGGCTCCGGCGCGCGGCCGGCCGAGCGCGTCTTTCACCTGCACCGCGAGCGGCACCGAGCCGCCGACGTGAACGAACGGGTCGGTCGTCGTCACGGTCGCCGCCGCAGCGGGCCCCTGCACCAGCGTCACCTGCAGATCCTCACGGGCCGAGACGGGCCCCTGCTTCCACTGCGCGAGCAGCTCTTCCTTGCCGTCGCCGAGCTCGGCCGGAGCGACCCACGTCCACTCCGAGACTCCGTTGTCGAGCATGCGCGGCGCCGAGAGACGGCCGCGCTGAGAGCTCAGCGCCACCTTCGCGCCGGTCGCGATGTTGCCGAACGGGTCCGACGTGGCGCAGAGCACGCGCGCGCGCGACTGCCCGTCGGCGGGCAGCTGCGTGGGGCTCACCACGCAAGCGAGCTGGTCGGTCGGAGGCAGCATCAGATCGATCGGGTTGGAGCGCTTGTTGCCGAGCCGGTCGACCGCGGTGCCCTTCGCCATGCCGTAGCCGGGAGGCACCACGATGGGGATCTTGAAGCGCCCGTCGGCCGCCGTGCGCACCGGCCCGAACGGCTTGTTCGCGATGAGCAGCGTGAGGTCGGCGTTCGCCTCGGTCTTGCCCGGCAGCTCGACGGCGGCGGCGAGCGGCACGCGGAGCGCTCCGAACGCGCCGTGCACCGACTGCGGGTGCGGCCACGCCGAGAACGCCACGACGACGGCGACCTCGGGGAAGCGCGTCGTCGGCAGCACGTAGCGCGCGCGGTACAGGCCGGCGCCCACCTTCTCGAGGGCCTCGATCGAGCCGACGTTCGCGCGCAGCACCGGCGGCGCCGACTCGGGGTCGGGCTGCCCCTCGGCGTTGCGCATCTCGATCGTGAGCTGCGCCGAGGTGTCGCGGTTCTTCACCGGAGCCGCAGGCTCGAGCTTGAGCGACACGCGCGCGGCCGGCGGCCCGACCGTGAAGCTCTTGGTCGCGACCGCGCCGCCGACCGTGGCCTTCACCTTCACCGAACGATCGGAGGGCGTGATCGTGAAGACCTTGATGGGCCCGTCGCTATGAGCTGCCCCGGCGGCGCCGCCTTCGATCTCGACGGCGGCGGCCTTCGCGTCGGCCGTCTGGCCCTGCTCGTTCACGAGCCGCACCGCGACGTCGAAGCCGTCGGGCGAGACCGTCGAGTCGGGCCCCAACAGCTCGAGCCGATCGGCGTGCGCCGCGAACGGCACGAGCGCTGCGACGAGGACGAAGCTCAGTCGGCTCACGGCGCGCGCGAAGTTACAACACCGGCGCGGTTCGCGCGCCCGCTTTGACGGAGCACGTTCCACGGGCAGTCGACCTTCACCGCGCGGGGAGCGAGCCCCGGGCGTCTACTTGCGGCGCGCGCGCGCGGGCGACAGCGGCCGGCGCATGAACAGCGCGAGCAGCAAGAGCCCGAACATCATCGGAGCGAGGCCACCCGCCGCCGAGCACCCCTGCGCGTCGGCCGGAGGCTCGGCCTTCAGGTGGTGGCTGCTCTGGCCGCAGTCATCGTCGTCGTCGTCGTCGCCATGACCGCTGCCGTGGCCATGATCGTCGTCGTCGTCGTCGTGATGGCCATCGTCATCGTCGTCATCGTGATGGCCACCGCCGTTGCCACCACCGTTGTGGCACTGGCCGGGGTAGTCCGAGTGATGGTGAACGAGGTGGAACCACGCCGCGAGGAACGGCAGCTCGAGCGTCTGCTTGCTGCTCGGGTTGCCCGGAGTCACGTGGCAGATCTTCACCTTGTGGTGGTGGTGGTGGCCTCCATGCCCACCGCCGCCGCCACTGCCACCCGAGCCGCCGCCTCCGCCGGTTCCCCCGCCAGAGCCGCCGCCGCCACCTGCGCCACCGCCCGGGTTCGGCTCGGGCAGCGTGAAGGTGCGCGCATAGACGTTGTTCTCACCGAAGATGTCGTCGTTCGCCGCCCACACGACACGAACCTGGCCGTCGCTCAGCACCGTGACGTCGTTCAGCGTCTCGTTGATGCCGGGAGTCGCCGTGATCTGGAACAGCGCGTTGGTCGAGAGCTTGTAGACGAACACGTCGGCGAAGCTCGCCCCGGGTGCCTTGCTCTCGAACGCGATCACCCCGCCGGCGATGCTCGGGTTGCTCTGCTGCCCCGCGATCTCGAGCTGCGTCTCGGGGCCCCCGGTCGCCGCCGCGTAGAAGATGTCCGAGCCGCTCAGCGAGCTGACGCGGTCGGAGTCATAGACGATGTTGACGCCGTCGGTGTCCGGGTTGCGCTCTTCGGCCAGCGAGTCCGAGACCAGCACCGAGGGGCCCCACGAACCGGCGAACGTCGACTTCATGATGTCGCAGTTGCTGAAGCCGCCGATGCAGCGCTGCCACACGACGAGGTTGCCCGAAGGAGCGACCGCCGGGTTCATGTCGAAGTCCGAGGCGCCGCTGAGCGTGACGGGAAACGCGCTGGGGTTCGCGAGCGTGCCGACGCGAATGTCGCCGTTGCCCGAGTTCCCGTCGACGAAGGCCACCGTGTTGCCGCCGAGCGCGGTCGCGAACACCTGCGACATGGGGCCCGAGTTGATCTCGATGGTCAGGAGCGACGCGACGTCGAACACGAGGCACGACCGCATGCCGCCCGAGTGCTGCCGCGAGAACGCGACGTGGCCGTTGTTGACGTCAGAGAGCGTGTCCTGCGCGCCGGGCTCGGTGGGGATGGTGTTCGTCCCCGGGTTGAGGAAGTCGAAGTAGCGAATCGTCGGGGTCGAGGTGCCGTTCGAAGTGTACGCGGCGAGGTCCCCGCTCACGTGCGGGTCGAGCTGGTCGCCCGGAGAGTTGTCTACGGTAGTGCTGACGCCGCCGACGGAGCCTCCGTTTGCCGGTACCACGGCAAACGCGACCGCCGGAATCATCGCTGCTGCGACAACGAGGGCCTTCATCGCCACCTTTCTTCCGGGTCTTCGGCAGGCCCAGAAGCAACAAGTCCCAAGCTCCTGCGAACGAGGAACCTGGGACGATGATGGCGAGCGACCTCCGCCTTCCCACGGCAGTCACGGCCGGCCTTACTTCGGGCCCCGCGGCTTTGCGCACCAGAGGTTTCCCTCTGGATTGCCCTTGTACAGGACGAAAGAAATGATACGGGCCCGCTACGCGCGCCGCAAGTTCCACCCCTTGCGACACATGCGCACAGAAAGGTAGAAAGCGCGCCCTCGCGCGTCAGCGCGAGGTCGTGAATGCGGTCACTGAAGTGCGGCCAGGTAGCTCATCTGGTTAGAGCGGCGGTCTCATAATCCGCAGGTAGACGGTTCGAGTCCGTCCCTGGCCACTGAATTCACTGAATGAAGCAGATCGGCTCCCTCTCCGCCGACCTGCCTTCATTCGCGGTGAAGCTCCGTGGCGCGCGCAGGTCCGCAGCCGCGCAACCCACCGGTACGGCCGTTCTTCGGTCGACTGGACGCGGGTGAAAAAAACCGGTGGCTCGCTACTCGGCGAGCGCGTCGAGGTACTGCTTGAGCGCCTCTTCGAGCGGTGATTCGTACTGCGTCGTCTGCGGCACCTCGGGCATCGCGCGCAGCGGGCGCAGGCGCAGATCGCGAATCGAGAGCTGGGCGGCGTTCGCGATGAGCCGCGTGCCGGTCAGGTTCCTCAGCTGACCTCGGCTCACCGCTTGCCCTCGAGCACGGCGCGGTACTTCGCGAGCAGATCGTCGACGGCCTCACGCAGGTACTCGCTCTGCGCGACGCGGGTGCGGCGCGAGAGCTCGCGCAGCGCCTCGACCTGATCCTCGCCGACCAGCACGTGCGTGCTGACGACGTCACCCTTGCCTGCGACGTCTGCTTCCAGCGTCGCGCTCGCGTGCGTCGCCGTGATCCCGTTCGTGTCCTGCATCGAAGCCTCCAATGAGCTACAGGCCGCTACCTGCCTGTCGCGTGCATTGTGAGGCCGAAGGATCGACGGTCAATTTTCCGGTCTCAGCCCAAGCCCCAGCCGCTGCGGCCGAGCCCCCTGCCGAGCCGCCGAGCTGCGAAGGGCGCGAGCGCCCGGGCTCTGCCTTACAGCGCGACCTGCAGGCGCAGGCGCCCGAGGCCGACCGGCCCCATCGTGGTGCCGTCGGTCTGAATGAACGCGTCGCCAGGCAAGAAGATGCCGCCCTCGAGCGTCGCGGTGATGTTGAGCAGGCGGTGCGGCTTCCACCGGGCCTGCACGCCGAGGTCGAGCTCGGTGCCGAGGTAGTTGCCCGGCGTCGCGCCGAGGTAGTTGTGCGGCGTGCCGCCCTTCACCTTCGTGCTGAACGCGTCGGTCAGCTTCGCGGTCGAGAACGCGAACAGCGGGCCGCCGTAGAGGTCGAGCCACTCGGTGAAGCCGTAGCGCAGGCGGGGGAAGAGGTACCACGCGTTGTAGACCGAGCCGCCCGTGGGCAAGAGGTGCACGCCCTCGGGAGGCTGCCCCGTCAGCATCGGGTCGGCCGCCCGGAGGCCCGCGCGCGCCGACTGGTAGCCGAGCACCTGGTCGAACAGCACGAGGCCGATCTTGTAGTCGCGGTCGAAGCGGAAGCCCTCGATCTTGTCGTCGTACGGGTTCTGATCGCCCGAGGCGTAGCCCCAATCGAAGTGAATGCCGAACGAGCGGAACCGGTAGTTCACCTTCGCCGCCGCGCCGAACTGCCGCAGCTGCGAGACCGGCGCGACGTCGGTGCGCGTCTGCGTCGTCGTGCCGAGAATGCCGACCATCTCGAGGCCGACGTTCAGCGAGCGATCTTCGCGCCGCATGAAGGCCCACTTGCCGGCGAAGTCGATCACGAACGCGTCGGTCTGGCGGCCGCCGTCGTCCGAGTTGATGGCGCGCTGGCGGCGGTACACGAACGTGAAGCCCGCGAACCGATCGTCGTCGACCTTCGCGCGAATCGCCGCGACGACCTGGAACGTGCGATCGCCGAGGTTGAAGTCGGCGTTGTTGTCGCGCCACACCAGATCGGCCGCGGCGATCGCCTCGAGCGCGCGCCAGTTGCCACCCAGCGAGTACAGCGGGCGGCCCGCGAGCAGCGCGCGGTAGACCATCGCGCCGAAGTGCTGCTGGCCGAAGTCGCCGGCCTGCGCGTCTTGAGCGCCGGCGTTCGACAGCATGCCGAGGCCGAAGTGCTGCGTCTGCTGGCCGAGGCGGAAGATGCCACTCTGCCACCGGTACTCGAGGTACAGCTGGCGCAGCTCGATCGGCTGGAAGTTCGGCACCGGCACGCGATCGGCGAGCAGCACCTGCGGCGGGTTGCCGGCGACGGCGCCGGTCGCGGCGTCGAACTCGGCGAGCGCTCCGAAGCCCTTGAAGTGCACCTCGGGTGCGACGCGAAGACGCGTCTGAAACGGCTTCGGGCCGATCTTGTTGCCGAGATCGTCGATCGGGAAGCCGTTCATCAGCGTCTCGGACAGACGCAGCGCCGCGCTGATCTTCCCGTCGATGTCGTCGCTGAGCGACGGCAGCGCCGTCACCGTGCCGGCGTCGACCAGCTCGGCGGGCGACGGCCCCGCGACGGCCTCGGCCCCCTCGGTGCCGCCGTCTTCGAGCCCGCTCGAGCGGGCGACGTCGGGCGGAGTGTTGTCGGGCTCCGCGGGGACGGGGACGACGGCCGGACCTCCGTCTGCCTGGGAGATGACGACTGCTGCGAACAGCGACATCAACACCGCAGGCATTGAGGGGCCCCTTTCTCTCTAGGGCGCATCGAGGGACGGCGGCTGATACCACCCTTGACTTGGCCTTGGCCACCCTCTTAAGAGGCCCGCCTTCCAGCAGTACTCCCCGCTCGTGGGTGTCTGACACGGGCATCAACCCAAGGGGCAACAACATGGCAGGAACCACCGCCGCAGCGAAGCTGCGCGAGTATGAAACCGTCTTTCTGGTCTCGCCCGACCTGACGGACGACAACGTCGACAAGGTGAAAGAGAAGGTCCGTGGGATCGTGAGCCGCGAAGGCGGCAAGCTCCTGCGCTTCACCATCTGGGGCAAGAAGAAGACGATGTACCCGATCGGCAAGCAGCCGCGCGCGATCTACATCCACGCTTCGTACCTGGGCGGCACGAACCTGGTCGCCGAGATCGAGCGCAACCTGCGCAACTTCGACGAGGTGCACCGCTACCTCTCGGTGAAGATCGCCGAAGACATCGACCCCGAGTCGCGGCCGGTGCAGGAAGACGTGAAGCTCGCCGGCGACGTCGACGACAAGGTCACGTTCGGAGGCGCGGAGCGCGATGCGTACCGCGGCTACGGCGACGATGACGAGGGCATGGGCTTCGAAGAAGGTGGAGACGACCGATGAGAACGAGCGAAGGCCGTGACCGCGGCGACGACAAGGGTGGCCGCGGCGACAAGGGCGAGGGCATGGAAGACGACAAGCGCGGAGGCCGTGCGTTCGGCCGCCGCAAGGTCTGCCGCTACTGCGCCGACAAGAACGTGAAGGTCGACTTCAAGGATCAGTCGGCCCTCAAGTACTTCGTCACGGAGCGCGGCAAGATCATCCCCCGCCGCATCTCGGGCAACTGCGCGAAGCACCAGCGCGAGGTGGCGAAGGCCATCAAGCGCAGCCGCGGTCTCGCCCTCATCCCCTACCTCGTGCTGCAGGGCTAACGCGTCATGAAACTGATCTTGAGAGAAGACGTGTACAACCTCGGCAAGTCGGGCGAGGTCGTGAGCGTGAAAGACGGCTACGCGCGCAACTACCTGTTGCCGCGCAACCTCGCGATGCTCGCGAGCGCCGCGAACGTGCGTCAGCTCGAGCACGAGAAGCAGGTGATCGAGCTGCGCCAGCAGAAGATGAAGGGCGCCGCACAGGAGCAGGCGAAGAAGATCGGCGACGTCGCGGTGAAGATCAGCCGCAAGGTCGGCGATCAAGACAAGCTGTTCGGCTCGGTGACCGCGCTCGACATCGCCGAGGCGCTCGCGAAAGCCGGCCACAAGATCGATCGCCGCCTGATTCACCTGCCCGAGCCCATCAAGACCGTCGGGCAGTTCGAGGTCGAGCTTCGCCTGCACCGAGACGTCGTCTCGAAGGTGAAGGTCGAAGTCGCGGGCGAGCAGCAGACCGCCTGATTCGACGCCGAGCGGCGCAGCGGCCCGGGCTGAACCGCCCGGGCCGTTCGCTCGCTTTGCGCGAGCCTGCTAGATCCGCCCTGCCGACATGACTCCGGTCGTTCACGAAGATCTGTCCGCAGAGCGGGCAGTGCTGGGAGCGATCCTCGCGGACAACGCGGTGATCGCGAACGTCGCCGCGGTGGTCGGAGCCGACGACTTCTCGAGCCCTGCCCACTCGCAGATCTGGGAGGCCGTCGTCGCGCTCGACGGCAAGCAGCAGAAGATCGATCACCTCACGCTGGCCGAGGAGCTCAAGGTCCGCGGGCAGCTGGCCCAGGTCGGGGGCCCGCCGTACCTGATGGGGCTCGACCTCCAGGTCCCCTTCGCGCAGAACGCCGTGCAGTACGCGCAGATCGTGAAAGATCGCGCGACGCGGCGCGGCCTGCACGGGGTCGGGCGCGAGATCATGGAGCTCGCCGGGCAAGAGACCGGCGACCTGCGCGAGCTCGTCGACGAGGCCGAGCGGCGCATCTTCCAGATCGCGCAGAAGAAGCGCACCGGCGAGCTCAAGAGCATGACCGAGCTCATGGAGGGCGCGCTCGAGCTGCTCGAGAAGATGAGCTCGTCGGCCACCGGCATCACGGGGCTCTCGACGGGCTTCGTCGATCTCGACAACCAGCTCACGGGCCTGCACGCGGGCGAGCTCATCATCCTCGCGGCCCGCCCCGGCATCGGGAAGACGTCGCTGGCCATGAACGTGGCGCTGCACGCCGCGAAGGCCGAGAACAAGAGCGTCGGCATCTTCTCGCTCGAGATGCCGGCGACGCAGCTCATCTTGCGCCTGCTCGCCACGAGCGCCCGCGTCGACATGAAGAAGCTGCGCGGCGGGCGGCTCACGCAGCACGATCAAGAGAAGCTGCAAGAGGCCGCGAACGAGCTCTACAACCTGAAGCTCTTCATCGACGAGTCGGGCGCGCTGTCGTCGTTCGATCTGCGCGCGAAGGCGCGGCGCCTGAAGCAGCGCCAGCCCGACCTCGGCCTCATCGTCATCGACTATCTGCAGCTCATGCACCAGTCGGGGCGCGTCGAGAGCCGCCAGCTCGAGGTCTCTGAGATCAGCCGCGCGCTCAAGCAGCTCGCGAAGGAGCTCGAGCTGCCGATCATCGCGCTGTCACAGCTCAACCGGAAGGTCGAGGAGCGCAAGGGCGGCAAGCCGATGCTGTCGGACCTGCGCGAGTCGGGAGCGATCGAGCAGGACGCCGACGTGGTCATGTTCATCCACCGCGACGACTCGGGCGAGGAGGACGGCGCGCCGCAGCCGATGCGCTCGGTGATGCCGGTCGAGCTCATCATCGCCAAGCAGCGCAACGGTCCGGTAGGCTCCATCGACCTCATGTTCCTCGCCGAGTACACCCGGTTCGAGAGCCGCGCCCGCGACTGGCAGGGCGGCGGCGGCGGTGGCCCCGCGTGAAGACAGGGGCTCCCGAGAAGCTCGGGAACAAGTCGGTGCTGGTGGTCGACGACGACGAGCACACGCGCAACCTGCTCAAAGATCTCTGTGAGACCGCCGGCTACGACGTTCGGGTGGCGAACGACGGCATCGAGGGGCTGCAGTGCATTCACGAAGCGATGCCCGACCTCGTGCTGCTCGACCTGATGATGCCGCGCAAAGACGGCTTCCAGGTGCTGCGCGCCCTGCGAGACCAGACCCAGTACAAAGATCTCGCGGTCATCATCCTCACTGCGATGGGCGACATGGACGGGAAGATCCGCGGCATGGAGCTGGGCGCGGACGACTACGTCACGAAACCCTTCAAGCTCATCGAGCTTCAGACCCGCATCCACTCGGCGCTGCTGGTGCGCGAGTACCGCGCCCGCCTCGAGGCCGCCGAGGAAGAGCTGCAGCAGCTGCGCGCGCTCGACCCGGTCACCGGGGCCGGCACGTACTCGCAGCTCAAGGCCTCGCTCGACAGCGAGCTCGCCCGGTCGCGGCGCTACGGGAGACCGGCCGCGGCGCTGATGTTCGGGTTCGACGACTACCAGGGCCTGCGCCAATCGCTGGGCCGTGAGGCGTGCGATCAGTACCTCGGCAGGCTCTCGCAAGAGATCAAGGGGGCGCTGCGCGGCGCTGATCGCCTCTTTCGCATGTCGGCCGACGAGTTCGTCATGCTCCTACCCGAGACCGACCTGAAGGGCGCCAAGGTCGTCGCCGACCGGCTGTGGTCGGTGTGCTCCGCGGTGGTCGCCGAGGGCTCGGCCGGGGTTCTGAAGCCGGCGATGCGCATCGGGGGCGCCACCTTTCCCAACGAGCGGGTGCGATCGAGCGAAGATCTGCTCCGCGAGGCGCACAAGAGCTACCGCGCGCTGCAAGGGCTGGGACAGAAGTTCGTCTTCGAGCCCTGACCGGTTGCCGTGCTAGCTTACCGACCCCGTGCGGAGGGCACTGACAGTCGCGCTGCTGATCGTCTCGGCGTGCCGGGTCTCGTTTCCCGACGGCAAGTACGCGTGCAAGACCGACGCAGACTGTGCCGGCGGCGGTTACGTGTGCGTCGGCACCCCGCTCTACTGCTGCCTGCCTGACGGCGACGAGGTGTGCGGCGACGGGGTCGACAACGACTGCAACGGCATCATCGACGTCGAGAGCACGACCGAGCTGTGCAACGGGCGCGACGACAACTGCGACGGGCGCATCGACGAGGGCTTCATCCTCGTGAACAACCCGATGAACTGCGGCCGGTGCGGCAACGTGTGCGCCTCGAACGAGGCGTGCATGGGCACCCAGTGCATCGTGCGCCGGGAGCTCAGCTGCTCTGATGGGGCCGACGACGACGGCAACGGGAAGATCGACTGCCTGGACCCGCAGTGCGAGGGCAAGTTCTGCGGCAACGGGTGCGCGTGCAAGGCGCTGGCGAAGTCCGAGGTCGCGTGCGCCGATGGAATGGACAACGACGGCGACGCGCAGATCGACTGCTTCGACACCGACTGCGAGAACGCGTCGTGCGGCTCCGGCTGTGCGTGCCGGCTGGCCGGCATCAAGCGCGAGTCGAACTGCAACGACCAGCTCGACAACGACGGCGACATGATGGCCGACTGCGCCGACTCAGACTGCTTGAACGAGGTCTGCACCCCGCTGCCGCTCTTCTACACGTGCACGGCCGGCGGTCAGTGCCGCTGCAACGGCGGCCAGCAGGTCGCCGAGACCGGCTCGTTCTGCCGCGACGGCCTCGACAACGACTGCAACGGCAAGCGCGACTGCGCCGAGATGAGCTGCAACGGTCAGATGTGCGCGACCGACGCCGGCACGGGCATGTGCTCGAGCATGGCCTGCATGCCCTGAGCAGTCGGCCTGCCGGCAGCTCCCCCCGCGCTCGCGAATCGTGGACCTGGTCGTTGGCGTGATCGTGATCGGGGTCGGCCGCTCAGGGCCCCGTCAGAAGCCGACCACGTTCACGATCACGGCTGCGTACGGCTGCGTTCACGTTCACGTGCGCGAGCGCGTCGACGCTTGGGGTCTGGCCCACCGCAAGACACGGCCGCAGCCAACGGCTCCGGCGCCGGCTCGCAGCTGCGTCGGTGTCTGAAGCTCTAACCCAGACCGCCGCAGACGTTGGCCATGCCGCCACCGCCGCAGGTCTGCGGGGGGATGCACGTGCCGCACTGGAGGATGCCGCCGCAGCCGTCGGCGAGGGCTCCGCAGTTGGCTTGGGCGCTGGCGCAGGTGCGCGGCGTGCACGGTGGCATGCCGCAGCGCCCGGGCGTCCCGCCGCCGCCGCACGTCTCGGGCGGCGTACACGGGCCGCACTGCAGCAGGTTGCCGCAGCCGTCACCGGCGAAGCCGCAGTTGAAGCCCTGGCCGGTGCACGAGAGCGGCGTGCACATCGCCGCTCCGCAGACGTTCGGGCCGCCGCCGCCACACACCTGACCCATCGGGCACGGGCCGCAGTCGATCTGAGCGCCGCAGCCGTCACCCGCGAGGCCGCAGTTGAACCCCTGCTGCGTGCACGTGCGCGGCATGCACATGCCGCCGCCGCCGCAGACTCCAGGCTGGCCACCGCCGCCGCACGTCATCGGAGGCGTGCACATGCCGCAGTCTTGCGTCACGCCGCAGCCGTTGCCCTGCATGCCGCAGTTGAAGCCCTGGGCCGCGCACGACAGGGGCGTGCAGCTCATGCCGCCGCCGCAGACGCCGGGCACCCCGCCACCGCCGCAGCTCTGCGGAGCCATGCACATGCCGCAGTCTTGCGAGCCGCCGCACCCGTTCGTCTGCATGCCGCAGTTGAAGCCGAGCTGCGCGCACGTCTTCGTCTGGCACGTGCCGCCGCCGCACACGTTGGGAGTTCCGCCGCCGCCGCACGTCTGACCGCCGACGCACACGCCGCACACGCCGCCGTCGGGGTTCGCCGAGCCGCCGCAGCCGTCACCCTGGAAGCCGCAGTTCGCTCCGAGCTGCTGGCAGTTGCGCGGGGTACACGGCGAGCCGCACACGTTCGCGGTGCCGCCGCCACCACACGTGCCGCCGTCGGTGCACGGGCCGCACTGAATCACGCCGCCGCAGCCGTCGGAGGCCGGGCCGCAGTTGATGCCCTGCTGCGGGCACGTGCGCGGCGTGCACATCTGAGGCGGAGGCACGTCGGGCGTGATGCACGACGAGAGATCGAACAGCAGGTACTCGAACACCTTCTCCTGCGCGTTCATCGGCGTCGACGAGCAGAACGTGGGGAAGGTCGCGCCCGTCGAGTTGGTCACGTGGAAGTCGCTGAACAGCACGCGGCCGCACTGGTTCGCCGGGGTCGCCGCCGTCGGCGTGTTGAACGTGTACTGGAGCGGCAGCGCCGGCAGCCCTCCTCCGCACCGGCCCGTCTGACCGCCGCCGCCACAGATCTGAGGCGCCGGGCAGCCGATGCCACCGTCGGCGCGCGAGCACGTGATCGTGCCGCCGCAGCCGTCGCCGAACGTGCCGCACTCGAAGCCGAGCGACGCGCACGTGCGGGGCGCGCAGGTGCCGCCCGTGCCGCAGGTTCCGGGCGTGCCACCGCCACCGCACGTCTGGCCGCCTGGGCAGCCACCGCAGTTGAGCGTCGTGCCGCAGCCGTCCTGCACCGGGTTGCCGCACGTGTAGTTGAGCGCCGTGCCGCCGCCGGCGGTGCCGGTGCAGTTCGCGCGGGTGCACGTCGGCACCGGGCGCGAGCCGAACACCCACCGCTGCGCCGGCGAGATCACCGAGCTCATGTCGTTGCGCACGGTGAGCACGCGAATGCGCGGCGTCGCGGGCGTCGAGCTCGCCGCCTGCGCGTTCACGAGCTGCACCCACTGCGCGAACTGCTGCCCCTTCGGGAAGGTGGTGTCGATGTACCCGTCTTGATCGGCGGGCGACGCGCTGTTCGCGGCCCACGTCGCCGTGCCGGTGAACGAGATGTTGCTCGCGACGTTGTTGCCGTTCGGGTCGAGCGCGCGATCGAACAGCCAGACGTACGCATAGTGGCTCGCGAACACGCGACCGCCCGCGTTCGCGTAGGCCTCGAGGTTCGCCCGCCGCGTCATCGACTTCACCTGCTCGTTGCCGACGCAGTCGATGACGATGACGTCGTACCGGCGCATCTCGGCGAGGCTGTCGAAGAGGGTCGCGGCGCTCGGGGCTCCGGCGCCGAAGTTCGCGCCGTCGTCACGGTAGAAGCGCACGCGGCCGTTGCCGCTGGGCAGCGAGTACTCGCTGGCCGCGATGCCGATCTTCGGGAACATGCACTCGATCGCGTCGGCGTCGCCCGTCACGACGGCGATCAGGGGGATGTTGTCGTTCGGGTGGCCTTCGCCCTGGCGGCGCGGCATGCGCGTCTGGTCGGGCGTCATGCGCGTGTCCTGGCAGCACGCCAGGTTCGACAGCGTCACCTGGCGCCGCCACTTGCCGAGCTGGATCACGACGGGCACGTTGACGCCCGGGCCGCACGGCACGTTGTCGAGCACGAAGCCGCCGTCGAGCTGCGAGGTCGTCGACACCAGCGGGCTGCCCGAGACGCCGTCGGCGCACTGGTCGCACGTCACACCGGCGTCGGGGAAAGGCAGCACCGGCGCGTTCGGCACGTAGATCAGCGCGCCCGGAATCGGGTCGGGCTGGCCGAAGCCGAGCGCCGGGTCGGTCGGCGCCAGCACCGCGCCCGACAGCTTGGTCTTCGTCGTCGGGGTGCACACCGCCTGGTTGAGGCAGAGGTTCACGCACGCGCCCGCATCGAACGGCACCGAGCCGCACACGCTCGGCGTGCCCGCGCCGCCGCAGATGTCGCCGCCGTCGCAGCCGCCGCAGTTCGGCGTGAGGCCCCCGCAGCCGTCGCTCACCTGCCCGCAGTTCGCGCCGGCCTGGGCGCACGTGCGCGGCGTGCACGCCGGCGCGCCGCCGCAGACGTTCGGCTGGCCGCCTCCGCCGCAGGTGCCGCCGTCGGTGCAGCCGCCGCACATGATGATGCTGCCGCAGCCGTCGCCGACCGGGCCGCAGTTCACCCCGGCGTCGGCGCAGGTGCGCGCCACGCAGGGGCTCGAGCCGCCGCACTGGTTGGGGATGCCGCCCGCGCCGCACTGGCCGGTCATGCACGTGCCGCAGCTCGGCGTGACGACGTTGCCGCAGCCGTCGCCGATGCTGCCGCAGGTGGCTCCGGCGTCGGCGCAGGTGCGGGGCACGCAGACGACGCCGCCGCCGCACTGGTTCGGCACACCGCCGCCGCCGCACGTGAACGGCGGAGCGCAGGCCATGCCGCACGAGATGACGTTGCCGCAGCCGTCGCCCACCATGCCGCAGCCGGCGTCGAGCTGAGCGCACGTGCGCGGCGTGCAGCTGTTGCCGCCGCCGCAGCGGTACGGCACGCCGCCGCCGCCGCAGACTCCGGCGTCGCAGCTGCCGCAGGTGATGGCGTTGCCGCAGCCGTCGCCGATGACGCCGCACTGCGCGCCGAACGCCGCGCACGTCGTGGGCACGCAGACGCCGCCGTCGAGGAAGTTCGCGCCCGACAGGCCGCACTTCGCGTTGATGCCCGCGCCGCCGCACGTCTCGGGCAGCGTGCAGGGGCCGCAGTTGAGCAGGCCGCCGCAGCCGTCGCTCATGGGGCCGCACTCGGCTCCGATCTGGGAGCACGTGCGCGCCACGCAGCCGGCGTCGCCGCCGCACTGGCTCGCCACGCCGCCACCGCCGCACGTGGTGGGCAGCGGGCAGCCCCCACAGTCGAGGATGCCGCCGCAGCCATCGCCGATGAGGCCGCAGTTCGCGTTCGAGGAGGCGCAGGTGACGAGACCGCAGCCGCCGTCGGTCGAGCCGCCGCCGCCGCCCTGGGCGCTGCCTCCGCCCGTGCCGCCAGAGCCGCCCGCGTCAGCGCTGCCTCCACCCTGGGCCGAGCCGCCGGCGGCGCTGCTGCCTCCGCTGCCGCCGCCCGTCATGCCTGGCTTGGGGCCGTCGCAGTCGCACGCGGCGAGTGAGAACAGCGAGCAGAAGACGAGACCCCTCAGCGCTGAACGCATCGGGCGCGCATTCTAGCCATTCGCGCGGGAAATACGTGGGTGTGCTGCGCGACTACCTCGCTGACGTCGCGCGCTACCCCGGCGAGCCGATGCCGCAGCTGCACGTCGAAGGGTTGCAGACGAGGCCGGCGCCGCAGCCGCCACAGCCGGGCTTGCACGCGCATGAGCACGTGCTCGGGTCGGCGTCGTAGGTGGGGCCGCAGCCGAGCTGGCTGGTGTCGCACACGCAGCCGCAGACTCCTGCCCCGTTCTGGAAGCGGTAGCCCGGAGCGCACGTCGCGCTCTGCACGCACTCGCAGGTGCAGTCGGTGACGTTGCAGAGCTGGAAGCCGTTGCAGGTGCCGCCGCAGTCGGAGGTGCAGACGAAGTCGCAGACGAGCTTGTTCGGGTTGCAGACCTTGCCCGGAGGCGCCATGCCGCCGCAGTTCGACGGGCACTCGCAGATGTTCGTCATCAGGTTGCACTGCAGGCGCCCGCGGCAGAAGTCGGGGTCCATCGGGTCGTAGTACGTCGTGTCCATCGAGCACGGCGGAGGGTTGCCACCCTGGTTCGGGGTCGTGTCGATCCAGTAGCGGTAGCTGACGGCGGCGGCCATCGACGTGCCGCTCGGGCGGCAGGCGCCGAAGAACGAGATGGTGCGGTTCACGCCGTCGAAGTCGAAGCCGTTCACGCGGCTGCGCGGAATGTCGTTGCGGTTGCACATCGCCATGTCGAGCACCGAGTCCATCGCGACCTTCACCGAGGCGCCGATGGGCGGCTTCTGCATGCGGTAGCCGGCCGCGCCGATCGTCGAGGTCACGATCGCGTTGATCGAGGTGGTGATCGAGGTGTTGTCGTTGATCGCGCCGCGAATGCCGCCGGTGGCGGTGACGACCTGGGCGTGCCGCTGCGGGTTCACCTGCGACTCGTTGTTGCAGTTCTGGCCGGCGGGGCAGACGATGCCGTGCACGGGGATGTTGCGACCGGTCGGGTTGCGCGTCAGCGCCGTCGTGCCCGTGCCCCGGAAGTAGGTGACGAAGTTGTTGATGTTCTCGCAGCCGGTCGTGCTGGTCGAGCCGCACGTCGTCTGGCTGGTGGTCGTGTAGCCGGTCGTCTGATCGTCTGCGTCGCCGAGCAGCACGACGACGAGCTGGGCGTCGGAGCGCGCCTTGTTGACCGCCGTGCCGGCGTCGGCCGTGCCGGCGTCGGCGTAGATGTCGTCGACCGCCTTGCGGGCGGCTCCGAGCAGGCCCTCGTCACCCGAGCCCCCCGTCGAGACCCAGCAGCCCCCGTTCGCCCCGTTGCCCTCGGTCATGAGGTTCGACTCGCACGCCGGCACCGGCATCACGAGGCTGCAGTTGCCGCCCGAGCAGTTGCTGTTCTGGGTGAGCCACGCGCGGAACTGGTTGATGTTGGTCGTGAAGCCGCGGCGGATGCTGCGGTTCCCGCTGGCGCCGGTCAGGTGGTACTCGGTCGTCACGAGCGCGATGCGGTAGTCGAGCGTCGAGTTGTTCAGCGCGGCCGCCATCGCGGTCGCGGCGTTGCCGAGCGCGGTCTGCGACGAGGCCATCGAGCAGCTGTCGTCGACGACGAAGAGGAAGTCGACCTTGCCGCTCGCAGGCTTGAACGTCTCGCACTGCACGGCGTTCGCGTCGCCGAACTGCGCCACCGCAGAGCCGCCTGCCGTGTCGCTCATCGTGAACATCGCGCCCTCACCCATCATCGACGAGGGCCGCATCGCGACGACGACGACGGTGTAGCGCTGCATCGTGACCGTGTTCACCCGGTGCAGGTACTCGACCTGCAGCTGAAACGGCCCGTTCGTGCCGCCCGCGCCCGCGAGCACGCCCGCGCCGCCGCCCACCAGCGCCGTCGCGATGGCGTTCGCCCGGTTCTTGATGTCGACGTTGCCGGCCATCGTGTAGAAGGCCTGCACCGCGCCGACGCCGTCCCAGCTCGTGAACGTCTGGGTGGTCGGGTTCGTGAGCGCTCCCACGGCCGACAGCTGGGGCGAGATGGCCGCCTCGTCGGCGGTCGCGCTCATGCCCGTCGCGGTCTGGCGCCACGCGACGAAGGCGACGCTGTTCGTCGGGTCCCACCCGATGAGGCCGCGGTTCTGCCCGCCGACCGTCATCGTCGAGATCTCGGTGAACGTCGCGGGCAGGCCGAGCTGAACGTCAGCCGTGCCGTCGGCGCGGAAGGTGACCGGCCGCAGGTTCGCTGCGGTGCAGACCTGGCCCGCGGGCCCGGTGCCGTCGGCCATGTTGCGCGGGTCGAGCTCGCCGGTGTCGACGCGGCCGTTCTGGTTCGTGTCTTCGGCGCCGTCGTCGATGCCGTCGCCGTCGCTGTCGCGCCGCGTGGGGTCGGTCGTAGTCATCGGGTCGAGATCGACCGGCACGCCGCTGCAGTTCATGGTGTCGGCGATGGTGGCCATCGTGAGGCCGCGCTCGACGCCGTCGGTGATGCCGTCGCCGTCGGTGTCGCGGCGGCGGGGGTCGGTCTCGGTCGCCTGCACGAGGCCGTCGGCGTTCTGGTCTTCGCCCTTGAGCGTCGCGGTGTCGGGGCCGTCGAGCAGGCCGTCGCAGTCGCTGTCTCTGCGCAGCGGGTTCGTCTCGCCGACGTCGACGGTGCCGTTCTTGTTCGCGTCTTCGACGCCGTCCTTGATGCCGTCGGCGTCGGTGTCGGGGTTGTTGGGGTCGGTCTCGCCGGGGTCGACGACGCCGTCGTTGTCGCGATCTTCGAAGCGGTTCGGCAGGCCGTCGTTGTCGGTGTCGGGGTTCACCGAGGGCCCGCAGTCGGTCGCGACCGTGGGGCTCGTCTCGCCGCTGTCGACCGTGCCGTTCTGGTTGAAGTCTTCGTTGCCGTCGTTGCAGGTGTCGCCGTCGGTGTCGGCCCGGGTCGGGTCGGTCATCGTCGTCGACTTCTCGACGCCGTCGTTGATGAAGTCGCCGTCGGTGTCGCGCTTGCTCGGGTCGGTCTCGCCCGCGTCGACGACGCCGTTCTTGTTCGCGTCTTCGGTGCCGTCGGGCAGGCCGTCGAAGTCGGAGTCGGGGTTCGTGGCGTCGGTCTCGTTCGCGTCGACGCGGCCGTTCTGGTTCTTGTCTTCGAGGCCGTCGCGCAGACCGTCGCCGTCGGAGTCGGGGTTCGTGGGGTTCGTGCGCGTGTTCAGGTCTTGATCGCCGCCGTACGTGCACATCGGGTCGACCGACGACGCCCTGCCGGCCTCGACCCCGTCGAGGATGCCGTCGCCGTCGGTGTCGGGGTTCGCGGGGTCGGTGCGCATGCCGCCCGGGTACGTGTTGCCGAACTCCTCGGCGTCGTTGAGGCCGTCGCAGTCGGAGTCTTTCTTGTCGTTGTCGAGGTCGGTCGGGTCGGGCATCTTGCCGCCGTCGCCCATGCCCGCGCCGCCGCCGGTGCCGCTGTTGCCTCCGTTGCCGCCGCCGGCCGCGGTGTTGCCGCCGCTGCCGCCTCCGCCGTCGATGCTCGTGCGGCCGGAGTCACAGTCGCAGCCCGCCAGCATCACGGCGAGCGCCGCGGCGAGCAGCTTGAACCTGGTCATGCGCATGTTGCGAGGCTCCTTCTTGAGGCCCCATCAAACTTGCCGGAGTATAGGCGCCCGAAGAAATTTTCGGACGGCGCCCTTCGCGGCCCGGGCCGCGTGTGCGACGGTGTGACCCTTCGCGAGCTCCACCGCCATCGCTGAAGCAAAACGGCAGCCGGTGCCGCGGTGGTGCTTCGAGCGCGGCAGCACCTTCGCCTTCAACCAGATCGGGCGCTTTCCCTCGAGGAAGACGGCGTCGACGCCGGGGGCGAAGCTCTTCACGACAATCGCGCCGAAGCCTCGCAAGCGTTGCAGACCGGCCGCCTCGTCGTGGTTCGGTGTGAGCACGACGGATTTCTGACGCAGCGACGCGAAGTCCCGGGGCTTCAGCGTCGACAGGCGCAGGCCGCGCGAGGTCACCGTGACGGGGTCGACGACGGCGGGCACTCGCCGCCGGCGCAGCCAGCGCGCGATGACGGCGAGCACCGCACGGTCGGGCACGGCGCCGATCTTCACCGCGTCGACGTCGCCGACGGCGTCGAGCTGGGCGGCGACGAGCTTCGCGTCGACGGGGCGCGACAGCGGCGAGCGGCCCTGGGCGGTGATGCACGTGACGACGGCGAGCGGCTCGGCGCCGAGCGAGCGGATGGTGGCGACGTCGACGAGGAGGCCCGCGCGGGCGGCCGGGTCGAGACCTCCGATGGCGACGACGCGGGCTGCCCGGGCGGGCCTCACCGGCGCTGCTCGCGCGCCCTCGCGACGAACGTCTTGTAGAGCCCCAGGTGCGGCGGCACGGTGTCGATGAGGAGCTCGGGGTGCCACTGCACTCCGACGGCGAAGTTGTGGCTCGGGGCTTCGATGGCCTCGATCACGCCGTCGGGGCTGGTGGCGGTCACGACGAGCTTCGGGCCGACGGCCTTGACGGCCTGGTGGTGCGTCGAGTTCACCATCAGCTGACCCTTGCCGATGCAGTCGGCGAGCACGGTGCCCTCTTTGATGTCGATCGGGTGCGCCGGCTGCGTGCGATCGTGGGTCTGCTCGTGCGGGCGTGCGTTCGGCATCTCTTTGCCGATGTCTTGAAAGAGCGTGCCGCCGAGCGCGACGTTGAGCAGCTGCATGCCGCCGCAGACGCCGAGCACGGGGATGTTGCGGGCGAGCGCGGCGTGAATGACGAGCGACTCGAACGCGGTGCGGCCGGGCTTGAGGGCGCCCAGGCCGTCGCGCGCGGTCTCACCGTACGCCTCGGGCGGAATGTCGAAGGCGCCGCCGGTGATGACGACGCCCGAGATGCGGTCGAGGTAGGCCTCGATGACGGCGCGATCGTCCGAGTACGGCAGGATGAAAGGCAGGCCTCCGGCGCGCAGCACGGCGTCGGCGTACGCGACCTTGAGGTCGTACTTCGCGAGCGGCACCTCTTTCGTGATCGCGGTGACGTCGGGCGTGATCCCGATGCTCGGCCGGCGCGGCGGGTGATGCCCGTGGCCGTGCGGAGGTCTCATCGCCACTGACTTAGCATCAAGGCGACGGCCCGTGCGGGGTCGTCGCTCGCGAAGATCGCCGACGAAACGGCCGCGGCGTGCGCCCCTGCCCTCGCGACGGCCCCGACGTTCGTGGCGTCGATGCCCGAGATCGCGACGATGGGCAGCGGGCTCTTCGCGCAGATCGCGGCGAGGCCCTCGACGCCGAGCAGCGGCACGCTCAGCGACTTGAGGCGGCTTGCGAAGACGGGGCCGACGCCGGCGTAGTCGGCGCCGTCGCGGGCGGCGCGCTCGACGTCTTCGAGCGAGCGGCAGGTCGCGCCGATGAGGGCCGCGGGGCCGAGAACACGGCGGGCCTCGGCGACGGGCAGATCGTGCTCGCCGACGTGAACGCCGCAGCCTGCGAGCAGCGCGAGGTCGACGCGGTCGTTGATGACGAGCGCCGGCACGTGGGGCTTCAGCGCGCGGGCGAGCGCGAGGGCGTCGGCGTCGCGGGTGTTCTTGAGCCGGAGCTGAACGGTGCGCGAGCCGCCCTGCACGGCCTCGCGGACGCGCTCGGCGAAGCCGTCGTCGTAGAGCGCATAGATCCCTCTCGGGAGCTTGTCCGTCATCCGCAGGTTGCTATATGGCGTGTTCATGTCTGACCCAATCGATTCGAAGTACCTCGATAAGCGCACCGCCGAGCGCTACCAGCGAACCGGCAAGATCGACGACAAGGCCTGGGAGAAGCACCTCAAGGGCCTGCCCGACGTGGCCGAGAAGGCCGCTCCGGTCGAAGCGTCGATGGGCGACATCGACGACGAAGACGACGACGACGGCGACGACGACGAGGGTTGAGCGTGGCCGAGCGGCGGGGCGAGACCTTCGTCATGCAGGGCGATGGCGCCGAAGGGCCCATCTCGTTCTCGACGTTCATTCTCGGCCTCGCCTCGACCGCGCTGATTCACCTCGGCGAGGCGCCCGACCCCGAGACGGGTCGGCGCGCGACGAGCCTCGAGCTCGCGCGCCAGAGCCTCGACCTGCTCGACCTGCTCGAGAAGAAGACGAAGGGCAACCGCACCCAGGAGGAAGAGCGGCTGTTCCAGAGCCTGCTCACCGATCTGCGGCTGAAGTTCGTGAACCTGAGCAAGAAGTGATGAACCGGAGCACGGGGTGAACGAGCTGCCGCTCCCGACGGGGCTCAAGCGCGTGACGTTCATCGCGCTGGTGCTGGCCGGCATGCTCGGCTTCGGTGCGGCGCAGGGCATGACGGCGCTCTACGACCCGCCGTCGCCCTCGGAGCTCGACTTCTCGCGCCTGCAGCCGCTGCCGGGCCTCGAGAAGCAGCCCGACCTGTACCAGGAGGCGCTGAAGGCGATGGCGCTCGCGCAGATCTCGGCGTTCGAGTCGATGCGGGGCTCGCGCACGGCGATTCTCTTGGGGCTCTGGGCGGTGTCGGCGCTCGTGTTCGTGTCGTCGCTGCGAATGATGCGGCCGCGGGGCGCTCCGCGCGAGGGCGTGAGGCGGCTGCTCGCGACGACGACGCTGATCACGGCGGTGCTGCGCACGCTCGACGGAGCGCAGGCGGCGGCGGTGGCACGGCGGGCCGGCGCGGCGTTCGACCGCGTGCTCGCGAAGAGCACCGAGATTCCCGGGGGCTGGCCCGAGGGCCTGTGGGCGACGGGCTTCGCCGGGCTGTCGATGCTGATGAGCCTCGTGATCGGCGGCGGCCTGTTGATGTTGTCGCGCTACTACCGGTCAGCGCGGGTTCGCGAGCTCACTTTGCAGCTCGACGGGTCGCCGCCCCCGCCGCCCGCGCCTTAGGGCGCGATCGGGGTGTGGCGCTTGAGGGTCTGCGTGAGCGCCTGCGGAAAGAGGTGCCACAGCGGCCCGGGTGACACCTCCTTCGAGAGATCCAGCAGGGCCGTCTTCTGCCGGGGGAGTCGAATGAGCTCTTCACGCCGAACGCCGAGCACCTTGGCGAGGTGGCCGAGGGGCCACTTGTTCTTCATCACCTCGAACGAGACGTCTTCATCGTCGTCTTCGTCGGGGAACTCGGCGTCTTCGTAGCGCAGGGTCTCGCCGCCGACGGGCCGGCCGTTGCCGTAGCTGACCACGAGCTCGAGGTCGTCGGGGTCGAACACGTAGGCGTGAACGGCGCTCGAGAGGTGCTCGGACAGGCGCCGCGCGAACGCGTGGTGCGTCATGTACCAGCGGGCGCCGGCGCGGCCGTAGGTGTGGGGGCCGTCGAACGCGAACCGCACGACGCGCGGGCCGGGCATCACGGTGACGAGCAGGCCGCAGTCGTCGGGGCTCTCGCCTTCGTCGAGCAGCGCCGCCTGACCGAGCCGCCAGAGCCACGCCACGTCCACGTCTTCGTACCGGCTGAGGTAGCCGCCGTGCGCTTCCACTGTGTTGGACCGCCCCCGTTTGAGGAAGAGAGGCGCGCGCTCATAGATGAGCGCACCGCCACACACAAGGGGGCCCGACGCAATTCCTGCCGTTTTTTCGCGGGGTTTGACGCACCGCGCCAACGCATTGCACGAGCCGGCCCCACCCTTACCTTCAACCTCATGCGGATGGAAAAGCTGACGTTGAAGGCGCAGGAAGCGGTGCAAGAGGGGCAGACGCTCGCGCGGCGCGCGGGTCACCCGAACTACGAGCCGGAGCATCTCGCGAAGGCGCTGTTCGCGCAGGCCGACGGCATCGCGGTGCCCATCTGCCAGAAGATCGGGGTCGACCCGAAGCTGGTGGTGTCGCGGTTCGACGAGCTGCTGTCTCGCTTTCCGAAGATCGAGGGCGCAGCAGGCGCGACGCTGTCGCAGCGGCTGCTCACGACCTTCGACCGCGCGGACGACGCGGCGAAGGCGATGAAAGACGAGTACACGTCGAGCGAGCACCTGCTCATCGCGCTGGCGCAGGACAAGGGCGGCGTGGGCGAGGCGCTGAAGGCGTCGGGGCTCACGAAAGAGCGCGTGCAGGGCGTGCTGAAAGACGTGCGGGGCACGCAGCGGGTGACGTCGCAGGACGCCGAGGGCACGTACCGGGCGCTCGAGAAGTACGGGCATGATCTCACCGAGGCGGCGCGCAACGGCAAGCTCGACCCGGTGATCGGGCGCGACGAAGAGATTCGGCGCACGGTGCAGGTGCTGTCGCGGCGAACGAAGAACAACCCGGTGCTGATCGGCGAGCCGGGCGTCGGCAAGACGGCGATCGTCGAGGGCCTCGCGCGGCGCATGATCGACGGCGACGTGCCCGAGTCGCTGAAGCGCAAGCGGCTGGTGGCGCTCGACCTCGGCGCGATGGTGGCGGGCGCGAAGTTCCGCGGCGAGTTCGAGGAGCGCCTCAAAGCGGTGCTGAAAGAGGTGACCGCGGCGAACGGCGAGATCATTCTCTTCATCGACGAGATGCACACGCTGGTCGGCGCGGGCAAGGCCGAGGGCTCGATGGATGCGGGCAACATGCTGAAGCCGGCGCTCGCGCGAGGCGAGCTGCACTGCATCGGCGCGACGACGCTCGACGAGTACCGCAAGCACATCGAGAAAGACGCGGCGCTCGAGCGGCGCTTCCAGCCGGTGATGGTGGGCGAGCCGACGGTGCAGGACACCATCTCGATCTTGCGCGGCCTCAAAGAGCGGTACGAGGTTCACCACGGCGTGCACATTCAAGATCCCGCACTGGTGGCGGCGGCGATGCTGTCACACCGCTACATCTCGGACCGGTTCCTGCCCGACAAGGCGATCGACCTGGTCGACGAGGCGTGCTCGCGGCTGCGCATCGAGATCGACTCGATGCCGACTCCGATCGACGACGTGCGGCGCAAGCTCGTGCAGCTCGAGATCGAGAAGCAGGGCCTGAAGAAAGAGACCGACCCGCACTCGAAGGAGCGCCTCGAGCAGATCGAGAAAGAGGTCGCGGGCCTCAACGAGCAGTTCACGGCGATGAAGGCGCACTGGGAGGCCGAGAAGGGCCTCATCGCGCAGATCCGCGCGGTGAAAGAGAAGGTCGAGCGCGCGCGCAACGACCAGGCGGCGGCCGAGCGCCAGGGCGATCTGAACAAGGCGGCCGAGCTGAAGTTCGGCACCCTGCCCTCGCTCGAGAAAGAGGCGGCGCAGCTCAACGGGAGGTTGAGCGAGATGCAGAAGAAGCAGCGGTTCCTCAAGGAAGAGGTCGACTCGGAGGACATCGCGGCCGTCGTCGCGAAGTGGACTCACATCCCCGTCTCGAAGCTGCTCGAGAGCGAGGTGCAGAAGCTCGTGAAGATGGAAGAGCGGCTCGCCCACCGCGTCGTCGGCCAGCGGGCTGCGATCGAGGCGGTGTCGAACGCGGTGCGCCGCGCCCGCTCGGGTCTGCAGGACCCGAACCGGCCGATCGGCTCGTTCTTGTTCCTGGGGCCCACGGGCGTCGGCAAGACCGAGACGGCGAAGGCGCTCGCCGAGTTCCTCTTCGACGACGAGTCGAACGTGATTCGAATCGACATGTCCGAGTACATGGAGAAGCACGCCGTCGCCCGGCTGATCGGCGCGCCGCCGGGCTACATCGGGTACGACGAGGGTGGTCAGCTGACCGAGGCGGTGCGGCGCAAGCCCTACTCGGTGGTGCTGTTCGACGAGCTCGAGAAGGCGCACCTCGACGTGTTCAACGTGCTCTTGCAGATCCTCGACGAGGGGCGGCTCACCGACAGCCAGGGGCGCACGGTCGACTTCAAGAACGTCGTGCTGATCATGACCTCGAACCTCGGCGCGGGCGGCGACAAGCAGGAGGTGCTCGACGCCGTGAAGCGGCACTTCCGACCCGAGTTCATCAACCGCATCGACGAGCTCGTGGTGTTCGAGGCGCTCACGCGAAAAGACATCGGCGCCGTGGTGGATCTGCAGCTCGCGCGGTTGAAGCGCCTGCTGACCGAGAAGCGGCTGACCCTCGAGCTCACGGCGAAGGCGCGCGAGTTCCTCGCCGACCAGGGCTACGACCCTGCGTACGGAGCGCGGCCACTCAAGCGCGCGATTCAGAAGTACCTGCAGGATCCGCTCGCCCTGAAGATCCTCGGCGGCGAGCTCGTGCCCGGGGACACCGTGAAGGTCGACGCGGCTGGCGAGCAGCTGACGTTCGCCGCGCAAGCCAGGGCGTAGAGCTCGGCGTCAGCTCTTGATTTCGGGCGTCGGTGCAGAGCTCGATGGCTCCTGGCCCTCACCCTGTCCCTCTCCCCTACGGGGGAGAGGGGACTCCTCTACGGGCGTCGGCGGCGGGGCGATCGGCACCTGCTCGCGCCGCTCGGCGAGCGCCTCGGCCTGCTTCACGAACTCGTCGTACTGGTGCTTCTTCTTCTCGGCTTCGACCTTCGCCTGCTCCTCGGCGATGCGCGCGAGCTCGCGGCCGCGCTTCACCGCGATCGCGGTCAGCACGACGCCGGTTGCGGCGGCGAGCAGCCGCAAGAGCTGCCGCGTCGGCTCGCCCGCCATGCCCTCGGCTCCGACGCTCACGTACTGCAGCGCCACCTGAAACGTCATGCCGGTGCTGGCGCCGACGATCGCCGTGGGCCACGGCCTGAGCTCGAGGAAGCGGGCGGTGATGTACGCGAAGCCGGGCAGCACCAGCATCACCCACAGGCCCTGAATGAAGAACCAGGCCACCATGCCGACGAGCTCACCCGAGCCCTCGAGGCGCGGCACGAGGCGGTTGCCGAGGCTCGAAGCGAGCACGCTGCCCGCGACGAACGCGAGGAAGCCGAAGCCCACCATCAAGAGGAAGCGGCGCACCGCCGTCTCGGCCGCCGCGAGGGGCTTGATGCGCGGCTTCTCGTTCTCGGTCTCGGCGCCGGGAGTCACTTCGGCCGCGAGCCTAACCGGTCAGTCGTCGTCCGAGTCATCGGATCTTGGGCCGTCGCCGTAGAGCACCTCGACGAGCGACAGGCCCTGTGGCGGGGCCGTGACGCCAGCGAGCGTGCGGTCGCGCTGCTCGAGCAGCTCGCCGAGCCAGGTGAAGGGCTTCTTGCCGCGGCCGACGTCGGCGAGCGAGCCGACGATGTTCCGCACCATGTGCTTCAAGAACGCGGTGCCCTCGACGTCGACCACGATCTCGTCGCCCACCGCGCCAGTGACGTCGACGCGCGTGAGCTTGCGCACCGAGGTCGGCGACTGACAATCGGCGGCGCGGAAGCTCTGGAAGTCGTGCTGGCCGACCAGCGCCTCGGTCGCCTTCCGCATCGCCTCGAGATCGAGCGGCTGGAAGATCTCCCAGTGGGTGTTTCGCCGCATGGGCGATCGGGCGCGGCGATTGCCGATGCGGTAACGGTAGCGCTTGCCGCGCGCCCAGCGCCGGGCGTCGAACGCCGGCGAGACCTCTTCGGCGGTCACGACGGCGATGTCTTCGGGGAGCATGCCGTTGAGGCCCATCCAGTAGGCCTTGAGGGGCAGCGTTCGCGGTGAGTCGAAGTGGGCGACCTGCCCGAGGGCGTGCACTCCGGAGTCGGTGCGGCCGGCGCCGGTGACGGTCACCGACTCGCCCAAGAGCTCGGCGAGCGCCCGCTGGATCCGCCCTTGCACCGTCGGGCCGTTCTCTTGAATCTGCCAGCCGACATAGTGAGTGCCGTCGTACTCGAGGGTGAGTTTGATTCGCGGCACGGTTAGAAAACTCAACGTAGCACCGGAACTGTTTTTCACCCGCCGTTGTCTGACGCCGTGCGATGCCCCCTGACGTCTTTCTCGCCCTCGCCTCGAGTGGAATTTCGCTGATCGCGTCGCTGATGTTCCTGGTGACTCCACCGCCGAGGCCGAAGGAGCCCGAAGACGACCCGCGGTTCCACGTTCCGTTTCTCTTGCCGCCGGTGAGGGCGGCGAAACCTCCGCCGCTGCCGCCGTCGCGAGAGTGCTCGGTCGACGTGTCGCAGACGGGGCTGCAGGCGGTGATGGGGTTCAAGCTGAGCGGCGACGAGTTCGTGGTGACGCTCGAGTGCTCGCCCCGGCCCGACGCCCCTGCGCTGCAGGTCGAGGGCGGGCGGGGTCACGGAGCGGTGACCGACCTTCGCTGGCACGGCAAGGCCGGCCTCGCGCGCGCGACGAAGCAGCAGTGGAAGCTGAAGCCGGGCCGGGCGTAAAAAAGGGGACAGGCTACTTTTCTGCGCAACGGCCCCGCGCTCTGCTGCGACCGCGGTGCTCTGGGTTGCGCAGAAAAGTAGCCTGTCCCCTTTTTTCACTTGTAGCGGAGCCAGCCGACCATCACGTCGCGCACCAGCGAGCCGACCGAGATGTTGTGGCGGCGGGCGATGCCGGCGAGCGCCTCGAGCTCTTTCGCAGACAGCTGCACCTGGACGGTCTGATCGGCCTTGCCGTTCGCCGAGATGGGCACGGCGACCTGCGGGCCGGCGTTCTCTTGGGCCGAGATGGCCTCGACCTGCGAGATGATCTCTTCGGCGTCGTCTGCGGCCTCTTCAGGCACGCCCTGAACGATCTCGCCGGGGCCCGCCGGAGTGTTCGCTCGGCTGATGCGCTTCTTCTCGTCCTCCAGCTCGTCGTTGAAGAGCTGCTTGAGGAAGTTCGAGAGGTGGATGTTGCTGGGCGTGAACTCGTACTGAGAGAGGAACTGATCGAGGTCGTACTGCATCTCCCACGCGGTCTGGTACCGCTTCTCGCGGTCCTTCTCGAGCGCCTTCATCAAGATCGACTCGACCGCCTCGGGAATGTCGGCCTTGAAGTACGAGGGCGCGTAGATCTTGCCCTCGGTGATGCTCTTCAAGATCGCCACCTCGCTGTCGCCGGTGAAGAGCTTGAAGCCGGTGAGCCACTCGTAGAGGACGACGCCGAGCGAGAAGAGATCGCTGCGGCAGTCGAGCATCTTGCCCATGCACTGCTCGGGCGACATGTAGCTGAGCTTGCCTTTGATCTCGCCAGCGCGCGTCTGCTCGATCTGGTTCGCGGCCTTCGCGATGCCGAAGTCGAGCACCTTCACGGTGCCGTCGAACGAGACGAAGATGTTCTCGGGCGTGACGTCGCGGTGAACGATGTTGAGCGGGTTGCCGTAGAGGTCGACCTTCTGGTGCGCGTAGTAGAGCCCCTCGCAGACCGACGATGCGATCTTCAGCGCGTACACCATGGGAAACGGGATCCCGAGCGAGTCGGCCTTCGGGATGATGCGACGCATGTCGCGCCCGAAGATGTACTCCATCGCGATGAAGTACGACTCGCCGATCTTCCCGAGGTCGTAGATCTGAACGATGTTCGGGTGGTTCAGCTGCGCGGCCAGCTTCGCCTCGTTGAGGAACATCTTCACGAAGCTCGCCTGCTTCGAAAGATGCGGGCGAATGCGCTTGATGACGATGGTCTTCTCGAAGCCCTCGAGGCCGGCCTGCCGGGCCAGGAAGATCTCGGCCATGCCGCCCACCGCGATGCGGTCGACCAGGGTGTACTTGCCGAACTTGGTCGAGACCTTGGGGCTGCCGACGGGGGTGACCATCAGTGGCGCGGTTTCATACCAGAGACCGCCTTGACGCGCTGAAGCTCGTGGACCAACAGGTCGGCGACCGCCCGGATCCGGGGGACCTCGAGGGCGCTCTTCGCGCAGACCAGGTAGAGGGGCCGCTGGCCGGCGGGGCCGAGCGGTATGTCGAGCGGCACGAGCTGCGTCGGCATCGTGAAGCGGTGGGGAGGCCTTGCGAGGATCACGGCGCCGACCCCCGCCTCGGCCGCCTGCATCATCACCAGGAAGTTGTCGGTGGTGAAGACCGGCCGGAAGCCCGGGATGAGCGCCCTCAGCTGCGGGTTCGGCGGCAGGTCTTCGTACGGGGGGCACCAGGCGATCCACTCGAGGTCGTCGAGGGCCGGCTTCTTCGGCAGCCGCTGCGCCACGCTCTTGCTGACGAAGACCTGCGCTGGCGTCTCGAGCGAGCCCACCACGACGAGGTCCGAGCCCGGCGGCGGCGCCTTGAGGCGCATCGCGAGGTCGGCCTCTCCGCGGGCGAGATCGAGGTACTCGATCTTCGAGATCACCTCGAGCTGCACCTTCGGCAGCTTCGCCCTCACGTGCGCGGCGAACGGCGCCACGAAGTCGAACGCGACGCCGGGCGCCGCCGTCAGCCGCACGATGCCCTGCGGCGTGCGATCGCCGGCGGCGGCGGCGCGCCCGACCTCGCCGGCCCACTCGGCCATCTTCTTCGCAGGCTCGAGCAGGCGGGCGGCCGCGGCCGTGGGGGTGACTCCGCTCGCGGCGCGCAGGAACAGGGCGTAGCCGAGCTGGCGCTCGAGGTCGGCGAGCCTGCGGCTGACGGTCGGCTGGCCGAGCGCGAGGCGCTTCGCCGCGGCGCTGAAGCTCTTCTCTTCGACGACGGCGAGGAACAGGCGGAGGTCTTCCCACGAGATATCCATTTTCGAATGGCCCGATGCAAAGTTAGACGATTCTCATTCGATTGTAGATGGCTACGGTGGAGCCATGAAAACGATCGTGATGGGGCTGGTGGTGATGGCGATGACGGGCTGCGCGGTGTCGACGCACGCGACGAAGGCGTCGGCGCTGGGGGTCGCGTCGGGCTCGAAGGCGATGCTCGAGGTGCTGGACGCTCCGGGGCCGGTGACGGTCGAGACGGTGGCGTCGTGCGACTGGGTGGTCGATCGCAGCGGCCTCATCAACCTCTCGCACGAGAAGGCGAAGGCGGCGGGGCTGGCCGACGGGGAGGAGCCGATTCAGGTCTACTTCCACGTGCTGCGTCACCCCGAGAAGGGCACGTTCATCATCGACACGGGCATCGAGCGGGCGCTGCGCGACGACCCGTCGCGGTCGGCGATTCGGGGGCCGATCGCGGCGTTCATGAAGCTCGAGAAGATGAAGGCGCTCATGCCGCTGGGCGACTGGGTCGAGCGCGAGAAGAGGCTCGACGGCGTGTTCCTGACGCACATGCACATCGATCACATCAGCGGCATGCCGGACGTGCCGAAGGGCACGCCCATCTACACGGGGCCGGGCGAGGCCGGGCACCGCGGCGCGCTGAACTTCGCGGTGCAGGGGTCGACCGATCGCGCGCTCGAGGGGCAGGAGCCGATCTCGGAGTGGCAGTTTCAGCCCGACCCCGACGGCCGGTTCACGGGGGTCATCGACGTGTTCGGCGACGGCTCGGTGTGGGCGCTGCAGGTGCCGGGGCACACGGTGGGCTCGGTGGCGTTCGTGGCGCGCACCGCGTCGGGGCCGGTGCTGTTCGTCGGCGACACGTCGCACACGCGCTGGGGCTGGCAGAACGGCGTCGAGCCCGGGTCGTTCACCGACGACCACGCGGCGAACGCGGCGGCGCTCGAGAAGCTCAAGGCGCTCGCGGCCGAGCACCCGGCGATGGCGGTGCGGCTGGGGCACCAGGCGTTCTCAGACGGCGCTCAGAACCAGTGATGCGTTCGTGCCGCCGAAGCCGAACGAGTTCGAGAGCACGTGGCGAATGCGGCGCGGCTTCGCGCGCAGCGGCACGAGATCGAGGCCGCCGGCGTCATCGGGGTCGGTGAGGTTCAGCGTCGGCGGAGCGATCTGATCTCGCAGCGCCAGCACCGAGAAGATGGCCTCGACGGCGCCGGCGGCTCCGAGCAGGTGGCCGGTGGCGGACTTGGTCGACGAGATGCTGGCGAGGTCGGCTGCGGCCCCGAGCAGCTCGCGCAGCGCGTGGAGTTCGATCGGGTCGCCGACCGGCGTCGAGGTGGCGTGAGCGTTGACGTAGTCGAGCTGGTCGGGGCCGAGCTCGGCGCGCTTCAGCGCGGCGCGCATCGAGCGCAGCGCACCGTGCCCCTTCGGGTCCGGCGCGCTCAGGTGGTACGCGTCGCCCGACATGCCGTAGCCCGTCACCTCGGCCCAGATCGTCGCGCCGCGCGCCTGGGCGTGCTCGAGGGCCTCGAGCACGACGACTCCGGCGCCCTCGCCGAGCACGAAGCCGTCGCGGGCGCGATCCCACGGGCGGCTGGCGGCCTTTGGCGTGTCGTTGAAGCCGGTCGAGAGCGCGCGCATCGCCGCGAAGCCCGCCAAGGCGAGCCGGTGCGTCGCGGCCTCGGCGCCGCCGGCGACCATGACGTCGGCGTCGTCGAGGGCGATCATTCGGGCGGCGTCGCCGATGGCGTTCGCTCCGGTCGAGCACGCGGTGACGACCGAGTGACACGGGCCGCGAAAGCCGTAGCGCATCGAGATGAGGCCGCTGGCCTCGTTGACGAGCGCGGTGGGTATGAAGAAGGGTGAGATCTTCTTCCACCCGCGCTCGTGCAGCGTGACGGCGCTGTCGGCGATGCCGGGCAGCCCGCCGACGCCCGAGCCGACGAGCACTCCGGTGCGGAGCTGCTGCGCTTCGCTCGGGGTGCGCCAGCCGGCGTGGCCGAGCGCCTCGTCGGCGGCGGCGATGGCGTAGACGATGAAGTCCTCGAGGCGGCGCTGCTCCTTCACGTCGAAGAGCGCGTCGAGGTTCAGCTCACCGGGCGCCGCGCCGCGGGGGACGACGCCGGCGATCCGGGCGGGCAGATCGGCGACGTCGATGCCCTCGATGCGGCGAATGCCGCTGTGCCCGTCGAGCAGCCGGCGCCACACGGGGTCGACGCCGCTGCCGAGCGGAGTGACGAGCCCCATGCCGGTGATGACGACGCGCCTCATGACCGGGCTCCTCGGGCGCCGAAGACGAGGGGGCGCACGAGCGCCTTACGAACGGCGGCGGGCGCTCCGGGCCCGGCGACGACGCCGACGCGGCCGGCCTTCAGGATTCGGCGGGTGCGCCGGTCGACGACGATCGGCTCGAGGCGGCGGCCGGTCTTGGGGTGAACGTTGAGCAGCGGCGCGCCGCGGGGGGCGAGCCAGCGGTTGCCCCAGGCGCCGAGCGCGAGCAGCACGGGCACGAGATCGAGGCCCTTCGGCGTCGGCACGTATTCGAAGCGATCGGGCTTCGCGGCGTAGCGGCGGCGTCGGAGCAGGCCGTGCCGGATCAGGGCGTCGAGGCGCCGGGTGAGCATGTTCGGAGCGATCGCCAGGCGCTGCTGCAGCTCGGCGAACCGCCGGAAGCCGAGCGTCGTGTCGCGCATGAGGAGCAGGCTCCACCAGTCACCGATCTGGTCGAGCGAGCGGGCGATGGGACACGGGCGGCCGGCGAGCGAGACGCGTTGCATGCGCTTGCCTTAACGCCTGTCACTATCATCATGCAAGTCACTGCACAGAGCGCGCGCGGTGGAGTATGTGCGGGGGCGTGCTCGCTCCGGTCTTCTTCGTGCTGCTCGCCGACGTCCCGTTCTCACTGAAGGCCAGCGGGCCGCCGGGGCGCTACGAGCTGCAGCTGTACGCCGACGCGCGGGCGAGAGCCGTCATCACGTTCGCCCCGCCGCCGCCAGCCGTCGATGGGGCCCGCGCCGAGATCACGCTCACCGCCGACGACGAGGGTGGCAAGTGGCTGGTCGAGACGCTCGCGAAGCACGCGCCGCGAGGCACACCGGCGCCGCGCCAGCGCCTCGGCGGGCGGTGGAGGGGGCCGGCGCTCGTCGAGCTCGAGTCGTTGTCGATCGGGCTCGACGTCAAGAAGGGCGAGGGCTGGTTCGTGCTGCCTCCCGACGGCAACGCGGTCAGCGTCATCGCGCAGGCGCTGAAGCCCTGGCCGCCGCGCGCCACCCCGCTCGCCCGGCTCGACGCCCCGGTGAAGGTCGCCGGCCCCGGAGTGCGCGTCGTGTGGGCGGGCCGCGCGGGCCTCTTGTTCGTCGAGCCCGGCGGGCTGCACAAGCTGTGGGACCCGGCGAAGGCGGCGTCGAAGCCGCTCGGCAAGCGAAAGACGGTCGCCCCGCTCGCGGCGTGTGGAGGCGGAGTCTGCGCGGTGGCCGAGCCCGACGTCACGGTGCTGCCGGGCGAGGCGGTGAAGCTGCCCGCGCGAACGACCTCGCTGTGGGTCTCGCAGGACGGCCGCTGGGTCGGCGGCGAGCTCGACCCGGGCGCCGAGGATCAGCACGTCTGGGCGTACGAGCGAACGAAGAAGCGGCTCGTGCGCTGGGAGGGCCCCGACGATCTCGCCCACCAGCTGCGCTTCAAGGCGTGGGGCTCGAAGGGCATTCTGTTCGCGCGCACGGCCGGCTGCGCCGACGGCGAAGAGCCCGGCGCAGACGAGACCTCGTGCCTGCTCGAGCTGGAGCCGGCGGTGCGGCTGGTCTCGGTCGGTGCGTCTCGCACGCGCGCGGGCGAGGCGACGTCGCCGGACAAGAAGCTGAGGGTCTCGATGGTCGGCGGGTCGACGGTGCTCGAGGCGCTCGAGAGCGGCACGCGCCAGGTCGTGAGCACGCCGCTGCTGGAGCAGCCGGTGTGGCTGAGCGACGGCGTCGTGCTCACGGGCGCCGACCCGCTCACCGTGGTCGATCGCGGCGGGAGCGTTCACGCCGTCATCGACGACCGGATTCAGTTCTCGGGCGGCCAGATCGACGGGGCGGTGGTCTGGTACGAGACCACCGACGGCCTCTTCGTCGCGCGCGCCGTCGCGCAGTGAGCGTACGAGCTCGCTCGGCCGGTCGGGGGGTACCAGAAGCCGAGGAAGCGGGCCGGCGGAAGCACACGCATCATCATCACCCCACTCCTCTTCCACTTCGGTGCGGCCGGGTTGAGTCTGGCTGTTCGTCGCCCGCGCCGTCGCGCGGTGTTCGACGAACGCCGTCCACGAACACGATCACGCTGCGTTCACGTTCAGGTCCGCGAGCGCGTCCACGGGCTCGTGGAGCTCGTGGCCGCGGGGGTGGGTTACCGGTGCGCCGCGAGCAGCACGGCGATCTCTTGCTGCGCGCGCTTCGCCTCGGGCGAGCCTGAGCCGCTCTTGCCGGTCGTCGCTTTGGCGAGATCGATGGCCTTGGAGCCGTTCTTGTTCCGCAGGTTCAGGTCGGCTCCGCCGGCGAGCAGCGCCTTCACCGCGCTCGTGACGCGGCAGCGCACCGCGCGGTGCAGCGGGGCCACGCCGCTCGCGTCGAGCGCGTTCGGATCTGCGCCCGCCGCGATCAGCAGGCGCACGGTTTCGGCGGCGGCGGCGGCGGGCGCTCCGTCGGCGGCGTAGTGCAGCGGCTCGGCGCCCCGGCGGTTTCGCGCGCGCACGTCGGCGCCGGCGTCGAGCAGCGCCTTCACCACCCTGCCCTGGTGTGCGGCCGCGGCGACGTGCAGCAGCGCGTCGCCGCCGTAGGCGTAGTGGCGGATCTCTTCGAAGAAGACGCTCTTCTCAGAGAACGTTCGAGACACGAGCGCGCGCGGCGGCACGCGCCCCTTCACGATGCCGTGAGCCGCGGCCAGCAGCTCGGCGTCCCTCACGCGTAGTCTTCGATCGGCGGGCAGCTGCAGACGAGCTTGCGATCGCCGAGCACGTTGTTCACGCGGCTGACGAACGGCCAGAACTTGCGGTGCCGCACGGCCTGGTTGGGGAACGCGGCGCGCGTGCGCGAGTACGGCCGCTTCCACTCGTCGGCGGTCAGCACCTCGGCGGTGTGCGGCGCGTTCTTGAGCAGGTTGTCTTCGCGCGGCTGCTTGCCGGCCTCGATCTCGCGAATCTCTTCGCGGATCGCGATCAGCGCGTCGACGAAGCGATCGAGCTCGCCCTGCGTCTCGCTCTCGGTCGGCTCGACCATCAGCGTGCCGGAGACCGGGAAGCTGACGGTCGGCGCGTGGAAGCCGTAGTCCATCAGGCGCTTCGCGATGTCCTCGACCTCGATGCCGGCCGACGTCTTGAGCGCCCGCGGGTCGAGGATGCACTCGTGCGCCACGGTGCCGTGCGCGCCCCGGTACAGCGTCGGGTAGTGCTGCTCGAGCCGCTTCGCCACGTAGTTCGCGTTCAGCATCGCGAGCTTCGTCGCGTGCGCGAGGCCCTCAGGCCCCATCATGCGGATGTACATCCACGAGATGAGCAAGATGCTCGCGCTGCCCCACGGCGCCGCGCTGACCGGGCCGGTGCCGCTCTGCCCGCCCACCTTCGCGAGCGGGTGCGTCGGCAGGTGCTCGACCAGGTGCTTCGCGACGCAGATGGGGCCCATGCCGGGGCCGCCGCCGCCGTGGGGGATGCAGAACGTCTTGTGTAGGTTCAGGTGGCAGACGTCGGGGCCGAAGTCGCCCGGCCGGCACAGGCCGACCTGCGCGTTCATGTTCGCGCCGTCCATGTAGACCTGGCCGCCGTTCGCGTGAACGACGTCGCAGATCTCGCGAATGCCCTCTTCGAACACGCCGTGCGTCGACGGGTACGTGATCATCAGCGCGGCGAGCTTGTCTTTGTGCTCGACCGCGCGCGCCTTCAGGTCGGCGACGTCGACGTTGCCCTGCGCGTCGGTCTTCACGACCACGACGCGGTAGCCGGCCATGACCGCCGTCGCCGGGTTCGTGCCGTGCGCCGACTGGGGAATGAGGCACACGTCGCGCTGAGCCTGACCGCGCTTCTCGTGGTACGCGCGGATGACGAGCATGCCCGCGTACTCGCCCTGGCTGCCGGCGTTCGGCATCAGCGAGCAGCCCGCGAAGCCGGTGATCTCGCTCAGGTACGCCTCGAGCTGCGAGAAGACCTCGGCGTAGCCCGCCCACTGCGCGCCCGGAGCGAACGGGTGCATGCGGCCGAACGCGGGCCAGGTGACGGGCTCCATCTCGGAGGTCGCGTTGAGCTTCATCGTGCACGAGCCCAGCGGGATCATCGAGTGCGTGAGCGAGAGGTCGCGCGACTCGAGCGTGCGGATGTAGCGCAGCATCTCGCTCTCGGAGTGGTGCGCGCTGAACACCGGGTGCGTGAGGTACGCGCTCTTGCGGCGCAGCGTCTCGGGAATCGCAGAGCCCGCCGCCGCGAGCGACGCCGCGTCGAAGTCGACCTTGCGCCCGCCGGCGAACACGTGGAACAGCGTGTCGAGCTCCTCGGCGCTGGCGGCCTCGTCGAGCGCGACGCCGAGCGCCGTCGCCGAGAGCCGCCGCAGGTTCATGCGCTGGCTGCGCGCGGCGATCTCGATGCCGTCGGCGACCTTCGCGTCGGGCACCTCGACCGCGAGCGTGTCGAAGAAGCCCTCGTGCCGCAGCTTGAACCCGAGGCGCTTGAGGCCTGCCGCCAACGTGCGCGCGAGATCGTGCACGCGCGTCGCGATGTCTTTGAGGCCCTGGGGGCCGTGGTACACGCCGTACATGCTCGCCATCACCGCGAGCAGCACCTGCGCGGTGCAGATGTTCGACGTCGCCTTCTCTCGGCGGATGTGCTGCTCGCGCGTCTGCAGCGCCATGCGCAGCGCCATCTTGCCGGTCGCGTCTTCGCTGACGCCGATGATGCGGCCGGGCATCTGCCGCGCGTACTCGGCCTTCGTCGCGAAGAACGCGGCGTGGGGGCCGCCGAAGCCCATCGGCACGCCGAAGCGCTGGGCCGAGCCGATCGCGACGTCGGCGCCGAGCTCGCCCGGCGGCGTCGTGAGGCACAGCGCGAGCAGATCGCACGCGACCGCGACCTTCGCGCCGGCGCCGTGCGCCTTCTCGATGAACGCGCGATCGTCGTGCAGACCGCCGTCGGTGCCGGGGTACTGAATGACCGCGCCGAAGATCTTCTTCGCGGCCGGGTCGAACGTGCGGTGATCGGCGACGACCACCTCGATGCCGAGCGGCTTCGCGCGCGTCTGCACCACGGCGATCGTCTGCGGGTGGCACCGGTCGCTGACGAAGAACGCCTTGCCCTGCGAGTCGGGGGCGACCGCGTGCAAGAGGTGCATCGCCTCGGCGGCGGCCGTGCCCTCGTCGAGCAGTGACGCGTTCGCGACCGGCAGCCCGGTGAGATCGCTCACCATCGTCTGGAAGTTGAGCAGCGCCTCGAGCCGCCCCTGCGCGATCTCGGCCTGGTACGGCGTGTACTGCGTGTACCAGCCGGGGTTGAGGAGGATGTTCCGCAAGATCACGCCGGGGGTGATCGTGTCCGAGTAGCCCGCGCCGATGAACGACCTGAAGATCTGGTTCTTGTCGGCGATGGCGCGCAGCTCTTCGAGCACCTCGTGCTCGCCCTGTGCCTTCGGCAGCTGCAGCGCCCGGTTCAGGCGAATGCCCTTCGGCACGGTCTTGTCGACGAGCTCGTCGAGCGACGAGATGCCGATGACCTTCAACATGTGTTCGGTCTCGCGGGAATCGGGGCCGATGTGGCGGCGGGGGAACGTGTCGACGTGCTCGAGCATGGCGTTCACGCGCCTTAGCGAGCCGCCAGAGGTTCGTCTACTGGCAGTAGCCCAGGCTGCCGCAGGTGCCGCTGGGGCACCCGGCGTACTGGCAGCTGGGCCGGCAGATGCCGTAGCTCGGTGAGCCGCCGTCGGGAAACGAGAGGGCTCCGCAGACGTAGCCGCCGCGGCAGGTCGACTGGCCCAGGCGCGGGCCGGGGCAGCGCTCCCAGCAGTCGTTCGAGATGCAGACGTCGGTGCCGTTGCAGCTCAAGATGAAGCACGTGTCCTGGCAGTAGCCGCCGGGCCACGCGTTGCCGGTGAGGCAGCTGCCCGTGAGCCCGCCGAGCGTGCAGTCGTTGTTCGTCGCGCACGGAGAGCCCGCATACGTGTCGCCCGTGTTGCCGCACTGGCCCGAGGTGCACGCCTGGCCCGGCGAGCACGCCGCACAGAAGTTGCCGTTGCGACCGCACGCCGCCGGAATCGGAGCCGCGTTGCAGGCGCCGCCGCTGCAACAGCCGTTCGAGCAGCTCATCGGGCCGCAGGTCGCCGAGCCGCCCGCCGTGCCGCCGCTCCCGCCGGCGGTGCCCGAGCCGCCGCCTGCGGTACCCATGCTGCCTCCACCGGCCGTGCCTGAGCCGCCGCCCGCGGTGCCGATGCTGCCGCCGCCGGCCGTGCCGGTGTTGCCGCCGCCGGCGGTGCCTGAGCTGCCGCCGCCGCCCGCCGTCGATGCGGTGCCTCCGGCCGAGCCGACGCCGCCCGCCGTCGCGGTGCCTCCGGCCGTGCTCCCCGAGCCTCCGGCCGTCGCCGCAGAGCCGCCGCCGTTCGCCGAGCCACCGGCGCTCCCGGCCGCGCCTCCGGCGGTCGCTTCCCCGCCGGCTGAGCCTCCTGCGGTGCCGCTCACGGGCACGCAGGCGCCCGCCGCGCAGGTGTTCGAGCCGGGGCACGCGACGCACGTCCCGCCCGAGAGCCCGCAGGCCATGGCCTCGGTGCCGGGGTTGCAGACGCCGGCCGCATCGCAGCAGCCCTTGCAGTTGACGGGCGTGCACGGGCCGTACGGAGCGGCTCCGTTGCAGGACACGAGCACGAGCAGGGCGGCGACCGGGAACCTCACGGGCTCAAGACCCGCAGGCTCGGCGCCGAGTGCAACTACTTCGCCGTGGCGAGCAGCTTCTGGTACGCGCCCGAGTCCATCAGCGCGTCGTACTCGCCGGGCGCCGACGTCTCGACCTCGATGATCCAGCCGCCGCCGTACGGCTCCTGGTTCACCTTCTGCGGGTTGCTCGAGAGATCATCGTTCACCTTCACGACCTTGCCGGTGACGGGCGAGAACAGATCGCTCACCGCCTTGGTCGACTCGATGGTGCCGAAGCGCTCACCGGCCTTCACCGCGGTGCCGAGCTTGGGGAGCTCGACATAGACGACGTCGCCGAGCGCCTCCTGCGCGTGGTGCGTGACACCGATGATGATCGCGTTGCCCGACTTCTTCGCCCACTCGTGGTCCTTCGTGTACTTCACGTCGCTCGGGTACATGCTCACCTCTTGTAGAACGGAGTCTTGACGACGCGCGCGCCGACCGGCCGCCCGCGAATCTCAACCTGAAACACGGTGCCCTCGGCCGCGAGCGCCGCGGGCACGTAGCCGATGCCGACCGCCTTCTTCACCGACGGGCCCATCGTGCCGCTCGTCACCTCGCCGACCTTCTGGCCGTCTTTCAAGATCGGGTAGTGCGAGCGGGGGATGCCCGCCTCGGTGAGCTCGAAGCCGACGAGCTTGCGCGGCACCCCGCCCGCCTTCTGCTTCTCGAGCGCGGCGCGGCCGATGAAGTCGCCCTTGTCCCACTTCACGATCCACCCGAGGCCCGCCTCGAGCGGCGTGTGCTGGTCGTCGATGTCGTTGCCGTAGAGCGCGTACTTCATCTCGGTGCGCAGCGAGTCGCGCGCGCCGAGGCCGGCGGGCACCACGCCGTCGCTCTTGCCGGCCTCGAGCAGCGCCCACCACAGCTTCTCGGCGTCGGCGGGCGGGCAGTACAGCTCGAACCCGTCTTCGCCCGTGTAGCCCGTGCGCGAGATGATGCACTCGACGCCCGCGACCTTGCCCGTGGTGAAGCGGTACGTCTGCACCGCGTCGAGGGGCTTCGACGCCAGCTTCTGCACGAGGGCGAACGCCTTCGGCCCCTGCACGGCGATCTGCGCGAAGTCGTTCGAGCGGTTCACCGGCTTCACGCCGCGCGCGCGCTCGCTCATCCACGCGAAGTCCTTGTCGGCGTTGCTCGCGTTGACGCAGATGAAGATGTGCTCGGGGCTGAAGCGGTATGCGACGACGTCGTCGATGAAGCAGCCCTTGTCGTCGAGCAGCCCGGCGTACACCGCCTGCCCGTCGGAGGCCTTCGCGAGATCGTTCGTGATGAGCGCGTTCGCGGCCTCGAGCGCGCCGGGCCCTTTGAACTCGACCTCGCCCATGTGCGAGACGTCGAAGAGGCCGGCGGCGGTGCGCACGGCCTCGTGCTCGGCGATCACGCCCGAGTATTGAACCGGCATTTCCCAGCCGGCGAAGTCGACGAGGCGGCCACCGAGCTTCTTGTGGGCCGCGTTCAAGGGAGTCTGCCGGGGAGCCATGCGGGGCACGCGTATAGCGCGGCTTCTGGTATGTGACCACCACCGTGCAACCGGACTACCTCCACGGCCGGTGGGTCATCTCACCCGACGACAAGGCGGGTCTCGCTCGCTTCGGCGAGCACGCCTTCCACTTCTCGCCGTGGGGCGACGCCATTCACAGCTTCATGGGCCCGCAGGGCATGCAGCGCATCGCGCTCTTGTGGCGGCTCGAGGGCGGCGAGCTCGTCACCACCGAGCCGGGCACGGGCCGCACCGAGCGGAGCATCGTGGCGGCGAGCGCCGGCGGCGCCCTGCAGATCGGCGCCGAGCCGCACGCGACCTTCTACGTGAAGGACTCGGACACCGCGCCGTTCGACGCGGCGTCGCGCTCGTTCGCGTTCGGCGCCGCGGCTCTTCGACACGGCCTCATGCAGCTCGCGGGCGGCGGCGTGTTCGAGCCGTTCTTGCTGACGCTGCAGGCCGGGCAGCTCGACCTCGCGCGCTTTCACTTCCCCTCGCCCGAGGCGGCCGAAGAGGCGGCGAAGCAGAAGGCGCGCGAGCTGCCGAAGAACGCGGTGTCGTGCGCGTGGGTCTACGAGGGGTTCATCGCGAACACCGAAGATCAGCAGCGCTCGGCGGCGCTCATGGCGTTGGTGAGTGAGCGCGGCGAAGAGCACGCGCGCGTGTTCGCGCAGCGTTACCGTTACCGGCCGCTCGGCGAGGCCGTCGGGCCGATGGCGGTCATCGGGCAGAAGTTGGGGTGGCTCAAGTGAAGATCCGCAATCGGTTGAACCCGTCGAAGCCGTGCTTCTCGTTCGAGTTCTTTCCCCCGAAGACGGCGGAGGGCGAGAAGAACCTGTGGTCGACGCTCGAAGATCTGAAGCCGCTCGAGCCGGGCTTCGTGTCGGTGACGTACGGCGCCGGCGGCTCGACGCGCGACCGCACGGTCGGGCTCGTGACGCACATCAAGCAGCGCACCGGCATCGAGGCGATGGCGCACCTCACGTGCGTGGGCCACACGCGCGAAGAGCTCATCAGCGTGCTCGACACGCTGCGCGACGCGAAGATCGAGAACGTGCTGGCGCTGCGCGGCGACCCGCCGAAGGGCGAGACCGCGTTCCAGCCGGTCGCGGGCGGCCTGCGCTACGCGAACGAGCTGGTCGAGCTGATCCGCGAGCGCGAGTACGCGTTCTGCGTGGGCTCGGCCTGCTACCCGGAAGGGCACGTCGAGACGGCGTCGCGCGAGCGGGACCTCGAGCACCTGAAGCTCAAGGTCGATGCGGGGCTCGACTTCCTCATCACGCAGCTGTTCTTCGACAACGCGTTCTATTTCGACTTCGTCGAGCGGGCGCGGCGCGCGGGCATCAACGTGCCGATCGTGCCGGGCATCATGCCGATCACGAACTACGAGCAGGTCGGCCGCTTCATCCGCCTGTGCGGGGCGACCCTGCCGATGCGCCTGCAGATGCAGCTCGAGAAGGTGAAAGACGACCCCGAGGCGATCATGCAGCTCGGCGTGGCGCACGCGACCGTGCAGTGCGTCGAGCTGCTCGCGCGCGGCGTGCCGGGCATTCACTTCTACACGCTGAACAAGAGCCCGGCGACGCGCATGATCGTGAGCGCGCTCAAGGGCTCGAGCGCGGCCGGCGACGAGGCCGCCATCGGGCACAGCTAGAGGCTGCCACCCGGTCTCGGCGGGTTCAGGAACAGCGGCAGGATGAGGGCCAGCACGCCGAGGGTCGCGGCGGTCTGCACCGTCGCGACGCTCAGCATGGGCCAGAACCACCACGTCCCGTGGATCGACGTGGGCTCTTCGATGGGCTCGGGGAAGAGCTCGGGGCTCGGCACCAGCGGCGGGCGACTCGGCGCCGACGCACTGAGGAGCAGCGCTGCGATCACGGCTTTCATGAGGCCTCCTGCTTTCTGACGAGCTGCCGCGGGGTCGGCGGCCTGGGGTCTGGCGCGTCGAGCGCCTCTTCGACGATCTCGAACAGCCCGTTGTCGAACGGAGCTCCCGGCGCGCGCGCCTTCAGCACGAGCCGCTCGCGGCGGCCGCTCTCGGCGAGCGTCTTCGCGCGGTAGTGACAGTACGGGTTGTTGCCGGGCCGACCGAAGAACGCGTGCGACGTGAACGTGCAGCCGGCGAGGCACGCCTGCGCGAACGGGCACGTGCGGCAGAAGCCCCACAGATCGTCGACGGTGCGCCGCACGGCGAGCTTTGGCCAGGCCTTCGCGACCGGCTCGTCGAGCACGTTGCCCTTCACGTAGACCGACGACTGCAGCGACGGGCACCCCTTGAGGCTGCCGTCGGACTCGATGCCCATCACCTGCTTGCCGGCCTGGCAGCCCTGCCAGTGATCGCTCAGGCCCGGCTGCGGCGAGCGCAGCGTGGCCTCGCCGGGGCCGAAGTAGCCGAGGTTGTTGCCGGGCTGAATCGAGATGCCGGCCTCGCGCCACGCGCGGTGCTTCAGGCGCACGATGCGCGGCACGAGCTCGACGAGATCCCACGGCTGCAGCAGCATCGCCGGGCGATCGGCAGCGCGGCCGAGCGGCGCCGTGAGCTGCACCTGCCACGCGCCGATGCCGAGCTCCTTCAAGACGTCGAAGAGCGGCTCGAGGTCGAGGTGGTTGAGGCGGTTCAGGTTGATGTTCGACGCGGTGCGAAGGCCGGCGGCCTTCAGGTGCCGCAGGGCCGCGGTCGCCGCCGCGAAGCTGCCACGCGAGGCCCGCATCAGGTCGTGCGTCAGCTCGAGCCCGTCGATGCTGACCGAGACGGTGTGCAGCCCCGCCTCGGCCATCGCCTTCGCCCGCGGCCCGTCGATCCCCCTCCCTCCGGTGGTCATCGACGGCCGGATGCCGGCGGCGCGCAGCGCACGCACGATGTCGAGGAAGCCCTCGTGCAGGTACGCCTCGCCGCCGATGAGCACGACCTCGAACGTGCCCATCGCTTCGAGCTGCCCCACCACCTCGAGGGCCTGCGCGGTGCTGAGCTCTCTGGGCCGCGGAGTGCCAGCGCGGGAGCCGCAGTGCGTGCAGGGCTGATCGCAGCGCAGCGTCAGCTCCCACACGACGTACGCCGGCCGCTCGGGCTGGCGCACGTCGAAGCGGCGAAAGAGCTCGTCGCGCGAGGGGCTCACTTGCAGAGCCGGTCCCACTCGGCGTCCATCACGGGCGCGCCACCGTCGGGGCTCTTGGTGCAGTCGTACTGCGAGCAGCTCATCGAGTTGGAGTCGGTCTTGGTGCCGCCGTCGGGCAGCTTGACCGTCGCGGCGCACGGAGCGCCGTAGCAGGCAGACAGGGTCACCGTCGCGAGGCCGGCTCCGGCGAAGGCGAGCGGCGCCATCCACCAGGCCTTGTTCGTCGAGCGGCAGTTCGGGCACGTGGTGATGCCCGAGGGAACGAAACCGTCACAGCGGGTGCAGCGATGCATTCGGAAAGGCTTTCTCCGGCCGGGGCGCCCTTCAGCAACGCGCGCGCCAGCGCGAGAGGCCACGGGCGACGCGGGGTTGCCGCACTGGAGCATCGGCGCTCCGCCGTCGCGGTTGGCGGCGCTGTCAGATGCGCGCGCGCGCCGCAGCGACCGTGTTGCTCATCAGCATCGCGATCGTCATCGGCCCCACGCCGCCGGGCACGGGCGTGATGAACGAGGCGCGCTCTCTGGCGGCTTCGAACTCGACGTCGCCCGAGAGCTTGCCGTCGCTCTTGCGGTTCATGCCGACGTCGATGACGACGGCGCCAGGCTTCACCCACTCGCCCTTCACGAGGTGCAGCACCCCGACGGCGGCGACGACGAGATCGGCGCGGCGCACCTCGGCGGCGACGTCGCTCTTGCTGTGGCAGACGGTGACGGTCGCCGAGGCGTTGATGAGCAGCGCCGCCATCGGGCGGCCGACGATGTTGCTGCGCCCGACGACGACGGCGTTCTTGCCCTGCGGCTTGAAGCCGATCTCGTCGAGCATGCGCATGACGCCGGCGGGGGTGCAGGCGACGAGGCCCGGGCGGCCCTGAAAGAGGTTGCCGGCGTTCACCGGGTGAAAGCCGTCGACGTCTTTCTCGGGGGCGATCGCCAGCAGCACGGCGTTCGAGTCGATGTGCTTCGGCAGCGGCAGCTGAACGAGAATTCCGTCGACCTTCGGGTCGGCGTTGAGCGCCGCGACGAGCTGCAAGAGCTGCGCTTGCGTGGTCGAGGCGTCGAGGTGGTGCTCCCACGAGCCGAAGCCGAGGCCGGCGGCGGTCTCTTTCTTCTTGGTGACGTAGACCTTGGAGGCCGGGTCTTCGCCGACGCGCACGACGGCGATGCCGGGCGGGAAGCCGCGCTTCCCCGCGACCTCCTGCGCCTGGGCCTTGAGGCCGTCTTGCACCTTCGCCGCCAACGCCTTGCCGTCGATCAGTTGAGCCGCCATCGCGCCGGCACTGTAACGCACGCGCGCAGCGCGCCACGCCGCATTCAACGCGAGCGATCTATTGTCGGGCCCAGCCCATGTTCGGGAAGATCCTCGGAGCCATGGTCGGTGTGCTCGTCGGCCTCCTGTTCCAGTCGGGGACGATGGCGATCTTCTTCGGCTGCGTGGGCCTGGTGATGGGGCACCTGCTGCTCGACCGGCAAGACGAGATTCCTCCGGAGAAGCTGAAGAGCATCGACGAGCTGCTGGGCCCGCAGACGACCGAGCCGCCGCGCCGCGCGATTCCGCGCACGAACCCCGACACGGTGCTCGCGAAGCTGCTCTGCCCGCTCTTCGTCGAGGTGGCCCGCAGCGATGGGCCGGTGACGCAGCCCGAGGTGCGCATCATTCGCGAGTACTTCCAGAACGAGCGGGGCTTCGATCAAGACTCGCTCGAGCAGGTGCGCGTCGCGCTGAAGGCGGCGCTGGCCGCGAACCCGGTCGACCTGGCGGCGGCGACGAAGAAGGCGCGCGGCAAGCTGACGCCGGCAGACCGGCCGCTGTTCGTGAACGCGCTCTACGAGCTCGCGCTGGTCGACTCGGAGCTCAAGCGCGCCGAGTCGGACGCGATCAAGCAGATCGTCTCGGGGCTGAACCTGTCGGACGAGCAGCTGCAACAGATCACGTCGATGCACCTCGGCAGCGGCTCGAGGCACTACGAGCTGCTCGGCCTGACCGAGGCGGCGAGCGACGACGAGCTGCGCACGGCGTACCGGCGGCTCGCGAGCGAGTTTCACCCCGATCGCTACGCGGGCAAGCCGAAGCGCGAGGTCGACAACGCCGCGGCGCGGTTTCGAGAGGTGACCGAGGCGTGGGCCGAGCTGCGGAAGCTGCGAGGGCTGTAGCGGTCGCCACGACGGGGAACCGGAAGCGTGAGGCGCTGGTGATGCGACTACGGCTCGGGCTCGCCGTCGCGGTCGTACTGTCGCTGGCAGAGCGTGCGCCGGGGCGCTGTGGGCGGCGCGCAGCGTGAGCACGGCACCCTACGCGCTGCCCCAACACCGTGGACTCCGAAGGCGGGCCGTGGCATCAGCGTGAAGGAACGTGCCACGAGAACTCATCGATCTGCACATCCACGTCGGCGGAGCCGTCGCTCCCCACATCCTCTGGTCCATCGCCCACAGCCAGGGCTTCAAGCTGCCGGTGAAGAACTACTTCGAGTTCGTCGAGCTCATCACGGCCCGGCAAGACAAGGTCGGCTCGCTCGAGGACTACCTGAAGATCATGCACACGTGGACCGAGAAGATTCAGAGCTCGCCGATGGCGATCGAGCGCTCGGTCTACGAGGTCATCGGCAAGGAGTATCGCTCGAGCCGCGTCACGCAGATCGAGCTGCGGTTCAACCCGATGAAGCGCAACCTGAACAGCGAGCTCGACCTCGACCACATCATCCACGCGGCCCTGCGGGGGATGGATCGCGCCGTGCTCGAGTACGGCGTTCGCGCGTGCCTCATCTTCTGCCTGGCCCGCGAGTGGGACCACAAGCTGAACTCGATCATCCTCGACAAGGCGATCAAGTACCGCAGCCGCGGCGTCCTCGGCATCGACCTCGCCGGCACCGAGAAGGACGCGCTCGAGCTCAAGCCCGAGGTCGTGCCCGCGTACGTCGACCTGTTCGAGCGTGCGCGCGCCGCGGGGCTCAAGTGCACCGTGCACACCGGCGAGACCGCCGGCACCGGCGCCGAGGGCGTGATCGCCGTCGTCGAGAAGCTCAAGCCGCACCGCATCGGCCACGGCATCCGCGCGGCCTACGACGAGTCGGCCATGAAGCTCTTGAAGGAGCGCGGCGTCGTGCTCGAGCTGTGCCCGACCTCGAACCTCTACACCCGCGCGGTCGACGGCATCGCCGAGCTCAAGCACATCGTGCGCACCCTGTGGGATCGCGGCGTCAAGATCACGCTGAACACCGACGGCCCGTACCTGCTCGACACCGACATGTCGAAAGAGGTCGACCTGATCGAGACGAACGGCATTCTCACCACGCAGCAGGTCGACCAGGCGATCGCCTGGGCCCGCGAGAGCTCCTTCATCACCCGGGCCTGATGTACCGGTCTTGGCTCAAGCCCCTGCTCTTCCGCCTCGACGCGGAAGACGCGCACCACCTCGGCATCGGCGCGCTCTCGCTCATGGAGGGCGCCGTCGGCCTCGCGAAGGCCCTGCGCGGCCCCGATGACCCCGCGCTCGAGCGCAGCTTCTTCGGTCTCAAGTTCCCCAACCGCATCGGGCTCGCCGCCGGCCTCGACAAGAACGCCGAGGCGCTGGTCGGCCTGTTCGCGATGGGCTTCGGGTTCGTCGAGGTGGGCACGGTGACTCCGCGGCCGCAGCCCGGCAACGATCGGCCGCGCCTCTTCCGCGTGCCCGAGCATCACGCCCTCATCAACCGCATGGGCTTCAACAACGCCGGCGCCCACGCGATGGCCTCGCGGCTGTACGAGCTGCCCTGGCGGCCCGCGCCCATCGGCGTGAACATCGGCAAGAACAAAGACACGCCGAACGAGCGGGCGCACGAAGACTACGCCGCCTGCGCGCGCGTGCTCGCGGGGCTCGCCGACTACCTCGTGGTGAACCTGTCGTCGCCGAACACCCCCGGCCTGCGCGCCCTGCAGGAGCCCGAGACGCTGCGGCGCATTCTGCAGGCGACGAGGGCTGAGGCCGGCGGCAAGCCCGTGCTGCTGAAGATCGCCCCCGATCTCGAAGACGAGGCGGTCGACGCCGCGGTCGCCGTCGCGATCTCACAGGGCGCCGCGGGCATCATCGCCACGAACACCACCATCATGCGGCCGTTCATTCACCCCGAGGCCGGCGGGCTCTCGGGGCAGCCGCTGTTCGCGAAGTCGACGCACGTGCTGTCGCGGTGCCGCGGCCGGCTGCCGGCCATCGGCGTCGGCGGCGTGTTCACGCCCGAAGACGTGAAGGCGAAGCTCGAGGCCGGCGCGAGCCTCGTGCAGATCTACAGCGGGCTCATCTACGAGGGGCCGGGCCTCGTGAAGCGCCTCGTCAGGGCGACGTCTCGGCCGGCAGCATCACTCTCACCGCAGTGAGCACTGCGCGGCACTTCTCGGGAGCTGACGCGCAAGCGCCGGTCGCGACCACGGCGTCGAGCTCACTCCGCCGGCTGCGGACCCGGGCGAGGTCTGGCGAACGCGACGCTGGGTGCGAGCCGCCGCCTCGAACGCTTCGCGATGTTCCTATGAACGTGCGCCCAACACGTTGAGCGCGTCGACCACGGCCGCGGCCAGGACCTCTGCCGTCAGCGCGACAGCCCCGCAGCGCTGACCGCGGCGGCGATCACGACGAAGTACATGAGCCCGCCGCAGCCGCAGATCACGAGCATCGGAGCCAGCACCGCCGCCACCGCCTTGCCCGCGCTCACCCGCTGAAGGTGCATGAGCGTGATGCAGCGCAGCACCAGCGACCACAGCCCCATCACCATGAAGCCGCACACCGGCACGAGGCCCAGCATGAAGGGCGCGAGCCCCAGCGCGTGCGCGCGCAGCGTCGACGTGTAGCCGCCGATCTCCCGCTCGCCCGTCAGGTGCAGCACGAGGTGCTCGATGCCGGCCAGGGCGAACAGCGACACGATCTGAATGCCCACCAGCAGCACCAGGTAGAAGATGAAGACGAAGATGGCGCCAACCGCGCCGATGCCGAGGCCCGACCCGGTGAGCCCCTTCTGGCTCTCGCTCGCCGCGAAGAGGAGCATGCCGCCGAAGCCGACGAGGTAGATGAGCAGCGTGGGTAGGACGCCGAGCAGGTTGCAGATCACCGCGTACAAGAGCGACGACCCGATCGGAGCGTCACGCGGCGCCGACTGCAGCGTCTGCGTCGGCTCGAGCAGCAGCGCCTTGCTGGTCAGCCACCACGCGCGCAGCATGCCCAGCTGCTCGCGCTGATCCCACGGCAGCGTCGAGCGCGACCGGCACGTCACGCAGTACATCTGCCCGTCGGCGGCGCGCTCGAGGCAGGCGCCGCAGTAGAACGTGCCGCAGCGCGAGCACGGCTGCAGCGCCGGAGTCTCTTTGTGAATCGCGCAGACCGCGTCGCCCGCCCGCGCGACCGGTGCCGGTTCAGCGACGAGCTGGGTGCCGCACGCCGAGCACTTCAGCGCGCCGGCAGGGTTCGTATAACCACAGACGGGACAGGGCATGGAGTGCGGCGGCGCATACTACAGCACCGCCTGCCCCGCGATCGGCAGCAACCGCACCTTCTTCTCGTCGATCACGCCGTCGCGCCGCTTCAGGTCGGCCAGCTCTGCCCGAAGGGGCGCGAGCACGCGAGCCACCATCTCGTCGGGCAGCACCCTCGCCGCCCGGCCCGACGGCTCGAGCAGCGCCTCGAGCTGCGCGCCGTCGAAGGGCTCGACCTTCACCTCGCCCGTCACCTCGGCCCAGGCCGCCGCGGCGGCGAAGAGGCGCTGGGCGGTCAGCTCCGAGAGCTTCACACCGAAGCGCGCGATGACCTCGGCCGGCGACGGAGCCAGGAGCCGGCTGAACACCTCGCGCTGCGCCCTCACCCGCTGCAGCAGCGCCTCGCTCTCGCCGAGCTCACGCCGCCAGCGAAACGGCACAGGCTCGGCGCCGGGCACGCGCAGCGCCTTCAGAGGCCTGCGCCGCAGCAGCGCCTGCAGCGCGACCGCCTCTTCATCGAGCGCCAGCCACGCCTCGCCCCACTTCGAGCCGTTCTCGGCGGCGAGCCGCTCGACCTGGCGCTTGAGCTGCAGCGTCAGCGACAGCCCGATCTGGAACACGAGCTTCAGCGGGCGCTCGCGCAAGATCTCGGCGGCGCCCTCGGGGTTGCCGCCGCACAGGTGCTCGAGGCCGAGGTTCAAGGTGTCGCGGGCCTGCTCCGAGAGCCGGCGAATGGCCGCGGGGTCACCCGGCTCGGCGCCCTCGGCCACCAGCGCCGAGTTCACGAGGTACCGCACCTGCGCCTCGAGCACGTTGCGCTCGTGAGCGTCGAGGCCCACAAACGCGCGCGCCACGAAGTTCTCTTGCGTCGCGAGGCCCTGCGCGACCTGCGCGGGCGCGTACTTCGCGGGGTCGACCCAGGCGAACAGCTTGATCGCCTCTTCCATCGGGGGGAACCCGAGATCCTGCAGGCGCGCAGAGCGGAACTGGTACGCGGTCTCTTCGAGCTCGCTGGGCATCTCCCACCGCACCGCCTCGAGGAACCGCGAGAGCTCGAACGGGCTCTGGGCCATCAGGTCCATCGTGAGCTGGCGCAGCGCCACCGCGTCGGCGCCCTCGATGTTGAGCTCGACGAGCCACTTGCCCTCGGGCGTCTCGATCGTGAGGCCCTCGGGGTTCGCGTCGGGGTCTTCTTCGCGATCGTGCAGCGTGACGAGCTTCTTGTAGAGGAGCTCGACCACCTCGATGTCGAGGCCCTTGAGCTTCTGCACGTACGCCTCTTCGTCGTCGCCGCGCGCCGCGCGCAGCCAGTGCAGCACCTCGAGCACGTCGACGCGATCGCGCTGCCACGCCGCCAGATCGAGGTACGTGCGGAACTGCTCGGGCGTCGAGAGCTGCACGACCTCGAACGCGTCAGAGAGCCCCACGTCGATGATCGTCGAGTAGACGTCTTCGGCCGGCAGCGAGCTGACGAGCGCGCGACCGTCGACCTCTTCGAGCATCGCGTCGAGCCGGTGCTTGGGGACCAGGGCTTCGAGGCGCCGCACGAGCTCGGCGCGCTTCGACTTCTTCTCGGCGCTGGCCGGCATTACATCGGCTCGATAACGCAGCTCCAGTTCAGGTCAAACCCTTTCAGCACCGGCGAGGCCATGCCGTTCGTCGACTGCAGCACGAACTCGACGCGCATCCACTGGCCTGCCGGGATCATCAGCGCCTTCAGATCGAGCGGCGACGTCGTGTACGGGCCGTAGCGCATGGTCGCGGTGTTATCGAGGTCGGCCTGGGTCGCTCCGACCTTGAGGTAGACCTGCAGCGTCGTGCCCACAGGCACGTCGGCGTCCCACCGCAGCTTGACCCAGCCGGTCATGTCGCTGCAGCCCTTGAAGTCTTTGCGGTACGTGCCGCGCGGCGCGGTGAACTTGCGCAGCTGGTAGCCCGTGAAGTCGGAGTACGTGTAGAGGCCGGCCGGCTGCTGCGGCGTGCGCGTCACGGCGCCCGTGACCTTGTCGACCTTGATCACGTTGCCGCTGTAGTTGTTCACCCACGGGTGCCCGTCGCCGTCGAGGCCGACGCCGATGCTGTGGCTCGTCTGCGCGTCGGTCGCGTCGATGCAGGCCGCTGCGCCGAACGGCACGACGGCGCCGGTGTCGGCGTTGAAGCGAATGAGCTGCGCGCTCAGGTTGCCGTTCACGGCGTACGCGCTCATGTACACGTTGCCCTGATCGTCGGCCGCGATGCCGCGCCCGTTGCCGAAGGTCTGGTTCTGACCGCCCGCGCACTGGGTGCCGGTGAAGTCGAACTTCGTCCACGTGTTGGTCGAGCGGTCGTAGCGACAGGCGATGGCGCCCGACGACCAGCCCGGCAGCCAGAGGCGATCTCGGCCGTCGATTCCGAGGGCATACGCGCCGCACGTCGTGCCCGCCGGCGGCGTCACCGTCGGAGCGATCACGGTGCCCGTCGTCGTGTCGATGATGGCCACGTTCGCGACGCCGATCTCGACGACCCACAGGCGCTGCTGGCTGTCGACGATCATCCCGTACGGGCCGAAGCCCAGCGTGATGAACATGTCGCCGGCCGCGTTCACGGGCACGATCTGACCGTTCGAGCTCGACAGCTTGTAGACGCGCTTCTCGCGATAGTTCGCGACCCAGACGTCGCCGGCGGTGCCCTCGATGCCGCGAGAGATCGCGACGCCGCGCTCCGCGACGTCGCCGCCGACGGCTCCCACCGGCGTCGAGAAGAGCACGCACTCGTCGTAGTCGAGCGAGTCGGCCGGGTTCGCGGGGATGATCATCTCGCACTCGCCGTTGATGCAGACCGTCGGCTCGATCTGACCGTTGCCGTTGATGTCGCGGCTGGTCTTGATCTTGCCGTTGTTGTCACGGTCGATGCACGACGAGACGTCGTTCGCGATCTTCGTCACCGAGCCCTGCACGCTGACGGCGCGGTTCGCGACCCACACGTCGCCGTAGATGTCGATCGCCGTGCGGCTCGGGTTGTTGCCCTGGTTGTAGCGGAGCGCCTGCTGCCCTGCTCCGTTCGCGCACGGCGGGCCCGGGCTGCCCGCGCAGTCTTTGGGAATCGTCGAGTAGTAGCGCCCGACCTCGCGGCCGGTGCGCGTGTCGTACTTCGACACCCAGCCCTGGTCGTTGTTCGCGATCCACATGAAGTAGAACTCCTGGCTCCCGGAGTTGAGGACGATGTAGCCGGCGTCGGGGTCGAGCTTCACGCCGTTGCCCTGGCTGTTGTCGCCGCCGTCGAGGCTGAAGCCGGGGCCGCCGCTGCCCGGGCCCGTCGGGTTGTGCGTCGTGCCGTCGCCGCCGTCGATCGAGCCGCCCGAGCCGCCGCTGCCCGCATGACCGCCGCCGCCGCCCGAGCCTCCGCTGCCGGCTCCGCCGCCAGTGCCGCCCCCGCAGATCGTGACCGCCTTGCAGTCGGGGTCGGCGCAGTCGACGAGGCCGTCGTTGTCGTTGTCGCTCTTGTCGCTGCACGCCGACAGCGACGTCTCGGAGCTGCTGCACTTACAGGCAGCCACCAGGCACAACGCGAACGCAGCAAGCAGAGGGCGCAGCTTCATCGCGGCGCGACTGTAGCACCCAGCAGCCTGTCCCACACCGCGTCGAACCCGATGCGCTCGGTCGACGAGAACCCCACCACCGCCTCGAGCGGCACCTGCAGCGCCTCGGCGATCTTCTGCCGGCGCCCGTACCACTTCGACTTCGCCACCCGGTCGATCTTCGTGGCCGCGACGAGCACCTGCGGGCCGTCGGTCTGCGCGAGGTACTCGATCATCTGCACGTCGCTGGCCTGCGCTCCGACCTCGGCGTCGACGATCGCCACCACCGCCTTCAGCGCGTCACGCCCCTCGAGGTACGCCTGGATCATGTCTTGCCAGTCGCTGCGGTCGGCCTTCGACGCCTTCGCGTAGCCGTAGCCCGGCAGGTCGCACAGGCGCAGCGTGCGCTTCTTCTTCTCGACCTCGAGGTCCACGTCGAAGAAGTTGAGCGTGCGCGTGCGGCCCGGAGTGTTCGAGACGCGCACGAGCTTGCGCCGCCCGCACAGCGTGTTGATCATCGACGACTTGCCGACGTTCGAGCGCCCGGCGAAGGCGATCTCGGGAAACGCCGGCTTGGGGTACTGGCTCGGCTGCGTCGCAGTCGTGAAGAACCGGGCATCGAGGACCCGGATCATTTTTCAGCCTTCTCGGACTTTTCGGCCGCGGCCGCCCGCTTCTGACGCTCGACCGTCCAGTGATCGATCGCCTTCAGCTTGCTCACGAAGTCGAACGGCTTGAGCGACGGCGAGCTGCTGTCGTGGCAGGTGCGGCAGCCCTTCTCGCCCGGGTCGACGAGGCCGACGAGGCGCGCGAGCTCGGGGTCTTTCATCACGTAGCGCGCCGAGTAGTACTGCCCGCCGCCGTGGCAGCTCTCGCAGCTCACGTTGCTCACCTGCTGCTCGGCCTCGGCGGGCGAGTGGCACGAGAGGCACCGCGCGTCTTTCTGCTGCGGCGCCGACAGCGTGTCTTTCGCCCGCGAGTGCGGCGTCGCGCGCCACGCCGCGTAGGCGTCGGGGTGGCAGCCCTGGCAGCTCTCGGCGCCCAGATAGCCGTAGCCGAGCGCGGCCGACGCGGCGACCGACACGATGAGGAGCAACCACTTGGCCATGACTCCTCTTACCTCAAACGATATTGATGACCGCCAGGAAGAAATGCTGCCCCTCGCGCTCACCTGTCTCGTGCTCACCAAGCCGTGGAACGGCATCACCCCCGGCGTCTCGACGCGCGAAGAGGTCGTCCGCAAGTTCGGTGAGCCCTCGAAGGTCGTGACGGCCGCCGGTCGCGACGTGCTCGCCTACCAGAAGGGCAAGCTCATCAAGGGCACCACGCAGACCCAGTTCCGCGTCGATCAGAAGTCGAACGTCGTCGAGCGCATCGACGTCTTCCCTGCCCCGGTGCTCACGCTCGACGAGATCACGACGGCCTATGGCCCCGCCTGCACCCCCCAGGCGCCCGAGACGCCCGACCGGCCCTGCTTCCTCAAGCGCGACGAAGACAAGCGCTCGTACGTCGTCTACGTGCGGCTGGGCCTCGCGGTGTTCTTCAACGCCGACGGGAAGACCGTGCAGACCTTCGCCTTCCTGCCGGAGAAGAAGTGAGGTTCCGTGACGTCGCGCAAGCGGTTTCTTCATGCGGTGGCCTCACTGAGAATGGGGACGAAGGGCTTCTTGTTCTTTGCGACGCTGTAGATGGCGGTGACGAGCTTCCGCATCGACGCCAGCAGCGCCAGCTTCGGCGGTTTGCCCTTGCTGATCAGGCGCTCGTAGAAGCGTTTCAGCCATGGATTCTTCCGCACGGCGGTGAGCGTCGGCATGTAGAGAGCGCTTCGGAGCTGGACGTTGCCGAGGTTGGTCAGGCCGGCGCGGGTCTTCTGCGCTTTGCCAGACAGGCGCAGGGCGGGGACCAAGCCGAGATACGAGGCCAGCGCGCGTTCGCTCTCGAAGTCCGATGGGTCTCCGAGCACCGCGACGAGCTTCGCGGCGGTCGTCGGGCCGATGCCGTCGATAGTGGTCAGCAGCTTGCCGATCTCGTGCTGGTCGAGCTTCGTGGTGATATCTCGGTCCAGCTCCTTGAGTCGCCGGCGCAGCGTGTCGAGGTCTTCGCAGTAGCACTTCACCTGGACGCGATACGCCTCGCCGTGGTGACGGCCGACCGAGCGCTTTGCGGCGTCGATGAGGTGGTTGGCGAGCTCGAGGCCGACGAAGTGCACGCCATCGTACTTGAGGTTCGAGAGCGCCTTCGGACGTACGCCAACGAAGGCCTCGGCCGTCGGGTAGTCCTTCAGGATCGAGCTGGCCAGCTCGCTATCGAGGCTGTGTACGTAGCGGGTGAACTCGGGGAAGCCGAGGTCGACCAGGCGGTGGAGCTGGCGCACGCGGTCGGTGAAGTCCTGCATCGTCCGATGCCGGAAGCGCACGAGCTCGCGCAGCTCCTCGGTCGCCGAGTCCGGCAGCTTCGCCGCCTCGGGCTTCTTCTGCGCGGCGAACGAAGCGATGCCCAACGCGTCGATGGCGTCGGTCTTCGTGCGTTGCAGGTCTTCCTCTGCGAAGCGCCTGGTGCGCAGCGGGTTGATCACCGCCACGCGGTAGCCCTCTGCCGCGAGCGCTGCGAAAAGGTTCTTCCAGTAGTGGCCGGTCGCCTCCATTGCGACCAGCACATCGCTCTTGTCGCCGAGCGTCTTGAACAGCTTCGCGTACCCCTCGGTGTCCTCACCGACTGGCTGCGCCTTCTGCAAGACCTCGCCCTCGCCGCTGATCACCGCGACGAAGTGCTTCTCCGACGCCACATCGATGCCTGCGTACCTCACAATCGTCTTCTCCCTCGACGGAGGAGACCGAGAGCCTCGGAGCTGGTGCTGATGCCCATGCTTGTTCATGCGGGGACTGCGCCCCAGGGTTCCGTTCGGGCCTGCAACACCAGTCGAGGGCGCCACTCTCACTTCCGGGGACGTTGCCCCAAGCTGCACACGGCGACCCTCTCCCGGATTCCGTCGACCGGGCTCTACCCGATCAGTTCTCAACAGTCTCTCCACAGCTTTTCCATCTCCCCCTGGACCCCCTCCGCGGTCCTCAGGGACCGCGCGACGGTCGCTACCGCTACGCTTGGGAAGATCGGCGCTCTCATCGAGGTGAACTCGTGAGTGCGGGTCATACAAGCGCCGCCGAGCCCCGCCTCATCGGCATCACGGGCGGCATCGCCAGCGGCAAGAGCACGGTGACCGCGATGCTGCGCGCCCTCGGAGCCCACGTGCTCGACGCCGACGAGATCGCGCGCGAGGTGGTCGCGCCCGGGTCCGACGGCCTCGCCGAGATCGCGGCGCGCTGGCCCGACGTCGTGGCCCAGGACGGCACGCTCGATCGCAAGCGGCTCGGCGAGCGCATCTTCAACTCGCCGGCCGACCGCAAGGCGCTCGACGCCATCACGCACCCCCGCATTCAGGGTCTCGTGCTCGAGCGCACGCAGGCGCTGTGGGAGCGCGGCGAGCGCGTCGCCTTCTACGACGCGGCGCTGCTCATCGAGAACCGGCTGCACGAGGCGATGAGCGGCGTGGTGCTCGTCTGGGTGCCGCGCGACGTTCAGCTCGAGCGCCTGATGAAGCGCAACGGCCTGTCGCGGCCCGAGGCCGAGGCGCGGGTCGCCTCGCAGCTGCCGCTCGACGGCAAGCGGCAGTTCGCGACGTGGCTCATCGACAACTCGGGCAGCCTCGACGCCACGCGAGCGCAGGTCGAGAAGGTGTGGCAAGAGGTGACGAGGAAATGAGCGGGGAGACCTACTTCATCACGGGGTACCCGGGGTTCATCGGCAAGCGCCTCGTGCGCCACATCGCCGAGAGCGACCCGAAGGGGCGCGTCTTCCTGCTCGTGCAGCCGAAGTTCATGAAAGAGGCGCACGGCTACGTGTCCGAGCTGCGCGGCGCTCCGATCGAGCTCTTGCAGGGCGACATCGTCGACATGCACCTCGGCCTCGCCGGCGAAGAGTACAAGCGCCTGTGCGAGTCGGTGACGCAGATCTTCCACCTGGCGGCGATCTCGTACATGGGCATGCCCCGCGAGATCGCGCACCGCGTGAACGTCGGCGGCACGCGCAACGTCGTCGAGCTCGCCCGCGACTGCAAGCAGCTCGCGCGCCTGAACCACTTCTCGACGACGTACGTGTCGGGCGACCGCGTCGGCGTCATCGCCGAAGACGAGCTCGACGTCGGCCAGAGCTTCAGAAACCCGTACGAAGAGACGAAGTTCGAGGCCGAGAAGATCGTTCAGCGCGCCGCGGCCTCGGTGCCGATCACCATCTACCGGCCCTCGACGGTGGTGGGCGACTCGAAGACGGGCGAGATCGACCGGTTCGAGGGGCCCTACTACCTGGGCATGGTGCTCGTGATGTCGCCCCTCATGGTGCCGCTGCCGCTGCCGGGCAACGGCGTCGCGCCGCTCAACGTCGTGCCGGTCGACTTCGTGGTGAACGCGGTGTGGTCGCTCTCGCGCAACCCCGCGGCGATCGGGCGCACCGTGCACCTCGTCGACCCGAACCCCATGAGCGCGCGCCGCGTGTACGAGCTCATCGCGGCCAAGGCGAACAAGCGGCTGCCCCGGTTCAACCTCTCGGCGCGGGCGGCCGACGCGCTGCTGCGGCTGCCCGGCCTCGAGAAGCTCGCCCGGCCCCAGCGCGCCGCGATCAACTACGTGAACCACCTGGCGCTCTACAACTGCCACACCGCGCTCGAGCTGCTCGACGGCACGGGCGTGCGCTGCCCCCCGCTCGCGAGCTACCTCGACCGCCTGGTCGACTACGCGCGCGAGCACTACGCGCGGAGCCGCGACAGCGCCGAAGTGGACGATCCGCTCGACCGGCCCGCCTGAACCGGCTAGTTGATCGACCCATGTCTTCGAACCAACTCGCTTCGAAACAACTCGCGGTGGGCGACACGTTCACGCACGTGCGTGAGTGCGACAAGTACCGGCCGATCTACTACGCGGCCGCTTCCGGCGACTTCAACCCGATTCACATCGACCCCGACGCCGGCAAGGCCGCGGGCCTCGGCGGGCCGATTCTGCAGGGCCTCTGCACGCTCTCGTGGGCCGTCGAGGGCGTCGTCAACCACGTTCAAGACGCCACGCGCATCGCGAAGGTGAAGGTGCGCTTCTCGCGCCCGGTGATGATCGACGACACGGTCACGTACACCGGCAAGGTCACCGCCATCGAGAACGGGCGGGCCGTGTTCGAGATCTCTGCGAAGAACCAGAAGGGCGACGACGTGCTCAAGGGCGCGGTCGTCGAGGTGAGGGTCTAGCCATGCCGATCGACAAGAAGCACATCGGGAACAAGTACGGCCCCACCACCTATGAGGTCGGCGCCGAGAAGCTGCGCGAGTTCGCCTACGCCGTCGCCGGCGGAGTGCCCTCGATGGGCTTCACCGGCACCGGGGCTCCGGCGGGCCTGTTGCCGTCGCTGCACCAGGGCCGCGAGATCGTCGGCTTCCCCTCGTTCTGCAACGTGTTCGCGATCGCGCCGTTCGGGCAGGCGGTCACCGACCCGAAGCTCGGCATCAACCTGCTCATGCTCGTGCACGGCGAGCAGGAGTACGAGTTCTTCGAGCCGATTCGCCCCGGCGACGTCATCACCAGCACCGGCGAGATCACCGACATCTTCGACAAGCAGGCCAAAGACTTCGTCACGGTCGTGACCGAGTCGAAGAACCAGCACGGCAAGCTGGTCGTGCGCGGGCGGTGGCTCGCCGTCATTCGCCACTGACGCCGCGGTCGAGGTCAGCCCTTCGAGATGACGCCCTCTTCGACGAGCTGCGCGAGAATTCGCGCGGTGTCGAGCCGCGACATGCCGCTCACGGCGAAGAGATCTTCGAACGTCACGCTGCCGTCGATCTGCGCGAGCACGAACCCGGCGCGGTGATCGAGGTTCAGCCAGATGATCTCGTCGTCCTTCAGCTTCACGCGGGGGGTCTGGGCGAGATCGCCGAGCTTCGACTCGAACATCGCCTGCAGCGTGCGCTCGCTGCGGTCTTTCAGCTTGAGCGCGGCGGCGTCGGCGGGGTCGAGCTCGAGGGCCTTGCTGATGAGCTCCATGGCGCCCGAGTGATCGTCGAGGTCGAGCAGGTCTTTCGCGCCGCTGAGCAGCGTGGCGACCTCTTCCTTCAGCTGGGCCGGGCTGCGCGGCTTCGGGGCCGGCGGCGGCGTCGAGATGAGATCGAACCCGCCGCCCTCGCTGCCCTCTTTCAGCTCGATCTGCGAGATGTCGATGCGGGGGTTCGAGCGATCCCACGCGGTCTGGGGCGCGTCGGCCGCATCTTGCGGCACCGGCGGCGACGGCAGCGGGCCGGGCACCATGTCGTCGAAGTTGAACTGCAGCGTGCTCGACGACTTCACCGCCGGCGGCTCTTCGTCGATCGCGAACGGCGGCAGCCCCGGGTCGGTCTTCACCGCCTGGTCTCTCGGCGACCCCCCGAACTGGAGCGTCGACGACGCCGCCACCGGCGCGGGCGAGTTGCCCGCGGGGGCGCCGAACACGAGCGTGCTGTTCGCCGGCCCCGCGACCGGGCTGCTCGACCCGGCCGGCGGCGCCTGGGGCTGCGGCTCTTTCGCGTTGCCGAAGACGAGCGTGCCCCCCGGCCCCGTCACCGGCGCCACTTGCGGCGGCGCATCTCTGCCGGCGAAGACCAGTGTGCCGCTTCCGGGCGTGTCGCCCGGCGCCACGGGCGGCGGTGTGTCTTTCACGTTCCCGAAGACGAGCGTGCCGCTGCCCGGCCCCGCGACCGGCGGCACCTGCGGAGGCGCGTCTTTGGAGTTGCCGAAGACCAGGGTCGTGTTCGGCGGCGAGGTCTGAGCCGCCTGCGGAGGCGCGGCCTTCTCACTGCCGAAGACGAGCGTGCCTGGGCCCGGCTGCGGCGAGGCCGGCTGGGGGTCTTTCGACCGCGCGGCGGCGCCGCCGAAGACGAGCGTGCCGCTGGTGGCAGGCTCGGCCATGCGCGACACCGGGGGCACCGGTATTCCGCTCAGGCCGAAGACGAGCGTCGAGTTGTCGGGCGGCGGCTCGTCGTCGGCGCCCGTGATCATCACCTCGCCGTGCGGGTCTTCGAAGCGCGGCACCTCGGGGATCTCGGGGGCCGCGGCCTCGCCGAGCCGCACCGTGTGCGTGCCGGCCGGCGACGACTCGCCGAACGGGCGCGTCGACGACGACTTGACCACCGGCGGCCCCGCCTGCGGCACCGGCGGCGGCGTCGGGGCGTGCCCGGTGGCGAGGCCCCAGTCGAGGTTCGAGACGGCTCCGGCGGCCTGCGCCTGCGGCGGAGGCGAGTCGAGCAGCTGGCGCGCCCGCGCGTTCGTGGGGTCGAGCTTCAGCGCCTGCTCGAAGAGCCGCTTCGCGCCTTCGTGGTCGCCCGAGAGGCGAAGCCACAAGCCGGCCTCGACGAGCTGGCTGGCTCGCTGGGCGCTCACCTCGTGCCGATCCTCTGGATCACTCCGCGGAAGAGGTTGAGCGTGCGGTTGAGGGTGTCGACCGCTTCGGAGACCGCGGCGAGGTTGCCCTGGTCACGCGCCCGCCGCGCCGACTCGAGGCCCTTCACGGCCTTCGCGACCGCGTCGACGCCGAACTCGGAGCCCTCGGTGACCTTCTGCACCTTCGGCAAGAGGTCGCTGACCTCTTTCATCACGGCGTCGAGCTCGGAGCGCTTGTTCTTGAGCTCGTCCGACGCGCGTGCCTCGAGCATGTAGTCGCCCTGCTCTTCGAGAATGCGCTGCAGCTCGTCTTCGGTGAGGCCGCCCGACGCGGTGACGGTGATCGACTGCTTCTGGCCCGTCTCTTTGTCGCGCGCCGAGACCGAGACGATGCCCTCGGAGTTGATCTCGAAGGTGACCTCGATCTCGACCTCGCCCCGCTTCGCCGAGCGCAGGCCCGTCAGAATGAACTCGCCCAAGAGCTCGTTCTGGTGCGCGAGCTCGGCCTCGCCCTGCAGCACCATGATCTTCACCGTGGTCTGCTCGTCCTTCGACGTGTTGAACAGCTCGGTCACCGACGTGGGCACGGTGGTGTTCTTGGGGATCAGGCGGCGCACGTAGCCGCCGGCGATCGCGACGCCGAGCGACTGCGGCGTCACGTCGAGCAACAGCACGTGCGACTCTTCGCTCGTCAGGGCGTCGGCCTGCACCGCGGCCCCCAGCGCCACCACCTCGTCGGGGTGCACGCCCTTGCACGGGTCGCGCTTGAAGTACTTCTTCACCGCCTCGACGACCCTCGGCATGCGCGTCATGCCGCCGACGAGGATCATCTCTTTGAGGTCGCCCGGCTTCACCCTCGCCTCGGCCAGCACCTGGTCGCAGTGCGTGATGCAGCGCTCGACGAGGTCGCTGCACAGCTCTTCGAGCTTCTCGCGCGTCAGCGCCTTCTGCAGGTGCAGCGCCGCGCCGCCGCCGGGCGGCGTGCAGATGAACGGCAGGTTGATCTGCGTCTCTTTCACCGTCGACAGCTCGATCTTCGCCTTCTCGGCCGCGTCCTTCAGGCGCTGCAGCGCCATGCGGTCTTTGCGCAGGTCGATGCCGTGCTCCTTCGCGAACCCCATCACCAGCCACTCGATGACGCGGTTGTCGAAGTCTTCACCGCCCAGGTACGTGTCGCCGCCCGTCGCGATGACGTCGAAGACGCCGTTGCCGACCTCGAGCACCGACACGTCGAACGTGCCGCCCCCGAGATCGAAGACGGTGATCTTGCCGTTCACCGTCTTGCCGAAGCCGTACGCCAGCGCGGCGGCGGTCGGCTCGTTCACGATGCGCAGCACGTCGAGCCCCGCGATGCGGCCCGCGTCTTTCGTGGCCTGGCGCTGGCCGTCGTTGAAGTACGCCGGCACGGTGATGACTGCGCTGGTCACCGGCCGCCCGAAGTACTGATCGGCGTCGGCCTTCAGCTCGCGCAGCACCATGGCCGAGATCTCGGGCAGCGAGATGTCTTTGCCGCCGAGCTTCACGCGAATGTCGTCGTGCTCGCCGCAGACCACCTGGTACGAGAGCACCTTCAGCGCGTCTTGAACCTGCTGGCTCGAGAACTTGCGCCCGATGAGGCGCTTGGCCGCGTAGACGGTGTCTTGGGGGTTCGTGATCGCCTGCCGCTTCGCGATCTGCCCGACGAGCCGCTTGCCGGTCTTCGACACCGCGACCACCGAGGGCGTCAGGTTCGAGCCCGTGCGGTTGCGAATGACGACCGGTGCGCCCCCTTGAACCGTGGCGACCACGCTGTTGGTGGTGCCCAGATCGATGCCGATGACAGGTTCCTTCTCGGCCATGTGAGGGAACGGAGCTTAGAACGGCCACCGGCCCTTGACGTGTTTTTTGGCCTCGTGGTGCTTCGGGTCGAGGCGTAGGGCTTCTTCCCAGTGCTTCTTGGCGAGGGCCTTGGAGCCGGTGTGATCCATGATCTTCGCGACCATCGCGTGGTAGTCGGGGTTCTTCGGGTCGTTCTCGACCGCCCTCTGGGCGAACGAGAGCACGTCTTTCGAGTCGTGCGACTTGTCCCACATCAGCTTCGCCACCATGTAGGCGGCCTTGGCGCTGTGGTGGTCGATGCTCACGGCGGTCTTGAAGGCCGCCAGGGCGCCGTTCTCGTTGCCCTGATCGTAGAGCTCGAGCCCGCGCTTCAGCTCGTTCTCGGCGCGGTGCACGTCGTTCTTCGCGCGTACCTCGGCGAGCAGCTTCTTCGCCTCTTCGTTCGTGCCGTCGAGCTGCGTCGCCATGTGGAGGTCGGTGAACGCGTGACCCCAGTCGGCCTTCGCGATGTGCTCGCGGCCCCGCGCCAGCAGCTCTTTCATGCGCTGGGCCTTCGCGAAGTACGGGTGCTTCGCGAAGCGTGACCGGCGCTCGGCCTCACGGGCGTCGTCGTCGGCACCGTGCGCCTTCGGCACCTCTTTCGACTTCGTGCGAGGCACGGCGGCGACCGGCGCGTCGTCGAGCAGCCGGGGGTGCGCCTTCAGGTAGGCAGCGCGCTTCTGATCGTCGGCGAGGGTCTCGTGAACGTGGCTGAGCCTTCGGTAGACGTGCTCGATGCGGGCGCGAAAGCTGCCGATGTTCTTCTTGAAGTACCGATCGGGGTGGAACTTGCGCGACAGCTCGTAGAACGCCTCGCGGATCTGCTTGGTGTCGGCCGTCGCCTTCACCCCGAGCACCTCGAAGTGGTTCTTCGTCTCGAGCGCCACCTCGAGATCGAGGATCTCGCGCTTCCGCTCGTCCGAGAGCTCGATCTCTTCCTGCATGGCGGCGGCCGACGCCACGCCCGGCGACTGCTGCCCGCGCTGCACCCGCGCCGGCACGATGGCGCCCTTCGCGCGCAGCGAGAGCAGGAGCGCGATCGTCTTCGCCTCGGGGAACTGCGAGCCCGCGACGAGCTGAAAGATCTGGGCCGCCCGGCCGACGCGATCGAACAGCGCGCGCTCCTCGGAGGTGAGGTGCAGCTTCGCCGCGTCGACGTTCGGCACCGAGGCGACGAAGTCTGTCTTCTCCCCCAGGCCGGCGATCACGGGACTTGAGTCTAGACGGTCAGAGGCTCTTCTCGAAAATGCCCATGGCCTCGACCAGCTGCTCGCGGCTCACGATGTACGGCGGAGCGAACCGCACCGTCTTCTCACCCGCCAGGTTCACGAGCATGCCGTTCTGCCGACACTTCGCCACCACGTCGGCCGCCGGCACCGTCACCTCGACCCCGAAGAGCAGGCCACGGCCGCGGAACTCTCTCACCACCCCGGCCTTCTTCGCCGCCAGCGTGCGCACGAGCTCCGACGCGTAGCGCCCCTTGGCGACGTTCTCTTCCATCGTCGCAGGGTCGGTGCAGAGGGGGAACGCGGCGTTCGCCGCCGCGGCGGTGACCAGGTTGCCACCGAACGTCGAGCCGTGCGTGCCCGACGGCAGCGCCTTGCTGGCCTCGTCGCTGCAGACCATGGCGCCGATCGGCAGGCCGTTGCCGAGCGCCTTCGCCAGCGAGAACGCGTCGGGCAGCACACCCTCGTGCTGGTACGCGAAGGCCTTGCCGGTGCGGCCGAGGCCCGTCTGAACCTCGTCGACGAGCAGCAGCAGCTTGTGCTCGTCGCACAGCGCCCGCAGCGCCTTCAGGAAGCCCTCGGGCGCCGGGCGCACCCCACCCTCGCCCTGAATCGGCTCGACGAGAATGGCGGCGGTCTTCGGGCCGATCGCCTTCTTGACGGCGTCGAGGTCGCCGTACGGCAGGTGGCGGAAGCCCTCGGGGAGCGGCTCGAAGCCCTGCTGGTACTTCGGCTGGCCCGTCGCGGTGAGCGTCGCGAGCGTGCGCCCGTGAAACGAGTTGTCGAACGTGAGGATCTCGTAGCGCTCTTTCTGGCCACGATCTTTCTGGGCTCGGCGCGCGAGCTTGATGAGCGCCTCGTTCGCCTCGGCGCCCGAGTTGCAGAAGAACGCGCGCGCGTTGGGTATGCCGCTGGCCGCGATGAGCTTCTCGGCGAGCGCGACCTGCGGCTCGGAGTAGAAGACGTTCGAGCAGTGCCACAGCTTGTCGAGCTGGGCCTTCGCGGCCGCCGTGACCGCCGGGTGGCAGTGGCCGAGCGCGCACGTCGCGATGCCGCCGAGCATGTCGAGGTACTTCTTGCCGTCGGCGTCCCACACGTGAACGCCCTCGCCTTTGACCAGCGCGATCGGCTGCTGCTTGTAGTTGAGCAGCAGCCTCTTCTTCGCGCGCTCGATGATGTCTTCGTTGCTCATGCTCATAGAATGTACTTGGAGAGGTCTTCGTCTTTCACCAGGTCGGACAGGCGCTTCTGAACGTACTCGACGTCGACCTTCACCGCCGAGCCGCTCAGGTCGGGCGCGTCGAAGCTGACCTCGTCGAGCAGCTTCTCGAGCACGGTGTGCAGGCGGCGGGCGCCGATGTTCTGGGCGCGGTCGTTGACCGACTGCGCGAGTCGGGCGATCTCGACCAGCGCGTCGTCGGTGAAGTCGAGCTTCACGCCCTCGGTCTCCATCAGAGACGTGTACTGCTTGATGAGCGAGCTCTTGGGCTCCTTCAAGATGCGCACGAGGTCTTCGCCGGTGAGCGCCTCGAGCTCCACGCGAATCGGGAAGCGGCCCTGCAGCTCGGGGATCAGGTCTGACGGCTTGCTCACGTGAAACGCGCCGGCCGCGATGAACAGCACGTGGTCGGTCTTCACCGGCCCGTACTTCGTCGTCACCGTGCTGCCCTCGACGACGGGCAGCAGATCGCGCTGCACGCCCTCGCGGCTGACGTCGGGGCCGACGCCCTTCGCGCCCTCGCGGCTGCAGATCTTGTCGATCTCGTCGAGGAAGATGATGCCGTGGCTCTCGGCGCGGCCGATGGCGTCGCGGTTGACGCGATCCATGTCGATCAGCCGTGCCGACTCTTCGCTCTCGAGCACCTTCAGCGCGTCGGGGGCCTTCAGCTTGCGCTTGCGGGTGCGGCCGCCGAAGCCCGGCATGTTCTTGAAGAGGTCTTGCAGGTTGACGCCAACCTCCTCGAGGCCCTGGCCCGAGAAGTTCTTGAGGAAGGTGACGCCCGTGTCGGGCACCTCGACCTCGACCTCGGTGTCGTCGAGCGTGCCCGCGCTGAGCTTCGCGCGCAGCTTCTCGCGGTCGGCGTCGCTGATGCGCGGCGCCTGCGGCGGCGCCTGCGGCGCGAACCCGAACCCGCCGGTCGACCGCTGCGGCAGCTGCCCGCCGTGCTGCAACAGCTCGTGCAGCCGATCTTCGGCGGCCTCGGTGGCCCGCGCGCGCACGCGCTTGGTCTCTTCTTCGCGAATCAGCGCGATCGAAGCCTCGACGAGGTCGCGCACCATCGACTCAACGTCGCGGCCGACGTAGCCGACCTCGGTGAACTTGCTCGCCTCGACCTTCACGAACGGGGCCTGCGCGAGCTTCGCGAGGCGGCGCGCGATCTCGGTCTTACCGACGCCAGTGGGCCCGATGAGAATGATGTTCTTCGGGTGAATGTCGTCGCGCATGTCGGCGCCGACCTGCTGCCGGCGCCAGCGGTTGCGCAGCGCGATCGCGACCGCGCGCTTCGCGGCCTTCTGCCCGACGATGTAGCGATCGAGCTCTGCGACGGTTTCCTTGGGCGTGAAGGACTTCACAGTTCCTCGTAGGCGATGTTGGTGTTCGTGTAGATGCAGATCTCGGCGGCGATGTTGAGCGACTTCTCGACGATCTGACGGGCGTTGAGGCTCGGGTGTTCCATGAACGCCCGCGCCGCGGCGAGCGCGAACGGGCCGCCCGAGCCGACCGCCGCGATGCCGTAGTCGGGCTCGATGACGTCGCCGGCGCCCGAGAGAATGAACGTCTTCTCTTTGTCGGCGACGATGAGCAGCGCCTCGAGCCGCCGCAGGTAGCGGTCGGTGCGCCAGTCTTTGCCCAGCTCGACGCACGCGCGGGCCAGGTTCTTCTGGTGCTCCTTGAGCTTGCCCTCGAAGCGCTCGAACAGCGTGAACGCGTCAGAGGTGCCGCCCGCGAAGCCGGCGATGATCTGCCCGTCGCCGAGCCGGCGCACCTTCTTCGCGTTGGCCTTCATGACCGTCTTGTCGAGGGTGACCTGGCCGTCGCCGCCGATGACCGTCTTCCCTTCGCGGCGCACGCAGAGGATGGTCGTCATGGTCTGTGTCCATAGCAACCAGCCAGCCGGTACGCGAGGCAGATGGAGCGCCACGCCCCCCGCTCGCTCAGGCGTGCGGGTGGGCCTTGTCGTAGGCCTCTTGCAGCTGCTCGAAGCTGACGGCGGTGTAGCGCTGCGTCGTCGAGAGGCTGGCGTGGCCGAGCAGCTCCTGAATCGAGCGAATGTCGGCGCCGCCGGCGAGCAGGTGCGTCGCGAACGAGTGGCGCAGCTGGTGCGGAGTCACGTGCCGCGTCAGCCCCGCCGTGAGCGCGTGCTTCTCGAGGTGCCGCCGCGTGTTGCGCACGCCGAGCCGGCCGCCGCGGTAGTTGAGGAACAGCGCGGCCGGGGCCTTGTTCTTCGCGAGCTGCGGCCGCACCTTCAGGTACGCGTCGAGCGCCTCGAGCGCCGTCGCGTTGACGGGCACGAGCCGCTCTTTGCTGCCCTTGCCGAACACGCGCACGGTGCCGGCGCCGGTCTCGACGCTGCCGAGGTCGAGGCCGCACAGCTCGCTGACGCGCAGCCCGCACCCGTACGCCAGCTCGAGCATCGCGCGGTCGCGCAGCCCGAGCGGCGTCGTGTCGGGCGGAGCCTCGAGCAGCGCGAACGTCTCGTCGACCGGCACCGCGCGCGGCAGCCGCTGCGGCAGCTTCGGAGCCTTCACGCGCCGCGCCGGGCTGACCTCGATGACCTTGCGGCGCACGAGGAACTTGTAGAACGACTTGATCGCGGCGAGCCGGCGCGCGCGCGTCGTCGCCGAGTGGCTCGCCGCCTGAACGCCGAGAAAGCCACGCAGGTGCAGGTGCGTGGCCTTCTCGACGGGCACGTTCGACTGACCGAGGTACGCCGCGAGCTGCTTCAGATCGTTGGCGTACGCCTTGATCGTGTGCGCGCTCGCGGCGCGGCTGATGTCGAGGTACCTGAGGAACTCGTCGATCACGGGGCCGATGGTAGCGGGCCCCTGCGCGGGGTCGACTTTCACGCCCCGGTCTTCAGGGCGCTCTCGACCGTCGCCTGCCACCTCGAGGCCAGGCCCTCGGCCTTGTTGCCGTACGCCAGCAGGGCCGCGAACACGAACCCGTTCTCGACGGTGACGTACAGCCGGGCGGCCACGTTGTCGGCGTCGATGATGAGCACCGTCGGAGCGTCGATGACGTCGACCGTGCCTTCGAGCGCGTCGCCCTGCGCGGTGCGCACCTGGAAGCGGGCTCCAGAGGCGAGGCCCTCGAGCCGGCCCTCGCGCGCGAAGCCGTCGCGCCCGAGGAAACCCGCGAACGCCTGCGCGCCCGGGCCCTTGAGGGGCAGCATGGCGACCGTCTGCTTGCAGGCCTGGCCGCGGTACCGCTCGACGTAGTTCTTCAGGTTCGAGAGGAACACGCCCCAGCCGCGCGACGTCGAGTCGAACTCGTCGTCCCAGTCGGCTCCGACGCCGAAGCCAGAGTTGACGAGCCTGAGCGTCGTCGTGCCGCCCTTCCCTTCGAGCACGTAGTCGACGGCGAGCGCGGCGCGCTCGGGCTTGTCGGCCGCGGCGTTCGCGGTCTTGAGCCGCTTGTTGGGCTCCCAGATCTCGATGCGGCTGTCGATGTCGAAGCCGCCGCCCCACGACACGAGCACCTTGCCGCCCGCCCCCGGAGTCACCTGCGCATCGGGCGCGAACCACCCCTTGATGCCCTCGGCCTCGGCGATCGCCTTCCACACCTCAGCGGGCGGGGCGTTGATGGTGATCGTCTTCTCGATGCTGCGGGTCTTCTTCTTGTCGCTCATCACTTCTCCGGGGGCGCTGCGGGGTAGGAGCCGAGGACGAGCCGGAAGCTGCGCCCTCCCTCGGCGGTTGCGTCGTGGTACTTCGAGACGAGCTTCGCGACGGCGGTCGAGAGCTCTTCGGCGAAGGCGTTGCGGTCGGCCGCGTTCGCGAAGCGCACGTCGGTCTGCAGCGTGAGCGTGGGCAGCCGCTTGCCGGCGGCGTCGGCCTTGGCCTTGAGCCTCGCGACCTCGCCGATCGCCTGGCCGCAGACGGCGACAAGGTACGCCGCCGAGAAGCGATCGGTGACCGCCTCGGGGTTCGCGAGCGAGCCGAGGGCCTCGGCGCCGACGAGGTACGAGCGCGCCGTCGCCTTCACGATGCGCTCGACGCAGTTGCCCTTCTTGCGCTCTTCCACGAGCTCGACGAGCCCCTGCGCCTCGAGCGCTTTCAGGTGGTAGTTCACCTTCTGCCGCGGCACCTCGAGCCGCCGCGCCACCTCGGAGGCCGTGTCGCCGTTCGCGAGCTCTTCGAGGATGCGCAGCCGCATCGGGCGGAACAGCGCGCCCTGCCGGTTGAGGTTTGCCGCCGTCGACATGCGGGCCCTTGTATCGCCGACAAACTTTCTTTGTCAAGGCCGACAAAAGCTGTCGGCGGCGTTCATCGGGGCATGAAGTCGGCGAAACGCGAAGCGCTGGTACGGCTCTCTCATCAGCACCTCGGCGCTCTCGAGCGGGCGATCGTGCTCGTCCGTGACGACTCCGGAGATCGAACGGCGCTCGGGCGTCGCCGCGAGCCGGAGCGTGAGCTGGCGGGTCTCGGGCGTGATCGTGACGAGGCCAGGCTCGGTCTCGGGGTCCACCTCGTACGTCTCGGGCGGGAGCGAGACGCGCCCGAAGCCCATCACGTTCGTCGTGAGCGAGCCCTCGATGCGATGCCCGCCGTCGTACCGCGTCGAGAAGCGCAGGCCCTGCGCCGCTTCGTGGCCGCGCTCACCGAGGAGTTCGACGAGGATCTCGACGCTGCCCTCGACTGCGCCGGCGTCGACTGGCTCGACCGAGGCGGCGCGAGGTGCGACCGATGACGCATCTGGGAGCTCGGGAGCCGCAGCGGGTGACACCGCGGCGACCGGCACCGGGGGCGGCAGCTCTTCGACGCCGGCGCGCAACCACCAGGCGAGGGCCAGTGCGAATGCGAGGGCTGCCAGCGCGAGCAGCCATCGCATCAGTCACCGCAGCTGCAGTGCAGTCTGTCCCCGTTCAAGAGCGTGACTCCATGCCCGCAAGGAACGGACGTCGTCTGCCTGTATTGCGTGAGAACGCAGCCCCTCGTGCTGGCGGTAAACCGACTGCGGGCCCGGTCAGCGGCAGCGGTCGCTTCGCGCACGCACAGTAGAGGACCTCGCCATTCCCGGTCTCGAGAGGGGCGTCGCACGCGACGCGCCCACGACCGCTGCACGCAACGGTGCGCTCCCAAAGCGAGCTTTCGTGCCGGCACCGACCCGCGGAGCAGCCGTCGACAGTCACCTTCACCCCGATGCTCGACCAAGCTGGCGGCGCAATGAGCATCCGCCAGCCCGCGAGCCCGCTGCACAGAATCACCGTCGCAAGCAAGGGCCGCCGGCTCACGACGCCGAAGTGTACACCGCGCGCGCACATCGAAGCGCCACGCGCGATCCACCGCGCACGAGATCACGTTAGGCTTTCAGCGATGGACCCGCGCCGCGTTCTCGTCGTCGATGATCATCGCGAATTCGCCAGGACGCTCGGCGACATCTTGAGGGACCACGGAGCCAGCGTGCGCGTCGCCACCAGCGCGCGCGAGGCCCTCGAGCTGGTGAAGCGCGAGCCCTTCGACGCCCTCATCTCGGACGTCGTCATGCACGGCATGAACGGCGTCGAGCTCGTACGCGAGGCGCGGCTGCTCGTGCCCGGCCTCCCCGCCGTGCTCATGACCGGCGAGAACCCGAGCGCAGCGCTCGCGCAGATGAGCCTCGGCGAAGTCCTCGCGGTGCTCCCGAAGCCAGTGCCCTTCCGTCACCTGCTCGACGTGCTGAGCTCGATCTCGGCGCGCCTGAACTGACGCCCTCAGGCGCCGGTGAACCTCGGCGCGCGCCGCTCTCGCGCCGCCGCTACGCCCTCAGCGAGATCTTTCGTCGCGTAGCTCACCGCCTGCGCCGCCGCCTCGACCTCGAGCGCCGCCTCGAGCTCGCCCGCGCTCTGCCCCATCAGCGACTGCTTCACCTGGGCCACCGCGACGGGCCCCGCCGCCGCGATCTCTTTCGCGATCGCCTTTGCCCGCGACAGCAGCTCATCAGCCGGCACGACCTCGTTCACGAGCCCCATGCCCCACGCCTCGCGCGCCTCGATCTGCCGGCCCGTCATGAGCAGCTCGGCCGCCCGCGCCGGCCCCACCAGCCTCGGCAAGAGCCACGTCGCGCCCATGCCCGGGTGCAGCCCCAGCTTCACGAAGTTCACCGCGAGCTTCGTGCCCTCGGCCGCCACCCGCAGGTCGCAGGCCATCGCGAAGCACAGCCCCGCCCCGATCGCCGCGCCGTGCACGGCGGCGATCGTCGGCACCTTCAGCGACCGCACCGACAGGAAGTCGTCGTAGAACCGGCGCATCGCCGAGTGGTTCTCGCCGGGCGTCGACTCGAGCCGCTCTTCGAGGAACTGAAAGTCGCCCCCCGCGCAGAACACCGCCCCCTCGCCCGAAACCACCACCGCCCGCGCCGTCGAGCGCGCCACGAACGCGACCGCCTGCTGCACCTGCTCGCCCATCGCGGGGCTCATCGCGTTCCGCGCCGAGGCCCGCGCCAGCACGATCGACGCGACCTGCCCATCGAGCTCGACCTTGACGAGCGGCTCGCTCACGGCCTCACGGCACCTTGTCTGCCACGTACACGCCCTCGCGCTGCCGCTCGGCGATCAGGTACGCGACCTTCGTGCCCGAGTCGTCGAGCAGGTACGGCGGCATGCGGATCTGCTGGTCGAGCGTCTTGTACTCGCCGCTCTTCAGGTTCAGCACCCCGGTGTCGTACAGGTCGCCCTGCATGCGCGCATACGTGTAGAGCACGCGCGCTCCGTCGGTCGACAGCTTGAACCCGTACACGCCCTCGATGAGCTTCTTCGGAGGCTCTTTCGGGTTCGTCGCCGACACCGACAGCAGGTTGCACGCACGCCCCTCGCGCACGCACTCGGCCCGGAAGATCAGCCGGTCGCTCTGCGGCGTGAAGTCGTAGTCGTACACCCAGTCCTTCACGTGAATGGCCTCGGTGCCCTCGATGCGCCACAGGTACAGGTTCACCGAGCGAATCGGCTTCACCACGTCGAACGCGAACGCGATGGCCTTCGAGTCGGGGGACCACTCGAAGCTCCGCGCCCGCCGCCCCACCATGCGCGGCGCCCCGTCGGGGAGCTCGGCCATCAGCACGTCGCCGTAGCCCTCGGCGTGCTCCGGCACGTAGTTCTGCCGCCACGCGATGAGCTTGCGGTCGGGCGAGAACGCGAAGTCGCGAACGTTGGCGCCGAAGTTCTTGCCCGGCCCCGAGCCGTCGGCCGGCGTCACGAAGAAGTCGCCGCCCGCCTCGGGAGAGCTGCCCTCGAGCCGCGCGAGCCACTTCGAGTCGGCGCTGAACTCGAACTTGAAGACGTTCTGGCCGACCTGGCGGTCTTTGAGCGACGCCGTGTCGGCGACGTAGAGCCGAAAGCCGCGATCCGACGGGTTCGACTTCGACGCGTACGCGATGCGCTTGCCGTCGCCGGACATGCGGTAGTCGCCGACGAGGTCCGCGAGCTTCTTCGGCGTGTCCTTCGGGTCGGTCGTCTTCACCGCGAGCAGGCTGCCCCCCGCCGACTGCTTCCGCTTGAAGAAGAGCACCGCCGAGTCGGGTGAGAACTCGGCGTTCGAGACCTCGCCGTTCACGTCGCGAAACGGCCCCGCCGGCAGCGGCCCCAGCTTCAAGATGCCTTCGTCGACGAACGCGACGTGCTTCGAGTCGGGGCTCGGCACCATGTACGTCACGCGCGAGCCCAGCTTCTGCGCGTCGGCGCTGCCGTCGACCGGCGCCAGATCGAGCTCGCCCGCCTGCGCCGACGCGTTGAACCCGACGAGCTCCAGCACCCACTTCGAGTCGGGCGTGAACAGGTAGCCGCCGGGGAAGTTCGAGACGCCGTTGCCCAGCTTCCTCGGCTCGCCGCCCGCCGTCGGCACCACCCACAGCTCGCCGACCCGCATCGTCGGAGGCACGCCCTCGAGCCGCGGCTTCTGGGCCTCCTTCAGGTAGGCCGCGATCTGGTTGTCGGGCGAGACCCGCAGGTCGGTCGACAGGCCGCCCGCGATGCGCACGCCGATGCCGCCGATGACGGCGCCGGCCGGCTTCTTCTTGCCGCACGCGAAGGCGCTCACGACGACGAGCGCGAGCAGGAGCAGTCGGCCCAGGCGCGTCACGCGGCGAGCCCCTGCACGCCCGACGCCCACGCCTCGAAGTCGCGCACGGCCCGCTTCGAGTACAGCGTGCGCCGCTCGGACTTCTTGTGCCGCCCCTCGACCGGAGGGAACAGCGCGAACACCACGTTCGTGGGCTGGTACGTGTAGCCCTCGGGGTGCGCCTCGCCGGTGACGTGTCGGTACAGCGCCCCCATCGCCGTCGTGCCCGGCGGCGGAGCGAACGTGCCGCCCGTCAGCCGCGCGTGCACCGCCAGCGCCGTGAGGAAGCCGCAGGCCGCAGACTCGACGTAGCCCTCGACGCCGGTGATCTGCCCCGCGAAGAACAGGCGCGGCTCGACCTTGAGCGACAGATCGGGCGCGAGCAGCCGCGGCGCGTCGATGAACGTGTTGCGGTGAATCTGGCCCATGCGAACCCACTCGGCCTTCTCGAGGCCCGGGATCATGCCGAAGATGCGCTTCTGCTCGCCCCACGTCAGCCGGGTCTGAAAGCCGACGAGGTTGTACGCCGTGCCGCCCTTGTCTTCTTTCCGCAGCTGAACGACGGCGTGGGCGTCGGTGCCGAGGCCCACCGGCTTCATCGGCCCGTAGGCGAGCGTCTGAGGGCCCCGCTCGGCCATCACCTCGATGGGCAGGCACCCCTCGAAGTACTTCGGCTCTTCGAAGGCGTGCGGCACGAGCTTCTGGCCTTTCACGAGCTCGGCGACGAAGGCCTCGTACTCGCTCTTCGACAGCGGCAGGTTCAGGTAGTCGTCGCCGCCGCCCTTGCCGTACCGGCTCGCGGCGAAGCACTTCGTCGGGTCGATGGAGTCGGCCGCCACGATCGGCGCGATCGCGTCGTAGAAATACAGCTTCTCGCCGACGTGCTTCGCGAGCTGCCCGGTGAGCGCCTCGCTGGTCAGCGGGCCGGTCGCGACGACCGTGAGCCCCTCGGGCAGGGCGCTCACCTCGCCCGGCACCCACTCGACGAGCGGCTGAAGCCTCGACTGCACGGCCTTCGAGAACTCGACGCGGTCGACGGCGAGGGCGTCTCCGGCGGGTACGCGGCAGGCGTCGGCGCAGCTCAAGATCACCGACCCGACGCGGCGGAGCTCGGCGTGCAAGAGGCCGATGGCGCTCTCGACGTTGTCCGAGCGCAGCGAGTTGCTGCAGACGAGCTCGGCGGGGCCGTCGAGCTTGTGCGCGGGCGAGCGCACCTGCGGCTTCTGCTCGCACAGGCGCACGCGGTGCCCCAGTCGGGCGAGCTGGTGCGCGCATTCGCTGCCCGCGAGGCCTGCGCCGATGACGGTGACGTCGGTCATGCTCGAAGCTGCTGCGGCCTTAGTCCGCCAGCGTCACCTCGTCAAAGTGAGCTTTGCGGGCCGCGTCCATCGTCGCGACGAGCTGCTCCAGCGTGACGTCGGGCTCGGCCTCGAGCACGAGCTTCCGGCCGCCGAGCCGAGCGAGCCTCGAAGGCAGCTCGTCGAGCGTGAGCGCACTGCCGTCGAGCGTCGTGGCGGCCCGCGAGACGTGAACGTGCGGCACCGCGGCGGGCTGCTCGTGATCGGCACGGCCCCCGGCCGTCGACGCCGGCAGCGCGCCCCACGTGACCAGCCCCGCGCCCGAGACGAGCACGAACACGATGAGGTTCATGAGCACGTCGAGGTACGGGGTGAGGTTGAGCTCCTCGGGAGCGTCGTCTAGAGCCATACGGTCTTCCGACACCCCAGCCAGGAGTCTGTTCCCGTGCCGTTCCGCGCCCCCGTCTGGCAGCGCCCGCTGTTCGTGCCCGGTGGCGGCGCGGCCGTGGTCCGCTTCTTCGTGTTCTCGGCCACGAAGCTCGCGCTCGAGGGCCCGGGCCCGACCGAGCACACCGACCTGTGCCCCTACGACGTGTGGCTCGACGGGGTCGCCATCGAAGCGCGCCCTCGCGCGTGGAACCCGGCCTTCTTCGCCGGCTTTGCCGAGCACGCGCGCGCGGTGGCCGCGGTCGACGGGTTGCCGGGCGAGGTGCTCGACCTGCTCGACCGCGCGATGTGGTGCACCTCGGTCGACTGCCAGGCCGACGACCCGCCCGACCTCGGCTACCTGCAGTTCTGCTGGGCCACGGTGCGCTGTTTGGCGGACGAGGGCGGCTTCCTCGCCTTCGACCAGGTCGGCATGCGCATGTGGCCGGCCGCGCGGCTGCGCGCAGGGAAGTGGCCCGCACAGCCCCTCGAGCTCGAGCGCGAGGTGCGCGTTCACATCGACGAGGGCGAGCTCGTCACCACGGGGCTCGCGAAGTTCGGCCGGCCCGAGCTCAGCGCGCCCGTCACCGGCGCCTGGGTCGAAGAAGCGGTGACGCGCACGGCGCACGAGCTCGCGCTCGGCAGGCGCTACCAGAGCGGCGACCGCATCGCCTTCGGGGGCTCGAGGCTCGAGGTGACCCAGGCCGGCGAGGGCCTGCGGCTCACTCCTTCTGAATGACGATGAACCGGTAGTTCTCGAGCTCGTTCTGCCCGGCCGTGTAGAGCACCGACATGAGCAGATCGTACTGAATGCGCTTGTCGCCGATGACGGTGAGCTCGCGGCTGAACGGGTTGCCGCCGCGCTCTTCGATCGTCTTCAGCTTCTCGACTTCTTTCTTGAGCGCCTGGTCGAGCGGCACGACGAGGCGGCCGGCGAGATCGCTGGGGCGCAGCTGACCGTTCTCGAGCTCGACCTTCGGTTTGTCGCCGACGAGCACGTGCTTCGGCGTGATCGTGACCGCGACCGTGTCTTTCGGAGTCAGGCGCGTCGTCGAGATCGGCGGCTTCAAGTCTTCGGACGACGTCATCGTGACGGCCGACGACGCGTACGACTTGATGAGGAACACGAGGATGATGGTCATCATGTCCATCATCGCGGTGATGTTGAGCTCTTTGATCTCGCCCTCGGCGCCGCGCTCGTGACGGCGCTTGCGCGCGAGCGCCTTGCGGTACCGCATCCGCTGGCGGTCGTCTTCGTCGATCTCGACGGCGTTGGCGGGCTTCGCGGTGGCCATGCTCAGTACACCGCCAGCGTCACGTCGGGGAAGAGCAGCTTGTGATCGTTCGGAGTCTCGCGGGTCGCGTCCATCGTGCCGACCAGCTCTTCGTACCGGGTGTCGGACTCGGCGGCGAGAATGACCTTCGTCTCTTCGGGAAACGCGGTCTTGATCTCTTTCATCTTGTTCGTGAGCGCCGCGAAGTCGAGCGTGCCGTCGGGCAGGCGCGCGATCGCAGGCGGCCGGTCACCCGAGGGCACCGCGTTGGCGGCCTCTTCGGCACCGCCGCCGAGCACGCCGCCCGTCGCCGCGATGTAGAAGCCCTTCTTGCCGATCGCGACGTTGAGCAGCAGCGGCGGCTTCTGCGGTGTATCGCTCGCGCCGGCGCCTCCGCCGTAGTTCGGCGCGTTCACGTTCAAGATGCCAAACGTCGCCAGGCCCGTCATCGACAGGAGCATGAAGATGATCAGGTTCATGAGGATGTCGAGGTACGGGACGATGTTGAGCTCGCCCGTCTCTTCTTCCTCTTTCGGCCGGATCTTCCGTTTGGAGAAGTAGAACGCCATCTGTCAGGTGCCGACAACGACCGGCTGCGAAAGTTCCCTACCCTGCCTTCTCGTAGTCCATCGCCGACGTCTCACCAGCCTGGCGCCGCGACAGCAGGTTCTCGAGCTTCATCGCGTTGAGCTCGACGGTCTCGATCATGCGCTTCGCGTACGCCGTGAGGAACAGGTGGAAGATGATGCACGTCACGGCGATGCCGAGGCCGAACGCCGTGTTGTTCATCGCTTCCGAGATGCCCTTCGAGAGCAGCGCCTGCTTCTGATCTGCAGGCACGTTGCCGAGCGACTTGAAGGTACCGATGAGGCCGACGATGGTGCCGATGAGGCCCATGAGCGTCGCGATGTTCGCGAGCGACCACAGCCACGGAATGCGGGCCGAGATGTGCGGCGTGTTCTCGAGCACCGACTCTTCGACCGCCTTCGCCACCTCGAGCTCGCCGCGGTTGGCGCGCGTGAGGCCCGAGCGAATCACCTTGGCGAGCGGGGCGTTCGGAGCCGCGCCGCAGAGCTTCACCGCGCGATCGGGGTTGCCCGTGAGCACGAGCTTCGTGATCTGCTCCATGAACGGCGGAGCGTTCAGGTTGTACCTGAACATCAGCGTCACGATGCGCTCGATGATGACGGCGATGGCGCACGCCAGCCAGAAGATGTTCACGAACATGAAGGGGCCGCCTTCTTTGAAGAAGCTGACGACTCCTTCTACGAAGCCCCCTCCTCCGCCTTTGGCTGGTTCGGCGTTCAACACCACGTCGAGGATGTGGTGCACCATGCGTTCCCTTTCGATTCCTACCCGGTGCCCCCTTCGAGGAGGCGAGATCGGCAAAAAGACAGCGGGAACTTTTAGTGGGTGCGGTGTGGCACGTCAACAAACCTCTGGACGACCGCGCAGCTAGACCTTCTCGAAGCGGCGGCCCGGGTGCTCGGTGATGAGCCCTTGCATCGACAGCCCGAGCACCGCGGCGACGAGCTGGCCTGTGGGCATGCCGAGCTCGAGCGACAGATCGTCGAACGAGTCGACCCTGCGCTCGATCGCGGCGAGCACCGTCTGCTGGTCAGCCGGGAGCGTGCGCGGGTCGATGCGCGCCTGCGCCTGGTGCATCGGCGGAGGCCGCTCGGACACCTTGCGGCTCGCGCCGACCGCCACGAGGATGTCGTCGACGTCGCGCAACAGCCGCGCGCCTCTGTGGAGCAGGTCGACGGTGAGCGCGGCGAACGGGTTCTCGAGCTCACCCGGGGGAGCCAGCACGATGCGGTTCTGTTCGCGGGCGTAGTTCGCGGTGTAGCGGGCGCCCGACTTGATGCGCCCGCGGAGCACGCAGACGGCGTCGGAGGCGCCCGAGATGAGCCGGTTGCGGCGGGGAAACGTCTTTCGCTCGGCGCGGACGCCCGGCGGCAGCTCGGACCAGACCGTGGCGCCCCTGTCCTTCAGGCACGCCCACAGCTCGCGCTGGTGATGGTCGAGCTCGTCGAGCGCCGAGCCGACGAACGCCCACGTCTCGCCGTACACATCGGCCGCCTCGGTGTGGGCGATCGTATCGATGCCTCGGGCGGCGCCCGAGACGACGCCGACGCCGAGGCGGGCCACCTCGCGAATGATGCGCTTGTAGTTGTCGAGCGGCCGCGAGTCGGGGTGACGGCAGCCGACGACGGCGACGCGCCGGCGGGGCGCCGCGTCGGTGCCCGGCCCCCAGTAGAAGAGCAGCGGAGGCGCGTCGCGGATCTGGGCGAGCCGGGCCGGGTACTCGGGCTCGCCGAGCCAGGCGAGCTTCATCTTCGCCCGTTCGGCGCGCTCGAAGACCTGATCGCCGAGCTGCCCGAGCGTCATGCTGCGCGGGATGCGCTCGTAGGCATACGTCGGGACCATGTCGGGCATGAGCCACTCGCCGATGAGGTGGTCGACCACCTCGGCGAGCGCGACCCTGCTCGTGAGGTAGTCGAGGCCGAGCGGCCCGATGCCAGAGACGCTCCAGAGGCCAGCGATGGCGCGCTTGTCTTCCACACGGAAGACATACCGCGCCCCTCTGACATCACTTCGGCTTGCGGGCGACCCAGCTGTACATCGGGGTGAAGATGTCGAGCTTGCCGGCCTCGACGAGCGCGGTCTGGGCGAGGCGCAGCACGCCGTGCATCTGGAGCGTGCCCTTCGGCGCGATGCGGGCCTTCTCGAGCACCCGCACGAGCTGGTGGGTCGCGAAGGCGCCCGCGCGGCTGTTGCGGAACCCGTTGAGCGAGACGCCCGAGTCGAGCGGCGTGTACCAGGGCAGGTCGGCGTCGCCGTCGTGGCGCATGTCGCGCGTCTCGAGGATCTCGAAGCCCGAGTCCTTGAGGGCCGCGTCGAGCTCGCCGTACGTCACCATCGGAGGCAGCCCGTTGCCCTTCTCGACGCCGAGCTTGACGCGCTCGTGCTCCGAGTCGCCGGGGATGTAGCGCTCGGTCATGACCCAGTCGTAGCCGGCGAACAGGGCGCCCGGCTTCAGGGTGCGGAAGATCTCGCGGAAGGGGCCGCGGCGGTCGGCGGCGTGGCAGCACGCCTCGATCTCGTAGGCCGCGTCGAAGGTGTTGTCGGCCATCGGCAGCTTGTTGAAGTCGGCCTCGACGCCCTCGCACAGGTGCGAGAGGCCGGCGCTCTCGTTCAGCTTGCGGATGCGCTGAATCTGGTAGGGCGAGATGGTGACGCCGGTGATCTTGGCGCCCGAGATCGACGCGATGGCGCGCATGGGCCCGCCGACGCCGCAGCCGGCGTCGAGCACGCGCAGCCCGGGCTTGAGGCCGAGGCGCAGCGCGAGCTTCTGCTCGTGAAGGCGAATCGACTCTTTGAAGTTCTCGGTGTGCTTGAGCGGAGCGAAGTGAAACGACTGGCCCCAGCCGTACTCGAAGAAGTCGGTGACGAGCTGGTAGTAGTCGCGGGCGACCTCGACGGCGGCGGCGCGGCGCTCGTCGCCAGACTTCTCGAACTTGGCTTCGTAGTCGTTGACGGTCGACTGAACCTGGTCGGCGCGAACGCCGCCCTGGAACATCTGCCCCACCTGCACTGCACCGTTGCTGGCGCTGCCCCTCACCTGCTCGATGGAAGTCGTCATTTGTGGCGGGGCACATCGCAGAGGGCGGCCGGTTGAGTCAAGGCGGGGACCCGAACGAGCCCCGCCCCGCCGCCGAGCTCCTCAGCGACGCGATTTCTTCTTCGCCGCCGACTTCTTCACGACCGGCGCCGCGACCGGGGCCGGCACGTTTGCCCGCACCACCCTCGCGGCGCCTTCCCGCACGGCGCTCCCGCGGACCCCGTCGACCCGGGGCTTCATCACCTCGGCCGGCCCACCCTGCACCTCGACGAACCTCATGGCTGACGCCGCCTGCGCCCCGTCGCCTCCGCCCATGGCGTCGGGCCAGATCATGCGCCCGGCGAGCGCGACCGAGGCGAGCGCCACCGCCGCGAGGCCGAAGAACACCGCCTTGCCGCGCCGCGGAGCCGGCTCGTCGAGCTCGAGCTCGATCGGCTCCTTCGAGACCACGGGGGTCTCGCCGGTGTCTTCGATGTGAATCAGGTCGGCGTCGTCGACCGTCGCGATCTTCTGCGTGACCTCGAACGGCAGCAGCGCCTCCGACAGGGCCCGCATCGTCGCGTAGCGGCGCTCGGGGTCCTTCTCGAGGCACCGCATCAGCACGCCCTCGAGCTCTTCGGTGACGCCCTCGCCCGAGCGCGACATCTTCGGCAGCGGCAGCGGCCGCTTCGACACGATGTTCGCGACCAGCTGCCCCGCGGTCACGCCGTCGAACGGGAAGCGACCGGCCAGGAGCACGTAGAGCAGCGTCGCGAGCGAGTAGAGATCAGACCGGGCGTCGACCTCCTGGCCGAGCGCCTGCTCGGGAGACATGTACGCGGGGGTGCCGACGATCTCACCCGCATCGGTGTGCCCGCTCATGCCCTCTTCGCGCAGCTTCGCCACGCCGAAGTCGAGCACCTTCACGAAGTCGCCTTCGCCCTTCCCGTCGACCAGGAAGATGTTGTCGGGCTTGATGTCGCGGTGAACGACGCCGACCTGGTGCGCGGCGTCGAGCGCGTCGCAGACCTGCCGCACGATCTTCACCGATCGCGCGATCGTCATCGTCTCGTCGCGGCCCACGACCTTCAGGGTCGAGCCCCTCAGGTACTCCATCACGCACCACACCCGCCCCATCTCGCGCTCTTCGACGAAGTCGGTGATCTCGACGATGTGCGGGTGGTTCACCTTGTTCACCGCGCGCGCTTCGTCGAAGAACCGCTGCACCTGCGCCTCGACGCGCACGAGCTCGGGCTTGAGGAGCTTGATCGCCACCTTGCGCTGCAGCTTCGTGTGCTCCGCGAGCCAGACCTGGCCCATGCCGCCTTCGCCGAGCATCTCTTTGAGCTCGTAGGGGCCCAGGTTCTTCGCTTCGGCCTCGAGCCTGCCGCGAACGACCGGCGGCTCGTCGACCGGGCGCATGCTGACCGTGCCCATGCCGTCGCGCACAGCCAGCCGCCCCATGTTCGCTTCGAGCAGCGCATCGCGCGCCTGGTCCATCGTGGTGTAGCGCGCGTCGATGTCTTTCTGCAGACACCGGTTCAGCCACGGCTGCAGCCACGCCGCCCCGTCGGGCAGCCGCGGCACGGGCGCCGTCATCTGCAGCCGCCGCGTCTCTTCGGCGTCGACGCCCTTGAACGGCGGCCGCCCCGTCAGCATCTCGAACGCGAGCACGCCGAGCCCGTACACGTCGGAGCGCGGCGTCGCCCGCTGCCCGAGAATGCGATCGGGCGACAGGTACTCGGGCGGCACCAGCACCAGCTTCGACGACGTCTTCAGCGACTTCGTCGAGCGGAACAGCAACAGCCCCATGTCGAGCAGCTTCGGCACCGGCTGCTCGATCGGCCCCGACAAGAAGACGTGCGACGGCTTGAGGTGCCCGTGCATCACGCCGCGCGCGTGCAGGTAGCTCAGCGCCTCGCAGAGGGGCACGAGGAAGTCGAGCGCCTGCTCGGGAGCGATCACCCCCAGCGAGCCGAGGTGCAGCCCCGAGAGCGATTCAGAGACGGCGAAGAGCCGGCCGTCTTGCCGGCAGCCGGCTTCTTTCAGCTGCACGAGGTGCGGGTGCACGAGCTTCTGCCGCTCGCGCGCCTCATCGAGGAAGCGGCCGTACAGCTCCATGTCGTCAGACAGCCCGGGCCTCGAGACCTCGACCAGCACCGTGTCTTTCTCGGTGCGGGCGAGAAATGCCTCAGCCGCCGAACCTTCGGCGACTTTTTGAAGCAGCTCGAGGGTGGCCACGCGAAAAGTCAGTGTAACGCCGTGCGCCGTGCTCGTCGCCGGAGGGAAAATCCCTACGCTGTGCGACAGCGCCCGTTCTGGCTCAGCGAGACGCGCGCGGGGCGTTCGCTCCGCCGACGCGCATCTGCACCATGTCGCCCGGAGCCAGCTCGCGCAGGGCGTTCACCACGAGGCAGCTCGTCGCGGTCGTCTTCACTTCCCACGCGATGCAGTGCCCGATCTCTTCTTCCGGGTAGTCTTCGTCGCGGAAGGACGGGTTGTTCATCACCTCGTGCTGAATGCCGTCTTGCTGCCGCAAGATCGTGAAGACGTTGCCGGGCTGCACGCCCTGATCGCTGCCCTTGTCGATGATCACCGTCGTGTACGTGCCGATGCCGAGCTGGGCGACGAGCGTCGCGTCGAGCTTCTTGTCGTTCGGCTTCGGAGCCACCCGCTTCGCGAGCGCCTCGCTGTAGGGCGCGACGAGGTTGCCGCGCTCGATCGAGTCGTACGAGTCGGTGATGAGCGCGGTCACCATCGGGCCGTCGGTGCGCGTGATGCGCGCGATGCCGGTGAGCTGCGTGAGGTAGCCGACGTCGTCGCCCGTGCGCGGGTTGCTGATCTCTTCGGCCGGCCGGAAGATGACGACCTTGTCGCCGATCTTCACCGTGCCCGGGTTCTTGAACTTCAGGTAGCAGGTCGTGTTCGACGACAGGTAGTCGGCCTGGGTGAACGAGCCCGAGATGCGGCCCGCCTCTTCGATCTCTTTCTTCGTGACGAAGCCCGCGACCCGGTAGATGAGCGTGCCGGGCGGCACGTAGCCGATCTTGCCCGCGACCTGCACCGTGTCTTCGTCGATGCGGTCAGACGGGCTCACCTCGGGGGCGCTGCCGAGCTCGACCTGCGTCGGGGTCTCTTCACCCGTGCCGAAGAAGCGCACGACGTTGCCCGGGTAGATCCAGTGGGGGTTCGCGATCTCGGGGTTGTACGACCAGACCTTCGGCCAGTACCACGGGCTGCCGAGGTACTTCTGCGACAGATCCCACAGCGTGTCGCCCTTCTCGACCGTGTGCTGCGTGCCAGGGCCTGCCTTCTCGGCGCCGGGCGCGACCGTCATCGAGCCCTCGGGCGGGCCGCCGCCCGTGTCTTCTTCTTCACCGCCCTCGCTGTCGCCGCCCTCGTCGAGCTGCACCGCCTTTCGGTCGGTGCCGCCCCCTTTGCCCTTCCCTTGAGCGAAGGCGAAACCAGAGACGACGAGCAGCGCGAAGATCACGTAACGCATGTGTTCACCTCAACTGAGTCAGACGGCCTTGTGCCTGGCTGGCCGCCACGGTTCCTGGAAAACGGGAGACGATCTTCTCGTAGACCGCGCGCGCCTCTCTCGGCCTGTTCAGCTTCATGCGGCACTCGGCGAGCTTCAGCATCGAGTCCTGCACGGCGTCGCCAGCCGGGTACCGCGACGCCACCTCTTCAAACGTGCGCGCGGCGTCTTCGAAGTTGTTGAGCCCCATCATGCCGACGCCGCTGAAGTACAGCGCGTTGTCGGCCTTCGCGTGCCGCGGCGCCGCGCTCGCGAACTTCTGCAGCTGATCGATCGCGCCGCTCACGTTGCCGGTCTTCAGCGCGTCGAGCCCCTTCTGGAAGATCTCGTCGCCCTGCGCAGGGTCGAGCTCCTCGGGCTCCGACGGCTCGCCGCGCTGCTCGGCCTCGATCTTCTTCATCGCCGCAAGCACCTCGGGGCTCGGCTCGAGCACCTCGACCTCGGTGCGCAGCTTCGGAGCCGCCTCGCGCTTGGGCTTCAGCTTCACGACGGTCAGCGCGGGCACGTCGGCCGACGCCTTCGGCTCGGCGGCCGGCGCCGGCGCGACGACCTGCGCAGGCGCGGGTGCCGCCGCCGTCGGGGTCACCGACGCGATCACGCGCTGCTGCTCGAGCTTGTTGATCTTCTGCTCGAGCCTCGCGTTGTCTTCGCGCAGCGCACGCACCGCGGCCTTGAGCTCGAGCAGCTCTGCGTTCGCGGCCGAAGACGTCGCGCACGCGCCGAGCGCGCACGAAGCCAGGGTGATGCACACGTACCGGATGACACCGAAGTGTAGGGACCCGCAGAGAACAGGGTCAAGATTTCGCCAGGCGGTGCGCGTGTACGCTACAGGCTTGTGGCAGCGCCACCACGTGGGCCGGGCCACTCGCTGGCGATGAACGAGACCTGCCGGCCGGGCGCTCCCTTCTCGCGGCGAAACGAGTGGAAGCGCCGATCGCACGACGTGCACAGATCCCCGACGTCGTCGATGTGGCTCACTCCGGCGCGCTGCAGCTGCAGCCGCACCGTCTTCGCGAGGTCGAGGTGCGGCTTGCCGTCGCGCCGCTGCACCACCGGAGCGCCGTAGCGCGAGCTGAACTGCTCGGCGAGCTCGTCGCTCACCACGTAGCAGCACACGCGGATGCACGGCCCGATCGCCGCGCGCAGCTCTCGAGGCTGACCGCCGAGCGCCGCCACCGCGAGCGGAGCGATCTCGGCCCACGTGCCCCGCCACCCCGAGTGCACCGCCGCCACCCGCCTGCCCACCGGGTCCTCGAGCAGGAGCGGCACGCAGTCGGCCGTCTTCACCCCGAGCGCGACGCCGGGCCTCGCCGTCCACACCGCGTCGGCCTCGGCCGGCGCTTCGGCCGCCTCGACCACCCGGTTGCCGTGCACCTGGTGAACCGTCACGAGCTTGCGCTCGAGCACCTCGTCGCGTGTCGGAAAGCCGTGGACTGCCGTCAGCAATTTCGACGTGATCACGCACACATCATGACACACGCCGTGTTTGACAGGGGCCCCTCTGGCACAGACACTGCGCGCCGCTCGTCCAAGGTGGGGCCGGAGCTCTCTTCTCCCTGAAATCCGTCGGCAAAAAACTCCTCTGGAGCCTCGCGGTCCCCGCGCTGGCCGTCTCGATCGTCGGCGTCGGCGTGCTGTGGCGGCGCGCCGATCACGCCGTGCGCGAGGCGACGCGCGAGCAGGTCGTGGGTCAGGCCGACTTCCTCGCGACCACGTTCTCGCTCGCAGCCGAGCGCGAGGGCGGCGCTCGAGAGGCGCACCGGGCGGCGACGTGGGCGGTGCGCAACAACCCGGTGGTGCTCAAGCACGTGGCGGCCCTGCGCATCATCGACCGCAACGGGGTCGTGCGGTGGTCGCGCGCGGTCGAAGAAGAAGACAAGCCGCTCGCCGACGCGCCGCGCCTGCTGGCGTTCGGCCCGGGCACGGTCAACTTCGACGAGCCGAAGTGGCCCCTGCCCTTCTTCGGCGAGGCCGGCCGCGGCGAGGTCGTGTACCCGCTGGGCGGCGTGCAGTGCGCCGGGTGTCATGCCGGCGCCACGATGCGGGTCGGCGTGCTGCAGCTGACCGTCGACGAGCCCTCGCTGCGCCAGGAGGTCGCCCTCGTCTTCTTGCGCGGCCTCGGCGGCCTGTGGATCTTCTGCGTGCTGCTCGCGATCGGCGTCAGCCTCGCGCTGCGCACCTTCTTGACCCGCCCGCTCGCGCGGCTGACCGCGGCGATGCAGCGCGCGGAAGAAGGCGACTTCCTCGCGAGATCGCCGGTGGTGGGCGACGACGAGATCGGGCGGTTGTCGGCGTCGTTCAACCGCATGGTCGCCAAGATCACGAGCCTGCGCGCGAGCGAGATCGACCAGCAGCGCGACCTCGACCAGGCGCGCGTCGAGCTCGAGCTGAAGGGTGAGCTCGAGAAGACGAACACGCAGCTGTCGAGCCGCCTGCAGGAGCTCGGCATTCTCTACGACGTCTCGCGCACGCTGAACTCGACGCTGAACCTGCGCGAGGTGCTGCAGGGCATCACGCAGATCGTGCCCGCACGGCTGTCGGTGCCGAAGTTCTCGATCATGTTCATGAACCCCGGCGGCGATCTCGAGGTGGTCGCCGCGATTCCCTCGAACGCGGGCAGCGAGGGGCTCACGTTCGCGGTCGGCGAGGGCATCTGCGGCCGCGTCGCCCAGACGCGCAAGTCGGTCTACGTGCCCGACCTCGAGACCGACGCGACCTTCCGCGTGCGCGGGGGCGCCGGCGCTCGCGGCCGCGGCTGTCTGCTCAGCGTGCCCATGCTGATCCGCGGCAGCCTGCTCGGCGTGCTGAACTTCGAGCGCCCCGAGAAGGCCGGCATCTCGGCCGAAGAGATCGAGCTGTGCACCGCCGTCGCCGACCAGGCCGCGATGGCCGTGCAGAACGCGCGGCTGCACGAGCAGACCGTCGAGCTGTCGATCACCGACCCGCTCACCGGCGTGCCGAACCGCCGGCACCTGTTCACGACGCTCGAGGCCGAGATCAACCGCGCGAACCGCTTCGGCACCCAGCTGTCGATCTTGATGGTCGACATCGACTACTTCAAGAAGCTGAACGACGCCGCCGGGCACTCGGCGGGCGACGAGGTGCTGCGCGAGGTGTGCTCGTCGATGCGGCGCATGGTGCGCAGGGTCGACACCCTCGCCCGCTACGGCGGCGAGGAGTTCGTCGTCGTGCTGCCGCAGGTCACCCGCGCCGAGGCGCTCGAGGTGGCCGAGAAGCTGCGCCGGGCGATCGAGGAGGCTCCGATTCCGCACCGCGAGGTTCAGCCCGGCGGCAAGGTGACGATCTCGGTCGGCATCGCGAACCTGCCCGTCGACGCGACCGACCAGGTGCGCCTCGTCGACTGCGCCGACGCCGCGCTCTACGCCAGCAAGCGCGGAGGCCGTAACCGCTGCACCGCCTTCGCCCAGGGCATGGAGATGCACCCTGGCCGCGAGCGCGGGCCGCATGCGCAGCGCCGCCGCACGACCGGCGAAGTGCCCATCATCAAGCCCGCCAAGCGCGAGGGCTGACGGCGACCGCGACGGCCAGGGAGCGCGTCGTGACTCCCGCGACGAACGAGCCTCTCGCTGCGACGCGCAGCCGCGTCGCTCGCGGTGCTCGACGGGGTTCGGGGCCCGCCTCACTCTTCGGTGCGCCGTCTCGCTTCGGTCTCGCTCGTCTCGGTGCCGCGACTGCGCCCGGTCAGCGCACGGGCGGGTACGACAGCCGGGAGGTTCGTGCCGGGTCGGGCCGCCGACCATCGCGGCTGGCTGCGGCGCGCCTCGACGGCTGATCCCGGCACGCACTTCCGGGCTGTCGCGCTCAGGCTCGCAGCTGCTGCTTGAGCGCGCCCAGCTGCTTCTGGATCGCGGCGTCTTTCGAGAGCAGCTCTGCCATCTTCACCAGCTTCGCGCAGAGCCGGTCGGCCTTGCTGCTCTTGTTGCCCAGCTTCACGGCTCGCCCGACCCTCGAGCGCTCGGTCGCCAGCTGCAGCCGCGCCGTGACCGCGCCCTTGCCTTCGCCGGGCGCGAAGCTCTCGCCCAAGACCTGCTTGACGTCGTCGCCGAGCGAGGCCTCGATGCTGTTGATCTGCACCTCTTCGCGGGTGCCTGCCGGCGAGGTCATCACGAGCCGCGCGACGCTGTCGCCCTCGAACCACGCGATGAGCATGAGCTCACCGTCGGCCGAGCTGAATCGCGCTTCGATCTCGAGCGACACGCGGCGCGCAGCATACACCCGGCGCCGGGCCGGTGAAGACGCAGGGGCCCGACGCTCAGGGCCGCGCGGCGCCCTCGATGCGGCGGCGCGACAGCTCGAGGTACTGCGGGTCCATCTCGATGCCCACGAAGCGGCGGCCCTTCGAGACCGCCGACACTCCGGTCGTGCCGCTGCCGCAGAACGGGTCGAGCACCACCTGGTCTTCGTTCGAGCTCGCCTCGACGATGCGATCGAGCAGCGCCAGCGGCTTCTGCGTCGGGTGGCGCCCGTGCTCCTTCTCGGCGTTGCGCGGGGTCAGCAGCGTCCACACGTCGCGCATCTGCTTGCCGCCGTTGGCCGCCTTCATCGCCTGGTAGTTGAACGTGTGCTGGAGCTTGCCCTTCCCGCCCGGCGACGCCCACACGATGATCTCGCTCGAGTGCGTGAAGTAGCGGCACGAGAGGTTCGGGCTCGCGTTCGGCTTGAACCACGTCACCGTGTTCAAGAGCTTGTAGCCGAGCGACTGCATGGCGAAGCCCACGTGGAAGATCACGTGCTGCGTGCCGCTCACCCAGAGCGTGCCGCTCGGCTTGAGCACCCGCTTCACCGCCTTCAGCCACTCGGCCGTGAAGTCGTGATCCTGCTCGACGCCGTGGCTCTCGTCCCACCCGCCCTTCTTCACCGGCGCCCGCTTGCCGCTCTGGCACGTGAAGCCGCCGTTCGAGAGGAAGTACGGCGGGTCGGCGAAGACCAGGTCGAACGTGTGGTCGTCGAACTTCGAGAGCACGTCGAGACAGTCGCCGCGATACAGCACGAAGTCTTTGCCACGGGAGTGGACGCAAGACGCAAGAGAGTCGTCGCTCGCAACGCGAGCGAGTGCGATGGACACGGGGGGTGCCTTTCCGTCACAGCGATGTTGTCGGTCGCCGAAACGGTTGCGTCGGCCTGTCGGCGTCGGCGTCGCTTCAGCTCGCTACACGGTAGAAGCAGTCGGATCGCAGCGCAAAAAAACGACCGCGCTCACCGCGCCGAAGAGGCGCGCAAAGAAGCTCAGGCCGCCTTCGCGAGCTCGAAGCTCGGGTAGATCGTCACGCCCTCTTGCGCCTTCGGAGCGCCCTGCTCGCGCGCCAGCGCCCGCTCGAGCGACAACAGCGCGATCTCGAGCTGGTCGTCGGTCGGCTCTTTCGTCGTGATGCCCTGCAGCCAGATGCCGGGCTTCACGAGCAGCTTGATCCACGACGGGCACGCGTCTTTCGCCGACAGCCGCTGCAGCTCGTACGCGATGCCCGCGATGGGCAGCGCCATCGGCACCTTCACGAGCACCAGGAGCAGGTTGTTGATGAGGTCGTTCGCGTGCATGCGCGGCACGAGGGGGATGAGCGCGATGTGCACCAACACCGCCACGAACACGACGATGAACAGAAAGCTCGTGCCGCAGCGCGGGTGCTGCGTCGTGAACGCCTTCGCGTTCTCGACCGTCAGGGGCTTGCCGCTCTCGTAGGCCCAGATCGCCTTGTGCTCTGCCCCGTGGTACTGGAACAGCCGCTTCGCGTCTTTCGTCGTCGAGAGCGCGGCCATGTACCCGACCAGCACGCCGATGCGGATGATGCCGTCGACCAGGTGAAACCAGGGGCCGTTCGTGTCCATCGCGGGGCCGACGAAGCGCCCGACGAGCCAGGTCAAGAGGTGCGGCACCGCGATGAACAGGCCGACCGCGAACACGGTGGCCAGCGTCATCACGAAGCCCTGCCCGCCGCCGCCAGCCCTGGCCTTCTCGGCCTCCTCGGGCGGCATGCCGTGCTCAGCCGAGAAGTTCAGCGCCGAGTAGCCGTTGTGCAGCGACTCGATCAGCGTGATCGCGCCGCGAAAGAACGGCCAGCGCAGAAACTTGAGGCCGCCGAGCAGGGTCTCCCACGGCTGCTCGCGAATCGCGATCGTGCCGTCGGGTCGACGCACCGCGACCACGAAGCTCTTCGGAGAGCGCATCATCACGCCCTCGATGACGGCCTGCCCTCCGATGTACGGCCTGTCGCTCAAGCCTTGGCCGCTCAAGCCTTGGCGGGGGGCGTCTTCGTGTCGGTCTTCGCGCCGTACTTCTTGCGGAACCGATCGACGCGGCCCTGCGTGTCGACGAGCTTGTACTTACCCGTGAAGAACGGGTGGCAGTTCGAGCAGATTTCGATGTGGAACGAGCCTCGCGTCGAGCGGGTCTCGATGACGTTGCCGCAGGCGCAGGTGATGCGGCACGGCGGGTAGACGGGGTGCATATCGGGCTTCATAGCGGAAGGGGGGCCATAACAGCCCTACCCGGCCCTTTGCAAACTCACTTCGTGAACGATCGCGTGAAGAGCTGGGTACCGGCCGCGTTGACGAACGTCGCCGTGAACGTGCGGTCGACGAGGGTGATGTAGACGAAGCCGGGGGTCAGCGTCTGGAAGTGCGTCGAGTTGCCGTCGCGCGCCGGCAGGCTGCTGGCCTTGGCGCCGGCGCCCGAGACGATGAGCTCGGTCGCCTGGCACTGCGGCGTGATCCACTGCATCGAGTGATCATGCCCCGACAGCGAGACGTCGACCTTTCCGCACAGCTCGTCCTCGAAGAAGTCTTTCACGCTGTTCCCCGCGGTGGGGATGCCCTCGTAGTTGCCGGCGTTGCCGTGCTCGCCGTTCGACCGGTACGGGTGATGGCCGAGCGAGATCTTCCACGTCGCCGTCGACGCCGCGATCCACGAGTGGAGGTTCATTCGCTGAACCGTGTCGCTCCAGCCCAGGCCGACGATCGGCAGCCCCTTCACGTAGACCTCGTTCGTGTCCGTCGCGAAGAACTCGGCGTGGCCGGAAGTGAAGTGGTAGTGCTTCGCGGGCATCTTGAACTTCGTCTGGCCCGGCTTCATCGCGTAGGCGACCTCGTTCGCGCCGCGCGCCATCTCGAGGCCGGTGCCCTGACCTCCGTAGTCGTGGTTGCCGAGCACCGCCCAGAACGGGAGGTTCACGTTCGCGTACGGCATCTCGAACTTCGAGACCCACTGCGGGTCGTTCGGGCCGCTCACGCCCGTGTCGTAGATGTTGTCGCCCAGCATCACGACGAAGTCGCACGGGTGCGTCGCGTTCGCGCACCACGTAGCGATCGCGTTGCCGATGTCGATCTGCGTCTGGTTGCCCTCGCCCGTGTCGCCGATCGCGATGAAGCGAACCGCTGTCAGCGGCGCAGCGCCACCGCCGGTGCCCATGCCGCCCGCGGCCGCGCTGCCGCCCGCCGTGCCGCCGGTGCCTCCGGCCGTCGCCGCGCCGCCCGCGGTCGCGCTGCCACCCGCAGTGCCGCCGGTGCCTCCTGCCGTCGCCGCGCCGCCCGCCGACGCGTTGCCGCCGGCGGTGGCGTTGCCTCCTGCAGTGCCGGTGCCGCCCGCCGCTGCGTTGCCGCCCGCCGACGCGTTGCCGCCCGCAGACGCATTGCCCCCTGCCGTCGCGCTCCCGCCGGCGGTACCTCCGGGAGGTACCGGGGGCGAGCAGGCGAAGCACAAGACCAGCGCAGAGGGCAGGACCAGGGAGCGCATGGGCTGACTTCAGTATCAGAGTCTTCAGCGCTCGGACAACGCGGCCAGGCGGAATTGGGCGGCCTGAGCGATCGCGTCGGACGAGCCGGGCAGCTCGGGGTAGTGCCCCAGCAGGGCGCGCTGCGTGTACCTGCGCTGCTGCACGGCGTTGCGGTAGCAGCGCAGCGCGGCGTCTTTGTCGCCCCGCTTCTCGTGGACCTGGGCGAGCAGGTAGTGGCCGAGCGAGAGCGTGGGCTCGAGGAAGAGCGCCTTCTGGAGCTCCGACCGGGCCTCCTCGAGGCGGCCCTCCTGCAACATCGCGAGGCCGAGGTAGATGCGCGCCTCGACGCACAGCGGCTCGGCCCGCAGCGCCTTGCTGAAGCAGTCGCGCGCCTCGTCGCCGTTGCCCATGAGGGCGTGCACGTTGCCGAGCGTGAGCAGCGCGGCGAGATCTTGCGGGTGGTCGGCGGTCAGCCGGCGCACGGCGAGCATCGCCTGGGGGAAGTCGCCGCGCTCGATGAGGCGCACGACGTCGTCGAGGCGCTCGACCGGGCTGCGGTGCACCTCGGGCGTGCGCGCCTGCGGCTGCGGCGCGCTCGGCGACGGCACCGGCATGCGAAACGTGCCCGTCGTCGGGCGGCGAGGCAGCACGTGCGCGAGCGGGCGCGGCGACGACGGCGACGGCGGCGGCGCTGAGGGCCTCGGCGGCGGCGGCGCGGGCCCGGGATCTTGTGGCCAGGGCCGCCGGTACGCGAACGTGCCCTCGACCTCGAACATCTCGAACTTCGACGTGATGCGAAACAGGCTCTCGGAGTACCCGAGCAGCAGCACCCCGCCCGGCCGCAAGGCGTCGAAGAACCGCTCCATCAGGCCGCGAATGGTCGGCTGGTCGAAGTAGATGATCACGTTGCGGCAGAGGATCAGGTCCTTCGTGCCGGGGTGCACGTGGGGGAAGACCGGCGCCGCGAGGTTGTGGCCCTCGAAGCGCGTCATCTCGCGCACCGCGGGGATGACCTGGTACCCCGCATCGGTCAACGTGAAGAAGCGCTGCATGCGCTCCTCCGAGACCCCGACCATGCGGCGCACCGGGTAGAGGCCGTCACGCGCGAACTCGACGGCGGCGGGGTTGAGATCGGTGCCCCAGATGTCGACCTCGCCGCCGAGCGCGCCCGCCTCGACCGCGACCATGCCGAGGCTGTACGGCTCTTCGCCGGTGGCGCAGCCGGCGCTCCAGATCTCGACGTGCCGGCTCGCGCGCCGGGCCCGGGCGAGCATCTGCGGCATCAGCGTGCCTTCGATGGCCTTGAACTGGCGCGCGTCGCGAAAGAACTCGGTCTTGCCGACCGTGACGAGCGGCAACAGCCCGCGCAGCTCGGCCTCGCCCGCGAGCTGGCGCAGGCGGCGCACGTAGTCTTGCCCGTCAGAGAGGCCGAGCGCGGGCATGCGCGCCTGCATCGCGAGCCGCAGGCCGTAGTAGCCGTCAGGGGTGATCTTGAGGCCGACCTTCTCGAGCAGCAGCGCCGCGAGCTGCTCGAGCGCGGTGCGATCGATCTGCAGGGGGCTGTCGGTGGGGTTCGCGCTCGGTGGAGGGTGGCTCACGGCGTCACCCACTTCACGAGCTGGCCGGCGATCTTTTCGAGGGGCAGCACGACTTCAGCTGCCCCCAACGCGATCGCCTCGCCGGGCATTCCGAACACCACGCTGGTCGCCTGATCCTGCGCGATGGTGTGGCCACCCTTCGCGCGAATCTCTTTGAGGCCGCGGGCGCCGTCGCGGCCCATGCCCGTGAGCACCACGCCGATCGCGCGGGCTCCGAACGCGTGCGCCACCGACTTGAGGAGCACGTCGCACGACGGCCGAAAGCCGCCGACCTCGGGGCCCAGGTCGAGCTCGAGCACGCCGTCGGCGCGGACGACGAGGTGCGCCTCGGACGGAGCGACGTAGAACCGGCCCGGCTCGAGCTTCATGCCCGAGCCCGCCTCGACGACGTCGTGGCGCGTCTCGACCGCGAGGTAGCGCGCGAGATCGTCGGCGAAGCCGGGCGTGATGTGCTGGCACATCACCATCGGAGCCCCGAAGTCTTGCGGCAGGGCTCCGATGAGCCGCGCCAGCGCCTTCGGGCCGCCGAGCGAGGCCGCCACCGCGATGACCGGTTGCCCCGCCGGAGCGCCCGGCTCCCGCGGCCTGCGCTTGCGCCCCTTCACGTGCTTCACGACCTTCACCTTCGAGAGGAACAGCACCTGCCGCTGGAGCGCCCTCCACGCGTCGGGGCCGTCGAGCGCCGCGATCTCGAGCGCGCCCGCCGCCAGCGCCCGAATCGCGTGCTGCTTCTGCGAGCGGCCCTCGCTGACGACCACCATCGGCACCGGGTGCTCGGCCATCACCGACTCGATCGCCGCCACCGCCTCGAGCGGAGCGCCCTCGAGATCGACCACCACCACGTCGGGCGCGTGGCGCTGCACCTGCTCGAGCATGAGCGCCGGGTCTGCCGGTGGAGCCGCCTCGACCACGCCGCCCTGGTAGAGCGCGCGGGCGTTTCGCGAGACCCTGCCCGTGCGCTCGACGATGAGGAGGCGGCAGGTCATGTCAGGCGGTCGATCGCGAGCGCCAGCGACTCGACGCCGAGCTCACCCTTGACCAGGTACGCGTCGGCTCCGGCGTCGACGCCGCGCCGCTTGTCTTCGGGTGAGGCCAGCGACGAGAGAATGATGACGGGGATGCGGCCGAAGTCGGGGTGGCTCTTCACCCGCCGCGTGAAGCTGAACCCGTCGAGCTTCGGCATCTGAACGTCGGTGAGAATGAGGTCGAACGGCTCGCGCTGCACCCGCACCCACGCGTCTTCGCCGTCGACCGCCTCGGCGACGGCGTGGCCCAGCGCCTTGACGAGCGCGCCTTCGGTCGCGCGCGCGATGGGGCTGTCGTCGACGAGCAGCACGCGCAGGCGCTTGGTCTGCGAGGGCTCCTGCACGGGCCGCGCGACCTTGCGCACCTCGGCCATGATGTCGGGCACGTGCAAGAGCACCGCGATGCGCCCGTCTTCGAGCGCGGCGGTGCCGGCGATGAACGCGGCGCCCTTCAAGAACTCGCCGCCGCACGGCTTCACCGCGACCTCGCGCTCGTCGACGAGGCCGTCGACCACGAGTGCCGCGCGATCTTCGCCGTGCCGCACGACCACCGACGGAGGCCGATCGTGCCGCGGCCCGCCGTTGAGGCCGAGCAGCGGGCCGAGCGCCACGAGCGTCGTGGGCCGGTTTCTGTGCATGACCGCGAGCGAGCCGAAGACCTCCATGCGGTCTTCGGGCCGGAAGCGGGCGACCGCCTCGACGTCGGCGGCGGGCATGCCGTACACGTCGTCGCCGAGGCGCACGAGCAGCACGCGCATCAGCGCGAGCGACTGCGGCAGGCGCAGCGCGACGGTGGTGCCGCGCCCCACCCGGCTCTGCACCGACACCGAGCCGCCGAGCGCTTCGACCTTGCGCTTGACGACGTCCATGCCGACGCCGCGGCCCGACAGCTCGCTCACCTCTTCGCGTGTCGAGAAGCCGGGGCGGAAGATGAGCTCGATCGCCTCGCGCTCCGACAGCGCCGCGGCCTGCGCGGGCGTCAAGATGCGGCGGGTCACTGCGACGCTGCGCAGCCGCTCGGGGTCGATGCCGCGGCCGTCGTCTTCGAGCTCGACGGCGAGCATGTCGCCGTCGGCGCGCACGCGAATCGAGACCCGGCCTGTCGAGGGCTTGCCGAGCGCCTCGCGAAAGTCGGGCGCCTCGAGGCCGTGGTCGACGGCGTTGCGCACGAGGTGAATGAGCGCGTCGCGCACGTCGTTGATCATCGAGCGATCGACGCCGACGCCGCTGTTCTCGATCTGCAGGTCGACCTGCTTGCCCTGCGAGCTCGCGATGTCGCGCACCGCCCGGGGGAAGGCCTCGAACACCGACGAAAGCGGCACGAGACGGGCCTCGGCCACCGAGTCGGCCATCTGCGACAGGTTGCCGTGCAGCGTGTTGACCGCGTCGACGTGCCCGCGCACGAAGCGGAAGGCGTCGTCGCGCAACAGGTGCAGGTCGCCCTCGAGGCGGTCGACCTTCGCGTGGGCGCCCTCGGGCTGCGGCATCGCCTGAAACACCTTCAAGAAGTTGTCGCCCAGGCGCGAGAACCGCTCGAGCAGCTGGCTCAGCTCTTCGTTCCGCAGGCGGGCGCGGGCGCTCTCGACCAGCAGGTCGCCCGCGAGCAGGCCGAGGCTGTCGAGCAGCTCGACCGAGACGCGAATGCTGCGGTCTTGCAGCGCCTTGCGCTCGGCGGCCTCTTCGATCGCGGGGTGCTCGACGAGCGCGGGCCGGTCGACGCGCGTCACCTCGTCGTCGTGGTCCGCGGCGGTGGGCGGCGCCGGCAGGGTGGGCGCGGGCGGCGTCGGGTGGGCTGCCGGCACCGGCGGCGTGGGCCGGGTGGCCTCACCGCTCGGCCGGGGCGGCGCCTTGACGACGCCCTTCTTGATGCCCTGGGGCGCGGTCGGCTTCATCGGCGGCAGCGGCGTGCCGGCGAGATCCGACAGGCTCTGCGCCATCTCGATCGAGGCGGTCGAGCCGTTCTTGGCGGCCTCGATGTCGTCGAGCAGCTCCTGGAAGGTGTCGCAGGCGCGCAGCAGCGCCTCGACTGCGGGCTTCACGGCGACCTTGCCCTCGCGGTGCGCCTTGAGCACGTCTTCGCAGGCGTGAGCGAGCTGGCCGAACGCGCCGAGGCCGAGCATGCGGGCCTCGCCCTTCATCGTGTGCAGCTCGCGCGCGACGTTGTCGTAGGCCTTGGCGGCCGTGGGCTTCTCGAGCTCGAGCACGCCGAGCTGAATCGTCTGAAGCCGGTCGCTCGTCACCTCGAGGAACTTCGAGATGAGCGACTTCTTTAAGGCCTCAGTGTCCATCGGGGGGGCCCGCTTGAGTCAGAGGCGCGAGCGACACGAGGCGGCCCCGAGGAGCCGGCGGAGCATACGGCCGCAGGAGGTTCGCGAAGCGAATCGGGCTCAAGGTGGCCTGTCTCGTGTCAGTCCGCCTTGAAGCGTTTGATGAGCTCTGCGAGGCGCCCGGCGAGCTGGGTGAGCTCGGCGGCGGCTCCAGTGGCCTGCTTGCTCGCCTGAGTGGTCTGGCGCGTCACGTCTTCGATCTCGGCCATCGACGCGACGACCTGCTCGGTCGCGGTGCGCTGCTGCTGCGTGGCGAGGTTGATGACGCGCGCGGCGTCGCTGGTCTCTTGCACACCGGCGAGAATCGACTCGACCGCCGAGGCGGCCGCGCTGCCGAGCTTCTCGCCCGACTCGGTGGCCGACTTCGAGGCGTCGGCTGCGCCGGCAGCGGCTGCGGTGGCCTCGCGGATCTCGGTGATCAGGTTCTTGATCTCTTTCGTCGAGTCCAACACGTTCTCTGCGAGGCGCCGCATCTCGGCGGCGACGATCGAGAAGCCCTTGCCGGCCTCGCCGGCGCGGGAGCCCTCGAGCGCGGCGTTGAGGGCGAGCAGGTCAGACCGGTCGGCGATCTCGTCGATGACCTCGACGACCGTGCCGATGCGCTCGACGCGCTTCGACAGCTTCGCGATCGAGTCGGCGACGGCGGCGCTGTCGGCGCGGATCTGCTGCATCGCCTGAATGAACTCGCCGATCGCGCCGCGGCCCGAGCGGGCCGACTCGAGGGTCTCTTCGGCGACGCGGGCGACGGCGCCGGCGTTCTCGGCGATCTGGGCCGAGGCGTGCTTCAGCTCTTCCATCGTCGCGGTCGTCTCGTGAATCGCGGCGGCCTGCTCGGTCGACGACGACTCGTGCTGCGTGCTCGCGGCGAGCACCTCGTTCGCCGACGACGAGAGGCGCAGCGCGGCCTCGTTGATCTCGCGCACGAACGTTCGCAGCGTCTCGATGACCTTGCCGAAGCCCTCGAGCAGAGGCCCGAGCAGCGGGTCGTCGGTGGTGTTGCTCGCCGTCCACCGGTTGAGCTCGCCCTGCCGCACGAGCGCGATGAGCGCGTCGAGCGCCTGGTCGACGACCTGCACCGTCTGCGCCTTGCGCGCCTCGAACTCGGAGTTCCGGGTCGAGACCTGGTCGAGCACCTGGTTGAGCAGCGCGGCGACCTCGGCGCTCTCGCCGCTCAGGCGGTCGACCTCGGCGCGCGCGGTGAAGTCGCCCTTCGCGGCGGCCTTCAGGGCCGACGTCAGCGGGAGCAGCCCGATGCTGCCGTTCTTCGCGGCCCCGCCCTTCTTCTTCGGAGCGGGCGGCTGGTTGGGATTCTCAGGAGTCTCTGCCGACATGAAACCTTCCCCTCGTTAAGAGGCAGCCATTCGCGCGAGGTCGACCAACAGCACCGCCTCGTCGCCGTCCAACCACGCCCCGATCGGAACTACGCCAACCCTCGCCGGTGGAGGCAGCCTGCGCAAGCTCTCGATCGACACCGTGCGAACTCCCGCCACCTTGTCGATGTCGAGGCGCTTGAGCTCGCCGTCGGGGCTGCGGAACACGAGCGCCCGGTTGCCCGCGTGGGGCACTCCGAGCGGAGCGCCGACCGACGGCTCTTCGATGGGCCGGTCGATGCGCACCACCTGCGACGCGTCGGCGCCGAAGCGAACTCCGGCGACCTCGAACAAGAGAATGTCGACGGTCTGGCTCACCGCGCGACCGCCCGCTGCCGCGCAGACTGCAGCACGCGCACGAGGTTGAGCAGGTTGATGGCGCCCTCGCCCTCGCGGTCGGTGGTGACGATGCCGAGGAGCAGCTCGGCGGGCACCTGGCCGGTCACGGGCGCCGGCCAGATGTCGGCGGTGAAGACCTTGCGCAGGCCGATGACAGCGTCGGCCATGAAGGCAGCCGAGAGCGTGCCCGCGACGCCGATGAAGATGCGAGCGCGCGGCGAGGGCTTGAGCTCACCGACGCCGAGGAAGCGCAGGAGGTCGACGACGGGCAGCACCTCGCCGCGGTGGCCGACGACGCCGAGCACGGCGGCGGCCATGCGGGGCAGCGGCGTCATGGGGCCCATGCGCGTCACCTCGCGCACGTTCTGAGACGGCACGCCGAGCATGAGGTCGCCCAGGCTGAACATGAAGAACTCCTGCTCGGGGCGGGCGGCGGCGACGGTGGCACGGTCGGGAGCCGCACCGAGGGCGCGCTGGAGCGGAGTCGGGCTCACCAAGGGCACGAGTATCGAAACCACCGGGAGGGTGAGTCAACAAACTGTTCAGCGGGCCGAGGCTCGGCTACAAAAGCAGCCCAATGGCTGCGCGCGTTCTCGTCATCGACGACAGCCCGATGACGGTCGACTTGCTGAAGGGGGCGCTGGCGAACGCCGGCATCGAAGCCGACGCGGCCTCCGACCTCGCCGCGCTCGACGCGAAGCTGAACGCCCAGAGCTACGAGCTGGTGCTGGTCGACGTGAACATGCCCGAGATGTACGGCGACGACGTCGTCGAGTTCCTCCGGGCCACCCGGCAGATCAAGTCGACGCTGCTGCTCTACTCCGACCTGTCGGAGGGCGAGCTCGAGCGAAAGGCCATCGCTTCAGGAGCCGACGGGTTCATCACCAAGGCCGCGGGGCTCGAGGCCGCCGTCGAGCGTGTCGCACAAGCACTGCAGACCTCTCACCGGCCGCGGCGGGTGCTGGTGGTCGACGACTCCGAGGCGACGGCGAAGCTGCTCGAGGCCGAGCTGTCGGCGCGCGGGTTCGAGGTGCAGACGGCCGACTCGGCCGACAAGGCCACCAAGATCATCTTGAAGAAGAAGACGCGGCCCGACCTCGTGCTGCTCGACGTCAAGATGCCGAACGTGAACGGCGAGCAGTTCTGCCGCTTCATCAAGTCGAACGCGCTCTTCGCCGGCATCAAGGTGCTCTTGTGCTCGGGCGAGAACGAGACCGAGCTCCAGCGCATCTGCCGCGAGGCGGGCGCCGACGGCTACGTCCAGAAGGACGCGCTCATTGCAAAAGTCATTTTGGATGAGCTGACCTGAGGAAAGTCAGCACTCCATGTGCGCTGGAGCGTTGGCGCGCCTCTGTAAACAGTGTTGATCGAATGTAGTCAGTGGTTTCGTAGCCTTGCAGGCACGAAACGCTGGCGCGCCGCTTGAAGAAGGCCCGAGCATTGTCAGAGGGCGGCATAGGGCCAACCTCGAGCGGGACTCCGGCTTTCCCCCTTTGGCCGGAGTCCCGTTTGTTTTGCGGGGTACGGATCGCAAGCTCCGCGCAGCAGCCCCTGATCAGCCCCGCCGCTCGAACATGCCTCTCGCGAAGTTGCCGATGACGAGCCCGGGGCGCGCGGCCTTCAGCTCCTTCATCAGCTGCCCCACCCCGATCGCGGGGCCTCCGGCGCCGCGATCGCGCGCCGTCTCGAGGTACTGGAGCGGGTCGATGCACAGGCTGCGCGTCTGCACCTGGTCGACGCGGTACTTCTTCACGAGGCGCTTGAGCGCATCGACCTCGCCGCGCCGGTCGGTGACGCCGGGGAAGAGCAGCAGGTTCAGGGCGAGGTAGGCGCCGCGCTCCCGGGCCAGCGCGATCGAGGCCTCGACGTCTTCCCAGCCGTACTTCTCGGGCTGGTAGTACGCCTCGTAGAGATCTTTCACGGCCGAGTTCAGCGACACCCGAATCGCGTCGAGGCCGGCGTCGAAGAGCTTCGCGAGGCCCGCGGTCAGCGAGCCGTTCGTGTTGATGTTGATCGAGCCCCTCTTCGTCTCGGCGCGCACGAGCCTGATCGCCTCTTCGATGATCTTCCACCGCGTGAGCGGCTCGCCCTCACAGCCCTGGCCGAAGCTGACCATGGTGCGGCCCGGCGCGTGCGTGAGGTGCCAGAGGGCGACGTCGGCCATCTCGCGCGCGGCGGGCCCGTCGCTCATGCGCTCGTGCGAGGCCGGCGGCCCGTCTTCGGGCTGATCCGAGATGCAGCCCACGCAGTGCGCGTTGCAGAAGGTCGAGGCGGGGATCGCGCCCTCGTCGCGCGCGTAGAAGACGTTCTGGCTCGTGAAGCACCGGTACACGAGCGCGCAGACCTCGAGCTGCTTCAGCACGCGGTTGTTCGGGAAACGCTTCAGGTGCGCCTTCACGAGGCGCTTCACCTCGGGGGTCGAGAAGCTCGCCGGAGTCCAGTGCTTGCGGCGATCGGTGTGCAGCGCCCAGGCGACCGGCCGGCCGCCCACCCACGCCGCCGCCGTGTACGCCCACTGCGGCAGCACCGGGCCCGCGCCCTTCACCTCGCCCGGCAGGTACGTGCGCGTGTACCCGGGCGGCAAGAGCGCCCCGACCGCCTGATAGCCGTGCACCGGCACCATCTCGCCGGTGTCGGGGTCGACGCCGACGGGCAGCCGCCCCGGCAGGTGCACCAGCTTGCCGGCCGCAGGCAGCGGAATCGGGCGGCCGTGCGCCGGCATCAGCTCTTCGCCGCTGCGCACGGTGGCGAGCAGGTGCGGGTGTTCGAAGACGCGACCCTTCGCGTCAGACATGAGCAGCTGGGCTTTCATCGGCACAGACCCACCGTTTGCCCGTAACTCGCCGTTTCGTCCATGCACGAGGTCGACGCCGGGCACGTGCCTGAGGGCGGTGTGCAGAGCTTCTCGCAGTGCTTGCCGGGGCCACAGGCGAGGCCCTGCGCGCACTGCTGCGACTTCGCGCACGCAGCGCCCTGCCCCGCCGTGCCCGACGGCAGGCACGCGCTGAAGTCGCTCTCGAACGGCACGCAGGTGCTGCCGTACGCCGCCGCGAACGGGCAGTTCTGCGAGAGCGGGTCGCACCCGTCGGTCGCCTCGCAGAAGCCCTCGGTCATGCTCGTCGCCTTCGCGAAGCACGCGAACCCGGCCGGGCACGAGGTCGGGTTCGTGACGACGCAGCCCTTCGTGCAGCGCCAGCGCTCGTCGTGGCACTTCAGCGGCGCCGCGCACTCGGAGTCCTGCGTGCAGAACTCGTCTTCCGGCAGCGCGCGCGCAGCCACCACGAGCGCGCTGCGCGGCTGCGACACCTTCAGCTTCGCGCGGTCGATGCGGCGACCGGCCAGCCACACCTGCTCGGGCGCGCGCAGTCGCGTGATGTCGGAGCCGAGCTCGCCCGGCACCAGCACCAGGTCGGCGCGCTGGCCCGCGCGCACGCGCCCCACGCGATCGCCGACCCCCATGAGCTCGGCGGGCGCCGCGGTGGCCGCGGAGATCGCCTCGGTCACCGTGAGGCCTGCGCCCGTCAGCAGCTCGAGCTCGCGCACGAGACCGGCGCCGTGAAAGACGGCGAAGTTGCCGCAGTCGCTGCCTGCGACGATCACGCCGCCGCGCGCCCTCACCTTCGCGAGGCTGGCCTTCATGTTCGCGAGGTACGAGCGCCAGGTGTCGGTGACCGGTGAGCCCGCTCCCGTGAGGTAGTACGCGCGCACCTGCGGGTCGCGCAGCAGCGTACGGATCTCGACGGGCACGCTCTCGGCGATGAACGGCAGATCGAAGTCGGCCTGCCGATCGAGCACGCGCGGCAGGCCGTCGTAGAACGAGAGCGTCGTGATGACCGGCGTCTTGCGCTGCGCCACGAGGTCGGCCTGCGCGTCGGTCATCACGCTGCGCACGGGCAGGTGCGCGAGGAAGTCGACGCCCGCAGCCATCACGTCGTCGAGATCGGCCGAGCTGCTGATGTGCGCCGCGACCTTGAAGCTGCGCGCGTGGGCGGCCTGCGTCACCGCCGCGATCTCGCCCGCCGTCAGCCGCGGAAACGTCGGCAGCGGAGCCGGCCCGCCTCCGGCCTCGACGATGATCTTCACGAAGTCGGGCTGCAGCGGCGCGAGCTGCGCGACGGCGTCGTCGGGAGCCCCGATGGGGATGCAGGAGGCCGGGCTCCACGCGCGGCACGGGTGCCCGCCCGGCGACGTGATGAACTTCGCCGCGGCGTACACCGTCGGCCCGTACAGCTCGCCCGCCTTCAGCCGGGCGCGCAGCCGCGTGATGCTGACGCCGTCGGCGCCCATGTCGAGCACCGAGGTGACGCCGCTGTAGACGAAGCCCTTGAGCGCCTCGGGCACCCACGCCGACTCGGGCGTGCCGTCGGCGCCGGCCATGACGTGGGCGTGCGCGTCCCACAGCCCGGGGATCAGCGTCTTCCCGGTGCCGTCGAGCTCGAGCGCGACCTCTTCGACGCGGCCGTCGTCGGGCTCGTCGGCCACGATGCCTCCGTCGAAGAGGAGCACGCGACGGCCCGAGCGCGGCCCGTCGGCGTCGAGCACCGTCACGTGGCGCACCGCCTCGCAGCCCGGGCAGCGCCGCGGCAGCACGACGACCGGGCCTCCGCCCGTCGGGTCGAGCGACGTGGCCGAAGAGACACAGCCGGCGAGCAGCACGAGGGCGAGGGGGCGCAACGAGCCGGCGACTATATTCCGCGGCTCGGGAATCGCTCGCGCATCGAAACCGGCAGCGGCCGTGTAGCGTTCCACCCGGGATGCTCCCGCTCATCGTTCTGCTCGCCGCGCCGCCGTTCGAGATCCGCACCAGCGTCGACGGCGGCAAGCCGGTCGCCGGCTGGGTCTACGCGCGCGCCGGGCAGAAGGTCGTGCTGCACGCGCCGGCGGGGCCCGGCGCCTGGCGCTGGTTCGAGCTCAAGCCGAAGGAGCCCTACGTCGACAACACCCAGCCCTCGTTTCACTTCGCGCCGATTCACTTCGAGCCCGCCGAGCTCGAAGCGTGCCGGGGGCAGCCGACCTGCGAGGTGAAGGGCCCCGGGCTGCCCGGCGCGCCCGGGGTCGGCACGTCGGCGTACCAGCTGCGCGACGGCGTACGCGCGACCGCGGGGCCCGAGGCGACGAAGTGGGGAGGCCTCACGAGAGACGTGCACCGCGTGACGTTTCGCCTCGACGACAGCTACCTCGGCTACGTCACCGAGCTCGCGGGCACGCCGTACATCTTCGGCAGCGCGGGCCCCGACGGCAGAAACCAGACCGACCTGCTCATCGGAGCCGACTGCGCCGACCTCGCCGTCTACGGCCAGCGCCGCCTCGGCAAGAAGGCCGAGTACGTGTCGACGTACACGCTCGACCGGCAGGCGCCCGAGGTGAAGGGGCCGGTGCGCCGCGGCGACGTGCTGCACTTCCCGTCGTCGCGGCACGTCGCGGTGCTGTGGGAAGACAAGCCGCCGCTCGGCGTGCTCGACGCGTCGGACTTGATGCTGCACACGTGCTGGGCGCCCCCGACCATCGAGCCCATCGGCAACAACCCCGCGTGCGCCTCCGAGCCGATGCGCGTGCTGCGGTTCAAGTGACGGGGTCGTCGTCGCTGAAGCAGGTGCCCAGGGCCGGACTTGAACCGGCACGGCAGGTTTCCCTGCCTGCGGATTTTAAGTCCGCTGCGTCTACCAGTTTCGCCACCCGGGCATTCTCTCGATGATATAGGCCAACGCGATGCTCGAGACGGTCAGCAAAGGTTTTCGCGCGGCCAAGAACCGCCTCGCCGGCAAGGCCGAAATCAGCCCCGAGCTCGTCGACGAGTCGCTGCGCGACATACGCGTCTCTCTGCTCGAGGCTGACGTCACGTTCGACGTGGTGAAGAAGTTCGTCGCTCGCGTGCGCGAGAAGGCGATCGGCGCGACCGTTCAGACGACCATCACCGGCAAAGATGGCAAGAAGGTGAAGGTCACCGCCGGCGATCACTTCGTGAAGATCTGCCACGACGAGCTCGAGGCCCTGATGGGGCCGGTCGACACGTCGCTGAAGCTCAAGCCGAAGGGCACGCTGAGCGGCATCATGATGGTGGGCCTGCAGGGCTCGGGCAAGACGACCACCGTCGGGAAGATCGCGAACAAGCTCCTCAAAGAGGGCCGCAGGCCGCTGCTCGTGGCCGCCGACATCTACCGCCCGGCCGCCGTCGATCAGCTGAAGGTGCTGGGCGAGCAGCTCTCGGTGCCGGTGTTTCACGAGGCGGGCGTGCAGCCGCCGCAGCTCGCCGAGAAGGCGTACGCGTACGCGCGCGAGCACAAGCACGACGTGGTGATCGTCGACACCGCCGGCCGCCTGGCGATCGACGAGCCGCTCATGCAGGAGCTCGAGGCGATCAAGAAGCTGGTCGCTCCCGACAACACGATTCTCGTCTGCGACGCGATGATCGGTCAGGACTCGGTGAAGACCGCGGCCGAGTTCGATCGCCGCATCGGCATCGACGGCTTCATTCTCACCAAGCTCGACGGCGATGCGCGCGGCGGCGCGGCGCTGTCGATCAAAGAAGTGACGGGCAAGCCGATCAAGTTCCTCGGCATGGGTGAAGGCCTCGACAAGCTCGAGGAGTTTCGCCCCGACGGTCTCGCGAGCCGCATCTTGGGCTTCGGCGACATCGTCGGCCTGATGAAGGACTTCGAGGGCGTCGTCGACGAAGCGAAGGCCGAGGAGGACGCGAAGAAGCTCCTCTCGGGCAACTTCACGATGCGCGACTTCGTCGAGCAGATCCGCACGGTGCGGAAGATGGGGCCCATCAAGGAGCTCCTCGAGAAGTTCCCCATCTTCGGCGAGATGACCGACCAGCTGAACCCCGACGACAAGGAGCTCCAGAAGATCGAGACCTTGTTCGACTCGATGACCGAGGCCGAGCGGCTGCAGCCCTCGCTCGTCAACGAGTCGCGGGCGAAGCGCATCGCGAAGGGCTCGGGCCGCACGCCGAAAGACGTGTCCGACCTGATCCAGAAGTACTCGATGATGCAGCAGGTGATGGGCTCGATCGGGCAGAACCCCGGGCTCCTGGGCCGCATCCCCGGCTTCAAGCAGCTCGGCCAGCTCTCGCAGCTCAAGGGCATGGACCTGAGCCAGGTCTTCGGCAAGGACGCGAAGATGATGGAGCAGGCGCTCGGTATGGGCGGCGCTCCGCAGCAGCTGCAGATGCCGCAGGTGGCGCGCGGCTACACGGCGCCGATGGGCCAGAACGCGATGGCGAAGGCCCGCCTCATGGGCTACTCGACCGCGCCGACCGGCACCGGCATGAGCGACGCCGAGCGCAAGGCCATCAAAGAGCGGCGGAAGCGCGAGAAGCAGAACAAGAAGAAGAACCGCAAGCGCTGAAGCGGCGCATCGCCACTCGCCCGAGGGTCCGGCGAAGGTGAGCGCGAGCCCCTGCTCGACCTGCGGATCGCGGCGGTGGCCTGAGGGCTCCCGCGGCCGGCGCGGCTTCGAGCCGACGACGCCCGAGCTCGCGCTGCTCGACCTCCGCTGGGGGGCCGTCGGGCTCTCTGCGACGCGGTCGCGCGGGGTCAGGAGCCGCGGCCTCGCGCCGGGCGAGCCCCCCGCCACTTCGGCCTCGAGCTCGCGACCGTGAAGGAGCGCGCCGCGCACCGGCCCCGGCAGCCGCACGTCGAGCTCGCCGGCGTGCATCGAGCCGCGCACTGGAGCCGCTCGTGCCACGCCCGTCTTGAAGTGATCGCGGGCCTCAGCGCAGCCACATGTACGCGTCGGCGACGGGCTGCTTTCCGCTGAAGGGCTCGCCGTGGCCGGGCAGCACGAGCTCGATGTCGCGCGCCAGCACCGCGTCGATGCACCGCCGCGCCGCGCGCCGGTCGTAAAACGCCGTCTTCGCGATGACGCGGCTCACGGCGATGCGCCCATAGTAGCCCGCGGCCTTCGTGTACCAGCGCGTCCACCGGTGCTCGGGGCGACCGACGTTGTGCACGAGGTCTGCGGTCACGAGCACCTTGCGGTAGAGCAGCACGCTCTCTTCGAGGCGGAAGCCGTCGATCGGCAGCTCGTCGATGAGGCCGGCGAAGTCGGGCTCGCTGACGGTGCCGTGCAGCCGGTCGATGCGCAGGTCGGGGCGCTTCTTCACGAGCCCTCTGGGAGCGTGCAGCCGCGCCGACGGAAACGCCGCCTGCCACTCGCCGAGCCGCAGGTGGTGGAACGTGTTCGGCGTTTAGAGGTGCTTCACGGGGCCCAGCGCCTCGACCGCCGCGGCGCTCGGGCGTGCAGCCGATCGGCGAGTGCAGCAAGAGCCCGCCGTCGTCGAGCCGCAGCACCGTCATGTTCGCGGTGAGGCGCAGGCCGAGAAAGCGCACCGGGGCGGTGTCGACCCACACCCCCTCCGCCACCCGCCGCAGGCCTGGCGCGAGCTGCGGCCGCAGGTCGACGGTGTTCGAGCACGAGACGGTCATGATCTCGGGCGTAGCACGCGCGCTAGAGGCGCCGAGACGGCCGCCCACAACCGAGCCTCATGTCTCGGGCTGCGTGTCCTTGTGCTTCGCCGACGCGAGCACGCGCTTCGGCACGACCAGCCCGCGAGAGAGGCGCTTGAGCACGACCTCGCGCTGGCGCTGCTTGTAGCGCTCGTGGCTGTTCTCGCCCTGCTCGTTCAGCGCGGCCTGGGCCTCGTCGCAGATCTGGAACTCGCAGAGCGCGAGCGCGATGCGGCCCTTGCGCGGCCGCGGGTCTTTGTCGGGCGGAGGCAGATAGGCGTCGAGGCGAATCGGCACGTCGGCGACGAAGTTCAAGATCTTGTAGCCCGAGCCCGAGAAGCGGTTGCCGGGCCGGTGCGACTCGCGCTCCTCGTAGTCTTCGTCGAGGTGAAGGTCCTTCACGACCTTCTGAAAGTGCGGGTAGTCGCGGAGCAGATCTTTGAAGTTGATGAGCGAGTTCTCGGTCTGCGTCGGCACGAGGAAGTTGAACGGCACGAGCTTCTGCGTGAGGAAGTAGAGCACCGGCAGCACGTCGGGGCGCTCTTTCACGATGATGCGGAAGCGCGTGCGGTCGTAGACGGTGCCGGCGGTCGACTCGCGCTTGGCGATGAGCTTCGAGATGATCGACTCGCGCGTCTTGATCGAGTCGGCGAACTCGACGATCGGCAGCCCCTTGCCCTTCATCTCTTCGGTGATCGCCGTCACGCGCTCGGTGACGAGCTGGGCGAGCTCGGCCTCGGAAACGGCGAGCTTGAAGAGCAGGTCGCGCCCCTCGATGTGCTGAATCACGTGCATCACCTTCAGCACGATGCAGGCGATCTTCCGCAGGCGGCGGGGCTCTTTGGCGCCCGACGCGTAGAGGAAGAGCTCGTGAATCTCGTTGGGGTTCGCGACCGCCTCGGCGACCTTGTAGTCGAACGTCTTGCGCAGGTACTCGACGGCGTCCGAGAGGATCATTCTCACCCACTCGTCGTCGTGGGGCTTGCTGGGGTCGATCTGGCAGAGGCGAAGAAAGCGGTCGACCTCGTCGCGCTCCTTGAAGTGGAGCCGGCGCCACTCGAGCACCGAGCCGCCGCGCAGGATCAAGCGAATGCGCTCGAGCTCCTTGAGCCCCATCTCTTGAACCGTGCGCACCGGCAAGTCCGGCAGCGCCGGCTGATGCTTCAGCGCGGTCATTCGCAGGTGAATCCTCGACGAGAGGTGCGCGAAAAAGCCAGCAAAAGAAACGCGCCGCGTGCGTGACCGCCGGTAACCGTGCGGCGCTCGCCGGCCGACCCTCGCCTGGCTCTCGGTCGACTGCCTCGACTTCACGCCCGCCGCCCTCCTCACGCCCTGCCTACCGCTTGCGCCGGATCACCGGCTCGGGCTCGCTGCTCGCGACCCGCTCACCTTCGGCCCAGCGCTCTTCGACCTTCACGCTGCCGTCGGGCCGGTAGAGCACCCGCCGGCCATGCCAGTTGCCGCGCTTGAACCCGGTCTCGCCGACCTTCGCGCCCTGCTCGTCGAAGAACGCCCAGGGGCCGCTGCGCAGGCCGTGCTCGTACTGGCCGCGCGCCTCGACCGCGCCGGTCGCGTACAGCGAGATCGACGGCCCGTGGAGCACGTGGGCCGCGTCTTCGCAGGCGACGCGAGACAACCTCTGCACCTCGTGGGTGCCGGCCGGGCAGTCGAGCCCGGCCGCGAGCGCGGTGAAGACGAACAGTGAGACCATGCGCTTCCTCTAGTTGTGAGCCAGCGTGATGCAGAACGGGTTGCCGCCGGTGAAGTAGAAGCCGGCGACCAGCGACATGCTCGAGACGGTCGAGCAGAGCGTGAACTTCATCGTCACGTTCTTCATGTCCTGGCTCACGGCGTAGTTCATCTGCTCGATCACCGAGGTGAGGTCGTTCTCCATGCCGGTGGTGCTGAGGTGAAACGCGCCCATCAGCGCCGACTTGTTCGTCGGGAACGTGGTGGTCGTGTACGCCTTCAGCGTGACGGTGTACGCGGTGCCCGCGGTGCACTTGGTGGCGTCATCGGGGCTCTCGTCGATCGCCTCCCAGATGATCGGGCCGACGCTCGTCGTCGCGTTCCAGCTGAGCGCCGCGTGGCTCATCGGGAAGTTCGAGCAGGTGCCCTTCTGCACGTCGCGGCACTGCATGCTCGAGTGGCAGTACCTCGCCGTACGCGCACAGCGCGGGCTGCGGCTCGGCGGGGTCGCACTTGAACCCGGCGTCCATCGTGCCGCCGGCGTCGTTCGTGCCGGCATCGTTACCGAACGGCAACCCGCCACATGCGGCGAGCCCCAGCGCTGCTGCGAGTGCGTGTCGTCTCATGAGTGCTCCCTCCCTGAGCGGGGAGGAATAACTCACGGCTACCGCTGCCGCAGTGTGAAGCGCGGCTCAGCGCGATGTCACCGGAAGACCCCGCTCGAGCGGGCCTTCAGAACTTGAACGGGAAGACGACCGGCTCGGCCATCTGCGTCTTGTGCTTCGGGAACTGCCACTGCTTGATGAGCCCGCCGACGCAGCCGGCGATGTAGCTCGTCTTGAACTCTTCAGACTGAACCTCGACCTTGGTGGCCTTGCCGCTGGTCTGAATCGTCCACTTCATGACGAGCTTGCCCGAGCTGCCCGGCTCTTTCTGCTTCTGCTCGTCGACGCACTTCTTGATGGCGCCGATGTTGGCCTTCACGACCTCCATCACGTCGGCCTGCCCGAGCGTCTCGGGGATGTTGCCGCCCTGGCCGGGCGCGGGAGGAATGTAGACGCTCGACTTCTTCGAGCCGGAGCTCGACTCTTCCGAGGCCTTCTCGGTCTTCGCCGACTCTTTCTTCTCGGGCTTGCCCGAGCCGAAGGCGTTCTCGAACTCGTCGTCGCCGCCCTTCACGTTCGCGACGGGCTTCGCCTTCTCTTCCTTCGCAGGCTTCTCGGTCGGCTCGGCCTTCGCCACGACCGTCTCTTTCTTCTCGGTCGACTTGCTCGAGGCGCCGATGGGCTTGGGCGACGTCGGCTTCACCGGGTTGTTGCCATTCGCGGCCTGCGTCTCGGGCTTCGCCGGCGGAGGCGCGGTCTGCGTCGTGCCCGTCTCATTCGGCGGCGGCTGCTGCGTGTTCGCGGGCGGAGGCTGCTGCGTGTTCGGCTGAGCCACTGCAGGCGGCTGCTGCACCGGAGGCTGCTGAACCGGCGGCTGCTGCACGACCGGCTGCTGCGGCGGGTCGACGTGCTTGGGCTGCAGGCTGACGAACACGAACGCGCCGATGCCGAGCACGGCGACGCCCGCGAACGCGATGACGGCGATGAGCGCCACGTTGGTCTGCTGCTGCGGCCGGTACTGCGCGACCGCGGGCGACGAGTAGGTGGCGCCAGGGTTCGCGATGTACGGGTTCTTCGGGCCGTGCGCCGCCGTCATCTCGCCGGCGCCGGCGGGCGCGCTCGAGTGACCGTTGACGCCCTTCGCGGGCTTCGGCTGCGCGATCGACGCCTCGGGCAGATCAGAGAGCAGGCCGCCCGACGAGACCAGGGGCACGTCGCCGCCGAGGGGGTCGGCGACGTCGGCTTTCGGAGGCGGCTTCGCGAGCGCCTCCATCTCTTCCTTCACGAGCGAGGCGAGCGCCGAGGCCGCAGACGGCCGCCAGCTGCCGGTCTCTTCGGCGGGCGCGGCGGCGAGCGGCACCTGCACCTCGCTGCGCACCGACTTCATGACGCCGCCGGCCGAGAACGCAGACTCGACGGGAACGCTGACGACCGCCCCGGGGGGCATGCCGCCCACGGTGACGGGCGCGACGACGACGGGCTTCGCAGGGCGCGGCGCGAGCTCGGCCGCCAGATCGGCGACCTCGCTGACCGGGATCCAGTCGGAGAAGCCGGCGCGCCAGCAGAGCGAGTCGGGGCCGATCTCACCGCGCTCCCAGTGCTCTTTGATCTTGTCGAGCGTGAGCGGGCCCGTCTGCTTGTCGTCGATCGCGACGAACCAGTCGGTCTTGGGGATGTCTTTCTTCTCGGAGTGCCCGTTGCCGTTCTTCGGGGCCTCGCCTTCGCCGCCGGTCTCTTCGGCGAGCTTCTTCACGACCTCGGCGTCGAGCACGCGCGTGCTCATGCGGTCGTCGCCCTCGCTGCCCATGGCCGGCCGGTCGAGCTCGGTCTTCTCGTCGTTCTTCGCGCCCTTCGGAATCGAGTGCGCGCCCGAGTTCAGCACCTGATCGAACACTGCGCCGATCTCGTCTTCGCTCGCGTCGAAGCCCGACTTCTGCGCCGGCATCTGCGAGGTCTTCTCGTCGCCGATGCCCGGGTTCGTCGCGTCGATGCTCTCGCCGGGGAGCGGCAGCGTCGCGCCCGGCGAGCCGAGCGGGTTGTTCATCACCTGCGTCGCGAGCGCGTCGTCGGGGTCGTTCGAGAGCGGCACCGGCGCCTGCGGAGCCGGAGGCGCCTTCGTCGCGTGCGCGTTCGCAGTGTGCGCGCTGGCGCCGTGACCGTTCGCGTCAGCCTTCTTGACCAGAATGACGTAACCGCACTTCTTGCATCGGACCTTGACTCCCTTGGGCCCGACCTTCTCGTCACTGATCATGTACTGCGCGCGGCAGCTGTCGCAGACGAATCGCATGAAACTCCGGAAGCGTAGGTGTGCCCACTCGAGTGGTCAAGCAGACGGACGCCGGAACTGAGCGGCGGGTTCCCCGTCTCTCGTAGGCGTCTAACACCTACAAACGCGTGCTGACGAACTTTAGCCGACGCGGAACTCGGCCTTCACCGTGGCCTCTTCGTACTTTCCGCGCGTCGAGACCTTCACGGTGTTCGCCTGCGGGTCGAAGTAGACGAACGGATCCGACGGCGTCTGCCAGCCCTTGTTGTAGCTGCCCGAGCCGCCGCTGATCTTCGAGTTCTGCAGGCGCAGCGGTTGCCCGTCGTACTCGGCCTTCACGACGCCCTGCGGGTAGAGGTCGAGCGTCACGGCGCCGAGGCTCGGCAGCGCGATGCGGTAGCGGCCGGGCAAGAGGCTGATCGCGGGCGTGTCGAGCACCTTAGCGATGTTCACCTGACCCGCGTCGGGCGGGGGAAACGTCGCGGCCGGGTCGTAAGTGAACTGCGCCGAGTACGTCTGCTCGGAGCCGGTGTAGCTCGTGCCGGCCCGCACCAACCGCTTCGCGAGCGCCACGCCGTTCGCCTGCAGCTCGTGATCGGCGTACTGCGAGAGCGACACGCTCTCGTTCTGCAGCGCGGGCAGCGTGACGTCGTTCACCTCGGCGCGCGCGCCTCCGCGCCACAGCTCGGTGCGGAAGTTGCCCGCCATGCCGTCGAGCTTGTGGGTGCCCGCCTCGAGCAGGGTCTCCTGGCCGGAGTCGGTGTTGATGAAGATCGCCTTCGAGCCCGCGGGGATCGTGAGCTCGAGCGACGACGTGCGGTGCGCGTCGATCTGCACGTAGAAGCCGCCGCTGCGGTCGTAGATGCTGCGGCTCTCGGTGAGCGACGTCTGCTGCTTGAGCGCGAACGCGAGGCTGCCCGCCGCGAAGCTCGCCTGCGACGCGCCCGGCATCGGCACGGTGACCACGGCCTTCGGCGTCGAGGGCTGGCGCTTGAGCAGCTCTGCCTGGATCTTGAGAAAGTCTTCGGCCTCTTGCGGCAGAAAGCGGCCGGGAGCGGCGACCGATTGATCGAGGTCGACGAGGGTGATCGTCGAGGCGTCGGCGTCGGAGTTCAGCACGAGCTCGACGCGGCGGGCCGTGCGCTGCAGCGCCGCCGGCAGATCGGAGATGGGCATCGGCAGCGAGCGGTTCACCGCGCCGGGCGACACCGACTGGTCGGCGATCTGCGACTGCAGCGTCGGCAGCGTGGGCGCCGTCACTCGCGGAGCCCCGGTCTCCCACTCGAGCTGCTTCCACAGGCCGGGCTGAATCGCCTGCTCGTTGGGGAACAGCGTCGCCTTGAAGTCGGGCTGCTCGAGGCGGAGCATCTCGTCGATGGCCGGGCGACCGTCGGGCGGCCGGCTCGCGATGATCTGATCGACGCGCGAGAGCAGCTCGGCCTCGTCGGCGGTGACGGCGCCGACCTGCTTCAGGTTTTCGATGCTGCGACCGTCGACGTAGTTGCGACCTGCGACGACGTTCGGCGAAGGAATCGCGGAGCCCTGCTTGATCGAGATCGGCATGCGGGCGATTCACACCACCCCGCCCGCCTCTCGTCAACTCACCTGCGCGCGATGACCTCGACGTGCGTGCCGACCGCGACGCGCAGCGCGTGCAGGTCTTCGCCGAGCGCGAACACCATCAGGTCGCGGATCTTCGAGCGCGGCTGCACGCGGAAGGCGGCGCCGTTCTCGCCGAGCACCATCTTCTTCACGGGCTCGATCTCGCCGGCGACGAACAGGCCCGTGCGTACCGCCGACAGCTCGGCGCCCTCGAGGTAGTTGCGCAGGTCGGCCGGGGTCGCGCTCTTCACGTACTCTTTCGTCACGCGCGAGAGCGCGGCGCGGGCCGGCTCGGGCAGCGCCTTCTCGAGCATGCGCCGCTCGGTGTCGAGCGCGCGCGGGTCGGCCGTGAAGCGGAAGCGGTCGACCGACAGCGACAGCGCGGCCTGGAACACCGCCTCGAGCCGCTCGGCCGAGAGCCGCTGCGACAGCGCGAGCTCGGGCCGCAAGAGCGCCAGCGCGCGGCCGAGCATGTAATAGACCTCTTTCTGGCCGGTCTCCGAGAAGAACTTGCCGCCGACCTTCAGGCAGGCGGGCTCGGTGTGGCAGATCTCGACGCCGATCATCGGCTCGGGCGCCGGCTCGGTCGTCTTCTTCTGCATGCGCTCGCGCGTGACCGTGAGGAAGGGCGAGAACAGCGAGACGCTCTCCATCCCCAGGATGCGCGAGACGTAGCGGAAGTGGTGGATCTGGTACTCCTGCGCCGTGTTGACGTCGATGAAGTGCCGGCGCTTGTCGATCTGGTACTTCGTGAAGTCCTCTTTGTAGATGTGCCGCGCGTACTCGTAGAGGATCGCCATCAGCTCGCTGATGGGGCCTCGCACCCGCGGGTGAAACAGGTGCGAGTGCCAGAGGCGATCGGTGAGCGCGCGCTGCGCGACCTCTTTCTTCTTCGCGTACGGAGTCAGCTTCGTGAGAATCTCGCGCTCGTTCGGGCCGACGTCGCCGATGAGCCCGCTCACGACCTGCGCCGCGAGCCACGCCGAGTCGTAGTCTTTTCGCTTCGCGGCCAGCGCGGCGAGCGCCGACGCCACCTTGCCCGGGTTCGCGGTCGCCGGCAGCGCGCGGCGCCACGCGTCCATCGCGCTCTCTTCGTAGCCCTGCTGCTCGCTCGCGAGCTCGGCGAACATCTCTTGCACCTGCGCGTCTTCGGGCAGGCCCATCGCGACGACCTTGAACACCTCGACCGCCGCGTCGGGCCGCTTCAGCTTGTGCTGGTACAGCTCGCCCATCGCGCGGAACAGCGTCATGCGCGCCTGGTGCGTGTCGACCGACTTCGGCAGCCGCTTGATCATGCGGTGGTAGTTCTGCTCGAGCGACTGCCACATCTTGTTCTTGCCCAGCATCGCCTCGAGCGCGCTGAACGCCTCGATGAAGTGCCAGTCGGCGTCGAGCGCCGCGTTGAACGCGCCTTCCGCCTTGTCGACCTCGTTCAGCTCGTCGCGGGCGATCTCGCCGAGCGCGAAGTACACGCGCTTCAGGCGCTGCGTGTCGCTCTTCAGCTCGGGCACCGCGAGCATCTTCTCGAGCGTCTCGGCCGCCTTCGGAGCCTGCCGCGTCTCGCGGTAGAGCACGTACAGCCCGTCGAGCACGTCGAGCGCGTCGGGCTTGATCTTGATCGCGTTGTTGTACGCGTCGATCGCCGTGTACGCGTCGTTGAGCTTCTCTTTCGCGAGCTTCCCGAGCTCGACGGCGACGACGTACTTCGGCTCGTCTTCGAGGACCTTGAGCAGGCTCTGCCGGAACTCGGCGGCCTTTTCCCACGCCTGCGTCTGATCCGAGATCGAGATCATCGAGCGCAAGCTGGGCTCGTGGCCGGGGTCGATGCCGAGCGCCTTCTCGAAGTGGTTCTGCGCGCGGTCGAGCTGCCGCATCTGCAGGTGCACGTCGCCGAGCGTCCAGTAGATCTCGACCACCTCGAGATCGGTCAGATCGTCGCGGTGGTGAATGAGAATCGTCTGGTAGACCTTGAGCGCCTCGTCGAAGCGCTTCGCCTGCACGAGCAGGTTGCCGAGCCCCTCGAGCGCCGGCAGGTACGTCGCGTCGAGCTGCCACGCGCGCTCGTAGCACTTGAGCGCCTTGTCCTTCTTGCCGAGCTTCTCGCAGACGTAGCCGAGCCGGTACGCCTGGCGGCAGAGCTCGCGCGCGATCGCCCCGTCGGGGTCTTCGGCGGCGCGCTCCGACATCTTGAGCACGACGATGTCGAGCATCTTCTCGGCGAGCGGCCAGTCTTCGCGCGCGACGTAGACGTCGGCGAGCGGCTTCGCGGCGCCCTCGTTCTGCGGGTCGAGGCGCAGCGCCTCTTCGTAGAAGCGCGTGGCGGCGTCGCGGTCTTCCTTGCGCTCGAAGTAGTAGCGCGCGACCTCGATCATCGCCTTCGACTTCTCGTACTGGTCTTCGGTCTGCTCGGCCTCCTGAACGAGGGCCTTCTCGAACGAGTCCCAGTCCTTCTCGATCTCGTAGATGCCCTTGAGCGCCCGAATGCACGGCAGGTAGCTCGGGTCGATCTTCAGGGCCTCGAGGTAGCAGCGCTTCGCCGACCCCGGGTCGATCAACATGTCTTCGTTGATCTTGCCCATGCGGTGGAAGAGCTCGACCGCGTCGGCCGTGTTGCCGGCCGCGATCGCCTCTTTCTCGAGCATGTCGAGCGCGAAGGGCCAGTTGCCCGAGCGCTCGTACAGCATGCCGAGCGCGTGCATCGCCGGCCGGCAGCGCGGGTCGAGCTCGAGCGCCTGGTGGTAGGCCGTGACGGCGCGATCGACCTGCTTGAGCTGCTGGTGGAAGATGTCGCCCATCTCGACGCACAGCTCGGCCTTCTCAGAGGGGTGCGTGAGCAGCTGAATGTGTCGGTCGACGACGCCGATGAGCTCGTCCCACCGGCCTTGAGCCTTGCGCAGACGCTCGAGCGTCTTGATCGCCTGCAGGTTCTGCGAGTCGATGGTGAGAACGCCCTCGATGCACTGATCGGCGTTACCGAGGTTCTGGTACGTGTCCTCCCAGATCTGGGCGCTCTTGAAGAGCACCTTCACCTTCTCGCGGTAGTCCTCGCTGAGCTCGATCTGCCGCTCGTAGACGGCGAGCAGCTCGGCCGGCCGGTTGAGCCGCGTGTAGAGCTGCTCGAGCGCGTTCAGGGCCGTGACGTTGCCCGGGTCGAACTCGAGCGCCTGGCGGTAGGCCTCGATGGCCGACTCGTCGTCGGTGAGGTCGCGCTCGTAGAGCTGCGCGACCTCGACCTGAATCGCCGAGCGCTCTTCCGGAGTGCCCGCGATGTCGCGCATGCGCAACAGCGAGCTCGCGACCGCCTGGAAGTCGTTCGCCGCCCGCTGCAGCGCGATGAGGCTCTGCAGGGTCGCGGCGTCGGGCTCGAGCTCGAGGGCCCGCTCGAGCGCACCTTGCGCCTCGCGCGGGTTGTTCATGCGCTCGGCGAAGACGCGCGCGATCTCGCGCAGAATCTCTTTGCGCCGCTCGATCGAGCCCGCCGCCTCGAGCTTCTGCTCGAGCGCGACGATGTACTCTTTGTCTTTGCCGCGCCCGCTGAAGAGCTGGGCCAGCGAGTCGAGCGCGACCTCGTTCGTCGGGTCGAACTCGAGGATCTTGCGCAGCGAGCTCTCGGCCGCCGGCACGTCGTTCAGCTTCTCGCTCTGCACCTTCGCGAGCACGAGGTACAGCCGCTCGGCCAGCGGCCCGCGCGGCACGTTGTCGGCGACGTGCTCGTACGCCGTCGCGAGCTCTTCGTACCCTTCCGTCTCGTCGGCGAGCCGCTCGACCTGCTCGCGCAGCTCGTGGTCCGCCGGGGCCAGCTCGACCGCGCGCAACAGCTTCAGGAACGCGACGTCTTTCTGACCGAGGCGCTGCTCTTGAACCTGGGCGAGCTCCTTGAGGCTCGCGACCTTCTCGTCGTCGGTGACGAGGTTCGCGAGGTAGCGATCCATCGCGGTCGTGTACGCGCGCCAGTCGTTGACCGTGCTGTACAGCTTCAGCGCCCGCTCGTACGCGACGCGGTTCGACGGGTCGATCTCGAGGATCTTCTCGAGCGCCGGCCCCGACGCCTCGGGCTTGTTGGCCGTCTCGGCCCAGAGGTCGGCGACCTGGAACATCGTCGCCACCGCCGCCTCGCGATCTTCGAGGCCCTGGTACACGGTGCACTTGAGCTCCAGCGCGCGCACCGCGTCGGGGTACGCCTTCAGCGCCATGAAGATGGCGATGACCCGCTCGAGCTCGGGCACGGCGTGCGGCTCGACCTCGAGCGCACGGCGAGCGGCGTCGAGCGCCTCTTCGCGCCGCGAGCCTTGAGCCAGCACCTCACCGAGGCGAATGCGCAGGCCTTTGACGCCGGTCGCGTCTTCCTGCAGGGGAATCAGGCGCCGCAGCACGATGACGAGATCGTCCTTGCGCTCGAGCTGCTCGAAGATGTCGCGCAGGCACTCGAGGGCGCCGCGGTGGCGCGCGTCGCGCTCGAGCGCCGCCTTGAAGTACGCGATGGCCTCTTCGCCGCGGCCGAGCTGCTGGAACAGCACGCGCCCGACCCTCTCGTTGAGCCGCACGAGCTCGCGCGGGTCGACCGTGACGGTCAGCTTGCCCTTCAGGAGCTCGAACAGCTCCTCGTGCTGGCCGGCCTTGTCGAGCAGCTTCTCGAGCTGCGCGAACGCCTGCTCGTTGCGCGGGTTCTTCGAGAGCAGCTCGCGGTAGACCGAGATCGACTCTTCGACGTTGCCGAGGCCCTCGGCCGCGACCGACGCGATGCGCTGCAGAATGCGCTCGCGCTCGGGGCCCTGGGCGCCCTCTTTCTGCGCCTCGAGCACCCGGTACAGCTTGTCGTGGAACTGCGCCGACTCGTAGAGCTGCTCGAGGGCGCGCAGGCTCGGCAGGTGGCGAGCGTCGAGCGTGAGGATCTTCTCGAACGCCGCGGCCGCGCGGTCGGGGCTGTCGAGCTTGTCCATCGCGAGCTGGCCGAGGCGGAACAGGAGCGCCACGCGCTCCTGCGCTTCCGGAGCCAGCGACGCGAGCGCATCGAGCACGCCGGCCTGCTGCTCGAACTGGCCGAGGTTGCCGTAGATGCGGTCGAGCGCCGGCAGCGCGCGGTTGCCCACCTCGGGGTAGACCTCGCGCGCCTTCTCGTAGAACCCGACCGCCCGGTCGGCCTCGCGCAGCTTCGTGTCGAGAATCTGGCCGACCTTGAGGCAGATGACCGCGGCGTCTTGCGCCTCGGCGATGCGCGGCAGCTCGTCTTCGTACGCCGAGACCAGCTCTTCGTAGCTCTTCGCCGCCTCGGCCGTCGTCTCGAGCCGCTTGCGCAGCTCGGCGTCGTTCGGGTCTTCCTTGAACGCGCGCCACAGCGCGAGGAACGCGAGCTCGGGCTCGTCTTGGGCGTCGCGAACGCTCGCGAGCTCGATGAGCAGCACCTTGCGCTCGTACGCGTCGGGCGAGACCGCCACGCGCGACTCGATGACCTGCGCGAGCTTCACGAGATCGCCCGTGGCCCGGTAGGCCTTGAGCAGCACGTCGACGGCGACCGCGTTCTGCGGCTCCTTCGCGACGATGGCCTCCATGCGGGTCAGCGCGCCCGCGTTGCGCGGGTCTGAAGCGAGCAGCTCGGTGTACAGCTCGATGGCTCCGGCCTTGTCGAGCAGCTTCGTCTCTCGAACGAGGCCGAGGCGGTACTTCGCCGCGAACAGCGCGTCGCCCTGCGCGACCTTGAGCCTTCGGCCGAGCACGTCGGCGAGCTCGGGCCAGCGCTCTTGCGCCTCGCACAGCCGGTCCATTCGCTCGAGCGCGTTCGGCTCTTCGGGCGCGATCTCGAGCAGCCGGCGGAAGGTGGCGAGCGCGCCGGCCTGGTCTTTCAGGTAGTCCTGCTGCAGCGAGCCCATCTGGAAGAGCAGCCCCGCCCGCCGCTGCGGGTCGTCGGCCATCGCGAGCTGGCGCTTGAGAACGTCGATGAGCTCCTGAACGCGGCCGCCCTTCGCGAGCAGCTTGCCGACGGTCTCGAGGGCCTCGTTGTCGGTCGGCTCGAGCTCGAGCACGCGCTTCCACGCCTCGATCGACTCTTCAGCCTCTTCGTTGAGCGCCGAGATGCGCGCGAGCGAGCGGTAGAGGTCGGCGCGGCGATGATCGTCTGCGGCTTTCGGCGCGACCTCGTTGAGCAGCGCGATCACCTCGTCGATCGCGTCGGCGCGCTGGTACAGCCGCATCACGAGCTCGAGCGACCCTTCATCGTCGGGCAGCTCGCGCAGGCTTCGCGCGGCGGTGACGAACGCCATCTCGCCGTTGTCCATCTGCGTCGTGTAGACCTCGGCGATCTTCTTGAGCAGCGTGACGCGCTCGCGCGGGTCGGGCTCGGTCGAGACGCGCGACTCGAGCATCTGCACGAGCTTCAAGTGCTCACCCTCGCCCGCGAACACGGGCTCGAGCGTGCTGGCCGCCTCGCCCTTCAGCGGCGAGTCAGACCGGGCCATCTCTTCGAGCGCGCCGACGGCGCTGGCGTGCGCGGCCTTGCGCTTCAGCACCTCCTGGAACTGGCTCAAGCCGCCGCGGGGATCATTGAGGCGCGAGAGCTTGAGGCGCCCGAGGCGCACCATGAGCTCGAGCGCCTGCTCGGTCTGACCTTTCTGCTCAGCGAGCTGAATCTCGCGGCCGATGAGCACCGCGAGCTCGGCATAGCGCTCGGTCTCCGACAGCACGCGCGCGAGGAACTTCATCGCGTTCGGGTCTTCGGGGCGCCGCTCGAGGATCTCCTGGTAGCACTGGGCGGCGAGCGCCTTGTCGCTGAGCGTCTCTTCCGCGAGGTTCGCGAGCTCGAACAGCAGGTTCACCTGCGCCGTGACGTTCGCCTCGAGGGCGAGCTGCCGGCGCATGACGAGCGAGAGGTTCTTGAAGTCGCTCGTCTTGCGGAAGATGCGCGCGAGCGCGTCGAGCACGAAGAGGTTGCGCGGATCTCGCGTGAGCACCTCGTTCCACGCGCGGGCGGCGAGGTCGAGCCGCTGCAGGCGGTCGCCGTAGATGGCGGCGAGCCGGCGCCACAGATCGTCGGCCAGCGCCTCGTCGGCGCCCCGCTCGAGCGTGTCTTCGTAGGCGGCGGCGAGCTCTTCGAAGCTCCCCAGGTCGGCCGCGAGCCGCTCGAGCTCTTCGCGGGTCTGCTCGTCTTGCGGCGCCTCGACGAACGCGCGCAGGCGCGCAGCGAAGGCGAGCGGCTTCTGCCCCAGGCCCTCGCGCAGCACGGCGATCTCGGTGAGCAGCGGCAGCCGCAGCTCGTTGTTCGCGATGCCGATGCGCACCTCGAGCACGTCGACGAGCTTCTTGAGATCTTTCAGCCGCCGGTAGCACGGCTCGAGCAGGCGGGCCGCGTCGGGCCGCACCGGGTCGATGGCCATCAGGCGCTCGAGCCCGGCGACGGCGTTCGCCTCGAGCGGAGACACCTCGAGCACCGTGCCGAACGCGCGCAGCGCCTCGACGTGCTGGCCCTCTTTCTCGAGCAGCTGCGCGCGCCGCAAGAGGTACTGCAGCCGCAGCGCGTCGTCGTTCGTCATCGCGGCGAGCTGGTCGAGCACGTCGGCCTGCTCCATGAACCGCTTCGCCTTGCCGAACAGCCGGTCGAGCGCGACGAACGCCGAGGTCTCGCGCTTGAGCGCGAGCGCCGACTTGAACGCGTCGATGGCCGCGGCGTCGTTGCCGCTGGCCTCGTAGGCCTCGCCGGCCTTGACGAGCAGATCGAGCCGCTCGGCGGGGTCGGTGGCGACCTGCGCCTTGCGCGCGAGCACCTCAGAGAGGCTCTTCGCGTTCTGGCTCTTCTCGAACAGGCGCGACAGCGAGTCGAGCGCCTGGCGATCTTGCGGCTGCAGCTCGAGCAGCGCCTTCCACCCGCGGATGGCGTCGTCGGGCTGCTGCAGCTGCTCGCGGATCTCGGCGGCGCGGCGAATGAGCGAGGCCTGCTGCTCGTCCTTCGCGTCTTCGGCGGTGCTCTCGTAGATCTCGGCGAGCTCTTCGAACGCCTCGGTCTCGCGCGCGAGGCGCTCGAGCTCGGGCCGAATGCCGTCGCGATCGATGCCCTCGGTGAACGCCTTCAGCGCGTTCATGAACGCGGCCTGGGGCTGGCCCATGTCGCGCTCGTAGATGGCGCGGATCTCGGCCGAGAGGCGGGCGCGCTCGCCCGCGGGGGCCCCGGCGAAGCGGGCCTCGCGAAGCGAGATGCGGCGGGCGTGATCGCCCGAGCGCGCGAGCACCGGGTCCAAGATCTCGATGGCCGCGGCGCTGTCGGGCGAGTCGCTTCGGGCCCAGGCCTCGAGCGCCTCGGTGGCCCCGGGGTGCGCCGCGTCTTCCGCGAGGATCTGCCGGTACATCTGCAGCGCGCCGGCGGGGTCGTTCAGCCTCGAGACGCGCAGCTGCGCGAGGCGGAAGGCGAGCTCGCGCCCTTGTGGGCTCTGCCCCTCTTGGTTGCGGCGCAGCTCGAGGGCGAAGGCGAGCTCCTGCGGCCTGTCGAGCTTCGTGTAGAGGCGGTCGAGCGCGGTGGCGGCGTCTTTCGCGAGCACGTCGCGCGCGGCGATCGAGCGCCAGTTCACGGCGGCGCGCTCGAAGTCTTCGATCTTCTGCTCGCACAGGATCGCGGCCTCGCGGTCGAGCTCGGTCTTCTCGGCGGGGTCGGCGGCCGCCGCGGCGAGCATCTCGACGACGGGCACGAGCTCGTGGAACTCCTCGCGCACGCGGTGCAGGCGGTGCAGCCCTTTGAGCGCGTCGAGGTTCTTCGGCTCGAGCTTCAGCACCTCGTGCAGGTGCTTGACGGCGTTCGCCTGGTCGTTGAGCTTCTTCTCGTAGACGTCGGCGAGCTCTTTGTGCAGCGCGAGCGCGACGGCGGGCGAGCGGCCCTCGAGCAGCTCGCTCATCAGCTCGGCATAGGCGTCGAGCAGGTCGGCCTCTTCGGCCGAGGTGCGGGTCTGCGTGCGGATCTCGGCGTCGTCGGGCACGAGGCGCAGGGCCTCGGCCATCGCGGCGAACGCCTGCTCGGGCTGCCGCAGGTGGTGCGAGTGAATGCGCGCGGCGGACTTGAGCGCGTTCAGCTTCTCGAGGCCGTCTTGCGTCGCGCCGGCGATCGCCGAGAGCGCGCCGACCATCTTGCGGTGATCTTTGACCGCGTCGTACGCGGGCAGCAGGGCCCGGGCCGCGTCTTCGCGGGTCGCGGCGTCGACCATCAGGTTCTCGAGGGCGGCGATGGCCTCGGGGTCAGACGCCTTGCGCGCCAGCACCTCGGCGTAGTGCTTCACGGCGCCGGCCTTGTCGCCGAGCGAGGTCTCTTCGAGCTTCGCGCGCTTGAGCGACAGCGCGTGCGCCTTCTCGGAGTCGCCCGCCTTCTCGGCGAGCGCGATCAGCCGCGCGAGCACGTGCGCGAGCTCTTCGGGCTTGTTGGCGGCCTCGAGCAGCTGCGCGAGGCGAGGCAGGTGCTGCTCTTCGCTCGCGCCGAACTTGATCGCCTCGGCGAGCGCGATCGCGGCCTCGCGAGGGCGGCTCAAGCTCGTCGAGACGTTCGCGAGCTGCAGGTAGAGCGCCTCTTTCTCGGCGTCCTCTGCGAGCAAGAGCTGCTTGCGCAGCACGCCGTCGGCGTCCGACAGGCGCCCTGCCTTGAGGTACAGCGTCGACAGGCGCGAGAGCACCTCGACGTCGTCGGGGTTCTTGTTGAGCGCGGCCTTCAGTGCGGCGGCCGAGTCGTCGATCGCCCCACCCTCTGCGGCGAGCTCCGAGGCGTCGAGCGTGAGCGACTTCGCGAGGGCGGCGTCTTCGACCTTCGCGGCGGCCTCGATGAGGAAGCGCGAGTACTCGGCGTGCACCTTCTGGGCGCGGGCGAGGCGCAGGGCCTCGGCGCGGAAGGTCGAGTCGCCCGGGTCGAGCGCGAGGCCGCGCAGGCGGTACTCGTAGGCGGCGCGCTCGTCGAGCAGCCGCTTCTCGGTCGTCTCGGCGAGCAGGTCGAGCAGGCCCTTCTGCTCGTCCTTCTCTTGAACGCTCGAGAGCTGCACGAGCAGCGAGGCGACCTGGCGCTGGTAGTCGCCGGCCTTCGCGTACTGCGGAGCGAGCGCGCGAGAGATCTCGGCCTGCCGTACGCCTCCGGCGGCGAGCCGCTCGAGGCCGCCGATCACCGCGGCGTTCTCGACGCCCTCGGCGAGCAGCTGCAAGAAGAGCTTCGCCGCCTCGTCGCGGCGGTTGAGGCGCTCGGCGTAGAGCTGGGCGAGGCGGCTGCGCCACTCGGCGCGGTCGGAGCCCGACTCGGCGAGCGCCATGAGCCGCTCGGCGACGACGGCGACGTTTTCCCACTGGCCGAGCGACGTGTACGCGGCCCCGAGCTTCTTGAGCGTCGGCACGCTGTCGGGCTCGAGCTCGAGGATCTTTCGATACACCTCGGCCGCCGAGACCGGGTCGGCGGCGGTCGACTCGAGGCGGCGGGCCTCGGCCTCGAGCTTCTGCCGCGGGTCCTGCGGGGCCTCGACGAGCGACTTCTGCAGCTGCTGAATCGCCTGCTCCGCCGAGATGTCGTTCGGGCTCTTCTTCGCGACCTCGTGCCACGCCTCGAGGGCCTCGACGGGCTTCGCCAGGGGGCCCTGCAGGAGCGCCGCGAGCTCGCGCCACAGCTCGGCCGAGACCTGATCGTTCGAGGCGAGCGTCGCCGAGCGCTTGAGCGCCTGCGCGAGCTGCGGCTGGGCCTCGGCCTTCTGCGCCATCTCGGTGAGCGCCTTGAGCAGCCCCGGCCGCTCGGGCTCGAGCGGCAGCGCCCACGCGAGCGACTGGAAGGCGCGGGGCAGCTGGTTGTCTTCTTCGTAGAGCATCGCGACGCCCTCGAGGAAGGCGACCTTCTCTTTCGCGGGCCGGGGCGCCGAGACGGCGAGCTCGAGGTGCGGCCACAGCGCTTCGAGCTCTTCGGCGTCGGCGAGCAGCTTCGCGAGCCGGTACGACGCGATCGCGTTCGTCGGGTCGAGCTTCACGGCCGACTCGAGGTGCTTGCGCGCCGAGGCGGGGTCCTTCGCGGCGCCCTGCCACATGTCGGCGAGGCGCAGGTGCAGCGTGACCTTCGCGTCCTTCTCTTTGAGCGCCGCGAGGTGCCGCTCGAGCACCTCGAGGCCCTCTTTCAGCTGGCCCTGCTCGATGAGCGCTTCGCTGGCCTGGCCGGCGGCGTCGGCGCGTGACGGGTCGAGGCGAGTGGCCTTGTCGAACGACTCGAGGGCCGCGGCGGCGTTGCCGAGGCGCGACAGCTGCACGGTGCCGACGCGGAGCAGCAGGTCGACCTGAGCCTGCTTGTCTTTCGTGTCGGCGGCGAGCTTGGTGAACACGGCGACGACGACGTTGAAGTCGCCGGTCTTCTCGCCGACGCGCTCGAGCAGGTCGAGGGCGTCGGGCATCGCGGGCCAGAGCAGGAAGCAGCGGTCGAGCGCCTCTTTGACCTTCTGGGTCGAGTTGGGCTCGTAGAACGAGAAGAGCTTCGCGACCTGCAGCGAGAGGCGCGCGGCGGTGCGGCGGTCGCGCTCGTCGAGCGACTTGCTGCGCAGGTCGCGGACCTTGTCCTTCCAGACCTCGGCGAGCTTCTCCATCGCGGCCTTGGCGGCGATGGCGCGCGCGTTCTTGGCGTCGACGGCGAAGCAGCGCTCGAGCGCCTTCGAGACGAGCTCGTGCTGGTGCGGGTCGTCGACGAGGGCCTCGACGAAGGTCAGGTAGTCTTCGAGAAGGTCGCGCTCGCCGAGAATCGCGCGCTCGCGCTCGAGCGACTCGAAGGCAGGCAGGTGGCGGCCGTCGGCGAGCAGCAGGCGGCGGGCCATCTGAAAGGCCTGGCGCTCTTGCGGAGCGGCCTTGCTCGCGAGCTGGCAGCACAGCACGGCGCGATCGCGCCGCTGGAGCTTCGTCTCGAAGATGGTGGCGGCCTTGAGGTACAGCGGCGCGGCGGCGGGGCCTTCGGTGGCGGCCGCGAGCCGCTCGATCACCTCGGCGAGCGAGGCGGCGTCGTTGCGCTGCTCGTACAGGGCGCGCAGGCCCTCGAGGGCCTCGCGGGCGTTCGGGGCGTAGACCAGCGCCCGGCGGTACAGATCTTCGGCGCGGGCGAGGTTCTTGAGCTTCTCGCGGGCGAGCTCGCCTGCGCGGGACAAGAGATGCCCGGCCTCGTCGGCGCTCGGCACTTCGCGCGAGCGGCCTTCGTACAGTCGGATGAGTTCTTCGACGCGGCCCGATTTCTCGAGCTGCGCTTCGGTTTCGTCTTTCGCCATGATCCGGGCCGCCGAATCTACTCCCAGGGCCCGGAAACCAGAACGATTTAGCTCGGGGCCGGAGCCTCGGGCTTGACGTCTTCGTCTCCCGGCTCGGGCGGAGGCGGCGCGGGCGCGACCGCAGGCCTCGGGAGCTTCGAGACGCGCTCGGCGTTCTCTTTGTCGTTGGCGCGGTGGAAGAGCTCCTGGGCCTTGTCGAGCTGCTGCAGCGACTCGGCGAGCTCGGCGGCCTTCGCCCAGTTGCCGAGCTGCTCGAGCAGCGGCAGGGCCTTGTCTTTGCGCTCGGCGAGCAGCCACGCCTCGACGGCGGCGGCGGTGTCGCCGAGCATCTCGAGCCAGCGGGCGTGAGCGGCGTGCGCCTTCTCGGCGACGGCCTTCTCGACCTCGGCCTTGGCGAACGCGAGCGCCTCGGTGTCGAGCTTCAGCTTCTGCATGAAGCGGAAGACCTTGGGCCCGGGCAGGCCCTTCAGCGCCTCGAGGGCCTGGTCTTTCAGCTGGGCGGCCATCAGCAGCGTGGCGGCGCCGAGCCGGTCGCCGCGCTCGATGAGCTTCTTCACCTCGAGGTCGCGAACGCGGTTGGCGGCGGGCAGGTCTTTCGCGCGCTCGTAGGCCTTGCGGGCGAGCGAGAGCTTGCCCGAGCGCTCGTAGGCGAGCGCGGCCTGATCGAACTGCTTGCTGCGCTCGTAGAGGCGGGCGACGGCTTCGTAGTTGCCGGTCTTGACGTGGTGCTCCATGAGCTGCTCCCAGGCCTGGGCCTGCTCGAGCAGCTTGGGGACCTCGTCGGCGGGCACGTGGGCCTTGAGCTTCTCGACGCGGGCCTCGTCCTTCGCGCGGAAGGCGCTGCGCAGGGCGGCCTTGAAGTCGCCGCCGACCTCGTAGAGGCGCGAGGCCTCGGCCCACGACTCGTGCTCCTCGTGGATCTTGGCGGCGTCGCGGGTGCGGCCCTTCTCTTCGATCTCGCGGGCCTTGTAGCGCCAGTCGCCGGGCGCGAGCTTCTCGGTGCGCGGCGGGCGCTCGGTGCGCTCGAAGCGATCGCGGCGCGGGCCGCGCTCGGGCCGGCCCCCTGCTCCGCTCGCCGGCGCGGGAGCGTCGGGCAGCGCAGCCTCGGCGTCAGGCGCGGCACGACCGCTCGCCTCGAAGGCGCGGGCCGCCTTCTCTTCATCGGCGACGGCGCGCCACACGCGGCCAAGCACCTGCATCACGTCTTGCCACTGCGAGAGCTTCGACGGAGCCGGAGCAGCCGCCGCAGCCGCAGCCTCTGGGGGCGGCGCCGCGGCGGGGGCCGCGTCAGCGGGAGCCGCGTCAGCCGGAGGAGCGTCGGCCGCGGGGCCGGCGTCCGGGGCAGGTGCCGCGTCAGCCGGCGGAGCTTCGGCGGCCGGCGGAGGAGCCTCGGCCGCGGGAGCGGCGGGCGGCGGGGCATCATCTGCGGGCTTCGGCTGTCGGCCGACGCGCAGCAGCGACGTGAGGAGCTTGCCCTTGGTGCCGAGGTCGAGCCCATCGATCGACTTGAGGCGCATCGGGCGCAGGGCCTTGAGCACGGCCTCGAGGGCTTCGCGCTGGCCGCCGTAGTCGGCCTTGGTCAGCGCCTTCTCGAGGGTGCCGAGCTCGTTGGCGACGCGGAAGCCTTCGCCCCGCTTGTCGTCGCGACCTCCGCGACCACCGCCGCGGCGATCTCCGCGCTTACCGTCACGACCACCACGGCCACCACCATCACGTCCATCGCGTCCGCCCCGCCCACCCGGCGCAGGGCCCCGCTCGTTTCGTCCAGGCATAGTGCCTAGAACGAGTAGCGCAGCGTGGGCGTCACCGTCACTCCAAATGTGGTCGTAACGAACATCATTTGGAACATCGCCTCGAGACCGATGGCGAAGTGGCGCATGCGCGTGTAGTACTCGACCCCTGCTCCCGCCTGAAGCAGCACGTCGAGCTGGCTGATGAGCGTGTTGGGGAAGAAGAAGTTCACCCCGCCGGCAGCGCGCGCGTACACCCAGAGGCGCTTCACGTCCTGGCTGTCGGCGAAGCCGATGATGTTGACCTTGGCGGCGAGACCCGCGGCGAGCATGGCGAAGTCGCCCGACGAGCTGCGGCCCGACGGGTCGGTCGAGACGCAGCTGCCGTTGGGTCCCGTCGCCGAGGAGGAGGTACCGAGGTAGTCGGTGCCGCCCTTCGCGTGGCCGGCCTGCATCATGGCGTTGACGACGAGCAGCGGCACAGCGGCGCGGGGGTCGTCACCGCGAGAGCCGATGTCGGCCCCGATCTCGACGCGCACGGCCTCGTTCGCGAGTGACGCGCCTGCGCGCTGGCAGCCGATGTTACGGCCGCTGCCGTCGACGCTGATGACATTCCCGGGAAGGTTGAACAGCGGCGCCCAGCCGGCAGCCATGCCGACGGTGAAGCCGCGCTCGATCTCGTTGAACTTGATCTCTTCCTTGTCCTTCAGCGTCTTGCCCTGTGCGAGGGCGACACCGGACACGAGGCAGCACACCAGGACCAAAGGGCGCGTCATGAGGGCGCGATCATTAGCACGGCCCCGGCCTGCGCAAAGCCGAGAGTCATGCCCCTTTGAACGCTGCTTCTGATGCGCGAGCCGCGGCGTGCGGCTCGCGCCCGACTACTTGCCGCCCGACTGCGAGAAGACGAACGGGTAGGTCACGATGACCACGCCGCCGCCCTTCGGCTTCGGGAAGACCCAGGTGCGAACGCGACCGGCGACGCAGGTCTCGAGCTCGGCGTTCTTCACGTCGGACTGAGCGACCTGAGACTGAGCGACGGTGCCGGAGGCCGAGATGACGAACTTGATGGCCACCTTGCCGTGCAGGTTCGGGTGCGAGGTCAGCTGGCTCTCGTAGCAGTACCGGATCTGGCCGCGGTTTCGGTGAATGACCTGGCGAATGAGCTCTTTGTCGAGCGAGCCCATGACGGTGGGCTCGGCGGACGTGATGCCGATGTCGACGTCTTTCTTGCCGCCGAGCACGCCGACGCCGGAGCCGTAGCCGCCGGTGCCGCCGCCGCGGCCGCGAGTGCCGATGCCGCCGATGCCGATCGTGTCACCGACGCCGCCACCGCCCGAGCCGGAGCCTCGCAGGCCGAGGCCGCCGAAGCCCTGGGCGTCGCCGGGGGCCGCGCCGAACATGTTGCCCATCGCGCTGCGCAGCTCACCACCGAGGCCCTGGTGGCCGAAGATGGTCGAGATGCCGCCGCCGGAGGAGCCGAACACCTTCGCGACCAGCATGCGGGCCTGGTCTTTGTTGTTCGGGTCGCCCTTCGGCGCGGCGTGAGCCGAGCGCTTCGGAGCGTCCTTCTTGCCCATCGAGCCTTCGTCGTTCTTGTGCTTCTGCGCGATCTCGCCGGAGTCCTTCTTCTTCTCCATCTTCGCGAGCGCCTTCTGCACCTCGGGAGGCTTGATGAGGAGCTTGGCGATGCGCGAGTTCGACGAGTCGAGCTCGTCCGCGTACTCGTCACCTTCGAGCGAGTGGTTGATGGCGGTGATGACGAAGACGGCGCCGAGGAAGAACGCGATGAGGAAGATGTTCAGCGCGGTGAAGTCGATGGTCTCGGCGAACGGCACGAAGACCGGCTTCGGCGCAGGCTGGAAGAAGACCTCGACCACGATGCCGCCGAGATCGACCCAGGCGAAGTCGTCGCCCTGCATCTGAACCGAGTAGGCGTCGCCGTCGTTGCTGGCGACGCGCTTCTCTTTCGCCTCGGCGAGGGTCATGACCTCGTCGCCCGAGCGCCGGTGCAGCTCGCCCTTCATCTTGCCGGTGAAGCGCAGGGTCGCACCGCCGCTGCCGCCCTTGTCGGTGCGGACGAGGATGAACGACGGGCCCCCGAGCCTCGAGTCGCTGCACGTGAAGTCGCAGGCGGCCGCGCTGCCGATGGTGAACTTCTTTTCCTGGCCGGGCTGGATGAAGTGGCTCGCGACCATCTGGTCGCCCCACATGAACCGCATCTCGACGCCGAGCGGGCCGCTGCCCTTGCGAGCGCGGGGGCGAGCGCGAACGGGCTCACCCGTCTGCTCGTTGACGACCTGCGGCGCAGCGGCGGCGGGTGCCTCGGCCTGAACGGGCGCGGGAGCCTGAGCCACCGGAGCCGGAGCCGCTGCGACCGGTGCGGGCGCGGGAACAGCCTGCGTCGCCTGCTGATCGCGGCCGGTGAGCTCGGCCGGCGCGCCCGACTGCACGGGCACCTGGGCCATCGCGGGCACGACGGCCGTGGGCACGTCGGTGATGGGCGCGCCGTCGGCGGGAGCGACCGCGGCGACGGTGGGAGCCGCGCCTGCCTTCTCGACCTTGATGGTGGTGTTGCCGACCTTGATCTCGTCGCCGAAGGTGAGCGTGCCCTTGTTGACGCGCTTGCCGTTGACGAAGGTGCCTTCGACGCTGCCCATGTCGATGATCGAGAGGGCGCCGTCGGGGCCGACCTCGATCACGGAGTGGATGCGCGAGACCTTCTCATCGTCGAGGCACAGGTGCGCCGACGAGAGGCGACCGATCTTGATGATGTCGCGGTCGTAGTCCTTGGCGGTGACCAGCTGATCACCTTTGAAGACGCGGAGTGTGAGAGGAACAGCCACTGATGCCTCCTGAAGAGAACGATTGCGGGTACGGACACCGCGAAAGCCGCGGGGTTCCGCTTTAGAGCTCGCCGACCGACTGCATCACCTTGTCTTTGAACTCTTCGCGAATCTTGATGAGGTTCGAGTGCTTGACCCGCTTGCGCGCCTCGACGTACTCGCCGTCGGGCTTCGTGAGGTCGCCTTCGATCGTGTCGTCGTCGAAGGAGTACTCGGTCGTCTTCTTGTAGCTGACGTTGTCGCCGCCGGCAGCGGCAGCCCCGCCCCGCTTGCCTTGCGCGAAGGCGTCGGCGCTCACGGCGAGCGCGGCGATGATGATGAGGTTCCGCATGTACGACCTCCAGTCCCTCTTTTCGGCGGGAGACTACAGCGACATCTACATCTGGTCGACAGACCTAATGATTTTGTCGTCGAAGTTCTCGCGAACTTTGATGAGGCGTTTGAATTTCGCAGAGTTACGAATCAGGGTGATGTCGACATCGGGCTTCAGTGCAGTGGACTCGATGAGGTCTTCGCCGAACACGATCACCGTTTTCGGTTCCGACTTCTTCTCGGGAGCAGCAGCGGACAAGGCCAAGGCGAGCATGAGCGCGGTCATGCCGCCTTGAACGCCTAGAGCGCGTCGGAAGGTTCGTCGCTCGGAGTCTTCTTCTTCGGCTCCTGCTTCGGCTCTTCCTTCTTCGCGGCCGGGGCCGGCGCTGCCTTCTTGGGCTCTTCCTTCTTCTCTTCCTTGGCGGGAGCGGCGGCGGGCTTCGTGTCCTTGGCGTCCTTGGCGTCCTTCGACTCCTTGGCCTCGGCGTCGGCGGCAGCGTTCTTCGCGGCGTTGCCGCGAGCGTCCTGCTGCTGCTTCTTGAGCTCCTCTTCCTTCTGCTTCTTCTCCGCCTCTTTGGCCGCGTCTTCCTGCTTCTTCATCTCCGCCTCCATCTTGGCGGCTTCCTCGGCGGCCTTCTTGTCTTCCTCGCGCTTGGCGATCAGCTCTTCGCACTTCTTGATCGAGCCGAAGACGCCGTGCGACGCGGGCAGCGAGCCACCGCCGCCGGACATGGAGATGTAGTTCTTGTACAGCTCCATCGCCTTGTCGCAGTCGCCCTTGGCGCCATATACGAGGCCGCGGTTGTAATAGATGGCGGCGAGGTTCGGGTTGATCTTCTGGGCGTCGTCGTAGGTCTTGAGCGCGTCGTCGTACTTGCCCATGCCCTTCTGCGCGACGCCGAGGTTCACGAGGGCTTCGGCGTTCTTGCTGTTGCGCCGCAGGATCTGGCGGATGCTCTCTTCAGCGCCCTGGTAGTCCTCCTGCGCGAGCGCCATCTTCGCGAGCTCGAGGTGCGCAGGCAGGAAGTCTTCACGCGCGTTGACGGCGGCCTTGAACTGCACGCGCGCCTTCGCGGGCTCCTTCTCGGCCATGTTGATGAGGCCGAGCGTGAAGTAGATCTCGGGGTCGTTCTCTTGAATCTTCGTCGCGCGGAGCGCGCAGAGGCGAGCCATCGAGAACTGCTTCTGCTCGAAGTTCACGAGCATCATCGTCTTGTACGCCTGGAGCGTCTTCGGGTCGCGGAAGAGCGCCTCCTTCGCGAGCCGAATGGCCTCGTCGCTCTGGCCCTTTCTGCGGGCGATCTCGGCGAGGCGAGCGCGGCTCGACGCATTCTCGGGGAACGCGTCGAGGATGCTCTTGAAGATCTTCGAGGCCTCTTCCTCATTGCCCTGGTTCTGCGCGATGACGCCCAGGTTCTCGGCGGCCTGCCAGAGCGAGGGGCGCGCATCGAGCGCCTGCTTGTAGAAGCCGGCCGCGTCTTTCACCCGGCCCTCTTTCTCGGCGATGACGCCCCGGTTGTAGAGGGCCTCGGCGAGGTTCGAGTCGGCGTCGTAGGCGTGCTTGTAGCGCTCGTCGAGCTGCTTCCAGTCGACGGCGCCCTTCTTCTGCATGTCGGCGTACGACTTGTTCGCGTCTTCGAAGCCGAGCTTCGCCTTCGAGTTGATGTTCGGGGTCACCTCGCCGGGCGTGCCGTTGCCCTGCTGAGCCGTGTTGCCGCTCTGCCCGGTGTCGGAGGTGCTGTCGTCGCGCTTGTCGTCCTTGCGCGTGCTGCTGCCCGTCGTCGAGCACGCGAGGCCGAAGACCACTGCTGCCAGGAGTGCGGCTCTCACAGCGCGTCCTCCGGCTCGGCGTCACCGCCGCCCTTCTTGGGCGGAGGGTTGTTCTTCGGAGCGGGAGCCGGCGCAGGCGCGGGCTCGGGCTCCTTCGCCTTCTCGGGCGCCTTCTCAGGCTCGGCCTTCGCGACGTCCTTGCCCGGGCTCTTCTTCGGCTTCTCTTCGCCCATGTCCGACGGCGGCGCGTTCTCTTTGACCGTCACGCCGCGGGTCGAGCCGGCCATCGACGTCTCGGTCGCCGGCTTCGTGATCGGCTGAATCGTCGTGAGCAGCTCGTTGCCGATCGCCATGTTCTTCGCCGCGCCGTCGACCTTGATGTCGAGAATGTCCTCGGTCATCTGGGGGAACGTCTCGGGCTTGAACTTGTCGCGGAGCTTGTCGAGCGCGGCCGTCGTGCACGGGTTGTAGACGTCGAGCTCCTGGCTCTTCTGCACGGCGGCCTGAAACGCCTCGGCGGCCTTGTCCTTGATCGGGCGGGCCTGCTCGTCGAACTGCGCCTTGATCTCGAGGAGCAGATCTTCGGTGACGCCCTTCGGCACGGGCGGGTTCGCGAGCTGATCGGCGAACTGCTCGTACGAGAGCCCGATCTTGTGCAGCGCGCAGATCGCCGGGTCGGCGGACTTGAGCGAGACCGTCTCGGTGTACAGCTTCGTGATGCCCTCGAGGGCCTTCGACTTGTCCTTGATCGAGCCCTTGAGCTCGCCGACGTTCGCGAGCTTCGACCACTTCAGCTTCACCCCGAGGTACTTCTTGTAGTCGTCCTCGTTCGCCTGGAAGTTGCACCGGCCGACGGGGTCGAGCGCGGTGATCTCGAGCGCCTTCTGCGTCTTCTTCGGGAGCGTCTCGTAGTACTGCAAGATGCGCTTGCAGATCTTCGCGGCGTTCGCCTTGTTCTTCATCTTGTTTTCCCAGAGGTCTTCGATGCGACCCTCTGCGGTCAGGACCTTGTTCGGGTCCTTGATGAACTTGCGCTCGTACTCTTCGAGCTGCTCGGTGGCGGCCTTGTACTTCGCGTTGCGCTCGTGCAGGTCGACGATCGAGAGGAAGACGGCCTCGCTGTCTTTGTCGTCGGGCCAGAGCTTCAGGTAGCGCTCGCGGTTCTTGAGCGCCTTGCCGTACTGGCCGAGACCGTCGCGGAAGACTCCGGCGTTGAAGATGGCGATCTTCGCCTTGGGCTCTTCCCAGATCTGATCGCCCGACTTACCGCCGCCTTTGTCGTCTTTGTCTTTGCCCTTCTTGCCCTTCGGAGCCGCCTTGGCTCCGCCGCCGCCGCCGCCCTTCCCGCCCTTGCCGAGGCTCGCCTCGTAGGCGTCGGCGTAGTCCTCGTAGTACTCGCTCGCGTTCGCGAAGTCGGCGATCGCCTCGAAGCCTTCGGCGAGCGCGAACATCGTCTGCGGCACGAACTGCGACTTCGGGTACTCCTTGATGATGCGCTTGCGGGTCTCGATCGCCTTGTCGAGCTGCTTGCCGTTGTAGAAGTCGATCGCCGCGTTGAAGATCGCTTTGTCGGCGAGATCCGACTTCGGGAAGCTGTTGATGAACGACATGTATGCGTCGGCGGCCTTCAGGTAGTCCTTCTGGGCGTCGAGCGCGTTGGCGAGCTTGAACGTCGTCTGCTCGCACAGCTTGAACATTTCACCCTTGAAGTCGGGGTTCGCGGCCGCGCACTTCTCTTGCGTCAGCTTGCACGACCACTCGTTCATCTTCGGCGTGTCGCCGCGGATGTTGAACGCGTCGATGATCAGGTTGCCCGTGATGGTGCAGGGCTTCGAGCCGTCTTCGAACTTGTGGTCGGCGTAGTTGAGCGTGATGTCGGCGAACCGCTTCACCGACTCGTCGAGGTGGTTGTACTCGTAGTAGATGCGCGCGGCCTTGTAGGCGATCTCGACCTTCTTCTCGCCGTTGGGCACGTACTTGATGTACCGCTCGCACGCCTCGAGCAGCGACTTCTTCTCGGGCGCGATCTCGGCGGGCTTCGTCGGGTCTTTGATGTCGGGCGGCTTGAGCGTGCCCTTGGCCACCGCGCTCTTCACGACCTCTTCGTTCGCCAGAATCGAGTTGAACGCGGCGTTGAGCATCCACTTGCCGGGCTTGCCGGGGTTGCCCTTCTCGTCCTTCTTCTCGACGCGCTCGACGTCCTGGAGCAGCACCTTCGTGTACTCCTGGGCGCTCTGGTCGTACTTGTTCAGGTTGTCGTTGAGGAGCTCGGCCCAGAAGAACCGCAGGTCGTACGCCTTCGGGTTCTCGGGGAAGAGTACGAGGTAGTCGCCGTAGACGTCGTTCGCGAACTTGTAGCAGTCTTCGTCGCGGGTCTTGCGGCACTCGTTGTGCCACGTCACCGCGAGGTTCGAGAGAATGCGCTCGGCGAGCTCGCGCGCTTCATCGAGGGCCGTCTTGTCTTTGCCCTCGGGCTTCGGGTTCGCCTTCATGACGTCGTCCATGATCTTCACCAGGCGACGAACCTGCTGAACGGTCATCTGCTTGTTGCCGGCACGCAAGACGCAGTCGATCACCTTCGACTGGAAGCCCGGGGCCTCGGGCGACGACGGGCGCTCGTTGATGAGCATGTTGAAGGCGAGCGCGGCCTCTTTGTCCTTGCCGTCTTCGTAGAAGAGCAGCGCGAGCTGCTTCATCATGAGGCGCAGGTCGTCGGGGTTCTTCGCGAGCTTGCTGAAGCGATCTTTGCCGTCGGACGGTGACGCGTTGCCGAGGCGCGCGTAGCTGCGCACGTAGTCGTTGCGCGCTTCCTTCACGAGGCCGGCGCGCGGGCTCTTCTTGCCGCCCTTGCCTTCGGCGCCCTCGACCTCGCCGGTGCCAGCGATCTCGGCGTACAGAATGACCGCCTTGAACTGGTCCATCGCCTTCTCGTAGTCGGTCAGGTTGAAGTAGCACCAACCCTGCTTGTAGAGCGCGTAGCCGTAGACCTGGCTGTCGGGGAAGCCGGCCGCCTTCTTGTACGAGTCGAGCGCCTTCTCGAGGACGTCACGCTTCGCCTTCGAGTTGTTGAAGTAGTACTCGCCGAACGCGAGGTGGGCGTCGGGCTGGTACTTCGACTTCGGGTACTTCTCGATCAGGCGCTTGTACGCGACGAGCGACTTCTTCTCGTCGCCCATGTCCATCAGGTTCTTGCCGAGGAAGAAGAGGACTTCGTCGGTGCGATCGAAGTCTTTGTACTTCTGAACGATCTCCGCGTACTTGTCGGTGGCGATCTTCGCCATCTCCTTCTGCTTGTTGAGGAGCTCTTCCTTCTCGGCCTTCGCGCGATCTTTTCCGGCCTCGTCGCCGGCGTTCATCGCCTTGATGTACTCGTCGTCTTTGCGGTTGGCCTCGAAGAAGAAGTACTGCGACTCTTCCCAGTAGAGCTCGCCGAGGCGGAACAGCAGCGTCGGCATCTCCTTCTTGTCCTTCGTCAGGTTGATGATCTGCTCGAGGTTCGCGATCTGCTCGCGGCGCTTGCTCGCGACCTGCAGCTCGACGCCGAGCCGGAACTGGTCGTACTGCAGCGCCGGAGCCGCCTTGCCCGTCTCGGTCTTCTTGCGCTCGATCGAGCCGGCGAGGTCTTTCGCAGGGCCGCCCGCGGACTCTTTCTTCAGGTCCGTGTCCTTGGCGGACTTGCGATCGTCCTTCTTGTCTTTATCTTCCGCCGCGAACGCGAGCGGCGCGTTGAGGAAAAACGATGTCAGTAGACCGGAGATGAGCAGGAGTCGTTGCATGATGGCGAATGTCCTGACCGGCGATGGGGGCACCGGTCGAACCCTTTGGAAAGCGGCGGCGGATGTTAGCGGCATTCTCAATGCGCGACCAGCCGCTTCACCGTCGCCATGACCTCGTCGAACATCTTCGGCGTCAGCCGGCCGGTCTGCGTGTTCTGTTGGCTCACGTGGTAGCAGCCCACCACCCGGTCCTCGAGCACCAGACCATGGGCGAACTTGGGTGACGGGCGCGGCCAGTCGAGGTGGTGGAGGATCGCAGCCCACGCGATCGCACCCAGCGCGAGGTAGACCCGGGGCTTCAGGAGCTCGAGCTCGCGAGCGAGGTACGGGCGGCACGTCACGACCTCCGCGGGGGTCGGCAGGTTGTCGGGCGGCACGCAGCGCACCGGGGCGGTGATGAAGGCTCCGCTCAGCGTGAGGCCGTCGTCGCGGGAGGTGCTCGTGGGCTGGCTCGCGAAGCCCGCGCGGTGCAGGCCCGCGTAGAGGAACTCGCCGCTGCGATCGCCGGTGAACATGCGGCCGGTGCGGTTGGCTCCGTGGGCGCCTGGAGCGAGGCCGACGATGACGAGGCGCGCGTGCGGGTCGCCGAAGCCCGGCACCGGGCGGCCCCAGTAGGTCTGATCGCGGTAGGCGGCGCGCTTGGTTCGCGCGACTTCTTCGCGCCACGCGACGAGGCGCGGGCAGAGACGACAGGAGACGATCTTCTGCTCGAGCTTTGCGAGCGTCAGCGCGTCCCCTCTCCCCTCGTAGGGGAGAGGGACAGGGTGAGGGGCTTCTGCCTTCGACTCTCGCTCGACGGCCCCCTCACCCCGGCCCTCTCCCCTACGAGGGGAGAGGGGGTTCTTCTTCTTCTCCTTTGCCTTCTTCGTCACCGCGGAGGAGCTAGCCCCAGCTCGTCGAGCAACGCCACCGCCTTCTTCGCAGCCGCCTCGTCGGCGCCGATGTCGAGCTCGAGCTCGGCCGTCGGGTCTTTCACCACGAGCGACTGAATGAGCCACCGATCCGTGTCGGTAGAGAGCACCACGATCGGCGACCGCCCGCACGGAAACGCGGGCGCGCCCAGCGCGAGCAGCGTCGCGAGGTGAGCGCGCGAGGCCGGGCCGTCGTCAGCGCCGGCACAGGCGCGCGCGGGCAGCCCGCCCGGCTCGAGCGAGACGACCCTTCGCCCGGGCAGGCCCTTGAGCAGGCTGAACGCGAGCACGTCGACCTCGTCGGGGGCCACCCACTCGACCCACTCGGGCCGGGCGCGCCGCAGCCGATCAAACGCTGCCTCGTCGATCGCGCCGCGCACCTGCACGGCGAGCGGCCTGGGCCCCAGCACGCGCGCGACGCCCTTCCCTTCGAGCTGCGAAGCGTCGAGCCAGACGCCGGCCCGCGGCGCCGAGCCCAACGCCCGCACCTGCGCGTCGTTCACGGGCGCCCGCATGCGCACGAACACGGCATCGAAGCGGCGCAGGTGCTCGAGCGTCGAGGCCCGGAGCACGTTCGACTTCGTCTCGAGCCACAGCGTCACGCGTGGGCGCGCGAGCCGGCGCAGCGTGTCGGGCTCGAGATCTTCGTGGGCCCGCACGTGCACGACCAGCGACGGAGGCGCGATCGTCTCGGGCGAGCGCGGCGGCAACGGCTGATGTGGAGCCGCGGCGGTCAGCGCGGCGAACAGCAGCGCGAAGCCGGCTATGGAGACTTCTGGCCGGAGATCCACTTGCTGAACGCGTCGTCGCGAGACTTCTGATCGGCCTCGGCCTGCTCCCAGATGTCGGCGCCGACGACGACCTGCTGGTTGGCCTGCAGATCGACGAAGCGCTTCTCCCACTCGTCGGCGCTGATCTCGGTCGGGCCAGCCACCTGCTTGCGCTCACCGGGGCCCGCCTTCTTCACGCTCTTCTTCATCTGCTTCTTGAGCTCGGCCGACGGGTTCACGCGGACGATGCCGTCTTGCACGTGAACGATCGAGACCTTCGCGCCCTTCACGAGCTCGGCGGCGTCGATGCGGAAGATGGTGCCGCGCACACCGGCGACCGCGCGCTCGGTCTCGACCTGAAACGGTGCGCCGCCGACGGCCTTCTTCACGTTCGTCCACAGGCTGCCGGACTTGAGGAAGCCGAGAAAGCCGTCGCCCTTGCGCTCCTGGCCCTCGAACTCGGCCTTGGCGATCTTGAGCTCGCTGCCCTCGTTGATGGCGATGACGCTGCCGTCGTTGAGCTCGAACTTGAGCACTCCCTTGGTGGCCTTGAGGGTGTCCTCGAGCTGAATGAGCGTGCCGACCTTCAGCTCTTCGCTCTTCTTGTCTTTGCCGAGGCGGGTGGCGGCGCCGACCTCGGAGACCTTGCCGACCTCGGCGACCGCGACGAGGGGGACAGCGACCAGCAGCGCCACGATCTTCTTCACGGACCACCTCCGGTGTTCGACGGAGCGAGCGTCACGGTCAACGCCGCGCGCACTCCGTCGGGTTCCACGTATGTCTCGAACGGCCTGTAGCCCTCTCTACGGACTTCGACCTTCCTCATTCTGTCGCCGAGCGACAAGCCTCTGCGACCCGAGAACTCGACACAGGTGCCGACGGGGACACCGTCGAGCCACACCTCGGAGTCTTTCGGGTCACACGACAAGCTCAGGTCCCCCGTGCGCGCGCTGCTCTTGCTGGAGCTCTCGGCCTTCAGCCCCTCGGCGGCCCGCGCGAACATCGCCGACTGCTCGGTCGGTGTCGCGCAGGCGGCGAAGAGCAGGCCCAAGAAGCCGCGCCTCACTTCGCGATGGCGACCTCGACGAGGTTGTTCTTCACCGACAGCACCTGGAGCTTCTTCTTCTTGTAGGTGGTGACGGTGAGGGCCTTGCCGAGATCCTGCGCCTTGCCGAGATAGGTGACCTCGTACTCCTGGGTGCCCTTCTCGAAGTCGCCGGTCGAGTTGACGCCGCGAACGTTGGCGACCTGCTCGACGGCCTGCTCGAAGTCCGAGACCTCGCCGAAGTCTTTGAGGCCGGTGACCTTCACGCGCAGGTCGGCACCGTTGACGTCCTGGTTGCGGAGGTACTCGAGCACCGGGTTGCGCAGCTCGGCGACGATGCGCGGAGCGTCGCGCTTGCAGAAGTCGAACGCGGTCTGGGCGTACGACTTCGACGCCTGGATCTGGTTCATGTTCTTCTGGTCGAACTTGCCGGCGACCTTCGCGAGCTGGCGGCCGGTCGAGACCTCGAACATCTGCAGGTCGTACTCACCGGTGACGAAGAAGAGGATCTGCTCGCCCCGCTCGTTCTTCTCGGGGATGAGGCCACCGGTGACGGGCGGCTGGTAGCGGAAGGCGACCGAGCCGTAGACGATGTAGTCGGCGTCGGCCTTGCGGGCGAGCTCCTTCGCTTCGGGCATGCCCATGCCGGCCGCCTGGGTGAGCTTCATGCCCTTGTCGGTCTCGCCGGTGCCCTTCTCGTCGATCAGGCGCCAGCCGTCGGCGCGGAAGATGTCGCTGAGCGACGCGGCGAGGGTCTCGCTCTTGGTCGAGATGCCTTTGTCGTCGATCGAGCGCTCGTCGAGAATGACGATCATCTTGTTCCTGCCCATGCGGCCGATGAGGCCCTTCACGGCGACGAGATCTTTGTCGAGCTCGGTCTTGCCGACCTCGGCGCGGACGACGACGGTCAGCACGCCCTTCTCGATCTTCTTGCTGACGACGTCGTGCTTCTTCACGTAGCCCTGCGAGGTCGCGAAGACGCGGTCGCGCACGAGCTGGCTGTTCAGGGTCAAGCTGTCGCCCTGAATCAAGACGCCCGCGGCCTTCTCGACCGCGTCACGGAGCGCGCGACGCTTCGCCTCGTCGAACGCCTTCTCTTCGCCCAGCCCGGCCATGGCAACCTGGCCGGTGCCCTCTGCGGTCATGACGTCTTCGGCGGCCGAGGCCGCCTGCGCACCGAGCAGCACCAACGAAAGGGTGATGATCTTCTTCATGGTCTTTACGGTCTCCCTCTCGGCGGTTTCAGTTCAACGACATGACGACGATGACCCGGCCCTCTGAGAGGAACGAGGTGTTCGTCGCGTTGAGCTTCTGGAGATCTTCAGCGGCGAGCACGATGTCGGTGCCCTTCGCCTCGGCGGCCTTGATGACCAGCGGCTTCTCGCCGGCCTTCATGCTCTTCTTCGCTTCATCGAGGCTCTGCACGTAGCTCGCGACGCCGGCGCTCTTGCGGGCGTCGGGCGAGAGCGAGTCGATGGAATAGACGACCTTCGCGTCGGGGTTGGCGAGCAGGCGGGGCGCGAGCGCCGGCGTGACCTTGAGGCCTCGGGCATCGATGACGAGGCCCGTGTTGGCCTTCTCGCCGTCGGTCTTCGTCGCGAGCTGCTGCTGGGCGGGCTCGGGGTCGATGACGTCGGTCAGCATGGCGAGCGGGACCTCGACGTCGACCTCGACGCCGCCATCGCTGAAGTAGCGCTTGCCGGTGACCTTGAAGCCCTTGACGATGCCTTCGACCTTCGCGCGGATCTCGTCTTTCGACATCGCGTCGGACATCGTCTTGCCGGCGCTGATCTGCAGGCCCTTCACCTGCGCGAGCAGGTTGCGAAACGCGTCGAGCTGGGCCGCGCGCTCGGCGCCAAGGCGGGCCTGAGCGGGGCTCGAGGCCTTCATGTCGGGAGCGCCGGCGCCGGTGGCCTTGACGACCTGGCCGCTCCAGTTGGGGCCGGGGGTGGTTTTCGGGTCGCCTTGAAACTTCTTGTCCTGGCCCGAGGCGAACGACAAGGGCAAGGCAAGGGACAGCACCAGCGCAATTCGCTTCACGAGGACCCTCCGCGAGTCTGTGGTCACAACCGGGGGAAGAGAGCCCTGTAGCTAAGCAGAAATTCTCTGCGCGTGCATCGCACAGATGTGCGCGTGGCTACTCCTGTGTGTGACGGGTCACATACTGCTCGATGAGGCGGCGGTGGCGCTCGGTGAGCAGGGTGAACTTCACGCCCGAGCCCTCGCGGTTGCTGCTGAGCGAAGCCCACTCGCGAACGATCTCGCCCTCGGCGTAGATGACCTCTTCCGAGCCGGGGAGCTGGAACTGAAGGCCGACGCGGCGGCCGTTGAGGTCGGGCTCGATGAGGTGGGCGAGGCTGACGCCCTCTTTCGAGATGTTCGAGGTGCGGGCCATGTACGGGACGCCGGCGACGTACTTGTTGAGATAGATGTCCAGGGGCACGCGCCCGTTCTTGCGCTTGTCGCTCATTTCTCTGTTCTCCGAGCAGGTCGCTTCAGGGGTGAAGCGAGCTGTTGCGAAGGGTAGAGGCGATCGAAGCCCGGTCAATTTTCTGGCATGAGGCAGCAGCAGATGGACGCCGACGACGGCCGGGCGAAACGAACCGAAGAGACGCGCAGAGCGATCTTGAAGGCCGCGAAGACGGCGTTCGCGCGGCACGGCTACGACGGAGCATCGGTGCGCGACATCTCGAAGGTCGCGGGCACGCACCCTGCCCTCGTCACGTACCACTTCGAGACGAAGGACAAGCTCTACGACGCCGTGATGGACGGAGTGATGGACACGCTGCGCGACCGGCTGTTCATGGCGGCGGCCTCGGCCGACAACCCGTCGGAGGTCGCGTGGAAGGTGATCGAGGCGTACGACGACTACCTCGAAGAGGAGCGCGATCTGCCGCGCATCGTGATGCGAGCGCTGACCGACTCGGACGCGCGGGTGACTCGGCGGCTCAAGGCGAAGCTCGAGCCCATGTTCGAGCACATGCGGCAGTTGATGCTCACGTTCGAGAGCCCGCAGCGCGAGCGGCTGGCCGACGCGGTGGTGAGCATCTTCGCGGCCCTCGTGGTGCCGGCGACGTACGGGCCGCTGCTCGAGGCCGTCTACGGCGCGCCGCTGGACTCGAAGGAAGCGAGGCAGCGCCGCCGCGAGCACCTGAAGAGGCTGCTCGCGGCGATGGTGCGCGACGTCTACGGCGAGTGATGCACGACGCCGAAGGTGGCGCCGCCCTGGTTCGCCGCGATCGCACAGAAGTAGAGCGTCTGCGCAGGAGCCAGCCCGGCCAGCGCCGCCGACAGCGGCGTCGCGCTCTGGCTCGCGGCGACGGCGATGCCGCCCGACGCGGGCACGCGGGTGCCGAAGGTGTCGTTGCACGAGCCAGGGTCGGTGTTCGAGTAGCGGAACCACCCCTCACCGCCGCTGCTCGACTGGGCGAGGCCGTTCACGGTCGCCGAGCCGGCGGCGACGTCGGTGGCCGGCAGCGTCATGACGCCTGCGGGCGTGAGGCCGGGCGTGATCGAGCGGAGCTGACCGAGGGCGGTGCCGGTCGCGCTCATGGCGACGGCGCAGAACCAGATCGTGACGCCCGGCGTGAACGTGCTCGTGTCTGCCGAGTAGCCGACGGCCGTGCTGCCGCTGCCGATGGCCGCGCCGCCCAGGGGGATGCGGGTGCCGAACGAGTTGTCGCAGGCGCCGGGGTTGACCGTGGAGTAGCGGATCCACGCGGTGGTCGAGGTGCCGTTGCCGGTCGCGGTGCCTGTAAACCTGATCGACGTGCCGCCCATCACCGACGCAGACGAGGTGACCGCGGCGGGCGGGGGCGGCGCCTGAACCACGTGCGAGACCGGGGCGCCGAAGCTCGTGCCCATGCTGTTCTGGGCGATCGCGCAGAACCAGACCGTGGTGCCAGCGACCAGCGTGCTGACCGAGATGCCGTAGGGCGTGGGCGAGCTCTCGGCGCCGACCGAGACGCCTCCGGTGTTCGGCAGCCGGGTGCCGAACGTGTCGTTGCAGGCGCCGGGGTTGACGTTCGAGTAGCGGAACCAGCCGGTGCCCGCGTGCCCTTGAGGGTTGGCCGAGCCGTTGAGCGTGACGACGGTGCCGGCCTGCGTCGCCGCGGTGGTGGTGACGACGGGAGCGGCGACGGTGAACGAGCGCACGGCGCCATAGCTGGTGCCGGCGGAGTTCTCGGCGACGGCGCAGAACCAGTACGTCGAGCCGGCGGTGATGCCGGTGACGGGGTTCTGCATGGCGCCGCTGAGGCCGAGCACTGCGTTGCCGCTCGCGGGCACGCGCGTGCCGAAGGCCGCGCCGCAGGCGCCCGCCGAGGTGCTGAAGCGGAAATAGTAGCCGGTGGTGGGCACGCCGACGCTGCCGACGGTGCCGGCGAGGCGCGCCGAGCTGCCGCCCACGCTGAACGCGGGGTCGGTGGTGACGGGCGGCGGCGAGGCGGTGAACGAGAGCACGCTGCCCATCGCGGTGCCGGTCGCGTTGGTGGCGAAGGCGCAGAACCAGTACGTGGCGCCCGAGGTGAGGCCAGCGACGGGCTGGCTGAAGGCGACGGGCTGGTCGCCCGAGCCGAGCGCCGAGCCGCCGCTCGCAGGCACGCGGGTGCCGCTCGACGAGGAGCACGCGCCGGGGTTCACGGTGTAGAGGCGGAAGAAGCCGGTCGCGGCCTCGAGGCGCGGGTTGCCGGTGCCGTTGAGCGTGACGCTGGTGGTGGTGAGGTTGGTGGGGGCCGAAGTGGTGGCGGTGGGAGCGAACGCGAGGAGGAGAATCGGCAGTGAGGGGAGCATGCGCGCGTTGTCGGGCGCGCCTGGAGCCCGTTGCCCGGGTCTTCGCTCGGTTCCTTCGGACGCGCGCTTGAGCGGCGTCATGAAGACGGGCCGTTCGCGACCGCCGCTGTAGGTGCGACCGCGGCGTCTACACCATCACTTCCAGGCTTCGACGTCGGTGATCTTGGTCACGGGGCCGAGCTTCGAGAGGTCGCCGAGCTTGTCTTCGGGGCCGACGATGACGATCTGGAACTGGCCGTCTTGGGCGAGCGCGGTGCGGGCGAGCTTCGCGGTGTCTTCGCTGACCTTGGCGATGTTCTCGCGGAAGGCGTCGAGGTAGTCGTCGGGGTAGCCGTAGAGATCGAGCACGGCGCGCTCCCAGGCGATCTTCGACGCAGCGTCGAAGCGGAAGGCGAACGAGTTCACCGCCATGTCGGTGGCGGTGACGAGCTCGGGCTTCGTGAGGGCGCCGTCTTTGCCCTCGAGGATCGGCAGGCCCACCTCGACGGCGGCGAGGGCGGTCTCGGGCTTGCTGTCGAAGGCGGCGGTGAAGGTGCCGGTGGTGGGGCCCGAGCCGGCCGAGCACCACGCCGAGTAGGCGAGGCCGCGCTCGTCGCGGATCTCTTTGTAGAGGCGGCCGACGCCGAAGCTGCCGAGGGCGGTCGAGACGAGGCGCATGGAGTACTCCTGCGGGTCGAGGCGCCGGTAGCCGAAGCCGCCGATGCGGATCTTCACCTGGGCGGTCTGCTTGGGGATGAAGATGACGCGGCGCTCGAGCTTCGGCGGTGGGCCGTAGTCGCGCTTGGGCAGCTCGCCGCCCTTCCACGAGCCGAACAGCTCGGTGAGCTTCGCGACGACCTTCGACTTGTCGAAGTCGCCGGTGACGAGCAGCGAGGTGGTGACGGGGCCGAAGGCGCGCGCGTGCAGCCCCTTCAGATCTTCGCTCTTCACGGCCTTGAGCGTCGCGGGAGTGACCTCGCGACCGAGCAGCGAGGTGGGGCCGAAGATCGCCTTGGCGAGCGCGCGCGAGGCGAGGCCCTCGGGGCGATCGGGGCGGCGGCGCATGCTCTCGTTCATGCGGTTCGTGGCGACCTCGACGCGATCGGCCTGGAAGCGCGGCTTGAGCAGCACGTCGGCGAACACGGGCATGAGGCGGTCGAGATCTTCCGAGCGCATCGACAGCGTGACCGACGAGAACTCGTCGCCCGAGCCCGAGAAGAGATCGGCGGCCTGCTGCTCGAGCAGCTCGTCGAGCTGGTCGGCGTTCTTGTCCCCTGCCCCGCCCGAGGTCAGCGCCTCGAACAGGAGCTCACTGAGGCCGAGCTTGGCCGGCGGGTCGTCGTGGTTGCCGACCTGGATCAGCGCGCGCACGCTGACGAGCGGCGCGGCGTGATCTTCGCCGAGGTAGATCTTGAGGCCGTTCGGGAGCTGCAGCTTGTCGGGCTTCTTGACGGTGAGGTCGAACGGCTTCGTGGCGATGGCCTCGGGCTTGACCTTGAGGCCCTTCGGCAGCGGGAAGTAGCCGGCGCCGTCGGCGGTGAGCAGCAGTGCGACGAGGGTCGCGATCATGGCTTCCCCTTCACGCCGGCCTTCTCGGCCGCAGCGGGTGCAGGCTGAGGCTCTCGCTGCAGGTCGACGGTGACCGAGTTTTCCTTCTTGAAGTACGTCTGGGCCGCCTTCTTCACGTCGTCGGCGGTGAGGCTCGCGATCACCTTCGAGTGGTCGAGCACGTAGCGCCAGTCGCCGAACAGCGCCTGGTACGACGAGAGCGTGGCGGCGAGCCCCGAGTTCGACTCGGTGGCGCGGGCGACGTTGACGGTGAGGCGGTTGCGCGCCTTCTCGAGCTCCTTCTCGGTGACGGGCTCGGTCTTGAGCTTCTCGAGCTCCTCCCAGATCGCCGCCTCGATCTTGTCGAGCGCGGCGCCCTGCATCGGCGTGACGGCGACGGTGAAGAGGTTCGGCAGCCGCGAGCCGGGGGCGCCGAAGGTGCCGGCGCTCTGGGCGAGGCGGTCTTTCAAGACGAGGCGCTTGTGCAGGCGGCCGGTGCGGCCCTCGCCGAGCACGACCTCGAGCAGGTCGAAGACGTAGTCGTCTCGAGCGGGGGCGTTCGGCTTGTGAAACGCGACGAAGAGGCGCGGGCTCGCGTCGAAGGTCACCGACGAGCGGCGGGCGGCGCGGCGCGGGCCTTCGGCGAACACGGGGGCGGGCGGCGTGGGGCCTGCGGGGATCTGACCGAACGTCTTCTCGAGCAGCTTCTGAACGTCGGCGGCCTTCACGTCGCCGACGAGGGCGCCGACGGCGTTCGAGGGCACGTAGTACTTGCGGTGGAAGGCGTCGGCGGCATGCAGGCTCATGGCCTGCAGATCGTCGGTGTAGCCGACGGTCGGCCAGCGGTAGGGGCTCGTGGTGAAGGCGACCTGGTTGAGCTCTTCGTAGAGGGCGCCGCCGGGGTTCGACTCGATGCTCATGCGGCGCTCTTCCTGAACGACGTCGCGCTCGGTGTAGAAGTCGCGCAGCACGGGCGAGCAGAGGCGCTGGGCCTCGACGGTGAGCCAGAGCTCGAGGCGGTTCTTCGGCAGGCTGACGAAGTACGAGGTGACGTCTTTGTCGGTGGTGGCGTTGAGGCCGACTCCGCCGTTCAGCTGGTACAGCTTCGCGAGCGCGTTCTCGTCTGTGAGCGCCTTCGCCTTGGCGTTCAGCTCGGCGAGCTTCGCGCGCTCTTGGGTGCTGGGCTTGCCGGCGCGCTCGAGCACGGCGATCTGATCGCCGACGGCGGCGATCTGATCGAGCAGGGGCTTCTCTTTCTCGAAGTCCTTCGTGCCGAGCATGGGGGTGCCCTTGAAGGCCATGTGCTCGAACAGGTGGGCGAGGCCGGTCTGCCCCATCTCTTCGTCGAGGCCGCCGACGCGCACGCGCACGAAGCCGGTGAAGACGGGAGCCTGGGGCCGCTCGACGACGAGCCAGATCATGCCGTTCTTGAGCTTGATCTCTTTGACCTCGTCGGCGGTGAGGCCGAGGAGCGCGGTGACGATGAGGGCGGTCACTTGAGCGCGCCCTCGGTGGCGCGCAGCAGCGGCGCCGAGCTGACGGGCTCGCCGCTGGCGTTGATCATCCACAGGTCGGGGGTGACGGCGCCGTACTTCGCCATGCGCTGGAACTCGGGGCCGAGCTTGCCGGCCTTCTTGACCTGCTCCTCGATCTGAAACGCGATGAGGTGACCGAGCGGGTAATTGAAGAGGTACAGCGGGTACGCGATCATGTGCGAGTAGATGCCGAGCAACGGCGTGCCTTTTCCGCCGAGCACGGGCGCGTAGTATTTCGTCCACACGTCCTGCGCGATCTTGATGGTGGCGTCGCGGAGCTCAGCGGGTTTGGCCTTCGGGTGTTCATACATCCAGTGCCAGACGGCGATGTCGACGAGGGCGACGCCGGCGATCTCGAACGTCATCCAGAAGTCGTTGAGCACGCGGAGGCGCTCGACCTCGGCGTCGGGCTTGCCCTGGCCGAGGAGCTCGAGATCTTTCGCCTGGAAGACGAAGGCGAGGGCCTCGGTGAAGGCGGTGTTGGGGACTCCGGCGAGGAGCGTGTGGTCGACCTCGTAGAGCGAGTAGAGCTGCTCGATGTTGTGGCCGAGCTCGTGGACGGCGATGTTGTAGCCCTTGAAGTCCATGCCGTCGGGCATGACGCGGGTGCGCAGGTGGGGGAAGTCGCCGCGGCGGGCGGCCTGAAGGGCGTGCCCTGCCCCGCGGGCGGGGTCGACGACGAGGTGCTCGGCGAGCCACTTCGCCTGGTCGGGCGGGAACTGCAGATCTTTCAAGATGCGGGGGATGTCCTTCGCGAAGGCGTCGGGCGTCGGGTACTTCTTGCGGGTCAGCTCCGAGAGCTTCTCTTCGGGGATCTTCCCCCGCGGGACGAAGCCGTTGTACCAGAGGTCGGCGGGCTCGAGCTTGCGGCCGAGGCGCTTCTCGATCTCGGCGGCGACCTTGGGCACGAGGGGCGACTCGAGCACCGAGGTGAGGAGCTCCTTCACGCGGGCCTCGGGCATCTCGGCGCCGAGATCGAAGGCGCGATCGATGGCGGTGGGGCTCGCGGGTGAGAACGGGTCGGCCTTCTTCGAGGCCTCGAAGTTCGCCCACAGCCGCGTGTAGCGGACGTCGGCCTCGGCCTTGCCGCTCACGTCGGCGGGCTTCTTGGGAGCGTCGGCCTCGATCTCAGCGGCGGGCGCGGCGGTGACCTTGTTCGAGTACGGGTTCCAGTCGACGTTGGGGTTGTCGATGACGGCAGCGGGGATGGTCTGGGTGACGATGCGCTCCATCACCTTGACGATGAGGCGCTGCTTCTCGAGGCCCTTGGCGGTGTCGGCGTAGTCGGCCTTGAGCTCGTCGCGCAGGTTCCAGTGCGAGATGAGCTTCATCTTCGAGGGGAAGAGGCGCTCGCCGGAGTCGGTGAGCACGTGGTGCATCCACACGTTGTATTCGTCGATGTACTGGTTGCCGAGGGCGGCGGCGGCGGCGATGCCCTGGGTCACGTCGGCGGGCACGCGGCGAGAGAAGCGGCCGGTGAGGCGGGCCTCGGCCCACTGATCGCGCGTCCAACCCTTGCCTTCGTCGAGGCGGGTCTTGAGGTTCGTGAGGGGCCAGTTGAGGAGCGCGACGAAGGCGAGCTTGTTGCCGAAGAGATCGTCGGTGACGTGAGAGGCGGGCTCGTAGGTGGCGAAGATGTCGTCGGCGGCGGTCTTGGGGCCGAGGTCGAGCTCGGTGGCCTTGCGGAGCTCGCGGCCGATCTCGAGGAAGTGGCCGTCCATCGCTTCGAAGTTGGCCTCGAAGTGCTTGAAGGTGAGGTCGAGGGTCTTCGGGTCGGAGATGAAGTGCTGCTTCACGAAGGCGTCGAAGTCCCCGTCGGTCTTCTTGTTCCAGAGCGCCTTGCACTGGTCGATGCCGCGCTCGATGCGGGCGCGCTGGGCGTCTCCGTGCTGCTTGACGAGATCATCGGTGAGCGTCGGCTTGGCCATGAGTGCGATTGCGATCAATGAGAACAAGAACACCTCCTGAAAAAACGAAAAGCCCGCTTCGCTATCACGCGAAGCGGGCCTCGAGTCGAGGACGAATCAAGGATGAGGATCAGCTGCCGGCGGCGCGAACGTTCTGCGCCTGGAGGCCCTTCGGACCGCGCGTGACGTCGAACTCCACCTTCTGCCCTTCGGACAGAGTGCGGAAGCCGTCCATCTGAATCGCGGTGTGGTGGCAAAAGACGTCTTCACCGCCCCCGTCCTGCGTGATGAAGCCAAAGCCCTTCGCATCGTTGAACCACTTCACGGTTCCAGTCGCCATTTCTGCAGTCTTCCTTGTTTCGGTTGCGTCCCCCGACATGGAGGCGCGAATGTTGTAGCCGATTCACCAACCGCACCTCAAGCTGCGATTCTGTTCCTTGAGCCAGCGCGAGAGCGGCTCGAAGTACTCGAGGATGGCGGTCGCATCCATCTGGCTCTCGCCCGTCATCGCGTAGAGCGCCTCTTGCCACGGCTTGCTGGCGCCGAGCGCGAGCATGGCCTTGAGCTTCGCGCCGGCCTCGCGGTTGCCGTAGATGCTGCAGGTGTAGAGCGGGCCCTGGTGGCCTGACGCCTTGCACATCGCGCGGTGAAACTGGAACTGGAGGATGCGCGCGAGGAAGTAGCGCATGTAGGGGACGTTCGCGGGGATGTGGTACTTCGCGCCCGGGTCGAAATCGAGCTCGCTGCGCAGGCCGGGCGCGCGAATGCCCTGGTACCTGGCGCGGAGCTCCCACCAGTGGCGGTTGTACTCGTTGGGGGTGGTCTTCCCGGAGAACACGTCCCAGCGCCACTGATCGATCATGCGGCCGAAGGGCAAGAACGCGATCTTCTCGAGCGCGTCTTTCATCTGGAGGTTGATGAGGCCCTTGTTGTCTTTGGGCACGGAGGGGATGAGGCCGAGCTTCTTCAGGTACTCGGGGGTGATCGAGAGCGTGAGGGCGTCGCCGATCGCTTCATGAAAGCCGTCGTTGGCGCCCTGCTGAAAGAGCACCGGCAGCTTGTAGTAGTTCATGAAGTAGTAGTCGTGACCGAGCTCGTGGTGGACGGTGATGAGGTCCTCCTCGTCGATCTTGATGCACATCTTGATGCGCAGATCGTTGTTGAACTGAACGTCCCACGCGCTCGCGTGACAGACGACCTCGCGGTCTTGGGGCTTCTTGAACTGGCTGCGCTCCCAGAAGCTCTGGGGCAGCGGGTCCATGCCGAGCGAGGTGAAGAACGACTCGCCGAGGCGCACGAGCTTGACCTCGTCGTACTTGAGGCGGCGCAAGGAGGCGGTGACATCGAGGCTCGACTGGCCTTTGTAGGGCTCGACGAGCGGGTAGATGTTCCCCCACTCCTGGGCCCACATGTTGCCGAGCAGGTGCGCGGGGATGGCTTCACCGAGCGGCACCTTGCCCTCGCCGTACTTCTTCGCGAGCTGCGAGCGCACGTAGCAGTGCAGGTCGTCGTAGAGCGGCTTGACCTGGTTCCAGAGGCGGTCGGTCTCGCGCTCGAAGTCGGCGGCGGGCATGTCGTACGAGGCGCGCCACATCTCGCCGGTGTTGGGGAAGCCGATCTCTTTCGCGCCCTCGTTCGCGAGGTCGACGAGGCGGGCGTAGTCCTTCCGCATGTCGCGGGAGATGGTGTGCCAGCCCTCCCAGGCCTCGAGCTGCTCGTCGTAGCTGCCGCCCTTCGCGAGCACGGCCGAGAGCTGCTGGAGGTCTCTGCACTTCTTCTTGTCGTCGTCTTTTCCGCAGTACTTGCCCTTGCCGTAGGTGCCCTCGAGCCCGGCCTTGATGGTGGCGAGGGCCTCGCGCTTGAGCGGGTCGGCCGGAGCGGGCAGCGCCTGAGCGAACCGCAAGAGCGTGAGGCTGCGCTCGACGTCGGGCTCGAGCCCTTTCAGGCCGCGGTACTTCGCCGACTCTTTGACGGTGCGGTTCAGGTACTCCATCACCTCTTCGTCGATGGCCGCGGCGTTTCGCTCGGTGTCGTCGGTGATGTAGGTCGACTTGATCCACTCGGCGGTCGACTGGCGCTTCCACAGCTTCATCAGGTCGTCGTTCACCTTCGCGACGAAGGCCTTGGCGTCGGCGGCGGTGGGAGCGGCGGGCGCTGCCGGGGGCGGAGCTGCAGCGAGCAAGAGCGCGATGAGCATGGGCCGCGCGTCTACCACGTCGGCGCAGGCGCGAGGGGCTAACAGCGCCTCACAGCGACCGTTAAGAAGCTGGCTTCAGCGTCGTGCGCTCACTTCGGCGGGGCTGGCGCGGTGGTCGCGTCGAGGTGGATCTCGAGCTTCGTCACCTTGTCGGACGAGATCTCGAACTCGACGCGCTTCCACTGGCCGTCGGTGCCGAGCTCGCGCACCTCCATCACCTGCTTGCCGGTGCCGAGGTACACGTCGGCGAACGGGGCCTTGTAGATGGTGTCGCCGATCTTCACCTCGGCCGGGCGATCGGTCGAGACCGAGACGCGGCCGACGCCGGCCTGCTGCTTCTGCGGCGCCATCGACCGGTAGACGAGCACGCCGCCGGCGGCGCCGAGCACCATGGCTCCGATGGCGCCGATGATGAGCACCGCGGTGCGGCCGCCCTTCGTCTGAGCCGGCTGCGTGTCGGTGTTGGGGCCCATCGACGGGCCCGTGCGCGGCTCGACCGCGAGGCTGCTCACGCGCCGCGGGGGCGGCGCGGCGGGCAGCGCAGCGGGCGTCTCGTCGTCGCCCCGGCGCTGCGGCATGGGGAGCGCGGCTGGGGTCTGATCGAGGTTCGGGCTCATCAGGCGCGGCTCAGTGACGAGCGTCGTCGGCATCGGCGCCTTCACCTCGTCGGGGATCGGGCCCTCGTCGGTGATGCGGTCGCCCTCGCGCGCCGACGAAGCACCCTTGCCGGCCCCGAACTCGGGCGTGAAGAACTTGGTCGGCGCGGCGGCGTCGGCTTCGGCGCGGGCGGGCGCGGGCGGCCGGCTCGTGGGGGCCTTGCGCGGCGGCGTCGTCGAGGGCCGGGGCGGGCGAATCGTGCTCTGGCCGGCCGGGCCTCCGCTGCCCGGCAGGGTCCTGTCGGGCACGGGCAGACCGACGACGGTGCGCACGTCGTTGCCGGCGAGCTCGGCGTCGGACAGGCGCTCGCGGCCGACGTCGGTCGCGACGGCAGATTGGGCCTCGTCGGGGATGCGCTCGAGCAGGTGGCCCAGCTCGACCTTGCGGTCTTTGAAGAGGTCGGCGACGAGCTCGCCACACCGCTCGGGCGGCCAGGCGGTCGAGCCGGCGGCGAGCCCGATGTCGCGAATGAGCTCGATCGGCATCTGGTAGCGGCGCGAGACGCTGCGCTCGAGCGCGCGCAAGACGACGGCGTCGAGCGCCTTCGGCACGCGCTTGTTCACGACCGACGGCACGGGGATCTCGGCCTCGTAGACGGCGGCCATCTCTTTGCCGGGGTTGCCGCGCGCGAAGAGGCGCTGGCCGGTGAGCAGCTCGTGGAAGATGGTGCCGAGCGAGAAGATGTCGGTGCGGGTGTCGACCTTGGCGTCGATGGCCTGCTCGGGGCTCATGTACGCGGCGGTGCCGCGCACCATGCCGGCGACGGTGCGGCGCGAGGCGCCGACGGCGCGCGCGATGCCGAAGTCGAGCACCTTGCCGAGGCCGTCGAACGTGACCATCAGGTTTCGCGGCGTGACGTCGCGGTGAATGATGGGCATCGCGCCGCCCTTGCTGTCTTTGTAGCCGTGCGCGTGCTGCAGGCCCTGGGCGGCGTCGCGAATGGCGGCGATGACGAAGCCGAGGGGGAGCACCTCTTTGCGCTCGGTGACGACCTCGACGAGCTCCTCGAGGTTCGCGCCCTGAATGAGCTCGATGACGAGGATGACGTCTTCGCCGGCGACCTCGAGATCGAGCACCTGGGCGACGTGCTTGTGGTGCAGCTGCGCGGTGAGCTTGGCCTCGTCGATGAGCATCTGGAGCGACGAGGGGTCTTCGCGGTGATCCGAGAGAATGCGCTTCAGCACGAGCGGCTTGAACGCGAACGGGCCGGCGAGGGGGAAGCCGAGAAAGATCTCGGCCATGCCGCCGACCGCGAGGCGACAGAGCACCTCGTATTTCCCGAAGCGCCTACCGGTGAACTCGTCGGCGACGAAGGGCATGGGCCGGCGCGAATCTACCGAGCAGAAGCCACAGAGTCAGCGAAACTTCCGCTCCTCCTGGGGTGCACCGGCACTGAGGTGGGGGGGTGTCGCTGCCGCCGCCTCCTCCGGCGCCGCCGGAGGCGCCACCGTCGGGCAACGGGAACTGGGCGACGAGCGCGGGGAAGAAGCCGGCGCACTGGGTGCTCACCCTGCTGGTGGCCGGACATTCGGCGACACCGGTCACGCGATCCCACGTGAGCAGGGGCTGCAGGCCGGCGCCGGTGTCCCGAGCGACCGCGAAGCCGTCGAGCTCGGGCCAGCCGCAGGCGTAGAGGCGCTGGCCAAACCGCGCCACGCACGACTGCCGCGTGGGCCTCGGGAGCGCCTCGAACGCGCCACCCGCGGTCGAGACGAAGACCTTGCCCGAGCTGCCGGCCCAGACCTGCGCGCCGTCAGGCGACACGACGATGCCGTTGAGCTGCTCGTCGGTGCCCATGAGGGTCTGCCAGGTGTCGCCGCGATCGTGGGTGACGAGCACGTACGAGCGGCGCGGATCTTCGTCTTGCTGGAGCGTCGCGAAGACCGTCTCGGGGTCGGTCGGGTGCACCGCGTAGACGTTGAACGAGCCGCGGCCGACGGCCATGCCGCCGTCGGCGATGGGGATCATGGGCAGCTTCGCGCTCACGTCGACGGGCGTGAACGAGTCACCGTTGTCGTCGCTCCAATAGAGGGCCTCGGTGGGAAACGGGCGGAACCACCAGGCGCCGACGTAGAGGCGCTGTGGCCGCGAAGGCGCTGAGCGGATGGTGCTGAAGAACTGCTCGGGGCTTCGCAGCGGCAGCCGCTGCCAGCTCGAGCCGTCGTCGATCGATCGCCAGACGCCGTTCTCGACGCCGTACTTGCCGCTGGTGGCGAACAGCGCGGCGCCGTTGCTGTGGAGGTCGGCGACGCCGACGCCCTGCCCTCCGTCGGGCAGATCGCCGAACTCGGCGTGGGAGCTCCAGGAGCAGCCGTGGTCGGCCGAGAGGAAGAGGCCGCGGAAGCTGCCGCCGAGCAGGCGCCCCTGCGGCGAGACCCACCAGACGGGCGACAGGTTCATGCCGTAGCCGATCGCCTCTTCGCAGACCCAGCGCCAGTCGTTGCCGTCGTCGCTCGACAGCAAGAGACCGAACGTCGTGCCGGCGACGAGGCGGGACGGAGCCTGCGGCTGCTCGAGCAGCTCGTACGCGAGCGGGTACGCGCCGTGAGCGAGCACGAAGAGCGTGAGCAGCGAAGGCACTGCGCGGCAGATTAGCCTGCCGTCAGCGTCGCCGCGGTCGTCGAGCGCGAGGGCTCGAACGTCGCGACCGGCTCGCTCTTGCCCTTCACCTGCACCGCCGGAGCCGCCCGGTAGTCGAACCCCGGCGCCTGGCTGCGCGTCGAGTGCGAGACGAGCACCGCGGCCTTGTGCTGCTTGGTGAGCCCCTCGATGCGCGACGCGAGGTTCACGGTGTCGCCGATGATCGTGTACTCCTGGCGGGTGTCGGGGCCGATCTCGCCCATCAGCGCGGGGCCGGTGTGAATGCCGATGCCGATGGCGAGCGCGTCGAGCCCCTGCGCGTGCCGCTCGGAGTTGAGGCCCTCGAGGGCGCTCACCATGTCGAGCGCGCACGCGACGGCCTGGGTCGCGTGATCGGGCTGGGCCTGGGGCGCGCCGAAGTACGCGAGGATGCCGTCGCCCATGAACTTGTCGACGTTGCCCTGGTGGCGCTCGATGACCTCGACCATGCGCGAGAGGTAGACGTTCAGCTGCGCGACCACCTGCTCGCTCTTCAGCTTCTCGCTCATCGCGGTGAAGCCGCGAATGTCGCTGAACAGCACGGTGACCTCTTGCGTCGAGCTCGCGACGCCGTTCTCGACGAGCTGGGCGACGGCCGGCGAGAAGTGCCGCGCGAGGTTCGCGACGCGGCCGACGAGCTGCGTGACGCGCGTGACGAGGTACCAGCCGGCGAGGCCCGTCATGCCGAGCAGCGCGGTCGCGCCGAAGAACCACGAGCGGTCGGGGGCCACCATCGAGAGCAGCCACAGCTGCATCGGGAGCCCGACGAGCGCCGCGGTGACGATGACGCTGCGCTTGAGCGTCATCGTCGCCATCATCACCATGAACGCGAACAGGCCGAGCGCGTACATCGCGTTCGCGAGCGGCTGGCTCGAGCCGGTGACGCGGCCGTACTCGATGGCGAGCACGACGGGCACGTCGACGAACGGCACGATCCACAGGGCCCACTTCTGGCGGTTCCGCCAGATGCGGGTCGCGGCGACGGCGGCGGAGGCCAGCACCAGGTACGCGACCGGCACGGGGATGTGCCGCTGCAGGTTCGGCAGGTCGTCGAAGTCCGAGACGCCCACGCCGAGCACCCAGAGCGCGGCGCCGACGAGGCGCACGTAGCGCAGGCGCGTTGCCATGTGCTCTCGCTCTTCTGCGAGCGCCCGCTCGGTCGACGGAGCCAGGTCGGCCATGAACGCGGCGCAGCATAACGCGTGAGGGGCGACGCCCGTCGAAGACTTCCGGCGCCCCGCCTCTGCTCTCGCTCACCTGCCCCTCACCCCGGCCCTCTCCCCTACGAGGGGAGAGGGGGGCTCTGTTTGCTTCTGACTGCGGCTTCGATTCTTCGCTCGACCTCGGACATCGGCATGGCCGTCGAGTCGATGCGAATGGCGTCGGGCGCAGCGACGAGCGGCGCGGCCTCGCGCTCGCGGTCGGCCTTGTCGCGCTTCTCTTGCTCGGCCTGGACGTCGGCGAGGCTCTTGTCGACGCCCTTCTCGAAGAGCTCCTCGAAGCGGCGGCGGGCGCGCACGGCGGGGTCGGCCTCGAGGAAGATCTTCACGTCGGCGTCGGGGAAGACGACGGTGCCGATGTCGCGGCCCTCGAGAATGGCGCCGGTGTCGGCGGCGAGCGCGAGGCGGCGTTGCACGTCGAGCAGGTGCGCGCGCACGGTCGGCCGGCTCGAGACCTGGCTCGCGGCGAGCGAGTTCTCGGGCGTGCGAATGGCCTCCGAGACGTCGCGGCCGCTCAAGAAGACGCGGTTGACGTCGCCGTCCATCTTGAAGCTGACGTGAATGCCCTGAAGCACGCGCTCGAGGGCGACGTCGTCGTCGAGCTTCACGCCCTGCTCGCGCGCGGCGAGGGCGACGCAGCGGTAGATGGCGCCGGTGTCGACGAGCGAGAAGCCGAGCCGCCGCGCGAGGATCTTCGAGACCGTCGACTTGCCCGCTCCGGCCGGGCCGTCGATGGCGACGATGAGCGGGCGCTTCGACGCCATCGTCAGCCCTTCAAGATCTCGGTGAGCGCCTTCACGAGGCGCTCGTTCTGCGACTGCAGGCCGGCCGAGACGCGCAGGCCGTTGGGCCACCCGCTGCCCGGCACGGGCCGAGTGATGATGCCGCGGCGCAACAGCCCCTCGTAGACGGGCTGCGCGCTCGACTTCAGGTTCACGAAGACGAAGTTCGCGTGGCTCCTCGGCACGTCGATGCCGAGCGCCCGGAGCTCTTTCTCGAGGTAGCGCAGGCCGCGGTGCGTGGTCTCGCGGGTGGTGCGCACGTGCTCGACGTCGTCGAGCGCGGCGATGCCGGCGGCCTGGGCGACGCTGGTCAGGTTGAACGGCATCTTCGTGCGGCTCAGGTACCCGGTGAGCTTCGCGTTCATGACGCCGTAGCCGAGGCGCACGCCGGCGAGGCCGTAGATCTTCGAGTACGTGCGCAGCACGATGACGTTCGGCATGCGCCGGAAGTAATCGAGGCCGTTCGGGTACTCGGGCCAGTCGACGTACTCGAAGTAGGCCTCGTCGAGCACGACGAGCGTGTCGGGCCCCACCTTCGCGAGAAACGCGTCGAGCTCGCTCTTCGAGAACGCGGTGCTCGTCGGGTTGTCGGGGTTCGCGAGGAACACGAGCCGCGTGGTGGGCTTGAGCTGGGCGGCCATCGCGGGCAGGTCGTAGCGGTAGCCGGCCTGCATCGGCACCTCGACGAACTTGCGGCCGTGCGACTGCAGCGCGACCTTGTACATGACGAAGCTGCCGGCGCTGAGCAGGGTCTCGTCTTCGGGCGTGGTGAACGTGCGGATGATGAGCTCGATGATCTCGTTCGAGCCCGAGCCGACGAAGACCTCGTTCGGCTCGACGTTCAGGTGCTGGGCGAGGCGGCGAACCAGGTAGTAGCTCGAGCCGTCGGGGTACAGGTGCACCCTTCGGGCGGCGGCCTCGATCGCCTCGATCGCGTTGGGGCTGGGGCCGAGCGGGTTCTCGTTCGACGCGAGCTTGATGACGTTCGTGACGTTGTACTCACGCTCGGTCTCTTCGATCGGCTTGCCCGGGACGTAGGGCTTGAGCGACTCGACCCACTCGGGAACCAGGGGACGCATGGCTTGGCCTCACTTCCCCGAGAAGACGCCGAGCGCGCGGAACCGGGCGTACCGGTCGGCGATCAGGCGGTCGGGCTTCATGGAGAGCAGCGGCGCAAGGTGCTTGCGCAGCACCTTCGCGAGGGACTCGGCGGCCTTCGCGGGGTCGCGGTGGGCTCCGCCGGCGGGCTCGGGCACGAGCTCGTCGACGACCTTGAGCTCGAGCAGGTCGCGCGCGGTGAGCTTGAGAGCGTCGGCGGCCTTCGCGGCCATCGAGGCGTCGCGGTAGAGAATCGACGAGCACGCCTCGGGGCTGATGACGGAGTAGATCGAGTTCTCCATCATGAGCACGCGGTTGCCGACGCCGATCGCGAGCGCGCCGCCGCTGCCGCCCTCGCCGATGACGGTCGAGATGATGGGCACCGGCAGGCCGGCCATGACCTCGAGGTTGACGGCGATCGCCTCGGCCTGGCCGCGCTCTTCGGCGCCGATGCCGGGGTAGGCGCCGGGCGTGTCGACGAACGTGAAGATCGGGCGCTCGAAGCGGCCGGCGAGCTCCATGAGGCGGCGGGCCTTGCGGTACCCTTCGGGGCGCGGCATGCCGAAGTTGCGCGCCATGTTCTCTTTGGTGCTGCGGCCCTTCTGGTGGCCGAGCGCCATGACGGGCCGGCCGTCGAAGCGGGCGAAGCCGCCGATGATCGACGGGTCTTCGGAGTACAGCCGGTCGCCGCTGAGCTCGACGTAGTCGGTGAACAGCGCCTGCACGTAGTCGAGGAAGTAGGGCCGCGCGGTGTGACGGCTGAGCTGCACGACCTGCCAGCGGTTCAGGTCCGAGAAGATCTCTTGCTGCAGCTTCTTGGCCTTCTTCTCGAGCTTGCCGATCTCGGTGGTGAAATCGACGGCGCCGGAGGTCGACAGCGTGCGGAGCTCTTCGATCTTCTTCTCGAGCTCGAGCAGCGGGCGCTCGAAGTCGAGGGCGTGCGTGAAGGTCAAGGCCATGTGGCGGGCTGGCTATACACGCCGCAACGGCGCGTCGCCAGCGCTCAGGAGCGCGACATAGGGTGCGTAGACGAATACGCGGTTGCGGCGGCCGCAGGTCGGCTCCATCACGAAGGGCATCTTCGTGAGCGCGGCCGCAACGGTCGGAAAGGCGATGGCGATCGGTCTTCGCTGCAGTGCGTCGTAGACGGGCCGCTGACCTGGCCACGGTGCTCGTGCTCATCGCCCTGCGTGAGAGGGCTCTGCACGCGCGTCATCAAAGCAAGCTTGAATGGCAGCGCATGAACTTCGAGTGGGAGAAGGTCCGCGCAGACTTCGAGCCCGACGGCAGCCTTCGCGACATCTACGTCTTCGGCACGACGCTCGCCGACTGGTCGGTGCTCATGACGCTCGCGCTCGAGACCGACCGTGCAGCAGAGCTGACCGTCGAAGGCGACAGGCTCCCGAGCCCCCAACCTTCGGCCGCGTGGTTCGGTGGGGCTTCGGGCCCGCTGCTTCGCTTCCGCGCGGGCCGGGTGACGCTCGCCTGCCACTTCTTCACCGACACGCAGATCGAGCTCGACTTCCAGCCGGGCGAGGTCTGCGACCGCGATGCGCTGCGGGCCCTGCTCTCGTTCGTCGCCGAGCTGAGCCGGCGCACGGCGAAGCCCGCGCACATCTGCCACGAGAACGCGCCGGGCCGACCGATCGTGTCTTGCGACGGCGGCAAGTGGGTCTTCCAGCCGCCCGACCTCGGCGGCTGAACGCGCTTGCCCCTCACCCTGGCCCGCTCCCCTACGAGGGGAGAGGGGACTCGATCACGCGGCCTTGATCTTCGACGTCGCCGACAGCGCGTACCACGCGGTGCGGAACGCCTTCAGCTCGCGCAGGCCTGCGGGGTGGCGGCCGAGCGCCGGAGCGACCGTGACGGGCAGGCCGATCTTCTTCTCGACGTTCTTGGCGTTCGCGAGCTCGTTGTTGCGGCGCTCTTCGGTCACCGGGCACGTGGTCTTCGGCAGCACCCGGTTCACGAGCACGCGCTCGACCGGCAGCTTCTTCGCCTTCAGGTACTCGACCAGGCGCTCGGCCGGAGGCGTCGCCATCTCTTCGCCGCGCGTGACGACCACGAACCGGCACTCGGCCGGGTTCAAGATCGCCTCTTCGAAGCGCTTCGTGTGCTTCAGCATCGCCGTCAGCTCGTCGCACAGCGGCCCGAAGCCCTTCGCGCGGTGCTTGAGCAGCACGGCGTGAACGGCCGTCAGCCAGCCCTTGAGCAGCTCGGGCAGCTCGAGGATGCGGAACGTGTTCCCCGTCGGGGCCGGGTCGATGACGATGCGCTTGAACCGCTCCTGCACGAGGGCGTCGGTGAGCGCGAACATCGCCGACAGCTCGTCGATGCCGTGCGGGGCGAGGTCGAGCAGGTTGCGAATGAGCTCGCGGTCGATGGCGAACTCCTGGCCCTTCACCTCGGGGCCGAAGGCGGCCTCGGCCTTCTCTTTGATCTTCCGGCGCAGGTTCGCGTACCAGTTCGCGAAGTCGATCTCGCGCGCGTACAGGCCCTTCGTGCCCTTCACCTGGGTCTCGGTGTCGGTCAGGCGGCTCTGCAGCACGTCAGACAGCGAGTGCGCGGGGTCGGTCGAGATGAGCAGCACGGGGCCCTCTTTCTCGGTGAGCGTCACGGCCGCGGCCGCGGCGCACGAGCTCTTGCCGACGCCGCCCGACCCCACGAAGAAGATGAAGCGCGTCGGAGGAAGCGGAGGCGCCGCGATCGGCGGCATCGACGGAGCGCGCACGAGCGCCGGCGGGCCCTCGGCGGCCGAGAACTGGAGCGCCTTCGTCTCTTTGCCGCTCGAGACCTCTTTCGCGAACTTCTTCATCTCGTCGAAGCCGCGCGGGCCGACGATGCGCCGGTGGATGAGCTCGACCTGGGGGACGAGCGTCTGGTACTTGCGCACGTGAGGGGCCTGCAGGCCGCGGCGGTTCGCGACCTCGCGGCTGTCCTTACCGTCTTCGATCTGATCGGCGAGGATCTCGACGATGGGGATGTTGCGCTCCTTCAGCTGATTGAAGAGGAAGCGCGTCTGGGCCTCGGGCACCGGCTCGGCCAGCGCGACGAGGTGGAAGGCGAAGCGGGCCGGGTCGCGCAAGAGCGCGCTCAGCTTCTCGGCCTTCTGCGCGATCTCGTCGAGCGGGTGCGGAGCCTTCGGAGGCGCCGACTTCGCCACCTTGCCCGGCCGCTCGCCGCGGATGAGGCCGATGAGCTTGCGCAGCTGCGTGGGAATGTCGATCACGCGCAGCGTGTGGGCGGCCGCGAGGCCGTCGACGACGATGCGGTCGAACTCTTTCGACTCGAGCAGGTCGAGCAGGTGGAACATCGCGGCCGCTTCGCCGAAGTTCGTCGTCGAGCTGTCGAGCAGCTTCTCGACGTCGCCCTGATCGAGGATCACGCCCTTGGTCGCCGACGCCTTGAGCGCGGGCCGGTACTTCTCGCTCCACACCTTCGCGAGCGCCGCGGGGTCGAGCTCTGCGCCCCACAGCCCGCCGTTGCCCTTGCCGTTCTGCAGCTTGGTCGGCTTGTCGCTCAACTTCTTCTTGACGAGATCCGACAGTCCGCCATTAGGTTCGATCGAAACGAGGAGAACCTTGTCTTTGCCCAGCTCATCACTCAGCTCCAGCGCGAAGGCAGTCGAGAGCGTGGTCTTCCCCGCGCCTCCCTTTCCTCCAAAGAAATGCAGCACCTGTCCGTCGCTCATCGTTCGCTCGCCTTTGCGGGTAAGACCTTCTACTGGGTAGAAATCGGGGCGCGGAATTTCCCAAAGCAGTGAAAAAAAGTCAAGTCAGTCCGGGGATTTCTACTTGTGTAGTTAAAGGTGCGTAGCCATTCATGATCAGCCTCATTGTCGTCGCCTGTTTCTCTGCCGCACCCGGGCCCAAGCCCATCAACGCGCCAGATAAGGACGTTCTTCTCGACGCGCTCGTTTCAGAGCTCCAACGGAACAAGGCCGGCCTGAAGGGCGAGAAAGACGCCCCTCTCTATTACCTGTCGTACCGGGTGGCCGACGGCGAGAGCTGGTCGCAGTCGGCGAGCTTCGGGGCGCTCGAGGGCACGAAGACGGCGCCGGGGCGGCTCGCGGGCAGGTCCCGGGTCATCGACGTCGCGGTGCGCATGGGCACCCGGCAGCTCGACAACACGCACAAGGTACGCGGAGGCGGCGGCTGGTTCGAGTTCGACTTCGGAGGCGGCGGTCGGCCGCTGCCGGTCGACGACGACGACGGCGCCCTGCGCGTCGCGATCTGGAAGGCGACCGACGACGCGTACCGCGACGCGGCGAAGGCGATCTTGAAGGTGAAGGCGAACGTCGCGGTGAAGGCCGAAGAAGAGGACAAGGCGAACGACTTCAGCGACGACAAGCCGAACACGCGCGTCGAGGCGAAGGCGCTGCCGCTCTCGCAGCAGATGGATCAGAGCCAGTGGCCCGACGTGCTGAAGCGGCTGTCGGCGGCGTTCAAGAGCCACCCGCAGATCTTGCGATCGTCGGTGGCGCTGCAGGCGGCGTCGCTCACGTCGTACTTCGTCGACTCCGACGGAGCGCGCATTCGCGAGCCGCGGTTCTTCGCGCGCCTCGCGGTCTACGGCACGGTGCGCGCGGAAGACGGCATGGAGCTCGACTTCTTCGACGACGCCGAGGCGACGTCGCTCGAGGCGCTGCCGACCGAGGCCGACTTCCAGAAGCGGGTCGACCGGGCGATCGAGAAGCTCGAGGCGCTGCGCAAGGCGCCGGCGATCGAGCCGTACGCCGGCCCGGCGATCATCACGCACCGGGCGGCGGGCGTCTTCTTTCACGAGATCTTCGGGCACCGCATCGAGGGGCACCGGCAGAAAGACGCCGACGACGGCCACACGTTCACGAAGCGCGTGGGCCAGCGCGTCGTGCCCGAGTTCATCTCGGTGACCGACGACCCGACGCGCCGCAACTTCGGCGAAGTTCCCCTGAACGGCTACTACCTGTTCGACGAAGAGGGGCAGCCCGCGCAGAAGGTGAACCTGGTCGAGAACGGCGTGCTGAGGGCGTTCTTGATGGGGCGGTCGCCCATCGCCGGCTTCCCCAGGTCGAACGGTCACGGGCGGGCGATGCAGGGCCTGCGGCCGGTGGCGCGGCAGGGCAACCTGCTCGTCGACTCGAACAAGAAGGTGCCGTTCGACGCGCTGCGCACGCGGCTGATCGAAGAGGTGAAGGCGCAGGGCAAGCCGTACGGGCTGCTCTTCGAAGAGATCAGCGGCGGCTTCACGAACACGCGCACGGGCGGGCTGCCGCAGGCGTTCAAGGTGATCCCCCAGATCGTCTACCGCGTGTACCCCGACGGCCGGCCCGACGAGCTCGTGCGCGGCGTCGACATCGTGGGCACGCCGATCGCATCGTTCGAGCGCATCATCGCGACGGCCGACGACTTCCGCGTGTTCAACGGCTTCTGCGGCGCCGAGTCGGGCTGGGTGCCGGTGTCGGCGGTGGCTCCGTCGATTCTCATCAGCGCGATCGAGGTCGAGCGCAAGGCGAAGGGCCACGAGCGGGGGCCGCTGTTGCCGCCGCCGCCGCTGGTCAACCCCGGCGTCGGGAAAGAGGTGGGCCCGTGATCATCGCCCTGCTCCTGGCCGCCGCGGCGGCGCCCGCCGCGGCTCCGAAGGCCGCTCCGGCGCCGAAGTATGACGACGTGCTCCTGCAGGTACTCGCCGACGAGGTGGGCCGCGCGATGACGCTGAAGATGCCGCCGCGCGACGGCGACAAGAAAGAGGCCGACAAGCCGTACTACGCGCGCGCCTACCTCAACACCGACACGTCGTTCTCGGTGTGGGCCAACTTCGGCGCGCAGTACGCGCCGGGCCAGGGCCAGCAGGTGAAGCTCGGCACGCAGGTGCGGGTGGGCTCGCCCGAGCTCGACAACACGAACTTTCAAGCCAGCGGCTTCGGGTTCGGCACGGGCGAGGGCCGCTTCTCGAGCCCGGCCGAGCTCGACCTCGACGCGATTCGCCGGGCGCTGTGGCTGCAGTTCGACGGCGACTACAAGCGGGCGGTCGAGACGATGGCGCGCAAGCGGGCCTTCCTCGAGACGAACCAGGTGAAGGAGCGCATCGCCGACTTCACGATGGTGCAGCCCGACAAGGTGATGCTCGACGCGACGCCGGCGCCGAAGATCGACCTCGAGAAGTGGGGAGCCATCGTGAAGCGGGCGTCGGCGGCGTGCCGTGCGTTCGCGTCGCCGCACTCGTGCGTCGCGGGCATGAGCGGCAAGCACGGCTGCCAGCGGCTGGTGGCGTCAGACGGAGCGGCCCACCGCTTCTGCGAGACGCGCATCGAGGTCTACGTGCAGGCGAACGGGCAGGCGGCCGACGGCATGCCGGTCGGCGCCGACTGGAAGCAGTACTACCGGGCCGAGAGCGAGCTGCCGACCGAGGCCGAGCTCGTCGCGAAGGTGAAAGAGATGGGTGAGCTGCTCGAGAAGAAGCTCAAGGCGCCCACGCCGACCGAAGACTACGCGGGGCCGGTGCTGTTCACGGCCGAGGCGGCGCCGGCGTTCTTCTTGAGCGCGCTGTCGAACCCGCTGTCGCAGCCGCGCGAGTCGCTCGGCGCCTCGGAGCAGGGCCGGCTGATCGAGCGGCTCGGCAAGCACATCGCGGTGTCTCAGCTGAGCGCGATCGACGACCCGACGCAGTCGACGTGGACGTCGCCGGCCGGGAAGATCTTCCCCCTCTTCGGCTACTTCCCCGTCGATGACGACGGCGTGAAGCCGCAGGCGATCACGCTGGTGAAGGACGGCGTGCTGCAGACCTACTACATGAGCCGGCTGCCGACGCGGCGCATTCAGAAGACGAACGGGCACGCGCGCAACGAGCAGGGCTCGACCGGAGCGCTGTTCGTGACGACGAGCAACCCGCGGCCGCTGAGCGAGCTGAAGAAGAAGCTGGTCGAGCTCGCGAAGGAAGAGGACCTCGACTACGGGCTCATGGTCGGGCGGCTGCCGCAGGCGTGGGAGTCGCGCCCCGACACGTCGCTGAAGCTGCCGAACAACCCGCTGCTGGTGTGGCGGGTCTACGCCGACGGGCGCGAAGAGATGATCCGCGGCCCCGCGTTTCGGCCGACGACGTTCCGCGTGCTGAAGGACATCGTAATGATGGGCGACGACCCGACGTTACTGAACGGTGATCAGTTCGGGCAGCAGGTGTCGGCGGTGGCGCCGTCGACGCTCGTGAAGCTGCTCGAGCTGAACAAGCCGAGGGACGAGTACGGCAAGCCCCCTGCCCTGCCTCGGCCGGCGATGAAGTGACGCGATCCACCGGGTGGGGCCGCCGTGTCCTGACACGGCATGGCGGCGCATCGGTGCTCGGCTTGCGGCACACCCACCTATGAGACGCGGCAGACGGTGCGGTACCAGACTCCGACCGGGCCGGTGACGCTGCAGAACGTGCCGGTCCATCACTGCCCGTACTGCGGCGATCACGAGATCACGCTGTCGCGGGCGCCCGAGCTGCGCGGCGAGGTCGCGCTCGCGATCGCTCGAAAGCAGGAGCGGCTCGAGCCGCGCGAGGTGCGGTTCCTGCGCGAGTTTCTGGGCCTGTCGCGCGTCGAGCTCGCGGACACGGTCGGCACGAACGAAGAGGCCGCGACGCGCTGGGAGGACCTCGAGCACCCCATTCTGATGGGGCCCCAGGCCGAGCGCCTGCTCCGGGTGCTCGTGCTGACGGGTAAGCGACCGGGTCAGGCGTGAGAAAAAGGGGACAGGCTACTTTTCCGGCCGCCACTGCTGACTCTCGCCGCAGCAACCTCGCGGAAAAGTAGCCTGTCCCCTTTTTCTCTTTGTCTCGCTCAGGCGTAGCGCTGGCGCATGAGGAAGACGATGGCGTCACGGGCGGACCCGTCGGTGTAGCCGTACTTCTTGGCCATCGCGTCGAGCGTCGCGCGCACGACGGTCTGCTCCTTGGCAGAGAGCGAGTTCTTCTCGTCGGAGAAGTACTTCAAGATGTTCTCGACGTTCTTCCTCAGCGTCCGCTTGCGCTCCTCGTAGAAGTGGTCGCGCAGGCGGCGGAACAGGTCGGGGAAGATGCGTGAGTAGTCGAGCTGGCCCTCGGGGTTGTCGATCTTGTGCGCGCCGATCGAGGCGATGAGGCCGCGGCGGAACTCGTTCGCGTCTTCGCCCTTCTGCACCACGTAGCCCTCGAACTCGGTCATGCGGCCCTCGTCGGGCTTCTCGTACTGACCGGTGACCTTGTTCTCGACCTTCTCGCCCTTCACCCAGCTCGAGACGGTCTGCACGTAGCGCTCGAAGAGCTCCTGGTACTGCCGCTCGGAGACCAGGCCCATCGAGTCGCGCACCTCTTGATCGACGACGTCGAGCCAGTCGTTCTCGACGATGGTCACGAACTCCTCGTGGTCGTGGTAGCCGTCGACGACCTCCTGCTGCAGGAACTCGTAGACGCTCTTGTCCTTGCAGAGCGAGCTCAGCTCTTTCAGCACCGCGAGCGGGTGCAGGCCGTCGTGGTCCGAGCTCTGCGCCGCGTTGAACAGCGCCGTCTTGATCTCGCGCGCCGAGGCCCCGCTGCGACCCTCGAAGTTCGGGTAGGCGTCGGACTCTTCGTAGAGCGCGGCGAGGTGCTTGCGCAGCTCCTTCGCCTGCTGCTGCGAGAGGCGCTCGGGCGGCGTGCCGTCTTGGTACAGCTCGAGCTTCTCGAGCGGGCTGATGCGCTCGACGAGCGACCGCACCTCTTGCGGGTAGCGATCGGGAATCGGCTTCTTGAGCCGCGTCAGCGTCGCCCACATCGCGGCGACGCGCGTCGCGTGCGGAGCGACGTGCCGGCCGACCGTCGTGGCGTTGACCTGCGCGTCGTAGATCTCCTGCTCGACGCGCCAGCGGCGCACGTACGGCACGCGCACGAGCTCGATGCGGCCCTTGAAGCTCGCGAAGTCGGGCAGCTCTTTGAAGGCGTTGAGGTGCTTCTCGTTGGCCGAGGCGATGAGCACCTCGTCGAGCTGCAGCACGAAGTGCTCGAGGGGCACCTCGCCCGTCTCGCTGGCGCCGAGCAGGTACTTGAACGCCTCGAGCGGGCGCTTGAGCAGATCGGAGTACTCGATGAGGCCGCGGTTCGCCGAGACGAGCGCGCCGTGGGGCTCGAACAGCACGACGTTCTGCAGCGCCGGAGGCAGGTTCGCCTGGCTGCGGTCGGCCGTCACCTGCTGGTACGTGGCGTCGACCGACATCTGCGGCTCGACCGTGCACGTCGCGACCTGGTAGCGGCGCGAGACGTAGAAGCGCTCGACCTGAACGTGGCGCAGCACCTTGAGGTAGTCGCCCTCGTAGGCGCTGAGCAGCGCGTCGTAGATGCGCCGGCTCTTCGCCGAGAGCTCACCCTCGAGCACGTAGTGGGGCACGATCAGATCGCGGTGGGAGCCGAGGGCCTCTTCGATGAGCTTCTTCCGCTCGCGCTTCGGCACGAGGAAGAGCGGGTGCTCGCGCAGCGGAGTCGTGATGCGAACGTCGATGGCCTCGGCGTCGAGGTGCGCGAAGCTCAAGAGCCCGCCGGTCGACTTGCCGCCCTTCTCGCCGAAGCCGATGTTGCCCTTGATGAGCTTCTCGTTGGGGAAGACCCAGTTGAACGTGTAGAGGGCGCCCTCGGGGGTCTGCGAGTACTGCTCCATGCCGCGCTTGAGGGCGTCGACGATCGACGACTTCGCGCTGCCGTTCGGGCCGTGCAGCAAGATGAGCTTGTTGATGCGGCCGGCGCGCACGAAGTTGCCGAGCATGCGGTAGATGGCGTTCTGCACCTCTTCCTGGCCGGCGACGCGGATCTCGCCGTCGGCCTGCGGGCCGTCGAAGATGCGGAAGCGGCGAATCTTGCCGGTCGGGTGCGGAACCTGCTCGGTGCCGAAGTGATCGATCGCGTCTTTCAGGTACTGCGACGCGTTGCGCACCTGCAGCCGGGGAGCCTGGCCGAAGAGCGCGATGTACTCTTCGAAGGAGAGGATCGAGCGGTTCTTCTCGAAGTCGCTCGAGACTTCGGAGCCGACGGTCTGCAGAAACTTTCGCGCGTCCATGGGTCCGCGACGGTACTACGCCGTGGCGTCAGAAACAGGCTTGTCACCATGCGGCCCCCAGCGGTCAGCGCAGCGCGTCGATCGCCTCGCGCAGGTCGGCGGGCAGCGGGCTCTCGATGACCACACCCTGCCACTCGACCCGGGCGGCGTGCAGCGGCGTTCGGGCGATCAGGCTGCTCTGCTCACCGTGCCGGTACTGGTGGTCGAACAGCAGCGGGTGCCCGGCGCGCGCGAGGTGCACGCGGATCTGGTGCGTGCGGCCGGTGAGCGGCTCGGCCTCGACCAGCGTCGCGCCGGCGAACAGCTCGACCGGCTTCACCCGGGTCTGCGACGGCTTGCCCTCGGGCGACACCCGCATGCGGCCCTTGCGGCCCGGGCCGATGGGCCAGTCGAGCAGCTGCTCGTGCTCGAGGCGACCCTCGACGAGCGCGAGGTAGCGCTTGTGGATCTCGCCGTGCTCGAACGCCATCGACAGCTCGCGATGGCTCTCGGCGTTCAGCGCGAACAAGAGCACGCCGCTCGTGTCGCGATCGAGCCGGTGCACCACCCAGACGCGCTGCCCGAGCTGGCCTTCGAGGATCAGCTTCGCGTGCGGCCCTCCGTCGCGGCCCGGGATGACGTTGAGGCCGGGCGGCTTGTCTACGGCCAGGAACGCGTCGGTACGGAACAAGACTCTGAGCGCGCGTGACATTCGAGGGCCGGGTTCCCCTCACTTGGGGGCGCTCACTCGAGGTTCGCGACCGGCACGACCGTGACCGGGCCGTACTTCGACGCCGGCTTCTGAAGCTGGGCCGCGTTGCCCACGAGCACGAGCGTGCGATCGCCGTCGGGCAGGTGCTTCATCGCCGCCTCGGCCGCCGCCTCTGTCGTCACGGCCGCGATGCGCTCGCGGTACTGATCGACCCAGTCGTCGGGCAGGCCGTACAGCGCCATGTCGGCCATCGCCGCCGCCATCGACTCGTTCGTCTCGAGCCGCGCGGGGTAGAGCCCCGAGATGTAGCGCTTCGCGCTCTCGAGCTCGAGGCCCTTCGGCCCCTTGGCGCGCATCTTCGAGATCTCGCCGAGCGCCACGTCGAGCAGGTCGGTCACCGTCTCGGTCTTGGTGAACGACGACACGATGAACGCGCCCGCGGTCGCGAGCTGATCGAAGTGCGAGCCGGCGCCGTACGTGAGCCCGCGCTTCACGCGGATCTCTTGCATGAGGCGCGACGTGAAGCTGCCGCCGAGCACGCAGTTCATCGCGGTCAGGGGGAAGTGATCGGGGTGGCCGCGGTAGACGCCCCGCGCGCCGATGCGCACCTGCACCTGCGTCTGCTCGGGCTTGTCGACGACGACCACCTGGCCCGCGCGTGCAGGCTTCGACCACTCGGGCAGCGAGACCTGCGCGTCGCTCTCGCCCTTCCACCCGCCGAACAGCCGCTCGACGACCGTGAGCACCTTCGCGGGGTCGACGTCGCCGACGATGAAGAGGTGCGCTCCGTGCGGCACGACGCGCTCGTGGTGGTAGCGCACGACGTCGTCGCGGGTCATCGCCTCGACGTGCGACTTGAAGCCGATCGTCTCGTGGCCGTACGGGTGGCCGCCGAACATCGCGTCGATGAGCGCGCGATCGGCGACGTCGTCGGGGTCGTCGAGCGCGTTCGACAGCTGCGCGAGGGTGCGGCGCTGGGCGAGCGCCACCTCGCTCTCGGGGAAGTCGGGCTGCTGCACGATGCGGGCGGCGACCTCCATCATGGCGTCGAAGTGCGCCACCGGCGTGGTGAGGCCGAGCCCGAAGCTGTCTTCGCCGGCCCAGGCCGAGAGCGACGCTCCGACGTAGTCGACGGCCTCGTTGAGCTCTTCGGCGCTCTGCCCGCCCGCCCCGCGCCGCAGCAGCCGCGCGCTGAGCTCGGCGAGCCCGAAGCGGTTCGGCGGGTCGAACACGCTGCCCGCCTTGGTGATGTAGCGCATGGCGACGAGCGGCAGCGGCCCGCGCTTGACGATCGTGACGTTGAGGCCGTTCGAGAGCTTCGTGACCTCTCGCGGCGGGAGCTTCAGCGGCCTCAGCTGCAGCCCCGGAGCCTGCTTCTTCATGCCCTGCTTCTTCATGCCCTGCTTCTTCATGCTGCAGCCTCCATCGGCACGAGCGTGACGACGCTGCGGCGCGACGGCTTGAGGTACTTCGCGGCCACCTCTTTCACGTGGGCCGCAGTGACCTGCTCGTAGCGGCTGGCGAGCGCGAGCCCGTCACGCCACGAGCCGAGCAGCGACTCGTAGTGCCCGAGCGCGTGCGCGCGACCGTTGTTCGTGCCGAGCTCTCGCAACAGCTGCGCCGCGAGGTTGTTCTTCGCCTTCTGCAGCTCGCGGTCGGTGATGCCGCCGGCGAGCACCGCCTCGAGCTCGGCGTAGAGCGCCTCTTCGGCCTTGCGCGAGTCGGCGCCGGGCTTGAGCTCCATCGAGGCGACGAAGGCGCCGGGGTCTTTGCGCCAGCTCCAGTCGATGGAGACCGAGACGCAGGCCTCTTTCTCGTAGACGAGCGACTTGACGAGCCGGCTCGACTGGCCGACCGAGAGCGCGTACTGCAGCACGTCGAGCACGAGCGTGTCGGCGTCGCGCGCTGCGGGGCCGCGCCAGGCGATCATCAGCGTCGGAGCCATCGCCGGGTGGCGCACCTCGGCGCGGCGCTCGCCCTTCTGCTCGGGCTCGGCGTCGAGCACCGCGGGCGGGGCCTTGGGGCCGGGCTTGATGGCGCCGTAGTACTTCTTGATGAGCGCGAGCGCTACCTTCGGCTCGAAGTCGCCGGCGACGTACAGGGTCGCGTTGTTCGGCGCGTAGTAGGTGCGGAAGTAGTCGAGGCAGTCTTCGCGGGTGATGGCCTCGATGTCGCGCATCCACCCGATGACGGGCCAGCGGTAGGGGTGCGCCTTCCACACGAGGGTGCCGAGCTCTTCGTCGAGCATGCCGGCGATCTCGTTGTCGACGCGCAGCCGCCGCTCTTCGATGACGACCTCGCGCTCGCTCTTCAGCATCTTCGGCGTGACGGCGAGCGAGCGCATGCGATCGCTCTCGAGGTCGATGACCTTCTCGAGCGCCTCGGACATGAAGTCTTCGTAATAGACGGTCATGTCGTTCGACGTGTAGGCGTTGCTCGAGCCGCCGTTGCTCTCGAGCGTGCGATCGAACTCGCCGGGGCCGTACTTCTTCGCGCCGTTGAACATCATGTGCTCGAAGAGGTGGCTGATGCCGGTGATGCCCGGCCGCTCGTTGCGCGAGCCGACGTGGAAGAACGTGTAGAAGCTGATGGTCGGCACCGCGCTCGAAGGCACGAGGCGGATCTTCAGCCCGTTGGGAAGCTTCGACTCGATGACGGAGTCGGCGATCGGTTTCAGCTCTCTGGGGATCATTTGTGTCTCTCGAAGAAGCCCAACACCTTCGTCCACACCTCGCCTGCGGCCCGCTCTCCCACCACGAGATCCATGTGACCGTACTCGGCCTTCGCCCCGTGGGCTTCTGAAACCAGCACCCACTCCTTCGGCCCTCCGAGCGCGCGGTAGCCCGCCTTCACGGCCGGCACCGGCGCGACCCGATCGAGCCGCGCCGCCACCACCAGCACCGGAGTCGTAACGCGCGCCATGTCGGCGCGAAAGTCGAGCTTGCCGTCGCTGCTCTCGAAGTGCCCGGTGCCGACGCGGGCGAGCTGCTTCACGACGCCGCCCGCGATGTTCGCGGTGCCGTACGACATCAGCCGCGCGAACGTCGCCGGCGGCACGTTCTGGGGGTTGTAGAGCAGCCGCTCGATCGGGTCGCCCGACACCACGCCGTGCGACGGCGCGAGCAGCCAGGCGCCGAAGCCCGAGGGCACGGTGAAGCCGCCGGGCACCGCTCCGACGAGCGCTGCGCCCTGGAGGCCGGTGTCGAGGTTCACGGGCGAGCCGAGGGTGGCGACGGCGCCGAGGCCCTGGCCTCCCTCGGCGAGGTAGGCGTAGACGATCATGCCGCCCATCGAGTGGCCGACGTAGTCGACGGCCGCGGCGCCGGTGGTGCGGCGAACCTCGTCGATGGCCGCGGGCAGATCGTGCTGCCAGAAGTCGTCGAAGGTGTTGTCGGGCGGGTTGCTGCTGGTGCCGGTGCCGCGCAGCGACAGGGTCCACGCCTCGCGGCCGTGCGCGGCGAACCAGCGCGCCATGCTGTGGGTGTCGTCGAGATCCATGTTGCGGTCGTTGGCCGAGATGCCGTGGCACATCAGCACCGGCCGGCCGGAAGGCGTGCCCTCGGGCCGGTACCGCACGAGCGCGAGCTCGAGGCCGTCTCTCGTCCTCGGGCGGTGGAGCTCGGCGGTGTCGGGCAGCGGCACGAAGCGCACGCACGAGCACAAGAGCAGACCGGCGAGCGCCCTCACCGGCCCTCCTCGAGGAAGCGGCGTGCGGGCTCGAAGACGTCGGCGAGCGCGGTGGCGCCCTGCAGCAGCGAGAGGTGGCTGTAGTCTTCGTTCGCGAGCTCGAACCGGCTGAACGTCTTGAGCCGCACGTCGGCCTTCGCGGCGATCTCTTTGAGGGGCGTGCAGAACTCGGGGTTGGCGAAGCCGTCGGCGAGGCCGTCGAACAACAGCGTCGGGCGGTCGTACTGCTGCAGGCGCCCGAGCACGGTCGAGTCGTCGTCGAGCTGCAGGTTGCCCGTGTACATCCACCTGAGGAGGTCGGCCGACGTCAGCGCGCCGAGCGAGCCGAACGCGCTCGCGCGCAGCGCCTCGAGGCGGCCGGGCCTGAAGCGGCCGCCGAGCCAGAACAGCAGCTCGAGGGCGCGCGTACCTTCGGGGTCGAGGGTGAGCGCGTGAAAGTCGCCGCCGCCGCGCAGCACGGCGGCGGCGACGGGCGAAGGCACCTCGGGCAGCGCCGGGGTGGCAATGGCGACGACGCGCCTGACGCGGCCCTTGAGCTCGGTCACCGAGGCGGCGAGCGCGAGGGTGCCGGCGTAGCCGTGCGCGACGAGATCGAAGGGCTCGCCGATGGCTGCGGCGACGGCCGGCAGATCTCGCGAGACGCGCTCGGGCAGCCCGTTGCGCCGCAGCTCGGCGACGTAGACGGTGCGGCCGCGGGCGGCGAGGTGGCGCGCGAGGCCCTCGCCCTCGAGATCGAAGACGGCGCGGGTGAGGCCGACCTCGGGGATGAGGAGCACCGGCGGGAGCCCCGGCTCGCCGTAGCGGTACAGCGCGAGGGCGACGTGATCCGACGTGAGCACACGCCGGTGCGCGACGGGCGCCGCCGAGACGAGCGCGGCGCACAGCAGCGCGATCATCCCCGCGCTCCTTTGGGCCGCGAACGTCGCTGCGCGATCACAGCTCGACGAACCCGGCCTTCAGCGCGAGCACGACGGCCTCGACGTGCGAGTTCACGCCCATCTTCCGGTAGATGTGGCTCAGGTGCGTGCGCACGGTGCGCCGCTCGAGCGTCATGACCTGGCCGACCTCGGCGTTCGAGAGGCCCTTCGCGACGTAGCGGAGCACGTCCATCTCGAGGTCCGACAGGCCCCAGGGGTTCTGCGGCTGAACGGGGTTCGCCTTCACCGAGTTGAAGTAGTTCCAGAAGCGGCGGGCGATCTGCGCCTCGAGCACGGTGCCGCCCTCCATGACGTCTTTGATGCCCGCGCGGATCTTCTCGGGGCCGACGCGCTTCACGAGGTAGCCCGAGGCGCCCGCCTGAATCGCCTCGTACACCTTCGTCTCGTCGTCGAACGACGTGAGGATGAGGATCTCGACGTCGGTGGTGCGGCGCTTCACGCGTCGGGTGACCTCGATGCCGTCGATGCCCGGCAGCTCGAGATCGAGCAGCACGATGTTCGGCTTCAGGGTGACGATCTCTTCGACGCCCGCCTCACCCTCTTGCGCGCTGCCGACGACCTCGAGCTCGGGGAAGGTCGAGAGCACCTTGAGCAGGTTCTTCAGCAGCTGCGGCTGGTCTTCGACGACGTAGACGCGCGTCTTGGGGTTGTCGCTCATCGGTTGCTCGTGAAGCTCATCGGGTGTTCTTGAAGCTCATCGGGTGTTCTTGAAGATGGGAATCAAGCGGCTCAGCTTGCCCACCTCGATGCGGGTCGGCGACACGTATCTTTCCCCCGTGCGCGTGTCGATCACCACGATCTTCCGCACGCCGGCCGTCACCGCGATCTTGCCGTACGAGCCGCAGACGGCGTCGTCGTCGACCATCACGCTCACCGGCTTCGACGCCGACACCGACACGTAGCCGACGGGCTGCCCCTTCTTCGGCGAGTAGCAGTTCTCGACCTTGGGGCGATCGTCTTCCTTCTCTTTCGGGGTGGGCTTGGGCTGCGGGGGCGGAGGCGGAGGCCTTCGCGGCGGAGGCGGCCGCGGCCGCTCGACCGGCGGCGGCACGTAGTCGGGAATCGCGGTGCCCGACGACCAGCGCCACATGCCGAGCATGAGAAACGCGAGCGCCGCGAGCGCGCTGCCCGCGACGATGGGGATCCACCGTTTTCGCGCGGCGTCGGCGCGGGCGAGGTTGCGCTCCTCGGTGATCATGCGGCGGCGCTTGCCGTCGTCACCGACGATCGAGTTCTCGAGCGACACCGGCTGGCTCTCGGTCGCCGGCAGCGGCACGCTCACCGGCGTCGCCTTCGGCTCGCGTGGCTCTTTCGGCTCTCGCGGCTCGACGGGCTCTTCCTTCTTGCCGGGGAAGACCTTCGGCAGCTCCTGCGTCGGAGCCTTGTCGGGCACGTCGGGCTCGGAGCGCGTGCTCTCGAAGTCCTCGATGCGCCGCATGCGCTTGAGGACGTCGGGGTTCATCGACTCCTTGGGGCCCGAGCGCGCGGTGGCGGGCATCGCGCCGACCGGGGCGTGCCAGTCGGTCGAGCGCTGACGCTCGGGGTCGTAGGCCGGCGGGGTCAGGCCGTCGCGGTCGATCTCTTCTTCGGCGGTCGGCGCCGCCTCGCGCACCTGCGCGGGCATCTCGTCGAGCGACGCCGAGAACGACGCGCGGGGCGTCAGCACCATCGAGCGCTCTTCGATGTCTTCGACGTCGGCGCCCTCGATGCTCTCGAGCGTGAAGGCCTCGGCGAACGGCACCGCGGTCGGCGCCTCGATCTGCACCTCTTTGGGGAAGAGCTGGTCGACGAAGCGCTTGAGCTCTTCGCGTGGAGGCAGGCCGCCGTTCGCCGTCAGGAAGTCGCGCAGCGACGAGGCGAACTCGCCCGTCGACTTGTAGCGGCGCCCCGGAGCGGGGTCGAGCGCGCGCATGATCACGGGGTCGATGCGCGAGTTGAGCCGGCGATCGAGCCGCGACGGCGGCGGCAGCGCCTCGCGGCGGGTGCTCATCTGGGTGCCCTCGCCCGCCGCCTCGCGCAGCGTGAGCAGCTCGTACGTCATCGCGCCGAGCGAGTAGACGTCGCTCTGTACGGTGATGGCCTCGCCCTTCGCGAGCTCGGGGGCGCGGTAGGCCGAGCGGCCGCGAGCCGCGAAGTTCTTCTTCAGCGCGGCGACCGAGTTCAGGGCGGCGAGCGCTCCGAAGTCGCAGACCGACGGGCGGCCCTCGACGCTCAAGAGCACGTTGCCGGGCGTCATCGCGCCGTGGAGCACTCCGGCCGCGTGGGCCTCGGTGACGGCGTCGAGCAGATCGATCACGAGCGCCATCGCGAGCGCCGAGGTGATGACGACCTCTTTCGTGTTGAGGCGCTGCAGCACCTGCCCGAGCGTGTAGCGGCCGCTGTCTTCGCGGACGATCGCGAGCCGCTGCTTGACGAGCCCGATGTCGACGACGTGCGAGATGCCGGGGTGGTTGACGCTGCCGAGCTTGTGGGTGGCCTCGGCGATCGAGAGCGCATACGCCTTCACGCTCGTGCGCTCGTGGAAGAGCTTCACCACGGCAGTACCGCCGGCGTCACGCTCGGCGCGGAAGAGCTCTGCCAGCTCGCCTCCTTCGAGCTTCCCGGTGAGCCGGTACTGAGAACCCACGATGGTCCGGCAGCTTAGCCGCTTAAGTCCCGCCGCGATCGTGCCGATGAGAGTGATGGTGATCTCTGCGGCGGACCTCACGGCGACGGGGAGGCGGTGGCTCGTCACGATTCTGACGGCCGCCGCGACCGCCCTGCTCGCGGCGTTGGGGCTCGCGTCGGTTCAGAGCGCGCGCGACCAGGCCGACACCGCCCGATGGGTGGCCCACACACATCAGGTGATCGAGGTGATGCAGCGAATCCCCGCCGGCGTCGCCGCGGCCGAGAGCGCGCTGCGCGGGTACTCGATCGCACGGGACGAGGCGTTTCTCGTCGAGATCGACCCCGCGTGCCGCAGCGCCACCCAGGCCATCGCCGAGGTGCGCGAGCTCGTCGCCGACAACCCGGCGCAGCTCGATCGGCTGGTCAAGGTCGATCACGCCGTGCGCGAGCGGCTGCTCCTGATCGCCGAGAGCCGCGCGGCCGTCGAGGCCGGAGGCCCTGCGAGCATTCCTGCGCGGGCTCGAGCGCTGACGCGGCAGATCGTCGACGGCGTCGAAGAGATGGTCGTCGTCGAGCGGGGCCTGCTCGAAGATCGCGCGGCCGAGAACGTCGCTGCGACCCGCCGCAACCTGCGCACCGCGCTCGTCGCGCCCGTGCTCGCGTGCGTGTTCATGCTGCTGACGCTCCTGGTGCTGCGCCGCGAGCTCGTCGCGCGTCGCGCCGCCGAGAGCCACCTGTCGCTGCTGCTCGAGCTCGGCGATCTGCTCCAGGCCTGCCACTCGCTCGACGAGGCGTTCGAGGTCAGCCGCAAGTACCTGCCCCGCTTGTTCGGCGGCAGCGCGGGCGTGGTCGCGCTCCTCGACGGCGCGGGCGTCGCCGTCGCGCGCTGCAGCTGGGGCCGCGCGGGGCTCGCTCACGCGGCCCAGGGCTTCGGCGCCGACGCGTGCTGGGCGCTCAGGCGCGGCCAGCCGTTCGCGAGCCTCGCGGGCGAAGATCGCGTGCGCTGTTCCCACGTCGGGCCGCCGACCGGCGACGCGCTCTGCGTGCCTCTCGCCGCTTCCGGCGAGCAGATCGGAGCGCTGTCGATCGTCGCGTCGCCCGGCTCGGCTTCGCGCAGCCGCCCGCTCGCCGAGTCGGTCGCCGAGCAGCTCGGCCTGGCGCTCGGCAACCTGATGCTGCGCGACGAGCTGAAGGCCCAGTCGATTCGCGACCCGCTCACCGGCCTGTTCAACCGGCGGTACACCGAAGAGACGCTCGAGCGCGAGCTGAAGGGGGCCGCGCGAGCGAAGGCGCCCGTCGGGGTGGTGATGATCGACGTCGATCACTTCAAGCGCGTGAACGACACCCATGGGCACGAGGGCGGCGATCTGGTGCTGAAGGCGATCGCCGAGGTGCTGCGGTCGCGCACCCGCGGCCACGACGTGGTCGCCCGCCTCGGCGGCGAAGAGCTGCTCGTGCTGATGCCCGGCGCGAGCATCGAGGCCGCCCAGGCGAAGGCCGAGGCGCTGCGCGACGCGGTGTCGCGGCTCGAGCTCGTGCACCGGGGCAGGCGCATCGAGATCACCGCCTCGTTCGGCGTCGCGGCGTTTCCCGAGCACGGGGCGCAGGCCGCCGAGCTGCTGCGCGCCGCCGATCAGGCGCTGTACACGGCGAAGCGAACGGGGCGCGACCGCGTGGTCACTGCGCCTGCGCCCGGCGGCGCGGTGGCGTCGCACGCCCTCAACTGAAGGGCGACTCAGCCCCTCAGGTACACGGGCCCGACGGCGTCGAAGCGGAAGCCGCACCACACGCACGCGTCACCGCGGCGGCCGGGCGGCAGCTCGAGCAGACAGCCCGCGCAGCGTGGCCGGGGCCGTTGCCGCCGCGCGAGCCGCGACCGCTGCGCCGCATCGCGCGCAGGGGCCCTCGCTTGTGCCAACCCCGAGCGAACGCGCGCCTCGAGCAGCTTCATTCGAAGCTCCAGCTCCTCGATTCGCGCTTTGAGAGCTCGGGTCTCGTCCTGCTGCTTCCGGCGGCCCGCCATGTGATGGCCAAGAGTGCCACGCCGTAGTACTCAAGGGAAACTCTTGGAACCGCTTCACGGCAGCAGACTCGGGCCGATTGATCATCAGCGCGCCGTCGAGCTCGGCAGGCGCGCCTCAGGCATCTTGCAAGACGGCGAGCTCCAGGGCTTGCTCACGTCGAAGCGCGATCTGCCCGAGACCGATCGTGCGCGTCAGGTGTTCGTGAACCGCAACCTGCGCCTCGCGAACATCGACCTCATCGGCTTCGACATGGACTACACGCTGGCGATCTACCACCAGCGTCGCATCGAGCAGCTGTCGTACGACATGACGCTGCAGCGCCTCATCGAGGCCTACCAGTACCCGAAAGAGATCGCGTCGATCGCGTACGACCACCAGTTCGTGATGCGCGGCCTCTTCGTCGACAAGCGCCACGGCAACCTGCTCAAGATCGATCGCTTCGGCTACGTCGGGCGCGGCTATCACGGCCGAGAGCCCCTGGCCGATCAGGCGCTGAAGCAGCTGTACCGCAACGAGCTCGTCCGCCTGAAGAACCCCGAGTACGCGTGGATCGACACGCTCTTCGCGCTGCCCGAGGCGTGCCTGTTCGCGGGCATCATCGACATGCTCGAGAAGGTGCAGGGGCAGAAGCTCGACTACGCGAAGCTGTACGACGACATCCGCGAGGCGATCGACACCGTTCACCGCGACAACTCGCTCAAGACCGAGATCAAGAAGGACATCGGCAAGTACATCTTCAAAGACCCCGAGCTCGGGCCCGCGCTGCACAAGCTCCGCAGCGGCGGGAAGAAGCTGTTCCTGCTCACCAACTCGGGGTGGGACTACACCGACGCGGTGATGCGGTACCTGCTCGACGGCGTCGTGCCCGAGTACCCCTTCTGGCGCAACTACTTCGACGTCGTGGTCTGCGCGGCGCGCAAGCCCGACTTCTTCTCGGGCGTCGAGCCCTTCCTCGAGGTCGACCCCGCGACCGCCCAGGTGCGCGCGGCCGGCGAGCCCACCGCCCTCGAGCGCGGCAAGGTCTACCAGGGCGGCAACCTGCAGGCGTTCGAGCGCCTCACCCAGTACGCGGGCGAGCGCGTGCTCTACGTCGGCGATCACATCTACGGCGACATCTTGAAGTCCAAGAAGACGTCGCTGTGGCGCACCTGCATGGTCGTGCAAGAGCTCGAAGACGAGCTCAACTACTCGTTCGCCCGCTCGGAAGAGATCACGCGCCTGTCGGAGCTCGAGATCTTGCGCGCCCGCGTCGACGACGAGATCGGCAAGCACAAGGGGATGCTCAACTCGGTCGAGCGCAAGCTCGAGCGCGACGGCGTCGAGGGCCCCGCGAAGGCCGCGCTCGAAGACGAGCGCAAGCGCCTCAAGGCCGAGCTCGACCGGCTGCGCAAGGCGTACCGCGAGACGAACGAGGTCGCCGACGTGCTCGAGGCCGACGTCGAGACCGGCTTCAACCCGTTCTGGGGCCTGATGTTCAAAGAGGGCAACGAGAACTCGCGCTTCGGCGAGCAGGTCGAGCAGTACGCATGCCTGTACACGAGCCGCGTCTCGAACTTCCTCTTCTACTCGCCGGCGCAGTACTTCCGCTCGCCGCGCGACTTGATGCCGCACGAGAAGGCGGGCGCTCCGACCGCGAAGCTCGCGCCGCTCGGCGGCGAAGGCCCCCCGAAGGGCACAGGCACCGCTTAGCTCTGGCCCGGGCCTGAAGGCTGGGTTCCTCCGCGGACCCTCGCCCAGACCACGTCGGTGTAGCGCGACAGCGGCTCGGGAGTGAGGCCGAGGCGCTTGATGTCTTGCGTGTACCGCGCGCCCTTCACCACCACCCAGCGGCGGGCGGCCCGGCGGGCGAGCCCGATCGCCTCGACGGCGAGCGGCTCGTGATCGGCGTGCGCCCGCAACAGCTCGAACGCCGGCGACGCCTTCTTCCGGCGACCGAACATCGGGTCGAACAGCACGCAGTCGAAGCTCTGCGGCTGCTGCGCCCGCAGGAAGTCGACGCAGTCGGCGTGCCGCACCTCGATGGGCGCCACCTTCGGGCTCTGCACCTGCGCTTTCAGCCCCTCCGACGCGAGCGCCCACAAGGGCAGGCTCTTCTCGATGCCGACCACCCTGCCCTGGCTGCCGACGACGAAGGCGCAGACCTGCGCGTCGGCGCCGAGGCCGAACGTGCAGTCGAGCACGTGGTCGCCCGCCTTCAGCTCGCACAGCCGCACCAGCACGTCGTCGTTCTCGCCCGCCTCGAGCCGCTTGATGCGCAGCCGCGCGAGGCCCTCGCTGAACCTGAGCGCCCCGTTCGCGTCCCTCAGCGTCCACCCGTCGCCGCCCAGCACGAGGAAGGTGCCCGGCGGCAGGCCCGTGTTCTTCGCGCGCTCGTAGAACGGCAGGCCCCACGCGCTCGCGCACTGCCGCGCCCGCGCCTCGAGCTCGGGCGCCACCGAGTGGCTCACCGCCACCCGAATCACGGCGCCCCGGCGTCGAGCTCGTTCGCGATGCGCTCGACCTGCGCGTAGCCCTCGAGATCGGGCTCGACGTACCCGTTCACGCTCAGCGCCGAGAGAATGTCGCGATCGGCCTTCTGGCGCATCGACAGCCGCAGGAGCAGCTCCTTCACGGCGTCGCCGACCTCGCGCGGCAGGTCGGCCCGCACGCACACGAGATCTTGCGGCGTTCGCGGCATCTTCGCGATCACGCGGAACGACAGCGGGTCGACGCCCGTCTTCGACTTCAACGCCGCGAAGCTGCCCTGCCAGGTCGCTCCCGCCTCGACCCCGCCGTCGAGCAGCGCGAGCAGCACCCCGTCGTGGCTGCCGGCGAACGTCGTGCTCGAGAAGAACGTGCTCGGGTCGATGCCGCGGTCTTTGAACAGCTTGAGCGGGTAGAGGTACCCGCTCGTCGACGCCGGGTCGACGAAGCCGAAGCGCGCGCCGCGCAGCTCGTCGATCGACCGCCGCGGGCTGTCTTCGCGCACGATGATGTAGCCGCCCGAGGTCGAGCTGCCCGCCGAGATCGCGCTCACCAGCGGTCGGAGCTTCGCCTTTCGCTTCGCCCGAACGAACGAGTACGGCGAGAACTCGGCCAGCTCGAGCTCGCCGCGCGCCAGCATCTCGCCCACGTCGTCGTAGTCGGCCCCGATCACCATCTCGACCGGCACGCCCAGGCTGCCCGAGAGGTACGCGACCAGCGGAGCCCGCGTCGTGCGCATGCGATCGGGGCTCAGGTGCGGCACGAGCCCCATGCGCAGCGTCGTGATGCCCGGCGGCGGCTTGAACGCGAACGGGCGCTCGGGCGCTGCCGTCGCTGCCGGCAGGTGATCGGGCGGCGGCTGCGTGCAAGAGAGGAGCAAGACGACGCCGGCGACGAACCTCCAGCGACCTGAATGTCCGAGCTCCGACTGCCCCCTCACCCCGACCCTCTCCCCTACGGGGGAGAGGGAGGCCTGGTTTCGGTTCATGCAGCCACCTTCGAGGTGACCACCTTGTTCCGGCCCTCGCGCTTGGCGGCGTAGAGCGCTTGATCGGCGGCGCTCAGCAGCCCCTCGGGCGTCTTGCCGTTCTCGGGCCACGTCGCCACGCCCACGCTCACCGTGACCTTCTGGGTCCACCGGCCGCCGGTGTTGACCTGCTCCTCGACCGACATGCGAATGCGCTCGCCGGCGCCCGCCCCCTCGGACCTCGGCGTCTCGGGCAGCAGCACGGCGAACTCTTCGCCGCCGTAGCGCGCGAGCAGGTCGGTCTGCCGCAGCGCGCTCTGAATCACCTGCGCGAGCTTGCGCAAGAGCTCGTCGCCGGCCGGGTGCCCCATCGAGTCGTTCACGCGCTTGAACAGATCGACGTCGATCATCAGCACCGACAGCGGGCGGCCGGTGCGCTGGCTGCGCAGCACCTCGGCGGCGAGCGCCTCCTGGAAGCGGCGGTGGTTGTAGATGCCGGTGAGCCCGTCGGTCACGGCGAGGCGCTCGAGCTTGAGGTTCAGCTCCTGCAGCTCGCGCGTGCGCTCGGCCACCGCGCGCTCGAGGTTGTCGCGCTGGCTCTGCAGCGCCTGCGCCATCAGGTTGATGTTGTCGGACAGCTCGGAGAACTCGCGGCCCGAGAGCTTCGGCGCGCGCACGTCGAGAGAGCCGGCCTCCATCTTCTTCACGGCCCGCTGCAGCGCGCGGATCGGAGTGACCACCAGCCGGTCGAGCCCCGAGAACAGGATCGCGCCGAGCACGAGGAACAGCGCGACGGCCACCGCGATCCACTGGGTGCGGGTTCGCGCGATCGACGCGTGCACGCCCTCGAGCGACCAGCGCGTGATGACGGTCGCCCAGCGAATGCCCGCGCGGGCCGGCACGGCGAGCTGCAGGTCGTTGCGCGACCACCGCCACACGGGCGCCTCGGAGCCCAGCGCCGACCGCGTGAACGCGTCGCTCATGACCGTGTTGAACGCCTCGGGGTTCGAGTGCGCCAGCACCCGGCCGTCGTCGTCGACGATCGCGAGCTCGATCAGCTCGCTCTTGTTGGCCTCCGAGAAGAGCGCCACCAGCGTGTCGAGGTCGGCCATGTCGTTCTGCGCGACGTGCACCGCGGCGGTGAGGCCGACGGCCTGCAGCACCTGCAGGCGGCGCAGGCGCAGATCGTTCAGCTCGTCGCGGCGCTGCTGCTCTGCGGCGAGGAAGGCCAGCGACACGAGGCCGATCGCGACCACGCCGGGCACCAGCACGGTCAGCTGTCCTCGAATTCCCACAGAGACCTCTTAGCCGGCCTGCCGCTTGTTGCCTGCCTGCATCTGGGAGACGGTGACCGACTGGTTCCGGCCGTGGCGCTTCGCGAAGTAGAGGCACTGGTCCGCGAGGTCGACCATCGCCTGCTTCTCGGTGGCGACGTCGGGGAAGGTCGCGATGCCGAGCGACAGCGTCACCTTGAGCGGCCCCTGATCGCTCTGGAAGGTCTCGCCCATCACCGCCTCGCGAATGCGCTCGGCGATCACGAGGGCGCCCTTCGCGTCGGTCTCGGGCATGATGATCGCGAACTCCTCGCCGCCGTAGCGGGCGACGATGTCGGTGTCGCGCGCCTTGTCGCGCAGGATCTTCGCGACGCCCTTCAAGACCAGATCGCCGGTCGGGTGACCCCACGTGTCGTTCACGCTCTTGAAGTGATCGATGTCGGTGAGAATCAGGCTGCACTTGCGGCCGTAGCGCCGCGCCGCCGCCAGCGCCTCGTCGAAGCGCACCTGGAAGGTGCGGTGGTTGAGCAGCGAGGTCAGGCCGTCGGTCGTGGCCATGCGCTCCATCTGCTCGAACAGCTGGGCGCGCAGCACGGCCTGGGCCGCCTGAATCGCCATGACCTCGAGCATGCGCTGGGCCTCGCCGTCGATCGCGCTGCGCTTGCGCGAGCCCGTCACCATCGTGCCGAGAATGCGGTCGCCGGCGACGAGCGGGAAGATCTTGAGGCTCTGCAGCCCGCGCACCTGCGTGTCGCCGTCGAAGATCACCTGCCGGTCCATCGCCACGACTTCGCGCCCCGGCAACGGAGCGCCGTACCTCACCACGTTCGCCACCAGCCCGTTGTTGTCGGCGAACGACCTGCCCTCCAACGCGCGACCCTGCGCGGTCACTCCCGTCATGCGCGCGATGCGGTGCACGCGCTGTCCGTTCTGGTCCGACACCAGCGTCACCGCGCAGAAGTCGAGGGGCGCGATCGCCTTCGCGCTCTCGAGCACCGCGAGGAACACCTGGTCGGGCGAGCCGGCCCGGTTGAGCTCTTCGATCGCGCGAAAGAAGCGGTCTTTCTCGTCGCGCGTCTTGCGGATGTAGCCCATCACCCGCTCGACCTCGACGGCCCGTAAGACCTCGCTCGCGATGGTGCCGAGCAGCCGCTCGTCGGCCTCGGTGAACGCCTCGGCGGCGAGGCGGTCGGCGACGAGCACGCCGCGCACGAGCCCCCCGCCCTCTAGAATCGGCACGGCGAGCAGCGCGCACGGCGCCGGCCCACCCGCCTCGTAGTGCGTCACGCCCTTCACGCCGCCCGGCGAGACCAGCCGCATCGCGACCCCGCGCTTGAGCAGCGCGCCGAAGATGCCCTCGCCCGCCGGCAGCTTGTCGCGCTGCACCCGATCAGAGGCGCTGCGGCAGTCTTGCAGCTTCAGCGTCTTGTCGTCGCTCCCGAGCAGGAAGACGGCGCACGTGTGCGCGCGCAGCGCCTGCTCGGCGATCTCGAGCGCGGTGCCGAGCGCGCCGTCGATCTCGCCCACCGAGGCGAGCAGCCACTTCTCTTTGTCGTTGAACGACGGGCTCGAGTCCTGGCTGCCCGAAGTGGCGAGGCGGAACGTGCGCGCGCGCTCTTCGACCTCGCGCAGCCGGTTCTTCACGGCCTCCGACTCGGCCTTGCGCGCGGCGGCCAGGCGGGCCGAGAGCACCACGTGGTACAGCGCGGCGAACGCCGCGAGGAAGATCGTGTGCGAGACGAACGCCGCCGGCCGCGTCGCGAGCGTCGACAGCGCGTCGAACAGCACCGCGGCGCCGAGCAGCGTGAGCGCCGCCGGGCGCGAGAAGAACGTCACGAGCAGCGCGGTGAGCAGGTAGACGATCGGGTACGTGCGCTCGCCCGCGAGCGCGACCGTGACGAACGAGGCGGCGAGCACGCAGCCCCCGAGCTCGAGCTCGTCGCGCAGGTGCACGCTGGCGCCGCGGCGCAGGCGGCGCACCGACGCGAGCGCGGTGCCGCAGACGAGCGCGAGCGCGGCGCCGAGCTCGTAGGGGCCGAGCGCCGAGAGGCTCTTGAAGCCGCCGCGCGCGAGCACGCCGAACGTGAAGATCGCGGCGAGGCCGGGCAAGAGGCGCACGACGGCGGCGAGCCGCGTGCGCGGAGCCGGTGCGATCGCGGGCAGCGAGGCGGCCGGGGTCAACGCTTGTCCTCCAGCGAGATGATGAGCTCGTGCGGGCGAACGAACCCGAGCTCCTCGCGGGCGGCCTGCTCTTGCGCCTCGGGGCTGTCGTGCAGCGCGCGAATCTCGGCGGCGAGCTGCGCGTTGGCCTTCGCGACGCGGGCGTTCTTCTCGCGCAGCGCCTGCACCTCGCGGCTCAGCTTCACATAGCGGCGGAAGCCGCCCTCGGCGGCGGCGCTCCACACGGCGAGGATGAAGGCGGCCGCCACCGCGGCCCAGATGAGCTTGCGACGAGGAGACATGGGCGTGCCGGAGTCACCCGGAACGGTACCAGCGCACTTCGACGCGGCAAGAAAACCGCTTCAGGGCTGTAGCGCTCAGGCGTGCGGCGGCTCGACGCTCTCGTCGGCCCGCGTGAAGACGCCCTTCACCCACTCGGAGCCCTGCTTCACCGGCGTCGAGCCGTCGGCCTCGTAGGGCGTCAGCACCCACAAGAGCGCATACGCCCAGAACGCGAGCCCGCCGGTCGCGGCGAGGCTCAAGACGAAGAGCACGCGCACGAGCACGGGGTCCCACCCCCACTGCAGCGAGAGGGCGGCGCAGACGCCTCCGGCGACGCGGCCGGGCACGTTGCGGTGCATGAGCGCGGCGTCGGGCTGCCGCGAGGTGCAGTGCGGGCAGCGGCTCGCGCGGCGGGCGATCTCTTCACGGCAGGCCGGGCACGTCTTCTTCACGGGAGCGGTTTCCATGCCCTCATTACGCGGGGGGCCGCCCCCGATTGCGCAGCCACCGGGTGAGCAGCGCGGTGCCGAGGAACAGGGCGATGCCGGCGGTCGCCCAGAGCAGCGCGTCGGTCTTCGCGCCGGCGACCCCGGCGTAGACCTGGGCCGAGAGCACGGTGACGGCGGTGACGCCCGGCACGTGGCCGAGGCCCGAGCCGAAGAGGAAGATGTGCCACCGCACGCCGGCGGCTCCGGCGGCGAGGTTCGGCAGAATGAAGGGCACGGGCAGCGCCCGCAGCACGAGCATCGCGGTGAAGGTGTTCTTGTCGATGCGCTGGTCGACGCCCTTCTTCTCGAGCCACGCCGAGATGCGCTCGGCGCCGAGGGTGCGGCCGACGAAGAAGTGAACGTTCGAGGCGACGTTGGCGCCGACGAAGCAGATGACCCAGCCCCAGGGCAGCCCCCAGGCGACGCCGGCGACGATGGCCATGGTGAAGGCGGGCACGGCGAGCGACGTGACGAGCAGGTAGGCGAGCAGGTAGGCGCCGACCTGAGCTGCGGGGCTCATGCCCCGTAGCCACTCGAGGGCAGCGCGGGGCTCCAGCAGCCACGGAGCGAAGAGCCGGACCCCCACGGCCCCGGCGGCGACCAGGGCGAAAACGGCAGCGGCGCGCGCAACGGGTCTCACGGACGTCTCTTTTTCGTTGAAAAGGTCGCGGTGAACTACGAGAACCCACCCTGCCATGCCAAAGGACACTCTTTCAGTCACCGACAACCGCACCGGCAAGACTTACGAGATTCCCATCGCCGACGGTTGCATCCGCTCGATGGATCTTCGGCAGATCAAGACCGGCGCCGAAGACTTCGGGTTGATGGCGTACGACCCGGCGTTCTTGAACACGGCGAACTGCAAGAGCGCCATCACGTTCATCGACGGCGACAAGGGCATTCTCGAGTACCGGGGCTACCCGATCGAGCAGCTCGCCGAGAAGTCGACGTACCTCGAGGTCGCGTACCTCATCATGAACGGCGAGCTGCCGACGAAGAGCCAGCTCGAGGAGTTCGTGCACAAGGTCACGCACCACACGTACATCCACGAGAACGTGAAGTCGTTCATGGACGGCTTCCGCTACGACTCGCACCCGATGTCGATCCTGGCGTCGACGGTGGCGGCGCTCTCGGGCTTCTACCCCGACGCGAAGCACGTGAAGGACGCGACGACGCGGCGGCAGCAGATGATTCGGATGATCGCGAAGATGCCGACGATCGCCGGGTTCAGCTACCGGCACAGCCAGGGGCTGCCGTACGTCTACCCGGACAACGAGCTCTCGTACTGCGGCAACTTCCTCGCGATGATCCGGCGAATGACCGAGTCGAAGTACAAGGTCAACCCGGTGCTCGAGCGCGCGCTCGACATTCTGTTCATTCTGCACGCGGACCACGAGCAGAACTGCAGCACGACGTCGACGCGCGTCGTCGGCTCGTCCGAGGTCGACCCGTACTCGGCGGTCGCGGCGGGCATCACGGCGCTGTACGGGCCGCTGCACGGCGGCGCGAACGAAGCGGTGCTGCGCATGCTGCGTGAGATCGGCTCGGTGAAGGCGGTGCCCGAGTTCATCAAGCGCGTGAAGGGCGGCGAGGGCACGAAGCTGATGGGCTTCGGCCACCGCGTGTACAAGTCGTACGACCCGCGCGCGAAGGTCATCAAGCGCACGGCCGACCAGGTGTTCGAGGTGACGGGCAAGAACCCGCTGCTCGAGATCGCGCTGGAGCTCGAGCGCATCGCGCTCGCCGACGACTACTTCGTGCAGCGCAAGCTCTACCCGAACGTCGACTTCTACTCGGGCCTCATCTACGAGGCGATGGGCTTCCCCGTCGACATGTTCCCCGTGCTGTTCGCGATTCCGCGCACGGTGGGCTGGGTCAGCCAGTGGGAAGAGATGATCACCGACCCCGAGCAGAAGATCGCACGGCCGCGCCAGGTGTTCACCGGCGCCAAGAAGCGCGACTACGTGACCATCGATCGCCGCGGCTGAGGCGTTCGCTTCGAGCCGTCGTTGGGAGGAGCGGCGCTTCGAAGCGCCGCCTGAGGGGGGCCACGCGCTGATCGATCACGATCACGACCACGATCACGACCACGATCACGGCTACGTTCACGTCCAGGTCCACGTGCGCGTCCACGTGGACTCGGTCGTGGCTCAGGCGGCGGCGTCTTTGGCGGGCGCCCCACCCTCTGCGTAGAGCGCCTCGATTCGTGCGCGGTACTTCTCGGCGCAGACCTTTCTGCGCACCTTCAAGGTCGAGGTGAGCTCGCCGCCGTCGATCGTGAAGTCGTGGGGCAGCACGTCGAACTTCTTCACCGTCTCGAACTTCGCGAGCCTGACGTTCACCTCGCGCTCGATCTTCTCGTGCAGGTAGCGGCGAAACCCGTCGTGGGCCGCGAGCGCCGACGGCGTGGTCGGCCAGCCGCGCGACGCCCCGAAGCTCTCGGTCTTCTCGGGGTCCGGCGCGAGCAGCGCGACGAGGTAGTTGCGGTTGTCGCCGAACACCAGCGCGTTGCCGATGGGCTCGATCGCCTTCAGCATCGCCTCGATGTTCGAGGGCGCCGTCTTCTTGCCGCCCGACGTCACGATGATCTCTTTCTTGCGCCCCGTGACCCGCAGGTAGCCGTCGGCGTCGAGCTCGCCGACGTCGCCCGAGTGCAGCCAGCCGGCGGTGTCGATGAGCTCGGCGGTCGCGCCGGGCTCCTTGAAGTAGCCCATGCAGAGGTTCTCGCCCCTCGCGAGGATCTCGCCGTCTTCGGCGATGCGAACCTCGACGCCCGGCATCGGCCGGCCCAGCGAGCCGAGCCGCGTGTGCGTCTGCGTGTTCACGGTCGTCGGCCCCGTCACCTCGCTCTGGCCGTAGAGCTCGCGGAGCACCATGTCGACCGACGCGAAGAAGTCGATCACGTCGCGCCCGATCGGAGCCGCCGACGTCGCGAACACCTTGCAGCGATCGAAGCCGATGCGCTCCTTGAGCTTCTGGTGCACGAGCTGCTTCGCGAGCGCGTACTGCGCCGCGAGCGCCACCGGCATCGCCTGGCCGCCGAGCGAGAGCCCCTGGTACCGCAGCGTCACCTCGCGCGCCCACGCGACGAGCCGGCGGCGCGGCCCCTTGAGCTCGGCCATGCGCGCCTCGGCGCGCGCCTTGAACTTCTCCCAGACGCGGGGGACTCCGAAGAAGATGGTCGGGCGCGACTTCTTGAGGTCCTCGGGCAGCTTCTCGAAGCTCTCGGCGAAGTAGAGCTGGTAGCCCTTGAAGATGGGCACGTAGATCGACGCCATCTGCTCGGCGATGTGCGAGAGCGGCAGGTAGCTGAGCAGCGTCTCGTCTTCGCCGAAGTCGCCGCACTGCAGCAGGTGCTCGGCCGTCCACACGATGTTGTGGTGGCTGATCATCACGCCCTTCGGGTGCCCCGTCGTGCCGGACGTGTAGATGAGCGTCGCGAGGGCCTTCGGGTCGAGGCGCTCGACGCGCTCCCAGTAGGGCGCATCGCCGGCGGCGGCGCCGCGCGCCATCACCTGCGCGTACGTGAGCACTCCGGGCCGCGGCGTCTTCGGCGGCTCCATCACGATGACCTCTTGCAGGGCCGGGCACTGGCCGCGCACCGACAGGAGCCGATCGAGGTACGCCTCGTTCTCGACCAGCACGATCGGGGCCTCGCAGTGGGCCACCAGGTACTGCACCTGCTCGGCGCTCGAGGTCGTGTAGATGCCGACCGGCACGCCGCCCAGCGCCATGGCCGCGAGATCGGCGACGAGCCACTCTTCGCGGTTGAACCCCATGATGCACAGCCGCGCTCCGGGCGGGAACCCGAGCGAGAGCAGGCCCAAGGCGAAGTGCCGCACCTTCGTCGCGTACTCGCGCCAGCTCGTGGGCACGTACGCGCCGTTCTTCTTCGTCCACAGCGCGGGCCGGTGCTCCAGCTGGTCGGCGAGCTCGTGAAAGCGGTGGACGATGGTCTTGGGAAGCATGGGGTGTTCCTCGCGCGTAACGAGGCTGCCAGACAACGCGCCCGCTCGCACCAGCGACGCTCGGGAGCGTCACGCAGCCGAGGTGGCCGCCGCCGACGATTCCGTTGACATGCTCCACCGCGCTGCCTATCTGCCCTGCGCGGGAGAGGACATGACGATCGATTTCACCTGCGTCAAATGCGAGGGCAGCTTCGAGCTCGACGCACAGGACATCATCGACGGCACCGAGAAGCTCGAGTGCCCCCATTGCAACACCAAGGCGCCGCAGGCGGCGGTCGACGACTTCATCGCGGCCCTCACCGAGCTGAACGCCCAGGTCGCGTCGATGGCGAAGCGCTTCACCCTCACGATGACCATCGAGTCGGAAGACGTCGACGCCGACGACGATGAAGAAGAAGAGGACGAAGACGAGGACGAGGACGAAGACCTCGACGACGACGATGAGGATGACGACGACGACGAGGACGAGGACGAAGACGAAGATGAAGACGCCGACGACGAGCGCTAGCCCCCGTCAGCGGTAGCCGTCCGCTCGCCTCGAGCCAGACTCAAAAGCCCGGCCCCCCCTCCCAGGGAAGCCGGGCTTTGTTGTTTGAAGCGCGTTATTGAAGCTCGTTTCGCTTCGAGAACGTCTCTCTTCAGAACTTCTCGCTGAGGTCTGCCACCAGCGGAATTCGCCAGCGCTGGCCTGCCAGCGCCTTCACGATGCCCATGATCGCCATGACGAACATGGCCGGCCACAAGAGGCAGTTGAGGTAGCCGAGCGGGCCGAGGACACCGAGGAACATCGACGCGAAGCCGACGAGCGACAGTGCGAGGCCCTGCTTCGCGTGCCACGACACGAAGGGGCTGTCTTTCACGGTCAGCAGCGGGATGAGGCAGAGGAAACCGATGTACGAGAGGATCAGGTGAACCTTGTCCTGCTCGCGGACCGTCTCGGCGCCGCCGCTGACCGGTGAGATCTGCGGCTGCTGCTGCTGCGGGGGCGACGAATTCGGAGCTTCCGGCGTCAAACGACCTCCAGCGCGTGAAGAAGCGCCGGAGGTCGTAGTGCGACGTCAGATCGCTGTCAACGGGCTTACGCGACGCTGAACAGGATGCTGGCGACGATCATCCACACGCCGACGCCGATGGCGGCGAGGCCGAGCACGCCCTGCTTCGGCTGCAGCTTCGCGAGCGTCTCATCCATCTTCGCCTGCGCCTGCGGGTTCTTGATGAACGTCTTCAGCGTGCCGATGCCGAGGATCAGGCCGAGCGAGAACTGGAGCACCGAGTCGGCGAGCCAGGTCACCCAGTAGATCGGGTACGACGTCAGCCAGCCGAGGTTCAAGACGGACCCGATGATGCCCCAGAGGCCCCAGAGGCACGAGACCGCGCCGATCCAACCCTGGTACGGGGTCAGCTTCGCGATGAGCTCTTTCGCGTTGGGCTTCTTTGCGATGATCAGACTCGGGACCGCGAGAACGCCAAGCAGGGCCAGCCAAATGCCATTGACCATTGTGAGTAATCCCCGTGTGTGAAGTGGACCGCGGCGCGCACTCTATTCGGTCCACCCATTGGCGCTATGACTTTTTTCGACCCACCTTGCGCACATGCGGGAGAAAGCGCAGCGGCGCAGCGAGCGTGTCGCGCAGCCTCTTCCCAACGCGCTGGCCTTCGGGGTAGCGGACATCGATCGAAGTCGGGTTCAAGCGGCGAAGCTGTGAAAGCACCGCCGCCGCGCTCGCTGCGCGGGCCGCGATCGCCTTGTCGTCACGAAACGCGAGATCCACCTGGATCTCGGTGAAGTGCCCCGTGCGATCTCGGGTCGCGACGACCAGCGCCCCGCCCCACCGCGCCCCCCAGTGATCTCCGCCGCCCCACGACTCGGCGAGCTGCAGCCACGCCGCCGCGGCGTCGAGCGAGCCGTCGCGAACCACCAGCGTCACGCGATGGCGCTCGGCGAGCGCGCTGCGCAGGAAGCCCGCGGCCAGAAAGGTCACGGCCTCGACACCGGCGAACGTGTCGAGCTGCAGCTCGAGCGACGGCGCCCGAATCGGAGCCACCTCGTCGAGCTCGGTCGCCAGCGCCCTGAAGTCGGAGAACGCCATGCCGAGGCCCACGAGCACCTCGAGCGTCTCGAGCCGGCTCGGCGGCGCGCTCGCGAGCGCCGGCAGCGCCCGCCAGTCGGCGCACAGGTGGCGCACCGTCGGCGGCAACGGGCACAGCTTCGCGCCGCGCTTGAACGAGAGCCGCGTGGGAAACGGGCCGTAGAACTCGCAGCGCGACAGCTCGACGAGCTCGGCCGCCGGCCCGAGCCACTGCGCCGCGTTCGCGGTCTGCAAGAGGCGCAGGCGCGCGGTCTCGCCCTGCAGCTCGAGCGCGAGCGCCTCGCCGCGCACGTCGCCCTGGTCGAGCAGCCAGTCGGCGAAGACGGCGTGCTGGGCGCGGTCTTGGGGGTGATCGGCGAGGTTCGTGAGGTATTGCTCGAACGTCACGCGCCCCTCACCCTGTCCCTCTCCCCTACGAGGGGAGAGGGGACGCGATCTCGAACGTCACCTACAGCTTGACGCTGTCGACCGTCTTCTTGACGCTCGCGAACGACTTCTCGAGCTCGGCCTTCTCGGAGGCCTCGAGATCGAGCTCGAGCACCTTCTCGACGCCGCCGGCGCCGATCTGCGACGGCACGCCGATGAAGTAGCCGCGAATGCCGTACTCGCCCTCGAGCAGCGACGCGCAGGGAAGAATGCGCTTGCGATCGAGCAGGTACGACTCGGCCATCGCGATCGACGAGGCCGCCGGGCCGAAGTACGCAGAGCCGGTCTTGTAGAGCGCGACGAGCTCGGCGCCGCCCTCGCGGGTGCGCTTCACGATCGCGTCGAGCTTCTCTTTCGGGAGCAGCTTCGTGATCGGCACGCCGCCGACCGTCGTGTGGCGCAAGATCGGCACCATGTCGTCGCCGTGGCCGCCGAGCACGAGCGCCTCGACGTCGCGAATCGAGCAGTTGAGCGCCTCGGCCACGAAGCACTTGAAGCGCGAGGTGTCGAGCACGCCGGCCATGCCGCACACCATCTTCTTGTCGAAGCCGGTGATCTTGTGGAGCGCGTAGACCATCGCGTCGAGCGGGTTCGCGACGTTGATGATGAACGCCTTCGGGGCGTGCTGCTTGATGTTGGCGGCGACGTCTTTGATGATCTTGAGGTTGATGTCGAGCAGGTCTTCGCGCGACATGCCCGGCTTCCGCGGCACGCCGGCGGTGATGATGATGACGTCGCTGCCCGCGAGATCGGCGGGGTTGGTCGACGCCGTCACGCGGCAGTCGTAGCCGTCGACGGCCGACAGCTGGTTGATGTCGAGCGCCTTGCCCTTGATCATGCCCTCAGCTGCCGGGATGTCGTAGAGCAACACGTCGCCGAGCGACTTCTGCACCGCGAGCAACGCGAGGTTGCCGCCGATCTGCCCACCACCGATGAGTCCGACTTTGTGTTTGCGCATGATGCCCTCCTACATGTGCTTGACGATGGCCTGGCCGAACTCGCTGCACTTGAGCTCGGTCACGCCAGACTGACCTTCCTGCTTCATGAGCCGCGCGAAGTCGTACGTCACCGTCTTGGCGGCGATCGCGCGATCCATACCCTTGATGATGAGATCCGCCGCCTCGTTCCACTTCATGTGACGCAGCATCATCTCTGCCGAGAGAATGACGGAGCCGGGGTTCACCTTGTCTTGATTGGCGTACTTCGGCGCGGTGCCGTGCGTCGCCTCGAACACGGCGTGGCCGGTGAGGTAGTTGATGTTGCCGCCGGGCGCGATGCCGATGCCGCCGACCTGCGCGGCGAGCGCGTCAGAGAGGTAGTCGCCGTTCAGGTTGAGCGTCGCGATGACGTCGAACTCGTCGGGCCGGGTGAGCACCTGCTGCAGCGTGATGTCGGCGATCGCGTCTTTGATGACGAGGCCGGCGCCCGGCTTGCCCTCGGGGATCTTGCACCACGGGCCGCCGTCGATCTCGACCGCGCCGAACTGCTTCTTCGCGAGCTCGTAGCCCCAGTCGCGGAAGCCGCCCTCGGTGAACTTCATGATGTTGCCCTTGTGCACCAGGGTGACGCTCTTCCGCTTCTGAGCGATCGCGTACGAGATCGCGCTGTGCACGAGGCGCTCGGTGCCGAGGTAGCTGACGGGCTTGAGGCCCACGCCGACCTGAACGGTCACGTCGCGCTTCGCCATGCCGACGCCCTCGAGCAGCTTCTGCCACTCGGTGGTCGCCTTCGCGGTGCCGAAGCGAACCTTGGCGAAGTCCTTCGGGAACTCCTTGGCCCAGAAGTCGAGCACCTTCTGCGCCTCGGGGCTGCCGGCGGCGTATTCGATGCCCGCGTAGATGTCTTCGGTGTTCTCGCGGAAGATCACCATGTCGACCTTCTCGGGCTGCTTCACGGGCGACGGCACGCCCTTGAAGTAGCGAACGGGCCGCAGGCAGACGTAGAGGTCGAGCAGCTGGCGGAGCGCGACGTTCAGCGAGCGGATGCCGCCGCCGACGGGCGTGGTGAGCGGCCCCTTGATGCCGACGAGGTACTCGCGAAACGCGGTGACGGTCTCGTCGGGCAGCCAGTTGTTCTTGAGCTTGTGCGCCTTCTCGCCGGCGAGCACCTCCATCCAGGCGATCTTCTTTCGGCCCGAGTAGGCCTTCTCGACGGCGGCGTCGACGACGGCCTGCGAGGCGCGCCAGATGTCGGGGCCGGTGCCGTCGCCCTCGATGAACGGCACGATCGGGTTGTCAGGTACGTTGAGCTTGCCGTCCTTCAGGGTGATCTTGTCGCCAGCCATCGCGTCGCTCCGTCGTTGAATGAAGTGGGCACTACGTCGCGCTTTATCCGGCGGTCGTCAACGGTATAGTCGCGGCTTCGTGCACCAGCTCACCGAACCCCTGCAGAGCCCGGGAGCGCTCCTGCGCCTCGACCCGAAGACCGGCACGCTCAAAGAGCGGAAGTACAAGGTCGCGATCGTGGCCGGCCCCGACAGCGGCAAGTCGGTCGCGATCGAAGGCGCGATGAAGATCGGCTCGCACACAGACGCGGGCCTCGCGCTCGCCGACACGACGGTGTCGCGCTTCCACGTCGAGCTGCAGCCGCGGCCCGAGGGCGTGCTGGTGCGAGATCTCGAGTCGAAGAACGGCACGTACCTGTCGGGCACGCGCGTTCAAGAGGTCATCGTCGAAGACCAGGCGGTCATCACCATCGGCAAGACCGGCCTCAAGATCTCGATGATCGAAGAGGACCTCGGCGTGCCCGAGGCGCAGGCGTCGTTCGGCGCGGTGATGGGCAACTCGCCGACGATGCGGCAGCTGTTCGGCATTCTCGAGAAGGTCGCTCCGACCGACTCGACCGTGCTGCTGCTCGGCGAGACCGGCACCGGCAAAGAGGTGCTGGCCGAGGCGATTCACCAGAAGAGCAAGCGGGCGGGAAAGCCGTTCGTGGTGGTCGACTGCGGCGCCGTGGCGCCGACGCTGATCGAGAGCGAGCTGTTCGGTCACGTGCGCGGGGCGTTCACCGGCGCCATCAGCGATCGCAACGGCGCGTTTCTCGAGGCCGACGGCGGCAGCATCTTCCTCGACGAGCTCGGCGAGCTGCCGCTCGACCTTCAGCCGAAGCTCCTGCGCGTGCTCGAGGGCGGCACCGTGCGGCGCGTGGGCGAAGACAAGCACCGGCGGGTCGACGTGCGCGTGATCGCGGCGACGCACCGCGACCTCGAGGCCGAGATCGAGGCCGGCCAGTTCCGCCGCGATCTCTACTACCGCCTCGCGGTCGTGCTCGTGCAGGTGCCGCCGCTGCGCGACCGGCTCGACGACATTCCGCTGCTCGCGAACCACTTCGTGAAGGGCATGGGCCGCGGCGACTTCGAGCTGCCGCGCGGGCTGATGGCGCGGTTCGCCGCGTACCACTGGCCCGGCAACGTGCGCGAGCTGCGCAACCTCGTCGAGCGCGCGCTGGCCGGCGCCGACGTCGACCCGCTCCCCAACGAGTCGAGCTCGGCGCGCTCGCTGCAGTCGAATGAGGGCATCACCGATCTGCCGTTCAAAGAAGCCAAAGAGCGGCTCGTCGAGAGCTTCACGAAGGAGTACCTCGTCGCGCTGCTCGAGAAGTGCAACGGCAACATCTCGCAGATGGCGCGCGAAGCGGGCATCGCCCGCAACTACGTGCACCGCCTGGTCACGAAGTACGGGCTGAAGGCGCACGAGTAGCGCCCGCGCCGCACGTCGCTCAGCCGCCGCCGCCCATCCCTCCGGAGTCGCCGCCCCCGGCTGCGCCGCCCCCTGCTGCGCCGCCACCTGCGGTGCTGCCGCCCGAGGTGCCGCCACCGGCCATGCCGCCGCCGGCCATGCCGCCGCCCGCCATGCCGCCGCCGGCCATGCCGCCACCCGCCATGCCGCCGCCGGCCATGCCGCCGCCGGCCATGCCGCCACCCGCCGTCGCGCCACCGGCCGTGCCACCACCCGCGGTCGCGCCGCCCGCGGTGCCGCCGCCTGCGGTCGCTCCGCCAGCGGCGCCGCCGCCCGCCGTCGCGCCACCCGCCGCACCGCCACCCGCGCGGCCACCCGCGGAGCCGCCTGCGCTCCCGCCGCCTGCGGTGCTGCCGCCGGCGGTTCCCGCTCCGCCGCCGCTGCCACCGCCGCCGCCCGCGCCGCCGCCGCCGCCACCGGCGCCGCCGCCCATTCCACCGTCATTCGGGGCGCGGCAGCGGAGGGTCGACATGATGCAGCGGTTCGAGATGCAGTCGCTGTTCGCCGCGCAGTTCAGGTTGCCGCCGCAGCGCGGGCACATGTTGGGCCCACCGCAGTCGAGGTCGGTCTCGGTGCCGTTGCGCAGGCCGTCGGAGCAGGTCGGGGGGTTGCAGGTCGGGCACGTGATGACGCCGCCGTCTTTCATCATGCCGGCGTCGCCCTCGATGGGGATGCCGCCGTCGCTCAAGCGATCGGTGCGCATGAGCGTGAAGGGAGAAAGGTGCGTGGTGTTGCCGCGCACGACGAGCTTCACGCGATCGACCTCGGACTCGTTCAGCGAGCGCCACTCGCCGTAGCCGCCGCCGTCGAGCAGTTCGCGCGTGTAGATGCGAACGAGCGACGGCGAGAGCATGTCGATGCCGCCGTCGAGCAGGTCATAGCGGAAGGTGACGGTGGCCTCTTTGAGGAAGATGGTGCCGTTGGTGCCGATCTCCCAGACTTCGCTGAGCTGGCCGCCGGGGGCTTCGTTCGAGGGGCGAATGTAGATCTGCTGATCTTCGGGCAGGCCGTTGACGGGGACTTCGATGCAGACGCGGCGATCGGGCAGACAGAGCTCGCCGCCGGCCGCGCCGATGTAAGCACCGACGGTGTTGCCGCCGCAGCTCGCGAGGGCCAATGGGACCACCGCGTACAGGAGCTTGCGCACGGCGCGGAGTATAGCCGCTCCAACATCTGCTTGACGATTGTCGAAAGCGCGCGAAAGTCGCGGCACCAATCGAAGGGGAGCCATTCATGCCCAGAGCCACGCTGTTGTGTTGCCTCGCCGCCGCCTGTGGGGGCGGCACCGACGCCAACAAAGACGGCATCGTCGACGGCGTCTACTCGCCAGACAGCGTGTCGCAGATCGCGCCGAGCACCCCGATCGGCACACTGTCGGGCCAGGTGCTGAAGACCGACTTCGCGGGGCTCGACGGGGTGAAGGTGACCGTCATCATCGGCGGGATCGCGAGCGCAGACGGCACGGCCTACACCGCGACGACCGACAACGACGGCATCTGGGCGGTGAAGGGTCTGCCGGCGGCTGCGAACGCGCAGGTGGTGTTCACGAAAGAGAACTACGTCTCGCTGCGCCTGCAGGCCACGGTGCCGGGCGCGGCAGGCAACTTCCCGGTGAACAACGGCAACGGCAACGTGGGCACGGTGCTCCTGCCGCAGCTGCAGGGCAAGGTGACGTTTCAGCTGGTGACGTCGAACGGGGCGCCGGCGGGCATGGTGAAGGCGCAGCTCGAGGTGTCGCCGGCGGCGATTCGCTACGCGGAGTTCGGCGGCTACGGCAACCCGGTCGGCGTCTTTGTGGCCGAGGCGACGAGCGACGCGAACGGGGTTCTCTCGTTCACGAACGCGCCGCAGCTCTCGGAGCTGTCGCGGCTGAACGGCACGTACACGGTGACGGTCGGAGCGGTCGACGAGAACATGGACGGGCGCTTCGAGCTGCTCGGAGCGCGGAAGGACTTTCAAGCGCGCGACCTGTTCCTCGGCAGCGTCTCGACGATCATCACGCTGCCGCTGAACCGGTCTCCGGGGCCGCTGACGGTGCTCGCGAGCAACATCGACTCGATGGTGAACGGCCCGGGCGACCCACTGCGGAGCATGGTGAAGCCGACCGAGAGTCTGTTCTTCACGTTCGATCAGGCGCTGCTCGCGTCGTCGGTGACGGTGAAGGTGACCGACGAGCTGGGGCTGACGACGCTGATGTCGACGAAGACGGCGAAGGCGCCGAACATTCTCGAGGTGCAGGTGCAGGGTCTCGAGAGCGGCAAGGAGTACAACATCGCGCTGCGCGCGACGTCTGCAGAGAGCGGCGCGACGTTTCAGCAGGCTGCGTACTTCTTCGGCGGCGACCCGACGATGCCGAAGATGTTCGGCGTCGAGAAGATCACCTGGCGCAGGCCCGCGGGTGGCGCTGCGACGACGCGACTCGACGTAGGCGACACGGTGGTCATCACGTTCAATCAGCCGATTCGCCAGCTGGCGGCGGCGCTCGAGGTGCAGATCGACTTCGACATCAACAACCTGAACGGCAAGGGCGACGTGGCAGGCGAGCTGTCTCCGCCGGGGGCGATGAACCCGCAGACGGCCGGCTTCCCGGTTGCGGCGCGCGAGCCGCTCAATGAGCCGATGAGCACCTTCTCGAACATGCCGTCGGGGTACACCACGCGCTACGAGTTCGTTTACGGGGCTCCGGGCACGGTGACGGTGCCGGCGAACACGCAGTTCCGCATGATGTTCGGGAAGATCCCCTCGAGCCTGACGGGCTTCCGAACGCTGTGGGGCACCGCCGTCGAGGCGGACATTCAGGCGGCGCTGTCGATGCCGTAGCGTTACAGCGCCCGAGATGACGGCGGCTCTGCTCGCACTGATGTTGGCCGCCGATGGGGGCCTGGCCGACGCGGGCGCCGAGTCTTCGGCGAGCGATGCAGGCGAGGCGCTGAGGTCGGCGGCGCCGCTGCTGCGCGTTCAGCCGGGCACCGCGAAGCCGGGCGACGCCGTGCTCGTCACGGTGTACGGCGCGAAGGACGTGCCCGAGGGCTCGCTCGGGTCATGGCACCTCAACTTCCTCCCCTTCCGCGGGGGGCACCAGGCGCTCATCGGGCTGCCGACCGACATCAAGATCGCCCCGCTGAAGCTCGGTGTTCGCTTCGTCGCCGAGGGCAAAGAGCGCGACTACGCGCTGGCGCTCGACGTCATCGAGCCGAACTTCCGCCGCGACGAGCTCAAGGTCGCGAAGAAGTTCATCTCGCCGTCGAAGGCCGAAAAGAAGTGGATGCGCGACGATCAGAAGTCGTTCGACGCGGCGTTCAGCCAGCCGCTCGAGCCGCGCTTGTTCGATCAGCCGTTCGTCTGGCCCCGGCTCGATCGCCTCGCGGCCCCGTACGGAGACCTGCGCCTGTTCAACGGCAAGCGCCAGAGCCAGCACTACGGCATCGACATCGACGGCGACGTCGGCGACGTCGCGTATGCGGCCAACGACGGCGTCGTGGTCATGACCCGAGAGTGCTTCGGGTCAGGCAACACCGTGCTGGTGCACCACGGCGCTGCGCTCTACACCGCCTACTTTCACCTCTCGCGCATCGACGTGAAGCAGGGGCAAGAGCTCAAGCAGGGCGACCCCGTCGGGTTGATCGGTAAGACCGGTCGGGTGACGGGGCCTCACCTGCACTGGGGCGTGAAGATCGATGGGCGCTGGGTTGACGGGCAGAGCTTGCTGCGCCTCGACTTCGAGTGACGGCCGATCGCGGGCGTCAACGCCACGAATCACGCCCACAACGAACGATCACGATCACGATCACGATCACGATCACGATCACGATCACGACCACGATCACGGCTACGACCACGTGCGCGACCACGTGCGCGAGCGCGTGTGTCAGCAGTCAGTAGTGTTGCGCGAAAGTCGATGGACGCAGTCTGCCCGTGGGTTCCGACTTTCGGGTGAACTTCGAACGTCGCGCTCGCGCTCGCGCTCGTGGACCTGGACGTCGACGTGATCGTGATCGTGATCGTGATCGTGATCGTGATCGTGGTCGTGGTCGTGGTCGTCGATCGTGGTCGTCGATCGTGATCGGCCCTCTCCGCGCCCGTCTCACCTCACCGATCATTCCACTTCGGAGGCCGCTTCTCGAGGAAGGCCGTCACACCCTCCGCCGCATCCTCCGCCATCACGTTCAGCGACAGCTGCGACGCCAGCATCTCGATCGCGTTCGGGAGCGGCAGATCTTCCGTCGCAAGGTACGACCGCTTCCCCAGCGCGATGATCGCCTTGCTCTTACCGGCGAGCTTGCCGGCCAGCGCGTTCGTCGCGGTCTCGAAGTCGGCTGCCGGCACCACCTGGCTGATGAGGCCCCACTCCAGCGCCTGCGCCGCCGTGAGCCGCTCGCCGAGGAGCACGAGCTGCAGCGCCCGCTTCCGGCCCACGTGCCGCTGCAACAGACCCATCACCATCATGGGGAACAGCCCGCGATCGATCTCGGGCGTGCCGAAGCCCGCCGTCTCGGTCGCGATCGCCAGATCGCACGCGAGCACCAGGCCCAGGCCTCCCGCCAGCGCATGCCCATTCACGCGCGCCACCGTCGGCTTCTGGTGCCCCTGCAGCCGCAAGAGCAGCTGGCCATACCCGCGGCGCCCGTCGTGCCCGGCGAGAAAGCCGTCACCGCTCATGCCGCCGAGGTCTCCGCCTGCACAGAAGACCTTCTCACCCGCTCCCGTGATGACGATCACGCGAACGGCCGGGTCGGCGTCGGCGCGCGCGAGCCCCTCGGTCAGCCCCTGAATGACGCCGGGCGAGAGCGCATTGCGCGCGCTCTCGCGGTCGATGGTCAGGCGCGCTTGAGCGCCCGTGACTTCGTAGCGGACTTCTCGCTCTTCCATGTGCCGTCTCCGAGCACGCCGCCCAAGAAGGTGTCGGCGATCTGCTTCGCGGCGGCGTCGATGACCTCGGGCTTGCGATCGACGAGCCCCATGATGAGCGCCGTCAGCCCCATCTCGACCGCGCCGAACATCATCGCCGCGCAGATCAGCGGCTCGAGCTTCGGGTCGAGCTCGCCGCGCTTCTGCCCGTCGCGGAAGATGACGGCCGCCATCTCCATCGCGCCGCCGAACGCGTTGCCGCGGTTCACGCTCTGGCCCGCCGGGTTGCGCCCCACCTCGAGGATCAGCACCTTCACCGCCCGCGGGTCGTTCTTGTACGCGTCGAACGCCACGTCGATGATGCCGCGCACCTTCTCTTCGACCGTGCGCCCCTGCAGCGACCGCTCGGTGATGCGGCTCACCAGCGCCGACCACCCGTACTCGAAGACGCTCTGGAGCAGCTCGTCCTTGTTCTTGTAGTAGTGGTAGACGAGCCCGTACGCGACGCCCGCTTCCTTCGCGACGTCGGCGATGCGGCAGCCGTGGTACCCCTTCTTCGAGAAGACCTCGATCGCGGCGCGCAGAATGGTGCCTTTGCGATCAGCCTCGTTTCGGCCCGACTCGTTCTTACTCGACTCGCTCTTGCTCGAGTCGCTGCCAGACTTGGTGGTGGCGGTCACGGAACCGCTCAAGTACTGACTTGCGAGTCACTCCGCAAGTGGCGCGTCGTCATTGCACGTTCGGGTGGTTGTTGATGATGGTGCCCGTGACCGTGTCGAAGACGAAGGGCTTGTGGCCCTGCTCGGGTGACGCGGTGAAGTCGCACTTCACCGTGATCGTCCAATCTTGCACGACGCTGCCGTTGGCCGCCGGCAACGGAGGGTAGCACCCCGGGCTCGGCGGGCTCGTCATCGGCCTGGGCTCGCGATCGAGGTTGTCGATGACGGCGTAGTTGAACGTCTTGATGGGGGGATAGGTGAACGCGATGCCGAACACCGCCGCTTCGTCGACGGTCACGTTCTTCGTCGCCGAGTTCTTCTTGCAGCCGTCGCCGTCGCCGTTGCGCGCCATGGTGTTCCACCACGGGTCCGAGAGGTAGAGGCTGTACGACGCGCCGCCGTAGCAGCCGATTCGGGCGTTGGGGTTGCTGCCCTGACCGCCGCGGGCCGTGGGCTCGGGCATGCTGTAGTCGTCGGGCTCGTTGAGGATGATCGCCTGGAAGGGGATGCCCGTCCAAAGGATGCGCTCCTGCCTCCAGATGATGGTGTTCGCGTCCCACCGCTCGTTCTTGCCGTCCCACTGGCCGTTCTTGTCGGTGTCGACGTACCGCTCGTCGGGGTCGTAGGTGCCGTTGTCGTTGGCGTCGACGAAGGGCTCGGTGATGTCGACGGGCACCTCGTCGGTGTCGAACGAGCCGTTGTTGTTCTTGTCGATGAAGCCCTCTTCGCCCGTCGTCCACGCGATCATCGTGACGAGGTTGTCGCGGGGGTTGTTGACCGGCTTCTGCGTCGGCTGATCGGCGCGGCGCCGAACCGGGTCGAACCGGCGCGGCTCTCTCAGGTTGTTGGGGTCGTAGGTCGGGTTCATCGTCAGCAGCGTGCTCAGCGGGTTCGTCGTCCAGGTGAAGGGCTCCATCCACAAGGGCACGAGGTACTCTCCGTTGCAGCGCAGCTTGTTCGAGTCGGTGCACGAGGTCTCGGGGTTCCACTGGAAGCCCATGGCGTAGGGCTCGGTCTCGACCGGCAGCGGCAGCGACGTCTTGTAGAGAACCGTCGCGTTTCCTGCGACGTCGGTCACCGTCGACTCGGTCGGGTTGATCGTGCCCGCCTCGGTGTAGAACGACACGGAGGCCCCCGCGACCCCGTCGCCGTTGCGGTCGCCGAGGTGGGCCGAGCAGTTGAGCTTCACGCCCGCGATCAGGTGCCGCGAGGTGTCATACGCCCCGATGGCGTGAATGCCGCCCGACGCCACGCCCGCGAGCGGCCCGCACTGAAAGGTCATCTGCGTGTGGTTCGGCACGCCCGTGCCAGAGATCGTGATCGGCGCGCTCTTGGCGACCTTGCCTCCACCGGCGTTCGCCGTGACGACGATGGCCTGACCCGGAGTCGTGCCGACAATCTGGGTCGAGGCCTCGCCGCTGCCCTTGAGCGACATGGCCATGGCGGGGCCCAGCGTGAGCCCGTTGGGCTTGCCTCCTTCGATGTCGAAGGTGACGAGGGTGCCGGCCTGGGGCGTGCCGCGGTAGTCGGTGAGCTTGAACTTCACGGTGATGATGTCGCCGACCCGAGGCCGCTCGGGAGTGTGCTCGACGTACTCGATCGTGGCAGGCGCTCCCGAGCAGGCGACACAGATGAGGGTGACCAGGGCGGTGACGACCAGGCGCAGTGACATGGCCGCGCATCTTATGCCCCTCACCCCGACGTGCCCAGCGTCCCGAAGCCGGTGATCGTGAGTGTCGCACCCAGGTCCGGGAAGAAGCCCGGCCGGTACGTGCCGAACACCTCGAGCCGCCAGCACTCGCACGCCGGGCCGTACGACACCCCGAGCGTCTGCTGCGCCGGCAGCTGCACCTTCGAGAGATCGAGGTACAGGCCGTCGTACCGCAGGCCGAAGCCGGCGATGCGATAGCGCGCTCCGAACGTCAGGATCTGCGACACCGCCCCCTGCGGCACCCGGGGCCCCACCAACAGATCGATCGGCTGGCGCGCGCGGTCGGTGCCGACGCTCGAGATGTTCTCGTAGCTCACGTACACGCTGCGCCCCGGCTCGAGCTCGGCCGACGCGAGCGCGCTCACCCGCGTCAGCTGCTTCAGCACCGGGTCGACCCGCACCGTGCCGTTCAGCCGGAAGTACGGCGCCGCGACCTGCAGCCGCGCGAACGTCTCTCCCAGCGTCGCCGGCTCGAGCAGGTGCGCGCTCTGCCCCAGATCGAGCCGCACGACGTCGCCCACGCCCTTGCGCTGCAGGCGCTGCCGCACCATCGCCACAGCCTGCAGCGCCGGCCCCGAGCCCACCGCCGTGTCGACCTCGTCGTACTGCGGCAGCTCGGCGGCCGGGCTGCCCAGCACCACCGGCACCGCGCGCGCCTCGACGATCGGAGCGAGGGTGTGTCGCCATGCATCACCGAACGTGCGCGCGAGCTCGGTCTGAATCGCCGCGCCGAAGAGCGGGTAGCCGCGGTGCAGCGCGGTGCCCGTCGTCTCGGCGAACCACACGTTCTGCCTCCACGCCGCGAAGCCCTGCAGGCTCAGCGCGCCGAGCAGCACCCCGCCCGCTTCGAGGCGCGGCAGCAGATCGATGCGGTCGTACGCGGTGAGCGAGCCGGTGCGATTGCCCAGCGGCCCCAGGCGAGCGAGGTCGAGCCTCCCCGACGCGAAGAGCGGGCCGACGAGCTGCTGGGGCGGCAGCGCCGCCGTGAAGCCGGGCAGGCGCTGCACGGGGTTCGGCGCCCCGGGCCGCTGGGTGAAGAGGGTGTCGCCGGTCGAGAGATCCTGCCGGAAGGCGGCGTCGAGGCCCACGAGGTGGCCCTCGCCGCGGTGAAAGATCGTCGCCGTCGAGCGCAGGTAGCCGAGCTCGCGCGCGAGCACGTCGGGCGTGATGTCGCGCTGCAGGTACCCGTCAGACAGAAACGAGACGTTCACGCGATCGTGGAAGCCGTTGCCGAGCTCCTGCAGGTGCACCCACGAGCCCTCGGCGCGCAGGCCGCGGCGCTTGAGCGGCTCGGGCAGGAGCGCCGGGTTCACGGGGTCGCGCGCCCAGCGGCGATCGATGAGCAGGCCCAGCGTCGCTCGCCCGCTCGTGCCGGCCGACGGCGTGTAGCGAAACTCGGTGTGGAGCCTCGGGCCCTCGATGCCGTAGGGGTTGTTGGGGTTGCCGCCGAAGAAGTAGCCGGGCGTGAACGTGAGGTCGGCGCTGCGGCCGAGGGTGACGAAGACGGGCTGCTCGAGGCTGAAGCCGTTGAGGGCGGTGAAGCCGGGCCGGGGCACGAGCAGGCCGGTCTGTCGATCCGACAGCGGGAGCGACAGCCAGGGGAACCACAGCACGGGGATCTTCCAGACCCAGATCGTCGGGAAGAGCAGCGAGGCGCGCTCGGCCTCGAGATCGAGCGTCGTGCGCGACGTGCCGATGTGCCACGACGGCTTGTTGAAGTCGCACTCGCAGGGCGTGAAGCCGAGCTCGTCGATCGTCCACGTGTCGTCGTCGTTCTTCACGAGGTGCGACGCGTTCATCGACATCACCGTGTTGCCGGCCGAGCGCACGTCGTCGGGCTTGCGGGCCGCGAGCAGCGCGTCGGGCGAGACGTTCTTCTTCCGCAGCGCGACGCCGTCGTAGATGAACACCTCGCTGACGTCGTCGCCGTCCATTCGCACCGTGACGACGTCGGCGATGACCGCGAGCAGGCCCTTCTTGGCCATGCGCAGCGTGACGTTGCCGCTGGCGGTCGCCGCCCCCGCCGCCTCGTCCCACGTGATGCGGTCGGCGCTCATCGACGCGTTCTGCGCGACGAGGTCGGCCTCACCCTCGGCAGTCGTGATCTTGCGCGCGTCGTCGTGAACGAGCCGCTCGGCCGTCAGCTGGACCGTGGCGCCAAGGGCTGCGGTGACGACGAGCGACAGCAGGTTCGGCCCCTCACCTGCCCCTCTACTGCTTGGGCGGCTCGAACTCTACCGTCACTTCGTTGCCGCTCTGGCTCACGCGGTACGGCACCGGCTGCTTGAGCACCACGAGCACGTTGACGCCGCCCTGGGCCGGCTCGGGCCGCACCATCGCGACGGCCGTGTCGAAGAACGACGTGTCGAGGAACCGCTCGTTGTTGGGCAGGCTGATCTTCGCGTTCTCGAGCGAAACCACCACGTTGCGGTCGACGTCTTCCTTCACGCCGAACTGCACCGGCCCGCTCATCTTGATCGAGACCCTGCCGACGCCGCGCTCCTGGCGGAAGCCGATGGCCTTCATCGACGCGGGCTTGCCCGACGTCGCGACCGGCTGGGCGGCGGGTTGCGCCTCGGCCGTTGGCGGAGGCGAGGGCTGCTTCTGCTCGCGCGCCTCTTTCGCGGCGCGGGCGTCGGCGAGCTGCTTCTGCTTCGCCTCTTCGCGCTCGCGCTTCTCGGCGTCGGCCTTCTCTTTCGCGAGCCGGGCGAGCTCGGCCTTCTTCGCAGCCTCGTTCCTCGCCTCTTGCTCCTTCGCGGCGTGCTCGGCGTCGGCCTTCTCTCTCGCCAGCCGCGCGAGCTCGGCCTTCTTCGCGGCCTCGTTCTTCGCCTCCTGCTCTTTCGCGGCGCGCTCGGCGTCTGCGGCCTCACGAGCGAGCCGCTCGCGCTCGGCCCTCTCGTCGGCCGCCTTGCGCGCGGCCTCGGCCTTCGCGAGCTTCTCGGCGTCGGCCTTCTCTTTCTCGACGCGCTCTCGCTCGAGCCGGGCGAGCCGCTCGGCCTCGGCCTTCGCCGCCTTGTCTTCGGCCGCTCTTCGCGCGGCGTCTTCCCGGGCGAGGCGCTCGGCGTCGGCCTTCTCTCTCGCGAGGCGCTCTCTTTGGGCCTTCTCTTCGGCGGCCTTCTTCGCGGCGTCTTCGCGCGCGAGGCGCTCGGCCTCGAGCTTCGCCGCCTTCTCTTCGGCAGCCCGCTTCGCCGCCTCTTCACGCGCGAGCCGGTCGGCGTCGGCCTTCTCTTTCGCGAGGCGCTCTCTCTCGAGCTTGGCGAGCCGCTCGGCCTCGGCCCTGGCGGCCTTCTCTTCAGCAGCCTTCTTCGCCGCTTCTTCGCGGGCGAGGCGCTCGGCGTCGGCCTTCTCTTTCGCGACGCGCTCTCTCTCGAGCTTCGCGAGGCGCTCGGTCTCGGCCTTCTCTCTCGCGAGGCGCTCTCTCTCGGCCTTCTCTTCGGCGGCCCGCCGGGTCGCCTCTTCGCGGGCGAGGCGCTCGGCGTCGGCCTTCTCTCTCGCGAGCCGATCTCGCTCGGCCTTCTCTTCGGCCGCCCTCTTCGCAGCGTCTTCGCGCGCGAGCCGCTCGGCGTCGGCCTTCTCTCTCGCGAGGCGCTCTCTCTCGGCCTTCTCTTCGGCGGCCTTCTTCGCCGCTTCTTCGCGGGCGAGGCGCTCGGCCTCGGCCTTCGCGGCCTTCTCGTCGGCGGCCTTCTTCGCCGCCTCTTCGCGGGCGAGGCGCTCGGCCTCGAGCTTCGCGGCCTTCTCTTCGGCGGCCTTCTTCGCGGCCTCTTCTCGGGCGGCCTTCTCGGCCTCGAGCTTCGCGGTCTTCTCGGCCTCGGCCTTCGCGAGCAGGGTCGGGCTCGGAGGCAGCTTCACGCGCAGCACGTTGCCGTCGGTCGAGATGTCGGTCTCGAGCTCGCGCTCGAAGCCGATGACGATGCGGGCGATGGCGGCAGACGCCGAGCCGTAGCCGGCGGTCTTGATCGAGGTGACGGTGCCGTCGTTCACCTTGAGGTCGGCGGGCACGCCCTGAAAGACGGCCTCGGAGAAGTCGATGACGAGGCGGGGAGGCTCGGGCAGCGTGAAGGTCGTGAAGCTCGGCTTCTTCGTGCCGGCGATCTCGAGCACGTTACCGCGCACCTCGACGCGCGTGATGGTGTTCAGGGACACGCGATCCTGAGCGTGAGCGACGCCTGCGAACGCCATCAGGAGTACGAGCCGGCGGAACATTGCTACAGGACGCTACCTCAAGGGATCAACGAGCCAACTTTCTGGCTGATTCCGCTAAGGTGGCGCGCGCACACCATGGGCCTCAACTTCATCGAAGAGATCGTCGAAGAAGACAACCGCACCGGCAAGTGGGGGGGCCGTGTGCACACACGCTTCCCTCCCGAGCCGAACGGCTACCTCCACATCGGCCACGCCAAGTCCATCTGCCTCAACTCGGGCCTGGCGCGGAAGTACAGCGGGCTCTTCAACGTCCGCTTCGACGACACCAACCCCGCGAAGGAAGAGCAGGAGTACGTCGACTCGATTCTGAAAGACGTCGCGTGGCTCGCCGGAGACCTCTCGAAAGACCGCATCTTCTACGCGTCCGACTACTTCGGGCAGATGTACGAGTGGGCCGAGACGCTCGTGAAGGCCGGCAAGGCCTACGTGTGCGACCTGAACCCCGAGCAGATGCGCGAGTACCGCGGCACGATGAAAGAGCCCGGCAAAGAGAGCCCCGGCCGCAAGCGCTCGGTCGACGAGAACCTCGACCTGTTGCGCCGCATGAAGGCGGGCGAGTTCGACGAGGGCAAGTACACGCTGCGCGCGAAGATCGACATGGCGTCGGGCAACTTCAACCTGCGCGACCCGGTGATGTACCGCATCGTGAAAGATCACCATCACCGCACCGGCGACACGTGGGCGATCTACCCGTCGTACGACTGGGCGCACGGCAGCGAAGACTCACTCGAGAAGATCACGCACTCGATCTGCACGCTCGAGTTCGAGAACCACCGCCCGCTCTACGACTGGTTCTTGAACGAGCTCGGCGTCTACCACCCGCAGCAGATCGAGTTCGCGCGCCTCAACCTCACCTACACGGTGCTGTCGAAGCGCAAGCTGCTCGAGCTCGTCAACGGCAAGCACGTGCGCGGGTGGGACGACCCGCGCATGCCCACGATCTCGGCGCTGCGCCGCCGCGGCTACCCGGCGGCGGCGGTGCGCACGTTCTGCGACGAGATCGGCGTCACCAAGGTCGACAGCGTCATCGACGTCGGCCGGCTCGAGAACGCCGTGCGCAACGATCTCAACCGCACGGCCGAGCGCCGCATGGCGGTGCTCAAGCCGCTCAAGGTCGTCATCGAGAACTGGCCCGACGGCAAGGTCGAGCAGCTCGAGGCCGTCAACAACCCGGAAGACGCCGCGGCCGGCAAGCGCATGGTGCCGTTCGGCAAGGTGCTCTACATCGAGCGCGACGACTTCATGGAGAACCCGCCCAAGAAGTTCTTCCGCCTCTCGCCGGGGCGCGAGGTGCGCCTGCGCTGGGCGTACTTCGTGACCTGCAAAGAGGTGAAGAAAGACGCGGCCGGCAACGTGACCGAGGTGGTCTGCACGTACGACCCGGCGACGCGCGGGGGCGACGCTCCCGATGGGCGCAAGGTGAAGGCGACGCTGCACTGGGTGGCGGCCGACAGCGCGGTCGGCGCCGAGGTGCGGCTCGTCGATCGCCTCTTCAACGTCGAGAGCCCCGAGGGCGACGACTACCTGAAGCACCTGAACCCGCGGTCGCTCGAGCTCGTCGGCGACGCGAAGCTCGAGCCGTCGCTCGGCAGTGCGCCCGTGGGCGCCGTGTTTCAGTTCGAGCGGCTCGGCTACTTCAACGTGGACTCCGACTCGAAGCCGGGCAAGCTGGTGTTCAACCGGACGGTGACGCTCAAGGACACGTGGGCGAAAGAGCAGGCCAAGGGAGAGTGACGATGGCGAACATCGAGAACGATGACATTCAGAACGAGCGCGTGGGCGCGCTCGAGGGCTTTGCCGAGGCCTCGGTCGACAGCATCAAGACGCTGGCCCAGCGGCTCCAGGTGCAAGAGGCGCGGGTGCTTGCGCTGACCGAGCTGTGCGCGAAGCTGGTCGACCGGCTCGTGCAGCGCGGGGCGCTGACGAAGGCCGACGTGGGCTCCGAGGTCGCCGAGGTCCTGAAGATGGTGAAGCGGTAGCGCGATGCGGTGCGTGGCGCTCGTGGGCGTCGCGGCGGTGTGCTCCGCGTGCGCGGCCGTCGCGCCGTCGGCGAAGTTCCGCTCGAACGAGGTGAAGCCGATGGACGACGAGCGCGTCGTCGACGACTTCGAGAACCACCGCAGCAACCCCGTCTATGGCGACGTCACGGTGGTCGAGAACGACGAGGGCGCCGGGCTCGAGGTGGTCGACGGCACGCTCAAGAAGTTTCGCGGGCAGGACATCGAGGTGGTCGGCACGTTCGAGATGAGGGGCGAGCTGCACGGGCCCTTCTACCCGTCCGACTACCTGGGGGTCGGCCGCAAGATCTTCTGCTGGCCGCAGGTGCCGCTCGCGTGGGTGACGGTCGGCCTCTGGCTCATCATCCCCACGTCGTACTTCTGCTACGGCAAGACGCCGGTCGACCGCGACCACTGGATCGGCTGGGTCAAGCAGATCGTCGACAGCGCCGGCGGCAACCTCGGCGTCGTCACGTTCGGCCCGCGCAAAGACAGCATCGACACGGCGAAGGGCTACGTGCTGAAGGTGGTCGACCCGAAGGCGCCGGCTCCCGTGGCCGGCCCGTGAGGGCTGAGCGGCTCTGGGGCGGCGTGCTGCTCCTCGCGCTGTGCGCGTGCGAGGCCGACGAGACGAAGCCGGCTCCGATTCCGCCCGAGCTGCGCCAGCGCGGCGCTGCGCGTCTTCCACCGAAGGGCCCTGCGCCGAAGACCGCGACGCGCATCACGGTCACGGTCGCGACCGGTAAGGCGACGCTCGGCCTCGACGGCACGGTCGAGCGCGCGACGCTGTGGAGCTCTCGGCCCGCAGCCGACGAAGACGGCGACCCCGAGGCGCGCGCGGTGACGCTCGAGGGTGAGGTGCTGAACGCGCTGTGGAGCTCGATCGACGCCCTGCCCTGGCGCGGCGGCCGGTTCGACCGCGGCTGGGGGCCGGGCTCCGAGCTGCTGGTGCAGCGCGGCGGCGAGCAGGGCTCGCTGACACACTACGAGCGCGCGCCCGGAGCGCGGCTGCTCGACGGAGGCGTGACCGACGCCGTCGCCGTGGCGCAGCGCGCGCTCGAGGCGGCGCTCGAGAAGGCCGACGCGGGCACGCTCGGCGGCACCACCGCGCTCGTCGTCCCCCAGCGGCCCGCGGCGATCGAGGCGAAGTGGGTGACCGAGGCGTACTGCGACTCGCGGGGCCAGCTGATCTGCCGCACGAACACCGACGCCATGTGCTTCCCGACCGGCTCGCCCGCGGTGTTCAACTGCTTCACCGAGCCGTGGGCCGAGAGCGGGCAGCTGCTCACCAACCACAAGGAGCGCGGGAACCGGCCGACGATGCCGGTCTACTTCCAGAGCGCGTGGGCGATGGAGCTCGAGGGCAACCGCTGCAAGAGCCCCATTCGCGACGGCTCGCGCTTCGACTGCGCCGGCGGCGGCCAGCTCACCGCCGTGCTCGCCGGCAAGACGCGGTGGGTCGCGCATCGGGTTGCGGGCGAAGGGCCCGACAAGCAGCCGCTGCTCGGTGCGCCGGTCGTGCTCACGCGGGTGTTCCCCCGCTCGGGCCAGCTCGCGCTGGGCACGAAGGTGGGCGAGGTCGACGCGTTCGAGCTCTCGGTTCAGTCGGGCAACGGCCTCTCGCAGCACCAGGAGCAGATCGTGCTGGCGGGCGACCGGCGCGGCGCCAAGGGCTGGGTCTTGTCGAGCCGCGAGCGCGGCGCGGCGAGCGTCACGGTGCGGCGCGGCTCGCTCTCTGAGGCCCAGGTCGACGCCCTGTGGAAGCGGCTCGGCGCGCTGAAGTGGCCGGCCTTGCGCGACACGCGCGGCGGGGCCACCGACCTGACGGGCTCGACGCTCACCCTCTCGGCGGGCGGTGTGGTGCACGCCGTGACGAGCGAGGGCAGCTGCTCGTGCGTCGCCTGCGAGTGCCCGACGGAGGAGGCCGTCGCGGCGGTGCGCACGCTGGCCGGCGCCTGGCCCGAGGTGAAGTGGAGCACGCGCGCGGTGACGATCAAGCCCATGGCGGGCGGGAAGAAGGTCTCGGGGCGCTGCGCGGACGGCCGCTGCAGCGTCGACGAGACCGAGGAGCGCCGGCGCTGCCTCGAGGTCGCAAAGTCGGGGTTGATGTGGTGCCCGGCGAAGCCGTGGGAGACGACCGGCGTCTACGTGCAGCCTTCGACGGGCAGAAGGAGCGGCGCGAACCAAGACGCCCTCTGGGGGCTCGAGCTCGACGACGGAGAGCGCTGTGAGGAGACCCACTGGCGCGGCTTCGAGTGCACCGGCGGCACGCGCATCACCGAGCTCGTGAAGGGCGAAGGCGGGCGCATGGCGGGCGTCGCCGAGCGGGAAGGTCGCCTGGTGCCGGCGCTGGTGAAGACGGTGTGGGGGCCTGCGCCGGCGTCAGCGAATGCGCGGCAGTGACGGCGACCGGTTGCGGTGAACCTTCGCGTACTCGACCAGGTTCTTGATGTCGTAACAGATCTGCCGAACGTCGTGCCCCATGGTGACCTCGATGTGGCTGTTGCCCTTCACGGGGCGCCACAAGAGGTACTCGCTCTTCGCCGAGCGGTAGACGCTGCGGGTCGAGGCGACCGAGGCGAGCGGGTCGGCGTCGCCGAAGATGATCGCCATCGGCACCTTGATCTTCTGGAAGCCGCGCTTGAAGTCGTAGCCGGTGCGGTAGCAGACGATCTCGTTGTTGCGGATCCACCGGAAGAACTGCTCGGCGACCTTGCGGGGCTCGCGGGCTCCGGACTCGCGCAAGAGCCAGCGCAGATCGGACGACGACATGCGATCTTGCCGGGCGAGCCAGTTCACGCGCGAGGCGACCATCGACAGCACGGGGTTCGACTCCGCGTAGTCGAGCACCGAGGCGATGGTCTTGAGCCAGGTGTCCATCGGCACGTAGCGGAACTGCAGGTGCCGCGGCACGTGCGGAGCGTCGCGCTTCTGCACGCGGGCGAGCAGCGACTGGGTGAGGTGCGAGATGCCGCGCTGGGCGTTGAGGGCTCCGAGCGTCGAGTCGACGGCGGCGCCGAGGCCCGGGCCGGCCATCGCGAGCAGCTTGAGCGGCAGCGAGCCCTTGCCGAGCTCGGCGGGGGCTCCGATGGTGACGATGCCCTCGAAGTGATCGTCGTGAATGCCGGCGTAGCCGTACCCGAGGATGCCGCCCATCGAGTGGCCGCAGTAGAAGATGCGATCGCGCCGGGTGATGCGCCGCACGCCGGCGACGGCCGCGGGGATGTCGTAGAGGAAGTACGAGTCGATGTCCCAGTCCCACTGGAGGTCGGCGGGCGGGCTCTTGCCGAACTTCGCGGCGCGCTCGTTCTGCAGGGCGACCGAGCTCTTGCCGTGGCCGCGCAGCTCGAGGATGTGAATGTCGAGGCCGAAGAAGAGCAGGTTCTTCACGAACTCGCCGCTCGTCCACGCGTGGCGGTTCTGCGAGAAGCCGTGCACGAGCAGCATGGGCTCGCCGTAGAGCGGCTGAGTCCAGCTCTGGGGGTTCGGCTTGTACCGCGTGATGACGAGGCTCCAGCCGTCGGCGGTCTCGACGACGTACTTCGTCTTCTTGTACAGCGCCCGGAACTCGACGTCGTCGACGGTGGGCTCTCGGGGCAGCGCGGTCACGGGGTGTGTCGTTTCTAACCGTTTTCGGCGTGCTATGTCGCGTGGCCACCATGGCCAGAATCGTCAAAGGCGGTCTGATTCAAGTCGGGAACGCGAAGTCCGAGGGCTCGGTGCAGGAGATCTGCAAGGCGATGCTCGACAAGACCCTGCCCTTCATCGACAAGGCGGGCAAGGCGGGCGTGCAGATGCTCTGCCTGCAAGAGGTGTTCAACACTCCGTACTTCTGCCCCGCGCAGACGCCGAACTGGTACGACGCGGCCGAAGCGTGCCCGGGCCCGCTGACGAACCTCTTCAGCGAGTACGCGAAGAAGTACTCGATGGTGATCGTGGTGCCGCTCTACGAGCGCGAGATGGCGGGCGTCTATTACAACACCGCCGCGGTCATCGACGCCGACGGCAAGTACCTCGGCAAGTACCGCAAGCAGCACATCCCCCAGACGAACGGCTTCTGGGAGAAGTACTACTTCAAGCCCGGCAACCTCGGTTACCCGGTGTTCAAGACGCAGTACGGCGTGGTCGGCGTGTACATCTGCTACGACCGCCACTTCCCCGAAGGGGCGCGGCTGCTCGGGTTGAACGGCGCCGAGGTGGTGTTCAACCCGTCGGCGACGGTGGCGGGGCTCTCGCAGTATTTGTGGAAGCTCGAGCAGCCGGCGCACGCGGTGGCGAACGGCTACTTCGTGGGCGCGATCAACCGGGTCGGCACCGAGGCGCCGTGGAACATCGGAAAGTTCTACGGCTCGTCGTACTTCGTCGACCCGCGCGGCAACTTCCTGGTGACGGCCAGCGAGGACAAAGACGAGCTCGTCACGGCCGACCTCAACCTCGACATGATCGAAGAGGTGCGGCGCGTGTGGCAGTTCTACCGAGACCGCCGGCCCGAGACGTACCAGGATCTCGCCCGCCTGCTGCCGTGAGCGGCGACGTCAGCGTGCGGCGCGCGCCGGTCGAGGCGTGCGCAGCCGCGGGCGAGGAATGAGGAGCGGCCCGTCGTAGGTCTCGAGCAGCGGCCGGCTGCGCAGCGCGTGCTTCATCAGCGCGCGCTTCAAGAGCTCGCTCTTGATGAGCACCGTCTCGCCGAAGGCTGTTCCCCCCGAAGCGACGCCGGGCTGGGCGCGCATCAGCGTGTGGGTGAGCGCGATGCCGCCGCAGGCGACGAAGAGCACGAGCCAGCTGACGACCCAGGCCGGGTTGCCGCCCACCTCGGCGACGAACGCGAAGTGCACGTAGGCGATCGCGAGGAACAGGCCGGCTGCGGGAGCGAACCACTTCACGATGGAAGAGGACCCTGCAGGGCCTGCGCGTGCGCAACACGCTGCGTCACTCAGCCCATCAGCACGTCGATCTCAACGATTCCGCGGGATTCCGTGCACATCGTGAAGAGGAGCTCCTCGACGGCGGCCATCTGAACGTTGGTCAGCTCGGCCCGCTGGCGCATGGAGCAGGCGACGTTGAAGGCGTCGGCGCGGGTGCAGCCGCGGGGCGCGCGGCGGTAGCGAAACAGCTGGCGGAGCATGAGGCGGGGCGGGACGGCGCTCATGGGGATCTCATACGCACGAGCTGCGCCCGGGATTTATGGCACGCCCGCTGCTGTGATCTTCGCCCCATGCGATCGATCGCCCTCATCTGTGTCGTGGCCGCCGCGGGCTGTGGCCCCCAGGAGGCTGCGGCGTCGCTGTCGCGAGACGACGTGCCACCTTCGGCGCTCGAGGCGCTGGGCGGGCTGTTCGTCGACCAGCTCGTGGTCGACGGCGACGGCACGCTGATCGCGCTCGCGGTTCAGTCGCACGAGGGCCCGTGCCTCGAGACGCCGGTCGGGCCGGGCTGCGAGGCGACGGCGCTCGCGCTGCGGTGGTCGACCGCCGGCTGGCAGCTCGTCGAGTCGGAGCCGACGTCGTGGGAGGCGTGTGAGGCGGCCGGCGTGTCGACGCTCGAGACGGCGCAGCGCCTGCTCGGCGTCAGCGAGTGACGGCCTTCGGCTCGCGCAGCACGTTCGCGCGCTTCACGGCGTCGTACACCGGCGCGAACGTCGGGCGGTTCACGTACCGGCCGGTGCCGCTGACGACGTCGAGCTTGCCGTCGGCCCACGCCACCCTGCCCTGCGAGAGCGTGTAGCGCGGGACGCCGGTGACGGTCATGCCCTCGAAGATGTTGAAGTCGACCTTCTGGTGGTGCGTCTTCGCCGAGATGGTGCGGGTGCCCTTCGGGTCCCACAGCACGAGGTCGGCGTCGGCGCCGACCGAGACGCTGCCCTTGCGCGGGTAGATGTTGAAGATCTGCGCCGCGTTCGTCGACGTCACGCGCACGAACTCGTTCGGCGTGAGGCGGCCGGTGCCGACGCCGTGGTGCCACAGCACGCTCATGCGGTCTTCGACGCCGCCCGTGCCGTTCGGGATCTTGGTGAAGCTCTCTTTGCCCATCGCCTTCTGCGGCGCGCAGAAGCAGCAGTGGTCGGTGGCGGTCGTCTGCAGGTTGCCCGACTGGAGGCCCTTCCACAGCGCCTCCTGGTGCTCCTTCGAGCGGAAGGGCGGCGACATCACGTGGGCTGCCGCGAAGTCCCAGCTCGGGTTGCGGTAGACCGAGTCGTCGATCAGCAGGTGGCCGGCGAGCACCTCTCCGTAGACGCGCTGGCCCGCAAGCCGCGCCCGCGTGATGGCGTCGAGCGACTGAATGCACGAGTTGTGAACGATGTAGAGCGGCGTGCCGATCACCTTCGCGACCTGAATCGCGCGGTTCGCGGCCTCACCCTCGACGTCGGGCGGGCGCGACAGCGGGTGGCCCTCGGGGCCGGTGATGCCGCGCTTCACGATCTCGGCTTGCAGCCAGTACACGAGCTCGCCGTTCTCGGCGTGCACGGTGGGAATCGCGCCGAGCTCGAGGCACCGGGTGAAGCTCTTCACCAGGTTCTCGTCGGGCACCATGATGGCGTTCTTGTAGGCCATGAAGTGCTTGAACGAGTTCACGCCGTGCTCGCGCGTGAGCACGCCCATCTCTTCGCGCACGCTGTCGCTCCACCAGGTGATCGCGACGTGCAGCGAGTAGTCGGCGCACGACTTCTTCGCCCACTCGCGCCACTGCGCGTACGCCTTGAGCAGCGGCACGTTCGGGTCGCCGATGACGAAGTCGATGATCATCGTCGTGCCGCCGGCGAGGCCGGCCGCGGTGCCGCTGAAGAAGTCTTCGCTGGCGACGGTGCCCATGAAGGGCAGCTCCATATGCGTGTGCGGGTCGATGCCGCCGGGCATGACGAGCAGGTCGCCGGCGTCGATCGTCTTCGTGCCCGCGGGAGCGTCGAGCTTGTCGCCGATCGCCTTGATGACGCCGTCGACGCAGAGCACGTCGGCTCGGAAGGTCTGCTCCGCGGTGACCACGGTTCCGCCACGAATGAGGGTAGACATGGCGCCTCTATAGCGCAGCGCCTACGGCGACTGAACCTTGCCCCACCAGAACTGCAGGCGGGCCGCGGTGCCGGCGTCGTCGTAGTAGCTCTTCATGCGGACCTTGAAGAACCCGTCGCCGGTGTCGACGACGTAGAAGAGGTCGTCGCGCGTGACGAGCTTGTGGGCGCCGAGGTCGTAGACGTACCAGCCACCCTCGACCGAGTTGAACACGGTGTCGGCGCCGTCTTGCTGGTAGCCGTCGGCGGGCGCCTTCGTCAGGGCGGCGAAGTCGCCGTCTTTCACGACGGCGACGCGCGCGGGGCCGAGGCCGCTCGAGCCGCCGTTCGTCATGATCTTGAAGCGCTGGAACGCGAGATCCCACCCCTCGTCGACGCCGACGACCTTGGCGGTGCCGAGGTCGATGTAGATGGTGGCCTCTTTGTTGGTGGCGTCGACGGTCGAGAGCGTGAGCTCACCGTCCTGCTTGTTCTCGAGGAAGTCGCCGTTCACCACGCCGTCGAAAGGGTAGTCGTCTCGCAGGTCGGGTGCGCACGAAAACAGCAGCGCGAGCGTGAGAAGGGCGAAGCGCATCGTCAGTACTCCAACTGTATACCGCCGATGAACCGGCGCGGCGGCTGGGGCACGTAGGTGGCGTCTCCGGCGTTGAGCAGGTTCGTGACGCCGGCGAAGATCGAGCCCCACGCGAAGGGCCGCCAGGTCACCTGAATGTCGAGGTTGACCATGCCGCGCGTCCAGATCCGGTCTTCGACGCCGTCGCCGTCGAAGTCGACGTAGAACGGCCGCGGCCCGAGGTAGGTCGCGCGCACGACGGCCTCGAGGCCGGTCGGCCGGTACTTCGCCGTGAGCTGGGCCGACACCTTGTGCACCGCGCGGCCGGCGAGCGGAGCGCGACGCACGTTGTCGCGCGCGTCAGTGCCGACGTACGAGAGATCGAAGTAGGTGCCGCGCGAGAGGCGCATGCGCAGCGAGGCCTCGAGGCCCTGCGCGTAGGCCGAGGCGACGTTGCCGTAGCGGAACCGCGTGGTGTTGATCGGGTCGATGGGGGCCGAGGTGTCGATGTTGATGAGGTCGTTCAGGTTCGTGTGGAAGAGCGACGCCGAGGCGACCCACCCCTCGATCGGCAGCCGCACGTCGGCGGCGACGTTGACGGCCTGCGAGGTCTCGGGCTTGAGGTCGGGGTTGCCCTCGACGACGTAGCCGACCGAGGTGTTCTGGAAGAGCAGGTAGAGCTCCTGAAACGACGGAGCGCGAAAGCCCCAGCCGTAGCTCGCGCGCAGGGTGACCCTGGGGTGCGGGTCGAGCTTCACGGCGAGGCGCGGGGTCGGCGCGCTGCCGAACTGCGAGTCGACGTCGACGCGCACGCCGGGCAGCACCTTCACCTTGAGGTCGCCGAGGCCCGGCACGTCCCACTCGTCCTGGGCGAAGACGCCGACGCGGTAGCGCTCGCCGAGCCTCGAGATGCGGCTCGAGTAGAGGCTCTCGGCGAGGAACTGGGCGCCGACGCTGACGGTGTGATCGCCGGTCTTGTGATCGACCTGGCCGTCGACCGAGTAGAGGCGGTCGAGGCTGGCGGTGAAGGTGTCGAGGAAGGCGGCTCCGCGCTGGTCCTGCTGGAGCTGATCGCGGAACAGCGCCAGGTGCCCCCACAGCGCGACGTGCGTGCTCTCGAACAGCTGAGCGTCGCCGCGCAGGCTGACGTTGAACTGCTCGGAGCGCTGGCGGCGATCGAACGTGGCTCCCGACGGAGCGATGTCGACCGCGGTGACGTCGCGCCGCAGGTAATCGGTCTTCGCGGCGATGCGGATCTTGTCGAGGATCGTGGTGGCGAGCGCGAGGTCGGCGTCCCACCGCGTGAAGCCGGCGCCGCTGGTGGCGACGTCGCGGGTGTCGAGGTCGTAGGCGCCGTAGGTCTGCCAGCCGGCACCGGCGCGGGCCTCGAAGGCGCCGAGCTTCGAGGCGGCGTGCACGCGGGTGTCGACGATGTCGGCCTTGAGGCCGGTCTGTGGCGCGTTCGAGAAGCCGCCCTGCACGCGGCCGAGCAGCTCGAGCTTCTTCTGGGGGCGGCGCGTGATGAGGTTGATGACGCCGCCGATGGCGTCGGAGCCGTACAGCGCCGCCGCCGGGCCCTTGATGATCTCGATGCGCTCGACGTCGCGCAGCGAGAAGCGCGTGAGGTCGAGCACGTTGCCGACGCGACCGGTCTGGCGCTCGCCGTCGATGAGCACGAGCACGTACTCGGGGCCGAGGCCCTGCAGCGAGACGGCGGCGCCGCGGAAGCTGTACTCCATCTCGACGCCGGGCTGCTGCAGCAGCAGCTGCTCGAGGTTGCGCGCCCCGATCGCCTCGAGCTGCGGGCGGGTGATCACCTCGATGGGCACGACGGCCTCTTCGAGGCGGCGCTCGGTGCGGGTGCCGGTGATGACGGTCTGCGACTTCGCGGCCTCGAGCTCGGGGTCGGGCGCTCCGAGCGCGTAGTTGAGCTTGTCGGCGGCGGTCTGCAGCGAGGGCTTGCCGTCGAGCCGCGCCGCCCAGTGCTGCTCGATGGCCTTCTTGAAGGCGTCCCAGCCGCCCCGGGCCCACAGGCCCTGCGACTCGGCGTACGGCACGTGGTCGGGCCACTCGCGACGAACGGCCTCGCCGACCGTGTAGAAGAGCACCGCGTGCCAGAGGTCTCGCGGCGCGGTCGGCCCGAGCGCCTTCTCGAGCGGGTCGGTCATGGCGTGCGCCGTCTCGTGGAAGAGGATCTCGGCGCCGTTCACGCCCTGGTCGCGGGGGTCGAGGCTCGAGGCCACGATGTGCACGCCGGCGCTGGTGGTGGTGTACGCGCCGCCCCAGTTGCCGACGGCGACGAGGTCGACGCGAATGGGCGGCTTGGGGAACGGCGCTCCGAACGCGGTCTCGAGCGTCTTGACGATCGCGGGGCCGTGGGCGGCGATCTCTTTCTCGCGCTCGGCGAACCAGGCGCGGTTCTGGGCGTCGTGCTTCGGCCACGCGGTCGCGCGGTAGAGCCTCGCGGCGTCGTTGAGGACCTTCAGCGTCTCGGGCGGGATGCCGGGGTCTACGAGCGTCTCGTCGTTCTCGTGAGCGGCGAGCAGGCCCTTGATGCGGAAGAGGTCGTCGTCGAACAGCAGGTCCTTCTGCGCCCAGGTCTTCGCGTAGTGATCGATGGCGGGCTGCCACGCCGGGTCGGCGGGGATGCCGAGGTCGAACGGCGGCGGGCCCCAGAGCTTCTCGCCCTGCTCGACCCGCTCGCGGCGGCCGAGCTCGTAGAGCACGTGGTGGAGGTTCAGCCAGAGGCCGCTGTGCGGCTCGTAGTACGGCTGGGCGAGGACGGCCGAGACGAGCAGCGCAGAGAGCACGAGCGGGCGCTCTCTTCGGGCCGAACGCGGCGGAAATCAAGCACCGCTTCGAAGAGCTGCCAGAGCGCAGGTGGCGGCGACCGCGCGCTCCAACGCGGCTCGACGGCCGACGGGAATGCGGCGTTCATCACCGCAGCCGAGCCGCGCTCGAGCGGCACCGGCCTGCGACCGGTCGGTCGAGCGCACGGCATGGGTCGGGCGACTCTTCAGCGATGGGCTCGACGGTCGCGGTCGGCGGCGCGTCGCCCCGACGACTCACCCAGGCCGGCCTCGGTGCCTTAAGGTCGATGTCGAGACGTCGAATGCTACACAGCTCTGCGTAGCAACTGACGTCTGGACATCGACCGCCCTTCGGCGCTGCCGGTCTCGCGGCGCGTCGCGGTGGCACTGACGGAGGATGTCACCGCGATTCAGGGCCCGGCCGACCAGCTCGGGGACGAGCGCTCGGCACCGACGGGGACGCCCGCCGCCTCGCCGTCAGCCGTCGTGGGTCGAGGGAGCGTGCGGTCGTCGCCGAGGCTCTCTGGCGGCGCTCAGCCGTGCGCCGTCGAGCGCGACCGCGCGCTGAGGCACTTCGGGCAGGTGACCGCCGTGGCCTCGTCGGTCGCGATGCCTTCGACCTGGGCGCGGTGGGCGGCCTCGCGGTCGCGCGGGTTGCACGCGAGCATGCCGTCGGCGTCGAGGGCGTGCAGGTCGCGGCGCTCGCGGCGATCGCGCGTCGCGCGGGTCACTTCCGCCGCCGCAGCAGCCGCACGGCGCCGAGGGCGAGGAGCAGCTCGGCGGGGCCGAGCACCGACGAACACCCGAGGTCGGTGAGCTGCGGCGTGCCGGTCTGGCTCGCGATGATCTTCCGCCGCGAGAGGGCGGCGTCGTCGCAAGGCGTCGGCGGCCCGCCCCTGGGGTAGGTGGTGCAGAAGCCCTCTTTCGAGCCGAAGTCGATCAGCCGCTTGGTGATCTGACCGATGGGGGCTGTGGGCTCCATGGTCGAGCCCTCGACGTCGACGTGATCGAGGCCGACGGCGTGGCCGATCTCGTGCGTCAGGGTGTTCTGCACGTCGGTGGCGACGCAGGTCACGGCCTCAGCGCCCTCTTTGCACGGCGGCGACGAGATCGTGGTGAAGAGCCAGTCGGCGCCGTTGAGCTCGATGTCGGCGTCGTAGATGGCGCCGGTGCGCACCGAGTAGGTCGTCGTGGTGAGCGCGAGCGTGAACTGGCCGTGGTTCCAGCAGCGGTACTTGTTCAGGCACGAGTCGTCGTCGAAGCACGAGTCGTTCTCGGGCACGACGGTGTCGCACGTGCGCTCGCGCCACACGATCGCGTTCTGCATCTGGGTGCCCTTCCCCACCTGCACGTTCGGCACCCGATCGCCCTTGATGAACTGAAAGTCCGAGCACCCGTCCGAGATGCCCTGCCAGGTCGCGAACGCGGCGTCGACCGCCGTGAACTCGGCGTCGCCCGGGGTGCGCGCGCTGCCGGAAGAGTCGACCTCGTACGTGAAGTCGCGCCGGTTCCACGTGACGCACAGGGTGCTCTCGGGGTCGCTCACGCGCGTGCGCAGGTACTGAGCCGAAGCCTCGGCGGCGATGAAGAGCAGCAGCGCGGGCGCGGCGCGGAGCATGAGGTCAGCGCCGCCTCCGCAGGAGCAGCGCGGCGAGGGGCAGCAGCATCAGCCCGGCGCCCGACCCGCAGCCGCAGCCACGCGCGACGTCACCGAGCTTGGGGTTGAAGGGCTTGATGACGCAGTCCTTCGCGACCTGGCCGGCGGGGTAAGCCGCACAGGGAAACGAGGCGGTGCCGACGTCGAGCGTGCGCTTGCTCGTCTCGCCGGGCGGAGCGCTCGAGTTCATCGTCGAGCCCGCGACGGTCGTGTGATCGAGGCCGAGCGCGTGGCCGATCTCGTGCGTCAGCGTGTTCTGGATGTCCCACGACGTGCAGGTGGGCGCCCAGTTGCCCGGCGGCACGCACGGAGTGTCGGTCGCCGTCTGAAAGAAGCGCTTCGAGTTGAACTCGACGTCGGCGTCGAGGATGCGGCCCGAGAGCGGGTCGTACGTGGTGGTGGTGAGGGCGATGGCTCCGGCCTGGTGCATCCAGCAGTCGAACTTGTTGCCACAGTCGTCGGCGTCGTCGAGATCGTCCCAGCACGAGTCGGTCATCGGAGCGACGTCGGTGCAGAACGCGGTGCGGAACACGAGGATGTTCTCGTTCTTGGCGACGTCGGCGGCGGCGCTCAGCCAACCGATCTCGCGCGAGCTCGTGCGCGCGCCCTCGGAGAAGCGAATGCTCGCGCACTGCGTGAGCACGGCGTTCCACGTGCCGAACGAGGCGCGCATGGCGTCGAACTCGGTCTCGCCCGGGGTGTCGCCGTTGCCGGCGCTGTTGGCCTTCCAGGTGATGACGGTGTCCTCCGTCCAGTACAGGCAGTGGTCCGACTCGGTGTACGGCTTCACGCGACTGCGGTTGTACGGGTCGCTGGGTCCGTTCAGCACCAGCGCCACGACCAGCGGGATGATCACTTCACGGCCTTCTTGGGGTCGAGCACGGTGGGGTTGCGAGGCTCCTCGGCGACTCCGGGAGGAGCCAGCGCCGCGCGCACCTTCGCCTTGAGCTCGTCGAGCTTCATGGGCTCGGTGCCCCTCGAGACCGGAGCGTGCGTGACGGGGTCGAGCATCAGCACCTCGCCCTCGGCGGCCTGCACGGCGAACGCGGCCGAGCCGTCGCTCGAGCGCTCGACGCGGAAGACGCCCTGCGCCATGCCGGTGAACATGAAGCGGGCCGGCCCGTGGCGCTCGAGGAAGCCGACGATCTCGTCGCCGGCCTGCAGCGGCACGGTGCCGGCGACCTTCTGGCCGATGTCTCCGACGATGCCGCCCTGCTGCACGATCTCGACGGTGTCGGCCTTCGCGCCCTTCAGCGCGTCAGCGACCTCGACGGTGATGTACGTGCTGATGCGGTGGCCGTCTTTGCTCATGCGCGGCTCGACCTTCGAGACCTTGCCGACGACGATGGCGTCGGACGACCGAGCCAGGGTGTTGAAGTCGACCGCGAGCAGCGTGGTGGCGAACGCGGGGAGCGCCGTCAGAGCCGCCAGGGCCGCGAATCGAAACAGGGTCTTCATGATTCCCCAATGTAAGCCCATCTGGTAACTGCGCGCGACCCATGCCGCCCAGAGTTCGCTTTGCGCCGTCGCCCACGGGTTACTTGCACATCGGAGGCGCACGCACAGCCCTGTTCAACTGGCTGTACGCGCGGCGCAACGGCGGGGTCTTCGTGCTGCGCATCGAGGACACCGACCAGGAGCGGTCGACCCCCGAATCGGTGCAGGCCATTCTCGACGGGCTTCGATGGCTGGGCCTCGACTGGGATGAGGGCCCGGGCAAAGAGGGACCTTACGCGCCCTACTTCCAGACGAAGCGGCTGGCCTCGTACAAGAAGTACAGCGACCAGCTGATCGCGCAGGGCAAGGCGTACCGCTGCTGGTGCACGAAGGAAGAGCTCGACGCGCGCCGCGCGGCCGCGAACGACCCGGGGTGGAAGTACGACGGCAAGTGCCGCGACCGCAAAGACACGCCGGCGGGGCCTGCGGTGGTGCGGTTCAAGATGCCGCAGGGCGAAGGGGCGCTGTCGTTCACCGACGAGGTGCTGGGGAAGATCACGAAGACGTACGCCGACCTCGACGACTTCGTGATGATGCGCGCCGACGGAATACCGCTCTACAACTTCGGCTGCGTCATCGACGACCACGAGATGGAGATCACGCTCGTGGGCCGCGGCCAGGAGCACGTCAACTCGACGTTCCCGCAGCTCGCGCTCTACGACGCGCTCGGCTGGTCGAAGCCGCAGTTCGCGCACTTCCCGCTGATCCTCGGGCCCGACCGCGAGAAGCTGTCGAAGCGCAAGCACCCCGAGGCCGACGTGATGCTGCACAAGAAGAACGGCGTGCTGCCCGAGGCGCTGCTCAACTTCGTGGTGCGGCTCGGCTGGAGCCACGGCAACGACGAGGTCATCCCCGTCGACAAGATGAAGGAGTGGTTCGACTTCAAGAGCGTCGGCAAGACCTCGGGCGTGTGGAACCCCGAGAAGCTCACGTGGCTGAACCAGCAGTACCTGAAGACGCTGCCGGCCGAAGAGATCGCGCGGCGCGTGGGCCCGCTGGTGGGGTTCGATGACCCGCGGCTCGTGAAGCTGGTGCTCGCGTTTCGCACGCGGGTGAAGACGCTCGTCGAGATGGCCGAGGCCTTCGCGCCGTACTTCAAGAAGGGCGTGACGCTCGACGCCGAGGCGGCGGCGAAGGCGCTGACGCCCGAGGGCAAGGCGCTGCTGGTCAAGGTCGTCGAGACGCTGAAGGCGCTGCCGGCGTGGAGCGCCGCGCCGATCGACGAGGCGCTGAAGAAGCTGGCCGAGAGCTCGGGGCTGAAGCTGGGCGTGCTGGCGCAGCCGCTGCGCGTGGCCGTGACGGGGACGACGACGAGCCCGCCGATCGGCGACACGCTCGAGGTGCTCGGGCGAGACGAGGCGCTCTCTCGCATCGACGCGGCGCTGAAGTGATCGCGCGGCTCGCACGCACGTGGCTGCGCGAGCTCGGCGGCGAGCCGACCGTGATCATGTGCGGGTCGAGCGCGCTGCTGGTCATCTCGCACTACCAGGGTGCGACGGGCTACTTCCGCAACGTGGTGGGCGCGCGCTTCGACGGGCACCCGGCGTACACGGTGATGTCGTACTGGTGGTGGTTCGGCTGCGCGATTCTGCTCTACCTGCTGATGCCGCTGCTCTTGGCGTACGCCACGCGCGGCAGCTTCAACCGCAAATACGGCTTCGGGCTGGGCGACTGGAAGGCGGGGCTGACGGTCTCGGTGCTCTTCCTGGTGGTGATGCTGCCGGCGACGTTCATCGCGTCGAAGACGAAGGCGTTCGCGGGGGCGTACCCGCTCGCGGGGGCGGCCGCGTACACGCTGTCGCTGCCGGGCGGGAAGAACGAGACGTCGCTGGGGCTCTTCGCGATCTACGAGCTGGGCTACGTGCTGTACTTCGTCGGCTGGGAGTTCTTCTACCGGGGCTGGATGCTGAACGGCCTGCTGCCGAGGTTCGGGCGGGCGGGAGCGATCTTGATCCCCGTGGCGCCGTTCGCGGTGATGCACCTGGGCAAGGCCGAGCCCGAGGCGCTGGGCAGCATCGTGGCGGGGGTTGCGCTCGGGGTGCTGGCGCTGCGGACACGGAGCTTCTGGTACGGGGTGATCGTGCACGCGGCGGTGGCCGTGTGGATGGACTTTCTGTCTGCTTCACCTGTGCTGTTTCCGAAACTATGGTCGTCCGGGTCATGAAGCGGCTGCTCAGGGTGGTGGCGGTGCTGATGCCGGTGACGGCGTTCGCGACGGCCGACGTCGGCGAGCGCGTGAACGGCGCCGCGATACCGATGTACGCGCGCAAGGTGGCCGAGCAGCGGTTCCGGGTCTCGGAAGACTGGGACAACATCCGCAAGTTCTACGCGCGCGAGTACCCGTCGAAGAACTACCCGTGGAAGGACATCATCAAGCAGCCCGGAGTGCGGGCCTTCCACATCCAGAATCCGTCAGGAAAAGGGTGGGAGGGCATCAACGTGTACGAGGCGAACGACGAGATTCGCGTCTATGTGGTGCTCCCCGAGTCGTCGAAGACAAAGGGAAAAAAGTCGGGTAAGAAATAACGGCATCGGTTCTTGGGGAATCGTCTAACGGCAGGACAGCAGACTCTGACTCTGCTTATCTAGGTTCGAATCCTAGTTCCCCAGCTCGAAGTCCTGAGGTCAGCGCCGCGCCGCGCGCAGGTCCTGGGTGACGCGGCCCGAGTAGCCCAGCTCGGCGTCGTGCGCCTCGTCGCGGAAGTCCTCGGCGAGCGCGGCGCGCTCCCACTCTTTCATCGCGGGCAGCGCGAGCAGGCGCCGCCAGTATTCGGCGGCGGCGCCCGACACGTCGACGCCGTACGTCTGGAAGCGAAACGCGACGGGCGTGAAGAACGCGTCGGCGGCAGTGAACTCGGCGCCGAGCAGGAAGGGCCCTTTGAACTTCGAGAGCCCCTCGTTCCACAGCGCTTCGATGCGCGCGATGTCGGCGAGCAGCGCGGGCGAGCGCTTCTCGACCGCGACGCGGACTCCGACGTTCATGCCGTGGAGGTTGCGCAGGTGCTGGAAGCCCGAGTGCATCTCGGCGCACACCGAGCGGCCCCAGGCGCGCACGCTGCCCTCGCGCGGCCAGACCTTCTCGTGGTCCTCGGCGACGTACTCGACGATGGCGAGCGAGTCCCAGACGGCGACGGAGCCGTCGACGAGGCACGGCACGCGCCCCGACGGCGAGAACGTCTTGAACGCGCCCTTCTGAGAGTCGGGGCCGAAGCGGTGCAGCTTCTCTTCGAAGGGGATGCCGAGCTGCTTGAGCAGCACCCACGGCCGTAGCGACCACGACGAGTAGTTCTTGTTGCCGATGTGCAGCTCGTACATGAGGCCTCTCGTTCAGGGGCAGCAGCTCTGATCGCACGACGACACCGCGCCCGAGTAGGGCCCCTTGCCCCAGTTGCTCTGGCTGGTCCACATGCAGTCGTCGCCCCAGCGCTTGCACCCGTCACACTGGCTCGAGTTGCTCTTCTGCGCCTGCTGCGACGCCGCCGCGAGCTGCTGCTGCCAGGCCGCGATCTCGGCGGCCGCGACCACCGCGATCGCCTCGCGACACTCGAGCGTCTGAAAGACGGCGAGCTGGTACGGCGTCAGGCCCGACGCCGCGCACTCTGCGAGGCACGGCTGCTTGTACGCAGGGCCGAAGCCTCCGCACTGCATGTAGTAGGCACACGCGCCGTCGCACGTGCCGCGCGCCGACAGGGGCGGAGCCTTCGTGGTCTTGGCGGCCTTCGCTCCCTTGCGCGTGAGCGTCACCGGGTCGTCGACGTCGCCGCCCGAGATCGTGATCTGGTCTTTGCCGACCTTCAGCCCGTACGTGACGGTCTCTCCGTCTTGCGTGATCGACAATGACTTGTCCGTGGCCTTCCACTTGATGGGCTCCGGCGGCACACCCGGCCCGTCGGACATCGTGCCGGTGCCGTTGGCCTCCAGCGTGATGATGAAGAGCCCGCCTTCCCACTTGCCTGCGAGCGAAGGCTCCGCGGTCAACGCGACTGCCACGAGGGTCATGAGCATGCAGCCACGGTAGCATTGCGCCTGCGTGCGGACTTCACTTCTCCTGGTGCTGGCGGGCTGCACGCTCGGCGCGGCCAGCCTCGATCAGCGCGTGTTCGTCTGCGCGTCCGACGACGACTGCGTCGAGGGGTATCGCTGCGTCGGTGGCGTGTGCGGCACCGGCGGAGCTGCAGGAGGCAACACCGCAGGCGGCGGCAGCACCGCAGGCGGCGGCAGCACCGCAGGCGGCGGCAGCACCGCAGGCGGCGGCAGCACCGCAGGCGGCGGCAACACCGCAGGCGGCGGCAACACCGCAGGCGGCGGCTCAGCAGGAGGCGGCAGCACCGCGGGCGGCGGCAGCACCGCAGGCGGCGGCAGCACTGCAGGTGGCGCGACCGCAGGCGGCGGCTCAGCGGGCGGCGCCGTCGCGTGCGTGGTGGACGCAGGCATCCCCGCGCTCGGCCTGGTGAGCACGTGGACCTTCGACGAGCCCTCGGGCACCACCGTTCTCGATCGTTCGGGCGGCGGCAACCCCGGCACCCTGTTCGGCACGTGGGCTCGGGTGCCCGGCATCATCGGCAGCGCCGTCGTCTCGAGCGACGCGACTTCGGGCAACGTCGACTTCGGCGCCGGCGCTTCGCTCGCTCCGGCCGGGCCGTTCTCGATCTCGCTCTGGCTGAAGACGTCGGCGCTCGACAACGTCGTTCAGCAGTCGATCGTCAATCGAGGCAGCTACGCGATGACCGGCTGGGAGATCCTCGACGACGGCCAGTACAACGACATCGTGTTGTTCCGCGTCTACCCGCAGACGATGCCGGCGGCCGCGACGCCCCGCGCGTCGGTGAACGATGGCGGGTGGCACCACCTGGCCGGCGTCTTCGATGGCGGCAGCGTGGCGCTCTACGTCGACGGCGCGTGGATCGACGACGCAGCCGGGGGCAACTTCACGCCCGCCGCCGGCACGTCGCTGCGGCTGCGCGGGTTCGGGCAGAAGGCGCTCACGTTCGACCAGACCCGCTTCTACGCGCGCGCGCTTTCGCCGGTCGATGTCGCGGCCCTGTTCAGAGAGCCCAAAGCCCTCACCGCCTGCGATGGAGGCTGACATCGACACTGCGTGCCCCCATCAGCGCGATGGCCAGCCGCTCGAGGTGAAGCCGTGCACCCGCTGCGGCACGTTCGTCTGCGAAGACTGCCAGGGCGCGATGCTCCCGCTCTGCTCGCCCTGCGCGAAGGCGCGCACCGCGGCCGAGAAGGAGCGCGAGCGGCGCCTGATGCTCGGCTACCAATGGTCGCTCGGCGCGGGCATGCTGCCGATCCTCTTCAGCCTCTTCTTCATCAAGCTCCCGGTCCTCGTGCTGTTCGGGGCCGCGCTGCTCGGCGGGCTGTGGGGAGGCGCGTCGGCCGGCAAGCGGCTCATCACCGCGACGCTCTACTGCGTGCCCGGGCTCGCGACCTCGTTCGGCTCGATGACCGCCGTGCTCTTCTATGCGGGCCGCGGGGGCACCGTGACGCTCAGCGAGATGATCATCCCGGGCGGCGTCGTCGCGGTGATGTCCTTCGGCCTGTGGGCCCTCACGCGTCTCGCGATCGAGCGGTTCGAGCGCGACCCGCGGGAGTACGAGAAGCGCTGAGAGCTCAGCAGCCGCCGCACCCGAACGACGGCTGCACGCACGCGTTGAGGCCGTTGCGCGGGCACTTGCAGCACGTGCCGCCGATGCAGCCGCCCTGCGAGCAGCAGCCGTTGCCCTGGTTCTGGCAGCACAGGTGCTTGTTGCCCGGGTGGCTGCCGCAGACCTGGCCGGTGCCGCACACGAACTTCAGGTTCGGAATGTCGACGCAGCAGGGCGAGCCGATGCCCTGGCCGCACGGCACGCAGCGGCCGAGATCGATGTCGCAGACCTCAGCCGGGTCCGTGCAGTCGAAGTACGACGCGCACGACTGCCCCGAGCCCGAGCCGCCCGCCGTCGCACCTCCGGCGGCGCCCCCTCCCGCGGTCGAGCTGCCGCCTGCGGTGCCGCCTCCCGCGGTCGCGCCACCGGCGGTGCCTCCTCCGGCGGTGCTGCCACCTCCCGCGGTGCTTCCACCTCCCGCGGTGCTGCTACCTCCCGCGGTGCCGCCACCGGCCGTCGAGCCACCCGCAGCGCCTCCGGCGGCTCCGCCCCCCATGCACGCGACGTCGCCGACCGCGCACCGGCCGCCGTTCGGGCAGGCATGGGGAAGGCTCCACTCGGTGCAGCCGGCCGGGCCGTGCACGCACGACTCTTCGAGCCCGGCGAGCGTGCAGCGCGTGCCGCCGAGGATGCACGCGTTGGTGCATGAGCCCGCGTCGACGCAGGCGCCCGCGTTGCAGAGCTTCTCGTACGGGCAGCCCGACAGGCGAAGGAAGTCTGCGCAGCCGTCGAGCTTGCGCAGGCACTGCGCCGGGAAGCCGTCGTCGGAGCAGCGGTTGCCCTCGGCCGCCGAGCAGCGATCGGCACAGCCGCTCGTGCACGCGGTGAAGCACTCGTCGTCCGAGCAGTCGACGAAGCCGTCGCCGTCGTCGTCGCGGCTGTTGCCGCACACCTCGCCCTCGAGCATCGCGTTCAGCGACGAGCACACGCACCCGGCGAGCAGCAGCAGGAGGACCGATCGCACGCCGCTCTCACCCCCAGACCTACACCGGGGTGCACGCTTTCTGGGCCACTGAACACGTTTTCAGCTAGGCTGCCGCCCCATGAAGCCGCAGGCGATCGCGAACCCTCCGAACCCGTGGGCCAGCACCGAGGTCGAGTACCTGGAGGACATCCCCGTCGCGAAGCCCGAAGTCTGGGCTGACGCCTCGCGCGAGATCGTCGCGAAGAACGACAGCCCCGACCTGGGCTTCACGTACAGCGTGAACCCGTACCGCGGCTGCGGCCACGGCTGCGCCTACTGCTACGCGCGGCCGTCGCACGAGTACCTGAGCTTCGGCGCTGGCACTGACTTCGACACCAAGATCGTCGCGAAGCTCCGCGCGCCCGAGCTCTTGCGCGCCGCGTTCGAGAAGCCGTCGTGGATAGGCGACGGCGTGATGTTCAGCGGAGTGACCGACTGCTTTCAGCCGCTCGAGGCGTCGCTGAAGCTCACGCGCGGGTGTCTCGAGGTCTGCGCCGAGTACAAGAACCCGGTGTGGATCGTGACGAAGGCGCCGCTCGTCGAGCGCGACATCGACGTGCTGCAGCAGCTCACGCGCGACGCCTTCGTGAGCGTGGCCATCAGCATCCCCATCTGGGACCCCGAGCTCGCGCGCGCCATCGAGCCGGGCGTGGCGACTCCGCGGCGGCGCCTGCAGGCGATCGAGCGGCTCGCGAAGGCCGGCATACCTGTCGGGGTGATGGTGGCCCCGATCATCCCCGCGGTCAGCGACGAGGGCGTCGCCGAGGTGCTCGAGGCCGCTCGCGCCGCGGGGGCCGAGTTCGCGGGCTACGTGCTGCTGCGCCTGCCCGGCAGCGTGAAAGACGTGTTCGAGGCGCGGGTTCGTGCCGCGCTGCCGCTGCGCGCCGAGAAGATCCTGCACCGCGTGCGCGAGACCCGCGGCGGCAAGCTCTACGACTCGCGCTTCGGTGTGCGCGGGCGCGGCACCGGCAAGTACGCCGACGCCATCGAGGCCGTGTTCGACGCCACCGTGAAGCGGCTCGGGTTCAACGAGACCGAGCGGCACCGCGAGCCGCGCACGTTTCAGCGGCCCGCGAAGGCGACGGCGCAGCTGTCGTTGTTCTGAGCACAGGGCTTGCTTGACGCAGGGGCACCTCGTCGCCATGAATGCTCATCATGGGCATCTTGAGCTGGGTCGTGCTCGGTGGGTTTGCAGGGTGGATCGCCAGCATGATCGCCGGCACCAACGCGAAGATGGGCATTCCCTCGAACGTGTTCGTGGGAATTCTCGGGGCCGTCGTCGGTGGCTGGGTCTTCAACTTCTTCGGCCACGCCGGCGCGTACGGGTTCAACCTGTACTCGCTGCTCGTCTCGGTCGTCGGAGCGAGCCTGCTGTTGTTCGTGTTCCGCCGAGTGATTCGCTAGCTGCGGTCTTCCAGCAGATCTTGAGCGGTGAGCTCGGGCGCCGCCCTGCCCGTCTCGTAGCCCAGCAGGCCGAGCTCTGCGTACTTCGGGCGAATGCGATCGGACAGGAGCCCGATGCGCTTGAGGTTCGGGATCACGCGCTTGAACATCACGTTGCGGAACGTGGCCATCATCTCGGACGCCGTGACGAGCGCGTCCCACTGCGCGCGCGTCATCGCGTGCCCGTAGTACTCGTCGTAGAGCTCGTGCGCGAGGAAGCGGTTACGCAGGAACAGGCAGACCTCGAACGTCCAGTCTTCGCGCTCGCGGCGCTCTTTCTCAGAGAGCTCCTTCAGGTACTCCTGCAGCGCGATGACTCCGAAGTGCACGTGCCGCGCTTCGTCGGTGATGACGTACGTGAGCAGCTTCTTGAGCAGCGGCTCGCGCGTCTTCTGCTGCATCATGCCGAACGCTCCGAGCGCGAGGCCCTCGATCATGATCTGCATGCCGAGGAACTTCATGTCCCACCGCGAGTCGCTCATCAGCGCGTCGACGACGACGTAGAGGTTGTCGTTGATGTCGTATTTCTTCTCGAGCTTCTTCGTCAGGTACGCGTGGAAGACCTCGACGTGGCGGCCCTCGTCCATCACCTGCGTGCTGCCGTAGAGCTTGCCGTCCATCCACGGCACGGCCTCGGTGACCTGGCAGGCCGCGAAGAGCGCGCCCTGCTCGCCGTGCAGGAACTGCGAGAGCACCCACGACGTGTACGCGCGCCGCTGCTCGCCCCTCTGCGCCTCGGTCATGCCCGCGGTGCACGGGTGGCCGAAGACGGGAAAGAACGTCTCGGGCAAGAGCAGGTCTCTCTGCTCGCAGTCGACGCTCGTGCTCCAGTCGAGATCGGTCGTCGCGTTCCACTGGCTCGTCTTCGCGGCCTCGTAGAGGCGAGCGAGCGCCGGGCGGTCGCGCAGGTAGTGCCAGTCGAAGAGCGCGTTGTAGTCGACGGGCATCGGCGTCACGCCCTCGCCGCGGCCGCGCTGCTGAATGAGGCCGCGCCACGCGGGCCCGAGCAGCGAGCGCAGCACCGTCATGTTGCCGCTCGCGCTCGCGTCTTTCAGCAGCGGCGCGGTCTTGAGCAGCCGATCGAACGTCGGAATGAGCTCCATGGTCGAGACTCCTTTTCGGGTCAGAACAGGCGTTGGAACTGCGCGTTGATGTCGGCGGGGCGGTGCTTCTCGTCGAGCAGGCCGTACGCGAGGAAGGCGAAGAAGGCGTCGGCGATCTGCTTCGGGCTGCGACCTGTGTCTTTCTTGTACCAGGTGGCCACCCAGTTCGCGGCGCCGAAGCCGAAGTGGCGCACGAGCTCGATGTCGAGCACGGGGCGCGACTTGCCGGTCGAGTAGGCGTCGGCGAGCAGCCCGTCCCAGTACTGCTCGTAGCGGCGGCGCGCGCGGTCGAGCCCGCGCTTGGCGCCGATGGGCAGGGAGCGCCAGTCGAAGAGCATGACGAACAGGGCGTCGTCGCCCTCGAGCAGCAGCTCGAGGTACTTCGTCATGCCGACGCGCAGCCGCTCGATCGGGTCGGGCACGTTGTCGATGGCGATCTGGACCTCGGCGATCGCCTTGTCGACCGCGCGCTCCATCAGCGCGATGAGCACGTCGTCCTTCGACGGGTAGCGGTAGTGCAGCGAGCCCGGCAGCATCTCTGAGGCCGCAGCGATCTCGCGCACGGTCGTGGCCGCGTACCCCTGCTCGCGGAACAGGCGCGCCGCCTCACGGAGCACCCGGTCGTTGGATTCTGCCTTGGTCATATGGCCAAGGTATTTGGTCAGATGCCCAAATGTCAAGCGGGCGAGCGCTCACGTGTCACGGCCGACGGGACACGCGCACCCGCAGGCACCCTGCTGCACGCTCAGGACGATGTGGTCTTCGAGCGGCAGCCCGGAGCCGCGGTCACCAGACCTCGCAGCGCTCGGTGCCCTTGCGGATCATCGGCGCCGCGTCGCGGCACTGAAACGCGCGCTTGAACGCGTCGAGGTTCCCGAGCGGGCCGTTCACGCGCCAGTACGGCGGCGAGTGGGGGTCGGTGGCCGCGCGCAGCCGCGACGTCTCGGGCCTCATCTTCGTGCACCACGACTGCGCGAACCCGAGGAAGAACTGCTGAGACGCGTCGTAGCGGTACTTCGCCGCCAGCGGCTTCGCCTTCACCCACTCTTCCATCGCGGCGTGCGCGAGCTTCAGGCCGCCGAGATCGGCGACGTTCTCGCCGAGCGTGAGGTCACCCTTCACGTGAATGTCCTCGATCGCGATGTACGCGTCGTACTGCCGCTTCACGCACGAGGCCCGCTCGACGAACGCCTTGCCCGAGGCCTCGCTCCACCAGTCGCGCAAGTTGCCGTCGACGTCGAACTGCCGGCCCTCGTCGTCGAAGCCGTGCGTGATCTCGTGGCCGACCACCATGCCCATCGAGCCGAAGTTCACCGGGTCGGTCGCCGTGTTGTTGAAGAACGGCGGCTGCAGAATGCCCGCGGGGAAGACGATCTCGTTCTGCTGCGGCTCGTTGTACGCGTTCACCGTCGCGGGCGTCATCACCCACTCGTTGCGGTCGACCGGCTTGCCGATGCGCGCGAGGCGCCGCTTCGTCTCGTGCGTGCGCGCCGCGACCCGGTTCGCGAGGTACGCGCCCCGCCCCGTCGACAGCGCCGCGTAGTCTCGCCACACGTCGGGGAAGCCGATCTTGTTGTTGCCGGTCATGCGCGCGACCTTCTCGTGCGCGGCCTTCTTGGTGGGCTCGTCCATCCACGTGAGGGTGTCGAAGTCTTTCTCGACCTCGGTCTGCACGGCCTTCACCATCGAGAGCGTCGTGCGCTTGCCCTCTTCGCCGAAGTGGCGCCGCACGAACTCGCGGCCGATGACCTCGCTCAAGTCCTGATCGGTGAGGGTGACGCACTTCTTCCACCGCGGGCGGTCGACCTTCGCGCCGGTGAGCGCGGCCGACTCGTAGCGGAACCGCTCGGCCTGGTACGCGGCCGGGAGCGCCGCCACCGACGAGCGCAGCGCGACCCACTGCAGGTACTGCGTCAGCACCGCGGGCTTCGTCTCTTTGAAGACGGCGCTCAGCTCTTTGAAGTACGCCTCGCTGTTCACGTTGATCGCCTGCAGCTGGGGCATGCCGAGGCCGGCCACGTAGACGTCCCACGGCAGGTTCGGCGCGAGCTTCTTGAGGCCCGACCGATCGACGCGGTGCGCGAGGTTCTTGGGCTCACGGCGCTCGACCTGCGTCTGCTGCGCCTTCGCGAGCCGGGTCTCGAGGTCCATGATGCCCTTCGCTGCGTCGGCCGGAGCGCCCCACAGCTTCAGCATCGTCGTCACGTGCTCGACGTAGAGATCGCGCACCTTCTTCGTCTTCTCGTCGTCCTTCACGTAGTAGTCGCGGTCGGGCAGCCCCAGGCCGCTCTGGTCGAGCCCCGCGATCATCTCGGAGCTCTTCTTGAAGTCCTGCAGCGAGTCGACTTCGAAGAACGCGCTCCACTTGCGGAGGTGGAAGGTGGCGAGCGCCGTCGCGAGGTCCTTCGCGGTGGTGACCTTGAGGCCGTCGACGAGGGCGTGCAGCTCTTTGGCGCCGTCTTCGAGCTTCGGCTCGTCCATGCACGTCGACCAGTAGTCGCCGAGCTGCTTCGCGAACGGAGTGCCTTCGGGCAGCTTGCCCGCCGCCGCGTCTTCGCCGATCGCCTTCAGCTTCAGCTCGTTCTGCTCGAGGATCGAAATGAACCCGCGCGAGAACAGCGGCCGGTCGTCGGGGATCTGGGCCGACGCCATCCACCCGCCGCAGGCGTACTGGTAGAAGTCCGTGCACGGGTCGGTCGACGGGTCCATCGCCGACTCGTCGAGCCCCGGCGGCATCGGCAAGGGCGCCGGCGCCGCGGCCTTCTCGGGCGGCGGCTCGGCCTTCTTCTCGGGTTCAGGCGCCGGCTGCGGAGCCGTCGCACAAGACAGACAGAGCAGAATCGATACGATTGAGGTGCGCATGCGGCCGCGCACCCTACCCTGATGCCTGGTCAATTCCATGCTCGTCGGACCTGAGCCCATCACCGAATGCCCGGGCTGCCGCTTGCGCGTGCGGTGGCCGGTGCCGATGTCGAGGAGCTTCGCCGGCGCCCGCGCGTTCACCGACGCGAAGGTCGACGCGCCGGCCCAGCCGCTCGTGCAGTGGTTCACGCGCTGCGCCCGCTGCTCGAAGCTCTACCGGAAAGACGCGGCGACTCACGTCGGCGGCGAGTACCCCGCGAGCGCGCCCGACGACTCGTCGTCGGCCGGAGTCATCGTCCGAGACGCCGGGCCGCACCGAGCTCGCCGCTGCCGAGCTGCGCCGCCTCATCGACCGCGAGGATGACGTCGTCGCGCCCATCAGCGCTGCGGCCGCGGCTGAGTGGCTCGGCAAGCTGCCGTTTCATCGCCTGGCTCCCGACTGAACGGCCCTTCACCCTGGCCCACTCCCCTACGAGGGGAGAGGGAGCTCGCTTTCGAGCCTGGGTTGCTACTTCGCGCCGAGCATGCCGGCCTTGAGGTCGTCGTCGACCGGGTTCTTGCCCAGCCACACCAGGAAGATCGCGTCGGCGAAGTCTTTGCCCGGCACCGTCACCTCGCTGCCGCCGGCGCCCTTCACGGTCGTGCCCTTGCCCGGCACGTACGTGATGCTGAGCGTCTGACCCTCTTTGAGGTCGGGGATCGCGCCGGTGAACTTGTCGAGGCGCTCTTTGAGCGCGCCGGCCTTGTCCTTCGAGTTCTTCTCGACGCCCTCCTGAATCGCCGTGACGATCTTCTCTTTGGCGAGGTCGCGCATCATCGACATGTCGACGCGGCGCACGGTGTCGGCCGCCATGATCTTGTCGGGGTCGTTGCTCGCGGTCTCGAGGTACAGGCCGGCGACGTAGACCTTGAACATCGCCTTCGTGCGAAGGCCCATGCCCTGGAGCTTGAGCTCCTTGCCGTCGACCGTGGTCGAGTCGGCCATCTTCACGCCCTTGAGCTCGCCGGCGGCAGCTGAGATCGACAGCAGCGACAGCACCAGCACCATGTTCTTCATCGTAGTCACCCGTTGGCCTTCGAGAAGGTCTCCATGAACGACACGAGCGCCTTGATGTCGTCGACCGAGACCGCGTTGTACGCCGAGACGCGAATACCGCCTGCGCTGCGATGCCCTTTGAGACCCACCATGTTCGCCTTCTTCGCCTCGGCCACGAACTTGTCTTCGAGTGCCTCGGACGGAAGGCGGAAGACGATGTTCATCACCGAGCGCGACTCTCTCTCGACAGGCGCCTTGTAGAAGCCGTTCAGGCGATCGAGCGCGCCATACAGCACCGAGGCCTTCTCTTTGTTGCGGGCCTCGAGCGCCGGCAGACCGCCGAGCGACTTCATCCACCGGAGCACGTTGCGGCACAGGTAGATGCCCCAGGTGTTCGGCGTGTTGTAGAGCGAGTTGTTCTCGGCGTGCGTCTGGTACTGGAAGATCTTGGGAATGTCGGTGCGCCGCTTCGCGAGGTACTCCTTGCTGGCGACCACGACGACGAGGCCTGAGGGCCCGATGTTCTTCTGCGCTCCGGCGTAGATGAACGCGAACTTCGAGACGTCGGTCGGCCGCCACATGAAGTCAGAGCTCATGTCGCAGATGTGCGGCACCGCCCCCGTCTCGGGCAGCGTGTGAAACTGCGTGCCGTAGATCGTGTTGTTCGACGTCGTGTGCACGTACGCGGCGCTCGGGTCGAGCTTGAGCTCGCTCTGCTTCGGCACTCGCACGAACTTGCCGTCTGCGGGCTGCCAGGCCGCGCGCACCTCGCCGAGGTACTTCGCCTCGGAGATCGCCTTCTCGCTCCAGACGCCGGTGACGACGTAGTCGGCCGACTTCCCCTTCGGCAGGAAGTTCATCGGGATGAGGCCGAACTGCAGCGACGCCCCGCCCTGCACGAACAGCACCGAGTGCGTCTTGGGAATGCCGAGCAGCTCGCCGAACAGCGCGATGGCCTCGTCGTGCACGGCCTCGTAGGTCGCGCCGCGGTGCGAGTGCTCCATGACCGACATGCCCGACTTCTCGAAGTCGATGAGCTCGTCGCGCGCCTGCTCGAGCGCGGGGAGCGGAAGACCAGCGGGGCCTGCGTTGAAGTTGATGACGCGCATGACGGGCGGACCTTAACGGGGTTCGAACAGGTGGACTACCAAACCGGAGCGCAGCTTCGGCTCGAACCAGGTCGACTTCGGCGGCATGATCTCGTTCGCGTCGGCGATCGCGATCATCTGCTCGACGCGCGTCGGGAACATGCTGAACGCGATGCGGCAGCTGTCGTCGTCGACCCGCTTCTCGAGCTCGTGCGTGCCGCGAATGCCGCCTACGAACTCGATGCGCGCGTCTTTGCGCGGGTCACCGATGCCGAGCAGCGGCTGCAGCAGGTTGTTCTGCAGAATCGAGACGTCGAGCACGCCGGTCGGCGTCTCGGGGTACGTGCCGGGCTTCGCCTCGAGCGTGAACCAGTGCTCATCGAGGTACATCGCGAACTGGTGCACGCGATCGGGCAGCGGGCTGCCGTTGCGTCTCAGCTCGAACTTGTCGGCGATCTTCTCGAGCAGATCGGCCGGGCTGTGCCCGTACAGGTCTCTCACCAACCGGTTGTACGGCAGGATCTTGAGCTGATCGTGCGGGAACACGACCGCGAGGAAGAAGCCGTGCTCGCCCTTCTTGCCCGCGCGGTTCTTCGCGACGCGTGACGCCGCCGCGCTGCGGTGGTGGCCGTCGGCGATGTAGAGCGCCTTCACCTGCGCGAACGCGTCGCCGATCGGCGCGTTGAGCTTCGCGTCTGCCACCCAGAACGTGTGACCGATGCCGTCGTCGGTCGTGAAGTCGTACTCGGGCGCGGTCGTCGTGACCTGGCCGACCAGCGCGTCGATGTCGGGCCGCGCGCGGTACGTGAGGAAGACGGGCTCGTCGTTGGCGCCGAGCTCGTCGATGTGTCTCGTGCGGTCGTCTTCCTTGTCGGCCCGGGTGAGCTCGTGCTTCTTGATGAGGCTCTTGTCGTACTCGTCGACGCTCGCCGCGGCGACGAGGCCCGTCTGCACGTGGTCGCCCATGCGCTGGCGGTACACGTAGAAGCGGGGCTGCGCGTCGACGCTGAGCGTGCCGTTCTTCAAGAACGCTTCGAGGTTCTCGCGGCCCTTCGCGTAGACGGCGTCGGCGTGCTCGTCGACGTCGGAGCCGAGGTCGACCTCGGGCCGGCTGACGCGAAAGAAGCAGTCGGGCTTGCCGGCGGCGTACGCGCGCGCCTCGACGCTGCTCACGACGTCGTACGGAGGCGCCGCCACTGCCTGCGCCTTCGATTTGTTGGGGCGTGCACCCCTGAAGGGCTTAAGAAGTGCCATCGAGCCCATGGCTTTAGCCGATCTGCTCAGCCGAAAGTTGGTGATCGTCACCGGCAAGGGCGGCGTCGGAAAGACGACGGTGACCGCCGCGATCGCGTGGGCGCTGGCGGCTGCGGGCCGGCGCGTGCTCGTCGCCGAGATCGTGGCGAGCCCCGACACACCGTCGCAGCTGGTCGAGACGCTCGGCCGGCCGGCTCCGAAAGAAGAGCCTGCGACGCTCGCGCCGAACATCGACACGGTGCTGCTGACGCCGACGATGGGGCACCGTCGCTTTCTGCAAGACACGCTGCCGCTGAAGCTGCTCGCGGACACCGCGATGCGCTCGCAGGGGCTCAGGAAGTTTCTCATCGCGGCGCCGGGCTTCGCCGACATGGGCGTCTTGTACCGGGCGCTCGACCTGATGAAGACGAAGCGGTGGGACACGCTCCTGCTCGACTCGCCGGCGACGGGGCACGCGCTCGCGCTCGCGCAGATCCCCGAGTTTCTGGTGCGGGTGATTCAGAAGGGGCCGATCGCGCGCGTGGCGCGTGACGGCGTCGCCGTGCTCACCGACGCGACGGTGACGGCGGCGGTCGTCGTCACCCTGCCCGAGACGCTGCCCGTCACCGAGGCGCTCGACCTCACGAAGGGCCTGCAGAAGCACGGGCTGCCCGTCAGCGGGCTCATCGTGAACCGCGTGCCGATCGACCCGTTCTCGACCGACGAGCGCGCCGCCGTGAAGAAGCTCGTCTCGAACGGGCACTCGGTGCTGGGCGGCCGCGAGCTGTCGCGCATCGAGCGCAGCGAGGCGGCGCTGCAGCTGTTGCGCGAGCGCGGCGCGACGACGCTCGTCGAGCTCGACGAGATGGAGATTCGCGGCCCCGAGCTCGCCAAAGAGATGGCTACGCGCCTTCGGCTGCCGGCTGCCGCTGCAGCCGCGCCAGCGCGATGAGCAGCACGCCGCCGAGCACCATCGCCCCGCCGACGATCACGCGGGGCCCGAGCCGATCGTCGAGGAAGACGACACCCAGCAGCACGGTGAGCACGGGCGAGGCGAGCAGGTAGGGCGTCACGCGCGCGACGGCGTGCCTGCGAACCAGCACGTAGAACAGGCCGTGACATCGGCACGTAGGCCTGGAGCATGAGCGCGGGCGACGCGAGCGTCGCCGATTGGCGCAGCGCCCAGAACGCGAGGCCGAAGTGCAGCACGCCGTTGCTCACGGCGACCGCGATGAGCCGCGCGCGCTGCGCCCGGGGCGGCGCCTTCAAGAACGCCGCGAGCACGGCGCTGAGCAGCCCGAGGCGCAGGGCCGTGAACAGGAGCGGCGGCAGCTCGCGCAGCGCGAGCTTCGAGACGAAGAAGTTGCCGGCCCAGGTGACGCAGACGACCGCGAGCAGCGCCCAGTCGGAAGGCGTGAACCGCTTCATGCCGCCTTCGAGGCGGCGCTCAGCCCCGTGAGCTTCTCGCTGACGTCCCACAGCTTGCGGGCGGTCTCGTCGTCGACCGCGAACGCGCGCGGCTTCACCTCTCGGCACTTGTAGAAGTACTTGCCGGTGACGCCTTCGACCTCGGGCGACGAGGCGAGGTAGACGCTCGTCTTCGCGCCCTGCTCTTCGTCGATCGCGAACAGGTAGGCGAGCGGCTTGATGACCGCCCAGATGCCGCCCTTCGAGAGAAAGTCCGACGCCACGAAGCCGGGGTGCAGGCAGTTCACGGTGATGCCGTCGGGCTGAACGCGCCGGGCGAGCTCCTTCGTGAAGAGAATGTTCGCGGCCTTGCTGCGGCCGTACTGCACCCAGGGGCTGAAGCTCTTCTCGGCGTTGAGGTTCTCGAAGTCGAGCGGCCCGCCGCGCGCGTGCGCCGCGCTCGCGACGTTGACGATGCGCGGCTTCGTGCCCTTCTTGAGCTCGGGCAAGAGCAGGTTCGCGAGCAGGAAGTACGCGAGGTGGTTCGTCGCGAACGTGCGCTCGTAGCCGTCGACCGTCGTGTCCTTGCGCGTGTTCAGCGCGCCGGCGTTGTTGAGCAGCACGTCGAGCCGGCCGTACCTCTGCTTCACCTGCTCGGCGAGGCCGCGCACCTCTCTCATCGACGACAGATCGGCGACCAGGAAGTCGAGCCTCGCGCTGCCGGTCTGCTGCTTCAGCTCGTTCGCGACCCGCTCGGCCTTGGCGGCGTCGCGGCCCTGCACGATCACGTGCGCGCCCTGCTTCGCGAGCTCAAGGGCCGCCCGCTTGCCGATGCCTGCCGTGGAGCCCGTGATCAAGACGAGGCGGTCGTTCATGCCGCGCTGTGTACCTCAAGCCCCGCACGACGCCCACCCGCTCGAGCGCGCGCAGCACGAGCCAGCCGAGGTCGAGCTCGTGCGGCGACAGGCCCATGCGCGACGAGCCGGGGAAGGCGTGGTGGTTGTTGTGAAAGCCCTCGCCGAACGAGAGCACTCCGAGCAGCCAGCCGTTCGTGCCCGTCTCGGCAGCCCCGTCGATCGCCCACCGGCGCTCGCCCCAGACGTGGCTCGCGTAGCCGATCGCCCAGTGCGCGACGATGCCGGCGGCCGTGCGCAGGCAGACGCAGACGGCGACGGCCTCGGGGCCGAGGGTCGCGGCGATGGCGAGCGCCAGCGCGAGCACGTGCAGCGGCCAGGTGCGCTCGAGGAAGCGCAGCCACGGGTCGCTCAGCACGCGCGCGGGCAGCCGCGCCTCGAAGCGGTCGAACGACGCCGGCTCGAAGCGCAGGTGCAGGTTCCACCAGAAGTCGCGCACCATCGAGTGGCGGTAGCCGAAGTACCGCGGGCAGACGGGCTCGTTCTGGTACAGGTCGCGCACGGCGTGGAGCCGCGCCCACGAGAGCGGGCCGCCGAGCCCCGTGAGCACGAACAGCTCGGCGAGCACCCCTCGAACCAGCGGCCCCGCCTCGAACGTGTGGTGAATGACGCCGCGGTGCAGGCCGACCGAGTGGCCGACGCACAGGGTGACGAAGGCGAGCGCGAGCGAGAGGCCGGCGAGCCGGGCGTCGAGGGCGGGCAGCCCGAAGGCGAGGCCGGGCACCAACATGCCCCACAACCAGGCGGACTTGGCGAGGTCGAAGCAAACGCGGCCTTCGGCCGGCGGCACCAGGGGCTCCATGCGCGCTCATACCGGAAGCGCCGGCAGAGGTTGCGCGCTACAGTTCCGAGCCGTGGCCGGCGTCGGGCGAGAGCTCGCAACCCTCATCAAGAATCGAAAGGTGATCGTCTGCTGCGGCGCGGGAGGCGTCGGCAAGACGACCACCTCGGCTGCGCTCGGCCTCGCCGCGGCGCGGGCGGGCCGGCGGGTGCTGGTGTTGACGATCGACCCCGCGCGGCGGCTGGCGCAGGCGATGGGCATCTCGGAGAACACGCGCGAGCCCGTCGCGATCGAGAGAGCGCGCCTCGCCGAGGCCGGCGTCACCACGGGCTCGCTCGACGCGTGGATGCTGAACCCCGACGTCGTCTTCGAGAGCCTCGTGAACCGCATGGCCACCTCGAAGGAGCAGGCGAAGCGCATTCTCGAGAGCCGCCTGTTCAAGGCGCTGTCCGAGCTCGTCGCCGGCATGCAGGAGTACACGGCGGCCGAGGCGCTGTACGAGTTCTCGACGGGCGGCCGGTACGATCTCGTCGTGCTCGACACGCCGCCGGCGCGCAACGCGCTCGACTTTCTCGAGGCGCCCGGGAAGCTCGCGCGCTTCCTCGACGAGCGCATCATCGGCCTGTTCCTGCCCTCGAAAGAGCGCAAGGGCCTCGGCATCTTCAAGAAGGCCACCGAGCTCATCGGCACCGTGTTCACGAAGGTCTTCGGCGGCGAGTTCTTCGCCGAGATCCAGGAGTTCCTCGGCGCGTTCAGCGGCATGTTCGGGCCCATGCGGCAGCACGCCGAGGGCGTGCGGCAGCTGCTCGGCAGCCAGCACGCCGCCTTTCTGCTCGTGACGAGCCCCGATCAGGCCGCGCTCGCCGAGGCGCGCTTCTTTCGCGATCGCATCTTGCAGATGGGGCTGCCGTTCGCGGGCTTCGTGCTGAACCGCAGCTGGGCGCGCACCGACGGCTTCGTCGAGCCCGAGTCGCTCGAGCTGAGCTCCGACGCGTCGGGCGCGACGCGCAGCGGCCTCGAGAAGCTGAAGAAGCTCGCGAAGGTCGAGCTGCAGCGCGTGACGCGCGACCGGGCGCTGCTCGAGAAGCTCGGCGAAGAGCTGCCAGGGTCGGCCGTCGCGGTCGCCGCGCCGTACCTCGGTGAGGCGATCGAAGATCTGAAGGGCCTCGCGCGGCTCGCGCACGGCATCGGCGAAGCGCCCGCCTGACGTCAGGAAGTGGCAGTTCGCTCATCTGGGGGGCGCCGATGCCTGAATGGTACGAGTCGTTCTTCTCGCAGCTCGCCGTCGACTTCTGGCGCGCCGCCGTGCCCCCCGACGCGGCGAAGGCCGAGGCCGACTTTCTGGTGCGCGAGCTGAAGGTGGCGGTGCCCGCGCGGCTGCTCGACCTGCCCTGCGGTGCGGGCCGGCACGTGCAGGAGCTCGGCGCCCGCGGGTTCGACGTCACCGGCATCGACCTGTCGGCGGCGGCGGTCGCGGGCACGAAGCTGTTGCGGGGCGACATGCGCGACCCGGTCCCGGGCGGGCCCTACGACGGCGCGTACTGCTTCGGGAACAGCTTCGGCTACCTCACGGCCGACGACACCGAGCGGTTCATGCGCAACGTGCGCGACGCGGTGAAGCCCGGCGCCCGCTGGGCGATCGACACGCACCTCGTGGCCGAGACGGTGCTGCCGTTCGCGCCGCTCGACCGCACGCTCGAGGCCGGCGGCGTGAAGTTCCACGTGCGCGCGCGGTACGACGAAGCGACCCACGAGCTCGTGCAAGACGCGACGCTCGCGCGCGGCGAAGCGCTGCAGCGCTCGCAGATCTGCTACCGGGTGTTCTCGCTCGAGCAGGTGCGCGCGATGCTGGCGGCGTCGGGCTGGAGCCTGACGGCGACGTACTCGACGCTCGACGGCAAGACGTTCGTGCGCGGCGATCGCCGACTGTTGCTGATCGCCCAGAGGGCGTGAGCTACGGTCCCAAAGCACCATGCCCCTCCAGATCGAAGACATCAAAGTCGGTACCGGACCCGAGGCGAAGGCCGGCCAGAAGATCTCCGTGCACTACGTCGGCACGCTCACGAGCGGCGCGAAGTTCGACAGCTCGCGGGACCGCGGCGAGACGTTCGACTTCAAGCTCGGCGCCGGCCAGGTGATCAAGGGGTGGGACCAGGGCTTTGCCGGCATGAAGGTCGGCGGGCTGCGCAAGCTGACGGTGCCGCCCGAGCTCGGCTACGGCGCGGGCGGGTTTCCCCCGGTGATCCCCCCGAACTCGACGCTCATCTTCGAGGTCGAGCTGGTCAAGGTCGGCTGACGGCGCGCTCGAGCCTGGGGAGCGCCGTCTGCAGGCGCTCCCGGTGCCGGTCGGCGTTCTTGGTTCGCGGCAGCACGAGCTCTCGCACCGAGCGGTGCCCGACCGCCTCGACCGCGCGCAAGAACGGCGGCAGCTCGTTCGCAGACACCTCGAAGTGAATCGATCTCAGGAAGCGCAGCGCTGGGTGCGCGAGGAGCAGCTTCAGCGCCGGCAGCGCCGCGAGCGAGGGCTCGACGACGTGCAGCCGCGCGACGAAGCCGCGCTCGAGCACGAGGCGCAGCGAGGGGCCGGCCATCGGCAAGAGCCACGGGTGGCGGCGCAGGTGAGCGCGCACGGCCGCCGTGTCGGTGGCGGCGAGCTGGAGCGCCATGAGCGCCCCTCGAGGGTGGCCCTGCTCGAGGAGCGCGTCGGAGACCAGCCGCCACGCGCCGGGGTCGTCGAGGTCGGCGACGAGGGGCTCTTCGAGCGCAGGGGGCAACGTCGTCTCGACCCACGCCTCGCGCTCCTGGTGGTTCACCTGCAGGTGGGGGAACACGGCGCCGAGCCAGCCCATCACGAAGGCGGTGACGCGCGTCTCGTCCCACTCGGCGGCCGACGGGCTCGACGCGGCGGGCGAGAGCCGCAGCAGGGCTTCGGCGAGCCCGCCGCCGGGCGGCGCGACGGGCCTCAGCCGCAAGGCGCCGCGCCAGTCGAAGCGAATGCACCGCGGGTCGCGGCCGGCCTGCATCGCCACGCTCATCACGCGGCCGGCGGCGGCGACCACCTGGGGCGCGAGCGGCGCGGGCGGCTCGCCGCCGTTCTCTTCGAGCACCCTGCCGATCTCTTCGACGCCGATCGAGAGGTCGAGCTCGGTGACGAGCCAGCCGTCGCCGGCGTCGAGCACGCTCAGCCAGGGGGCGCCGGCGCGGCGCAGCTGGGCCGCCCGCGCGAGGAGGCCGGGGTCACCGGTGAACCGCGTGCCGGGCAGGTGGTTCTTGCGCACGAGGCGGGCCTCGTACTGCTCGGTCTTCTCGAGCACGGGGCCCTGCTCCCACGTCAAGTGATGAGCCCTGCCCGCCGCGCCAGCTCGAGGCGCTTCTGGGCGACCGCGATGGTGGCCTGGTCGACCATCTCACCGTCGAGCTCGATGGCGCCCTGCCCTGCGGCGTCGTAGGCGGCGACGACGCGCTGGGCCGCGAAGATCTCGTCGGGCGTGGGCGTGAACGCGGCGTGAATCGGGTCGAGCTGCGAGGGGTGAATCGCCCACTTGCCGTCGTAGCCCATGCGCGCCGAGCGCTGGGCGTCGCGGGCGGTGGCGCCCGGGTCCTGGTACTGCACGGTCACGCTGTCGATGGCCTGCACGCCGGCGGCGCGGGCGGCGACGAGCAGCTGCGAGCGGGCGTAGGCGAAGTCTTCGTCGCGGAAGTCGCGGGCGCCGAGGTCGGCGGCGAAGTCGGCGACTCCGAAGATGAGCGAGGCGACGCCGGTCACCTGGGCGATCTCGTACGCCTTGAGCAGGCCGGCGGCCGACTCGATGAGCACCTCGAGCTCGACGCCGTCGGGCAAGAGCTCGGCGACCATGCGCACCTCGTCGGCCGAGCGCACCTTCGGCACCACGACGACCTGCGCGCGCGAGGCGACGGTGAGATCTTCCTTCCACCACGGGGTGCCGACGGCGTTGATGCGGTAGGCGCGCACCTTGCCGCCGGTGAACTCGAGCTTCTCGAGGGCCTCGGCGACGAGCGAGCGCGCCTCGACCTTCTTCGCCGGAGGACAGGCGTCTTCGAGATCGAAGATCACCTCGTCGGCCGCCGAGGCCGCCGCCTTCGTCATCATCTTCATCGAGTGCCCGGGGCACACGAGCTCGCTTCGCCGCACAGGCGTCGACATGGTCGGTGTTATACGGCCCTTCAGCGATGAACGAGAACGCGCTCAACGCGAACATCGGTGCCCGGCTCCGCGCGCTGCGGCTGCAGCGCAGCGTGAAGCAGGCCGACGCCGCGCGCGAGCTCGGAGTCAGCCCCGCGTATTTGAACCTGATCGAGAAGGGCAAGCGCGTCACCCCGTTTCCGCTGCTGTGGAAGGCGCTCCGCTACTTCCAGGTCGACCCCGAGAGCTTCATGACGCAGCTGTCCGAGGGGCGCGTCGACGAGACCCTCGCGCAGCTGCTGCAAGACCCGCTGCTGAAGACGCTCGACCTCGACCCCGAGTCGCTGCAGTCGCTGTCGGCCGAGCCGCGCCTTGCGGGCACGGTCGCGGCGCTGTTCAACCTGTACAAGAACACGCGCACGCAGCTCGAGAACGTGATGGCGCAGCTGAACACGTCTGACCGGGCGCGCTCGGGTGGCGATCAAGGGCCGCGGTTCGACTACTCGCCGTTCGACGAGGTCTCTGACTTCCTCGAGCGGAACAAGAACTACTTCCCCGAGCTCGAGGCCGAGGCCGAGGGGCTGCGGCAGGAGTTCAAGCTGGGCCGGGTGGTGCTGTCGGACCAGCTCATCACCATGCTGCGCGATCGCTTCGGCTACTCGACGGCGTTCGAAGAGTCGGGCAGCGGCAGCTCGGTGGTGCGGCGCCTCGATCAAGAGGCGAAGCGGCTCGTGGTCTCGCCGACGCTGACCGAGCAGCCGCTCAAGTTCCAGCTGGCGTCGTCGATCGGCCTGCTCGTCATCGACAAGGCGAGGCTCATCGAGCGCATCGTCGAGGGGCGCACGCGGCACGCCGAGACTCCGCGGCTCATCAAGGTGAACCTCGCGAACTACTTCGCGGGCGCGCTGATGCTGCCGTACGGGCCGTTCTTCGACGCCGTGCAGCGCACGCGCTACGACATCGAGCTTTTGACGTACGAGTTCGGCTGCACGTACGAGACGGTCGCGCACCGCGTGTGCAACCTGTCGGACCCGAAGCGCTCGGGGCTGCCGTTTCACTTCCTGCGCACCGACATCGCGGGGAACATCTCGAAGCGGTACAGCGGCACCGGGTTCAAGTTCGCGAGCGGCGGCGGCTCGTGCGGGAAGTGGGCGGTGCACCTCGCGTTCTTGAACCCCTCGCAGATCACGCGGCAGTACTCGCAGATGCCCGACGGCACGACGTACTTCGACTTCGCGCGCGTGCAGCTGCAGCCGTTCGAGGGCTCGATCGTGCGCGGCACGGCGTACTCGATCGGCCTGGGCACACACGCCGAGAACGCGAAGTACCTCGCGTACGGGCTGCCGACGACCGACCTGCGGCGCGACGCGGTGCCGATCGGCTCGAGCTGCCGGTTCTGCGAGCGCACCGACTGCAACCAGCGGGCGGCGGCGAGCTATCGCTTCGCGTTCTCGTTCGACGAGTACACGAAGAAAGACTGCTTCTTCTCGCCGCTCTTGACGCACGAGAGCCGCAAGAAGGGCTGAGCCGGCGGCGGTTTGACTCCGGTATCGGGAAGGAGCTTGATGCGCCCGAAAATGCGCGCCCTGCCCCTCGTTGCGGCCCTGTCGTCGGTGATCTTCGCCTGCGGCGGAGGCCCTCTTCCGCTGAAGTTCAACCCGAACGCGACGCTGGCGCCGCCGGTGTCGAAGGTGAGCCCGCCGCCGGGCGTCTTCAACGGCGACATCAAGCTCATCTTCACGACCGATCGGCCGGCGACGATCTACCTGACGACCGACGGCAGCGACCCGCAGACGACGACGGCGACGCGCACGACGGCCGAGGCGCCGTTCGAGCTCATCCTCAAGGCGACGACGACGGTGAAGTGGTTCGCGAGCGACGAGGGCAAAGACGAGGCGCTGCACACCGAGACGTGGACTCGGGCGGGCGGCCCGAAGGGCACGATCAGCGGCGTGGTGGTGGTGGGCTCGTTCGCGGTCGGCAAGGCGATCGGCGTCGCGCGCAACTTCGACCTGAAGAACCTGCCGAAGGCGACGGAGCCCAAAGAGATCCCCTTCCTGTTCGAGGGCGTGCAGTCGGGCACGCACCAGCTGGTGGCCCTGATGGATCGCAACGACGACGGCGCGCTGATCCCCGTGATCGACTTTCAGTCGCCGCAGGTGTCGCTGCAGATCGATCTCAATGACCCGTACAAGGCCTCGTACGAGAACGTGAAGCTGTACCTGGGCGCGTCGGCGCCCGACTTCTGCACCATCAAGGGGAAGATCAAGCTGCCCGACCCGATGTTCGGCACGCAGCTGCGCATCTCGGCGCTGTCGCCCGACAACTTCCTCGGCGGCTTCGACCCGCAGAACCTGCTCACGCTGCTGCAGGCCGGCTATCAGATCTTCACGAACGCGACCGACACCGAGTACCCGTACGTGCTCACCGACCTGAAGCCGGGGCGCTACGTGCTGGCGCCGGCGCTGGTCGGCTTCGGCGCCGGAGGCCTCGCCATGAACTTCATCGCGAACCCGCTCAAGCCCGTGAACTGCACGGCGGGCGGCGAAGAGACGCAGGACTTCGCGTTCGGGCCGGTCTCGCTGTCGGGCACGGTCTCGCACACGCCGGCGGCGGCGCCCGCGCTCGGCGTGGTGTACGGCGTCGTCGCGGCGCGGCACAGCTCGCTCACCGAGGGCATTCAGGCGATCTTGATGCCGGCGGTGTTCGCGCCGGACGGCAAGCTGATGGGCGGCTACGCGGGCAACTACGCGGGCCAGGCGCTGCGGCCGAACGTGACGTTCGCGATTCGCGCGTTCGTGAGCACCAACAGCGCCTCGAACCCGCTGACCGACTCGCTCGCGTGGGTGATCAACCCGTTCGCGGCGCAGCCGCCCCAGGTGAACCTGCCGGTCGGCACGCAGAACGTGGTGCAAGACCTGACGGTGCCGTAGCGACGGCGCGGCGGCTACTCTTCGACGGGCGCGGGCGGGCTGCTCACGTCGCCCTCGTCGGCGATCGGCGCTCTTCTCTCGGGGGTCGGCACGTCGGGCGGCCCCTCGGGCAACAGCTCGAGCACCTTGGCGCGCGAGCGTGGGGTGAAGCTGTTGCGCCGAATGAGGCCGCCGAGCACGGTCAGGGCGCGGCGCGTGGTATCGAGCGCGCTCTCGACGGCCGACCAGACGTCGACGTCGGGGCCTCGGTAGAGCTCGCGCCCGCCGGTGCCGTTGACGCCCTTCAGCTTGCCGAGCGGCGAGCCGAGCGCGAGCGAGAAGAGGTAGAGCCCGCGCATCCACCCGTCGACCTCGAGCTTCGAGGGCGCCTCGCCGACGGCGTCGTTCGAGGCCACGCGAATGAGCTCGTAGAGGCCGCGGCCGATGCCCTTGGGGCCCGAGTCTTTGCGAATCTGGAGCTTCGTGCGCACGGCCGAGGTGCCGACGAGGGGGCTGCCGTGGAGCTCCTGCATGAGGAAGAGCGACTGCACCCACTCGACGCGGCCGCGGGCGGCCTCGACGGTCTCTTTCGGCGCCTTGCTCGCGATGGCGAGGCGCTGCACCATGGGCTCGAGCGCCCGCAAGACCGCGAGCTGGGTGAAGTGGCCGGCGAGAAACGCGAGGCCGGCGTCGGTGCCGACGAGGGCGCCGTTGGCGACGAGCTCGGCGGCTTTCAGGCCGAAGGCGACGGGGGCGCGCTCGCGAAAGAGCCGGGTGAAGCGAGGGGCTTCGCCTCGGCCGAACCACGCCTGCAGGCCGTGCGACCAGCCGCCGAACCAGGGCAGCTCGGGCAGCGCGGCGCCGAAGCGGGCGTACTCGAGGTCTTCGCCGAGGGCGCGCGCGAACTCGGGGGGCAGCACGCTCGCGTGGGCTGCCAGTCGCTCGACGGCGGTGAGTGAGGACAGGATGGCGGGCACGAGACGGCGGTAGACGGACCTTACCTTTCTTGTAAGGTCCGCACCCATGAACTTCACCTTTGCCGGGGGAGATTCGGCGCGCGCCAAGGCCGACGTGCTCATCATCCCCGTCTTCGACAACGAGCTGTCCGACAAGAAGAAGCAGGCCGCCGCGCTGACGAGCGCCGACAAGAAGCTCAAGGGGCTCTTGCTGAAGACGGCCGCTCAAGAGGGGTTCAAGGGCAAGGGCGAGCAGATGCTGTCGCTGCACACGCACGGCAAGCTGGGGGCTCCGCGGGTGCTGCTGGTGGGCCTGGGCCCGCGCGCGAAGTTCAGCGCCGAGGTGCTGCGGCTCGCGATGGGCCGGGCGGTGAAGGCGGCGAACAAGCTGCGCGCGAAGGCGGCGGTGGTGGCGGTGCCGGTGCTGCGCGAGACCGAGGCGGGCGTGCGGGCGATCGTCGAGGGCTTCGAGCTGGGCGGCTACCGCTTCGACCGCTGGCGCACGACGAACAAGGAAGAGAAGGCCGCGCCGCGGGTCGAGAAGGTGGCGCTGGTGCTGCCCGAGGGCGTGAAGAAAGACCGTGCGCTCGAGGCGGCCATCGCGCTCGGCAAGCGCGTGAGCGAGGCGACGAACTGGGCGCGCGATCTGACGAACGAGCCGGCGGGCTCGCTGACGCCGACGGCGCTGGCCGATCAGGCGAAGAAGATGGCGAGCGAGGCGGGGCTGCACATCGAGGTGCTCGGCCGCAAGGACATCGAGAAGCTGAAGATGGGCATGTTCCTCGGCGTCACGCAGGGCAGCGTCGAGGAGCCCAAGCTGATTCACCTCTCGTGGGTGCCTGAAGATCCCGAAGGGGCGAAGCGGGCTCCGCTCGCGCTGGTGGGCAAGGCGATCACGTTCGACTCGGGCGGTCTGTCGCTGAAGACGGCCGAGGGCATGGTGGACATGAAGACCGACATGGCCGGCTCGGCCGCTGTGCTCGGAGCGATGCGCGTCATCGCGTCGCTGAAGCCGCCCTTCCCGGTGCACGCGTACATGGGCGCCTGCGAGAACATGCCGAGCGGCACGGCGTACCGGCCCGGCGACGTGCTGGTGTCGCGGCTCGGCAAGACCGTCGAGATCACGAACACCGACGCCGAGGGGCGGCTCGTGCTCGGCGACGTGCTCGCGTGGGCGAACGAGATGAAGCCGGCGATGATCGTCGATCTCGCGACGCTGACGGGCGCGTGCATGATCGCGCTCGGCAACTACATCGCCGGCGCGTTCGGTGACGACGACCAGGCGGTGTGGGCGGTGCTCGAGGCGGCGCGCAACGCGGGCGAAGAGCTCTGGCGCATGCCCGTGACCGAGCTGCAGCGCGACGCGCTGAAGAGCGAGATCGCCGACATGAAGAACGCCGGCGAGCGCTGGGGCGGCGCGATCAACGCAGCGCTGTTCCTGAAAGAGTTCGTCGGCGACACGCCGTGGGTGCACCTCGACATCGCCGGGCCGTCCCAGTCTCCCAAGGAGCGCGGGTACTACGGGCGCGGTGCGACCGGCATCGGGGTGAGAACGCTCGTCGAGCTGACGCGCCGGCGCGCGATGGAGCTCGATCATGCGGCGAAGGACGAGGCGACTGCGAAGGCTGCCGAGGCCTGAGCTTCAGGCCGGTGAGCCGACGAGGCCAGCGACCTTCGCGCAGCGCCAGGCAGCGATTGCGCTGAGCACGAGGACGCCGGCCGCCAGCGCGACCGGCAGCGCGCCTTCGAGCGCGCCGAGCTTCAGGCCGGTGAGCCGACCAGGCCGGCGACCTTCGCGCAGCGCCAGGCAGCCGCTGCGCTGAGCACGACGACGCCGGCCGCCAGCGCGACGGGCAGCGCGCCTTCGAGCGCGCCGAGCGTGACCGCGACGAGCAGCACCACCGAGAACACGAGCCCGACCGTCGCTCGGAAGGCGCTCACGGCCGTCGTGCCGTTGAACGCGCGGAAGATGACGTCCGAGCCGCTGCCGACCAGCACCATCGCGAGCGTGCCCGAGGCCAGCCCGCTGACCGGGTTCTCGCCCGCGACGTTCATGATGCACACGAACAGGGCGACCAGCCCGGTGAGGGCGAGCAGCCCTCCCACGAGGAGCCCGGCCAGCCCTTTCCCGTAGTGTGTGTCGATCATGACGAGGCGGATACAGGACCCCGGCCCGCCTCGGCAAGTGCAACGTTCGTGGAGGCGTTCGGCTCCGCCGCCGGGGAACCGTGGCCAGAGCCATCGACTCGGAATGGAGCGGCTCCACCACCTGTGGCTCGGTGCCGGCCGTCTCGTGGGAGCGCCGGCCAACGTGGAAACGGCGGCGGTCTGACGCAGCCCTCACGCGCACCCCCCGAGGCTCGGGCCGACCTCACACCCATCGGCGTCGTTGAACCCGACACGGAGCAGCTCTCCGCGGAAGACCCGGTCACCACTTCGTGCGCGAGACGTGGGTCCGGCGGCGGTGGGCCGCGGTCGATGTCCAGGCGTCAGTTGCTACTAAGATCTATGTAGCATTCGACGTCTGGACATCCGGCTCGGGACACCGAGCCCCGGTTGGCTGACCGGCGAGCGTGACGTCAGAGCCGACGGTAGTCGGTGGCGCGCCGTCGATGTCCGGACGTCAGTTGCTACTAAGATCTATGTAGCATTCGACGTCCGGACATCCGGCTCGGGACACCGAGCCCCGGTTGGCTGACCCGGCGAGCGTGACGCGCCGTCGATGTCCAGACGTCAGTTGCTACTAAGATCTATGTAGCATTCGACGTCTGGACATCCGGCTCGGGACACCGAGCCCGGTTGGCCTGACTCGACGAGCGTGATTGAACGCCCGAGCGCGCTCGTCCGGCGCGGCATCACCGCGGGTCACGCCGTGCTCCACGAGTCCGCTCCATCAGGCTCAGCGCGAGACGCCGGCACGCTCGGCCCCATCATCAGGCGCGCCCCGACCTCGGCGGCGCCCCAGGGGCCGACCGTCGCATCCGCGTCTGCCGAGACGCCGGCACCCGCATGCGAGCACCCACGACGCAGGCGCCAGGAGCTGAACCAGCCAGGCTGCCCGCCAATGGTCCAGGCCCAGGCACGGGCCCGTCACTTCACAGCCGCTCGGGGCTCACTGCCGCGACGCAGCAATCGAGACGCCAGCGCCCGCGCGCCAGCACCCACGACGCAGGCGCGAGGGGCTGAACCCGGGCGAGGCCGGCCGCGTCACACCCGCTCGGCGCTCACTGCCCCGACGCCGCCACCGGCACGACGTGCCCCGCCGAGTACGCGGTGAACTCCGGCGCGTACATCGACTGCATCACCGCCGGCCCCACGCGGAACGTGCCCGCCATCGACGCCCGCACCCGGTACTTGAACGAGAACTCGCCTACCGGCACCGAGTCGAAGAAGAAGTTCGTCGACGAGTCGCGGTACTCCTCGTACCAGCCGAGCCCCAGGTTCCACTTGTACTTCGACACCGCGCCCTCGGGCTCGAAGCCGGCGCCGCGCGGGTCCTTCAGGTGCACGTACTCGGCAGGCGCCCGCGAGCGAATCGACAGCTGCACCTCGAGCTCGTCGCCGACCTCGATCTTCGCGCCGTCGGCGAGCGGCTTCAGCACGACGTCCTTCGGGCCCTTCTCGCGCTTGAAGTACGTGCGCGACACCGAGAACAGGTCGCCCTTCCCCTCCTTCGGCAGCTGGTCGGTCGAGAAGTGCCAGGTCGCTGACGCGAACTGAAAGCCCTTCGTCGACTTCGACACCTTCACGCTCGACATCGCCGGAGTCACCTCGGGCCCCGGGATCACCAGCTGGTTCTTCTTCCCCGTGTACTCGTCGGGCAGGAACACCCACGTCTTCTTCACGGGCCCGACCTCGACGATCGACTCCTCGCGCGCGCCCAGCGACTTGTCGGCCTCCATGTACTTCACGAGCGCGTAGATCACCTCGGCGGTCGCGCGCGTCGACTTCCACTGGTTCAGCTTCTTGTTCAGCAACAGCCACTGCACCAGCCCGTCGCGGCGCGAGTCCTTCGGCGAGAGCTCGGTCAGCGCGCGCAGCGCGAACGCGTGCGTCTCGATCGAGTCGTTGTACCAGAGCCACGAGCGGTCCTCGGGCGCCCAGTACGTGCCCTCGTCTTTCGTCGTCTTCGCCGAGTCCATCACGCTGTCGAACACCAGCTTCGCGTCGGCGTCGCGCTTCGCCCGCTTCAGCGTCAGCGCCAGGTAGCCCTTCAGGTATGGCGAGTGCTGCTTCCAGTGCTTGAAGCTGAACGCGAGCATCTCTTCGCGCTCCGCGTCCGACAGCGCTCCGCCGAGCCACGACGCGTCGGGGAACGCCGACGCCACGTAGTTCAAGAACGTGATCATCTCCCAGCAGCCGTCGAGCTGCATGCACGAGCGCCACGGGCCGCGGTACTCACTCGCCACGTACGCCCACGCCCGCTGCACCACGTCGCGCGGCACGTCGACCTTGAACTCGGCCGCCTTCGCGAGCCCGTGCAAGATGTACAGCGAGATGTACGGCGACGGCGGCCCACCGGGGAACCACGGGAAGGCGCCGTTCGGCAGCTGGGCCTTGCGCAGCTTCGCCAGCGCCGACGCCCTCTCGGCGGCCGCCACCTTCGGGTCGAGCACGTCGATGTATTGGTCGCCCGCGTTCTTGCCGCCCTTCGCGAGCTCCAGCCACGGAGCCTCCTCGAGCGCGATCTTCCGATTCGGGTCGAGGCTGTCGAACGTCTCGAGCGGCGTGTCGCGCTTGGCGAACTTCGCCGCCATCTTCGCGACCGCAGGGTGATCGCGGAACACCGACGTCACGATGCCCGTCGACACGAACCGGTTCAGCGTCTGCTCGGTGCACTCGTACGGGTACCGCGTCAGGTACGGCAGCGCCTGCAGCACCGTGAAGAACAGCTGCGCGTCGACGGTCACCACGAGCTGCTCGTTGATGCGAGTCGGGTCGTCGTTCTTCGCGAGATCGTCGAAGGTCAGCGTGCGCGAGTCTCTGTCGCGCAGCGTCGCGAACTTCGACTGCACCAGGTGCATGCGCGACGGCAACAGCGGCACCGTCCGCAGCTCGCCGTCCGAGAAGTCGCCGCTCTTCGCGATCACGCGGAAGGCCGCTTGCCCCACCCGCTTCGGCGCCGTCATCGTGAACGACAGGTTCGTGCTGCCCCCCGCCTTCACGCTGAAGCCCTGCGGAGCGGTCGCCGTGACGCCGAACTCCTTCATGAGGCTCTGGTTCGTCTCGGGGTCGAAGATCTCGAGGCGCAGCTCGCCGCTCAGGTCCTTCGCCGACGCGTTGTTCACCACCACCTTCAGGAGCGCCTGATCGCCCTCGCGCAGGAACCGCGGCAGGTACGGCCGCACCATCAGATCTTTCACCGAGCGCGTGGTCGCCTTCACCGAGCCGCCGCGCAGATCCTTCGTCACCGCGTGAGCCCAGACGTTCCACGCCGTCACCGAGTCGGGCACCTGGAACTCGAACGTCACCGCTCCGCTCGCGTCGGGGATCAGGTTCGGCTTGAAGAAGGCGGTCTCCGAGAAGTTCGACCGCACCTCGACCGCCGCGGCGGCCGGCGCCTCGTTGTTCGCCTTCCCCGCGAAGAGCCCGCGCGCGTCGCTCTCGGTCGTCGCCGGAGCCGGCTCGGCCGGCTGCGCTGCGGCCCGCGCCGCAGGTGGAGGCGGCGGGGCCGCGGGCGCCGCCGCGAGCGCGTCGACCTCACGACTCGAGTCGGCCATCGGAGCGCCGTCGAAGTCCTGCCGCATCGCCTTCTGCAGCAGCCGATTCCGCCCACCCCGGTAGCCGGGCCCTCCGATGCCGTACTCGTCGTAGAACTTGAGCTGGTCCTCCCGCAGGCTCGGGTAGTTCGGCAGCGAGAACCACGGCTGGCGCGACACCCACTCGACCTCGGCCTGCCCGACCGTGAACATCGAGTACGGCATGCCTGCGCGCCCCGGGTACAGCGCCAGCGCCGACGGCGGGTTGTGCGGCCCGAAGAGATCGAGCGCCTGATCGTACATGTACGCGAGCACCTCGGCGGCGCCCGGCTCGAGCTTCGAGGCCTGGCCCTTCACCGTGACCTTGAACGTCTCTTTCGTGCCGGGCCGCAGCGTGTCGCGCATCGTCGCGAACTCGACCTTCAGCTCTTTGTCGTCGCGCGGCACGTGCACCGCGTCGGTCAGCTGAATCACCTGGTAGTCGCGCACGATCTGCACCGAGACCGAGTACCCGCCGCGATCGTCGGCCGTCACCGGCAGCTCGAGCACCGCCGAGTCGCGGCCCGAGTGCAGCACGCGCCGCTCGACCCGCCGGTCGTCTTTGAAGATCTCGAACACGATCGGCTGGCCGTCGACCCCGCCGAGCAGGAAGCGCGCGGTGCCGCCGACCTTCACGACCGAGGTCTGCAGCCTGAGCAGCCCCGGCACCTTCAGCGGGAAGGTGCGGCCTCCGACGACGAAGTCGGTCGACGTCTCGAACCTCGCGCCGTACTCGTCTTTCGTCTCGTAGCGCAGGCGGTACGCGCCGGCGGGCAGCTTCGGCAGCGCCACCTTCGCCTCGCCGTTCGCCGCGTGCTGCAGCTCGCCACGCCACTGCTCGGCCCCGTCGGCCCAGTTACGCATCGTCACGTACGGCGAGTAGCCGGCCGCCCAGCGCGGCCGCAGCTTGTCGCCCTCGGTCTCGACCGGGTCCTTCTTCGCGCCCGGCCGCTGCACGAACGGCTCGTCGGCGGGCAACTTCACCTTGTCCGGCTGCGCGATCGTCACCAGGCGGTACGTGCCCTTCCCGGCCCGACCGTTGCCGTCGAGATCGGTGCGCTTCACGACGAGCTCCGACTCGGTGTTCTCGAGCACGAAGCCCTCGTTCAGCGACGCCCGCGCCTCGATCGCGACCGCGCCGAGCCGCACACCCTTGCTCGCCGAGCGGGTCTCGCCGCCCTCGTCGGTCACGTCGGCGCTCGCCTCGTAGCGGTACGTCACCGACGCGTCGAGCTTCGGGTCGGCCTCGGGCTTGAAGCCCAGCTCGAACGTGCCGTCGGCCTGCAGCTTCGCGGTGCCCGCCGCGACCACCTGGCTGCGCGCCGGCGGAGGCGACCAGCCCCACTCCCAGAACCACCACGGGTACTGCGGCGTGCGCATCACCCGCCACCGCACCTGGCCGGCGGTGACCGGCAGCCCGAAGTAGTAGCGCGCCTCGCCCTTCAGCGTGACGGGCGAGTTCAGGCGCAGCGCCGCGCCGGTGTCCTTGAACGAGACCTCGAAGGTCGGCCGCTTGTACTCCTCGACGCGCAGGTACGCGTTGGAGCCCCGCACCGCGATGCTCCAGCTGCCCAGCAGGCGGCCGGTGGGGATCACGAACTCGCCGGCGACCGAGCCGAACGCGTTCGTCTTCACCGTGCGCGTCTCGACGGCCTGGTGGTTCGCGTCCATCAGGCTCACCGCGACCTCGGTGTTCGGCACCGCGTTGAACGCCTTGCGGTCGGCCGACGCGTGGTAGGCGATCGCCTTCCAGAACACCTTCTGCTGTGGCCGATAGACCGAGCGGTCGGTGTAGATCATCGCCGCGTTCACCTCGTACTTGTTCGGCACCGTGAAGTAGAGGCTCTGCCGATCGAGCGCCCACTCGGCGCCCGAGTGCGCGACGACGAAGTGGTTCTTGTTCTCGTGCCCCTTCGCCAGAAACTTCACGCCGCCCGACGCGTCGGTGCGCTGCGACTCGACGCGCTTGCGCGGCTTGCCGTACTCGAAGCTCCACAGATCGACGTCGACCCCCGGCAGCGGCTCGCCCGAGTTGCCGTCGACCACGAGCGCCTCGACCGTGCCGTCGATGTACTGCTGCCGCACCGTCATCACGAGCTTCGTGATGAGCAGCGCCTGCGCCACGATGCGGTTCGCGTCGTCGACGAAGTCTTCGCGCGCCGAGGCCGCGACCATGTAGAGGCCCGCGTCGCGCAGCGGAGGCACCACGCTCGTACGGTGGCTCCTGTAGTCGGGCGTCGGCGGCAGGCTCACCGACCACTTCGCGACCGGAGCCTGGCCTGCGATGAGCCGCCGCACCTCTTCGTCTTGCGGCAGCAGCGCGTACTCCGAGCGGGTCAAGAGCGAGTCGACGTCGACGCGCCACGCGCGGAAGTAGACGCGGCCGAGGTTGCGCGCGGTGAGCTCGAGCGAGCGGCGCTCGACGCCGTCCGACTGCATGCCGGCGAGCACGTAGTCGGGCGCCTCGATCGACTTCACGAGGTGCTCGCAGCGCTGGCCGCCGAACGAGCCCGGGAACGCCTTCGCGCCCTCGAGCGCGATGCTGCGCGCGCGCACGTTGTCGCCGGCGTCGCGCACCCACTCGCCGAGCAGCCCGCGGGCCGCGGCCGACCACGCGAGATCCTTCACGGCGGCGAGCCGCGACTCGAGCTCGGCGGCGATGGCGGCGCGCTCGTCTTCGAGCGTGAAGTGGTTGCGCAGGGCGGCGAGGCGCTCCATGCGGGCGTTGAGCGCGGCCTCGCGGCGGCCGGCCTTCGCGTGCCACGCCTCGAGGTCGTCGTACATCGCGCCCGCCCGCTGCAGCGGGTGCACGCTCGGGTCGGCGAGGTTCAGCTTCGCCGAAGCCGCCGGGTCGCCCTTCACGAGCGCCTTGAAGTCGAGGCGGTAGAGCTCGTTGTGCTGCTCGGGGGTCCAGCTCGTCGTGTTCTCGGTCGCGTCGGTGCGCAGGTAGGTGAGCGCGTCGCGCAGCGTGTCGCGCACGCCCTTCGGGTAGTCGTTGGGGACGAGGTATTCCTTCAGAGCGCCGAGCGGCTGGGCGCCGAGCTCCTCGCGCTGCTTCCACACCTCTTCGTAGGCCTTCTGCGCCTCGAGCCAGAGCTGGTCGGCCGTCCACGCCTTCAGGTCGACCTCGCCCTTCGTGTCGACGCGCTCGCGCTGGCGGATCTCCCACGAGTACGCGTTCACGTAGCGGATGAGCGCGTTCGCGTAATAGAGCTGCACCGCCGAGCGCGGCAGCAGCGTCTTGGGCCAGCCTTCGGCCTTGAGCTCCTTCACGGCGGTCTCGTAGCCGCCGAGGCCGATGCGCAGCTGCGTGCGCTTGAGCAGCGCCCGCGCGAGCTCGGCGTCGTCGGTGCCCTTCTTCGCCGCCGCGAGCCTCACGTCGACCGCCTTCGCCGCGGCCTCGAGCTTCTGCTCGTTCACGAGCTTGTCGATCTCGGCCCAGCTCGACGGGGTCTGGGTCAGAACCACCGCAATCAGAGGGAGCATGAGGGTCGGCAGCATAGGCACCTTTCCGTACCGTTCAGACGACGAAGCGAGGCAGACTCGTTCCGTTGCCCGCGCTTCGTGAGAGTCGACCGATGCCTCGAGAGTCCTGCGACCGAGCGGCGAAAGAGTGACGTTTCTGTTCGCGCTCGCGCTGCTCGCAGCCGACGCCGGCACGAAGCTCACGCACTGCAAGCTGCTCGACGATGCGGGCGCCGTGGTGGTCGAGCACGACTCCGCCGGCACGACGGTTCGGTGCCAGGGCGAGATCCGCGAGAAGGTGAAGGCGCGCCGGTGCGCGCCGGGCAAGAAGCTGCAGCTTCAGTACGTGAGCGAGCCGGGCAAGCCGATCGCGATGACCATCACGTGCCCGAAGGAGTAGCCCGGCGCTTGAGCCCCACGAGGTAGACCTCGACGCTGCCTCCGCGCGTCGCCTCGGGTCGCACCACCTTCACGTCGTCGTACGCGGCCCGAACCTCGTCGCGGAACTGCTCGAAGTCGCCGCCCATGAACAGCTTCGCGACGAAGGCCCCGCCCGGCTTGCCGCGCGCGCGCGCGACGTCGAGGGCCTTGCCGGCGAGGCGCAGGCTGCGCGCTTCGTCGGTCGAGCGAATGCCGCTGGTCTTCGGCGCGAGATCCGAGACGACCGAGTCGAACGCTCCGGTGTGGAGCTCGGCGAGCTTCTGATCGAAGTCGTCGGCGAGCACGTCGAGCACGGCGGTCTTCACGTTCGCGCGGCCCAGCGGGCGAATCGGCACGACGTCGACGCCGACGACGGCGCCCTTGTCACCGACCTCGTCGGCGATGATCTGCAGGAAGCCGCCGGGCGCGGCACCCAGGTCGAGCACGACGTTGCCTTTGCGGAACAGCGAGAAGCGCCGCGCGATCTCGTCGATCTTGAAGGCCGAGCGCGCGCGCAGGCCCTGGTCGTGCGCCTTCTTGAAGAAGTGATCCTTCGGCTTGTACGGCTTGTGGGCCATCAGCCCCCGCCGGAGGCCGTCGGCGTGCCCGACTCGGCCGACAGATCATCGCCGTTCGCCACGCTCTTCACCTTCTCGAACAGGCGGATGTAGCGGGTCTGAGCGAAGTCCTTCGCCTTCTCGGCGTTGATCTTCGCGGCCGCGCTCGACGAGATGAGCGCCTGAAACACGCGCACCTTGGGGGCCGCCTTGTCCTGCGCCCAGACCTGAATCGTCGACAAGATCGGGCAGGCGCCGTGGGTGCTCGCGGCGATCATCGTCGCCTCGTACGCGAGCTTGTCGGGCGACTCGTTGAGCCACTGCACGTACGCGACGGCGTGGGGCTCGGTGGTGTCGACCTCGACCTTGCCGATGCGGCCGCTGAGGTCGCCCTTCGAGACGGCTTCCTTGATGTTGCCCTCGCACTTGGCCTTGAAGTCGCCGGCGGCTTCGGCGCGAGAGATCGCGTTCTGCATGTCCTTCAGCTTGAACTTGGCGTCCTTCGCGATGGCGGCGGGGCGCGCCTCTTCCTTGATCTTCTGGACGCGGGGGTCCTCCATCGCCTGCTGGTAGTGGCGGAACATCTTGAACTCGTCTTGGGTGAGCTCGATGGGGTCGGCAGCCAGGAGAATGGGCAGGAGTACGGGCAGCATCGTGGCGGGTGTTATACCCGCGACATGCCTGGGTGTGGGAAGTGCGGCCGGCGCCTCGACATCATCGCCAACCAGGTGGGTCGGAGGGACGTCTGCCCCCACTGCGGTGCCGAGCTTCATGCGTGCATTCATTGCCGGCACTACGACGAGACCGTCGCGAAAGAATGCAAAGAGCCCTTCGCCGAGGTCCCCGGCGACAAGGAGGGCGCCAACTTCTGCGAGCTGTACCAGATCGGCGACGGCCTCGACCGGGGCGGCGCGGGCTCGAAAGACGCCCTGCTCTCGGCCGCCGAGGCGCTGTTCAAGAAGTAGCGAAGCTGCACACGCAGCGGCCTCCACGGGTCCATCGCGCATGCGCTCCTGCTGGGCCATCGCCGTCATCTTCGCGCTCGGGGCCTGCAGCGGCCCGGGCCCCCTGCCCTCGACCGACGCAGGAGGCAGCGGCGCTCGGGCGGGAGGCTTCGGCTCCACGGCAGGAGGCGCTGGCGGAGGCTCGAGCGCGACGGCGGGCGGCTCCGCTGCGGGAGGCTCGACCGCCGGCGGCAGCGCGGACTCGGGGACCCCCGACGCCGGCGGCCGGCTCGAGTGCCCGCTCGCGCACCGCGAGGACCACGGCACCTGCAAGCCTGCGGAGTGGATGCAGCTGGCCGCCTTCCACGCGAAGACGATTCAGATCGACGGAGGCAGCTCGCTGTCGACCTCGGCCAGCCTCAGCTTCTTCCGCGCCGACGGAGGCCTCGTCTGGACACCGCCGCTCGCGGCCTCGGAAGGGCTCTGCACGGCGTACGCGTACGACGCGGGCGGCCCCTTTCCGCCGTCGCCCATCTCGGGCTTCTGCACGAACGTCGGCGTCATCTCGGTCTCGGGCGGCCCGCGGCCGTTCACGCTGGCGCCGCTGCCGACGAGCAGCTGCTACACGTCGTCACTCGACGGCGGGCTCGAGACGATCTTCCAGAACGGAGCGACGCTCTCGATCTCGGCGCCGGGCTCCACCCAGTTCCCGGCGTTCACCGCGACGCTGCCGTCGCCGGCGCAGCTCGACCTGCAGGTGGGAACCCTCACGCGCGGCCAGCCGCTGATGATCACGTGGAACGCCGCCGCGAGCGCAGAGCCGCTGTGGGTGACGGGCTACACGATCGACACCGCGTCGACTCACTACTTCCAATGCTTCGCGCCGGACACCGGGTCGCTCGTGGTGCCGGCCTCGATCACGTCGACGCTGCTGCCGCGCTCGGCGACACAGTCGTACGTGCTGATGCAGCGGCGATCGATCGCGCAGATCGAGCCTGCCTCGTCGTTCGTGGTCGAGCGGGTGTACCTGGGCTGGCAGGTAATGCGCGACGTCAGGTACCAGCCGTAGCCGAACGCAACCGCGCCCCCTCTCCCCTCGTAGGGGAGAGGGACGGGGTGAGGGGGCGGTTGCGCGAGCGGCACCGGCGTCGAGGCACGAGCGCAAGCAGCGCAAGCGCAAGAGGCCCGGCCGCCGAGCTGCCGCACCCGCAGCCGCCAGCGTTCCACTCGCCGGGGTGCTCGCACGTGACGGGCGCGCACGAGTCGCCCTCGGAGCACAGCAAATCGCCGCACTGGTCGGCCGCGGGCGCCTCGAGGGTGGCGACGATCGCGCCGGTAGACAGCACGGTGATGCCGCTGATGGCGAGCCCCGACGGCATGCCCGAGTACCAGTGGGTCGACGCGACCTGGTGGTCGGCCGAGAGCGCGAGGTTGCTGCCATCGGGGCCGAGCGAGTCGCCGTCGCGGAACAGATCGTCTTCGTAGTTGGGCTCGGCCTTGTTGTTCGCCTGCAGCTCGAACTTGCCGTCGCCCTGCACGTTCATGATGTACGGGTGAAACTTGTCGCAGTTCACGCAGTCGAGAATGCGATCTTGGAACTTGCCCTCGTCGCCCTTGAGCTTCACGCGGCGATCGACGTGGTAGACGGCGAGGCCGCGGGTGGTGAACGCGCGATCGAACAGGCCGCCGGGCCCGCGGTTCTCGACGAGGAAGTACTCGTCGCCGGCGCCGAGCCTCCACACCTCGCCGGTCGCCTCGGCGGGGCCGATGCTCACGCGCTGCCGGCCCTGCACCTGGTGCCAGTTCGACCAGCGCAGGCGAAAGCGCGACTCGGCGTCGTGGAGGGGGATGTTCGCGTCGTAGCCCCACGCGCCCATCACCGAGAACTGCAGCCCGGGGTACGTGTCGCTCTCGTCGTAGAGATCGGTGAGGCCGAGCACGTGCCCGAACTCGTGCACCATCACGTGCTCGTCGCTCTCTCCCGCGATGGCGATGTGGCCGATCTTCACGCCGTCGACGATCAGGGGCCCGCCCATGCCGCCGGCGAGGTTGTCGCCGCGGTTGTAGTAGCCGATGGGAAACGCGATGCCGCCGAACGGCACGTTCGTGAGGAGCATGACGCCGTCGGCCCAGCCGTCGGGGGTGCCGCGGCGGCCGTTGACGTCGAGCTTCGAGAAGTCGAAGCCGTTCTGCTTCGTCAGGTACACCGCGTCGTGCAGGAAGTTGATGCCGGCGGTGAAGACCGCGATGTCGCCTCGGTTCACCCGGCAGTTGGGGAACTGGGCCGGGGGCAGCGGGCACGAGGCGTAGAAGAGCGGCGGGCCGATGGTGACGTGCGGCTTGTAGCGACCGAGCGAGGCGGTCTCCATGAACTTCACGAAGCCGATGGACTCGGGGTCGGTGAAGAACCGGTTCAGCCGGTCGAAGTCGATCGGCGGGTGGCCGGCGACCTGAACGGGGATCACGAGCAGCTCGGCAGGCCCCTGCGACGGAGCCTTGTGCACGCCCACGTCGTCGCGCACGACGAAGTGATCCATGTAGTCGGCGTGGGCCGACGACGCGCAGGCGAGCAGAACGAGGGCGAGGGCTCTCACGACGAGCCATCATTACTAGAACCCGACGAGCTTCGAGATGATCTCCTTCATGATCTCGCTCGTGCCGCCGCCGATGGTGATGAGGCGAATGTCGCGCCACGCGCGCGCGATGTCGGTCTCTTCGATGTAGCCCATGCCGCCGTGGAACTGCTGGCAGTCGTACGCGACCTTCTGCGCGAGATCGCCGGCGACCAGCTTCGCCATCGAGATCTCCTTCACGGGGTTCTCTTTGCGGTCGAACAGATCGACCGCGTGGTACGTGAGCCGCTTCGCCGCCTCGATGTTCGACAGGTGCTCGACGAACTTGTGCTTCCACACCTGGAACTTGATGAGCGGCTTGCCGAACGCCTCGCGCTCGTGGCCGTAGCGAATCGCGTCGGCGACCATGCGCTCCATGCCCGAGACCGCGCAGAGCGCCGCGGTGAGCCGCTCGCCCTGGAAGTTCGTCATGATGTGGTAGAAGCCCTCGTTCTCTTCGCCGAGCACGTAGCGGGCGGGCACGCGGCAGTCTTCGAAGAAGAGAATCGCGGTGTCCGACGAGAGGTTGCCGATCTTGTCGAGCTTCTTGCTGACGGTGAAGCCCTTCACGTCGGTGGGGAACGTGATCAGCGAGATGCCGCCGTAGCCCGGGTCGCCGGTGCGAACGCCGAGCGTGATGAAGTCGGCGCGGGTGCCGTTCGTGATCCACATCTTGCTGCCGTTGATGACGTAGTCGTCGCCGACGCGCTTCGCGGTGGTCTTGAGGTTCGCGACGTCGCTGCCGGCTCCGGGCTCGCTGACGCCGAGCGCCGCGATCTTCTCGCCGGCGAGCGCAGGCGCCAGGAACTCGCGCTTCTGCTCGTCGGTGCCGATCTCGTTGATGATCGGAGTCGCCATCTGCGACTGCACCAGCAGCGCCATGTTGACGCCCGCGTTGCGGCTACCGAGCAGCTCTTCCGTGAACGCGGTCACGTACCAGTAGTCGAGGCCGCTGCCGCCGTACTTCGGGTCGTGGCTGATGCCGAGGAACCCGAGCTCGCCGGCCTGCTTGAAGACCTCCTTCGGGAAGATGCCCGCGCGATCCCACTCGAGGGCGTGCGGCGCGAGCTCCTTCTCGACCCACGCCTTCACCGTCTTGCGGAAGGCGTCGTGCTCGGGCGTGAACGGGTTCGAAATCGACATGACGTGAGACCTCTCTGTTGTTGACTGGCGAGTCAAATATCAGTGAAAAAAGGGGACAGGCTACTTTTTCAGAGAGGGCCGCGTCACAGGTGAGAGACAGGCGACTGAAAAAGTAGCCTGTCCCCTTTTTTCGCTACTGCACCTGGCAGAAGCCGTAGTTCGACATCGCGGGAGCGTTGGCGATCGGCGAGCAGATCTGCGCGCGCGGCACCTGGAGGCAACCCGAGGCTCCGGCGCTCACGTCGCAGTACGGCCGGCAGATGCCGGTCGTGCCGAGCGCGAGGCCGTTGCAGTGCATGGGCCGGGGCGGAGTGCCGCTGAAGCACGCCGTCGCCTGCTGGCAGGCCTGATCCTCCTGCTGCGTGCCGGTCGGCACCGCGCAGTACGCGACGGGCGTCGCGGCGGCCGTGTCGAAGAAGCACCGCGACGGCATCGGGCAGTCGGGCGCCACCGGGCTGCACGGCCGGCGGCACTGCTGCTGGAGCGCCGTCGACACGCACACCTCACCCGGCGTGCCGCCGTCGGCCGCCGCGCAGACCGCGCCGCCCCGACCGCCGCACTTGCACCGGCCGTCTTCGGGGTCGCACGAGGTGCCGCCGGTGCAGATCTTGGCGCCGCCGTCGGGGAGCACGCACTGCGCGCCGCCCTGGCACTGCGGGTTGATGCCGAGCTGGCAGATCTGGTTCGACGCGCACGCGGGGCCGCCGGGGCCGCCGCACTTGCACTGGCCGTCGACGGGATCGCACGTGGTGCCGCCGTCGCACGCGACGCTGGCGCACGCGCTGCCGGTGCGGCACGCGCGCAGGTTGTCGGCGCACTGGCCACCGTCGGAGCCGGGCGGGCACGCGCAGGCCTCGCCGCTCTGGCAGATCACGCCGTTGCACTTGCAGTAGCCGTCGTTGGTGTCGCAGGTGTTCGCGCCGGCGCAGTGCACGCCGTTGCAGACGCTCGCGGTGCACATCTTCGTGGTGTCGTTGCCGATGGCGCAGAACTGGTCGGGAGCGCAGGTCGTCGTGCCGCACTTGCACACGCCGCTCTGCACGTCGCAGGTCTGGTTGGTCGAGCACGCGCGGTCGTTGCAGTTGATGGTGGGCAGGCACTTCTTCGAGGCCGGGTCGCAGGTCTCGGTGTTGGCGCAGACCGCTCCGCCGGTGCCGCCGCACTTGCAGGCGCCGTCGAAGACGTCGCAGCTGGTGCCGGGCTTGATCGAGCAGTCGACGCCGGCGCAGCGGGTCGACTTGCAGGTGTTCGACTCGGACTCGCACTTGAAGCCGTCCTGGCAGACGACTCCGCCGCGGCCGCCGCACTTGCAGACGCCGTCATCGGGGTCACAGATCTCGGGCATGTCGCAGACGATGCGCCGCGACGTGCAGAGATCGCTGCTGCCGTTGCTGCAGGTGGCGAGGAACAACAGGCCAAGACAACCGAAGACGATGCGATTCACAGGGAAGCCCTCTTACGACGAGCCAGCACGAGCAGGAGCGCCGCGAACATGAGCGGTGCGAGGGCGGCGGCCGAAGAGCACCCTCCTCCTTGCGTGGCGGCGGTGTTGGGTCTGACGCGAATCGACAGGCTGCGAACGTCTTGCCGGCCGGCGTCGTCGACGACCTTCACGAGGAACGTAAAGACCTTGTCCTGGTCGCCGGTCTCGGTGGTCGCGCCGCTGATCGTGCCGTCGGACTTGAGCGACAGGCCCAGCGGCAGCTTCTGGTTCGCCTCGACCGGAGCGCACTCGAAGCGCGTCGCCGAGACGGCCTGCTGCACGCAGGGGAGGCTGAACTCGACGCCGGTCGACTCGCGACCGCGGTTGTGGCTCAGCTTCACGCCGTAGTCCTTGCCCTGGAAGGCGTCGGGCAGCGCGGTCGTCACGATCGCGATGGGCTCGGTGTAGCTGACGTTGAGCAAGAGCGTGGTGAAGTCTTCGGCGCTGGCGTTGTCGACCGCGCGCAAGGTGACGGCGTAGAGGCCGGCCTTCTTCGGCTCGCCGCGCAGGTAGTCGAGGTTGCCGTCGTCGATGAAGATGCCGAAGCCCATGGGGAAGTCGTTGCCGGCGTCGCCGGGCTTCTCGGTGGGGTTCTGCGGCAGCGCCTGGAAGTTGAGGATCGTCCACGTGTACGGAGGCTTCCCACCGACCGCGACGAGCTGCTGGGTGTAGTCCTGCTTCAAGAAGGCGGTGCGCAGGCGCGAGGTGGCGATGTGCATCGAGCTCGGCATCACCACGCGGATGCGGAGGTCCTTCTGCATCTTGGTCATCATCGCGTCGGTGACCTCGACGCCGAAGCTGAAGTCGCCGGCCTCGTTGGCGCGACCTTCGATGCCGCCCTCGTCCGAGACCGCGAGCCCCGAGGGGAGCCGCGAGTCGGCCTTGAGCTTCCACACGTACGGCGGCTTGCCGCCGACGGCGACGAGATCGGCGCCGTAGGCCCGGCCGAACTCGGCGGCCGGCAGATCTTGATCGACGATCGAGAGCGGGATGTTGCCGGGGTTGACCGTGAGCATGAACGTCTGCATCTGCATCGCGCTGCCGCTGGTGACGGTGACGCCGAAGCTGAACGTGCCCGCGACCGACGGCGTGCCCTGCAGGTCGCCGCTCGAGTTGAACGTGAGCCCGGGAGGCAGCGTCGTGCCCGAGGCCGGCGCCCAGCCGTAGCTGCCGTTGCCGCCGGCGGCGATGAGCCGCAGGCCGTACGGCGAGTGCTGCACCGCGGCCGGCAGCGCCGCCGGAGTGATGATGGTCAGCTGGCCGGTCGAGACGACGATCGACTGGGTGGCCTGGTTGCAGTTGTTGACCTGGCTGATCTCGGTGACGCCGAACTGCGGCGTCGCCTGCGGGTCGTAGTTCACGCAGGCGCCGATCCAGTACTGGCCGGCGGGGAGCGACGACGGGAGCATGACCATGTCCATCGCCGTGCTGGTCGCCATCGGCATGAGATCCGACACCTGCTGCGGGGTGCCGAGCACGGTGTCCGAGATGCTGACGACCGAGTTCTCAGAGATGAACCACGTGTACTTGAAGGTGCCCGAGGTCGCGTTGCCCGCGTTGCGGATCGTGCGGCCCAGCGCGACGGTGCCGCCGGGCATGGCGGTCATGGGGCCGGTGACGGCCTCGGTGATGAGATCAGGCAGCGGCGACCCGATGGTGATGGCCTGGGGCGCGCCGAGGTTGTTGTTCTCGTTCGACTCGGGCGGCGCCGTGTTGTCGGGGTCGACCTTCGAGAGCACGTAGTACGGGCCCGGCGCGACCACCATGCCGCCCGGGAACATCGAGGGGATCTTCGCGTCGGTGCGAGCGTTGATGGTGGTCGTCGAGGACGGGGGGAACGTGGTGGACGCGGTCTCGCCGATCAGCGCGTCGACCATCGGGTCGAGCATCGCGTCGGTCGAGAGCCAGTAGCGCACGAGCGTGTTGGTGGCTGCGCGCCCGCCCTGGTTCGCGACCTGAGCGGTGGCGTTGTAGCGGACGCCGACGTAGCCGACCTGGTCCATCGAGAGGCTCGAGATGAGGAGGTCTGGCGGCCGCTGAAAGCTGATCGTGGTGCTGGGCGAGTACGAGGCGCAGCTCGGGCTGCAGCCGAGCGCCGAGACGCCGACGCCGAGGTCCTTCTGCACGCCGACCGAGCCGCTCGTCGCGACCGACGGGGCGGCCGGCCCATAGGCGAACCGAATCTCGTCGCTGCCCTCGAAGAGCAGGGCCTCGAAGCTCGTGCCCGACGTCTGGGTCGAGTTGATCTTCATGTTCGTCCACTCGAACACGATGTAGCGGCTGGGCTGGGTGAAGACCTGGTACCTGAGCGTCGCTCCGCAGGTCGTGCACCACGCGTCCCACCACGGCGCGATGAAGTTCGGAGGGAAGCCCGACGCGTTGTGCGGCACGGCCTGGTTGGAACCACTTCGAATCGTCGACGTCGTGAGGTACCCGTACTCGGTGAAGACGATCGACGTGATCGACTGCCCGAAGAACTTGAAGGGAAACGGAATCGGCACGGTCGTGCCCGCAGAGACGGTCGTGGGCTGCGGCAGGGCCGAGTACGAGCCCGCAGCGGGCCCGATGACCTGGTAGTCCTGCGCAGAGGCCGCGAGCGGCAGCGCCATCACGAGCACCGCGACGAGCGCCGCCACCCTCCTCCGCCGCAGCAGCGCGGGCACGGCGAGCAGCGCGGCCCACAGGCCCATCGCTCCGCCAGTCGAGCTGCAGCCGCCACCGCGAGCCGGGTCGCGCTTCACGAGCGCCGAGAACGCCGCGAGCCCCGTGGCCCCCTTCGGGTCACGCGCCTCGATGACGAAGTTGTACGTCCCATCGGTCTTGTCGGTGTCGATCATTCCAGTCACTCGTCCATCAGGGTTCAGCGTAGAGGTGGGCGGCAGAGTGCCCGAGAACAGCGAATACGTCACTCCGGTGCTCCCGGCGACCACGAAGTTGAAGTCGACCGTGTCGCCCGGCCGGTACTGCTCGAGCATCCCATTCACACCCACCTTGAGCTGCGACGGGTAGATGCGAACCAGGAAGTCCGCGGCATCATTGCGGCCCTTCGCGTCTTCGACCTCGATCGTGAACGCGAACGTGCCCGCCACCGTCGGGCTGCCGTCGAGCAGCAGCACGTTGCCCTCCTTCGTCATCTTGAGCCCGTCGGGCAGCCCGCCTGCCACCAGCCGGTACTCGAGGGGCGTCGCGAGCGGCGACATGTCGAAGTTCTTCACCGAGATGTCGGTCAGGTACGTGCTGCCGACGAGGCCGTCGGGCAGGTAGAGGTTCTGAAAGACGATCGAGCCCGGCGCCACGACGCGCAGGTTGAAGCGCCGCTGCGACGTCGTGCCGAGCGTGTCGCGCACTTCGATCGTCACGGGGTACGCCTTCTCCATCACGCCGCTGCGCGGCACGCCCGCGAGCTTGCCGTCCGCGGTCAGGCGCACGCCGATCGCGGTCGCCGGGTCCATTTCGCCCGCCATCGGCACGATGCGCCACGTGTACGGCTTCACGCCGCCGGCCGCGCCGAGCCAGGTCTCGTACATGATCATCATGCTGTTCACGACCGACGGCAGTGACGGCGTCGTGATCTCGACCTGCGTCGTCGTCGGCAGCACGCGAATCACCAGGCGCGCGACCGCCATGCGGCCGGCGTTGGTCGCAGTCACCGTGATGCCCGTCACGGCCTCGGCCGACGGCATGCCGCCGAGCAGGCCCGAGCTCGACAGCGTGAGCCCCGCCGGCAGCGCGCCCTGCGCGGTGTCGATGGCCCACGTGGTCGCCATGCCCGGCAGCTCACCGCACGCGGTGAGCTGAAACGCGTACGGCCGGCCCACCACGCCGTCGGGCAGCCCGGTCGAGCAGATGCGCAGGTTCGAGGCGGCCACCTGCACCGGCATCGAGCCCAGGCCGTTGTTCAGCTCGTCGATCTCGACCTGCTGGCGGTCGCTGTCGATCACCGCGCCCAGGTAGTAGGTGCCCGGCGGAATCGTCGCGGGGAGCTGCACGAACTCGGTCGCCATCGAGCTGTCACCCTCCATCAGGGTGATCGTGCCGAAGTCGGTCATCGCTCCGTTCACGACGATCTTGAGCGGGGTGTCGTCGGTGGTGACCGCCGCGTTCGCCGAGACGTAGTAGCGGTAGCGAACCTCCATCGAGCCCGCGGTGCCGATGTTCTTGAAGGAGCGCAGCACGGGCGCGATCTCGCCCACGCCGACCGCCGACGGTGCGTCGAAGCGCAGCACGGTGAGATCGGGCGCGGGCGCCTGCAGAATGATCGGAGCGGGCACTCCCGGCGGGCCGACGGCTCCGTTGTTGTTCGTCTCGCTGAGCTCGGTGACGTCGGAGCGCGAGTCGACGAGGCCGTAGAAGAAGTACTGGCCGGTGGCGAACGGGTGCCCGGTGCGATCGTTGAGCGGCAGCGTGAACGGCACGTCGATGGTCACGACGGCGCCCTGCAGCACCTGCGCGACGTCGAACTCGATGGCGATCGTGTCTTGGAGGAGCGACAGGCTCGCGTCGGACGAGATGACGACGCCGATCTTGAAGTTGCGGGCGTCGGCGCCGCCTTCGTTCGCGACCTGCACGCGCAGCACGGCCGGGCGGCCGATGAGCCCGCGGCGCATCGAGACACCGGTGCCCGGGTCGATGAGGTCGACCGAGCGCAGCACGAGGTCCGCCTGGCGCACCGTCACCTGGCCGGTCGACGTGAACGTGTTGTTCGTCTCGGAGCCCTCGGGGACGAGCCCGCTCGGGTCGAGCTTCAAGATGTAATAGAACGCGCCGCCCTGAACGTTCTGCGGCACGGGGAACGTGATGTCCTCGGAAACGGTCTGGCCGCCGGTGATCACCTTCGTCGCCTCGGGCTGGCTCGCGGGCGGGTAGAGCGCGAAGTCGCTCGCGTCCCACGTGGTGTTGCTCGACAGGTAGATGCGGTAGCCCATCGCGCCGGTGCCGGGCACCGGGTCGATGCCCTGGTTGAAGTAGTTGAGGTGCACCATGATCATGTTGCCCGGGCCGGTCATGGCGGGGCCGGTGATGCCGGTCGCGACCAGATCGACGCCCTGCGAGAAGTAGTTCGTCGTCGCGCCGAAGTTGTTGGCCTCGCCGAAGCTGCCCTCGGCGACCGTGTTCGCCTGATCGGCCTCGACGATCACGTAGTAGTTGCCCGGCGGCGGCGCGGGGCTGACGGTGCCCGTCGCCGTGTCGCTGACGGTCGAGAGACCCGCGCAGGTGAGCGGAGCCGTGGAGGTGAGGAAGAGCGTGTCGGTGCCCGCCTGGTAGATGCGGTCGGTCGAGAGGTACGCCTTCCACGTGAAGGTGCTGGCGCCGGTGCCCTGCTGGCCGAAGTTGCGGAAGGTCGGCGTCACGGCGATCTGCATGTCGGCGCCGACGCGCTGCACCGAGCCCAGGTTCACCTGATCGACGACGAGGTCGGGCTGCACGGGCACGCTGATCGTGTAGAGCGTGTTCGTGGGGAACTGGGGGACGTCGCAGTCGACGGCCGGAGGCGGAAAGGGGGCCGCAGGGCACGCGAACAGCGTGGCTCCCGCGGTGCCGGCGGCGTTCTCGAAGCCGTTGACCGCGCCGAGGCCCGAGCCGCTGGCGGTGCCGTAGTGAACCTGAATCGCGCCGGCCGCGGTGATCGTGATCTTGAAGGTCACGGTGCCGCTGTTGAGCCAGTGACGCGCCGAGCGGAACTCGATTTCGGCCTGAGTCGCGCTGGTCGTGTAGACGACCGAGCCCTGCAGCGTGAGGTCGAAGTCGTCCCACCAGGGCGCGACGAAGTTGTGCACGGTGTTGAGCGGGTTCGGCACCCCCGTGACGGCCGACGGGAAGCAGTTCTGGGTGCACCCGGCGCCGAACGCGATGAAACCGTTCGTATTGACGTTCACGGTGGTGAACGTCTGGCCGTACCAGGTGAAGTTGAAGCCGAGCGGCAGCGAGAAGGTGCCCTCATCGCCGGGGTCGAGGAAGGAGTCGGTCGGCGTCCACGCGCTGATCGTGGTGCCGCCAGAGATCGGCACGAACGCCGCCGACTGCATCTGGACGACGTAGTTCTGGGCCCAGGCTCCAGCAGGGAGCGACAGCAGGGCAGCAACCATCAAGCACCGGGTCTTCATGCGTCTCTCCAATTCAGCGGCACAGCACGTAGTACTCGATCGTCAGGGTCTTGCCCGGCTCGGGGACGAACAGCGGTTCGAAGGTGACGGAGTTCGTGACGGGGTCGTACGTCCAGATGCGGCCGCCCTGCATGCTCGTCGTGGGGATGGTGACTCCGTCGATCTTCACGACGATCTGGTTGCCCATCGACAGGTCGGGCTCGGCGGTGAGGAAGAAGTTGGTGCGGTAGCCGAAGGCGTTCTTGCCGATGTTCTCGAGCGTGATCGACCAGCTCGGCGAGCAGATCTCTTCGCGCACGCCGCCGAGGCGGGCGATGAGGTACGTGTTCATCGAGACGTCGGTGAAGTCGTCGTACGCGCAGCCGAGCACCGGCATGTCGAACGGGCCGATCTGGTTGTACGAGAACAGCGAGGGCCGCTGCGCGCCCTTGATGTTGCGCAGCTGGTTCTCGTACACGGTCTGCGGCAGCGGCGACTGATCGCCGGCGTCGCTGATGATCACGACCGCGAGCACGGCGTCCGGCCGCAAGAAGCCGGCGTTGATGCTCGTGATGAGCGGGGCCGTCAGGGCCTTCACCGATGGCTCGGCCATGCCTTCGGTGCCGCCCGCGATGCCGACGCGCACGCGGTTGGTGAAGAGCGTCTCGACGCCGGCGGTCGAGGGCTTCAAGATCTTGGGGTTCGTGCCCGAGGCGTCGCCGATGAGCTGGCCCTCGAAGGGCGAGGTCAGGTCGGTCGTGATGACGCCGAGCTGGTAGTCGACGTTCGCGGTGCGCGCGTAGCTGATGAACGCCTGGAAGTTCTGCGAGAGCGCCGTCTGCTTGTCGGCCATCGAGCACGAGTTGTCGATGACGAGCAGAATGTCGGCCTTGGGCCGGGGGTCCTGGCGGAAGGTGTCGATGTTGAAGCCGATGGTGTCGCCCTTGCCGCGCAGCGTGACGATGTAGTCGACGACCTCGGCGTTCTGTGTGACCTTCAGCATGAACGCGCCGGTGTCCGAGCCGAAGTCGAGCGGGTGGTAGCGCAGCGCGAACGTCGCGGGCATCGAGGTGCCCGGCTGAATCAGCGTGCCCGTCGTGAAGCTCGGCGTGCCGTCGATCATGAACTCGGGGCACGCGGCGGGGCCGGGGCACGTGGGAGCGCTGCCGCCGGGGATGCCGGCCGGGGCGATGACGCCCCAGGAGTTGACGCTCACCGGCGTGCTGCACGTGTTGTAGACCGAGAACACGCGCCGCGAGGAGCTGCAGTCTTTCTCGACGGTGCCGAAGTCGAGATCGTCGGGCACGATGGTGAGGCAGGCGGTCGCGACCGAGGTGCTGAGGGCCACGCGGCGCTCGGGCCCCAGCGGGTCGCTGATGCCGAACATGACGGCGCCGGTGGCGGTGACGACGGCGGTGGTCGGAACTCCGGTCGGGGCGGCGCGCACGAGCACGTTGACGACCTCGCCCGGCATGACGTCGCGCTGATCGAGCGGGCCGTTGGGCAGCGAGTAGAGCGGGTCGGAGCCCGAGTCGATGTCGAGGTGCGTGATGAGGCAGACGTTGCTGCCGATGTTCTCGATGGCGAAGCCGAGGTCGCGGTAGCCGGGCGGTGTCACGAGCCCGAAGTTCAGCGACGTCGGGCTGACCCTGTAGAGGCACGGGGGCAGCACGACCGACTGGGCCTTCACGGTGATGGTGACCTCGGGCTCGTCGGGGTCGTTGGTGAGGAGCACGACGTCCCACTCGAGCGTCTTGTTCGGCGCCGACGGCGTGATGCGGATGGGGATGTCGAGCAGCGACATGCCGGCCGCGGCGATGATGCCGACCTGGGGGTCGTACCGGCCGGGGCCGCTCGAGGGCAGGTTGTTGCGGCAGGGCTGCGCGACGACGGCCTCGTCGTAGTCGCCGACGCAGATCTCGCTCTCGAGCGAGGCCGCGTTCTTCGGCACGACGCGCCAGTACGGGCGGCCGTAGTTGCCGGCGCCGTCTTTGGTGCCGAGCTTCAGGTTCGCGCGCGCCTCGGGCGGGTCGGGCAGCGTGCCGACGTTCTGCACCGTGATGCGCCGGGTGACGAAGAACGGCTTCGGCGCGGTCGCGAAGAACGGCACCCGCCCGACGTTGAGCGTGTCCTTCGGGGTGACGTCGACGTCGGGGCCGCCGCCGACGCCCTTGAGCGGGCAGACGAACTCGCGCTGCCTCGAGAGCGGCGTCTGCGCGGTGAGGTTCGCGACCTTGGGGCCGAGGCTGCCGGGCGAGAACGTGAGCTGCAGCGGCAGCGTGCCGGGCACGAGCACCTTCGAGCCGTTCGGCTGGGTGACGCGGGTGGCTGCGGGCACGGTGAAGGTGTCGGGGCCGAGCAGCTTGAACTCGGGCGCGGGCAGCGAGCCTGCGCGCGGGGCGGCGCCGGTCAGGGTGACGGGCAAGAGGCTCGTGTTCGAGAGCACGACGTCGCTCTGCACGGTGAGCAGCGGCGTGGCGAAGCCGAAGTCGATGGGGTTCGGCGCGCAGGTGAGCACCTGCTCGACGCCGAGGCCGACGAGGCGCACCGAGACCTCGGGGCACTGCTCAGAGACGCGGACCTTGACGAACGCCAGGTACTCGCGCGGCTCGCTGGGGTTGAAGCTGATGACGACGTCTTTCGAGAAGCCGGGCTCGAGCGAGATGACGCCCTTGGCGCTCTCAGGGGCGAACAGGAAGTTGCGGTCGTCGCCCGAGCTCGACGAGAGGGCGCCGACCTCGGCCTCGGTGTTGAGCGGCGAGGTGTTGGTGATGGTGGTGGTCTGCTTGAACGAGTCGCTGATGGCGACGGCGCCGAAGTCGATGGTGTCGGGCAACGTGCAGCTGCCCGAGACGGCGTTGCCGCGGAGCGTGACCTCGCCGCTGTCGGCGACGGCGTTGACGACGCGGATGACGAGCTTCGCCTGGTAGTCCTTCGTGAGCACCGTGGGGTCGGTCTCGGTGGGGGGCTCGAAGGTGGCGTCGAGCTCGATCTCACCGCCCGCCTCGAGGCGCATCTGCGAGAAGGCGAGCGTGAAGACGGGGCTGTCGTCGCCGGTGTCGCCGATCTTCACGGCGGGGCCCTCGAGCTTCTCGGCCGACTCGAGGTCGAGCGCGCCCTGCCCCCGGTTCTGGAGCACCACCTTGAGGGTCTTCTTCGTGCCCATCGCGACGCGGCCGAAGTCGAAGTCGCCGTCGGGCGCGGTGAGGGTGACGCCGCCCTGATCGAACACGAAGTTCAGCTCGCCCAGCGAGGTCGTCGGTTGCCTGCCGTCACACCTACACCCGGCGACGGACAGTGCCAGGGCGGCTGCGGCGATCGCGCGCGGCGTGAGCATGATGAGGGGAGCCTCTTTCGGGTACCGCAGACCATCTCGCCAGGCCTTCGGCCACCCGGCAGGGGCCCCCAATACCATGCACCCCTGCCGAGCAGAAGACCCCCAGTTGTCGCGGGAACTTGGAGGTGTCACCGCGAAAAGCAACCGCTTCGCCCTGCCCCAGCCGAAGTCTCAGTCCCAAGCCCGAGCCCCGGCCATGCCGCTGCCTCTGCCCGAACGTTGGAGCGCCCCGACACACCCTCGACGAGCCGGCGCCGCTGCTCGACTGCGGCCGCTCGCAGCGTGGTACCGCGAGCGCCCGGCAGCGACGGCTCAGCAAGACCGAGTGGAACGGCGCTGCGGATCGTGACGGGGGCCTGAAACGGCACGGCCCCACTCCCCAGTGCGGGAGCAGGGCCGCGGGTTACGACGCGAGCCTGCGAATCAGAGGCAGGCGACGTTGTACGTGACCGTCATCACGTCGCCGGGGGCCGGGACGAACAGGGGCTCGAAGATGACGCTGTTCGAGACCGAGTCGAACCGCCACACGGGAGCGCCGCGGGAGTCGACCTGGTCGAGGATGACGGCGCCAGCGCCGTCACCGTGATCGATCTTCACGACGACCGGGCCGGCCGAGAGGTCAGGCTCGGCGGTCAGGTAGAAGTTGGTGCGGTAGCCGAACGCGACCTTGCCGATGTTCTCGAGCGTGGTACCCCAGTTCGGCGAGCAGATCTCGGCGAGCACGCCGTGGAACGCATTGACGAGAGCAATCGTGCGAACCGCCTGGGCAGCTTCGGAGTCATACGCGCAGCCTGGAATCGACGGACCCGGCGGAGGCTGCGTGGGGCCGACGAAGTTGAACGAGATCATGTTCGTGTTCTGGGCCCCCTTCACGTTCCGGAGGATGTTCTCGTAGTTCGCCGGCGGCAGCGGCGACGAGTCGCCCGTATCGCTGACGACGATGATGGCGAGCACGGCATCGGGCCGCAGGAAACCAGCGTTCTCGTTCGTGATGATCGGAGCCGTGAGTGCGGCGGCGGCCACCGAGGCGTGCTCCTCGAAGCCCGAGCCGTTGGTGCCCACGTTCACGTTCTGGCGGAAGACCTGCTCGACGTTCGGCGTCATCGGCGTGATGATCTTCGGGTTCGAGCCCTGGCGCAGCAGCCGGCCGCCGTTGGCAGGGTAGTCGGTGTCGGTGACACCGATGTGGTAGTCGATTCCCTCGCGCTGCGCGTAGCCGATGAACGAACCGAAGTTCGAGCCGAGCGCCATCTGCTCCTCGCTCATCGAGCCCGAGCTGTCGACGATGAGCAGAATATCGGCCTTGGGCTTGCTGTCCTGGCGGAACGTGTCGGTGTTGAGACCGAAGTTGTCACCGGTGCCGCGGACGGTGACGACGTAGTCGACCACCTGGCCGTTCTGGGTGACCTTGAGGAGGAAGGCGCCGGTGTCGGGGCCGTCGTTGAGCGGCTTGTAGCGCATCGAGAACGTGTGCGCGGCGCCGCCGGACGTGATCTGCGTGCCGGCCGCGAACGTCGGGCTGCCGTCGATGAAGAACTCGGCGCAGCCCATCGGGTTCGTGCAGCCGTCTTGCCCGTTGGGGACGATGGAGGCGGCGAGCATGCCCCAGCTGTTCACCGTCACCGCGGTCTGGCACGTGTTGTAGATGCTGAAGTTGCGGCGTGGCGAGTTGCAGTTCTTCTTCACCGTGCCGAAGTTCAGATCGTTCGGCGTGATCGCGAGGCAGGAGGTGGCGATCGACGCCGACAGCGAGACGTCGCGCTGCGGGAACATCGGCGAGCTGATGCCGAACGTGACGGTGCCGAGCACCTGCTGCACCGTGGTGCTCGCCGAGCCCATGGGCCAGGCGCGAACCGTGACGGCCTGGCTCTGACCGGGCTGCAGCTCGATCTGATCGAGCTCGCCTGCGGGCAGCGTGTAGATCGGGTCGGAGCCGGGCTTCATGCCGAGGTGCGTGATGAGGCACGTCTCGGTGGGGTTCATGCCGAGGTTGCGGATGCTGAACGTGAGGTCGCGGTACTGCGGCGGGGTCACGAGGCCGAAGTTGAGCGACGTCGGCGTCACCTCATAGTTGCACGGCGGCAGCTCGACCGACTGGCCCTTCACGTTGACGACGACGGCGGCCTCATCGGGGTCGTTCGAGTAGAACGTGACGTCCCACTCGAGCACGAGGTCCTTCGCGGTCGGCGTAATGCGAATGGGGATGTCGACCGAGTTGCGGCCGGCCATCGCGATGAGGCCCACCGCCGGGTCGTAGCCCGCAGGCAGCGCGTTCAAGCACGTGTTGGTCGTCTCGTCGAAGGCGCCGACGCAGATCATGTCGTTGGTCGACGCCATGTTCTTGCCGACAACCGTCCACGCGCCACCCCCGGTCATCCCGAGCCGCAGGTTGCCGTTCGCGTCGGGAGGAACCGGCGCGGTGCCGAGGTTCTGAATCGTGACCTTGCGAGTGACGAAGAACGGCGTGGGCGCGTTCGCGAAGAACGGAATGCGGCCGGCGTTCAGCATCGCCGGCTTGATGTCGATGTCGGGGCCACCGCCCTGGCCCTTGAGCGGGCACGACAGCATCGTCTGCTGCGAGAGCGACGTGCCGGCCACGAGCGCCGCGTTCTTCAGGCCGAGCGAGATCGGGGTGAACGTGATCGGCAGGCGGAGCACGCCGGGCTGCATGTTGCCCATCGCGTCACGCATCGCACCGGGGACGGTGACGTTCGTGGGCCCGAGGAGCTTGTAATCGGGCGAGGCGTTGGTGCCGACGCGGGTAGCCGCGTTGGTGAGCTGGATCGGGTTGAGGCCCTGGTTGGTGAGGACGAGCTCCTTCTGAACCGTGAGCGTCGGCGTCACGTAGCCGAAGTCGAGCGGCGTGGGCATGTCGTTCGGCATTCGGTCGCGGTCGCACGCGAGCACGCTGTTCACGCCCGAGCCCACGAGCGTGATGTTGACCTCGGGGCAGGCATCGGCGGCCTTCGCCTTCAAGATGGCGAGGTAGTCGTCGACGCGCGAAGGCTTGAAGGTGAGCACGATGTCGCGCTGGCCGCCCGCGGGAATCGTCGCCGTGCCGGTGATCGACTCGGTCGCGAAGCCGAACGCCGCGTCGTCACCCGAGCCGGACATGATCTGGCCGATCTGCGCGACGGCCTCGAGCACCGACGTATTGTGCACGGTGACCTGCTGCTTGGTCGTGTCGTTGAGCTGCACGGCGCCGAAGTCGATGCGGGTCGGCAGCACGCACGAGCCCGAGATCGCGGTGCCCTTGATCGTGATCGTCGCGGTCTCGGCGCCGGTGACCGTGTTCTCGGCGTTGAGGCGAACCACGACCTCCCAGTCTTTCTGGAGAATGCTGGCGTCGGTCTCGAGCGGCGAGTTGAAGATGACGTCGAAGGCGGTCTCTTCGCCGGAGCTCAGCGACGTCTCGGAGAACGCCACCTCGAACACCGGCGGCGTCTCGTTGAGCGCCTCACCGATCTTCACGTTCGCGCCGGAGGTCTTCTCGACGGTCTTCAAGTCGAGCGCGCCGCGGCCCGTGTTGCGCACGAGCAGCTTGAGGTGCGGCGACGTGCCCATCGGGACTTTCTCGAAGTCGATGACGGCGTTGTCGTTGACGATGGTCTCGGTCTCGTTCTTCGTGACCACGATCGAGATCTCACCGGGCTGAATACCGGCGTTGTCGGGCTTGCATCTGCAACCCGAGATGACCATCGCCCCAAACAACAGCGCGCCTGCCAGAAATCGGATCGAGCTCATGTCAGTTTCCTCTCGGGGCCAATGTGCCTTTTTCATCGGTCAGGGTCAAACCGCTGAATCCGCTCGCGTTCTGACACAGGCACATTTTGGGTGGGGCGATCTATCTCTCTCGATACAAAATTGCGATGGGGTCTATTGGAGCTTGTGGTCGAGTGTAGGTATCGCCCGTTCAGGGACTTGGGTTGCTGATTCTTCAAGCGAGCGAAACCGCTCAGGGTCTGGCAGAAGGGTCTGACCGTGGAGGAGACCTATCGTCAAAGGTTGAAACATTTCGACGAGCGCGCGCGCGCCCTCGATCGCCGGTCGGCAGCGCTCGCGAACGGGCGACTCCTCTTCTTCCTGGTGGCGGCGGGCTTCGCGCTGGCGGCGACGTTTCACAAGGTGCCGACGTGGGGCTGGGAGATCTCGGGCGGCGCGTTCGTCGTCTTTCTCTTCCTCGCCACGTGGCACTCGCGCGTGATCGAAGCCGAGCGGCGCGCAAAAGCTGCGGCGCTGCTCAACCAGCGGGGCCTCGACCGGCTCGCCGGCAAGTGGACGTCGTTTCCCGCGCGCGGCGACACGTATCTCTCTGCGGAGCACCTCTACACGCCCGACCTCGACGTCTTCGGGCAGGGCTCGCTGTTTCAGCGGCTCGACGAGACGGCGACGAAGGCCGGCGAGAAGGTGCTGGCGTCGTGGCTGCTCGCGCCGGCGCCGAGCGCCGAAGAGATCGTGTCGCGGCAGCGCGCGGCGGCCGAGCTGTCGAAGCTCGTCGACTTCCGCCAGGCGCTGCTGACCGAGGCGCGGGTCGCGAGTGAAGATCGCGCCGACCCCTCGCGCTTCATCGCGTGGGTCGAGGGGCCGGCGCTCTTGAAGGGCGTGCGCTGGGCGCGGCCGCTCGCGTACGCGCTGCCGCTCGTGACGCTGACGCTCGGCATGCTCGCGCAGTACGACGTGCTGCCGTCGCTGTACGCGGGGCTGTCGTTCTTCGCGCAGATGGCGGTGGCCGGCGCGACGTGGGCCGCGTGCTCGAAGTTCTACGGCTCGCTCACCGACGGCCAGGGCGGCTTCGTGCGCTACGAGCGGACGTTCGCGGCGGTCGCGGCGCAGAAGTTCGAGGGGCCCCGGCTGCAGGGCCTGCGCGAGAAGGCCGGCGCCTCAGAGAAGCTGCAGCGGTTCGGCCGGCTGTTCGCGTTCGCCGAGCTGAGGTCGTCGGGCCAGTACCACGCGGTGATCAACGTGCTGCTCCTGTGGGATCTGCACTGGCTGTTCCGCCTCGAAGACTGGCGCGTGAGCGAGGGCAAGAACGTGCGCGAGTGGTTCGACGCGCTCGCCGAGCTCGAGGCGCTCGCGGCGATCGGCACCTGGGCGGCCGAGCGGCCCGGCGACGCCTACCCCGAGCTCGCCGCCGAAGAAGGCGTGTTCGACGCCGAGGCGCTGGGGCACCCGCTGCTCAGCCACCCGATCGCGAACGACGTGCGGCTCTCGAAGCAGGTCTGGGTGATCACCGGCTCGAACATGTCGGGCAAGACGACGCTCTTGCGCGCGGTGGGGCTCAACACGGTGATGGCCCTGGCCGGCATGCCGGTGTGCGCGAAGAAGCTCAGGCTGTCGATGCTGGCCCCGCTGACGTCGATGCGCGTGAAAGACTCGCTCGAGCGAGGCGTCTCGTACTTCTACGCCGAGGTGCAGCGCATCAAGGCCGTGCTCGACGCCGCGAAGGTGAAGAAGGGGCTCGCGCTGTTCCTGCTCGACGAGCTGCTCATGGGCACGAACACGAAGGAGCGGCAGATCGCCTCGCGGCGGCTCATCGAGCTGTTGCGCGACGCCGGCGCGATCGGCGGCGTCACGACCCACGATCTGCTGCTCACCGAGACCGGCGGAGTGAAGAACGTTCACTTCCGCGACGACGTGCGCGACGGCCAGATGGTCTTCGACTACCGGCTGCGCGACGGCGTCGTCGAGACCACGAACGCGCTGCGGCTGCTCGAGGCCGCGGGCGTGCCGCTCGGCTGAGCTGCGGACATGGGGGCAGAAAATGGGGACAGGCTACTTTTCCGAAGCACTGCAGCAGCGATGTCTCGGCCGGCGACCGGAAAAGTAGCCTGTCCCCTTTTTCTGCCCCCTTTTTCTGTCCCCTTTTTCTGCCCCCTTTTTCTGCCCAGCTCAGTTCCAGGTGCCGCTGAAGAACGGGAGCATCTCGCGGCACAGGCACACGATCGTGCCCGTCTGAGACATCGTCACCGTGCCGTCGTTGCAGAACAGCGCGCACTGGTTCGACGTCTCACGCTTGAGGCACAACGAGTTCGTACAGGGGAAGCCCGCGGTGTCGGTGCCCTCGCGCCACGAGTCGGCGGCCTTCTGCTGCGAGTCGGGGCCCCACATGCCCGGGCCGTTGCAGTCGTAGAACGTGCCGCCCAGCCCGTTCGAGCGCCGGCTCTGACACGTGCCGCCCGCGCAGCATTCGTTCCCCGCGCAGCACGTGCCCGAGCACACCAGGCTGCCCGCGTCGGCGCCGCCGCAGCACGTGCCGCTCGTGCACTGCGCGCCGCTGGCGCAGCGGAAGCCGCACGAGCCGCAGTTCGACGGGTCCTTCTGCACGTTCACGCACGCGTTGAGGCCCACACAGAAGTCGGGGTTCGCCGACGGACATGCGCACGCACCGCCGGTGCAGACCCCGCCCGTGCGCGAGCAGGCCATGCCGCAGCCGCCGCAGTTCGCGAGATCGATCGACGTGTTCGCGCACGCGTCTTGAGCGGTGCAATACGTCGGCTTCGACGTCGAGCACGCGCAGGCGCCGCCGGCGCAGACTCCGTCTTTGCGCGTGCAGCCCGCGTCGCAGGCGCCGCAGTTGTTCACGTCGGTCATCAGGTTCGTGCAGGCGCCGCCGCACTCGTCGGGCTTCGCGGCCGGGCACGCGCAGGCGCTCATCGCGCACTCTTTTCCCCCGGTGCAGGCCATGCCACAGCCGTTGCAGTGCTTCGCGTCGCTCGCGATGTCGACGCACTCGGGCGAGGCCCCGGCGCACTTGCGCACGGTCGCGGGCGAGGTCGCGCAGGTGCAGGCGCCGGCGCTGCAGGTGCCGAGGCCGCACGCGTGGCCGCACGCGCCGCAGTGGTTCACGTCGTTCTGCAGGTCGACGCACTGGGCACCGCAGGTGTCGGGCGTCGCCGTGGGGCAGGCGCACGCGCCGCTCGTGCACGAGCCTCCGCGCGGGCAGGCGTTGCCGCACGCGCCGCACGCGTCGAGATCGGTGGCGAGATCGCGGCAAGTGCCTTCGCAGTCGGTCTGACCCGCGGGGCACTTCGGGGGGCACGCAGACAGAAGGAGCGACAGCGCAGCCAGCGCGAAGAGCCTCATGTGTGCCCACAGACCCGCGGGTGGAAAGAAGTGGCTCATGGCTTGGCCGCCTGTGCCGGAGGAGACGGGGCCGGCACCGGAGCGTTCTTCGGCTCGATGCGCACGGTCTGCACGCGCGGCCCCTCGGTCTTCACCACGACGATGCGGTACTCGTCGAACGTCCACACGTCGCCGGCGAGCGGCACCCGGCCGAGCTTCGCCATCAGGTAGCCGCCGATGGTGGTGACCTCGCCGTGATCGACGTCGAACTCGACCTCGAGCGTGTGCTCGAGATCGTCGAGCTGCGCCGAGCCCGGCAGCTCGATGCGGCCGCCGGGCAGCGCACGCACCGGCTCGAGCTTGCGGCCGAGCTTGGCGACGTTGCCCACGAGCTCGGCCACGACGTCGGCGAGCGTGACCAGCCCCGAGGTGCCGCCGTGCTCGTCGACGACCACGGCGAGCTGGCGATTGCGGCGGCGGAACTCGACCAGCAGCTGCTCGAGCGTGACGGACTCGGGCACGAAGAGCACCGGCTTCTGCGTCTGGCTGACCGACTTCAGCTCGCCGCGCGAGTGGAGGAAGTAGAGCTCCTTCACGTTGGCGATGCCCTCGACGCGATCGAGCGAGCCGCGCACGACGGGCAGCCAGGTGTGGCCCGAGTTGCGGGCCTCCTCGAGGTTCTTGTCGAGGGTCGCGTCGAGGTCGAGCACCTTCATCTGCGAGCGCGGCACGAGCACCTGGCGGGCCGTCTTCTCCATCATCGACAGGGCGCGCTCGAGCAGCTGGGCGCGGGCGCCGCCGAGCGCACCGGCGGCGGCGCTCGAGGTGAAGACGAGCTTGAGCTCTTCCTCGCTCAGGGCCTCGTGCCCTTCCCCGCTGCGCTGCTCGAGGCCGAGCAGCTTCAGCGCGCCGCGGGTGCCGAGGTTGAGCAGAAAGATGAGCGGGAAGAAGACGAAGTAGAAGACGCGCATCGGGGGCGAGAGCGTCAGCGCCGTGCGCTCGGGCTTCTGAATGGCGATGGTCTTCGGCACCTGCTCGCCGATGACGATGTGGAGGAAGGTGATGACCCCGAACGCCATGACGAGGCCGACGGTGTGCGCGACGCCCTTGAGCGCGTCGCTGTCGGGGAAGATCTTGAGCAGCAGCGGGTGAATGAGCGTGGCGAAGGCGGGCTCGCCGACCCAGCCGAGGCCGAGCGACATGAGCGTGATGCCGCTCTGGCTCGCAGAGAGCCAGGTGTCGAGGCTCTTGCGAATGCCGAGCGCCGACTTCGCGCCCGCGCGGCCCTCGCCGGCGAGCGCTTCGAGCTGCGTCGCGCGCACCTTGACCATCGAGTACTCGAACGCCACGAAGAAGCCGTTCGCGATCACGAGCAAGAGGGCGCCGCCCAGTGCGAGCCACTCGGTCATGACGCTTAAAGCAGCGCCTCGAACTCGGGGTCACCCTTCAGCGAATCGAACATCGGATCCGTGGCGAGCCAGCCGGCGACCTTGTTGCGATCGATGGCGATGGCTCGCTCGAGGTGGTGGAGCGCGTCTTTGCGGCGATCCCACAGGGCGTAGAGGGCGCCGAGGTTGTACGTGAGCAGCAGGTCTTCGGCGTTGAGCTGCTTCGCGCGCTCGTAGGCGCGCTCGGCCTCGGCGTAGAAGCCCTTCTGCGCGTAGCAGATGCCGAGATCGAGGTGGGCCTCGAAGTTGTCGGGCTCGAGCCGGACGACCTCTTTGAGCTGGCCGATGGCCGAGCGGTAGTCGCCTTCGTCCATCTGGAGGGCGGCGAGCTCGTGACGGGGGAAGGCGTCGCTGGGGTCGAGCTCGATGGCGGTGTTGAGCTCTTTCATCGCCTCTTCGGTGTGGCCGAGGTCGGCGTGGGTGAGGCCGAGGTTCAGGTGGGCGTCGGGGTACTCGGGGTCGAGCTCGATGGCCTCTTTGTACTGGGTGACGGCCATGTCGGGGCCGTGCGTCGAGAGAAAGCAGGCGAGGTTGTAGTGGGCGGTCGCGGAGTCGGGCTCGAGGCGCAGCGCGGTGAGGTACTCGGCGAGGGCGTCGCGGTACTGCTTCTTCTCGGCGTAGACGGTTGCGAGGTTGTCGTGCGCGTGAGCCGAGGTAGGGTCGAGCTCGATGGCCTTCTTGAACTCTTTGATCGCCTCGTCGAGCCAGCCGCGATCGGCGAGCTCGATGCCGCGAGCGTTGTGCTCGTCCGACTGCGACAGCGTGTCTTTGTCTTTCGCCACCCTTGCGATGAGGAATTAACAGATTGGATGCGGGCGTCGCCACTGCTGTCGTCACCCTGCTCTTCTCGGGCGACGTGACGTTGGGCTTTCACTACGAAGAGTACGTCAACGAGCAGATCGAAAAGGGCGCGGCACGCGACGCGATGCTCGGCTGGGGCTTCCAGAAGGTCGGGCCGGTGACGTCGAAGGCCGATCTGTTCGTGGTGAACCTCGAGTGCCCGTTCACCGCGCGTGGCGAGAAGCTGCCCAAGAACTTCAACTTCCGCGCGTCGCCCGCGCTGATCGCGGGCCTCTTCGCCGGAGGCGTCGACGTCGTGAGCCTCGCGAACAACCACCTGATGGACTACGGCGAGGTCGGGCTCTCGGACACGCTGTCGGCGCTCGACGCCGCGAAGATCGCTCACTTCGGCGCGGGGCGAAGCCTGGCGGCGGCGCGCGAGCCGGCGATCGTGACCGTGAAGGGCGTGCGGTTCGCGTTCCTCGGGTACTTCTTCCTCGGCGACCGCAACATCGAGCCGCCGGCGGTGATCGCGACGGCCGAGACGCCCGGAGTCGCCGGCCACCACAGCGACCTCGAGCTCATGAAGCAGTGGCTCGCCGAAGACATCGGCGCCGCGAAGGCGCGCGCCGACGTCGTGATCCCCTTCTTTCACTGGGGCCGCGAGGGGAAGACGCAGCCCGAGCCGTACCAGGTCGAGCTGGCGCGGCTGGCGATCGACTCGGGCGCGGCCGCGGTGATCGGGTCGCACCCGCACGTGCTGCAGGGCATCGAGCTCTACAAGGGCGCGCCCATCGCGTACTCGCTCGGCAACTTCGTGTTCGGAGGCAACTGGAACCCCGGCGACAAGCGCACCGGGCTGTTCGAGCTCAAGTTCAAGGGCGGCGCGCTGGGCGGGCATCGGTTCATCCCCGCGTTCAGCGACCGGTACCCCGAGGTGCCCGTGCAGCCCTACTTCGCCGAGGGCGACGCCGGGGTCGCGGTGCTGCAGCACGTCGAGAGCATTTCTCGCCCTCTGCGCGGCAAGTGACCGTGTAGAAGGCGCCCATGCGCGTCGGCATCGTCGGAACCGGTTGGGGTCGCATGCACATCGGAGCGTTTCGCGCTGCCGGTGCTCAAGTCGTGGCCATCTGCGGTCGCAACCTCGACAAGACTCGCGGCATCGCCCAGCGCGAAGGCATCGCCACCGCCACCAACGACGTCGCCGCCCTCTGCCGCGACGTCGACATCGTCGTCGTCGCCAGCCCCGACGGCATGCACCGGGACCACGTGAAGACCGCCCTCTCGGTCGGCCGGCACGTGCTCTGCGAGAAGCCGCTCGCGATGACGCTCGACGAGGCCAACGATCTCGCCGCGACCGCCGAGGCCAGCGGGCGCCGCTGCGCCGTCAGCTTCCCCTACCGGCAGCTGCCTCCGCTCGTCGCGTTGCGCCGCTGGCTGCCGCGCGTTCGAGAGATCGACGTCACCCTGCGCTCGAGCTTCGTGACGACGCTCGAGGGCTCGGGAGACTTCGGCGGCGTCTCGCACGTCATCGACGCCGCGCTCTGGCTCAGCGGCGCCGGGCCCGAGTCGGTGTCCGCTTCGATCTCGGGCCGCTCGGTCTCGCTCAACGTCGCGCTCCACGGCGGCGGCGTCTTGAACATCGTTCATCGCCCCACGGTCGAGCCCGGCATCCACGGCAGCTGGTCGATCGCCGGCGACGGCTTCGAGGCCGGCTTCTTCGCCGGGTATCAGCCCTCGCTCAGCGGCTGGCGCGTCAGCGCTCCCCGCGCGTGCGTCGAGGGCACGTGGCGCGACGTCGCTCCGGGCGTCGACCCCCGCGCCCACCAGCGCGAGCCGTGGGCCGAAGCGCACGTCGCCGCCGCTCGCGCGTTTCTCGCCGGAGATCTCGCCAGGCTCGCCACCTTCCGCGACGGCGCGCGGGTTCAGGCCGTGCTCGACGCCGTCGCCCGCTCGCAGGCCTCGGGGCGGCGCGAGGCCGTCGCGAGCTGAACTGGTACGACAACCCGGAAGGTCGTGCCGGGTTGGGCCGCCGATCCATCGCCGCTGACTGCCTTGCGCTCCTTGCGACGCACCGGCGAGTGCGCGCCTCGACGGCCGACCCCGGGCTTCCGGGCTGTCGTATTAGACTGCGCGCGCATGCGCCTGCTCTTCGCGGTGTTGCTGATCGGCTGCTCCGGCTCCGTCTCGGATCCCGACGCCGGCGGCAGCGGCGGCGGCACGAGCAGCGCTGCGGGCGGGAGCGCCGCCGGTGGCTCGGCGGGCGGAGCTTCGGCGGGCGGCTCGACGGCGGGCGGCGGTGCGGCCGGCGGCTCGATGGCTGGCGGTTCTGCCGGCGGCTCTGCTGGCGGCAGCGCCCTCGCCTGCCCCGACGCTGGCGCCCCGATGGCGACCGGCACGACGCGCAACTACTCGACCGGCTCGCTGCAGACGGTGCTCGCGATGTCTCAGCCCGGCGACCGCGTGCTCGTCGCCGCCGGCAGCTACCCGGCTCAGACCCTCACCGCCGCTCCGAGCGGAGACGTCTTCCTCGAGGGCTCCGGCGCCACCTTCGCCGGCCTCACCTGCAACCGGTGCAGCCACCTCTACATTCGCGGGCTCACCTTCTCGAACATCGTCACGCTCGAGGGCGCTTCGTTCATCACGTTCGACGGCGTCACGATCGACCTCGGCGCGATCGACGACTCGGGCCTGTACATTCACGGCCAGGGTGCCGCGACCAACATGTCGCACGACATCACCGTCGTTCGCTCGCGCGTGTACCGCGGAGCGCGCACGATCTTCATTCTCACGAACTTCTCGCCGAACGCGAACTGGAACCACCACCTCACGTTCGTCGACAACGACTTCATCTGCGGCACCCACAACTGCTTCCAGCTCAGCGGAGCCCGCGACACCCGCATCGAGGGCAACGTGTTTCACGACCCCCGCGGCGGAGGCGTGCTCACCGCCGGAGCGACGCGCGTCGACGTGCTCCGCAACCGCATGCGCGGCGACGCCGGGTTCGCCGCCGTTCAGCTCGCCACCCCCGGCCGCGAGTGGGACAACTTCGCCGGCGTCGAGAACATGATCTCGAGCGAGATCACCGTCGCGAACAACGTCATCACCGGCTGGGGCACCGGCATCGAGCTCGACGCCGCCACCGGCATTCGCGTCGTCTTCAATACGGTCGCCGGCGGCACCGGCCTGCGCACCTGGCACCGCTCGCCCACCGACCAGTCGGGCAACGTGATTCTCGCCGGCAACCAGAACATGACCGTGTGGAACAACATCTTCCCGAGCACGAGCATCGACGCGATGGACCCGATGCCCGCGAACATCGCGAGCAACCTCGTCGGCGGGAGCCCGATGTACGCCGACACCGTCAGCTACGAGCTGCAGGCGGCCAGCCCTGCCGTGAATCGGGGCGTGCCAGGCGCGCAGACTCCCGCGGGCGACTTCTTGAGGCGCTCGCGCGACAGCCTGCCCGACTACGGCGCCATGGAGCGCGACGGCGGCGTCGCCCTGTGCCCGTGACTGACCGCCTGCGTGCGGCCTCCAGCCCCGAAGCGCGCGGCTCGTTTCAGTGGGCGGCGGCCGCTTCCGCTCGTACGGCCTGACCCGCTGGCGTCGGCCAGCAACAAGCACGTGGTTCGCGCCGCCCGCCGATGGGCTTCGCGTTCTACGAAGACGGCCGGTGGAGCCACCCGTCGGCGGGCGTCATCGACGGCGAGGGTACCGCGGTCGACTCACCTCGCCGGCGTCGGGTTCCGACCGGGCAGCCTCTCGTGCCTCACCCGGGGCAGCCAAGCCGGCAGCACTTGCGGCCGCGCGACGTAACGCCGCCTGCCGACGCGGTCTCGCACCGGAGGCCGTCGCTCGTGCGCTGTCGCGTCGTGCGCGGCGCCGCGCAGCCCGAAGGGCGCCGTCAGGCGCGGCGTGAACCGCCGCTTCTGCCTACCGCATGCACTGCTCGAAGCAGCGGGTGGCGGCGCGCGCTCTGGCTACCGCACGCACTGCTCGAAGCACTCGCCCTGGCAGCCCGAGCACTTCCCCGCGCTGCACGTCTCGCCGAGCGGGCACGTCACCTGCGGCCGCTGCGTGCCTTCTCGCAGCCAGGCCTCGTTGAACTGCACCCAGCCGATCGTCTTCCGGTTGTGCGTGTACGAGACCCAGATCGTCCCGTCGCGCAGCGACTGCGTCACCGCCGGGTACGAGCACTCGTCTTCCACGCACTCGTCGGTCACCAGGTCGCGAATCGCCACGATCGTCTCGCCCTCGTCGTCGCTCACCGCCGCCGACAGCGGCGATCTCGCGTCGGGGCTGTTGTTGAACACCAGCACCACGTGCCCGTCGGCGAGGCGCACCTGGGCCACCGACGCGCCCGGGTTCGGCAGCACCATGGCCTTCGTCTCGCTCCAGCTCGTGCCCTTCGCGTCGGTCGACACCATCAGGCCGACGCGGTTCTTCATCGTGCCGTCGCGGGTCACGACCGAGACCCGGCCGTCGCCGCGCACCACCGCCACCGGCTGAATCTGCCCGACGTGATCGAGGAACCACGTGCCCTGCTGCCAGCTCTTCTCGACCTTCCACGTCTTGAAGTCGTCGGTCGAGCGCACGAACGTCGGCACCGCGAGGCACTCGGCGTACGTCGGCAGGAGCAGCTCTCCCCCCCGCAGCCGCACCGGCGGCGCGCGGATCATGAAGCAGTCTTCCTCGAGCAGCGTCTGCGGCGCCGACCAGGTCGCTCCCTCGTCGGTCGAGGTTCGAAGGCGCATGCGCGCCTCGCCCCACCCCTTGCCGTCGTCGAGGTTCACGAAGAAGTCGAACAGCGTGCCGCTCTCGCTGCGCCACAGCGCGACGTTGCCCTCGCTGCGCGCCGGGTCGTCGTAGAAGACCTCGGGCGCCGAGAACGCGCCGCCCGGCGGCCTGCGAGACCAGAGGTGCCGCGAGTCGACCGACTTCTCGGCGATGCCGTGAAACCACGCGATCGCGATGGTGCCGTCGCCCAGCTCGACCACCGTCGAGCCGTGGTGGTTGCAGCGCGTCTGCGGCGGCCCTCCGTCGACCGGCGTGCAGGGCACCGTCCAGTCCGGCGCGAGCAGGCCCCTTTCGAACCGGGGCGTCTGCGCGTCTGGCAGGAAAAGGTCGGGCCCTGCGTCAGCCGCGCCGGGAGACACGCATGCCCCACCGGCGACGGCCAACACGGCCAGCAGACGACGTGAGCCGTTCAGTACTTGCCCTTGGCCTTACGCGCACGAACGCGGCGGCGCTTGAGCACACCCCGCTTGTTCTTTGCGCGGTTCTTGAGCTTCTTCTTCGTACGGTTCGAGCGGACCTTGGCCATGGTTGTTCCTTGCGTTGCGGGGGACGCGTCTCTTAGACGTCTGCCGCGGTGATCGACAAGCTGGAAGAGGTGGAGCAGCGTTTCGAGCGTCTCACGGCCGATCTCTCGAGCCCGGCCGTGCTCGCCGATTCTGCACGCCTGCAGAAGGTCGCCCGCGAGCGATCTTCGATCGAGAAGCTCGTCGAGCGCTTCCGCGAGTACAAGAAGATCGTCAGAGACATCGGCGAGAACGAGGCCCTGCTCGGCGGCGAGCTCGGAGACCTCGCCAAGGCCGAGCTGCCCACCCTGCGCGCCCAGCGCACCGCCCTCGAGGACGAGCTCAAGATCCTGCTCATCCCCAAAGATCCCGCCGACGAGAAGAACGTCATCGTCGAGATCCGCAGTGGCGCGGGCGGCGACGAGGCCTCGCTCTTCGCCGAAGAGGTCATGCAGATGTACCTGCGCTACGCCACCCGCCAGGGCTGGAAGGCCGACGTCGTCGACGTCAGCACCGGCAACCAGGGCGGCATCAAGGACGCCACGATCACCTTGAGCGGCAACGCCGTCTACTCGGTCATGAAGTACGAGTCCGGCGTCCACCGCGTGCAGCGCGTGCCCGCAACCGAGGCCCAGGGTCGCATTCACACCTCGACCATCACCGTCGCCGTCATGCCCGAGGCCGACGAGGTCGACGTCGAGCTGAAGCCCTCCGACTACGAGATGCAGGTCATGCGCTCGACCGGCAGCGGCGGCCAGAGCGTCAACACCACCGACTCCGCCGTGCGGCTCATTCACAAGGCCACCGGCATCGTCGTGAAGTGCCAGCAGGAGAAGAGCCAGACCAAGAACCGCGCCATGGCCGAGCGGATGCTGCGGTCGCGGCTCTACGAGATCGAGCAGGAGAAGCTCCGCGCCCAGCGCGACTCCATGCGCAAGGGCCAGGTCGGCACCGGCGACCGCAGCGAGAAGATCCGCACGTACAACTTTCCCCAGGACCGCCTCACCGATCACCGCATCGGATACACCCGCCACAACCTGCCCGCAGCCATGGGCGGCGACATCGATGACGTCATCGGCGCCTGCCGCACCTTCTTTCAGAGCGAGGCGCTCAAGCAGCAGCAGTGACGGCGGCGCTTTGCGCCTCGCCGCCACCGCGCACGACGATGCCGCGGCTCCTCTCGCGCGGCCGCCCGCACCCCACGACGGCCAACGGCGATGCGGCGGCCTGTCTCACGCGGGCGCTCTCGCTCCGCTGCTCTGCCCCTCTTCGCGCGCCGACCGCCCGCACGCCCTCGGCGTCTCGACACGCGCTGCTGCTACGACCCGACCCCGGCGCTCGGCCAGGGCTCACGCGTTCTGTGTGAGTATTTCGTCGTGGGGACAACGAGACTCTCACACGGTTCGCCGGGCGCGAGGCTCCGCGGGTCGCTACAGCGGGTTCAGCACGAACGGCACGGTCACCTCGGCGGCCGTGTCGGTCGCGAGGTTCAACGACTTGATGCGCTGCTCGATGCACGTCGGCAGCGTCTTCGAGCCGGTCGTGTTCGCCGAGGTCGTCAGCCCCGAGATCTTGCCGCCGCTCTCGACGGTGAACTTGAGCTCGAGCTTGCCGTGAAGATCGGGCTCGTTCACCAGCGCTCGCGCGTAGCAGGTGCGCAGCGCGGGGATCTGCACGGCCAGCGCGTCTTTGAGCCGCGCGGCCGAGAGCGTCGACCGGAACGACTTGTCTTGCGGGGCCTCGAGGCGGGCGAGCAGCTGCTTCGTGAGCTCCGAGCCCTCGCCGGCCTGGTGCGGCAGCATCGACGTCAGCACCGGCTTCGCGGCGTTGCGCATCGCGGCCGCGTGACCCGCCTCGAAGTCGAGCGTCCACTCGTTCGTGACCGGGGCGATGCGCCCCACGATCTGATCGAGCTCGGCGCCCGACGCCGAGTCGACGGCCGCCACGTACGCCTTCGACGCGTCGGGGAACCGGTTCTGTGCCCGCAGCGCGTGCCCCAGCCGCTCGTGCACCCTCGGGCTCGGCCTCGTCGCCTTCAGCGCCCGCTCGGCGTTCGACCAGTCCCCCAGGCCCAGGTACACGTCGGCGATCTGCAGCAGCCGGTTGTCGAGCGTGTCGGCCGCCCCCGACTTCGCCGCCGCGATCAGCAGCGTCACGTCGATGCTCAACAGCGCGCACACCCGCGCCGCCTCATGCAGCGCAGCGTCTGACGCCGGCTTCTTCACCACCTCGAGCGCTTCCTTCACCGCGACGTCGGGTCTCTCGGTGATCTTCGGCACCTTCACTTCGAGCGGCTCTTCGTCGACTTCGAGCTTCGCAGCGGCCACCAACGCGAACGACAACAGCAGAACGGACATGGCCGAACGGTGCTACATCGTGCCGCCCTTGTCTTCTGAGATCTGGACGGTCCGCAAGGTCTTGACCTGGACCACACAGCACTTCGAAAAGTCCGAGGTCGATGCACCGCGACTGACGGCCGAGCTCCTGCTCGCGCACACGCTGAAGCTCGACCGCGTGCGCCTCTACACCGAGCTCGATCGCCCGCTGCAGAAAGACGAGCTCGCCGCCTACCGCGCCCTGATCCAGCGGCGCATCGGCGGCGAACCCACCCAGTACCTCACCGGCTCGAAGGAGTTCTACGGCCGCAGGTTTCAGGTCGACTCGCGGGTGCTCATCCCCCGGCCCGAGACCGAGCTGCTCGTCGAGGCCGTCGTCAAGCGCCTGAAGCCGCAGCGCGTGCTCGACCTCTGCACCGGCTCGGGCTGCATCGCCGTCACGATCGCCTGCGAGTGCCCCGAGGCCTCGGTGTGGGCCACCGATCTCTCGGGCGGCGCCTGCGCCGTCGCGCGCTTCAACGCCGACGCCCTCGGCGCCGGCTCGCGCGTCACCGTGCTCGAGGGCGACCTCTTCGCCGCCGTGCCGCCCGGCGCGAAGTTCGACGTCGTCGTCTCGAACCCGCCGTACGTGAAGACGGGCGAGCTCGCCGGGCTTCAGCGCGAGGTGCAGCGCGAGCCCCGCCAGGCGCTCGACGGAGGCGCCGATGGCCTCGACCTCGTTCGCCGCATCGCGACCGACGCGGTGGCCTGGCTCAAGGGTGGCGGGTCACTTGCACTGGAGATCGGAGATGGCCAGGGAGACTCCGTGCGAGACATTCTGATGCGGGCGGGTTACCACGATGTCGTGATCGAGAAGGACCTCGCGCGGCTCGACAGACTCGCCTTCGCGAAGAAGGCGGCCCCTGCGAAGGACGGCGCGTAGATGGACGCCATCGTCATCAAGGGCAACGGGCCGCTGAAGGGCGAGACGCACGCGAGCGGCGCGAAGAACGCGGCGCTGCCGATCCTCGCGTCGTCGCTGCTGGCGCCCGGCGAGCACCTGTACCGCAACGTGCCCGACCTCGCCGACGTGAGCACGATGCTGAAGGTGCTGCGCACGATGGGGTGCGAGGCCGACTGGTCGGCCGAGAAGCACGAGGTGCGCATTCGCGTGCCGAAGACGGTGCAGCCCGAGGCCCCGTACGAGCTCGTGAAGACGATGCGCGCGTCGGTGCTGGTGCTCGGCCCGCTCGCCGCCCGCCACGGCCGCGCGCGCGTGTCGATGCCCGGCGGCTGCGCGATCGGCGCCCGGCCCATCGACCAGCACCTGAAAGGGCTGAAGGCCCTCGGCGCGCAGATCGAGCTGGCCGAGGGCTACGTCGAGGCCCGCGCCGAGCGCCTCACCGGCGCGCGGCTCGGCTTCGACCTCATCACGGTCACCGGCACCGAGAACGTCATGATGGCGGCGGCGCTCGCGAAGGGCCGGTCGCTGATCGAGAACGCCGCCCGCGAGCCCGAGGTCGAGGAGCTCGCCCGGGTGCTGAACAAGATGGGCGCCAAGATCTCGGGCGCCGGCACCGACCTCATCTCGATCGAGGGCGTCGACTCGCTCAGGCCGGTCGATCACGCGATCATCCCCGACCGCATCGAGGCGGGCACGCTGCTGGTGGCCGCCGCGATCACCGGCGGCGACGTGCTGGTGAAAGAGGCGGTGCCCGAGCACCTCGAGGCGCTCATCTTCAAGCTGCGCGAGGCGGGCTGCACGGTCAGCGCCGAAGGCGGCGGCATACGCCTCAAGGGGCCGCAGCGGGTGCGCGCAGTCGACATCAAGACCCAGGAGCACCCCGGCTTCCCGACCGACATGCAGGCGCAGGTGATGGCGCTGATGACGACGGCCGAGGGCGCGAGCGTCATCACCGAGAACATCTTCGAGAACCGGTACATGCACGTGGCCGAGCTGCGCCGTATGGGCGCCGACATCACGGTCGACGGCTCGGTCGCGGTGGTGCGCGGCCAACCGAAGCTGTCGGGTGCTCCGGTGATGGCGACCGACCTCCGAGCGTCGGCGTCGCTCGTGCTCGCGGGGCTGCGCGCCGAGGGAAAAACGACGGTCAGCCGCGTCTACCATCTCGACCGCGGCTACGAGCACCTCGAGCGCAAGCTCAACGCCCTTGGCGCGGACATCAAGAGAGTCAAGGGATGAATCGGTAACAGACTCACATCTCGAGTTGCGCGGCGTGTTCTGCCGGCCTTACCATTTCGAAATCACCCTCACAGGAGTCGTTCTTCTTTTATGGATTGCCCCAGTTGCGGCGTCGAAATGGCCTCTCTCGAAGGAGAGGACCTGACGCTTCGCAAGTGCGGTCAGTGTGGTGGACTTTGGGTTGACGTGGCCGACCTCAACCGACTGCTGCTGCACAACAACCTGCCAGGCCTCGAGTCGTTGGGCGGCAAGATGGACGCCGACGCGATGTCGGGCCAGTGCCCCGACTGCAAGGTCGACCTGGTGACCGTGGTCGGTGGAGAGCGAACGCACCCGCTGCACTACGACTCCTGTGAATCGTGTGGGGGCATGTTCCTCGAGTCCGAGTTCAAGGACGCCACCGACGGCAAGCAGGCCATCGCCGAGATCGTCGCCTTCTTCAAGGCGTGGTCGTCGACGAAGACGAAGCGCAAAGCCGGCGCCGCTTGAGCAAGGGCACTGCGCAAAAAAGGGGACAGGCTACTTTTTTGCGCAACCGACTCGCTTCGTCGGCGCCGCCTGTCGCGGGTTGCGCAAAAAAGTAGCCTGTCCCCTTTTTTCTACGGCACCGAGCGGAACGTCTGCTTCAGGTCGTCGGGCAGCTCGCCCTCGAACACGAGCATCATGCCGCCCTTGCCCTTCGTGTTCGCGTCGAGGTTCATCTTCGCGCTCTTCTTCGTCTTGCCGATCTGAAACGTCACGCGGCCGGGCGAGGCGTCGTACTCGCCGACGACGTCTTTCGGCTGGTACTTCGCCGTGTCGTACGGCTCGTACGAGTAGCGGAACGTGCCGTCGAGGAAGAACGAGAGGAACCGGTCGGGCTTGTCGTCGTAGCCCGCGAACCAGGTGCCCATCACCGCGGCCGTCTGCTTGTCGTACTTGAGCTTCGTGCCCAGGTACGCGCCGCTCGTGGGCTTGCCGCCGGACACGAAGATGACGTCGGTGAGGCACACCGGGCTGTCGGGATCGTCGGCCGGGTACTGATCGAGCACCTCGAGCGTGAAGTAGGTGCCCTCGATCGGAGGGTCGAACGTGATCGTCTGCACGCCCCGCTCGTCTTTCACCTCGAACGCCTTCGACGTCGTCCTGGTGCGCAGCTCGAGCTTCTTGGCGCGGCCGAACTGGGCCCACGTGTCGGGGCTGAAGTTGTTGCCGGTGCTGATGCGCAGCTCCTCGATCTTCTCGACGCCCTTGAAGCCGAAGGTGAGGTGGTCGTTGAGGGTGTCCGCCGTCGGAGAGCACCAGGCCGTGTTGTCGCGCCCGTCGAGCAGGTTCAGCGGCTGGTACAGGGTGGGCCGCGAGTCCTTCTTGAAGTAGCCGGTCGCCTGCGCGTAGCCGATCGGCCCGGCGAGCGCCGGAGTTGCCACGAGCACGGCGACGGTGATGGCGCGAATCATGCTGTGCGAGGTTGCCACACCATGGCATGTACGCAAGCGATGACACGTTTACTCACGGCGGGGCTGGTGCTGGCGGTCGCGGGCTGCAACTGCGACAAGACGACCGTCGCCGACGCCGGCGTCGTCGACGCGGGGCCGCAGGTGCTCGACGAGAAGGAGCCCAACAACGGGCCCGAGAACGCCCTCGTCATCAAGTCGTCGACGATCGTGAACGCGAACCTCGGGGCAGACCCCAAGGCGCCCGACGAAGACTGGTACCGGTTCGAGTCGGCGCTGCCGCGCACCGCCGATGTCACGGTGACGCCTCCGCCAGGGGGCGACGTCGCGGTCGAGGTGATGGACGAGGCGAAGAGCGTGCTCGCGACCATCAACTCGGGCGGCGCCGGCGCGGTCGAGCGCGTGGGGAACTTGAACGTCAGCGGCAAGGCGTTCTTGCGCGTGGTGACCGTGAAGAAGGGCGCGGGCGGCGCGTACACGCTGACCGCCATCGTGAGAGACCGCGTGCCCGGCTTCGAGCAGGAGCCGAACGATCGCAAGGTCGACGCCACGCCGGTGCCGATCGGCCAGGCGATGAGCGGCTTCATCGGCCACATGGAGGATCAAGACTGGTACCGCTACGAGCTGCCGAACGCCGAGCCGCTGCCTCCCGAGGGCGCCGCCGCGGGCGACGATGCTGGGGTCGCGGTGGCCGACGCCGGAGAGCCGGCGAGCGTCGATGGTGGCACGACCGCTGCGAAGGAGCCCGAGAAGCTCGCGCTGCGCGTCGACGTGAGCGGCGTCGAGAACGTGCGCCTCGAGCTCTCGGTGATGACCGAGGCCGAGGCCGTGCTGTTCGGAGCGAAGTCGGCCGCGAGCTCCGGGCTGTCGCTGCGCAACGTCGGCGTGCGCGCGAGCGACCGGGTCATCTACGTCGTGATCAAGTCGCTCGCGATCGGCACCGCGAAGGACGCGAAGAAGGGCTTCAACGCCGACACGTACTACACCCTGACGGTCGCGCCCGAGGAGGCCGGCTCGAGCGCCGAGTTCGAGCCCAACGACGACGCGTCGAAGGCGACCGAGCTGCCGCGAGACGGGTACCGCGAGGGGTTCATCGCTCCGCGCGGCGACGTCGACTACTTCCGGCTGAGCACCGGCGGCCCGTCGCTCGCGAAGGTGAACGTGACGGGCGTCGAGAAGGTCGACCTCATGCTGTCGGTCGTGAAGCCCGGCGCAACCGCCCCCCAAGGGGGACAGGGGAGCGAGAGAGAAGAGACGCTGCTGCGGGCCAACGACGGCGCCGTGAAGGAGCCCGAGATGCTGAACAACGTCTCGTGCAACCCCGACTGCTACTTCCGCGTCGAGGCCGCGCCGCGCAAGGTCGACGGCAAGCTGGTGAAGGACGACGAGAACGGAGACATGTCGTACCGGATCACGGCGCAGGTCGTGCCCGACGACGGCGGCGAAGAGCGCGAGCCCAACGGCACGCCCGAGACCGCGACCGCGATCGAGCTCGGCAAGCCGGTGCGCGGCACCATCTTCCCCAAGAAAGACGTCGACTATCTCAAGCTCGATCTGTCTGCCCGGCCCGTCAAGACGCCCGTCAAGGCCACGCTGCTCGGCATCTTGAAGGTCGACGTCGCTCTGTTCTTGCACAAGGTCGTCGACGGCAAGCTCGAGCTCGAGGGCACGTCGGATCGCGGCAAGGCTGACGCCCAGGAGGTTATTCGCGCCTCGCTCGAGCCTGGCGTCTATGTGTTCGAGGTCCGGGACTTGAAGAACCGCGAGGCCAACTTTCAGGACAGCTGGCAGCTCACGGTCGAGGAGTCGGACGAGTAGGCCGGCTTCCCGAGCGGGGAGCGGCTCCGGGCTTCGGGCTTCGGGTTTTCGGGCTTCGGGTTTTCGGGCTTCGGGTTTTCGGGCTTCGGGGTTTTCGGGCTTCGGGTTTTTCGGGCTCCGGGTTTTTCCGGCTCCGGGTTTTCCGGCTCCGGGTTTTCGGCTTCGCGCTTCGCGCTTCGGGCTCGTGACCGTGACCCGGAGCGGGAGCGGGAGCGCTTCCGGGACCGTGTTCGTGTGCGTGTGCGTCGACCGGATTCGGTTCCCGACTGCTTGGCGACCTCGCCAGCGGGCGCCTCGCCGCCGCTACTTCTTCTTCGCCGCGACCACCACCGGCGTCAGCAAGATCTCGATGCGCCGGTTTGCCGCCCTGCCCTTCGGGTTCGCGTTCGTCGCCACCGGCCGGTACTGCGAGTAGCCCGCCGCCAGCAGGCTCTTCGCCGGCACCCCGCCCGTCTCGCTCAGGTACCGCACGACGTTCACCGCGCGCGCGACGCTCAGCTCCCAGTTCGTCGCGAACGCCTTCTTGATCTCGGGGTTCGTGATCGGGCTGTCGTCCGTGTGCCCCGACACTTGAATCTGCTTGTCGTCGATGCCCTTCAACACCGTCGCGACCTTCGCCAACACGTCTTCGCCGCGCTTGCTCAGCGACGCGTCGCCGCTGTCGAACAGCACCTTGTCGATGAGGTCCACCTGAATGCGATCTCCCGACTGCGAGAGCTTGATGTCGCCTCGCTTGATCTCGGCCTGCAGCTTCTCGTTCAGCGAGTCCGTCGTCGCCTTCAGCTTCGCGAGCTCGGCCTCCGTCTGCTGCAGGTTCTGCTCGAGCGTCTTCGACTTCGCCAGCGCCTCGTCCCGCGCCGCCGTCGCCTCGTCGATCTTCTTCTGCGCTTCCTTCGCGTCCGCGTTCGCCTTGTCGAGCGCCCGCTGCGCCTCGTCGCGCGTCTGCAGCGCCTTGTCGGCGCTGTCTTGCGCCTTCTGCAAGAGCTGCCAGCCGTACCAGCCCAGCGCGCCACACGCGATCAGCACCAGCACCAGCAGCGCCCACGGGCCCCGCGCCGACTTCACGTACACCACCGGCTCGTTCGGATTCGGGTTCATGGGTACACGTTCTGGCGAAGACCGTTCGTCCCTGCACCACCGGGCGATGCTCCTCCCGCACCCCCGAGACCTAGCACGTACGTCGTCGTGATGTCCGTCCACGTCGACAGCCCACCTTTGATGACGCCGATCGACGGGCCTCCGCCTCCTCCGCCGCCGTCGCCCCCACGACCTCCGTTGCCCCCGCGACCTCCGCGCGCACCGTTGCTGCCGTCGTCCTGCTCGCTGCCGCCTCCGTACTCGTTGCCCGCCCCCATCGACGCGACGCCGCCCGCGCCGCCGATGCCGCCCGCTCCGCCGAAGCCGCCTCGGCCGCCGTCGCCGCCGTTCGACGTCTCGATGCGGCAGCCCGACCCCGTCACGTTCGAGTTGAACAGGAAGATGCCGATCGACGCTCCGCCGCTCATGCCCGGAAAGCCCCCCGTGCCGCCGCAGCCCCCCGCACCTCCGCCCGCCCCCGCGCCGCCGTAGCTGTCGCAGTTGTTGTCGCCGCCGCCGCCTCCCCCGCCGCCACCGCCGCCGTTGCCGTGCAGCCCGCCGAGCCCCACCGTCGCCGTCGCCAGCGCGTAGCCGGCCGCCGAGACCGCCCCGAACCCGCTCGCCGAGACCCCGTGCGCTCCCGCGGCGCCCTGCGCGCCGTCGCCCCCGACGTACGGCGTGCCTGGAACCGTGTTGCCGCGGCCCCACGGCACCCCCTGCCCACCCGGCGTCGCGCCGGTGCCGGGCTGACCGGGGTTGCCGTCGTTCGAGCCGTTGCCGGGCGTGCCTCCCGCACCGCCCGTGCGCGCGCACGCGGGGTTCGTGCCGCCACCGCCTGGCTGCGGCTGCGGGTCGGTCGTGCACGCCAGGCTCGAGCTCTCGGCGCCGGGCTGGCCGGTCTGCCCCGCTCCACCCGAGGTGCCCATCGAGCCCGCGTTGCCCACCGAGCCCGGCGTGCCCGCCCCGGAGCGGATCGTCACGGCCTCGAGCTCGACGCCGTTGGAGTTCGCGATCCACGCGCCGTACGCCGTCTGGCCCGCACCGACCGGCGTCGCTCCGATGAACGTCATGAGCTGCACGCGCGCGTTGTTGGCGCCCGTCATCGTGAGCGGCGTCAGCACCCCCGTCACCGTCGAGACGTTCGCCGTCGCGCGCGCCCACGTCGACGCGAGGTAGCCACCGTACAGGCCTCTGCCCGCCGGCACCTGAACCTGCTCGGTGTACGTACCCGCCGCGACGTAGACGTCGCGCTTGCCGCTGCTCGAGGCCGCGACGAGCCCGCCCTGCACGGTGCGCTTCGGCGACGCACGGGTGCCGGCGTTCGAGTCGTTGCCGGTGGTCTGCGACACGAAGATGCCGTTCTGCACCTCGCCGTCGATGCCGTCGCAGTTGGCGTCGGTGAAACTCAGGTCGGGCAGATCGGTCGCCGAGACGAACGTGCACTGGTACTCGCAGCCGTTCGACGGGTTCATGTCGAGGTCGATGAACCCCGGCAGGCAGGTGCCCTGGCAGTTGCCGGCGACGCACATGCCGTTCGTGCCCGGCAGGTCGCAGCGGCGGCCGCACATGCCGCAGTGCGAGTTGCTCGCGATGAGATCGGTCTCGCAGCCGTCGGGGAACATCGCGTTGCAGTCGCCGTAGCCCGGGTCGCAGCGCACGATCGCACAAGAGCCCGCGTCGCAGCCGGTGACCGCCGCGTGCGGCGCCGTGCACGTGCGGCCGCACATGCCGCAGTTCATCGGGTCGTTCTGCTTGTCGATGCCGTCGTCGACGATGTCGTTGCAGTCGTTGTCTTTCTCGTCGCAGACGTCGGGCGTCGGGCCGCCGGGCGTGCACGTGACGTTCGTGCCTCCGTCGGAGCACGCCGGCACCACGCGCCTGCACTCGCCGCGGCCGCACGTGATGACGCCGAGATCTTCGTCGACCTTGCCGTCGCAGTCGTCGTCCATACTGTTGCAGGTCTCGGCCATGGGGATCGCGGCCATGCACTCGGTGTACTTCGTCTGCTGGCACGTCTTGACGCCGATGCAGATGCCGAAGCTGTTCATGCGCTCGCAGGGCACCGTCTGGCCGTTCGTGGCGGGCGTGCACTCGCACGTGCCGCTGACGGGCAGGCACTGCGCGGGCGCCTGGTCGCCGGTCGCGGTGAACGCGTTCTCGCACGTGTAGCCGCTGGGGCACTTGCCCTCGAACTGGCAGTCGCGGCCGCAGACCTTCTGGCCCGAGACCGCGATGCAGCGGTCGCCCGGGTACGGGCAGTCGGAGTCGTCGGCGCACCTCGAGCAGAGGCCCTCGCGCTCGGGCACGCAGCCGAAGCGGTCGACGCCGACGTAGAGGCAGACCTCGCCGATCTTGCAGCCGGTCGAGCACTTGCCGAGGCAGATCTTCTGCGCGGCCGGAGGCACGGGGTCGCACAGGCCGCTCTTGCACTGAATGTCGTCGTCGCAGGCCTCGCCGTTGTCGCGGGGCGATTCGTTGGCGGGGTTTCGGCCGCAGGTGCAGCCGGCGGCCAGCACTGTGAGCGCGACGACGGCGGCGGTGCGCGTTATCTTGCCCGCCGTGGAACACGAGGCAGCGATCGTCGATCTCAAGAAGAAGCTCAACGCCGTGATCCTGGCCCACTACTACCAGGAAAGTGAAATTCAGGACGTCGCCGATTTCGTCGGAGACAGCCTCGCGCTCGCGCAGCAGGCGGCGAAGACGAAGGCCGACGTCATCGTGTTCTGCGGCGTGCACTTCATGGCCGAGACCGCGAAGATCCTGAACCCCGAGAAGCTGGTGCTGCTGCCCGATCTGAAGGCCGGGTGCTCACTGTCCGACCGGTGCCCGCCCGATCAGTTCAAGGCGTTCGTCGCGAAGCACCCCGGCGCGTTCGTCGTGAGCTACGTGAACTCGTCGGCGGCAGTGAAGGCGATGAGCGACGTCATCTGCACGAGCTCGAACGCGGTGAAGATCGTCGATCGCGTGCCGACAGACCGCCAGATCATCTTCGGGCCCGATCAGCACCTCGGCCGCTGGGTGATGAAGAAGACCGGGCGCGACATGGTGCTGTGGCCGGGCAGCTGCATGGTTCACGAGATCTTCTCGGAGCGCGAGATCTTGCGGCTCAAGGCCGAGAACCCCGGCGCCGAGGTGATCGCGCACCCCGAGTGCGAGATGGCCGTGCTGCGCCACGCCGACTTCATCGGCTCGACGAAGGCGCTGCTCGAGCACGCGGTGGGCTCGCCGAAGAGCACGTTCATCGTGGTGACCGAGGTCGGCATCATTCACCAGATGGAGAAGCAGGCGCCGCAGAAGAAGTTCATTCCCGCTCCGCCCGACAACGGCTGCGCGTGCAACGAGTGCCCGCACATGAAGCTCAACACGATGGAGAAGCTCTACCTCTGCATGCGCGACAAGACCCCGTCGCTCGAGCTGAACCCGATGTTGCAGCGAGCCGCGCTGACGCCGCTGCAGCGCATGCTGGAGTGGAGCTGATGTACCGCTTTCACGCCGTGCCCCGCTGGGTGCTCACCCGCGACCCGCGCGACAAGCGCGGCAAGCAGCCCGAGGCCGCCGATCGCCTCGACCCCGACGTGCCGCAGACGCCCGACGCCGTCGACCGGGCGCTCGCTCGCGCCGAGTACCGCGGCTCGTTCGCGCTCGAGCACGTCGCCCAGCTGCTCAACAGCCAGAAGGGGCCGGTGCTGTTCGCGTCGCCGCCCGACGATCTGCCCGCCTTGCTGCGCACGGCCGATCAGCTGCTCACGCTCGCCCGGCAAGACGCCGGCGAGAAGGCGCGCGTCTGGCGCTGCGACTGCGGCACCCACTACGCCGTGCCCGTAGCGCTCATTCGCCCGGTCGCGATTCTGTGCGAGCGGTGCGGGCGCACCGTCGACTTCGAGATCGGCAAGAGCATCGGCGAGCAGAGCCTCGCCGAGCTGGGGCAGAGCCACGTGAACGCCTACCGCCGCGGCATCGCCGAGTTCTTCCGAGAGGCGATGGCGCGGGGCTGGCCCGTACTCGTCTCGAACGAATGACGCGGCCGACACACCTCGCACCGCGTCGTGAGACGGCTCGAGCGCGCGCTCTCGTGGCAAGACGACGTCACCTCGTCGCGTCGGCGCCGCACCGCGCGCGGCTCGATCGCGTTTCCAGCGCCCTGCTGAAATGAAGCGCGCGACCCTCGACATCTTGCGCTGCACGAAGTGCCGCACGGGGCACCTCGAGCCCGAGCACGACGTCGCGGGCAGCAAGATGTCGTTCGGGCCGGTGCAGTGCCTGAAGTGCGGCGCGCGCTTCCCCGTCGGCGAGGGGCTGCTCGACTTCGTGGGCGAAGAGCGCGCCGCGCCGAAGGGCCTGCAGGGCCGGCTCGAGGCCGCGTGGTTCGCGCGCTCGTACGAGAAGTACGTGCGGCCGTCGCTCGAGCTCGTGCTGACGCGCGGCGGCTTCGACCGCGACAGCGAGTACCTCGTGTACCGCTCGCTGATCGGCCGGCCGAACGGGCCGGTGCTCGACCTGGGCTGCGGCACCGGCATCTTCTCGCGCAGGCTCACGCACGAGCAGCTCGGCGTGCCGATCGTCGGCCTCGACGTCTCGAAGCCGATGATCGAAGAGGCGATCGCGCAGGCGCGCGAGGCCTCGACCGACATCGACTTCATTCGCGCCGAGGCCCCGTCGCTGCCGTTTCAAGACGCGTCGCTGGGAGCCGTGCTGCAGGTCGGGTCGTTTCACCTGATCGCCGACCTCGAGGGCACACTGCGCGAGGTGCTCCGGTGCCTGAAGCCGAAGGGCGCGTACATCGGCAGCGGGTTCGTGCTGCCCCCGTATACGCGGGCGGCCTACTCGGCGATGGGCTTTCACGCGCGCAGCGAGACCGAGCTCAAGCGGGCGGTCGAGTCGGTGGGGCTGCAGCGCTTCGAGCGCGTGCGCACGCCTCCGATGCTGATCTTCCGGGCCGAGCGACCGTGACGCGGGTCAGATGAAGACGCCGGCGGTCGCGTCGTGACGGGCGTTCTTCGGCAGCTCCGTCTTCTGCGCCTCGCTGGTGTTCAGGCTGTCGAAGATCTTCGCCTTCGGCGCCTTGGCCTTCTCGGTCTTCTTCACGACCGGCGCCGAGTTGAGTGACAGCGCCTCTTCGACGCGCGATGAAGCAAACACCGGCACGGACACGGCCAGCACCGCTGCGACCATCACGTTCTTGAGCGCCATATTCACTCTCCCCTGCTAAGTGCGACTGCCCCTTACACCCGCCTTGGGGCCTTTTCAACACGCATGACCCCGGACGTCAGAATCGAGCGCAGCCTTTGGGTCGCCGCCCTGGTGATGGGGGTTTGCCCCCTCTGGGCGACGACCGAGCTGCCGCTGGTCGACCTGCCGCAGCACCTGCACCTCATCTCGGTGCTGCACCGGCTCGACGACCCGACGACCCTCTACCCCGAGCTGTTCGCGCGCCGGCCCGAGCTGACCCCGTACCTCGGCTACTACTACCTGGTGTCGGGGCTGAACTGGCTGCTGCCGCTCGAGCTCGCGAACCGCGTGTTCCTCTCTGCGTACGTGGCCGGCCTGCCGCTGGCGCTCGCGTTCCTCTTGCGGAGCCTCAAGCGCCCGTCGTGGCCGGCCCTGCTCGCGGTGCCGTTCGCCTACGGCGACAGCCTCGCGTGGGGCTTCATCAACTACGTCTCGGCGCTGCCGCTGACGCTGCTGACGTGCGGGCTGTTCGTGCGCACGATTCAAGACGCGCCGAGGCGGCGCGGCTGGGCGATCGGGCTGGGCGTCGCGCTCGTCGCGGTGCTGCTCTTCCACGTGCAGGCGTTCGCGTACCTGGGCGTGGCGCTGCCGTTTCTGCTCGTGACGACGCGCGGCGACCTGCCGGGCCGGCGGGCGGCGGTGCTCGGCGTGCTGCCGGGCGTGGCGACGTTCATCGCGTGGGTGGGGCTGCGGCTGGGGCAGCCGGCCGAGATCGCGCCGGGCCAGCCGTGGAAGTCGTGGGGCCCGCTGCTCTCGAAAGAGAACCTCGCGTGGAAGACGTTCGAGCAGAACAAGCAGGAGCTCGTGCCGACGCTCGCGAACATGCTGCCCGACGGTTCGGATCTGAACGGCGTCTACGGCGTCGCGCTGGTCGCCGGCCTGGGGCTGTTGCTCGCGCTGCAGGCGCGGGCGAAGAGAGAGGTGCAGCACGAAGAGGGGCCGCTCGAGCGGTGGCGCATCGTGGGCCTGGCCGCGCTGGCGCTGGTGCTCTACTTCGCGCTGCCCTTCGATATCCGCGGGTACATGTATTACCTGAACACGCGCTACGCGCACCTCGCGGCGCCGCTCGTGCTCGCGTGCGTGCCGCCCTTGCCGAAGACGCTGCACCGCACGATGCTGGCGCTGGCGGCGGCGGCGGCGGCGTTCGCGGGCTTCACGCTCGCGCGGGGCTTCAGCCGGTTCGACGACGAGGCGAAAGATCTGACGGCGCTGGTCGCCTCGACGGCTCCGAAGCCGCGGGTGATGGGGCTCATCTTCGCGACGGGCTCGCGCGCGGTGACGCACCCCTTGTACCTGCACGCGTCGACGGTGCTGGCGCGGGCGCGCGGCGGGGTCACGAACTTCAGCTTCGCGCTGACGCCGCACTCGCCGGTGATGTACCGGGGCGCGCCGCCGCCGACGTTTCCCTCGGAGTGGCGGCCCGATCAGATGAGCTGGGAGCAGCAGGGCCGCTGGTACGACCACTTCGTGGTGCGCGGCGTACACCCGAGGCAGTTATTTGGTGCGCTGCTCGACAGCGAGCTGTACGTCGCCGCCCAGTCGGGCGACTTCTTTCTGGTGAGGAAGCGATGAACCCAACCGAGGCCGAAGCGCTGCCGGAAGAGAAGCTGGCCGAAGCCCTGGCCGCGGCGGTGAAGGCGAAAGACGCTTCGCTGCCCGAAGCGCTCGCGCAGTCGAAGAACAAGGCGGTCGCGCGGGCCGCGAAGAAGGCGCTGTACCAGCTCAAGTCGAGCGGGGTCGCAGTGGCGGCTGTGGCGGCGCCGAAGGGTGAGCAGCCGAAGATCAGCCGCGAGGTCGAGGAGCTGCCCGCCCTCCTCTCGTCGATCTCGGGCGCCGGCGAGCGGGCCATCTTCATCGCGAAGGCGCGCCAGGGCGGCGGCATCGACACGTACCAGGCCGTCGTGCACGACGAGATCGGGCTCGTGCACCTCGAGCGCGGCGAGAGCACGCGGTCGAAGTTCCGCCGGCACCTCGACGAGCTGAAGAAGGGCGAGCCGCCGGTGCTGCAGGTGCCGCTGTCGCGCGCGCTCGAAGAGCTCGGCGTCGGCTGGGGCCTGTCGATTCGCACGAAGAGCCCGATGCCTCCCGACTCGGAGAACCACCTGCGCCGGCTCGGAGCCGAGCTGCGCGACGCGTGGCCCGCGATTCCGCGGGAGCCGGTCGAGGCGGCGCTCGAGGCGCGTGCCGGCTCGCTGCACGACGAGCGCGAGATCGGGCAGTGGCTGCCGGGCGAGAAGCACCTGCGCCTGCTCGCGGCGCGGCTCGACGAGGTCGCGGCGTCGCCGCTGCAGCTGTCGGAGGTGCAGAAGCGGGAGCAGCGCATGCAGAAGGCGGCGCTGACCGCGGCCGAGGTGACGCCTGAAGAGCGCGCGATCTACGCGCGGCGCCTGTGGCGCATGGCCGAGCTGCTCGAGTCGAGCGGGCGCGAAGAGAAGGCGCGCATCGCTCGGGCCGAGGCGCGGCTCCTGGCGAACGAGCCGAAGGCGCCGTCGCGGTTCCTCGAGAACCTGTTCGAGAAGGTCGTGATCCTCGCAGAGCGCAACGCGCCCCCGGCCGAGCAGCCGCCGGCGCCGCAGCCGAAGACGTCACCGGGCGGGCTCATCGTGCCGTGACCGGCTCCTGCCGTTAGCTTTCACGACAGGAGTCCACATGCGATCGTCCACCCTGGCGGCGCCGCTCCCGGTGGGGATCGCCGCGCCGCAGTTCACACTTCCCGTCACCCCGAACAAGACGACGTCGTTGTCCGACTGGCTCGGCTCTCCCGTGGTGCTGGTGTTCTACCCGGCCGACTTCTCGCCTGTGTGCGGCGACGAGCTCTCGGTCTTCAACGAGCTGATGCCGATCTTCGCGCGGCGCAACGCGAAGGTGTTCGGCCTCTCGGTCGACAGCGTCTGGTGCCACCTGGCCTACGGGCGCGAGCGGCGGTTCCGCTTCCCGCTGCTGTCGGACTTTCACCCGAAGGGCGCCGTCGCGAGGGCGTACAACGCGTGGCGCGAAGACGACGGCACGAGCGAGCGGGCGCTGGTGCTCGTCGACCCCGACGGCCGCGTCGCGTGGAGCGACCTGTCACCGATCGACGTGAACCCCGGCGCCGACGGCGTGCTCGACGCGCTCGATCGCCTGGGGCACCCCGACGACGTGAGAGCGCCATGACCCTGAGAGCGGGCCTGTCGCCCGACGATCACATCGAGGGCTCGCGCGAGGCGCCGACGGTGATCACCGAGTACGGCGACTTCGAGTGCCCGAGCTGCGGCGAGGCCTACTGGGAGCTCAAGCGCCTGCTCCAGACGTACGGCACCGAGGTCGCGCTCATCTGGCGGCATTTCCCGCTGACGCAGCTGCACCCCAACGCGCTGGCGGCCGCCGAGGCCTCGGAGGCCGCGTCGGCGCAGGGCGTGTTCTGGGAGCTGCACGACCTGATGTTCGAGAACCAGGAGGATCTCGCCCGCGAGGCGCTGTTCTCGTACGCCGACGAGGTCGGCCTCGAGCTGTCGCGGTTCGCGCGAGAGATGCAGGCGCACAAGTACCAGCCCCGGGTCGAGCGCGACTTCATGAGCGGCGTGCGCAGCGGCGTCGCGGGCACGCCGGGGCTGTTCTTGAACGGCGAGCGGGTCGAGCGCGCGAACCTGGCTCAGGCGATCGACGTGCTGCTCGGCGGCGGGCGGCCTTCGGCGCCCTGACGCGCCGCGAACTGCGGGTGCCCGAGCACGCCCTGCTCGATGGCCGGGCCCAGCTCGACGCCGTGCGGGGCGCGCGAGGTCGACCTTCGCCACCGCTCGAGCCAGCGCTCGCCGAGCGGCTTCTCGAGCAGCTCGAGCCGGGTGGCGGCGACGGTCGTCTCGCCGCGCGTGCCGGTCGAGGCGCCGGCGCCGACGAACCAGCCGGCGAGCAGCAGCGCGACGCGCGTGCCGGTCGCGGCGCTGTAGGTCGCGAGCACGCCGTCGGGGGCGGCGCGCTGGCGCAGGGCCTGGAACCACTCGACCGTCCACAGCTCCGAGTTGTTCGCGGGCGAGTATGGGTCGTGGAAGATCACGTCGAAGGGGCCCTCGGGCAGGCTCGCGCGGGCGTCGCCGCGGTGCAGGCGCCAGCGGCCCTCCCAGACGCCGTCTCGCAACAGCACGTCGGCCATCGCGCGCCAGGCGTCGAGGTACTGAAAGCCCTCGCTCAGCGCGAGCTCGAGCGCGCTGGTGTCGTGCTCGAGGCTGACGATCTCTCTGGCGCCGCGCTCGAGCGCCGAGATCGCGTTGGCGGCGGCGCCGAGCCCGACGTCGAGCACGCGGTGGCCGGGCTTCACGAGGGCGCCGTAGAGGCGGTTCGCCTCTTCCCAGGGGCCGACGGGGTGCATGACCTCGCCGTGGCCGCGGTGGCGAATCGCGCGCTCGCCGGTCTTCAGCTTCACGACCTCGACGTCTCCGAGCCTGGCGTTGCCGACCGGCACGGGCTGCTTCTGCTTCGGGGCGACGGCGGCTTTCAAGATCTTCACCTCTTCGTCGAAGCGACCCTGCACGATGGCGTCGCGCAGCCGCTTCATCAGCACCTGGTAGTGCCGCAGGTTGTGAACGCCGAGCAGGCGCACGCCGAGCGCGTGGCCGCCGCTGACCTGGTGCTGCACGTACGCGCGCGAGTACTGGCGGCACGTCGAGCAGTCGCACGTCGGGTCGAGCGGGCCCTCTTGAAAGCGGTACTCGGTGCGCGAGAGGCGCAGCTGGCCCTCGAAGGTGTACGCGTAGCCCTGCTGCGACATCTTGGTGGGGATGATGCAATCGAACATGTCGACGCCGCGCGAGACGCACTCGACGAGGTCGATGGGGGTGCCGACGCCCATGAGGTAGCGCGGGCGGGTGGCGGGCAAGAGCTTCGCGGTGTGGCCGGTCATCGCGTAGAGCACCTCGCGAGGCTCGCCGACCGCGAGGCCGCCGATGGCGAAGCCGTCGAAGGGGTGCTGGGTGAGGGTGGCGGCGCTCTCGTCGCGCAGGCTCTCGAAGGCGCCGCCCTGGACGATCGCGAACAGGGCCTGGCCGCTGTCGGGCTTCTTCTTGTGCTGCTCGAGCGAGCGCAGGGCCCAGCGGTGGGTGCGCTCCATGGCGTCTTGGGTGGCCTCGAGGGAGCTCGTGCTGTCGATGCAGACGTCGAGCACCATCATGATGTCGGAGTTGATCGCCTGCTGGGTGGCGATGCTGACCTCGGGTGAGAGCACGTAGTGGTGGCTGTCGTGAGGGTTCTTGAAGGTGGCGCCGGCCTCGGAGACGTGGCGGTCGTGGGCGAGCGAGAAGATCTGGTAGCCGCCGGAGTCGGTGAGCACCCCGCCCTGCCAGTTCATGAAGCGGTGAATGCCGCCGAGCTGCTCGAAGACGCGGGGGCCGGGCTTGAGCAGCAGGTGGTACGTGTTCGACAGCAGCATCTGGGCGCCGCTGGCGCGCGCCTCGTCCATCGTGTGGTGGCGGAAGCCGGCGTGGGTGGCGACCGGCATGAACGCGGGCGTCTCGACGACGCCGCGGCGCGTGTGGAGCCGCCCGGCGCGGGCGCCGGAGGGCGTGGTGGCGAGCAGCTCGAAGCGAACGGGCACGAAAGAAAAAGGGGACAGGCTACTTTATTGCGCAACCGAGGGGAGGTCGCGCGTGATGGCGCCGACGCGCCCCGCTCATCTCGAGGGAGCGGCGAAGAAGCTCCGCAGCCGAGGCGAGCTCGTGGGCCATGACGCGAGCGCGGGGCGAGCCATGCGCATCTCGAGCGTGCGGCGAGAGCCGCGACCCGGGCGTTGCGCAAAAAAGTAGCCTGTCCCCTTTTTCGTCAGCCCTTCTTCGGCTTGTAGGCGGGCTGCGAGGGGTCGGTGCCGCGGTCGGAGGTCGTGAGCGGCTCGGTGACGGTGTTCTCTTCGCCCCACCCCTGCGCCTCGGCGGGCAGGCCGGCGCGGATCTTCTGCAGGTTGTAGGGCACCGTCGGCTGCCGCGACGAGTCGGCGGGCTGCAGCACCGGTCGCACGGCCGTCGCCTCGGAGCCCGGGTACGCCGGGTCGGTGCGCACCTTCGACCGCGTGGTGGGAATGCCGGTCTCCATCTCGCTCTTCGCGAGGCGCTCTTTGAGCGACTTCACCTCGGCCTTGAGCGGCTCGAGCTGACCGTGCAGGCCGCGGGCGATCGTGCGGGCCTCGTCGCGCTCGGTCTGCAGCTTCGCCGAGGCCTGCTGCAGCTGCCGGGCGACCGCCCGCGCCTCGTCGCGCTCGGCCGTCAGCGTCGCGATGCGCGCCGCGGCGTCGCCCACGCTCGTCGCCTCGTTCTGGAGCTCGGCCGCGCGCCCGGTCGCAGCCCTGAGGTCGGCCGCGAGCTGCTCGCTGCGGGCCTTCTCGTCGAGCAGCGCCTGCTCTTTCTCGGCGAGCTGCGCCCGCAGGTTCTCGGCCTCGAACGCGCCCTGCTCGGCGGTCAGCAGCCGGCCGTGCAGCTCGGTGACGTTGGTCTCGGCGTCGGTGAGCTTCTGCTCGAGCTCGGCGACCCGCGCGGCCGCCGCGGCCTTGGGCTCGAGATCGGCGACGGCCGCTTCGAGCTCGGCGACCCGGGCGTCGCGATCGAGCACCTTCGCCTCGAGGTCGGCGACCCGCGACGACGCCGCCGCCTTCTCTTCGAGCTCCGAGACGCGGGTGTTCGCGGTGACGGCGCGCTCCTCGAGGTCGCCGATGCGCGCCTGCTGGGCGCTGGCGGTGGCCTCGAGCTCGCCGATGCGGCCGTCGCGCTCGAGCACCTGCGCCTCGAGCTCGGTCACGCGGCCCGCGGTGTCGCCCGCGCTCGCGAGCTTCGCCTCGAGCTCGACGAGCTTGAGCTCGAGCTCGCTGGCCTTCGCCTGCAGCTCGTCTTTCGCCGCCTGCTCGCCCGCGAGCCGACCCTCGGCGTCGGTGGCCTTCGCCTCGGCGGCCAGCACCTTCTCGTCGGCGGCGCGCACGCGGCCGTCGGCGTCAGAGGCGCGATCGTCGGCCTCCTTCAGCTTCGCTTCGGCGGCGAGGGTGCGCTCCTCGGCGTCGTCGCCGCGCAGGCGGGCGGTGGCGAGGTCGAGCTCGAGCGTCTGGGCCTTCGCCTCGAGCTCGGCGCTCGACGCCTCGGCGCCCGTGAGCTTCGCCTTGAGCGCGTCGACCTCGGCCTGCAGGTCGGTGCGCGTGCGCTCGCGCTCGGCGAGGGCGGCGAGGCGGCCTTCGCGCTCGAGCTGGGTCGCCGAGCTCGCCTCGTGGAGCCGCCGCTGAAGCTCCGTGGTCTCTTCGCTGCCGCTCGTCTCGAGCGACTTGAGCTGCTCGGCGAGGGCGGCGGCGCGGTCTCGGGCCTCGTCGCGGGCGGTGACGGCCTCGGCGAGCACGTCGGCCTGGTGCAGCTCGAAGCGCACGAGCGCGAGCTCGGCGCGGGCGAGCTGAGCCTCGAGCTCGAGCGCGTGAAGGCCCGCGTCGAGCGCGGCGGCGTGGGTGCGGCCTCCGTGCACGCGCTCGAGGGCGGTGAGGCGGGGGGCTCCGGAGCCGGCGACCTGGAGCGCGATCTTCACCACGCCGAGCTGCGGCGAGTGCACGGTGACGCCGACGTGCTCCTCTTCGACGGCGAGGCCGACGTCGACGTCTTGCGAGCTGGTGACGCCCATGAGCGAGCACCATGTTGCCTGCGATGGCGGCGTCGGGCCAGATATGGTGCGGCCCCACCGCATGCACACATCTGCCCTCATTCTGCTCACGCTCGCGGCCGACCCGGTCAGAGACCTCGCTGCGTTCGACGACGCGTACCAGTTCGAGTGCAACGCTCCGTGGGTGCTCATCGAGTCGCCGCCGGCGGCGCTGAAGTACGGAGGCTGGAGCTACGAGTACGGAGGCGCGTGGGTGAAGGCGCGCCGCGAATCGCCGGCGAAGGGCACGCCGAAGATCGGCCTGCTCGCGGGGATCAAGGACCTCGAGCCCGAGACGCAAGAGGCGCTGAAGCGGTTCCTCGCCGAGTTCGAGAAGCAAGACGTCGAGCTCATCATCGTGGGCGGCGACACCGCCGAGCAGACCGACGTGCTCGAGTCGGTCTACGACTGGCTGCCGAAGCAGACGCAGCGGCCCATCGTCTCGATCACGGGCAACACCGAGCGCGCGGGCGCGCACAACTACGCGATCGCGAAGGCGCGCAAGGCCGGAGCGCTGAACCTCATCAACATGGGCCTGCAGCGGCGGTACGACGGGCCGGGCTTCGACGTGGTCGCGATCTCGGGCTACCACGACAAGACGTACCTGCACCTGTCGGGCGGCTGCATCTACAACGACCAGGCGCTGACCGACGCCGAGTCGGCGATCCGCTCGGCGGATGACCCGGTCGTGATGCTGGTGCACGGGCCGCCGCGGCAGAGCGGCAAGCAGGCGCTCGACTTCGTGCCGGGCGCCGGCAACGTGGGCGACCCGAAGCTCGCCGACCTGCTCAAGCGCATGAAGGTGCCGTTCGGCGTGTTCGGGCACATCCTCGAGGCGGGCGGGCACGCGACGGACCTCTCGGGCAAGCCGATCGCGCAGAAGAAGAGCTCGGCGGCGCTGTACGTGAACCAGGGCTCGGCGAACCCGCTGCCGTGGAAGATGAACGACGGCACGACCTCGTACGGCCTCGCGGCGGTGCTGACGATCAACGGGAAGCAGGCGTCGTACGAGGTGCTGAAGGGGCCGAAGCCGGCGCCGACTCCGACCGAATGAGGCGCCTGATGCTCTTCGCGCTCGCCGCGTGCGGCGGGGCCACGGCGGCAGATGCGGGCCTCGGCGACTCGGGCACCGACGCAGGAGCGCCGCGCCCCGATGGTGGCGAGTCGGAGCTCGTCGCCGCGCACAACGCGGTGCGGGCGCGGGCGATGCCGGCGCCGATGCCGGCGCTTCAGCCGATGGTGTGGCACGACGGGGCCGCGGCGACGGCGGCGGCGTGGGTCGAGGGGTGCACGTTCATGCACAACCCGGGGCTCGGTCACACCTACGGCGAGAACATCTACGCGACCTACGGGCAACAGCCCTCGGCGACCGCGGTCGTCGAGAGCTGGGCCTCAGAGGCGCGGAACTACAACCTCTCGATGAACAGCTGCAGCGGCACGTGCGGGCACTACACGCAGATCGTGTGGCGCTCGAGCGTGGGCGTCGGCTGCGCCTCGAAGGTGTGCGACTCGGGGTCTCCGTTCGGAGCGAACGCGACCCCTTGGGTGATGTGGGTGTGCGACTACGCCCCGCCGGGCAACGTCGTCGGCCAGCGCCCCTACTAAACGCGCGCGGAGATCGCGTAGCATCTGCATCGATGCGTGCCTTCGCCACCGTCTATGCCGCCGCCGCGCTGCTCGCGGGGATCATGAGACCGGACCAGCCGCTGCCGTGGCTGGTGATGTGCGGTGCGGCGGCGTTGCTCGCATTCGCGTCGGCGACCGGCCGGCACACCGTCATGCTGTGCGCTGCGCATGCGGGGTTGACCGCTACGTGGGCCGGCACCATCGCCTCGCGCTTGTTCAAGGGAGCAAACCTGATGACGTCGATCGATAGCACCGTGTTTCTCATGCTGATGGGGCTCTGCGCCGGAATGGTCGTCTTCATCAGCGCAGGCCTCAGGGCCCAGGCGCAGCAGCCGGTGCCCGTGCCGGTTCGCAGCCGGCGCCGCTAGGTCTTCGCGGTTCTGATCAAGGCGAAGGTCCCCGCTCCGATGAGCGCGACGGCGAGCAGCATCTCGGGGCCGATGTGCTCTCTGCCGAGGGCGGCTCCGATGAGCACCGCGAGCGGCGGGTTGACGTACGAGTAGCTCATCGCGAGCGCCGGCCGCGTCGACTTGAGCAGGTGCGCGTACGCCGTGAAGCCGGCGAGCGAGCCCAGCACGACGAGGTAGGCGACCGCCGCGAGGCCGCGGGCCGTGACGTGCGAAGGCCAGGCCTCACCGCGCGCGAAGCCGGCCACCACCAGCAGCACGCCGCCGCAGATCATCTGCGCCGCCGGAGCGAGCATGCCCTCGGCCCCCTTGAGCTTGCGCGACAGCATCGAGCCGAGCGCCCAGCCGACGGGCGCCACGAACAAGAGCAGCGCCGAGCGCTTCTCGGCCTGAAGCTCGCCGTTGAGCGACAGCACGATCACGCCGAAGAGCCCGAGCACCATGCCGACCCACTCGCCGCGCCGCGACTTCTCGCCGAACAGCGGAGCCATCGCCGCCGCGAACATCGGCATCGTCGCGACGACGACGGCGGCGACCGCCGACGACAGCTTCACCTCGGCGAGCGCGACGAAGCCGTTGCCGATGAGGAACAACAGGCCGCCCGACGGCAGCGCGGCGAGCCACTGCTTCGGCGTGGGCGAGCGGGCGCCGCGCAGGCGGGCGAAGGCGAAGAGCAGCGAGCCGGCGATGAGGTAGCGAACGCCGCCCATGATGAGGGCGGGCAGCTCTTCGACGGCGACGCGCAGCGCGTAGTAGGTCGAGCTCCAGACGACGTAGACGACGACGAGCGAGACGATGACGTCGCGCGAGAGCCGGCCGTCAGCTGCTGGGGCTGCCGCTGGCTGCGACACCGGGACCTTCCTCTTCGACGTAGTCGAGCTCGCGGCCGAACGTCTCTCGAAGCAGCAGAATCGAGCCCATCGCGAGGGCGGTGCAGGCGGCTCCGACGACGAGAGCGGCCGGCACGGCCCCCAGCCCGGGCTCGAGCGCCTTGTACGAGAGCGTGATGGGGATCACGGCGCCGCGCACGAAGTTCGGCACGGTCGTCGTCACGGTCGCGCGAATGTTCGTGCCGAACTGCTCGGCGGCGATGGTGACGAACAGCGCCCAGTAGCCGGTGGCGGCGCCGAGCAGGAAGCAGAGGACGTAGAAGGCCCCGAGCGTGAGGCCGCTGATGCTCACGTAGGCGACCGTCAGCGCGGCGCACGCGATGAGGTAGGCGATGACGACCTTGCGGCGCGACGAAGCCCACTGGCTGGCGGCCCCCGAGAGCAGGTCGCCGACCGACAGCCCGACGTACGCGTACATGATGGCGTCGCCCGCAGTCGCGGCGCCGAGCACGCCGGTCGCCTTCGAGAACGTCGGCGCGAACTTGATGAGAATGCCGATCACGAACCACACCGGCAGCCCGACGAAGATGCAGCAGACGTAGCGCAGGGCGCGCTCGCGCGACTGGAACAGCGAGAGGAAGTCGCCCTTCTTCACCGCGCTCTCTTTGACCTTCGCGAACATCGTCGACTCGAAGGTGCCGACGCGCAGCGCGAGCAGCGCGAGGCCCAGGCCGCCGCCGACGAAGTACGAGACCTGCCAGTCGAGGTTCTTGGCGAGCACGTTCGCGAGCACGGCGCCGAGCGCTCCGACGGTGACGATGATCATCGTGCCCCAGCCGCGCTGCTGCTTGTCCATCACCTCGGAGACGAGCGTGATCGCGGCGCCGAGCTCGCCGGCGAGCCCCAGGCCCGCGAAGAAGCGCACGGCCTCGTACTGGTGAATGTCGGTGACGAGGCCGTTGACGATGTTCGCGACCGAGTAGAGCAGGATCGACCCGAACAGAATCGACTTGCGGCCGCGCTTGTCGCCGAGCGTGCCCCACAAGAGCCCGCCCGCGAGCATGCCGCCCATCTGCCAGAGGAAGAGCGTGTAGTTGTACTCGGCGAGGAGCGTGGGGTCGGTGATGCCGATGCCCCTGAGGCTCTTGTCGGCGACCAGGTTGAACAGCTGGAGGTCGTAGATGTCGACGAAGTAGCCGAGCGCGGCGACGACGACCGTGAGTGAAAAGACGCCCGACTTCTTCACGGTCGAGGCTCTTACCTGCTCGCCGTCAGAAGTTGAATGCGCCCGTGGCGAGCCCGCCGCCGCCGGGCAGCGGCACGAAGCCGAGCGTCACCGGCGCGGCGCTGTGCACCTTCGCGCCGCCCCCGCCCTTGCTGCCGACCGAGATGTAGATGAGGAACAGGCCCACCGCGAGGGGGATGATGCCGGGGGCCGCGAGCACCCACCCGGCCGTGCGCAGCGTCTGATCGCCGTAGCAGGCCTGGCCCTCGCGGCACACGTAGAGAATCGCGAAGCCCGCGCCGCCGAGCACCAGGCCGGCGCCGGTGAGGCCGAGGCCCACGAGGAACATGCTCGTCTTGATGTCGCGCACCGGGTTCTGGCCCTCGGAGCCGCCCAGCAGCATGCGCCGGGGCGTCAGGGTGTCGAGCGCCACCTGGGCGCGGGCGGGCACTGCGAGCGTGAGCACGGCGAGAAGGAGAACTGTGCGCATGGCCGAGGCGAGTCTACACTCGCCGGCCATAGGGTGAGCACCTCGACGCGGCGGCTGGGCAAGTACCAGATCCTCTCGCGGCTCTCGGTGGGCGGCATGGCGGAGATCTTCCTCGCCACGTACGTCGACTCGGAGGGCGCGACGAGGCTGGTCACGCTCAAGCGAATTCTGCCCGACCTGCGCGAGCGCGACGAGTTCGTGAACATGTTCGTGAACGAGGCGCGCATCACCGCCTCGCTGCAGTTTCCGAACATCGCCCAGGTCTACGAGCTCGGTCAGGAGCGCGACGATCTCTTCATCGCGATGGAGTTCATCGCCGGCCAGAGCCTCGCCTCGATCTTGCGCCGCTGCCACCGCATGAACCGGCCCGTGCCGATGGGGTTCACCGCGATGGTCGGCCGAGATCTGTGCAAGGCGCTCGACGCGGCCCACAACCACCAGCTGTTCACCGGCGAGCGGGCGCCGATCATTCACCGCGACGTGTCGCCCGGGAACGTGATGGTCACCTACGACGGCGTGGTGAAGGTGATCGACTTCGGCGTGGCGAAGGCGACGAACTCGCTGTCGCGCACGATGACGGGGAACATCAAGGGCAGCCACGGGTACATGAGCCCCGAGCAGGCGCGCGGGGCTCCGCTCGACGCGCGCAGCGATCTGTTCTCGACGGGGGCGGTGCTCCACGAGCTGATGACGGGGCGGCCGCTGTTCTTGCGCGACAGCGAGCTCGCGACGTTTCGCGGCATCTTGCGCGACGAGATACCGCCGCCGATCTCGATGAACCCCGGCGTGCCGAAGGCGCTGTCGGACGCGGTGATGACCTCGCTGCAGCGCAACCCCGACGCGCGGTACCCGAGCGCGATCAAGATGGCGCGCGCGCTGCAGGCCGCGATCCCCTCGCTCATCGCGACGCAAGACGAGGCGAGCGCGCTGATGGGCGAGCTGTTCACCGAGGCGATGACGCAGACGCGCGCCCTGTTCCAGCTCGCCGCCGACAAGGCGCCGGCGCACAAGCTCGAGGCGGCGGCGATGAAGCTGCAGGAGCCGACGCCGGTCGTGCCGAACGAGAAGGCGCCGCCGCTCGGCGAGGTGCACCAGTCGGGCACCGATGCGTTCGGGCGGCTGCCGACGGGCGTGATGCGGCTGCGCGATCTGCCCGACGACCGCAGCCCGTTCGACGTCGTCGCGACCGAGCCGACCGTCGAGGGCGCCGTGGTGCTGTCGGTCGACGACTCTGAGATCAGCCGCGACTTCATCGAAGCGCACCTCGAGACCTACGGCTTCCCGGTGCTGCACTGCGGCTCGGCCGAAGAGGCGATCGCGCTGTGCACGCAGCGGCTGCCCGACCTGATCCTGCTCGACGTCGTGATGCCGAACATGAACGGCTTTCAGCTGTGCCGGAAGCTGCGCGAGATGTCGACGCAGCGGCCGTTCTTGCCGATCCTCTTCCTGACGGCGGCGACGTCGTTCGAGGAGCGGCTCGAGGGCCTCGAGGCCGGCGGCGACGACATCATTCGCAAGCCGTTTCAGCCCGACGAGCTCGTGGCCCTGGTGCGCGCACACTTGAAGCGGGCCCAGTTCCTCGAGCAGCAGCACGTGAAGGCGCGCAGCACGAAGAAGCCTCCGGCGCGCTGAGGGGTGTCACCGAGCGGTGCGCTGGCCGCGGGCGCCGCGTCGCGATCTCGCTAGCCTGCCCCGCTGGCTCGCGCCTTGCTGTGCTGTGGCCTGAGATGAGCTCGGTCGGGTCCATGCTGCTGGCGGTGGCGCTCGTGGCGGCCGACCCGGCTCCGATGGAGAAGGTCGAGCGCCGGGCGGGCATCTTGAGCGGCGTCGGCATCGCGTTCACGCTCGCCGGCAGCCTCGCCGCGGCGGTCGGCAGCATGCACGACGAGACGCCCATGACCGTCGGCGGCGGAGCGCTCATCGCCGTCGGCCTGCACGCGATCGTGCTCGCGGTGGTGGCGTGGCTGTGGCCGGACGATCGCTGGCTCGGCCTGCTCACCGACGAGCTCACGATCCGACCGGCACATCGAGCTCCTTGATGAGGCGGCCCCGCCCGTCGAGCCAGCGCGCGCGAATCGACGCTCGCGACGGGTCGAGCTCGAGCTCGGTGTAGTTGTTGAGGCCCGTCGACCACTCGAACTGCGGCCCCGCGGGGTAGCTCGGCGACACGTTCGGCAGCTGCGCGCCCGGCCCCACGAGGATCTCGCGGGCGTTCTGGCCTGGCCCGGTCAGCGACACGCGGCCCGAGCACGCGAGGTGAAAGTCGCCGGCGAGCCACAGCACGCCCGGGATGCCCTGCTCCTCGACGTGCCGGAGGATCTCTTCGCGCGCCTCGGGGAAGCCCTCCCAGCGGTCGTCGGCGAACGGCGAGAAGAACGGCACGGCGTAGGCCGCGATCGGCACCGAGCTCATCACCAGCTTGAAGGTGGCGGTGCTCTTCACGAGCGCGTCTTTGAACCAGGCCATCTGCGCCGGCGACAGGTAATGGCCTTGCGCCTCGTCGCGCTCGCTGCGGCAGTCGAGCACGAACACCTCGGCGGTGTCGCCGAAGCGCAGCGAGCGCCAGAGGACCTGCGCGCCGTTCGGCGCGCGCGCCGGCATGTGCTCGAAGAACGCCTGGCGGGCGGCGGTGAGGTGCTGCGGGTCGACGCTGTCGCCGCCCCACCCGTTGTCGACCTCGTGATCGTCCCAGGTGGCGACCAGGGCGGTCGAGGCGCGCAGCCGCTGGTACTCGGCGGTCGAGAACTGGGACTCCCAGACGGCGCGGTAGCCCTCGAGGTCGCCGGCGCCGTCGGCGTAGACGGTGTCGCCGAGCATCAAGAAGGCGTCGAGGTCGTCGCGCTCGCCGGCGCGCAGCAGCGTGTCGAACGCGTAGCCGGCCTTCGTGCACGAGACGGCGCCGAGGCGCACGAGCGGCCGCGCGCCCGGCGCGGGGGCGGTGCGAAAGCGCCCCTCGCTCGAGCGCGCCTCGCCCGCGACGAACGCGAAGCGGTAGCCCGTCGCCGGCGCGAGGCCCGTCACCTCGACGTGGGCCCAGCGCCCCGAGGCGGGCAGCTCGATCGCGGTGTCCGAGCCGTCGGGCCAGACCACGGCCTTCAGGGGCTCGGCGCCGTCGTAGCGTGTCCACAGCAGGGCTCCGTCGGGCGTCGGGTCTGCCGAGGCGACGCCGAGCGGAAACTCCTTCGGAGACGGGTTCGCGCCGTAGGCGGCGCAGCGCACGAGCGCGGCCGACGCGAGCGCGACGCTCACCTCGCGGCGCGAGAGGCTCACGGCCGGTAGCCCCGGTGGCTGCCGACGATCGCCAGCACGTCGAAGAGCGTCGTCGAGACGGTCAGGCCCGTGAAGCCGGCGATCAGCGTCGCCTGGCCCCGGCCCCACTGCCCGTGCTCGAGCGACGCGCCGATGATGAGGAGCGTGATGCTGAGCGCGGCTCCCAGGGCGGGCCAGCGCACCCACCGCCACGTCACCTCCCGGGTCAGCTCGATGTCGGGCCGACCGCCACCGGCCCGGTACAGCTCGGGCAGCAGGAAGTACGTCGCGGCGAGCTTGAGGCCCGCGGTCACGACGAGCGCCGTGGTGACGACGAGGGGCTCGGGGCGGCCCGCGTTGTCGAAGTAGATGCGGCCGGGCGCGTAGGTGAGCGCGACGGCGGCGAGGGTGCTGGCGACGACTCCGCCGGCGAAGGCGAAGTGCGCTCCGGTCTGCGCGAGCGTGCTCGGCGGCTCGACGCCTCCGTCCGCGAAGGCGGATGGCGCCTCGGCCTGCGCGAGCGTGCTCGGCAGCTCGACGCCGCTGTCCGAGACCGCCAGGGCGACTGTGACGAGCGCGAGCAGAACAGCGCAGCCTTAATGACCCTTCCGTCGGTGGCGCAACCCTTGCCGCAGCGCGGCGCTGCGTTACCTGATGATCATGTGGAATCAACTGAAGACCGTGCTGCTGCTCGGCACGCTGACGGCGCTGCTGGTCGCGATCGGCGGCGCGCTGGGTCAGAGCTACCTCTACGGGTTCACGGCGTTCGCCGTGCTGCTCAACTTCGTCATGTACTTCTTCTCGGACAAGATCGTGCTCGCGATGCACCGCGCGAAGCCGCTGGCCGAAGGCGAGGCGCCGTGGCTGCACCGCATCGTCGAAGAGATCGCGCAGACCGCGGGGCTGCCGAAGCCGCGCGTGTACCTCGTGCCGCAGGCGCAGCCGAACGCGTTCGCGACCGGGCGCAGCCCCTCTCATGCGGTCGTCGCGGTGACGAGCGGGCTGCTCGAGCTGCTCGATGAGCGCGAGCTGCGCGGCGTGCTCGCGCACGAGATCGGCCACATCAAGAACCGCGACATGCTGGTGGCGACCGTCGCCGCGGGCATCGCCGGGGCGATCACCTACGTCGCGCACGCGCTGCAGTGGGGCGCGATGCTCGGCGGAGTCGGCTCGAATGACGAGGACGATCGCGGCAGCGCGATCGGAGCGCTCTTGATGGCGATCGTCGCGCCGTTCGCCGCGATGCTGATTCAGCTCGCCATCTCACGCTCGCGCGAGCACGGCGCGGACCAGCGCGGCGCCGAGCTGACCGGCGACCCCGAGGGCCTCGCCCGCGCGCTCGAGAAGCTGCACGTCGGCGCGGCCCGCATCCCCGCGAACGTCGAGCCGGCGACGGCGAGCCTGTTCATCGTGAACCCGCTGTTCGGGCGCGGCGGGCTCATGGGCCTGTTCTCGACGCACCCGCCCGCCGAAGAGCGCATCCGCCGCCTGCGGGCGATGGCCGCGCGGCCGGTGCGCGACGAGCTCGCCTGGCGCTGAGCACGCCGCCGTACCGCAAGGGGTTCAAGCGCGTGAAGCGGGTGTCGTGATGCAACAGGCCTGAAGCAGCGCGAGGTGACCCGCCCGGTGGGCTGGGGCAACATCGGGCCTTGCGTGATCCTCCTCATCGACGACGACGCCGACCAGGCCTCGGCGGTGAGGAGGCTGCTCGCGCGCGAGGGCCGCGAGGTGCGCGTGGCGGCGACCGTCGACGCGGCGCTCGCGGCGTTCGACGCGCAGCCGCCGCCCGATCTGATGCTGCTCGCGCCGAGCATCGAGTCCGGCCGCGGCAACTTCGTGCTCGAAGAGCGCGTCACGCGCCCACAGCTTCGCGCCGTGCCCGTGCTGCTGCTCGGTGAGGGCGTGCCCGGCTTCGAGCTGCCCGTCGCGCAGGCCCCGTTCGGCGCAGAGCTCGTCGCCCGCATCGACGAGCTCGCCCCGCCCCGCTCGGCCCGGCTGCTCGCCGGCGCCGAGGCCGCGCTGTCGAAGGCCCGCGCCGACGCCCAGGCCGCGAAGGAGATCGCCAAGCAGTCGGAGGCCAGCCTCGCCGAGCAGCTCGCGAAGGCCGGCGCCGAGCTCGACCGCGAGCGGGCTGCCCACGCCGCGACGCGCGGCGCGGGCGACGAGCTCGCCCAGAAGCTCGACGCGCTGACGAAGGAACACTCCCAGACTCAAGACGCGCTCGCCTCGCTCTCGCGCGAGCACGCCGAGGCCGTCTCGAGGCGCGACGCCCTGAAGGCCAAGCTCGACGCGGCGCTCGAGCGGGCGCAGCAGCGCTCCGAGGCGGCGCTGGCGGTCGAAGAGAAGCTGCAGGGCCTCGAAGAGAGGCTGGCCGCGACCGAGCAGCAGCTCGAGACCGAGCGGCAGGCGCGCGGGGCCGCCGAGGCGGGGCTGCGCGAGGTGCAGGCCCGCGCGGCGACGCTCGAGACCGAGGTCGCCTCGGGCGGCAAGGAGCACCAGGCCGAGCTCTCGGCCGCGGCCGCGAAGCTCGAGGAGCAGCTCGGCCGCGCGCGCCGGCAGCTCGACACCGCGCGCGAGGCGCACCGCATCGAGCTCGAGAAGCTGAAGGCCGACCACGAGGACGAGCTCGCCGCGCTCACCGCCGCGCACGGCGAGGCCATCGCCGCGCTGCAGGTCGAGCTCGACGGCGCGAAGGCGGCCACGGCGCTCGAGGTCGACGAGAAGACGCGCGTGCTCGACGAAGAGCGCCGCGCCCACCGCGAGGCGCTCGAGCACCGCAGCGCCCAGGCCCGCGCCGAGCGCGAGCACGCGCTCGAGGCGCACCGGCACGAGCTCGCCGCCGCCACGAAGCCCCTCGAAGAGCGCCTCGCCCACGCCGCCGAAGCGCTCGACGCCGAGCGCTCGCGCGGCGACCAGGCTCGGGCCGCTCACCGTCACGAGGTCGAGGCCCTGCGCGAGCAGCAGTCGCAGGCGATGAAGGCGGCGGCGACGCAGTTCGCGGCCGAGCTGACCGCGCTCCAGGTCGAGATCGAGGGCTCGGCGCGAGCGCTGGTGAGCCAGCGCGCGGCGACGGCCGAGGCGAGCGCGGCGGCGGCCAACGAGGGAGCGCGCGCCTCGGAAGCAGAGGCCGAGCTCGCCCGGCTTCGGCCTCAGCTGGCCGCCGTGCGCACCGAGCTGCATGCCGCGACCCAGCAGCTCGCCGCCGAGCGCGAGCGCACGGCCACCGCCAACGCCCGCACCGAGGAGGCGCTCGAGCGGATTCGCGCGCTCGAGAGCCGCACCCACCTCATCGCGACGGTGGAAGACGAGGCCCAGCCGCTCGCGATTCCGCGCACCGGCTCGGTCGCGATGGGCGAGCTGGCGCGCCTGATGGTGCAGCTGTGGGCTGCGCGCGCCGACGTGCGCGTCGATCTCGCCACCGCGACGGGCACCCGCCGCTTGTGGCTGCGCCGCGGCGCCCTCGTCGCCGCGTGGTCGTCGCTGCGCACCGAGGCCATCACCGTGCGGGCCCGCCGCGACGGCCTCATCGACGCGCGGGCCGAGGTCGAGCTGCGCGAGGTGCGCGACGCGTCGCCGGCCTCGCTGCTCGAAGAGATGCGACAGCGCGGGCTGATTCGCCGCGCCGAGCTCGAGCCGCTGGTGCACCGCTGGGCCGAAGAGATCGCCCTCGAGGCGATGTCCGAGGCCGTCTGTACCTACCGCCTTCACGACGAGGCGCCGGGCGCCGAGGTGCCGCTGTGCGAGCCGAAGCGGCCGCTGCCCGCGCTCGCGGCCCAGGCGCTCAAGCGCGCCCTGCCCTTCGAGGCGCAGCTCGAGCTGCTCGGCGGCTCGCAGGCCGTGCCGCGGCTCTTGCAGTCGGCGCTCGACCCCGACACGCTCGGCTTCGGGCCCCGCGAGCGCGAGCTCCTGCTCTCGATCGACGGCGAGAGCACGGCCGAAGCGCTCATCGCCGCTGCGGGCCTGAAAGACGAGCGCGGCTACCAGGCGCTCGCGGTGGCGAAGGTCACCGGGCTCATCGCGATGGGGCCGCCGAGCTCCGACGCGGCGCCACCGCCGCTCGCGGACCCCGACTCGCTCGACGCGAAGTACGAGCAGGTGCAGCACGCCGACTACTTCGGCATTCTGGGGCTGCCTCGCAGCGCGGGCGCCGACGACGTGCGCTCGGCCCGCGAGCGGCTGACCCGTCAGTTCGACCCGCTGCGCTGGTCGACGCACCCCGACCCGTCGATGCTGCGCCGGGCGCAGGCGGTGCTGGCGTCGATCGAAGAAGCCGCCCGCACGCTGCAAGACGACCGGCTGCGGGCCGAGTACGCGAAGCACCTGAGCTGAACCGGAGGTCCGAGCATGAGCGCCTACGAGAGCGGCATTCACAGCGACACCGAGGCCGGAGCGATCGACGTGGGCCTCGTCGTGACCGAGGCGGGCCTGGGCGTGGCGATCGACGCGCCGGTGATCGGCCAGCTGCGCGCGAGCTTCGATCTGCTCGACGGCGGCGCCACGAAGCTGACGTCGCTGTCGCGCGAGGGCGTGCCGGTGCTCGGGCTGACCGATCACGCGCGCATCGTCGAGCTCGAGACCGAGCTCGAGGCGCGCGCCGCCGAGCTGAGCCGCGCGGCCGCACGCATCGCCGAGCTCGAGGAGACCCTGGCGGAGCACGACGCCGAGGCCGAGCGCAGGCTCGAGCAGGCGCAGAGCGCGCTCGGAGCGACCCAGGCTTCACTCGACGCGACCGACGCGCGCTCTCACCAGGCGGAAGATCGGCTGAAGGTCACGAGCCAGGCGCTCGCCGACACCGAGGCGCGGCTGCGCAGAACCCGTGACGAGCTGCAGTCGAGCAAGGCGGCCTTCACCGAGACCGACCTGAAGCTCCGCACGGCCGTCGCCGAGGCGGCGTCGGCCAGGAGCGCGCTCGACGAGGCACAGGGCCGGTACAAACAGTCGCAGGCCGAGCTCACCGCGTCGAAGAAGACGTTCGCCGAGCTCGAGGGCCGCATGCGCCGGCTGCAGACCCAGGCGGGCCTCGAGAAGGACGAGTTCGAGGCGCGCAGCGGGGCGCAGGCGGCCGAGCTCGCCGACGTCGGAGCGCGGCTGCAGCAGGCCGACGAGCTGCGGGCCACGCAAGACGCTCTGCTCGAGCAGTCGCGCGCCGAGCTGGCGCGGGTGCTGGAAGAGAAAGAGGCGTCGGAGCAGCGGGCCCAAACGAACGAGATCGAGCGCGACGAGGCGCTGCGAAAGCTGCAGCTCTCGGAGGACAGCCGGCACGCCGAGCTCGAGCGGCTGGGCGGCGAGCTCGCCGAGGCGCGCATCGCGCACGCGGAGGCGCTGGCGAGCTCGGAGGCATCGTCGGCTGACGCGGCGGCCTCGCTCGCCGAGCAGCTCGCGACCGAGAAGGGGCGCGCCGACGGCCTGCAGGCGGCGCTCAACGACGAGAAGAAGATCTCCGAGCGGAGGCGCGCCGAGCTCGACGAAGAGCGCAACCGGCGCGACGAGATGGTGCGCGACCTCGCGTACATCCAGACGCAGGTGGCCGACCTGTCGAGCACGAAGGGCGCGCTGGTGACGCGCATCAAGCAGATGTCGGATCGCGAGACGAAGCGGCAAAGAACGACGAGCGAGTTCGGCGCGGCGCTGCGCACCGCCGAGGTGGTGGCGGCCGACACGAAGGCGAGCGCGCGGCGCGTCGAGGCGCGCGCGGCGAAGCTGGAAGATCAGGTGCGCGGCATGCAGCAGGAGATCGTCGACCTCCGCGGCCGTGCCGAGGTCGCCGAGAACAGCGTGCTCATGCTGGGTGAGCAGCTCATGAAGACCACGAAAGAGCGTGACGCGCTGAAGATCGACGTCGCGTTCTTCCAGAAGCAGATCGGCGCCCTGCAGCGCGCGGCGGCAGCGGCCCCGAAACCGAAGAAGTGAGTGGTAGGCTTCGGGCCGTCGATGGCCCAGGAACGCTGCGCAGACTGCGGTGGGAATCACGCCACCGGCCTGTGCGCGACGCAGATGGGCAAGCCGCCCCCGCCGGTGCTGACGCTCGAGGACTTCGGGGCGAAGTCGTACGGCCACAAGAGCCTCAAGGTCGGCGAGCGGCTGAACACGTGGCGGCTGCAGCGGCTGCTCGGGCGCGGGTCGTCGGCCGACGTCTTCCTCGCCGAGAACGAGGTGACCCAGGCGATCGCGGCGGTGAAGGTGCTGCGGCCCGAGCTGCACGACAACCCCGACATGGTGCGGCGCTTCGAGACCGAGGCGCGCACGACGAACCTCGTTCGGCACGAGCACATCGTCGAGATCTTCGACATCGGCATCTTCGAGGGCTGGCAGCACTACATTCTGCTCGAGCACCTCGACGGGAAGACGCTGGCGAAGCTGCTCGAGAGAACGGTCGACCCCGCCGTCGCGACGCGGGTCGTACTGCAGCTGTGCGCGGGCCTGGGCGCGGCGCACGCGAAGGGCGTGGTGCATCGCGATCTGAAGCCGGCGAACGTGTTCGTCATTCAGAAGGGCGGGCAGCCGCACGCGAAGCTCGTCGACTTCGGCATGGCGCGGCGCGAGGAGCTGCGCGAGGGCGAGCTGCGCACGCAGATCGGCTCGATTCTCGGCACGGCGCTGTACATGTCGCCGGAGCAGACGCTCGGCCAGCCGGTCGACGCGCGCGCCGACGTCTATTCGCTCGGGGTCGTGATGTACGAGCTCGCGACGCAGCGGCTGCCGTTCGAGGGCGACGGGCCGATCGCGGTGATGCGCGCGCACCTGAACCAGGCGCCGACGCCGCCGAGCAGGCACGAGCCGTCGATCTCCCCCGCATACGAAGAGGTCATCATGCGGTGCCTGGAGAAGGACCCGGCGCGCCGCTGGCAGTCGATGGCCGAGCTGGGCCGGGCGATCGTGGGCGCGCTGCAGGGGAAGACGCCGCCGGCGGCTCCGGTGGCGCCGCCCGAGCCGAGGCGGCCGCCGGTGCCGCAGATCACGCCGCAGCTGGGCACTTCGAACGCGCAGTCGACGACCGAGCGGCACGCCGCGCTGGACGTGCCGACGCTGCGCGAGGCGCGCATCCCCACGCAGATCGCGGGGCCCTCGACGCTCGCGAAGCTGGGCGGGGTTCGCCGTGAAGCGCGCGTGCCGACGTCGTTCGGAGTGCAGCTCTTCTCGGAGACCGGCGAGCCGCTGGGCGACGCGCTGATCACCGACGTCTCGCTGAGCGGCGCGTTCGTGCGCACGACGCTGATGCTGCCGCTGTTCAGCAGGGTGCGGCTCGTCGGCGTCAGCTCGGCCGGGCCCATCGACGTGATCGGCGAGATCGTGCGCCTCGAGCTGAGCGACACGCGCCCGAGCGGCGTGGGCGTTCGCTTCGCCGACCTGGGCGTCGACCAGCGGCGCGTGCTCGAGGCGCTGCAGCAGAAGCTGCTGCACCCACCCGCGGGGACGGTCGGGGACGCGCAGGCCGAGGCCGTGCTCGAGCAGTTCGAGGCGCGCGCCGAGAAGGGGCACTACGAGCTGCTCGGCGTCCCGAAGGACTCGACGACCCGCCGCATTCGCGACGTGTGCGAGCGCCTCGCGGAAGAGATGTCTCCCAAGCGCTTCCCGAACCTGACGCCGGACCAGCTGGGCCGCTTCGAGCTGCTGCGCGCGAAGCTCACGCTCGCCGAGGAGGAGCTCATCGACCCCGCCCAGCGCGCCGTCTATGACGCCGTTAACGGCAACGTGCTCGGCGTCCTGCGCTGCATCACCGAGGGGCTCGATCTCGATCAGCTCGACACGCTGCGCGCGCGGTTCCTCCGCGTCGTGCCCCAGGCCGAGGAGCGCACCAAGGCGCCCCTCGCCATCGCCGCCCAGGCCGAGCGCCAGGGAGATCTCAACGGCGCCATGCAGGCGCTCGCCGATGCCCTCTGCCACGACCCGCTGAACCTCAAGCTGCACCGGCAGGCCGGGCAACTTCGCACGCGCGTAAAGGGAGGCTGAGCAGATGATGCGACGGTGGCTGGTGATCGCGGCCGTGGTGGCTTCGTGTGGGCCGCCTCCGGGCGGCATGGATGGAGGCGCTGGAGGTAGCTCGGGGACGGCCGGCGGCTCCACGGCAGGCGGCTCCACTGCAGGCGGCTCGACGGCCGGTGGCGCGGGCGACGGAGGCGGCGCGACGCGGCAGGCGGCGCGACGGCAGGCGGCGCGACGGCAGGCGGCGCGACGGCAGGCGGCGCGACGGCGGCGGCGCGACGGCAGGCGGCGGCGACGGCAGGCGGCGCGACGGCAGGCGGCGCGACGGCAGGCGGCGCGACGGCAGGCGGCGCGACGGCAGGCGGCGCGACGGCAGGCGGCGCCACGGCCGGGGGCAGCGGCGCGGACGCGGGCTACTCCTGCACGGATCTCCCGATGCTGTCGGCGGCGCAGCAGGTGCAGCTCATCCAATCGCGGCCGTCGTGCATTCCGCAGTTCATCACGTACCTCGAGCAGAACCCGGCGACGTACATCGACGCGTTCCTGCAGCTGGTGCACACGAACCCGGTCACGGACGCGCTCTTCAGCGCCGTGTACGACGAGCTGCGGTTCGATCGCTTCCGCTTCTCGCGCGCGATCGTCGACGACCTCATGATGCGGTTCCCCGCGGCGGTCGCGATGTGCAGCGGCGCGTTTCGGTGCGCAGACTGGGCGCAGTTCATTTTGCCGGGGCTGCTGACGGGCGCGATGTTCCTGTGCCCGGCGACGGCGGGCCAGACCGAGCCGCAGCTCCTCGCGAACCTGCCGTACGGCGACTACTACTGCGTCGAGAACATCGCGCAGGCGCTGGCGCCGCTCGCCGTGACGAGCACGGTGCCGTCGCTGCTCAACCTCGCCGCCACGCACACGAACGGTTGGTCTCGCCGCAACGGAGCGCGCGTCATCGGCCGCTTCGCCGAGCGACCCAGCGGCGACCCCGCCCGCACGATGGTGCTCACCACGCACGCGATGGCGGTCAAGACCGGCATGGAGACGCGTCTTTCGAGCGACCCGTACGCCGACCTCCTCGCCGACGCGATCTGGATCCTCGACAACTTCTTCTACCCGTACCACCCGATGGAGCCCGAGCTGCAAGCGCTCAGCGCGACCACCTCGATGCGCGCCGACATCCGCTTCCGGGCGATCGCGGCGTACGCGCGGCTCGTCTACGACAAGACCGGCCTGCTCCCCGCCGCCGACGTCACGTTCATCATCTCGTCGCTGTCGTCCGACGACGGCTGGGTGCGCGCCGAGGCCGCGTACATCTGTGAGGCGCTCCAGAGCACGCAGTTCGACAACACGATTCGCGGCCAGCTCGTGAGCGCGCTGCAGGCCCAGTACGGAGTCGAGACGTTCTTCACCGCGAAGGTCTACGAGGCCCGCGCCCTCGACCGGTTCAACGGCACGACGCTGCTCGCGGCGCTGCAGCAGCAGTTCGAGGCCTCGAACCTGGGCAACTTCGCCGACGGCGGCACGCTGATGATCCGCTCGGGCCTCGACGCGGGCCTGCTGCCGGCGTTTCTCCAGATGATGTCGGACGAGCGCAGCGCGTTCTTCGACATCATGGGGCCGACGTTCACGAGTCCCGTCCCGGGCGACATGAACCCCGCGATGACCCTCATGCTGTTCGCGAACCCCGCCGCCTATCAGGACTACATGAACGCGTTCGTCGGCTACGGCGCGAGCGCGGGCGGCCTCTACCTCGAAGATCGCGCCACGCTCTACACCTACGAGCGCAGCCCCGCGCAGAGCTCGTACACCGTGCAGGAGCTCATCAAGCACGAGTTCGGGCACTACCTGCAGGGCCGCTACGTCTATCCCGGGCTCTGGGGCGGCCCCGGCTACCACACCGAGCCGAAGGGTTGGGCCGACGAGGGCTTCGCCGAGGTGCTCGGCGGCCTCACGTTCGACGCCGGCACCTACGTCATTCACGGCCGGCCGGTGCACGTGAACACGATCTGTGCGTCGCAGCCGTTCCGCACCATCCCGTCGCTCATCGCGCAGCGCATCGGCTACGACCAGCCCGGCGTCTTCGACTACGACAACGGCTGGGCGCTGAACTGGTTCCTCTTCGTTCGACGCAAGCCCCAGGCGATCAACCTCTTCACCGCGCTGCGGAACAACACGTACACCGAGGCGACCTTCGCGACCGTCGCCGGAGTCCCGATGTCCACGCTGCAGACCGACTGGCACGCCGAGATGACCACCTGGTGCACGAGCGGAGGCCCTCCGGGTCCAGGCGGTGCCCCCTCGCTCGCCCTGCCCTCGCCGCCGCTGCGCAGCGTGTGCAGCTCTGTCGAGCGGCTGCGGGCGCTGCCGCCGCTCGGAGCCCCTCGGCCTTAGTGCGCGGCGTCGCGCGCCTCGTCCGCCCACACGCCATCGGGGAAGTCGCGCAGGTAGGCGAGGTACTCGGTCTTCGCCCGCTCCGGCTTGGCCCGCTGCGAGAAGCACCGGGCGCGGAGGATGCGAACGCGCGCCTTGATGCCGACGTTGTCGGTGCGCTCGAGCAGCTCGGCGAGGCGCGGCAGCTCGGTCTCGCAGCTGCCCTGCAAGAGCGAGTCGCTGGCGCGCTCGAGCGTCACGCGCTCGAGGTCGGTGATCGCCGGAGCGGCCGCCTTCGGCGCCGGCGCAGAGACGACCGCCGGGGCGGGCGCTGCAGCAGGAGCCTGCGGAGCGACCGCGGGTGCGGCCGGCGGCGGCGCGGGCTGAGGCTGGGCCTGGGGCTGAGCCGGGGCACCGAGGGTCGCCCACTCGGCGGGGTCCGACGCGGGCTTCTCGACCGCGGCGGGCGGAGGGCTCGAGGGCTGCGGAGGAGGCGGCGGCAGATCATCGCGCGGCGGCAGCCGGTACGGCGCCGAGCCCGGCACCTGCGACGGGAAGTGATCGCCGACCCCGACGTCATCGACGACCACGATGTCCGGCGGCTTCTCGGTGCTCTTCGCGAGCGCCTCCGCGCGGGCCTTCGCCGAGGCTTCGCTCGGCGCGGCAGGGTCCGCGAACGCCGTGTAGGACAGCGACAGCACCGCAACCAGCATCATTCGTGCATCCATGTACGTACTGGTTGCCGACCCCTGCCGAAGCGATCACGGCAGGGGGGACGACATGGTACGACGCCGGGCCCATGAGACCGATCGCCCCGCTGCTGCTCGCGCTGACCTGCTCCGTCGCGCACGCCCAGGAAGTGGTCAAGCTCTTCACCGACCAGGGCAAGACCTACCTGCGCAGCGACAACACCGCCGCATTCGTAGTGGGCAGCGAGCTGCCCGCGTTCTCCGACCCTGCGGGCACGAAGGCGGCCGGCAAGGCGATCATCATGGAGGTCAGCGGCCAGCTCGTGCGCGTCAGCTTCGACGATGACTCCAGCAAGGGCGCCGCGAAGTACGTGCGCCTGCCGCGCGCGACCGGGGCTCCCACGGCTGCCGGCTCTCCGCCGCCGCCTCCTCCTCCTCCTCCGGCGCTGCCGCCGAGCTCTGCGGGCCCGGCCGGCCCGGCGCCGCTCAACGCCGTGCTGGTGCGCGGCAACGGGTACATCCTCGTGCGCAACGACTCGAAGGCCGAGCTCACCGGCTGCAGCCTCACCTTCCCCGATCGCCGCTTCGCGCCGCTGTCGAAGAACGTGGCGCCGGGCTACGCGGTGCAGGTCGGCTACGACGAGATCAAGCCGGCCCCGAACATCGTCGAAGACTTCGTCACCGTCCGGTGCGCCGAGGGCGAGGCCGAGCTGCCCTTCAACGACCCCGGCCGGCCCAACGCGCTGCGCGGCCACGCCGAGGGTCGCGGCGGCGGCGTCGTCATCTACAACGACAGCGCGACTGACTGGACGGGCTGCGACGTCATCAAGCCGAACGGCACCCTGTTCAAGCAGGGCGTGCTGCGGGCGAATTCGAGCGACTCGATTCGCGCGGGGCTCTTTCGCCCGCCCACCGGCCCCGAGATCGTGAAGCTCACCTGCGCGCAGGGCAGCGTCTCGAAGCCCGTGCCTTGAGTCGCGCTCTGAGGGCGTGGGCGTCGACGCTCGCGCTCGCAGGCTTCGCCATCGCTGTCACCGCGCGCCGCCACGCGCCGCCCGTGAGCCGCGTCGCGCACCTCACGCAGGTCTCGACCCGGTGGATGCGCGAGGCCCTCGCCGTGCTCGACGAGAGCACGGCCGTGCTCGACCCCACGAAGTGCTCGAGCGCGTACCGCGCACGCGACGAGCTGCGCGAGCTCGAGGCCGCGTTCGTGCCGCTCCACGAAGAGCTCATCGCCGCGCTGAAAGACACCGACGCGCTCGAGCAGGAGGAAGCGACCGCTGCGGCGCTCGCCGAGACCGAGGCCGACACCCGCGAAGCCCAGGCGCTGATGACGAAGCGCGCCGAGCGCATGCGCACGTTTCACGACGACTGCCCCGACGACGTCGAGGCGTTCAACCAGCCCTTCCAGCAGTTCCAGAAGCAGTACATCGACGGCGTCGACGCCTTCCGAAAGAAGCGCGTGCTCACCGTCGAGCCGGGCCGCATCGACTGCCTGCGCTTCGCCGTGCCGCCGGGGTTCGAGGCCCGGCGCCTCGAGGAGCCGAAGACCGACGGCTGGCGCCTCGTCAGCCCCGAGCCCGACCCTTCCGACCCGAGCCTCCCGCAGGAGTTCCGCGCCTGGGCCGTGCTGTCGAAGCTCGGCACCACGCGCGACCAGGTCACCGCGAAGTTCGAGGCCACCTGGGAGAAGAAGCGCCTCGAGTGGAACGAGCGGCTCACCGACGCCGGTCGCCCAGCCGATGCGCCGGTGACCCACCGGAGCGTCTCGTTCGACGGCGGCGTCGACGGCGTGCTCTACGAATCGAGCTCGAGCGTCGGCTTCGCCGGCGCGTGGCGCATGCAGCGACGGTGGCTGGTCGTCATGCACCGCTCGACGCTCTACACCCTCGCGACCAGCTACACCGGCCCGGCAGACGGCGGCGACCCGCTCGACGCTGCGTCGCAGGCCCTGCTCGACTCGGTGCGCTTCGACTGCGCCCGCTAGAGCCCCGGGAAGCGCCGCCGGTAGAAGTCGCGGAACTCGCCCACCGTGATGCGCCCGTCGCCGTTCAGATCGAACGGCCGGTTCTGCGCGCCGACCTGCCGCGCCCGCGCTTCGCCGCGCTCGAGCCCGATCACGAACTCGTCGGGCCGGCCCAGCGCCGCCGGGTAGAAGTTCGCGAGGTACAGATCGGCCCCCGAGCGGATCTGCCCCCGCGGCAGGCCCGCCAGGTACCGGTCGACGTACTCGAGCTGCTGCACGCCGGTCATTCGCGACAGCGCCTGCGTCGACGTGCCCAGCCCCCGCGCCGTGTCGGGCATGAACTGCAAGAGCCCCATCGCCCCGCTCGTCGGGTTCGGCAGGTCGGTGCGGAACCGGCTCTCGCTCTGCATCACCGTCATCAGCCACTCGGGCCTCAGCCCGTGGCGCGCCGCGATCTCGCGCACCCGCGGCACGAAGTCGGGCCCGTGCATCGCCGTCGCGAGATCTTCGCCCGGCAGCCGGCCCTGCTGGGCGGGCGGCGACACCGGCCCGGTCACTCCCGGCACCGCGGGAGCGGTGCGCGGCGGCTCGAACCGGCTGTCGAGCGCCCGCATCGTGAGCGGCCCCACGAGCCCGTCGACCTCGAGCCCCGCCGCCTGCTGAAAGCGCCGAACCGCGCGCTCGGTCTCCGGGCCCAGCTTGCCGTCGACCGTCACGGGGTAGCCCGCCGCCGACAGCCTGCGCTGCAGCTCGCGCACCTCGGGGCCGCTCTGCCGCTGCCGCAGCAGCGCAGAGCCCGAGCGGACGTCGTCGAGAGCGGGCGCCGATGACCAGCGCGGAGGTTCGAAGCGGGTGACGGGAGTAGGCATGCCCCGAGGACACGGCCAGCCGCGCCCCCGTTGCGCCGCTTCAGTCGGGCTCGACCGGCCCCAGCACGCCGCGCACGCTCACGTGCACCTGCTGCGAGAACAGCTTCATCGCGCTCGACAGCTCGCGCGCGCGAATGCCGTAGCGCCGCTGCAGCGCCGCGCGCGACTCGGCGACCAGCACCTCCTGCAGCTTCTGCAGGCGCCGCGAGATCGTCGACTTGTGCGCCCCGACCATGGTGCCCAGCGCCTCGAGCGACAGCCCGTCGACGAAGTGCAGGCGCAGCAGGTTCCGATCGCGCGGCGTCAGCGTCGCGAGCGCGTCTTGCAGCGCGACCTTGAACTTGTCGGCCAGGGTCGCCCGCATCAGCGCGAGCTCGGGGCTCGCCGCCGGCAGCGGCTCTTCGAGCGCCGAGGCTCCGCCGTCGTCCTTCTCGCCGGCGGGCTGCTGCGCCCGCTTCACGTTGAGCGCGATGCGCATGGCGGCGACCCGCGCCCAGTTCGCGAGCGGCCCCTCGCCCGTGTACTGCCGCACGCGCGGCTCCGCGCCGTCGAGTCGCGTGAACAGCCGCTCGCGCACCGCCTGCAGCGCCTCGTCGACGAAGGCCGCGGCCCCGTCGATGCGCGCGATCGCCTGCTTCACCTTGGGGATCACCGACCGCTCGAGCTCGGCCAGCGCCTTCGCGTCACCCTTGGCGCAGCCCTCGGCCAGCAGCAGATCCGCGAAGCGCAGCCTCGCGCCCGCGTTCGTCTCGAGCGTGCGGCGAACCCGGGCCACCAGCGCGGCGTCCGGGGCGGGCAGCCGCGGGTGCTCGCGGTGTGCGAGCTTGAGCTCGCGCTCGACGTCGGTCTGACTCATGCGCAGGTGGCGTCAACGTACCGCGTGCTGCGCCAACCAGTCATCGGCCGCTGCGCGCGCGTTGTTGCGCGGCGAGCGCGACAGCTCGAGCGCGGCCGTGCCCGCCGTCTTCCGCGCTTCGGCGACCGCGCCCGTCTGCCACTGCGCCTCGGCGAGCGCGAGCCGCTCGGTGCCGATCTCGTACGGGTTGAAGCCCTGGAGCCCCTCGAACTGCGCCAGCGAGCGCTCGAGCAGCCCCCGCGCCTCGGCCGCCTTCTTCTGCGCGAGCCGCGTTCGCCCGAGCAGGCCCAGCACCTGGCCGCGCACCGGAGCGCTGATCCCGGGATCGTCGCCCGCGATCGCCAGCGCCTCGTCGGCGCTCGACCACGCGTCGGCGAGCTGCCCCGCAGCCAGCTGCGCCCGCGCCAGCTCGGTGAGCGGCTCGACGAGCCGCGGGTGCCGATCGCCGAAGGCCTTGCGCCCGAGCCGCACCGCGTCGGCGTGGGCCGCGACCGCCCGGGCGAAGTCACCCTGCTCGTACGCGACGACGCCGCGAATCGTGATCGCCGCGACGCGCCGGTGCGGCCGCTTCGTGTCGGCCTCCATCAGCGCGATGCCGCGCTCGACGAGCTCGGCCGCCTCGTCGGCGTGGCCCGACTGCGCGAGGCTCTGCGCGAGGTTCACGTACAGCGGAGCGAGCGCCGAGGCCTCGGGCTGCGTCGCCTGGGCGAGCTCGAGCGTTCGCCTCGAGCACGCGGTCGCCGCCTCATAGTCGCCACGCTCGTGCTCGACCCCGGCCATCGCGTTCCAGATGTCGAACAGCGCCGGGCTCTTCTCGCCGTAGATCTGCTCGAAGATGCTTCGGGCACGCTCGAGCTGCAGCCGCGCCTCGTCGAGCTGCCCGAGCTCCATCAGGATCCAGCCGAGGTTGTAGCGCCCGTGCGCGGCGTCGAGGCTGTCGTCGCCGGGCTCGCGCGAGAAGTGCTCGAGCGCCCGGCGCTGCAGCGTGAGCGCCTGGTTCAGCTTCCCGTCCTGCCACTCGACCTGCCCCCGCGCCTGCGAGAGCCGCCCCAGCGCCCGGTTCCGCTCGGGAATGCGCGTCGCGATGCCCGTCGCCAGCGGCACGAGCGCCCTCGCCTCGCCCGCCTTCGCGAGCGTCATGCCCCGCTCGGTCATCTGGTGCGCGAGGAACAGCACGAGCCGCTCGTCGTCGCCCGCCGCCGCCGCCGCCGCCGCACCCGCCTCGAACACCTCGAGGCAGCCGGGGTCTCCGATCTTCTCTTGCGCCTCGCCGAGCACGAGCGCGGTCTCGGCGATGAGCAGCGGCTCCTTGAGCGACTGCGCGCGCGCGAACAGGGGCTTCGCCGAGGCGACCGCGGCCGCGAGCTGGCCCGTGAACAGCAGCGTGCGCGCCCCCACGAGCTCGGCGCGGAGCGCCCGCAGCGCGTCGGCGCCCTCCTTCGGCCGCGGCGGGCGCAGCGTCTTCGCGTCGGCGCACGCGTCGACGGCAGGGAGCTCCGAGACGGCGCCGCCGGCCGCCGCCACCACCGTCACATCGGCCGACGCGAGCGCCTCGGCGACCGACCTCAGCTCGTCACGCAGCTGCTCGAGGCAGTCGACCCGCATCGCGTAGACCGCGTCGCTCTGCCCGTGCTGCTGATTCGCCTCGCACGCGCCGGCGCGAGCGGCCACCCACGCCTGCGCGTAGCGATCGAGCCGCTGCTTCGCCCGGCCCCACGCCTCGGCGGCATACGGCCGCTGCGTCGCCGCGAACGCCGCCTCGCCCCGCTTCGCGACCGCCTCGTTCCACGCCGGCTCGACGTCGGCCTCGAACCCGCTGCAGGCCGTCAGACGCGCGTGCTGCCAGGCGGCGCCGACCACGAGCAGGCCCGCGGCCGCCCCGGCGAGGGCGAACCACGCCCGCGTGCGCCGCGTGGGATCATCGGCGAGCCGATCGAGCAGCCCGTCGAGCGAGGGGAAGCGCTGCGCCGGCTCGCTCGAGAGCCCACGCCTGAGCAGCTCGAGCACCCAGCCCGGCGCCCTGCCCCGCAGCGGCGCGGCCAGCCGGCCCTCGCGCGCCGCCACCGCCTGGTCGACGAGGTTGTCGCCGGGAAACGGCATCGTGCCGGTCAGCGCCTCGTAGAGCGCCGCGCAGAAGCTGAACTGATCGCTCGCGGCCGTCACCGCCGAGGCCGAGGTCAGCAGCTCGGGCGCGAAGTAGCCGGGCGTGCCCATCATCGCGTCGTTGCGCGTCAGCTGAACCTGCAGCGGGTCGTTCTGCGACGTCGGCCTGCGCTCGCTCGCCGCGCGCACGAGGCCGAAGTCGGTGACGCGCACCGCCCCGCTCTCGGCCACGAGCACGTTGTCGGGCTTGAAGTCGCGGTGCACGAGCCCGATCGCGTGCGCCGCGCCCAGCCCCCTTCCGGCCGTCACGAACGCCGCCACGATCTCGCGCCACGAGCGCTCCTTCGCGAGCCACTGGCGCAGGTTCACGCCGGCGACGAGCTCCATCGCGATGTAGAAGCCGCCCTCCCAGGTGCCCGCGTCGTACACCGACACGACGTTCGGGTGATCGAGCTGAGCCATCGCCTGGGCCTCGCGCAGCATGCGCGGGTCCTTCTCGTCGCCGGCCCGGAGCGCGATGAGCTTGAGCGCGAGCTTGCGGTGCAGCTGCGGGTCGTACGCGGCCCACACGATGCCCATGCCGCCGCTGCCCAGCGGCTCGAGCAGCTGGTACCGCCCGATCAGCGCGCCCGCGCGCAGGCCGGTCTGCAGGGCGCGCCGCGAGGGCCGGGCGTCGGTGACGGTGGCCACCGACGCTCCCCCGGGATCGGTGACGGCGCTCTGCGACGCGAAGTCGCGCGCGACCGCCGCCACCAGCTGCCGGCAGTCGTTGCAGCCATCGAGGTGGCGCTCGACCCGCGCCACCTCGGCGGCCTGCAGCTCACCGCCCGCGTACTTGAGCAGCGTGGTTTCGTCTTCGCACGCCAAGCGCAAAGAGCATACTCACCGGCGGCCGATGTTCGGATCACGCTCGCGTGCCGCCGCGAACACCGAGCCGTCGAGGTCGCTGCGCTCGAGGTTGCTGAGCGTGCCCTGGCGCGACACCTCCGAGAGCAGGCGCCGGGCGTCACGCAGCGCCGCGGCCGGGTCGGCGGCCCCGCGCACGTCGCGCACGAGCGAGGCCTCGAGCGCCGCCGCGAAGTGCGGCTCGGGGATGCCCGCCCGCAGCAGCGCCTGCGTGCTCTGCAGGTTCGGCCCCGCCTCGACCGTCGGCATGCGGATCAGCTCTGCGTTCGGCGCAGGCTGCTGCAGCCGTGCCGCGCGCTCGGCCGCCCGCATCGTCGCCGGAGCCGACAGGCCCGGGCTGTTGCGCACGTCGCGCCCGAGCGCCGCGTCGCGCTCCTGCGGCGTCGCGGTCGGAGGCAGCGCCGCCGTCGCCGGCAGCGCCGGGTTCGCCGCGGGGCCGCGCGCCGCGTCGGTGCGCAGGCGCTCCATCTCGGAGTCACTGCCCGCACGGTACGTCGAGCCGCGCGGCTCGAGGCGCGTGCCGCCGTCGGGCGAGATCACGACCGGCGGCTGCGGCGGGTTCGCGAACACGTCGAGGTTGCGGTTGCCGCCCATGCGGCGCTGCTCGATCGCGATCTGCCGGCGCATCGCCGCCGGGTCGGTGATGGGCAGCTCGGTCTGGCCGACGTCGCGCGCCTGACGGCCGGTCTCGGCGCCGATGATGCCGTCGACGGCGAGGCCGTTGCCCGCCTGGTACACGCGAATCGCCGCGAGGTCGGCCTGCGTCAGCGTGTTGCCGCGCGTGAGCCCGAGCGCGTTCGAGAGGTCTTCACCGAGCGCCTGGCGAATGCGGTCTTTCACCTCGCCGATCTGCGGGCTCGTGTGCCCCGGCCGAAACGCGAAGTTCGTGCGGCCGTCCGCCGTGCGGCCGAACGCCTGGTCGTACGTGACGCGGTTCAAGGTGCGCTGCTGAATGGGGGTGGTCATCGTGAGGGGACCTCGGTGAGGGTGTGCCCGAGGACACGAAGACCCCGCGCGGCGTTGCGCGTGCCCCAACCGCCTGATTACGTTGACGAACCGCTCCGCTCCGACCAGCGCACGCGGTACGTGCACCCGGTCGGCAGGTCGAGCTTCCAGGTGACCTTCATGTCCGCGGCGCCGGTGGCGCGGCCGCCCTCTTCGAGCATGCCGGCGTAGTACGCGGGCAGCCGGTTCACGTCGTTGAACCAGAGCTCGACCTCGCCGGCGCCGAGCGCGGTGAAGCGCGTCTGCATGAAGTTGTTGCCGGTGCGGAAGTTGCGCTCCATGCGCTCGAGCGAGCGGCGCGTGCCGATGACGCGCATCATCGTCTTCATCGCGGCCCCGATGAACGTCGAGGTGTAGCCCTTGAAGAAGTCGACGCCGAGCTGCTTGAGCGCGTCGTCCTGCGCGAGCGTCGGGTACAGCGACGACGCCGTGAGCACCACCCAGTCGTGCATCTTCTCGGCGGGGTACGCAGGCTCGAGCGGCGCGTCGAGGTTCAGCCCCTGCTCGAGCAGCGCCGCGCGCAAGGCCGGCGACAGGCGCGGCTCGAGCGCCCGGTGCCACAGCCCGTCGACGACCTGCTCGAAGTGGAGCCGCTCCATCGCGCGAAGCGTAGCCTCGTTTTCTTGCGTGTAGGTTTCGCGTCGGGGGTCAGGCACTTTGCGTTCACGCCATGCGCCTTCGACTCCTCGTCCCCCTGCTCTTCGCCGCCGCCTGCCAGTGCCAGACCCCTGCGGGCGTCGAAGACGCCGGGCCCGAGCCGGGCAAGCCCTGCGACCCGAACCCCTGCAGCGGTGCGCACCGCGGAGTCTGCGAGGCCCCGCAGGGCGTCGCCGTCTGCCGCTGCGACCCGGGCTTCGAAGAGGTCGCCGGCGCCTGCACCGAGGTGCGCACCTGCGAGGCCAACACCTGCGGAGGCCACGGCACGTGCAGCGTCGGCGCCGCGGGCCCCGAGTGCGCGTGCACGCTCGGCTGGGCGGGCCGCTTCTGCGACGCCTGCGACACCGCCGCCGGCTACTACGACGACGGCACCGGGCGCTGCACGCTCGACGCCTGCTCGCCCAACCCATGCACCACCGACCCCGCGCGCGGCCTGTGCGCCGTCGTCAATCACCGCGCCGTCTGCCAGTGCAACGCGGGCACGCACGACGAGAACGGCGCCTGCGTCGCCGACACGACGTGCACCGCGACGAGCTGCTCGGGTCACGGCGCGTGCTCGATTCAGAGCATGGCGGTGAAATGCGCCTGCAACACCGGGTGGTCGGCGGCCCACTGCGATCAGTGCGACGCCGCGGCCGGCTACCACATGGACGGCGCCGGAGGCTGCACGCGCGACGCCTGCCTGCCCACGCCGTGCACCGCTCCGCACCGCTCGGTGTGCGTCGACCTCGGCGGCATGACCCGCTGTGACTGCGACCCGGGCTACCACTTCGACGGCACGGCGTGCGTCGTCGATCAGACCTGCACCGCGGCCACCTGCGGCGCCCATGGCACCTGCGCCATCGTGCAGGGCGTCGCGCGCTGCACCTGCGCCCAAGGCTGGGCCGGAGCTGCCTGCGACGCCTGCGCGAGCGGCTACCACTCGGACGGCGCCGGCGGCTGCACGACCGACGTCTGTCTGCCGAACCCGTGCACGACGCCGCTGAAGACCGTCTGCGTCGCGATGGGCGCGACCGCCACCTGCCAGTGCGACCCCGGCGCGCACTCCGACGGCGTCGGAGGCTGCACCACCGACCCGTGCGTGCCCAACCTCTGCGCCTCGATGAACCAGGCGTGCCGCGCGGCCGACGGCGGCTACCAGTGCTTCGTCCCCGCGTGCGACGACCTGAACCCCTGCACCGACGACGCCGTCGACGGAGGCTCGTGCTCGCACGCCGCCCGAATGAACGGCTCGGCGTGCGCGACCGACATCTGCACCATCGGCCAGGTGTGCATGGGCGGCCAGTGCACCGCGGGCACGCCGCGCGCGTGCAACGACGGCAACCCGTGCACGCGCGACAGCTGCGTGGCTCCGGGGGGCTGCACGTCGGTGAACGACGACCTGCTCGCTCCGCCCGACGACGGCATCGCGTGCACGATCGAGGCGTGCTCGGCCGGCCAGTCGCAGCACAACGCGAGCAACGCGCGCTGCGACGACGGCCTGTTCTGCGACGGCGTCGAGGTCTGCGTGCCGTCGGACGGCGGCTGCCGCACCGCGAGCGTGCCGGCGCCGCCGGGGCCGAGCACTCCGTGCGCGCAGTGGGTGTGCAACGAGCCGACCGACGCGTTCGTGCGCATGACGTCGAGCCCCGGCGCGACCTGCAACGACGGCATCGCGTGCACGACCGGCGACGTCTGCGACGCGAACCTCGTCTGCGCCGGCACGGTGACGGCGAGCTGCACGAGCTCGGGCGGCACCTGCTCGAGCACCACGCCGCTGCCCGCGACGATCGACATCGGCGTCGCGCCGATCACGGGCACCATCAAGATGAACGGCGCCACGCTGCCGCTGACGACGAACAACTACGAGAACGGCGTCATCTGGGCCCGCGCGACCGACACCGGCAAGCTGCACCGCCTGCGCCTCATCGACTGGACGAGCAACGGCTCGTACCCGAACTACACGCGCAGCGCGGCGTCGAACACGCTCGACACCACGCTGGTGCCCGGCACGTACGACATTCTCTACCAGCGCGCGTACCAGACCTCGGGCGACTACGTGGAAGAGCGCGTGCTGTCGCCGGGCCTCGACCCGGTCGTCAACGGCTACCGCGTGCTGCTGGCGGCGGTCGTGATCCCCGCGGGGGGCCGCACGCTCGATCTCGACATCGCCGTCACCACCGTCACCGGCACCATCACGCTGAACGGCGGGCTGTTGCCGCTCACCACCGACAACTACGAGAACGGCGTCATCTGGGCCCGCGCGACCGACACCGGCAAGCTGCACCGCCTGCGCCTCATCGACTGGACGAGCAACGGCTCGTACCCGAACTACACGCGCAGCGCCGCGTCGAACACGATCGACACCACGCTGATCCCCGGCACGTACGACATTCTCTACCAGCGCGCGTACCAGAGCTCGGGCGACTACGTGGAGGAGCGCGTCCAGTCGCCCACCGCCGACCCCGTCGTGAACGGCTACCGCGTGCTCCAGAGCGGAGTCGTCATCGCCGGCGCCGCCCAGACGCTCAACGTCGACATCGGCGCCACCACCGTCACCGGCACCATCACGATGAACGGCGCGACGCTGCCGCTCACCACCGACAACTACGAGAACGGCGTCATCTGGGCCCGAGCGACCGACACCGGCAAGCTGCACCGCCTGCGCCTCATCGACTGGACGAGCAACGGCTCGTACCCGAACTACACGCGCAGCGCGGCGTCGAACACGATCAACACGACGCTGCTTCCCGGCACGTACGACATTCTCTACCAGCGCGCGTACCAGACCTCGGGCGACTACGTGGAAGAGCGCGTGCAGTCGCCCACCGCCGACCCCGTCGTGAACGGCTACCGCGTGCTGCGAACCGGCGTCGTCATCTCCGGGGCCGCACAGACGCTCGACGTCGACGTCGGAGTGACCACCCTCACCGGCACCATCACCATGAACGGCACGACGCTGCCGCTCACGACGCCGAACTACGAGAACGGCGTCATCTGGGCCCGCGCGACCGACACCGGCAAGCTGCACCGCCTGCGCCTCATCGACTGGACGAGCAACGGCTCGTACCCGAACTACACGCGCAGCGCGGCGTCGAACACGATCAACACGACGCTCTTGCCCGGCACGTACGACATTCTCTACCAGCGCGCGTACCAGAGCTCGGGCGACTACGTCGAAGAGCGCGTGCTGTCGCCGTCGCTCGACCCCGTCGTGAACGGCTACCGCGTGCTGCAGCCCGGGGTCGTCGTGAGCGGCGCCGCGCAGACGCTGAACGTCGACGTCGGCGTGACCGCCATCACCGGCACCATCACGATGAACGGCGCCCTGCTGCCGATGACGACGCCCAACTACGAGAACGGCGTCGTCTGGGCGCGCGCGACCGACACCGGCAAGCTGCACCGCCTGCGCCTCATCGACTGGACGAGCAACGGCTCGTACCCGAGCTACACGCGCAGCGCGGCGTCGAACACGATCAGCACGACGCTGGTGCCGGGCACGTACGACATTCTCTACCAGCGCGCGTACCAGTCGTCGGGCAGCTACGTCGAAGAGCGCGTGCTGACGCCGTCGGCCGACCCGGTGGTGAACGGCTACCGCGTGCTGCAGACCGGGGTGCTGGTCAGCGGCGCGACGAAGACGATCGACGTCGACATCGCCTCGGTGCAGGTCGGCGGCCACATCACGATGGGCGGCGCGACCCTGCCGATGGTGACCGACAACTACGAGAACGGCGTGCTCTGGGCGCGCGCCCGCGACACCGGGCTCCTGCACCGCGTGCGCCTCGTTGATTGGACGAGCAACGGCTCGTACCCGAACTACACCCGCAGCGCCGGAGCCGACACGATCAACACCACCCTGATCCCCGGCGCGTATGACCTGCTGTGGCAGCGCGCCTACCAGAGCTCCGGCGACTACGTGGAAGAGCGCGTGCTCTCGCCCACGGCCGACCCGGTCGTGAACGGCTACCGCGTGCTGAACCCGTGCGTGCTGATTCAGTGACGGCGCCACCGCGCGGCCCCGAGCTCGCGCTGAGACGAACGTCTCTGCCCCCAGCAAGCCGCTGCCCCGAAGTGACGCTGGCAGTGCTCAGAGCTCGACGGTCATGCCCTCGGTCGCGTACTTGTTTCGCGCGTCCGTCTTGCCGAAGGTGACGGTGAGGCGGTTCACGTCGCTGACGTCGACGCCGGCGGCGATGAGCTCCTTCTTCACGGCGTCGGCGATGCGGTGCACCTCCGTGATCGCCGGCCCCTGCTTGCCCTTCTGAAACGCGAGGTCGGGCAGATCGATGCGCACGGTGTTGTCTTTGCGAGACCCGGCGCCGGCGAGCTGGGTCGCGATGTCCTTGGCCATCGCCTTGACGTCGACCTCGAGCGGCTCGGGGAACTTGAACGTCATGCCGTCGAGCTTCGCCTCGTAGGCTTTCACGGCGTCGGCAGGCACCTTGTACTCGCCGTTCGTGTGCGTCTGGAGCTTCGCCGGCTTCTTCTTCTCCACCCCGTGGAACTCGAGGTTGATGGTGCCGCGCAGGTCGGTGCCGGTGCGGCCGTTGGGCGACCAGTCGGGGCCGCCGGCGCCGGGCTCGCCGCGCCCGCCAGGAGTGAGCTCGGGCTTGATGTTGACGCCGGGGATGCCGGTCTTCTTGCGGATGAGCTCGGGGAGCAGCTCTTCGCGCCAGTGCTTCACGCCGCGCTTGAGGTCCATCTGGGTCTCGCCGTTCTTCGGCGTCTTCACCGGGTTCACCTGGTCGAAGTGCGCGTCCATGTAATTGCCGGGGCCGATCGAGATGTGAATCGGCTTCGGCTGCGTCGACTCGCGGATGCTGGTCTGGCCCGGGTGCATCTTCGCCATGAAGCTGCCGTCGACGCCGAAGTTGGGGTTGTTGTCGACGAGGCTGTCGCGGAACCGGTCGGCGTCGCGCACCTTGAACTGAACGGCGCCCGAGTTGCCGTTGACGCGCGTCTCGTAGCCGCCGGGCAGCCCGACCTTGGGCTCGCGCTTCTCTTTCTCGCCGACGACCTGCGTGACCTGATCCCAGATCTCGGCCTTCTTGAACTCGTGGTAGCTCGCGATGAGCGTCGACTTCTGACCGGTCTCGAGCGAGTTCCAGACCTCGGGCTCCATCTTGGTCTTGAGGTCCTTGGGCAGATCCATCCACGAGGTCTCCGGCGTGAGCTTGCCTTCGACGTTCTTGATGCCCGTGCGCGCCACGATGCCCTGCGTCGACTTCGGCGCGTCCTGGAAGCTGTCGGTCGGCGGGCGCGGCGAGGTGTTCGCCTCGGCTTCCTTCTTCGCGGCGTAGCTCTCGGCGGCCTCCCGAGCGGTGGGCAGCGTGACTTTGCGCGGCGCGGAGCCAGAGATCGGAGGAGCCATGCCCTTCGAGAGAGCAAGGCCGGGACCTGCCCCGGCCCTTGCAAATTCAGAGCCTTGGAGGCCCCACCGCCCACTGTCGCACGACACGCTCTCGCCCCTCAGGCGAGCAGGGTCGCGATGAACCGGTCGCGCACGTAGTCGACGATGATGAACGTGTTGGAGCCGGGCGTGAGCCGTGAGCCCCACGCGTTGCCGTCGCGATAGAGCTGAACCTCGGCCCAGGTGCCGATGCTCGAGTCGATCGCGCACGCGGCCGCGAGCGGGTCGTGGAAGGCCTTCCCGCCGCGGTGCTTGCGCAGGTAGTGGTCCATGCCCTTCCAGATGAGCTCGAGGCCGAGCCGCTGGTGCTTCGCGGCGGCGAACTGCTCGTGCATGCGGCCGTCGTAGATGACGCCGTGGCAGACGTTCTTCGAGACGAAGCGGCGAATGCCGAAGCCCGGGTGGAGCTGGGCGTCGAGCACCGGCTTCGGAGCGCCGCCGAGGTTGAAGCTCGGGCAGGTGACGAGGCCCTTGAACTTGGAGAGCTGCTTTTCGGCCGGCACGACGCCCTCGCCCGCGAAGCCGCCCTGGGCGACCCAGGCGCCGAGCTGAAACGGCACGCCGCGACTCTCAGCGAGCGCCATCGCGGCGCCGAGGTTCGAGTTGGAGGCGCCGGTGACGTAGGTCGTGTCTTTGTCGAAGTGCTCGAGCAGGACCTCGGCGGCCGGCCGGGCATCGTCGGACGGCGGCACCTGGCCGTACGCCGAGTAGTGCCAGCCCGAGACGCACTGCTTCGGCCAGCGGAGGTCGCGGGCACCGACCGGCATGTCGGAGCGACCGAACCACTCGAGCGCGCGCCGCACGAGGCCGATCTGGTGCGTGGAGCCCGGAGTCACCGTGACGGCCTTGAGCTTCACGCGCGGGTGATCGAGCAGCAGCAGCAGCGTGAGGAAGTCGTCGGGGTCGCTGGTCTCCATGTCCCAGACGATGGGGAGCGGGTTCATGTGGAGGTAGAGACGACGGCGTCAGAATCGATCACGGACGGGGTGTACCCCGTCGTCTCCGGCGACGAGAGGAGTTCGCCCGTCGAGAGCTCAATGGAGCGCGGCAACGACGTCCACGGGATTCAAGAGCACCGCCACCAGAATCACCACGCGACGGAGCCTCCTTCTCGTGTGCGTCCAAACGCGAATCAGCGCCCACGCCGCGAGGAAGATCAGCGACGCACCGAGGAGTCGGAACAGGCGCGGCATGACGATCGTGTTCATCACGCTCCCGAAGGAGGCTCGTCCAAGCGTTGTACCGCCGCGACAGGTCGGCAGCCCAGTACAGCAGCCCCGCGCCCACGGTGGTGAGGCTCCCACAGAGCACGAGCATGGTACCGACCAGGGGCTGAGGGTATCCGTTCTTCATCGATTCCTGCGACGCTCGGGGAGCGGGCTCAGGCGTTCCAAAAGTCCGTGAGCCTGTCGCCACTGACTCTGAGGACCACGTCCGCCACGGAGAACCGGAATGTCGCTGGAGCAGTTGATCGATGAGGCGTTTCGCTTGGCCCTGGAGTCAGCCAAGGAGAGTGTGGGCCCAACCGCGCTCGTTCTGAGCGTCTCGCCGACCGGCGCACGAAACCTGACTCGACTGATCGGTCATGAGAACGATCAAGCTGCGTTGGAAGCGGGCCGCGCCCGGGTCCGCAGTAGCGGCCCGAACGCCTACGCGATCGCAGTGGATGCCTTTCTTCGCGACTCGTCGGATCAACGGTTTGACGCGATCATCATCGAGGCGGCCGAACTGGGCGCCACCGAGGCACGCGTGATCGCCCAGCGGTACCGCTCCGACCCGTTCGAGCTGATCGGCGACCGCGTGGACCTTGGGGTCGAAGCCAACGTCCTGTCGGGTTGAGCAATACACGGGAACCTGGTCGGGGACGCGGGTAACGAGGCATGTTGGATCGAGGCCTACGACCGGTCGTCGGTCGACTCCTGTCGCAGGACCTCATTCGCTTGCTGATGAAACTCTGCACGCCTTACCGACGTGTCGGCGGCGTCCGCAACGACGTACCGCGAGGAATCAAGCTCCGTCGCCCCCAAGTAGGCGAGCAGCGCGGCCACGGCTGGTCGGTCGACGCGGATTCGCCCGCTCCCGAACGGGTGACGATTGGTCGCCCTCTTCTTCACGCCCGAGATCCAGTAAGGCTCGCCGGTCTCGGTGTCGTAGCCATTTCCAGTGGGGCCGCTGTACGCGCGCCCATTGAAGTAGATCGTCGCCCCGGTCTTCGAGAACGACACCAGACCGATCCACGCTTCGCCGTTGTGGCCGCTCGTCTTGGCCTCCAGGTACATGAGTCGCTGGCGCATCGGACACCCGACGGCGGCGACTCCAGAACCTGATGAGGTCGCGTCCCCCATCGGCGCCCAGAAACGAAGAAGCCCGGCTCCGCGTCTTCCGCGAAGCCGGGCCTCTGAGCGGGAAAAGGGATTTGAACCCTCGACCCCCGCCTTGGCAAGGCGATGCTCTACCGCTGAGCTATTCCCGCTTACAGCGCGGGCGTAACTATGGGCGTTCGGGCCCTGAGTCAAGCTGCTTGAGCCAAGTCTCGGTCGCTTCGTCGGCCGGGAAGTAGGACTCGATGGCGAGCTCCTGGGCGGTCACGTCGAGCGGAGTCCCCAGGGTCGTCACCATCGTGAACAGCCGGGCCTCGTGAGGCCCCCGCTTCATGTGCACGAGCGCCACCGGCTGGCCCAGCCCCTCGGTCACCGAAGGCCGCTCGATCGCCGCCACCCCCGGGTAGCTCCGCAGCTCTTCACGCAGCGCCAGCCGCTCGGTGTCGTTCGGGAACACCGCGCACTCGTGGTCCAGCCGCTCGAGCAGGAACACCGCGACCTCGACCCAGTTCACGATCGCCGGCCTCAAGCCCGACGGGTGCATCGTCGCCCGCACCACGTTGCCCGCGATGCGTGGGTCCTCCGGCGGCTCGGGCATGAAGCACCTCATCATGCGCAGCGCCCCCTCGTTCATCTGCAGCACGTTCCACACGCGGTCGACCGCGAGAGCTCCGTACGGCTCCTGCTTCGCGAGCATCAGCTCGATCGCCCGCCGCACCGGAGCCATCGACAGGCTCTCGAGCGCGCTCGTCGAGTACACCGGCGCGAACCCCGCCGTGCCCAGCATCGCGTTGCGCTCACGCAGATCGAGCTCCAGCGCGCTCGACAACAGCAGCACCATGTCGCGGCTCGGCTTCGCCTTCCCGGTCTCGAGGCACGACAGGTGCCGCGTCGAGATCTCGGCGTCGAGCGCGAGCTGCTCCTGCGACATGCGGCGCGTCTGCCGCCAGCGCTTCAGAAGGGGCCCGAAAGACACGGCCCTACTCTACCGGGCCGCCGCGCTCGGACCATGACCTCCGAGGTCATGGTGCCCGTGACCTGCCGAGTGCATCTTGCCGGACATGCGACTCCCCATTCTCGTCGTCGTGTTCCTCGCCTTCACCGGTTGGTCCATCAGCGTCGCCGTCACGCACGGGCCCATCGGCTTCCTCACCCTCGCCCTCCGCGAGCCCTGGGCGATGCAGATGCTCATCGACCTCGGCATCTCGCTGTTCGTCGCCTGGTCGTGGCTGCGGCACGACGCGCGCGCCAAGGGCATCAACCCCGTGCCGTACATGATCGGCACCGCCGTGCTGGGCAGCCCGGTCGTGCTCGCGTACCTCATTCACCGCGAGCTCAAGAAACGGTCGCTTCAGCCCGCTGCAACCTAGCGTGGTGCTCGGCGAGCTCCGGGCCCCACCGGCGCGCGAACGCCACCAGCGCCGACGACAGCCGGCGATCTCCGTCGACGAGCAGGTAGAAGCGCGACGAGTACGGCCGCAGCCGCACCGCCTCGACGTGCCGCGCTCCTGCGTCGAACAGCCACGCCGCGAAGCGCCGGTACTCCTCGGGCGCCCCGCCCTTGCGGCGCGTCTGGTGGTGATACAGCACGAGCGATCGGCCGCGCCGCAGCAGGGCCCTCACCTCGTGGCGCGCGATGCACTTCGGAGTCAGCGCGCTCCACTCGAACCCGTTGTCCATGTCGGCGAACACGAGATCGCAGCCGTCGACGTGCGCGCGCATCGCCTCGAACCACGCCGCCCGCTCTGCGCGCCCCCGCGGCACCTCGACGCCGTGGTACCGCGCTCCGGGCAGCAGCGCCGCGGCCTCGAGCGCCGCGAGCGAGCGCGTCGCGCCCACCACGCGCGCCATCGCGTCGAACGCGGCCGAGTCGAGCTCGCGATACCGCTCGGGCTGCCGCAGGTAGTCGACGTGCCGCCCGTCGTTGTTCTGCTCGCCCGCCCCCGAGCAGCGGTACCAGCACACGCCGAGCGACCGCCCCGGCTGCAGCGCGCGAAGCAGCGCGAACTTCCCGAAGTCTCCGACGTCTCCTGCGTAGCGATCCTGCATCGCGCCGCCACACTACCGCGGACCGCCGCGCGCTCGTCGCCGGCGTCGCGCCACGAGCGGCCACACCAGCACGAGCAGCGACGCCTCGGCGCTCCCGCAGGCGCAGCCCCTCGAGAGCGGCCCCGGCGGCGTCGGCCTCGGCATCGGCATCGGCATCGGCATCATCATCGGCATCCCCGCGTCAGGCACCGGCTCGATGCAGCGGCCGCCCATGCACCGCGCCTTCTCACCGCACGGGTGCCCATCGGGAGCGACCACCCGTCCGCACGAGCTCCCCGAGCAGGGCACCTCGACCGTGCACGCGAACACGGGGCACGTCGGGTCGGTCGAGAGCTTGCTCACCACCAGCGTGCACCGGCCCGGGTTGCTCGGATCGCCGCACGAGAAGCACGACCCCGAGCAGCTGCTCTCGCAGCACACCGACTCGACGCAGTTCCCGCTCAGGCACTCCGAGCCTCCACCGCACCAGTCGCCCGTCGTGCGCTTCGCGTTGCGGCAGCTCACCGGCGCCGGCCCACGCCCGCTGTTGCTCGCGTCGACTCGCAGCGTCGGCCACGGCACGGCCTCGAGCTCCGTCGCAGCGGGAAACGACCAGCGGTAGAGCTTCTCGATGTCGGTCGCGACCACGTCGAGCGCACCGTCGCCGTCGACGTCCGCGATCGCCGGGGCCGACGGCTCCGTCACACCCGCCACCTTCGGGAACCCCGCGGCGACGCCGGCGTCGGGCAGAAACGCATACAGCAGACCCTCGCCCCCGATGACGATCTCGGGTGAGCAGTCGCCGTCGAGGTCGCCGATCGCGGCCCCCGTGAGGTGCTGGTCGCGCAGCCCCCGCGGCCAGCCCGGGAGCATGCGCTTCCCCGTCACCGACCAGACGAGCAGCTCGCTCGCCTGCGCCGTGAAGCCGCGATCGGCCGAGACGATCAGCTCGACCCCTGCGGGCGGGCCCACGTCTGCCGCGGCCAGCAGGCAGGCGCTGCACTCGCGGCTCTGGCTCGTGATGATGTAGCCCGTCGCGCTGCGCACGAAGAAGCCCGCCGTCGTGGCCTCGGCGATCTCGAGCCGCCCGTCGCGGTCAGCGTCGAACAAGATGAGCTCGTGGCCGCTGCCCGCCTTGCTCCAGCGCCGCACCTCGGTGCCGTCGGCCCGCAGCACGACCGTCGCCGTGAAGCTGTGAAACACCAGCTCGACGTGCCCGTCGCCGTCGAGATCGCCCACCGCCGGGGGCCCCTGCACGTTCGGCGAGCCCAGCGGCCGGGGCCAACCGGGCAGCGCCGTGCCGTCGCCGTTCAGCACGAAGACCTGCCCGTCGTTCGTCGCGCCCGCGATCTCGAGCGCGGGGTCGCCGTCGAGGTTCACGAGCACGACCCCGCCGCGCCCAGGAGACATGCCCACCGGCCAGCCCTCGGCGATGCCTCCGTCGAGGTGCAGCGCGAACATCAGAGGCGAGGTCGCGGCGCCGACCGTCGAGGCGACGACGACCTCGGGCAGCGCGTCGCCCCCGATGTCGCCGACCGCCGGCGTCGACATCACCGTCTCGCCGATGCGCGCCGGCCAGCCGGGCAGGCTGCCACCATCGGGCCCGAGCCCCTGCACCAGGCCCTGGCGGCCGAAGAAGAGGCCCCGCCCGCCGGCGCCGTCGATCGCCGCCACCGTCACGCCCGTCGACACACCGAACCCGACCGGGGCCGGCCAGCCCGCCGGTGCCCCGCTCGAGCCCGCGACCAGCAGCGCCACCGTCGCCGCCGCGCTCGACGAGCCCGACATCGAGGTGAGCCGGAGCTCGAGCCGCGACGTGCCCACGCTCAGCAGCGACACGTCGAGCTCCCCGAGCGGCCCCTGCAGCACCTCGAAGCCCGCGTAGAGCAGCGTCCACCCCGTCGCGCCCGAAGGCCGCACCTCGAGCACGTAGCTGCCGCCGAGCGCCGTCCCGCGCAGCGGCACCACAGCCTGCGCCGGCACCGCATCGCCGTCCTCGAGGCCGTCGAAGCTCGCCACGGTCGGGTGCCCTGTCATCGACAGCGCCTTCTGCACGTTGATGCGGCCGCCGATGGGGTGATCGGTCACGATCGCGTCGGTGCCGTACTGCAGGCGAATGCGCAGCTCGCTGAGCGAGAGCGTCGGGTCGCGCGTCAGCAACAGGCCCGCGACCCCGGCCACGTACGGCGCCGAGAACGACGTGCCGTTCTGCGAGGCGTAGGTGCCCTGCCTGGTCGTCATGACACCCTGCCCTGGCGCCGCGACGTCGACCCAGCCACCCCAGTTCGACGTCGGCGCCCGCGCCTCGTTGATGTCGGTCGAACCGACCGAGAGCACCTCGTCGAACGCCGCGGGGTACGGGGCCGTCGAGGTGTTGTTGTTGCCCGCCGAGCTGACGAGCAGCACGCCTTGTCCGACCGCGAGCTCGACCGCCTGCCGCGCGGCCGGCGACCCGTACTTCATCGGGTCCGTGTTGCTGAAGCTCATGTTCACCACGTCGGCCCCGTTCGCGACGACGTACTGCAGCGCCTCGATGAACTGCGCCGTCGTGTACCCGAAGCGAATCGACATGAGCCGCGCCTGCCACGCGACGCCCGCGATGCCGGCGGCGTTGTTGCCGCGCGCCCCGATGACGCCGGCCACGCCCGTCTCGTGCGGGTCGGTCGGAGCCGGGTTGCCGTCGTCGTCCGCGAAGTCCCACCCGTTCACGTCGTCGATGAAGCCGTTCGAGTCGTCGTCGAGGCCGTTGCCGGCGATCTCGCCGGCATTCACCCAGAGGTTCGCGGTCAGATCGGGGTGCGTCGGCTCGATGCCCTCGCCCATCACGGCGATCACGGCGCCGCTCCCGTCGGTCTGCAGCGACCAGCCCTGCTCGGCGTGCGTGCGCTGGTGCGACCACTGCGAGGTGTAGAGCGGGTCGTTCGGCACCGCGTCGCGCCCCAAGCGGTAGTTCGGCTGCACGAACCGCACGAGCGGGCTCTTCTTCAGCGCCGCGATCGCCTGATCGAGATCGATCGCCGGGTCGAGCTCGACCAGGTACGTCTGGCTCGCCTCGACCGTCGCGTCTTCGGCAGCCGCCCGCCTCGCGCGTTCGGGGAAGCGGCGCGCGGTCAGCTCATGCTTGCGGCGGTGCAGCTCGCGCAGCGCCACGGCCGTCACCGGGCCGCCCGCGCCGACCGCCGCTTCCTCCTGCTCTGAGCGGAACAGCGGCTTCGCGCTGCGCACCCCGCACTGCTCGTGGAAGCCGTCGAGCGCCTGGCCGCCGTGCACGAGGCAGTGCACGCACAGCGGCACGTCCGCCGCGTACGACACGATGAGCTCGCCCGGCACCGCTGCCCCCTCGAGCGCCTGAGCCGCCGCCGAGCGCCGGTGCGGAGGCTCCTCACAGGCCGCCAGCGCGACCGACACGACGCCTGCGAGGAGGGCCCGGCGCATGCCGCGCGGCGATGCAACGCCCGCGCCTCGCTCGCGCTGCCTTCTGAGCCGCGAATTCATTGCTCGCCCTATGCCAGCGTCGGCGTGGAGGGACGGTTTTTCGAGGTGCTCGTGGTGGGGTGGACCCTGCCTACGTCGGTCGCTCCCGCCGCTCACGTTGGCGCGACCTTCAAGTGCGCATGAGCTTCGGTCTGTCGCAGCGCCGCAAGCCGACGACCCCTGAAGAGCGGGAAAAGGGATTTGAACCCTCGACCCCTGCCTTGGCAAGGCAGTGCTCTACCGCTGAGCTATTCCCGCGAGTCGCTGAAGCCGACGCCAGCGCGACGCCTGCCTGACGCTCACGCTCACGCCGCCGCCTTCGGAGCCGCCCCGCGCGTCGCCAGCATCGCGAGGAAGGCCCGGAAGTAGCCCGCCGCGCTCCACACGCTGAACGCCGTCGACAGGTAGATGAGCACCTTGCCGACCAGGTTGAAGTCGATGCTGACCACGTACGCGCCCAGGTAGACCGGGTGCACGTAGTGAATGCACAGCGCGATGATCCCGCACAGCTGCAGCGAGGTCTTCCACTTGCCCTCCTGCGCCGCCGCGATCACCATGCCCTCGCTCGCCGCGATCTGCCGCAGCCCCGACACGATCAGCTCGCGCGAGAGCAGCACGATCACGATCCACGCGGGCACCCGCCCCAGCCGCGTGAACATCACCAGCGCCGCCATCACGATCAGCTTGTCGGCGAGTGGGTCCAGCAGCTTCCCCACCGTCGTGATCATGTTCCACCGCCGCGCCAAGAAGCCGTCGATCACGTCGGTCACCGCCGCCAGCGTGAACAGCCCCGCCGCGAGCAGCGAGTACATCGGGTCCGCGTCGTACGTGAACCACACGAACAGCGGAATGACGACGATGCGACCCATCGTCAGCATGTTCGGCAGATTCCAGAACTCCTTCAGCAGCGGGCTCGGGCCGCGCGCCGCCTTCTTCGCGCGCTTCTCTTCCCGCCGGCGGAGCTTCTCGTCCTTGCGCTTCTGCTTGGCCTCGGCCTTGGCCTTCCGCTTCGTTTCCTTGTCCACGAAGCGGAACCCTAACGCCTTTTACGCCGCCAGCAGCACGTAGCCGTCGCCTGTCAGCTCGACCGCACCCTGCCCCACGAAGCCCATCACCCGCACCGACACGTAGCCGTACCAGCCCACCAGCCTCGCCAGCGGCACCTTCAGCGGCGTGCCCGGCGGTATCGCCATCGCCTTCAGCGCCCCGTCGAGCCGTAGCAGCACCTTGCCCTGCCCCTTGAGGTGCACCACGTCGACGCCGATGTTCCCCGTGCCGGTCAGCCGCGCGTTCTCGAACGCCACCGCCTCTTCGAACGCGAACACGCGCTCCTCGCGCACGTACGCGCCCTCGTCGGCGAGATCGATCGCCTGGTACGTGAACCCGCCCGGCTCGAGGTGAATCACCCCCGCCCCCGTCACGCGCTGCAGCTGCTGCTCGTCTTTCCCGAACGGCTGGTCCGTCGTCCGCCCGCGGCTGCGCCGGTTCTCGGGCGTCGCCTCGAGTGACCCCACCACCGCGAGCAGCCCCGGCATGCGCGTCAACAGCTCGCCGCTCACCGACAGCGCCAGCCCCTCGGCGCTCAGGTTGAACGGCCCGTTCATCTCGCCCGGCGAGAACGACAGCGTCGCCGACGGCCCGAGCTCCTCCAGCCGCGGCGCGTTCATCGGCGAGAAGCCCGTCGGCGTCGCCGCCGGAGCCATCGCCAGATCCGTCGCCGTCGTCGGCACCTCGCCCGTGATCGGCACCTGCTCTTCGCCCATCGGCTGCTGCGCCGCATCGACCGGCACCTCGCCCGTCGCGAACTGCTGCTGCTCCTCGGCCTGCCCCTGCGTCAGCCACTCGGGGTTCTCGCCCGCCGGCACCTCGACCGCCGACGTCTGCGACTCCTCGGGCCACACCTCTTGCGTCGCGTACGCGTCGCTCTCAGCGCTCGGGAACATCTCGACCGCATGACCCGGCTCGGCCGCGAGCTCCTCGGCCGCAGCCCCCTCGGCCATCGGCACGTCCACCGTCGGCGGCTCGCCCGTGTACGTCAGCCCCGGCGGCAGCTCGGGCGCCTGCTCCGGCACCGGCTCTTGCGGGGCTTCGGCGTAGGCCCCTTGCGGCGCCTCGACGTAGGCCTCCTGCGGCGCCTCGGCGTAGGCCTCCTGTGGCGCCTCCATCGAGGCCTCGAGCGGGGCCTCGGCGTACGGCTCGGGCGGCGCCTCGGCCGCCACCGACAGCCCCACGTCCGACGCGCGCGCCGCGGTCGGCGCCGAGATCGGCACGTCGACCTCGACCATCATCTCTTCGGCGGTCGCCTCGACCACCGGCAGGCCCTCCCAGGTCTGGCCTTCGACCGCCTCGACCGGCACCTGCGCACCCGTCGCGATCGCCGCCTCGCTCGTCGCCAGCGGCGAGTCGGGCATCGGCATCGCCGACGGCCCCTCGTCTTCCGCGAACCGCATGTCTTCGCCGTTGCCGTTCGTCGGCGCGGCTGGCGGCGGCGGTGGGTCGTCCATGCCGAACTGCGCGCCCCAGTCGTTGCGCATCGCCTTGCCGACCGGCGACGACGGCGACGGCGGCGGCACGTCTTCGAACCCCGCAGGCGGCAGCGGCGCCTTCGAGACTCCGCCCAGCGACCGCGCCGCCTCGGCGAGCTTCACGTCGGCCCCCGGCGGCGACGCCTTCGGCTTCAAGAGCGCCTCCGCGGGGATGATCTCGGCGTCGGGCGGCACGTCGTCGTCGGCCGTCACCTCGAGCACATCGGTCGCCGGCGTCTCGGGCATCACGAGCACGTCGAACGACGGCACCGGCACCCGCGACGCCTCGCCCGGCAAGATCTCGGGCGGCGCAGGCTTCGCGATCTGGCTGTCGACGAGCTCCTCCGCCGACGGAGCCGGAGGCTGCGGCGCCGACGGCGGCGGCGCCACCGCGACCGCCACCGGAGCCTTCGCCCCCGCAGCGATCGCCCGCGCCATCTTGTCGGCCATCGCGTCGGAGCCCGCGATCACGAAGTGCTCCCGCGCCCGCGCGTAGTCGCCCGACTGCGCCAGCGCGAGGCCGAGGTAGTTGTGCGCCTTCTTGTGCGTCGGCTCGAGGTCCGTCGACGTCTCGAACTCCTTCACCGCGCGCGGCAGGTTGTTCGTCTTCAGGTACACGAGCCCCAGGTTCACCCGCAGCGTCGGGTCGGCCGGGTTCTCGCGAACGAGCAGCTCGTAGATCTCGGAGGCCCGGTCGAACAGCCCGAGCTTGAAGTAGGTCAGCCCGAGCAGGTTCTGCGCCTTCTCGTTCTTCGGGTGGAGCTTGAACGCGCGCTCGAGGTGGTCTTTCGCCTCCACCACCTTGCCTGCCGCGAGCAGCTCGCCTCCTTTGTACAGCTGAGAGAGAAACTCCTCGTCCTGCGAGGGATCCTTCCCGCTCTGGGTCGCCATGATGGATCGGCGCGACTAGCGCCCGCTCTCCTCCTGCTGCTCCTGTTGCTTGTACTGGAAGTACAGCGCGACGACCTTCTTCACGTACGCCTGCGTCTCGGCGTACGGCGGCACCCCGCCGTACTTCTTCACCGCCTCGGGCCCCGCGTTGTACGCCGCCACGATCTTCACCATGTCGCCGTCGAACTCGTTCGCGAGCACGCGCAGGTACCGCACGCCGCCCTCGATGTTCTCTTTCACGTCGAAGATGTCTCTCACGTACATCTCGCGCGCCGTCGCCGGCATCAGCTGCATCAGCCCCGACGCCCCCACCACGCTCACCGCCGTCGGGTCGAACGCCGACTCGGCGTGCATCACCGCCCGCACCAGGTTCGGCGGCATCTTGTAGCGAATCGCCGCCGCCGTGATGAGGTCGTCGAACTGCTCCGACGCCTTCTTGCTGCGATCGGTCACCCGCGCCGGTGCCCCCACGCCCGGAGGCGGCCGGAACTCTCCGTCGATGCGCCGCGCCTGCGCCGCCCGCTTGCCCGGCGGCACGTTCGTGTAGACGACCGTGCCGTCCTTTTCGACGTACTTATAGATGCCTCCGGCCAGGGCTTTCGTCGCCAAAAGAGAGGCCAACAGAACCGCGCGCATCGCCTTGGAGAGTAACGTAGAAACCCCCCATGCCCCAATCCTTCGACTACCTGGTCCTGGGGGGTGGAATCGCCGGCCTGTCGTTCGCCCTCGAGGCCTCGCGCTACGGCTCCGTCGCCGTCCTCACCAAGCGCTCGCGCACCGAAGGCAACACCAACTACGCCCAGGGCGGCATCGCCGCCGTCCTCGGCAAGGACGACTCGTTCGAGCAGCACGTCGAAGACACCCTGCTCGCCGGCGCCGGCCTCTGCGCGCGCGAGGCGGTCGAGGTCACCGTTCGCGAAGGCCCCGCCCGCCTCAAGGAGCTCATCTCGTGGGGCGCCGAGTTCGACCGCCGCAACTCGGGCGAGTTCGACCTCACCCGCGAGGGCGGCCACACCCGCCGCCGCGTCGTTCATGCGGGCGACATCACCGGCAGCGAGGTGCAGCGCGCCATGATCGCGGCCTGCGACGAGCGCGCGGCGATCTGCTCGTTTCCCGACGCGACGTCGATCGACCTCTTGCTCGATCGCAGCCAGCCCCGCGGCAAGGGCCGCTGCCTCGGCGCCTACGTGCTGCTGCCGAACGGCAAGATCGAGACTTTTCTCGGGCGCGTGACCGTGCTCGCCACCGGCGGCGCCGGCAAGGTCTACCTCTACACGTCGAACCCCGACGTCGCGACCGGCGACGGCGTCGCGATGGCGTACCGCGCGGGCGCGGCCATCGCGAACATGGAGTTCTACCAGTTCCACCCCACGTGCCTCTTTCACCCCGAGGCGAAGAACTTCCTCATCAGCGAGGCGCTGCGCGGCGAGGGCGGCAAGCTCAAGCTCCGCACCGGCCAGTCGTTCATGGAGCGCTACCACCCGATGGGCGCGCTCGCTCCGCGCGACATCGTGGCGCGGGCCATCGACACCGAGATGAAACGCACCGGTGACGAGCACGTGCTGCTCGACATGACCCACCTCGGCAAGGCGTTTCTCGTCGAGCGGTTCCCGAACATCTACACGACGTGCAAGCAGTTCGGCATCGACATGGCGGTGCAGCCGATTCCGGTCGTGCCCGCGGCCCACTACCAGTGCGGCGGCGTGCAGACCGACCTCAACGGGCGCACGAACGTCGCCGGGCTGTACGCGGTGGGCGAGGTCGCGTGCACGGGGCTGCACGGCGCCAACCGCCTCGCGTCGAACTCGCTGCTCGAGGGGCTCGTGTTCGGGCACCGGGCTGCGGCGACGGCCTCGGCCGAGGTGAAGAGCCTGCCGCCGCCGCCGGCGAACCAGCCCGAGTGGGATCCCGGGGCCGCGGTCGAGTCCGACGAGAGCGTGCTCGTCACCCACAACTGGGAAGAGATCCGCCGGCTGATGTGGAACTACGTCGGCATCGTGCGCAGCGGGAAGCGGCTCGCCCGAGCCCGCCGGCGGCTCGACATTCTCCGAGAAGAGATCCGCGAGTACTACTGGCGGTTCAAGGTGACGCGCGACGTGATCGAGCTGCGCAACATCGCCGACGTCGCGCACCTCATCGTCGAGTGCGCGACGCGCCGCAAAGAGAGCCGCGGCCTGCACTACACGCTCGACTACCCGAACACCGACGACCACAACTGGCTGCACCCGACCGTGGTGTCGCGCGAGCCATGACGAAGAGTCCCCTCTCCCCTCGTAGGGGAGAGGGCCAGGGTGAGGGGCAATCATGACGATCTCAGCGATCACGTGTTTCTGCGGGCACCGGGAAGGCAACAAGCCCGTCTTTCGCCAGGCCGCGGCGAAGCTCGGAGCCGCGATGGCGAAGCGCGGCCTGCAGCTCGTCTACGGCGGAGGCGGCGCGGGCATGATGGGCGCGCTCGCCGGCGCGGTGCTCGACAACGGCGGCACGTGCACCGGCGTCATCCCCCATGGCCTTGCGAGCGCCGAGTTCGCGCACCCGCGGCTCTCGGCGATGCACAAGGTCGACACGATGCACGAGCGGAAGGCCCTGATGGAGAAGCTGGGCCACGCGTTCATCGCGCTGCCGGGCGGCTTCGGCACGCTCGACGAGCTGTTCGAGATCGCGACGTGGAGCCAGATCGGCCTGCACGAGAAGCCCGTCGGGCTCTTGAACGTGTCGGGCTACTGGGAGGGGCTGCAGCTGCAGGTCGAGCGCTCGATCGCCGACGGCTTCATCCCCAAAGAGCTGGGCACGCTGCTGGTGATCGACGAAGAGCCCGAGCGCCTGATCGACAGGCTGCTGGCGCACGCGCCGCCGCCGCCGGTCGTGAAATGGGAAAAGAGTCGTTAACGCGTCCCCTCTCCCCTCGTAGGGGAGAGGGACAGGGTGAGGGGCCGTTGAGCGAAAGCAGGGAGCCGAGCGCTCGAGCTGAGCTCACCCGCCGACGCGAGGCACCTCGCCGGTGCTCTTGCGAGCGCCGAGCTCGCTCACGAGCGACTTGAGCTGCCGCGACAGCACGCGGAACACGCCGGTCAACAGCTCGGGCCGATCGGCGAGCAGGTCCAGAAAGTCGCGCCGGTCGATCACCAGCGTGCGCATGTCGGCCTTGGCGACGACCTCGGTCACGCGCGGCGCCCCATCGAACAGCGAGACCTCGCCAAACGCCTCACGCGCGCGGGTCACGATGATCGCCTCGCCGTCGCGGCGAGACTCGGCCTCGCCCTCGATCACCACGTACAGCGCGTCGCCCGGGTCACCCTCTCGATACACCCGCTCGCCGGCCTTGAAGCTCTGCTCGCGCGCCACTGCGGCGATCGCCGCGAGATCGTCGACGTCGCACTCGGCGAACACCTCGACGCCCTCGAGCGCCAGCAGCTTCCGAACCGTCACCTCGCTCATGTCGTCCTCCCGGTACTCCATCGGCCACAGCCCGCGCCGCCTCGCCACGGCGCGCGCCGTCACCCGAACCACGAAGTCTCTCGACCCCGACAGCGTCGCCAGCCGCTCGGGCGCCTTCAGCGCGTCGCCCGGCGGCAGGCTCGTGTGATGCGCCTCGAGCAGCGGCCGCATCACCGCGGCCTGCGCCTCGCTCAACAGGTGGTCCATCAGCTCCCGCGCCCACGCCCTGCCCTTCGCGTCCGAGCTCTTCAGCTGCGCGTGCGCCCGCCGCATCGTTCGCTCGCCGTGCTCGAGCCCCAGCACCAGGAACGCCAGCTCGAACGCCTGATCGAGCCGATCGCCGAGCGCCCGCGCCACGAGCGCCTGCGACCCGAGCGCCGCCTTCAGATCGCGCCACGGGTCTTTCAGCGCGTCGTACGTGTCGAGCCGCCGCTGCAGCGCCTCCTGCTGCCGTACGGGGTCGACGCGCAGCGACGGCTTGTCGCCCTTCAGCCGCGCGATCGCCACGCCCACCCGGTAGTGCAGAAACGCGTCGTCGTCGGCGTTCGAGAACAACAGCGCGTCGAACGCCGCCTGCGTGCCGATCTGCTTCAGCACGCGCGGCAGCTGGTACCGCAGCGAGGCCGACCGGCTGCGATCGTCGAGCGCCTCGGCCACCAGCGGCACCACCGCCTCGCCCAGCGCCTCGAGCGCCTCGCGCGCCGCCCGCCGCTCGTCGCGCCACGTGAGGAACCGCAAGAGCCGCGGCGCCAGCGCCAGGTAGCGCCCCGCCCCGATCGCCTCGATCGCGAGCCGCCGCACCGATGACTCACCGTCGTCGAGCAGGTGCGCCAGCGACTCGGTCAGCCGGCTCGTCGGAGGCAGCCGCGCCACCGCGATGCGCGGCTCCGCCGGCGTCGTCACCACCACGCTCACCGTCTGCTCGACCGCCGCCGAAGGCGACGGCCCGAACGCGGCCCGCGCCTCTTCGGTCAGCCGCCCGAGCAGCCGCGCCACCTCGCGCCGCTCGGCCACCGGAGCCGCCGCGCCCCGCGACAAGAGCGCATCGAGCTTCTGCCGCGGCGCCTCGGCCGCGGGGTCGAGCTTCAGCCACGCACCGATCGCCACACACTGCAGCCCGACGTCGGCCGACTCGACGAGCGGCGGCAGCAGCACCCTCGCCCGCTCGGGCGCGAGCACGGGCAGCGCCCACACCGCTGCGTCGCGCGGGCGCCGGCTGCCCGAGGTCACGAGCGCTTCGAGCTCACGCACCGCGGCGCTCGACCCCGTCTCGAGCGCCACCTGAACGCCGCGCTCGCGTACGCGCTCGTCGGGGTGCGTGAGCAGCCTCTTCACGTGCGGGCCGAGCTGCGCCCCCGTCGCCTCGAGCAGGTCGACCGCACGCATCGCGCGCGCCCCGTCGGGCGTCGAGAGCGCCGCCACCAACAGCCCCTCGTCGAGCCCCGCGATCGCCACCTCGCCCGTGCCCGCGACCTTCGTCTGCAGCATGGCCAGGTACAGCGGGCGCATGCCGAGCAGCGCCCAGCCCAGCAGCACGCACAGGACGAGCACGAGGCCCGCGACCACCATGTCCTGCGAGTCTCTCAGGAACGCGAACGGCGCCGCCAGGAGCAGCAGCGCCGCGCCGACGCCCAGGCCGCTCTTGCGCAGGAAGCCGTCGATCGCGCTGCGCGCGCCATCTCGCACGTCGTCCGGCAGCGGCGCGTAGAGCAGCTGAAACCCGACGGGCAACAGCGAGAGCGTCGCGCACGACTCGACGAGCTTCAGCGCCCACGCCGACCAGATCTCGGGCACGAACGCGCTCACCAGCGCGAGCGCACCGATCGTGATCGGCACCGCCGCGAGGTAGCGCACGACCCCGAGCTTGCGCAGCAGCACCTCGGCCGCGAGCAGCTGAAAGGCGGCGCTGAACACGCCGTTCCACAGCTGCAGGCTGCCGAACGTCGCCGCCATGTCGGCCTCGTTCAGGTGCGCCCCGGCGCGCGCGCGAAACAGAAAGTCCGCGAGCGGGCTCAGCACCGCGAAGCCCAGCACCACCCCGCCGAGCGCGCGGGTGTACGGCGTCGCCACGACATAGCCCCAGGCCCCGCCAGCCGCCTTCGCCGTCGGTCGCGGCGCCTCTGCGGGCACCGGCTGGAAGCGCCACGCGACGGCGGCCCCCGACAGCAGCGCGGCCCCGGCGATGAACAGCGGCGGGGCTCCGAGCTTCGGCGCCATCAGCTGGGCCGCGAGCCCGCCTCCGACCGCGCCGATCATGCCGATGCCGTTCAAGAAGGTGAACGCCTTGCGCGACTCGCGCGCGTCGAAGGCGTCGGCGAGGGCGCTCCACAGCGAGATGACGGTCGAGGTCGTGAAGACCTCGGCGAACACGTACGCGGCGAGCGCGACGAGCGGCGCGTTGAGCTCGAGGGCGAGCGCGAAGACGAGGAAGGTCGCGGCGCCGTAGGCCGCGTACCGCCACGGCGACATGCGCATGCCCGGAGTCGCCGCGTTCCACGCAGCGAGCGCGGCCGTGAGCAGCGCCGCGCCGAGGTACAGCCACGGCAGCGCCCCCGCGCCGTACCGCGCGATCGCCACCGCGTTCGCCGCCGGCTTGTACAGCGCCACCGCGCCGAGGAAGCACGCCTGAAAGAGCGCTGCTGGGAGGAGCTTGCTCACGCGCGCTTGAAGCTTCGGCTGCGGGCTTCAGGCCGGGAAATCGCGGCGCGTGAACAACGAGTGCACCTTCACGCCCGTCGCCTCGATCGCCTCGCGCCCGCCCTCTTCGCGGTCGACCAGCGCGAACGCTCCGAGCGGCATGAGCCCTTCGGCGCGCGCCCGCTCGATCGCCTTGATCGTCGAGGCGCCGGTCGTCACCACGTCTTCGACGATCGCCACCCGCCCGTCGGAGCCCAGCGCCTCGAGCCCCTCGATCCACTGGCCGGTGCCGTGCCCCTTCGGCTCTTTCCGCACGTAGAACGCGTTCAACGGGTGCCCCTCGAGAAACGACGTCAGCGCCACCGACGACGCGAGCGGGTCGGCGCCCATCGTGAGGCCGCCGGCCGCCACCGCGTCGGGCGCCTTCTCTCGAATCAGGCGGAAAAGCTCGCGGCCGACGAGCACGTGCCCCTCGGCCGTCAGCACCGTCTTCTTGCAGTCGATGTAGAAGTTCGACTCGCGCCCCGAAGACAGCACCACCTTCTTCTTCGCGAACGACCTCTCGGTGAGCAGCGCGAGGAGCCGGGCCCGGTCGGAGCTCACGACCCGTCGCCCTCGCCGCCTTCGCCGCCGCCCTCGAGAAACGCGACGAGCTGGGCCGAGTACCGCAGCTGCTCGAGCAGCGTGTCGCGCCGCTCGGTGTCGAGGTCTGCGAACACGTCGGCGAGCAGCGAGAGATCTTGGTTGATCTGCCCCAGCCGCAGCGCCACGTCTGCGGCGAGCTCGTCGGCGTCGACCTCTTCTTCACCGTCTTGCGGAGCCTCTTCCGGGGCCAGCTCTTCACCCTCGGCGAGCGCCTTCTCGAGCATGTCGCGCGCGGCCGCCGACAACCACCCCTTCGACTCGAGCCGCTCGCGCATGCCGCTCAGCTCTTCACGCGACACGGGCTCCGAGTGAATCGCCTCGGCCAGCGCGATCAGCGCCGCGTCTTCGTCGGTCAGATCGACGTGCAGCCGCGCCAGCACCCGATCGCGGTGCAGAAAGCGCAGCGCCGCGACCCGGCGAAAGCCCGTCACGACCTGAAACCGGTCGGGAGGCTTGAGCCGCAGATCGACGGGGAACACCTGACCCAGGCGCGCGATGTCCATCGCGAGGGCCGAGACGTCGCCCTCGTCGCGCACCTTGAACGTCACGTCGTCGTCGACGCGATCGAGCGCGATGTGCGCCGGCGCCGGGTGAATGCGCTTGAGCTCGTGCGGCGTCGGCTCCGGAGGCGTCATCGCCGGCGCCGACGGCTCTGCCGCCGGCTCAGCCGGCACAGGAGTCTCGGACGCCGCAGGCTCTGCCTGGACGGTCGGGTTCTCTTGCGTGGGCTCGCTCTCGTTCACGTCCGGCACGTCTTAACGACCTCTCACTTCTTCTTCTTGATGAGGACCTTCTTCTTACCGCCCTCGCCCACCAGCACGGGAGCCGGAGGAGGAGGCGGCGCCGGCGCCTTGCCCTCGCCCTTCGGCGGAGGAGGAGGCTGCGGCTTGCCGCCGGCCTTCGCCACCACCGTCGGCTTCGCGGGCGCCGCTGCGGGCCGCACGGTCGCGGGCCGCGAGACCGGCCGCGCGGGCCTCGACTCGAGGTGCCGCCCGGGCTCGACCTCACCCATGTCGATGCGGCCGCGAAACGACGCCCCATCGACGAGGATCACGCGCGGCGCGCGAATGTCGCCCACCATGCGCCCCTCGCGGGTCAGCTCGACGCTCTCGGTCGCCGCGATGTTGCCGACGACCACGCCCGACACGATCGCGTTCTTCACCGCGACGTTCGCCTTCACGATGCCCGACGGCTCGACGATCAGCGTGTGCGAGAGCGACAGCTCACCCTCGACGCGGCCTCGAATCGTCAGATCTTCGTCACCCGTCAACTTGCCCGAGATGAGGATCGACTCCCCGATCACGGTGTTGGCGTTGAAGCCCCCCGTCGCTTCTTTGTTGGTCGCCATGGTGTTTGGTCTCGCTCTTTCTTCAGCGTTCCTTCACGTCCATGTCGACGTTGCCTTTGAAGCTGGCTCCATCGGCGATGAGAATTCGAGGCGCCTTGATGTCGCCGACGACGCGGCAGTCGGTCTTCAGCTCGACCTTGTCGCTCGCCGCGATGTTGCCGGTGACCCGCCCCGCGATCTCGACGTTCTGCGTGTCGATGTCGGCCTCGACCACGCCCGAGCCTTCGACGAACAGGCTCTCTTTCAGCGTGATCTTGCCCTTCACGGTGCCCTGAATGACCAGGTCCTCGTCGCCGGAGATCTCTCCGTCGATCACGATGCTCGAACCGATGATGGTGTTGGCCATGTGAGTTTTCCTTTCAGATGTCGTCCGGCAGCTTCACGTCCATCTCGATGGAGCCGTTGAAGACCGCCCCGTCTTCGATCACCACGCGCGGCGCCTTCACGTCGCCGTTCACCTTGGCGCTCGAGTTGATCGCCACCCGGGAGCTCGCGTCGATGTTGCCCGAGGCCTCCCCGTTGATCGTCAGCTCATCGGCGCGAATGTCCGCCTGAACCTTGCCCGAGCCCTCGATGGTGAGGTGATTCTTCAGGGCGATCTGACCTTCGACGCGCCCCTCGATCACGAGATCGCCGCCGCCCGACAGGCTGCCGCGAATCGTGATCCCCTTGCCGATGATGTTGCTCTGATCTCCCTGCGCCATGTGCTGACGCCTCCTCCTGTTGCGACGATTTAGGTCACCGGTGCGCCGATATCCAACGTGAAATGTCGGCCCACACCTCTTCCTTCCCGGTCTCACACATGAGCTCGTGCAACATCCCCGGGTACTCTTTGAACGTCTTGTCCGTGCTCGCGATCGTCTCGAAGAAGCCCTTCGCCGCCGGAGTCGACACGATCGGGTCGTTCGCCCCCGCCAGCATGTAGAGCGGCAACGTGATCTGGGCCCCCATGCCCGCGAGCGCCTCCTGGGCCTTCATGTGCGTCACCGCCCAGCGCGGGCTGCCGTGGCGCCCATAGAGCGGGTCTTCGTCGGTCTCTTTCTGCCACGCGACGTCGCGCGAGAGCATCGATGACTTGAGCCCCAGGTCGATCGGCACCGACGGCAGCACGTAGTTCGCGAGCTTCGCCGCGAAGAGCTTCACCGCCGGCGGCGGAAACGCCGTGCGGTAGTACGGCGCCGTCATCACCAGCCCCTTGAGGCCCTCGGGCTTGCGGGCCGCGAAGTGCGTCGCGATGAGGCCGCCGTGGCTGTGCGCGAGCATGAACGCCGGCCGGCCCGACGCGAGCTGCCGCACGCGCGCCCAGAAGACCTCCATGTCGTCGAGGAACTCGTACCAGTCGCCGCAGTGGCCGCGCTTGCCGTCGGCCTTGCCGTGCCCCCGGTAGTCGAACGCGAGCACCGCGTGGCCTTCGCTCACGAGGTACTCCATCACCCGCTTGTAGCGGCCCGAGTGATCGCCGAACCCGTGCACCAGGCCGACGACGTCCTTGAGCTCGGTGTCGGGGATGAGCGACTGCCAATACAGCCGCGTGTTGTCTCTCGCGGAGAAGAAACCTTCGTCGCGTCGGCCCATGGCGCGCGCCGACCTTAAGACAACTGCCCCGACTTACCTACCGAATCAGCTCACGCGCTTTCGGAGCGTCGAGCCCGTTCGGGAAACGGCGCAGGTATTCCTTCGCGACCGCGCGAGCCGGCTCGCCCTCGAGGCACTCGAGCCACTCGCCCATCGCCTCGGCCGCCAGCGGCCCATTCGGCCCCTCGTGGAAAGCCCGCTCGAACCACTTCGCCGCCGTGACCTTGTCGTGCTTCGAGTCGGCGAAGACGCGCGCGATGCGCATGGCGGCCTCGATGGCCGCGGGCGAGCCCGGGAACCGATCGCGCACCGCGCGGTAGGCCTCGAGCGCGCGCGCCGAGTCTTTCGCCTCGCGCGCCGCGTCGCCGAGCAGGAGCACGTCTTGCTGAACGAGCGACCGCGACAGCGACGTGAAGCCCGCCTCCTCGGCCGCCCGCAGCGCCCCCGGCGCGTCGCCCGTCTCGGCGAGGTACCGCCACGTCGGAGTCCCCGGAGCGGCCTGCGGCGCCACCACCGGCGCTGCCTTCGCGCGGGCTCGCGGCGGCCGCGCAGCGCTCGGCTCGGCGGCAGGCGGCTCGACCTCGTCGGCCAGCGTGCCTTCGGCGTCTTCGAACCGCTCGACGCCGGTCACCCGGCGCCTCGACATGCCCGGCCCGTCGATCTCGACGGTGCCCTCTTCCATCTGCACGGCGAGCCCGGTGCTCTCGGGGTTCCACTGCAGCTCGAACTTCGTGCCGATGACGTGCACGCGGTACGGCCCGGCGGTGAAGACCCAGCTCGTCTTCTCGCGGTGCACGACCGAGACGTGGGCAGAGCCGCGCTCGAGCAGGGCCGAGGCGCCGTTCTTCGTGGTCGCGAGCACACGCAGCTGCGAGCCCTTGCGCACGACCACTTCGCTGCCGTCGCTGAAGTCGATGGGCTGGTCGGCGAGGCGCGCCGAGACGAACTCGGTCGAGGCGCCGCGTTGCCCGCGCACGGTCGCGGCGAGCGCCGGCTCGGGCGCGAAGCGGTTGAACAGCACGACGGCCGCGAGCACGGCCGCGGCAGCGACGGCGGCGCCCGCAGCGAAGGCGACCCACACGCGGCGCTCGGGCACGCGCTTCTGCCCGACGGCGTGGTGGAAGCGGGCCTTGACCTTCGCGAGCATGCGCTCGTCGTTCGGCCCATGCTCGAGCGCCTGTGCGACGCGTCGTGCCAGCTGCTCCAGGTCGTTCGTGTCGCTCATGGGGACCTCGCTTTCTTGACCCACTCCCGCAGGTCGCGTTCCTTCTGTACGAGCTGCTCGAAGCGCGCCTCGCCGCGCGCGATGCGCCGCTTCACGGTCGCGAGCGAGACGTCGCACGCCTCGGCGATCTCGGTGAGCTCGAGCCCGTCGAACAGGCGCAGGCAGAGGGGAATACGGTCGTCGACGGGCAGCGCGTCGAGCAGCGCCTTCACCTTCTTGAGCATGAGGCGCTCTTCGATCGCGTCCTGTGTCGCCGGGTACGGAATCGCGGTGTCGTCGTCGTCGTGCTCGTCGAACAGCGGCAGCCAGCGGCGCCACCGCCGGCGCTTGAGGGTCGAGCGCGCGGTGAACACGGTGAGGCTGCGGATCCACGCCTTCAGGGCTTCGGGGTTCTCGACGCGGTGAACGCCCTCGAGGGCGCGGGCGAACACCTCTTGCAGCAGATCTTCGACCTCGCGGTCGGGGCCCATCACCTTGCGGAGCACCGACAGCACATACGAGGCGTAGCGATCGTAGAACGCGAGCCACGCGCCGCCGCCGTTCGCCTTGAGGCCTTCGAGCAACCGCTCGTCGCCTCCGGCGAACCCGACGCTCTGCTGAAGGGGCAATGTGGCGTTTCCGATCATCCCTCTGAGTGCTGACCAGTATCCCGAGCCATTTTCCACGGCTCACGACGCAACGCAGCGAAAACGCGAAGAAAACCCGGAGCGGCCGCGAATGAGCCGTAGAAAATGCCTGCAGATACTTCGCTCGCCATGAAGACCAATCTCGTTCTCGTGGTGGTGATGTTCTCGGTGCCGGCGTTCGCCCAGATCGGCGGCTCCGAGTGTCTCGACCCCGACTGCGGGGCGCCGAAGGAAGAAGGCGGCGGCGGCGGCTGTGGGTGCGGCTGCGGCTGCGGCTGCAGTGTCTGGGTCGCGATGACCGACGACGGCCGCACGCTCTCGTACACCGACGACGCCGACGGCGACGGCAAGGCCGACCAGCTCGACAACTGCCCGTTCAGCTCGAACCGCGACCAGGCCGACGTCGACGGCGACGGCATCGGCAACAGCTGCGACAACTGCGCCGACGCGTCGAACGTGACGCAGCTCGACACCGACGGCGACGGGCGCGGAGACTCGTGCGACGCCGATCTCGACGGCGACGCGGTGCCGAACGACCTCGACAACTGCGCGGCGATTCCGAACGCCGACCAGCTGCGCACGAACCCGGGGGCGACGCTGGGCGACGTCTGCAACAGCGACGACGACCTCGACGGCATCGTCGACGGTCAGGACAACTGCCCGCGCATCGCGAACCCGACGCAGGTGCTGCCGGCCGACGCGAGTGTGTGCAACGTCGACGTCGACGGCGACAACGTGGGCGACAACTTCGACAACTGCCCAGGCGCGAAGAACCCGAGCCAGGCGGACACCGACACCGACGGCATCGGCGACGTCTGCGATCTCGACCGCGACAACGACGGCATCATGAACCCGGCCGACAACTGCATGCTGGTGCGCAACCGCGACCAGGCCGACGATGACGGCGACGGCAGCGGCGACCTGTGCGACCCGCTCGCCTGCTACGTGGTCAACCAGGCCGACCCCGACAACTGCCTGAACCCGCGGCTGCCCTTCAAGGTCTCGGGCGGCGGGCAGATCGCGCTGAAGAAGGGCGAGAAGTTCCGCCTGCCGCTCTTCGCGAACCGCGACGGCGCGGCGATCGAGTACCAGTGGACGGTCACGTCGCGCCCCCAGGGCTCGTCTGCGGCGATCGTGAACCCGAAGGGCGCGGTCTCGACGTCGCGGCACTACCAGTACGCGTACCTCGACGGCTCGGTGCCGTCGTTCACGGCCGACGCCGACGGTGACTACGTGCTGCAGCTCTCGGCGAAGCTGGTGTTCGCCGACCGCGCGTACCCCGAGTCGCAGACGTCGACGAGCGACCTGCGCCTGCGCGCCGACCCTGCGGGGAACCAGCTCAAGTGCAGTGTCGGTGAGGCCGGAGCGTCGCTCATGGGCCTGGCGCTCGGCGGCCTCGCGCTCATTCGCCGCCGCCGCCGCTAGAGCCGACCCGTTTTCGAAGTCCTCAGAAGCCCCCGCCCGGCGCTCTCCGGCGGGGGCTTCGTCTTTTCCACGAACCAACACGTGGACGGCTGCTGGGAGCGCCCTCAACGGCCGATCACGATCACGACCACGCATGGGCCTCGCGCTCATTCGCCGCCGCCGCTGGAGCCGACCCGTTTCGAACCATCAACAGCCCCCGCCCGGCGCTCTCTGGCGGGGGCTTCGTCATTTCCACGAACGAACCCAACACGTGGACGCGCTCGCGCCACGTGAGCGTGGACGTCGCCGTGATCGTGATCGTGGGCGGCCTCTCGCCGCGCCCTCAACGGCCGACCACGATCACGATCACGATCACGATCACGATCACGGCGACGACCACGTCCACGTGCGCGAGCGCGTCGACGTGCGCGAGCGCGCCCAGGTTTGTTTCGGCTCGGGGTTCGTGGCGCGGTTACTTCTCGAGCGCCTTCAGCTTCTTCTCGAGCGTCGACTTCTGCGACTTGCTCTCGGCGAGCTCCGGCGCCTCTTTCAGCGTGTCGAGCGCCTTCTTGTAGCGCGCCGCCGCTTCTTGAGGTCGCGCGCTCTTCGCGTACGCATCGCCGAGGTGCTCCTCGATCGTCGGCTCGCCCGGAGAGACCTCGGTCGCACGCTCGAGCGCGTCGATCGCCTTCGTCGTGTCGCCCCGGCGGTAGAACATCCACCCGAGCGAGTCGAGGTACGCCGCCGTGTCGGGCTTGAGCTCGAGCGCCCGCGTCAGCAGCTTCTCGGCCTCGTCGTAGTCCATGCCCTTGTCCGCGAGCGTGTAGCCGATGAAGTTCATCGCGTTCGCGTTGTCGGGGTTCACGTCGAGCACCGCCCGCATCTTCTCGAGCGACTTCTGCACCTCGCCCTTGCGCTCGTAGACCGTGCCGAGCGCATACAAGAGCAGCTCGTCGCGAGGCCGCTTCCGCAGCGCGTCGGTCAACAGCTGAATCGCGTCGGCCAGCCTGCCCTGCCGCTCGTACAGCCCCGCCAGCGCCTCGAAGCTCTCGGGCGTCGGCTTCTCGGCCAGCGACTTCGCGAGCAGCAGCTCGGCCTCTTTCGGCTGGTTCGCCCGCTCGAGCCCCCGCGCGTACGCGGGGATCAGCGCTCCGTAGTCGGGCCGGTCGTCGAGCCCCTTCTTGTAGAGCTCGAGCGCCTGCGCGTGCTTTCCCAGCGACGACAGGCAGTTCGCTCGATGCAGCCGCGCCTCGTGGAAGAGATCGCCCGCCTCTTCTTTCACCTGGCCGTACGCGTCGGCGGCCTTCTGCCACGAGTGCATGCGCTCGTGCACGAGGCCCGCATAGAAGTGCAGCCTCGGCTCGCCCGCCGTCGCGCGCGCCCCGTCGAGCACCTCGACCGCCGCCCCCATCTGCCGCATGGCGAGGTACGAGAACGCCACTTTGACGGCCAGTTCAGGATCTTTGGAAAACGACAAGAGCTGCTCGAAGTACGCCCGTGCCCGCTGGGGCGCGTCTTGCCGCAGCGCCAGCCTGCCCGCAGCGAGCAGCACCTCGCGGTTCTCGGGGTCGCGCTCGAGCGCCCGGCTGTACGCGTCTTCGCCCTTCTGCAGCCGCCCCGTCGACTCGTAGATCTGCCCCAGCGTCACCCACGCCTCGGCGTCGCCCGGGTCGCGATCGACCGCCTTGAGCAACAGCTTCTCGGCGCGCGCGTTGTCCTGACGCTCGGCGAGCGCCATGCCCAACCGCTTGTAGCCGATCGGCTCGCCCGGCAGCGCCGCCGCCAGCTCCTCGACGATCTTGATCGCCTCGTCGGGCTTGCCCTGATCGAGCCACAGCTGCGTCAGCACGAGGTAGGCGTCGGGGTCGCGCGGCCGCAGCCGAATCGCGCTCTTCAGCGCCGCGCGCGCCCGCGTGATCTTCTGCCCCTCGAACAGCACCCGGCCCATCAAGAGCTGCGCCGACGCGTGGTTCGGGAACTTGTCGAGCACCTTGTGCAGCTGCGCCTCGGCGCGGTCGAGCTCTCCGAGCCGCGCGTGTTCCTCGGCCAGCTCGGTCATCAGGAAGGGGTTCTGATCGTCGCTCGCCAGCGCGAGCCGCAGCTCGTCGAGCGCCCCGCGGTGGTCTCCGTCGTGGTGCATCAGCCGCGCTCGCAGGTAGTGCGCGTAAGACGCCGCCGAGCTGAACCGCTCGGAGGGCTCCTGCATCGGCGACATCGCCTCGCGCATCGCCTGGTAGTCGACGTGAGGCCTCTTGGGCGGAGGCCCCGCTGTGAGACTGACCAGAATCACCGGCAACAGCACCACGCTGGGGAGCTTAACGCGCCCCGGCTCTGCCCCGCACCTGCGCACCCGCCCGTGCCGCGAATTTTCTGTGCGACAGAGCCAATCGGTGATCGGCTTTACCTGCAGGTGGCACACATACGTCCAGGGTGTAGAGTGCGCCCGCTTTCCCCATCAGGCCGTCCGTCGAAAAGGTTCGAAATGAAAGGCTCGATTCTCCTCGCGGTCTTCCTGATGTCCGGGGCGGCGTTCGCGCAGAACGACGAGTGGACGACGTTCCCCGCCGTGCCACCGCCGCCGCCCCCCGACGCGGGTACACCCGCTCCGCGCAAGCTGTCCGACACGCCGCCACCTCCGGCGCGCAGCGAGCCGCCGCCCCCACGTCGCTCCGAAGATCTGCCGTCGCCGCCCTCCAAAGACGCCCCCGCCGCCCGCAACCGCGTCGAGGAGCGCCTCAAGGCCGCCGAGACCGGTAAGCCGATTCCCAAGAACACTCCGGCTGCCACCTCGCCCGCCACCGGCTCCGCGCCGGCCGCCGCCGCCGCCACGGTCGGCGACGCCGCCGACCCCGGCAAAGATCTGCCCGTCGTCGCCAAGAAAGAGCGCCTCGAGCCCGGCACCGAGCCGCACAGCCCCTCGACCTGGGGCAAGAAGATCGTCGACGACAACGCCCGCGTGAACGTCGGCAGCGTCGGCGTCAGCGTGCTCCATCTGCAGAGCGCTCGGCTCGGCCCCAAGGGCGTGCTCCGCTTCTCGGTGCTCGGCGAGTACGCGAGCCAGGGCGACTTCCCCGTGAAGAACCGCCAGAACATCCGCTCGGCCGCGACGTTCGGCGTCTCGATGGTCATCACCAGCTTCCTCGAGGCGTACCTCGGCTACTCGGCCATCGCGAACACCAACAACGGCACCTCGCCGAACCTCATTCAGTCGCTCGGCGATCTCGCGATCGGCCTCAAGGGCGCCATTCAGCCGAGCAAGAACCCGAATTCGGCGGCCCGCGGCTTCTACCTCGGCCTCGACCTGCGCCTGCTCACCTTCAGCGCCGTCGGCAACCAGAGCATCGACCGCTTCGCCGTCGGCTTCAAACCCGCGCTGCTCGTCACCTACGACTTTCGCGCCGTCACGCCGAAGCTGCCGCTCATCGCCCACCTGAACTTCGGCGTCACGCTCGACACCACCGCCGGCCTCGTCACGAACCAGACCCTGAACGCGAGCGAAGAGTTCGCGCTCGGCATCTACCGCTTCAACCGCGTCGACTTCGGCCTCGCGCTCGAGGCGCCCTTCCCCGTCGTCGCGCCCTTCCTCGAGTACAAGCTCGCCGGCCCCTTCGGCGTGCCGAACGGCGAGCTCACCGGCCCCGACGGCGTCAAGGTCGCGGTCACGAGCGCCATGCCGCAGAGGCTCGGCTTCGGCCTCAAGATCACGGCCATCAAAGATCTCACCATCATGCCGGCGTTCGACATCGGCCTCGCTCGCAGCGTCGGCCTCGGCATCGCCGCCACCTCGCCGTGGAACTTCCTCTTGAACCTGTCGTTCAACATCGACCCCTTCCAGCGCGGCGAGACGAAGATCGTCGAGACCGTGCGCGAGCGGCCCGTCGACAAGAAGGTCGCCGAGGCCCCGAAGACCGGCAAGGTCGAGGGCGTCGTGCTCGACGCCAAGACGAACCAGCCCATCTCGGGCGTGCTCGTCGCGATGGTCGGCCTCGGCCTGCCGCCCGTGGCCTCCGACACCGAAGCGGGGCGCTTCCTCACCTACGATCTGCCGCCCGGCCCCGTGAAGCTGAAGGCGAGCCGCGACGGCTACAAAGACATCGAGCAGGAGCTCAAGGTCGAGATCGGCAAGTCGCAGAAGGTGCAGCTCGCGCTCGAGCCCGTCGAGAAGCTCGCCGTCTTCGCCGTCACCGTCACCGGCGCGAAGAAGCCCATCGCCGCGAACGTCAGCTTCGCCGGCGTCGAGAGCAAGGCCGCCCAGACCGCGAAAGACGTGAAGGACCCCGTCAAGGTCGAGATGCCCGCCGGCCCCTACTCGGTCAGCGTCATCGCCGACGGCTTCCTCTCGCAGGAGCGCGACGTGCAGATCTCGCCCAGCGCCGAGATGGCCCTCGCCTTCGACCTCACGCCCGCGCCCAAGAAGATGCTGGCGATCATCAAGGACGACAAGATCGAGATCTCGCAGCAGGTGCACTTCCTGACCGGCAAGGCCACGATTCTCGCCGACTCGTTCAACCTGCTGCAGCAGGTCGTCGACGTCATGGTGAAGAACAACGTGAAGCGCATCCGCGTCGAGGGCCACACCGACAACCGCGGCGACAAGGCCTTCAACCAGAAGCTCTCGGAAGACCGCGCCCGCAGCGTCGCTGACTACCTCATCTCACAGGGCATTGACCGCAGCCGCATCGAGTCGGCAGGCTATGGGGATAGCAAGCCGGTTGCTCCCAACTTGACGGCGCGGGGCCGAGAGCTGAATCGCCGCGTCGAGTTCCTGATCCTGGAGAAGTGAGCATGCGCGTCGCCTGGTCGTTGCTCGGAATCGGCCTCGTCGCCTGCTCCGGGAACCAGCGGCCGCCCGACCCGCCCGCGCCGCCGCAGGTTCACATCACCGCGCCCTCGCTGAACGTCGTCGGCACCTCGTTCACCGTGAAGGTGACCGTGACCGGCTGCGAGGTCGTGCAGCAGATTCAGATCGAGCAGCGCAAAGACCCGTTCAAGCCCGCCGTTTACAAGGGCGCGAACACCGAGGTGCGCATCGTGCCCGGCGACATCGCCCGGTTCTACGGCGCCGCCGGCATCGCCGCCGACCTGAGCCTCACCGCCCGCGCCTTCTGCGACGACGGCCGCGACAACCGCTCGACGCCCATCGCGCTCAAGTTCTTCCCCGTGGTGTCGTCGATCGAGCCCACCATGGGCCGCAACATCATGCTCCCCGACAGCTTCGTCGCCGAGGGCGGCGTCGGCAACACGCCCGTGACCTTCGTCGGCTGCGCGAACGTCGGCGGCATGCTCGGCCTCGTGCGCATGAACACCTCGGGCGATCTCGCCGGCGACTGCCCGTGCACCGCGGCGCCCTGCGGCTGCAACGTCTCGCTGCCCTTCGGCTGCAACTACTTCGCGACCATCAGCGAGAAGGTCGCCGGCAGCCTGCGCTGGCTCTACCAGCCCGGCGCCGGCGCGTTCGCGTTCGACTCGAACATGAACATCACCGGCGGCATCACCCACGACTCGTTCAAGATGTTCGTCGCCGGCCCCGACGGCGACGCCATGCTGTGGGACGGCGACACGGTCGCCCAGAACAACTCGCTCAAGAAGATTCGCCGCGACCAGGGCATCGGCAGCGTCACCGGCGGCCCGCACATCGCCTGGCAGGCCCCCTTGCCCGGCATCGTCAACGGCACCCCGATCTTCGACCCGACCACCGGCATCTTCCTCGTGCCCTCGTGGCGCCTGCCCGGCGGCAACCTCGGCGTTCAGACGATTCAGTTCGTGAACTACACGACGGGCAACATCAGCGGCGAGCGGCAGCTCGTCACCCAGAAGTTCGAGTTCCTCCAGCTGATGGAGCCGCCGAACGTCGGCTTCAGCCCCGACGCCCGCACCATCTACATCTCGGTGCCCATCATGGACTCGCCGACCCAGTCGAGCGTCATCGCCTGCGGCACCCAGGGCAGCGGCGTCGGCTGCACGCCCCGCTGGCGCAGCCCTCCGCTCGACGGCATCGTGCGCTTCATCATCCCCTTCGCGAGCGGCAGCAAGGTCGCCGCGCTCTCCGAGAACAAGGTCTGGTTCCTCGAAGAGTCGAGCATGCCGACCGCCGGCAGCGTGCTGAACCCCAGCGGCGTGCCGTCGGCCGCCTCGGGCACCCTGCTCGTCAACGGCGTGCAGACCGGCCTGTCGAGCGACTTCTACCTGCTCACCGCGCCCCCCTCGCCCAACGTCAACACGCTCACCTTCGCGACCGAGATCATCGCCTTCGACACACCCGCGAACGGCGAGGTGTGGCGCTACGCCCTCGGGGGCGGCGGCGACACCGCGCAGAACGCGCTCACGATGGCGATCGACGAGTCCGGCGCGGCCTGGCTGCGCGTGGGCGTGAACCAGGTGAAGCCCCTGACGCTCGAAGAGTACCGCACCGCTCGCGGCTCAACCGGCCCGTAGCGCCGCGAGCAGCGCCTCGACGTTGCCCGCAGGGCCCGGCGCCGGCGAGTCGATGACGCCGAGCACCTTCAAGCCCTGGCCCTCGACGAACGCCCGCACGCCCTCGATCGCGGCCTGCCGCACCTGCGCGTCGCGCACCACCCCGCCCTTCTCGACGCCCTCGCGGCCGGCCTCGAACTGCGGCTTCACGAGCGCCACCAGCCAGCCGTCGAGCCTGGGCAGCACCGACGGCAGCACCAGCTTCAGCGAGATGAAGCTCACGTCGATGACCAGCGCCTGCACGCGCTCGGGCAGCTCGTCGTCGGTCAGGTGCCGGGCGTTGACGCGCTCCTTCGAGATCACGCGCGGGTCGACCTTGAGCTTCTGGTGCAGCTGCCCGTAGCCGACGTCGATGGCGTAGACCTTCGCCGCGCCCCGCTGGAGCAGGCAGTCGGTGAAGCCCCCGGTGCTCGCGCCGATGTCGGCGCACGTCAGGCCCTTCGGGTCGAGGCGGAAGTGATCGAGCGCCGCCGCGAGCTTCAGGCCGCCGCGCGAGACGTACGGCAGCACCTCGCCCTTCAGCCGCAGCTCGGCGTCTCGGGGCACACGGGTGCCCGGCTTGTCGACGCGCGCCTCGCCGACGACCACCTGCCCCGCGAGGATCAGCGCCTGCGCCTTCGTGCGCGACTCGGCGAGCCCGCGCTCGACGAGCAGCTGATCGAGGCGCTCAGTTTTTCCGCTCAACCGAATACCGGGCGAGCGCCGCCAGCGGGCCCTCTTCCGACTCGAGCTTCGCGACCGCCGCGATCGCCCGCTGCACCTGCTCCTGCGCCAGGCTGCGCGCGCGATCGAGCCCGACGACCGCGGGGAACGTACCTCGCCCCGCCGCCGCGTCCGCGCCGGTCGGCTTGCCCATCTGCTCGGCCGACGCGGTCACGTCGAGAATGTCGTCCGCGATCTGAAAGCCCAGACCCACGGCATCGCCGAAGGTCTCGGCCGCGGCGAGGTCGGCCTCGTCGCCGCCGCCCGCGATGACGCCCATGCGGCACGCGGCCTTGATGAGGGCGCCCGTCTTCGCCCGGTGGAGCTTGAGCAGGTAGCCCTCGGTCGCCTCGCGGTCTTCCGCGATGTCGAGCACCTGCCCGCCGACCATGCCGGCCGAGCCGGCGGCCGCCGACAGCTCGAGCGCGAGCCGCCCGTCGAGCCCCGAGAAGGCGTCGGTGAGCAGCGCGTCGCCCGCGAGAATCGCCATCGCCTCGCCGTACACCTTGTGGTTCGTGGGCCGGCCGCGGCGAAGGTCGTCGTCGTCCATCGCGGGCAGATCGTCGTGAATGAGCGAGTACGTGTGAATCATCTCGACCGCGGTCGCCGCGCGATCGGCGAGCGCCGTGGTCGAGCGCGAGACCGCGTCGGCGAACGCGTAGCAGAGCACCGGCCGCAGCCGCTTGCCGCCGGCCATGAGCGAGTACTCCATCGCCTCGGCGAGCCGCTTCGGAGCGCGCGCCGAGATCTCGGCCATGCGCGCCTTCAGCGCCAGCTCGACCCGTCGCTGCTGGACCTTGAGCCACGCGTCGAGATCAAAACGGGACATCGTCTTCCTCCTGGCCGGGCGGCCGCCGCTGCGGCTGCTGCGGCGCCTGCGCAGGAGCCGCCGCCGCCGCCGGCTTCTTGCCCGGCTCGGTCTCTTTCAGCTCGAGCGGCGCGACCTTCGTGCCGCTGTCATCCGACAAGAGCTGCTCGATGCGCTTCTCGGCCTCCGAGAGGAGCTTCTCGCCTTTGCGAACGAGCTGAATGCCCTCGGCGAAGCGCTCGAGCGAATCTTCGAGCGAGAGGCCCCCACCCTCGAGCTGCTCGACGATCGCCTGCAGCCGCTGCACGACGTCGCTGTACTGCTCACCGTTCTTTTCGCGGGCCGCCACGCCTCGCTCATATCTCAGGTCTTCGGCTTTTTGCGCGACCCCGTCACTTCGGCGTCGAGCTCGGCCTCGCCCGCGAGCAGAATGCGCACCTTCGTGCCCGCGGGCGCCTCGTCGATCGTCCGCACGACGTGCCCGCTCTCGAGCCGGGTGATCGAATAGCCGCGGCCCAGCACCTTCAGCGGAGAGAGGGCCTCGAGCCGGCGCTCGAGGCCGTGCAGCCGGTCGTGCTGCCTCGCGAACCGGCCCTCGAACAGCTTCTTCAGCTTCGCGACCTCGGCCTTCAGCCGTGCCCGCTCGTTCACCAGCTTCGCCTTCGGGGCGTGCTGCGAGAGCGTCACCTTGAGGTCGTGCAGGCGCGCGCGCTCGTTGCGCACCAGCGCGTGCCCGAGCCGCTGCAGCCGCGACGACGCCGCCTTCAGCCGCTCGCGAACGGCAGCGAGGCGGGCCTGAGGGCGGGCCCGGCCGATGCGGCGCTCGAGGTCTTTGAGCGCGGCGGTCTTGGTGCGGTGGCTCTTGCGCAGCGCCGAGACCATGCGGTCGGCGATGTCGCCGAGGCGGATCTTGTGCTGCGACAAGCCCCGCCGCGGGTCGCCGAGCTTGCGCGCGAAGCGCTCGAGCACCGCGCGCTGGCCGACCACGCTGCGCTCGACCGCCTTGTGGAGCCGCTGGCGCTGCCGCGCGAGGGCCAGCTCGAGGTCGGTCAGCACCGGAGCGAGCGCCTCAGCCGCGTGGCTCGGAGTCGCCGCGCGGTGGTCGGCGACGAAGTCGGCCAGCGTCACGTCGACCTCGTGCCCGACCGCCGAGATGACCGGCACCGGGCTGTCGAAGATCGCGCGCGCGACGCGCTCTTCGTTGAAGGCCCACAGGTCTTCCGTCGAGCCGCCGCCGCGGGTGACCACGATCACGTCGACGTCCGTGCGGTAGAGCCGACGCAGCCCGCCTTCGATGTCGAGGGCCGCGCCGTCGCCCTGCACGCGCGCGTTCGCAACCAGGATCGACAGCCGCGGGTGCCGCCGGTACAGCACCTTCACGAAGTCGCGCAGCGCGGCGCCGGTCACCGACGTCACGACGCCGATGCGCCGGGGCAGCGACGGCAGCTTCATCTTCGGCTTCTTGCGCTTCTCGCCGAACAGCCCCTCGGCCAGGAGCTTCTGCTTCAGCTGCTCGAACGCGAGCGCCTGCGCGCCCAGGCCCGCGGGCTCGAGCTTCTGCACGATCAGCGCATAGCGGCCCGACGGCGGGTACAGGTCGAGGTTGCCCTCGGCGATCACCTCGAGCCCGTCTTTGAGCCCGAACTTCAGCTTCGCCGCCGTCGTCGCCCACACCCGCGCGTCGATCTGCGCCCAGGCGTCTTTCAGCCCGAAGTAGAGGTGGCCGCGCGTGTTGGCGCCCTTGAAGCCCGAGATCTCGCCGCGAACGAGCACGCGGCTGAACGACGGCTCGAGCGTCTCTTTGATCTGCTTCGTGAGCTCGGAGACGCTCAAGATGCGCGGCACCGCCCGCACCTTCGGCGCCGCAGCCGCGGCCGCCGGTGCCGGTGCAGGTGCAGGTGCAGGTGCAGGTGCAGGAGGCGGCGGTGGCGGCCTCGCGACCCCAGAGTTGGGTGCAGGAGGCTTGGGCTGGGCAGGCTTGGACTCGGGCGCTTTGGGCGCTTCGCCCTTCCCGAACAGATCGGCCTGCTTCAAGGCTCCGCCGCGACGTGCTCGTCGAGCCGCCGGGCGAGCTCGCGCCACCGCGACTCGACCGAGGTCGTCTTCATCACCCGCTGCAAGAGCGCGCGCACGGCCTTCGGGTCTTTGCTGCGCATCGAGCCGGCGCGCATGACCGTCTCTTCCGCCCAGCGGTTGAGATCGTCCTCGAACGACTCGTCGATCGAGATGTCCTGCGCCATGGCGTTCGCGATCTGGCGATCGACGCACCCCCAATCACCGGCCGCTCTGCACTTCTGGGCGACGGCATCGACGCGGTCGGTGAGCAAGTCGTCGATGGCGGGCTCCAGGCCCTCACCCGTCTGCGAGACGCCGCGCGCGAGCTCCCGCAGCTCGAGCAGCCGGACGACGCCGAGCGCCCTCAGCTTCGGCTGAGCGGCGGCCAGCTTCGAGAGGGGCGTCACGAGCTCTTCGCAGAGCGTCGAGGCCTTGGCGCACGCCTTTGCCTTCTTGAGCGCGAGAGCGACGTCGCCGTCGTCGTAGGTGCGGCGCACGACCAGCTCGGGGGTGTCGATCTCTTCGAGGGCCGCGGCGGCGAGCTCCGAGAGCTCGGTGGCGGCGGTGAGGTCGGGCTCGAGCTCTTCGACCTCGCGCGCCTTCTGCTGCAGCTCGATCATCTTGTCGCGATCGTCGCGAGGGCGTGAGAGCGCCTGGGCCTCGAGGAGCAGGCGACCGGCGACCGCGCGCAGCTCGGCCTCGAGCTTCCGGCGGCCGTCGGCCTTCGTCGACTCGAGCGAGAC